>NZ_CP042432.1:0-1440894 GCF_008033235.1 Anseongella ginsenosidimutans
GACCAAATGGCATGCGCCGGGGCTTTTCGACAAGATTACCGGCGAAATAAAAAAGTCAGCTGCCCCAAAGCCCAGGCACCTAAATACCAGGACGTTTTTGGCCATACCCTGGTAGAACTCGCTCAACAGAACCCGAAAATCATGGGCATTACTCCTGCCATGCCTAGCGGCAGTTCCATGAATATCATGATGAATGCATTTCCCGACCGCGCCTTTGACGTAGGTATTGCGGAGCAACATGCAGTTACCTTTTCGGCTGGCCTTGCAACCAGGGCCTGGTGCCTTTTTGTAATATCTATTCCACGTTCATGCAGCGTGCCTACGATCAGGTGATCCATGACGTAGCTGTTCAGAACCTAAAGGTAGTATTCTGCCTGGACCGGGCCGGCATAGCGGGAGCCGACGGAGCCACCACCACGGCGCCTACGACCTGGCCTATATGCGCTGCATTCCCAACATGATCGTAGCGGCTCCAATGAATGAAGAAGAATTAAGAAACCTTATGTATACGGCGCAGCTGGACCAGGTCAAAGGACCTTTCGTTATCCGCTATCCCCGTGGTAAAGGTGTTATGGCGGATTGGCAGAAGCCGCTGAAGGAAATTGCAGTCGGGAAAGGCCGAAAAATTTCAGACGGAGACGAGGTGGCTATTCTTTCCATCGCCACGTAGGAAACTTTGCCGGAAAGCTATCGGCCTGCTTGAACAGGAAGGTATCCGGCCGGCGCATTACGATATGCGCTTTGTCAAGCCGCTTGACGAGACGCTGCTGCATGAGGTTTTTAAGGAATTTAAAAAGGTCGTCACCGTAGAAGACGGCTGTATTATGGGAGGCATGGGCAGCGCGATCCTTGAATTCATGGCTGATCATAACTACCAGGCACAGGTAGTTCGCCTGGGAATTCCCGAACAAAGTAGTAGAACACGGAGAGCAGGCTGAGCTGTATGAAGAATGCCACTACGACGCGGCCGGTATCGCGAAAACCGCGAAGCGCTCTTTTCAGGCTCTTTCCGCTTCCAACCGGCTGATCGCTTCCTGAAGCACTGCTAACCAGCTGACCACTTCGTGAAAGCAACTGCTCCCACAGACTGCTGCTCCCACAAACTGCTGCATATGGGAATTATTACATATAGGAAACTGTTGCAATGCAGAATAACTGGCGGCACAGGAGCGTAACCTCATAGAAAACCACGGGATTGAGCATCTGCTAGCGGAAAGGCTTGCTAAAATCGTAATATAAATTCCGGAACGAACTGCTCAGGCCAAAGCTGACCAGGTTTGATTCTGTCCTGACTCCCGCCGGACGGTAAGCCCGGTTTGCAGGCGCAGATTGTTTTTGGGATTTAACAGGTAAGCTACCTGCAGGTTTCCATAATACAGGTTCGTCTTTTCCCCTGAACCGTGTGATTACCGTAATCACTGACCCTTGTCTCGTACGACTTATAAATATCCTTGCCATAATTAAGGCTATCGGCGGGATCCAGTCCGTATTGGCTATACACCAGCTGGCCCCGAAAACGCCACCGGTCCATGCTAAAGAAGCAATGGAAAGCAATTCCCTGAAGTTGGCTCCCTGGGATGCCCAAGCGGCTGGTTATAATGCGCGTAGTTGATAAGCGGATCCCGCTGGGAATACGTATAAGGCCTTACGGTATTGAATTCCAGCAGCCAGTTCAGGTCCTTCACGCGAAAGAGATCGAAGGTCTTGAAACCCAGCTGGATGCCGTATTTATTCGCCACCATCCGTCGCCGCCGAATACTTCTTTAAATTTGAACTCGTCAAGGGGAAAGCTGGCCGTATATTGCCGCCTTGTCAAAAGGCTCTACCTTGATGTTCATCCCAATCAGCGCATTATCAGGGGAATTCCCCCGGAATATTCAACAGGCCGGAAAAAGATGATCGGATTCAGGTATTTCACGTCAAAGCCCGCTTCCGGTAGAATCAGCGTTTTGCCCACATGATTGATTCAAAAAGCCCCAGGCTCACACGATTGGAAATATTCCAGTCCAGGTAATGAATTACCCCCATTTCTTCCGGTGCCCTTGCTCGAAGGCAACTTCCGGCGCCTGCAGGTCCTGGAACTGCGCCCACATGATCATATAACGGAGGGGGCCCAGCGATGTGGTGACTTTCAGCGAAGGATAATTGAAACCTACATCCGAAAGCACATGGAACGATAGCCATCACCTATGAATTGCTTACTATGCCCAGTTGGAAATTAAAATGCGAGGACGGGCTATAGGAAACAAAACCCTGAGCGTAGGCCCAGTCAAATGCCTTCCCCCATTATAGGTTTATGCTTGCTTGCCCGGGAAGAATTGATGCTTCGGGCAAATTCGTCCAGGTAGCCCGGAAGGGCAGCCTGGTTCTCATAGAAATCCGTATAGAATATACTTCTCACCTATCCTTCCCTGCAGGGACAGCCCACGGGTATTCAGCCAGGTTGTCTTATCACCGGAAAACTCTCTCCCAATCTGGAAATCGGGAAGAAGTCCAGATAAAGTGAATAATCCGGCTTGTCGATCTGGATCAGTGTTCGGTAAAAAGCTTCCTGTAGAGGAACGTTCCCTGTTATTAAAAAGGGAGAAAGCGAATCAGCGCGGCTTCCCCCAAGCGTATCTATTTCATCCTGAAATAGGAATGCAAGAACTGTGGAACTTATTCCCCAGGCTATAGATCGTCCGGCCGTGAGCGGATTCAAGTTCGTGTGATAAGGGGAGTAGCTGAGAAAAGGCAGACAGGGAGAAAGTGGCCAGAACGAGCCAGGAAGCCAGGAATAGAATAATCGCATACGCTCAGTTTTTCCTTAGTATTCAATAACTCTTCCACAAAGGTCTTCCTTTCCGCAGCATTTTCATATTCGGCTTTTCTGAACGGCGTTATTTCCGGCAATCCAGGGTCTTTCTCGCGATTTTCCTTACCGTATATCGTATAACCAGAGGCTACGTTGATTGATTGTGCAAGCAGCAATACAATGATCACCAGCTCAAGAGTTCCTATATACTGAAGCTGAAACGCAAGCAATACAAAAAGATGTTAACACCTGAAAGCGCTAAAGTAGCCTGCGTATGCGACAAGCCTATATCGATAAGCCCGGTGATGCAAATGGTTCCGGTCTGCAATAAAAGGAGACGTCCCTTTACAATCCGCATAAAAAACACCCGGATGGTATCAAAATAGGGATAATAAGTACTCCCAGCGCCACCGCCGGAACCGACTTCACGAAGGGTTGCGGATTAACGGTCAGGTCATATTTATTCAACTCACGAACAGGATAGCAAGGGTGGCAATGACGAATCCGATCGTATAAGAACCGGAATCGCCCATAAAGATCTTTGCGGGGGAAACGTTAAAACGCATAAATCCAAGGATAGCGCCGATCAGCGCAAACGCGATCAGTGCGAAACCCGTATCCCCCATCTGGTAGAAGACAATTCCAAAGGTACTGCAAACGATGATCCCGATACTTCCTGCCAGTCCGTCAATCCCGTCAATAAGGTTAAAGCGTTCGTCGTAATACAATGAAAAGTATAGAAACGGCATAGCTTAATTCCTTTGAAATGTCATATATGCCGAGCATTCCATAAAAACTGGTGATCCGTATATCGGCCAGGTACGCGATAATAAATGCCGCCAGTATCTGCGCTGCAAACTTCTTGTACGGGTCCATGCCCACCAGATCGTCCTTAAGTCCGATCGTAAATATGATCACGCCGCTGGCAAGCAGGTAATTGGCGTAAGGTGCCTGCGGAGACATAAAAAGGCCACAGGTAATGAGGAATGAAGTAAAGATGCCAATACCCCTAAACTGGGTATTCTTCTTTTATGGATCTTCCTAAGCTCAATAGGTTCGTCATAGAGCTTCTTTATCCTCGCAACCCTGATTATTGGAGGAATTGCAAACCATGCAATAGCCATAGCCAATATTACAGCCGAAATAAGAGATACTTCGCCAATCAAAGAGTATATGTTTAATTATGTCAAATAGAAGACACTTCAAAAGTAGAAAATAAAAGTTAAAAAACCAGAAGGAATATAAAAAAGAAAGCGCCCGCAATCAGGGGATTAGATCAAATTCCTTATCCAGCTGTTCGTAAACAGAATTATTGCTGATGAATTCCGGAAGGATTTTTTTCATCTTCGCCACTACTGCTTCTCCGGCCCCTGGTTCGCGGCGGCGGCGATAAGCGAATCGATCTGCTTGGAAATCGTTTCAAAATCGTATTCCCTGACCGTAGCGATCATAATCTTTTCGTTGTAGGTAGGCAGGGAGTTTTCCTTGTTATTCAGTAATTCCTCATAGAGTTTCTCTCCGGGCGAAGACCGGTAAACTCAATTTTAATGTCCTTGTCAGGGGTAAACCCGGCCAGGCGGATCATTTTCTTCGCCAGATCAACGATCTTTACCGAGTCCCCCATATCAAAAACGAAGATCTCTCCGCCATTGCCCATGGACCCAGCTTCCAAAACCAGCTGACAGGCTTCCGGGATGGTCATAAAATACCGCGTAATTTCCGGATGGGTGACCGTGAGAGGGCCGCCTTTTCCAGCTGTGCCTTAAATAAGGGGATCACCGACCCATTGGAACCCAGCACATTCCCAAACCTGGTAGTGATGAATCGTGTTGAAATGATGGGATCGATCAACACTTTCTTATCAATGCCGTTACTAAGTTCTTTGTTCAGGCCAGCGTTAAAAGAATGCTCGCCCGCGTATTTGTTCAGTCCCTGAATGTAAATTTCCGCTATCCGCTTCGAGGCGCCCATGACATTCGTAGGGTTCACAGCCTTATCCGTTGAGATCATTACAAATTTCTCAAGGCCGTATTGTACTGCAAGATCCGCTACATTCTTGGTACCCAGTACATTGGTAAGAATTGCCTCGGAAGGATGATGTTCCATAATGGAACATGCTTGTAAGCCGCGGCGTGATAAACAAATTGGGGTCGAAATTTCTCAAAAAGACAGGTCAACCTGTTCTTGTCCCGGACGTCCGCAACAAAAGATTCAAAATTCACCTGGCGGAATTCCTCCCTTAACTCAAGCTCCAGCGAATTCAGCGGCGTTTCAGCCTGATCACAAAGGACGATCCTTTTGGGTTTATATCTTGCCACCTGACGCACTATCTCACTTCCAATGGACCCGGCGGCACCCGTTACCAGCAAACACTGATCCTTTAGCTGATTTTCAATGGACTCGTTGTGGATCACAATGGCTTCACGCTCAAGCAGTTCCTCAATTTTTACGTCCCTAATCTGGGCTGTTTTAAGCCGGCCGTTTATCCATTGTTCAGGAGGAGGCACGACCAGCACCTTCAGATTATGCGAAAGGCACCAATCCACAAATTCCACCTTACGTTCGGGACTTATTTTTTGAGAGGAGATAATGATCTGTTCAATCTTATGTTTTTCGATAATGCGCTCCAGGCGGTCAAAACGGGTACTTAAAATGGGCAGGCCGTCCATTTTCTTTTGCGCCTTTACCGGATCATCGTCCAGAAATCCCACTACTTTTAAACCCAGGCGGTCGTCATTATTGATCACCCGTTTTGAAATCAAACCGGATCGGCCTGCGCCGAAAATGAGTGCTTTACGTTTGGTAATATTTTGATGCTGAAAGTAATCAAACACCTGCTTGATCAAGGTCCGGTAAGAAATCAGTAAAAGGGAGCTGCAGAGAAAGTGTATAACAATGATAGAATACGGTATCAGGTTCCCATCCAGTTTGTTATAGGCATAAATGCCGTTGGCGACAAACAGAAGGATCGTGGCAAGGGTCGTTACTCGCAGTATCCGGATAGCGTCCTGGATCCCGGTATATCTCACGATGCCTGCGTAGGTGCGAAACAACAGGAAGAGAACAATGTTGACCGGCAGAATTACCTGAATAGCGCTGGAAAACCACTCCGGCCGGATATCCGTAAGGTTAAAGTTAAATCTCAGCAGAAAAGAAAGCAGTACAGAAGCTGCACAAAGGGATACATCTATTACAAAGATGATCCACCTGGGAGTGGTACGTAATTTCTTTAGCAAAGTCGTTATATTTACTTAAAAATAGCAATCTCCAACTCGCCCATCTCACTTAATCGCCGAATAACAAGCAAAAACTATGACAAAAAACATTTTCACCGGCTCTTTATAGAAAAAAAACTACAAGTAATTTAATACCAGGCTCAAACAAACCGGCGCCTCCGCGTTTGCGAAGTTAGTGAAATACTTTTCAATTTAGTTATCTTAAAATAGTTAACTAAAAAAATGCGCGGGCCGGATCGCAGCGACTGCGCATCGCCGGCGGCGGTAGGCCGTTGGCAATGGGCCGTTGGGTTGGTCGGGTTAGCAGGCCAGGGGTTGGCCGGTGAGCGGCGCCGGCGGGGGGTAGGCCGTTGGCAATGGGCCGTTGGGATGGTCGGGTTAGCAGGCCAGGGGTTGGCCGGTTGATTGGCTGATTAGTAGGCCGGGGTTCGGCGGCAGTGGGATGGTGGCGGCCCGTGGCAATGGCTGGTGCCCGGCCCCGCCCTGGCAGCGGCGGGCTATAGGGCGCTATAAACAAGAAAAGGCTGTTGCCTTTGCAGCAACAGCCTTTCTTCAATAATATCCGGCACCGACCTACTCTCCCACGTGTTACCGCAGTACCATCGGCGCAGGCGGGCTTAACTTCTCTGTTCGGGATGGGAAGAGGTGGACACCGCCGCTGTAGGCACCTGAATTTTTTTAGTTTGTAGTTGGTAGTTTCCAGTTTTTAGTGCCCAGCGCCTGCCAGGCACCAACTATAAACTTTCAACGCTGAACTATAAACTGTTCAAATATCTTGACATGTACCGGAAGAAGTTGTTCAACTCAGTGTGCGACCATCATTCCCTGGCGTCGGTCTTCCTTCTTAAAGAAAGCCATCGGGTAATTAGTACTGCTCGGCTTTGATGTTACCACCTGTAGACCTGCAGCCTATCTACGTCGTCGTCTTCGACGTCCCTCAAGGGAAGCCTCATCTTGTGGCGAGTTTCGCACTTAGATGCTTTCAGCGCTTATCTCTTCCCGGCGTAGCTACCCAGCCGTGCCCTTGGCAGAACAACTGGTACACCAGCGGCCAGTCCAACCCGGTCCTCTCGTACTAAGGTCAGCTCCACTCAAGCTTCCTACGCCCACAACAGATAGGGACCGAACTGTCTCGCGACGTTCTGAACCCAGCTCGCGTGCCACTTTAATGGGCGAACAGCCCAACCCTTGGGACCTTCTCCAGCCCCAGGATGTGACGAGCCGACATCGAGGTGCCAAACCTCCCCGTCGATATGAGCTCTTGGGGGAGATCAGCCTGTTATCCCCAGAGTACCTTTTATCCTTTGAGCGATGGCCCTTCCATACAGAACCACCGGATCACTATATCCGTCTTTCGACCCTGTTCGACTTGTCGGTCTCACAGTCAAGCTCCCTTTTGCTATTGCACTCCACGCACGGTTACCAAGCGTGCTGAGGGAACCTTTGAAAGCCTCCGTTACTTTTTTGGAGGCGACCACCCCAGTCAAACTACCCACCACGCACTCTCCCCGTATAACGGGTTAGACACCAGCTACAGAAAGGGTGGTATTTCAAGGGTGACTCCACAGAGCCTTGCGACCCCGCTTCATAGTCTCCCACCTATCCTACACATCCTGTAGCCGATATCAATGCGAAGTTGTAGTGAAGGTTCATGGGGTCTTTCCGTCCCGTTGCGGGTAAACGGCATCTTCACCGTTACTTCAATTTCACCGAGCTCGTGGCTGAGACAGTGCCCAGATCGTTACACCATTCGTGCAGGTCGGAACTTACCCGACAAGGAATTTCGCTACCTTAGGACCGTTATAGTTACGGCCGCCGTTTACCGGGGCTTCGATTCAATGCTTCGCCCATTACTGGACTAACATCCCCTCTTAACCTTCCGGCACCGGGCAGGTGTCAGGCCGTATACCTCATCTTACGATTTGGCACAGCCATGTGTTTTTGCTAAACAGTCGCCTGGGCCGTTTCACTGCGCCCCCGTATTGCTACGGGGGGCCCCTTCTCCCGAAGTTACAGGGCCATTTTGCCGAGTTCCTTAGCCACGACTCACTCGAGCACCTTAGGATTCTCTCCCCGGATACCTGTGTCGGTTTGCGGTACGAGGATCAATGGGCTGATGCTTAGAGGGTTTTCTCGGCAGTCTGATTACCCGCACTATCCACGCAGCCGAAGCTTTGTGGTACTATCAGGTCTCGGCAAACCAGGGGGATTTGCCTCCCCGGCCTATACCTACCTCCCTTTAACCGGCTATTCCGTCAGCCGGCGGCGGTGTCACTCCTGCGTCGCCTCGTCGCACCCATTGATCGTATCGGAATATTAACCGATTTTCCATCGGATGGCCCCGCTAGGCGCGGGGGACTCCTTAGGTCCCGACTAACCCTGATCCGATTAGCGTTGATCAGGAAACCTTATCCTTTCGGTGGGCGGGTTTCTCACCCGCCTTATCGTTACTTATGCCTACATTTGCTTTTCCAATCCCTCCAGCATCCCTTACGGAATACCTTCACTGCGATTGGAATGCTCCCCTACCTTTCAGAATAAATTCTGAAACCAAAGCTTCGGTAGCGCGCTTGATGCCCGTTTATTATCCATGCCCGGTCGCTCGACTAGTGAGCTGTTACGCACTCTTTAAATGAATGGCTGCTTCCAAGCCAACATCCTAGCTGTCTCTGCAACCGGACCTCGTTAGTTCAACTTAGCGCACATTTGGGGACCTTAGCTGTTGGTCTGGGTTCTTTCCCTCTCGGCCCGGGACCTTAGCACCCCAGGCCTCACTGCAATGTACATGTACCCGGCATTCGGAGTTTAGCTGGATTTGGTAGGATGTGACTCCCCCGCATCCAATTAGTAGCTCTACCTCCGGGTCATTTTACCATCACGCTGTTCCTAAAAACATTTCGGGGAGTACGAGCTATTTCCCAGTTTGATTGGCCTTTCACCCCTACCCTCAAGTCATCCAAATGCTTTTCAACGCATACTGGTTCGGACCTCCATGACCTGTTACGGCCACTTCATCCTGCTCAAGGGTAGATCACAAGGTTTCGCGTCTGACTCCACTGACTATGCGCCCTGTTCAGACTCGCTTTCGCTTCGGCTGCGCCCCTTCCTGGGGCTTAACCTTGCCAGTGAAGATCAACTCGTAGGCTCATTATGCAAAAGGCACGCCGTCATCCCCTTCCGTTCCGAAGAACGGCGGGACTCCGACCGCTTGTAAGCGCAGGGTTTCAGGTTCTATTTCACTCCCCTGTGCGGGGTGCTTTTCACCTTTCCCTCACGGTACTGGTTCACTATCGGTCTCTCAGGAGTATTTAGCCTTACCGGATGGTGCCGGCCGGTTCAAACAGGGCTTCTCCTACCCCGTCCTACTCAGGATACCCGCCTTACTTCTTTATTTACCCTTACACGGCTCTCACGCTCTATGGCAGGCCTTCCCAGACCTTTCAGGTTCATGCCGAAGTAATTATGCAGGTCCTACAACCCCGTGCGTGCCGTAACACGCATGGTTTGGGCTAATCCGCGTTCGCTCGCCACTACTTACGGAATCACTATTGTTTTCTCCTCCTCTGCCTACTTAGATGTTTCAGTTCAGCAGGTTTGCTTCCACAGGCTCAAGGCCTGCAGACATCTGGCCTTCAGCCAGATAGGTTGCCCCATTCGGATATCCGCGGATCAATTCGTATGTGCCGATCCCCGCGGCTTTTCGCAGCTTATCACGTCCTTCATCGCCTCTGAGAGCCAAGGCATCCACCCTGCGCCCTTCCTTACTTTCTTTATGTCCGCCGCCGCTAAGGATAGCAGCTGCGGACTCTCATCGTACGCTTTTGCTCGTACGATGAGCGTTTCTTTCGCTCGTACGCGCCGTCGTGCCGGATGAATACCCCCGTAAGGGCCCATCGCCTGCAGACAGCACGCCGATGATCGTCGTACTCTTGTTTTAACAACTTCTTCCAGTATGTCAAAGAACTTTTCTTCAGTTTGTTTCCTTCTCTGTTGGCGGGGCTCGTCACCCCGGCCTGATAAAGGAAACCCTGAATCGTGGAGAATAACGGATTCGAACCGTTGACCCCCTGCGTGCAAGGCAGGTGCTCTAGCCAGCTGAGCTAATTCCCCGTAGTTAGTTCAACGTTTAAGGTTTAAAGTTCAATGTTTAAGATTCATCTTTGAACTTTGAACGGTTGCCAAGGCAACCCTGAAACCTTGATCGGTTGCGCAGCAACCCTGAAACCTTGAACTGTTGCAAAGCAACTGATAAGTAGTCCCGAGCAGACTTGAACTGCTGACCCCTACATTATCAGTGTAGTGCTCTAACCAACTGAGCTACGGGACTCTGTTGAATGTGCTTCCGCCCCCCCAAAAGGGTAGCGGCAACATTTAACAGGTTTCTCCTGTCTCGTTTCTTTAAAATGATCTTGAAAGGCAGCAGTTCCTGCTTGCTTGGGAGGGCTTCCCTCCAGAAAGGAGGTATTCCAGCCGCACCTTCCGGTACGGCTACCTTGTTACGACTTAGCCCCAGTCACCAGTTTTACCCTTAGCCGCTCCTTGCGGCAACGGCCTTCAGGTACCCCCGGCTCCCATGGCTTGACGGGCGGTGTGTACAAGGCCCGGGAACGTATTCACCGCGTCATTGCTGATACGCGATTACTAGCGAATCCAACTTCATGAGGTCGAGTTGCAGACCTCAATCCGAACTGTGATAGCCTTTTTGAGATTGGCTCCCTTTTGCAAGGTCGCTGCCCTCTGTAGCTACCATTGTAGCACGTGTGTAGCCCTGGACGTAAGGGCCATGATGACTTGACGTCGTCCCCTCCTTCCTCACTGCTTGCGCAGGCAGTCTCACCAGAGTCCCCAGCTTTACCTGCTGGCAACTGATGATAGGGGTTGCGCTCGTTGCGGGACTTAACCCAACACCTCACGGCACGAGCTGACGACAGCCATGCAGCACCTAGTTTTGTGCCCCGAAGGGAGGGCGCCTTTCAGCGCCGGTCACTCACTTTCAAGCCCAGGTAAGGTTCCTCGCGTATCATCGAATTAAACCACATGCTCCTCCGCTTGTGCGGGCCCCCGTCAATTCCTTTGAGTTTCAACCTTGCGGTCGTACTCCCCAGGTGGAGAACTTAACGCTTTCGCTGTGCCGCTGACATTCTATCGCCAACAGCTAGTTCTCATCGTTTACTGCGTGGACTACCAGGGTATCTAATCCTGTTTGATCCCCACGCTTTCGTGCCTCAGCGTCAATCAAAGCTTAGTAAGCTGCCTTCGCAATCGGTGTTCTGTGGCATCTCTATGCATTTCACCGCTACTTGCCACATTCCGCCTACCTCAACTTTATTCAAGCCCGCCAGTATCAAAGGCATTTCTGCGGTTAAGCCGCAACCTTTCACCTCTGACTTAACAGGCCGCCTACGCACCCTTTAAACCCAATAAATCCGGATAACGCTTGCATCCTCCGTATTACCGCGGCTGCTGGCACGGAGTTAGCCGATGCTTATTCGTAAGGTACCTTCAACCCCGGACACGTCCGGGGGTTTATTCCCTTACAAAAGCAGTTTACAACCCATAGGGCCGTCTTCCTGCACGCGGCATGGCTGGATCAGGCTTGCGCCCATTGTCCAATATTCCTTACTGCTGCCTCCCGTAGGAGTCTGGTCCGTATCTCAGTACCAGTGTGGGGGGTCATCCTCTCAGATCCCCTACTGATCGTTGCCTTGGTGAGCCGTTACCTCTCCAACCAGCTAATCAGACGCATGCCCATCTTCAGTCGATAAATCTTTAACAAATATCCCCATGCGGGGCCCCTGTGTTATGCGGTATTAATCCGGGTTTCCCCGGGCTATCCCCCAACTGAAGGCAGGTTGCATACGCGTTACGCACCCGTGCGCCACTCTCACAGGGCCGAAGCCCTGCTACCGTTCGACTTGCATGTATTAAGCCTGCCGCTAGCGTTCATCCTGAGCCAGGATCAAACTCTCCGTTGTATTTGCTCTTTTGTCACATCTCCCCTCCCGTTCCGTCTTGCGACCGCCCGGAAGTGAAGCTGACTGCGGCCGTCGCCCGAAAGCGACAGCCCCTTAATATCTGTACGGAAGCCCTTCCCTTGTAAGCACACTATCGATTTCTCGATAGCTCAGAACTGCTACCTTTTCTTAAGATCATTCTTTCAAAGAACTTTTTATCAGCTTTCCCGCTTTCCGCTTCCCCTTTTAAAAGGGACCGCTTCCGCAGCGCTGCCTGTTCGTCTTCTTCATTTTTTCATCCGCCGGACCATCCGTCTGGCGGAAACTCCCTCCCGGTTTCCCGTCGGGGCTGCAAAGGTAGGAAAAGTTTTTCTGATTACCAATGCTTTTTTTAAAATTTTATTTTCCCGTCTTTTTCGCTAAAACTCCCGAAGCAATGTTCGCTAAAAGCGGGCTACAAAGGTAATAAAAAATCGATCAACTTAAATGGTTTCGGCATAAAATATTTCCTGTTTTATCGTATAAAACTCATAGTTGCCTCATTCTTAGGATCGACAACATAAATCCATTGCTTTAAACCACGGTTCTTTCTTCCGGCGACTTCAATCCGGCTTAGCGGAATCTGTTAAAAACCTCCCTTAACCCAGGCAGAGCAAAAGCGGCCCACTGTTTATTTAATAACTACCGGTGGACAGCATCACCAGCGTGCAGCCTTCTTCCACGGCAATGCCCATTGACAGGGCGAGGTTTTTAAGAACCGGGTTTTCGGCGCCCGGATTAAAAATGATCCTTTTCGGCTTAGCAGCCAAAATCTGATCATGATACATCTTTTGGTTGGCGGCGTTCAGGTACATCGTCACCGTATGAATATCTTTATCCGACGGGAATGCATTCAGAATGGGAACACCTGCTGCCTCCCCGGCCCTCCTGCCTACTGCCACAACGGGATGCCCGTGTGCAAGGAGCCGGCTGACGGCGAGAAAAGCGTACCTCCCGGGATTAGCCGTAGCCCCAAGTACCAGGGTTTTAATTTTTGATGCATCGCTCATTACTACCTTTAACATGGGCTGGGAAAATATGTTTATTCATCTTTTGGAAAACAATACGCGGATTTTCGTAGTTTAGCTATCGAACCGAAAAAAACGAATATGAAAAAAGGAATTATTGCGCTGATCGTTGTGGTTGTCCTTGGACTTGTCCTATACGGCTGCGGGAAAAGCACTTATAACAATATGGTCACCCTGGAACAGCAAACAGAGGCCCAGTGGGCCCAGGTGGAAAATGTTTACCAGCGCCGGGCCGACCTGATCCCTAACCTGGTGGCCACGGTAAAAGGATATGCGGATTTTGAACAGGAAACGCTTACCCAGGTAATTGAAGCACGTTCAAAGGCGACTTCTGTTAACCTGGATGCTTCCAACTTAACGCCGGAGACGATGCAGCAGTTTCAGCAGGCTCAGGGAGAACTGAGTTCTGCGCTGAGCCGTTTGATGGTCGTGGTTGAAAAATATCCTGACCTGAAAGCGAACCAAAACTTCCTGGCGCTTCAATCGCAGCTGGAAGGGACCGAAAACCGCATCAGTGTGGAACGAAACAAATTCAACGAAGTTACCCGCCAGTACAATACGACCATTAAAACTTTTCCCAACGTATTATTTGCCGGCATGTTCGGGTTTCAGGAAAGAGGTTATTTCCAGGCGGACGCAGGAGCAGAAAATCCCCCGCAGGTAGAATTTTAACGATATGCCCTTATTTGAAAAGGAAAACCAGGAGCGGATCAAAGCCGCTATCCAGGAAGCAGAAAAAAAGACTTCGGGCGAAATAAGAGTTTGCGCTGAAAAGCATTGCCCCGAAGAAATACTTGACCGGGCAGCCTGGTACTTTGACCAGCTGAATATGCAAAAAACAGCCGCCAGGAACGGCGTGCTTATTTATATTGCCATTGCCGATCACCAGTTCGCCATTATTGGCGATGCCGGCATCAATGCAATAGTAGGGAATGAATTCTGGGACGAAACCCGGGATACCATGATTCCTTATTTTAAGCGGGGGGAACTGACCGAAGGCCTTATTGCCGGCATTGAAAAAGCAGGTCTTGCCCTGGCCGAGCATTTCCCCGGCACTACAACAGACCGCAACGAATTACCGGACGATATCGTGCTGGGCGACGGTACTTCCGAGAACAACAACCAATGAAAAGGATCCTTTTTAATTTCGTTCTTACTTTTTGCGGACTGACCGCTTCATCCATACTGGTTTCCGCGCAGGATTTTCCGGAACCTTCCACTCCGCCCAAACTTGTCAACGACTTCGCCGGCGTGTTGCAGGCAGATGAAGCGGCTCGCCTGGAACAAAAGCTGGTGGCTTTTGACGACAGTACTTCCACACAGATCGCTGTCGTGTTCATTCGCACGGTAGGAGGTTATGATATTGCCCAGTACGGGGCTCAGCTTGCAGAGAAATGGGGCATTGGCCAGGCAGATAAGCGTAACGGCGTTCTTATTCTTACTGCCGTCGATGACCGTAAGGTCGCGATCCAGGTTGGCTATGGACTGGAACCGGTAATTACCGATGCTATTTCCAGGCTGATTATAGAACAGGACCTGGCTCCTCATTACCGGCAGCAGCAATACTATGAAGGCGTAAACCAGGCCACGAACAAGTTAATGCAGCTGGCCGTTGGAGAATTCCCGGCGGATATAAAACAAGCCCTGGCAAATAAAGAGAAGGGCGGCAAAGTAGGCGGCTTTATATTTCTGGCTATTTTCGTGGTGGCCATTCTCTTGCTTTTCAGCGGCCGGAAAAAACGCGCCCAGCATATCGGATCAGGACGCAGCGGTGTTCCACCGGTCATTTTCGGCGGATTTCTGGGCGGAATGCTTGGCGGAAGACACCACAGGGGTTACTGGGGCGATTTTCACGGCGGCGGCGGCAGCTTCGGCGGAGGAGGCGGATTTGGAGGCGGCGGGTTCGGAGGCTTCGGCGGAGGCAGTTTCGGAGGCGGCGGCGCCAGCGGAGGATGGTAAATCCTCTCAGGGCTTTATAAATTCCAGTTTAGGTAATTCCATCGCGTTTTCAATGAGCCGGATACCAATTTCTAAAATTGCTGCTTCGGATTTTACATCTACTTTTTCCGTATCATCTCCTGGCATATGGTAATCTTCATGCCCCCCGGTATGTAAAAAAAGCACCGGCAGATCCTTTGCGTAAAAGGAACCATGATCGGACCCGCCGCTTCCGGCAGGATCGGTAAAAAATTTCACCTTCCCTTCCGCGCCTTCAAAAATTTCCGGCCAGGAAGGACTGGTCCCGTATCCGCCGATGCCTACGCCCCGTTCAGGGTTATACCTCCCGATCATATCCATATTCAGCATAAAGTTAACGGAAGAGAGGGGAATCGTGGGATGGCCTGTAAAATATTTTGATCCCAGCAGGCCCAGTTCTTCCGCTGAAAAGGCAATAAAGAGGAAGTTATACGGCTCTTTTAGTTTTCCGGACGAAAAATAATGGGCCATTTCAAGCAGGCCGGCAACGCCCGAGGCATTATCATCAGCTCCGTTATGGATCTTCCCTTCAGGATGCGGGTCCTTGGAACTCCCCTGCCTGCCTTCTCCCAGGTGATCGTAATGCGCTCCTATAATGATGGTATATTCCGCTCCGTTATCCAAAAAACCGATTACGTTCCGGGCAGTTCGCAGGCTATCGTCCACCTTTACTCGCGTCACCTTTGCGGTAAAAGGCTGAAAATAGCCTTCCGTTCCTTTAGGTGCAAGACCGTAGTCTCCGAACCGCCCGGCAATGTAGGCTGCCGCACGACGGGTTCCCTCCGAGCCGGTGCCCCGGCCTTTCATTTCATCGGAAGCCAGAAAATTTATATGCTCCGCAATCCGGGCCGGGTCAGGGCCGGTAGTTTCCTGCTGCGCGGAAGTGCAGCCGTATATCGTGAGACAGGCGAAGAAAAGAAGAAGTTTATATTGCATCCGGAAAGTTTTAGCGCAAAAATATCATTTTAGCAGGATTTTCAAACTGAAACTGACCGCGTCTACCTGCGGCAGCCCACCTGCAATGTAAACGGCATTTCGTATATTAGTGGCAAATCACAATTTTATGGGAAAAGGAGATAAAAAAAGCAAAAGAGGGAAGATCATCCTTGGTAGTTACGGCGTAAGCCGGCCGCATAAAAAACAACAAAGCGCACAGGAAGCTGCGCCGGAGGAAAAAAAGGCAAAGGAACCGAAGAATAAAAAGTCGAAATAAGAACGTATTGAAAGCATTTCCACTGTATGAAGGCACCTATTCGGTTGACCAGAGTAAAAAATTCATTCCCTTTGATCCGGCCCTCCATTCGCATAGTGACCGGCCCGGCTCCCTGTTTATAAATGTGCAGCCATTCCTTGTTGATACAGGAAAAGATCTGCTGCTGCTGGATGCCGGACTCGGTTTTACCAATCCGCAAGGCGAGCTGATCCTCCACCGGAATATCCGCGACCTGGGTTACCAGCCGGGTGATGTAAATAAGGTGCTGATGAGCCATTTGCATTTTGATCATTCAGGGGGAATGGTGCAGGACCGCTACGGCCGGTACGAACCCAGCTTTCCGCAGGCTGAATATTATGTGCAGCGGGAAGAATTTGAACATGCCCTGCTGAAGCCTTCCCGTTCCTATTACAAGCCCATGCTGGAAGCCATGCAGCGCTCCGGAAACATGGTGCTGCTGGAAGGTAGCGGAACCATCGGAAACGGCATACATTATGAACTGACCGGCGGGCATTCGGAGTTCCACCAGGTATTCCTGCTGGACCTTACCGGCGTTACTTATTTTTTTGGCGGTGACGTCCTACCGGAACCGGAACAGCTTCAACGAAAGTTCATTGCCAAATACGATTTTGATGGCCGGAAATCCATGCAATTACGGCAGGAATACGGGCTAAAAGCCGCAAAAGAAGGCTGGATCTGCCTTTTCTATCATTCCGACACCATTGCCAGCGGCCGGGTAAGGCACGAAAAAGAAGCCTTCCTTATCGACCAGGCCGGTTGACCCTGAGGCTGCGCACCGGCCTTGCATCCGGATGCCGGCGTGCGAAAAGCGGCGGTGGCCCGCCAAAGCTGTGCTGGAAAGGGAAGGCCCTCAATAATCTGGTCTCAGCGCCGGGGGGTCCGGCTTTTCCCGGAGCTAGCTGTAGCTGTCCGGAGGCGGGCAGGTACACATCAGGTTCCTGTCCCCGTAAGTTTCGTTTATCCGGGAAACCGAGGGCCAGAATTTCCTGTCGCGAACCCAATCAAGCGGGAAAGCTGCTTTTTGCCTTGCGTACGGCCGGTCCCACTGGTCGGAAGCGATCACGTTTGCGGTATGAGGCGCCATCTTCAGCAAGTTGACCGTTTTATTACCTTCTGCTGCGATCTCGTCAATTTCCGCGCGGATGCCTATCATCGCTTCGCAAAACCTGTCCAATTCCTCCTGCGGTTCACTTTCAGTGGGTTCCACCATTAATGTACCTGCTACCGGGAAGGAAACGGTAGGCGCATGGAAGCCGTAATCCATTAAGCGTTTGGCTATATCGCTTACTTCCACACCCGAAGCCTTGAAGGCCCGGCAGTCCAGGATCATTTCATGTCCCACGCGGCCGTTCCTGCCGGCATATAAAATAGGATAATGCTTTTCCAGCCTTGCTTTCAGGTAGTTCGCGTTCAGGATCGCGTAGCGGGTGGCATCCGTCAGGCCGCCGGCTCCCATCATCCGGATATAAGCATGGGAAATAACCAGGATTCCGGCGCTGCCCCAGGGAGCGGCAGACACGGCATGAATGGCCTTTTCGCCGGCGGGAGGTAGCGCAGGATGGCCGGGAAGATAAGGTACCAGGTGTTCGGCCACGCCAATGGGGCCCATTCCCGGCCCTCCTCCCCCATGGGGGATGCAAAAGGTCTTATGAAGGTTAAGATGACACACATCCGCGCCGATCAGGCCCGGGCTGGTCAGCCCCACCTGCGCGTTCATATTCGCCCCATCCATATAAACCTGGCCGCCATGCTCATGTATGACGGAACAGATCTCGATAATTCTTTCTTCGAAAACGCCGTGGGTAGACGGATAGGTAACCATCAGGGCGGCGAGGCTGTCGCTGTGTGCAGCCGCCTTTTCCTTCAGGTCAGGGACGTCAATATTGCCGTTCTCATCGCAACGGACCACCACCACCTTCAATCCGGCAATGGTCGCGCTGGCAGGATTGGTTCCATGCGCGGACGAAGGAATCAGCACGACGTCCCGGCCGGCTTCTCCCCGGTCGCGATGGTATTCGCGGATCACCATTAACCCCGCATACTCCCCCTGCGCCCCTGAGTTGGGCTGAAAGCTGAAGGCCGCAAAGCCCGTGATCTCACATAAGGCTTTGTC
The DNA here is from genome assembly GCF_008033235.1 of Anseongella ginsenosidimutans. Taxonomy (GTDB): domain Bacteria; phylum Bacteroidota; class Bacteroidia; order Sphingobacteriales; family Sphingobacteriaceae; genus Anseongella; species Anseongella ginsenosidimutans. The sequence goes on from NZ_CP042432.1 coordinate 18,376, forward strand.
CAGTTCACCAATCAATTGCATATAACCGCCCACCTGGTCGGTAGGCGCAAAGGGATGAATATTACAGAATTCAGGCCAGGTAACCGGAAGCATTTCCGTGGTGGCATTCAGCTTCATGGTGCATGAGCCCAGGGGGATCATTGAGTGGGTCAGCGAAAGGTCCTTATTCTCCAGGCTTTTTATATAGCGCAGCATCTCATGTTCAGAATGATGCCTGCTGAAGACCGGGTGTTCCAGGAGTTTTCCCGCACGCTGCAGGGAAGCGGGGATTCGCGCCTCCACTTCCGCGGCGGGAACCGCCTCTTCCGCCCGGCGTCCGGCTACACGCGCAAAAATGGCAATGATCAGCTCCAGGTCTTCCCTCGTAGTTGTTTCATCAAGTGAAATGCTTACCAGGGAATTATCAAAATAGCGAAAGTTCAGTTCATTGTCTACCGCATCCTTATGGATACTCTCCTTCAGCTGGCCTGCATCAATGCATAAGGTGTCAAAAAACGAAGGATTGAGCTGCCGGTAGCCTAGCCTTTCGAGCGCTTCCGACAGGGCCGCCGCCAGGCCGTGGATCCTTAGGGCGATGGCCTTAATGCCATCCGGCCCGTGGTAAACAGCATACATGCCTGCCATGATCGCCAGCAAGGCCTGAGCCGTACAAATATTGGAAGTTGCTTTCTCCCTCCTGATGTGCTGTTCCCTGGTTTGAAGGGCCATGCGCATGGCAGGCTTGCCTTCCGCGTCCACGGACACGCCAATAATACGGCCCGGAATAGCGCGCTTATAAGCTTCCCGGGTAGCGAAATATGCCGCATGCGGCCCTCCGAAATTCATCGGTACTCCGAAACGCTGCGTACTTCCCACCACCACGTCCGCTCCAAATTCCGAAGGCGGACGAAGCACAGCGAGGCTCATTAAATCCGCTATCACGCTCAGTTTGATGCCCTCTTCATGACAGCGCGCTGAAAAATCGGAATAGTCATGTACTTCGCCGTTTCCCGCCGGGTATTGAACAACCGCTCCGAACATTCGGCCATGGAGTTCCGCCGACCGGTGATCCCCTTGCAACAGGGTAACACCCAGGGAAGCAGCGCGGGTTTTAAGCACGTCCAGGGTTTGCGGGAAAATATCGTCCGAAACAAAATAAGCGTTGGCCTCTTTATTGGTACGCAATGCAAATTGCATCGCCATTGCTTCGGCGGCCGCCGTACTCTCGTCCAGCAGGGAAGCATTGGCAATTTCCATCCCCGTGAGGTCCGTCACCATGGTCTGGAAATTCAGCAATGCTTCCAGCCGCCCCTGCGCAATTTCTGCCTGGTAAGGCGTATACTGGGTATACCATCCCGGGTTCTCCAGTATATTTCTCCGGATGACCCCGGGAACAATCGTATCATAGTATCCCTGCCCGATATAGGATTTGAAAACTTTATTCCGTGAAGCAATCTGCGCGGTGCGGCGAAGGTATTCATCTTCCGTTTGAGCCGGCGGAAGGTCCAGCGGCTTTTTTAGGCGGATAGCGGCAGGAATGGTTTCTTCGATTAAGCGGTCAAGGGAGGAAACGCCAATAGCTTCCAGCATGGCTGCCGTTTCCATTTCTCCCGGGCCGATATGCCGTTCAGCAAAGCCTCCCCGGGGGAGCGTGTTTATTTTCATTAATAGTCAGACTAATTGTCTCAGATATAATTGAATGGTATTTTCAAGGCCAAAATAGAGGGCGTCGCAGATCAGGGCGTGACCAATGGATACTTCCGCCAGCTCCGGCATATTTTCCCGGAGATACCGAAGATTATGCAAGTCAAGATCGTGCCCGGCATTGATTTCCAGGCCCAGGGAGGCACCCAGGCGGGCAGCCTCAAGATAGGGTTTAACAGCGGCTTCCCGGTTATCGGCGTAAGCTCTGGCATACCCTTCGGTATAAAGTTCCACGCGGTTGGTGCCTGTTTCGGCGGCATGAATAATCATCTCCGGAACAGGGTCGACGAAAATAGAAGTACGAATTCCCTGTGATTGCAGGAATGAAATAATTTCCTTCAGGTATTCCTTGTGTTTCAACGTATCCCATCCGGCATTAGACGTAATCGCATTGTCAGCATCCGGCACCAGGGTACACTGCGCCGGCTGTACCTTTTGAACCAATTCCAGGAAGCGGTCATTCGGTTTCCCTTCTATATTGAATTCCGTGGTCAGCAGCGGCTTCAGATCCAGTACATCCTGGTAGCGAATATGCCTTTCATCGGGCCGCGGGTGTACAGTAATGCCCTGGGCGCCGAAGCGTTCGCAGTTCAGGGCTACGCTGACCAGGTTAGGATTATCTCCGCCCCGGGCATTTCGCAGGGTAGCGATCTTATTGATATTGACCGATAACTTGGGACTTGCCATATATCATGCAAACGCCTTAAAGCCTAGTTTCCGTCCGTCCAGGTATTATTTCCCGGGTTAATATCCGGTAAACGACTTTCAGGATCAATAACTACCGACTGCAAACTGGTTTTGGAATCCAGCTTAAAGGTCCATTCCCCGCCCCGCTGCCAGATTTCCACCGGCAATTTCAGCGTATGTTCTTTTCCATTGCTTTCGGTAACGACCAGGGGGACCGGCATGGCCATCCTGTCCAGGTTCTCAATCGTGATCAAGGCGCCATTTGCAGGATCGCCGTCAACGTATGCTACGCCGCTTACGCCCTGGTCAAGGGTGTAATTATTATAGAGCCAGGATTTCCAGAACCAGCCCAGGTCCTCTCCTGCAGCATCTTCCATCGTCCTGAAAAAGTCAAACGGCGTGGGGTGCTTAAATGCCCATCTCTGCATGTAAGTCCTGAAAGCATAATCAAAGCGTTCTTCTCCCAATATCACGGTGCGAAGGATGCCCAGGCCCATGCCGGGTTTATAATAGGCTTCCCGGCCCAGGTTGCTTCGCTGAATTACGTCCGGAACGGTCATGATCGGGTCGGCAGTTTCAGGGAAGAGCCGGGGAGCAGTCCGCTGCATATCTATACGGCCCGGGTAATATTCGCCGTCATTAAAGGCCTGAGTGGAGAGGTCATTGATAAATGTATTAAAGCCTTCATCCATCCAGGCGAATTTGCGCTCGTTGCTGCCCACGATCATCGGGAACCAGATATGGCCAAATTCATGGTCGGTGACGCCCCACAGGCTCTTGTTCTGCGCCTTCCAGCTACAGAAAACTATTCCGGGATATTCCATTCCGCCAACAATGCCTGCGACGTTCGTAGCAGCCGGGTAGGGATATTTATAAAGGTAATCGGAATAAAATTCAATGGATGCTTTTACATATTCCGTGGAACGGTTCCAGGATGAATCAGTAGCCGATTCCACCGGGTAAACGGATTGCGCAAGCGCCGTTTCGCCGCCGCCCAGGTTGATCCTTGCGGCATCCCATACAAATGCTTTGGAAGAAGCCCAGGCAATATCGCGGGCCTGTTCTATCCGGAATTTCCAGGTAAGGGTTCCTTGCCTCCCAGGCCGGCTGGCGGGATCGTTCACTTCTTCCGCCGAACGGATCAGCACGGTTTCATCGCTTTTTGAAGCCTTTTCAAGACGGCTGAGCTGTTCTTTTGTCAGTACTTCTTCCGGGTTCAGCAATTCCCCGGACCCTACTACGATATGATCCCTGGGAACAGTTACATTGTATTCAAAATCACCGTATTCCAGGTAAAACTCTCCTGCTCCCATATAGGGAAGGACATTCCATCCTTCAATATCATCGTATACGCACATCCTGGGATACCACTGTGCGAGTTCATAGATCACGCCGTTGCGGGTTTCCAGGTAACCCATTCTGTCCGACCCGTTGGACGGGATCGTCGCATTATATTTCACGCTAATCGTCACCTGGCCGCCTTTGGCCTCCAGGGGCTCCTTCAGCCTTATCTGCATACGGGTGTCAGCGATGATATAATCAGCCTCGGCTTCACGGCCCTTATGGGCAATTGTTACCGACCCGATCTCATACCCGCCGTCAAAACCGGTGTTGCCAAAGCGGCCGCCGCCGACAGGAGTTGCAGCAGTTGCCCTTGAATTAATATCAAACTGGTTCTGATCAAGCTGCAGCCACAGGAAGTCCAGCGCATCGGGACTGTTGTTGGTATAGCTGATTTGCACATCCCCGGTGATGGAGTGGCCGGAGGTATCCAGGCTAACGTTGATGGCGTAGTCGGCCCGGTTCTGCCAGTACGCAGGACCCGGTTTCCCGCTTGCGCTGCGGTATTGGTTGCCGTAATTATAATTAAAAAGAGGGTGGAATAAATCATGCTGATCGTAGGCTGAACCCTCCTGGGCAGTTGCCGTGTAGCAAAAACTTCCGCATAGGAAGAAGCTAAAAAGAAGTACTATTCCTTTCTTCATATAACAGTTTATTTGATTGATTGATTAATAACGATACCATTCCGATTTAAAAGGTCCTTCCTTGGAAACGCCGATATAGGCAGCCTGTTTTTCGCTAAGTTCATCCAGGTCTACCCCGATCTTAGCCAGGTGCAGGCGCGCTACCTGCTCATCAAGATGCTTTGGAAGCGTGTACACTTTATTTTCATAGGCTTCCCCGTTGGTCCAGAGTTCTATCTGAGCAAGCGTCTGGTTACTGAAGGAATTGGACATCACAAAGGAAGGATGCCCCATGGCGCAGCCCAGGTTTACCAGGCGGCCTTCGGCCAGCACAAGCAGGTCTTTCCCATCAAGGGTGTACTTATCCACCTGAGGCTTTATGTTGATCTTCGTATCTCCGTAATTCTTATTCAGCCAGGCCATGTCAATTTCATCGTCAAAATGCCCGATATTGCATAGCACAGCCTTGTCTTTCATCAACGGGAAATGTTCCCGGGTAATAATATCGCAGTTTCCGGTAGCGGTTACAATAATATCCGCTTCGGGAATGGCATTGCCCATTTTTTTTACTTCATACCCTTCCATTGCCGCCTGAAGCGCGCAAATAGGGTCAATTTCCGTTACGATTACCCGGACACCAGCGCTGCGGAGCGATTCAGCCGAGCCTTTCCCCACATCACCGTAACCGGCCACTACTGCCACTTTTCCGGCAAGCATGAGATCAGTAGCCCGGCGGATAGCGTCAACCAGGGATTCCCGGCAGCCATATTTATTATCGAATTTGGATTTTGTGACCGAATCGTTCACATTGATGGCGGGCACCGGCAAGGTTCCTTTTTTTACGCGTTCATACAGGCGAAGTACCCCGGTAGTGGTCTCTTCGGAAATTCCTTTAAGTTCTTCCAGCAGTTCCGGGTGGTTATCCAGCACCAGGTTGGTAAGGTCACCCCCGTCATCAAGGATCATATTCAGGGGCTTGCGGTCCTCCCCGAAATACAGGGTTTGTTCAATGCACCAGTTGTACTCTTCCTCGCTCAGGCCCTTCCATGCGAATACGGAAATACCCCTTGCGGCAATCGCGGCGGCGGCATGATCCTGCGTGGAAAAAATATTACAGGAAGACCAGTTCACTTCCGCACCAAGCTCCAGCAAGGTTTCAATCAAAACAGCGGTTTGGATGGTCATATGGAGGCATCCCGCAATACGCGCCCCTTTCAGCGGCTGGCTGGGGCCATATTCCTTTCGGATAGCCATAAGGCCCGGCATTTCCGCTTCGGCAAGTTCAATTTCCTTTCGGCCCCATTCGGCCAGTGAAATATCTTTTACTTTATACCTGGAGAAGGAGGTTTCGATCATGGGTTGTTGAATTTAAAAAAGCAAGTAAAACACAAATAAAACACAAAGGTACATAAGTTGTTTATTAATGGCAATGAATCACGGGTTCATTATTATATTTGCAATTTATAATAAGGAGTAATAGAAAATGGCAACATATCCAGAGTACATGGTAGCGCCAATGCGCGAAGAACTTACAAGTGCAGGTTTTCAGCAGCTGAACACGCCGGAAGAAGTGGAACAGGCAATCCAGTCTGAAGGGACTGTTTTTGTGGTAGTTAATTCCGTTTGCGGGTGCGCAGCCGGGACAGCAAGGCCAGGGGCCGTACAGGCAGTGGAGAAATCGGCAAAGCGCCCGGATAAAACGGTGACTGTATTTGCAGGAATGGAAAAAGACGCGGTAGATAAAGCCCGTTCTTTTATGCTGCCTTACCCTCCATCTTCACCCGCCATGGCACTGTTCAAAGATGGAAAGCTGGTACACATGATTGAACGCCACCATATTGAAGGGCGCCCGGCAGACATGATCGCTGAGAACCTGAAAGCGGCGTTCGAAGAATATTGTTAAACGCAGGTTGACCCGGTTGGGCTGGTTTCCGGTTACCCCGGATAGTAGAGTTGATATCTTATTAGGACATATCCCGCTGGAGGAACTTCTCCAGCTCAAGCAGCGAAATATTGGTGCGTATGCGCCCGTATTTTGCGTAGGAAACCTCCCCTGTTTCTTCGGAAATAACTATGGCGGAAGAATCACTGACCTCGGTAATGCCAATGGCCGCCCGGTGCCGCAAACCAAGGCGGGGCGGCAGTTCGGTATTGGAAGTTAGCGGCAGTACACAGCTCGCTGAAACAACCTGGCTATCCGCTATTACAACGGCCCCGTCATGAAGCGGGCCGTTTTTTGAAAAAATGGTTTCCAGCAAGCGTTTTGAGAGCGCCGCGTTCAGTATTTCCCCGTTATTGAAAAAATCCTGCCCGTCTATATTCCGGGCAAAGACAATGAGCGCGCCCGTTTTCGTGTTTTTCATGCTGCGGCAGGCCTCAATGATCGGCTTTATTTTATCGTAGTTGACTCCTTCCAGCGTCTTTTGCCCAAAAACGAAGCGCAGCCAGCCCTTATTCCGGTTCAGCAGGCTGTTTCTGCCTATCATCAAAAGGAAGCGCCTTATTTCTTCCTGGAATACAATGATGAGCGCGATCACCCCTACACTAGCCACCTTATCAAAGATCCCTGTCATTAGCCGCATTTCCAGCGCCCTTACCAGGAGATAAAACAAAAAGATCAGGAAAAGCCCTATCAGGATATTCACGGCAATAGTGCCGCGCACCAGGCTAAAAAATAAATAGATCAGAAAGGCTACCAGGAGAATATCTATGACATCAAATATTCCAAAACCCGAAAAGAGATCACCAGCCGGCTCCATATATTCAATTATGCTGTAAAGTTGAAAAAATTTTCACGGTTTCAAGGGCTTCTTTTACATCATGTACGCGTAATATCCTGGCGCCCCTTTCCAATGCAATCATTCCCGCCACATTAGTAGCGGTTAACGTTTCCTCCGGCCCTGTTCCCAGGGTCCGGTATAGCATGGATTTCCGGGAGAGCCCGGCAAGCAGCGGGCAGTCCAGTACCCGGAGTTCATCCAGGCGGCGAAGTAACTCAAAACTTTGTGCGGGATGTTTGGCAAAACCAAAACCCGGATCAATGATCAGGTCGTTCACTCCCAGGCTGCGCAGCCGGCGGATGGCTTTGCTGAAATAGGTGACAAGGTCCCCGCAAATATCCTGGTACTGATTCTCCCTCGCCATGGTTTGGGGTGTTCCGCGCATATGCATGATAATATAAGGCACTTGTAAGGAAGCCGCCGTTTCAAACATTTTCTCATCCAGCTGCCCGCCTGAAATATCATTGATCATCGCCGCACCTTCCGCCACCGCCCGGCGGGCCACCTCAGCCCGGAAGGTATCTACCGAAATAATAGCTTCCGGGAAGCGCTTTGCGATTGCTTTCAACACGGGGAGCAGCCGGGACGATTCCTCTTCCATGGAAATATCTTCCGCATCCGGACGGGAGGAATAGGCACCAAGGTCAAGGAAAGCCGCTCCCTGCTCCAACATTTCCCCGGCTTTGCGCAAGGCACTTTCAACCGGCATATGCCGGCTTCCCTCGTAAAAGGAATCGGGCGTAAGATTAATGATCCCCATCACCCGCGGCACATCCAGGCTGAACAGCTTCCCCTTACAATTAATTGTGTACATTTACGATTGAAACCCTTATTTTTGTAAAGCTAAAGATACAATTCACCTTGCAAACCGCTGCCACTTCAACGCAATATGATGCTATTATCAGGAATTGCAAAGACTTGTTCCTGAAAAAAAACAAGGACTACGGAACGGCCTGGCGTATATTACGCCTTTCATCCATCACGGACCAGATATTTATTAAAGCCCGGCGCATCCGAACTCTTGAAGCAAAAAAAGTGAACCGGGTAGGCGAAGGCATTGTCCCGGAATACACGGGCATTATCAATTATTGTATCATGGCCATTATCCAGACGGAACTGGATGAAAACAGCCCGCTGGAGCTTGATACTAACACCCTGAACCGGCTTTATGATGAAGCCATTACCGAAACCAAGGACCTGATGGAGGCAAAGAACCATGATTATGGCGAAGCATGGAGGGAAATGCGCGTTAGCTCGCTGACCGACCTCATACTCATGAAGCTGCTGCGCATTAAGCAGATTGAAGATAACGAGGGCAACACGCTGGTATCGGAAGGCATAAAAGCCAATTACCAGGACATCATCAACTATTCTGTCTTTGCTTTAATCAGACTGGAGGCCTGATATGCGATTACTTACCTGGATCTGCAGGATACCTGTTGGACTGCTTTTTATCTTTTCCGGCCTCATTAAGGCTAATGACCCTATGGGATTCGGCTTTAAGCTGGAAGAATATTTCGTTGTTTTCGGCATTGAATGGCTGAGCCCACTGGCTGTGTCCCTTTCAATTCTTATCTGTTCCCTTGAAATTGTCCTGGGAGTAGCGGTATTGCTGGGCGCCCGTATCAGGCTTACTGCCTGGGGCCTCCTGCTGTTGATTCTCTTCTTTACCTGGCTCACCTTTTATTCGGCCTGGTTCAATAAGGTAACCGACTGCGGATGCTTCGGGGATGCAATTAAACTAACTCCGTGGCAATCGTTCACAAAAGACCTGATCCTGCTCGCCCTGATCCTTCCCATCTTTTTATACCGGCGCCGTATCCAGCCTGTGTTTTCAAAAACGGGCTCCAATCTGGCCCTGCTGCTGGCGGCAGTATTATCGCTCGGCTTTGGGCTTTACACCTATTTTTACCTGCCGGTAGTTGATCTTCTTCCCTATAAAGTGGGCAATCATCTCCCGTCCCTGATGACCATGCCGCCGGACGCCGAACCTGATGTCTTCAAGGTGATCTATACCCTGAAGAATAAGAAAACCGGGGAGCTTCGCGAAATGGACGATAAGGAATACCTGTCTACCAAGATCTGGGAAAACCCGGATTGGGAATATGTAAAAGCGTCCGATCCCATTTTGGTAAAAAAAGGTTATACCCCCCTATTCATGATCTCAGTATCAGCAATGCAGACGGCGTGGCATTCACAGATGAATTGCTGAACAATCCTTTCTATAACCTTGTAATAGTCATGTATGATCTCAGGAAAACCGACAGGGGTGCGCAACCTGAACTGAATGCCATTGTAAAAAAAGCACAGGACTATAATATACGCAGCGTAGGCCTGACTGCCGCATCGGAACAGGCTACCCGCGCATTCATCAGCGAAACCGGGGCTCTTTACGAGTTCTTTTATTGCGACGCCACTCCCCTGAAAAGCATGGTCAGGTCAAATCCGGGGCTGCTTCTCCTGAAAGACGGGACCGTAATAGCGAAATGGTCGCACAGGGAACTGCCCGATCCGGAAGAACTGGAACGTCTTTATTTTGCCGATTAACAATGAAGCTGTTTTTGATTGGCTACATGGGGGCCGGGAAAACAACCCTTGGAAAACCGCTGGCGCAGCAATTAGCGTTACCTTTCATTGACATGGATACTGTGCTGGAGGAACGCGAAGGGAAAACCATTACAAATCTGTTCGAAGAATTGGGAGAAAGCGGCTTTCGCGAAAAGGAGCGGGATATTCTCCGGAACGGCATTTTTCCGGATGCTTTTGTGATGGCGACAGGCGGCGGAGCCCCCTGTTTTTTCGATAATATGGACTGGATGAACCACAAGGGTGTTACCATGTATTTACGCGCGCATCCGAAAGAAATAGCCCGCAGGCTTGAACATGAACGGGAACAGCGGCCCCTGCTGCGTTCAATAAAGAAAGAAGACCTGGAGGAAGTGATCGGGCAACGGCTCGCCGTTCGTGAAAAATTCTATTTGCAGGCGCAGCTGGTGATGGAAAACAATGAATTAACGGTTGAACAGCTTTTGGAAGCCCTGCAAAGCTATCGTTAACGTGGAACCTTTCAGGTGAGTCAGGTCAGGTAAACGGCTTCTTCTTCGCCGTCAATAACCAGCTGTACATGTTCTTTTGCCACGGTAGATAGCTGCATCCCCGTGAAATCAATATGCACCGGGTAAGATTTATGGCTGCGATCAACCAGCACCACCGTCCGGATCTTTTTCAGCGGCACATCTAAAAACACTCCCACCCCGTACACCAGCGTCCTTCCTGTATGTAATACGTCGTCCACAAGGATCACCACCTTATTCCGGCATTTTTCAGGAGGAATATTTGTATTAGCTTTTAGCGAACGGCTGTCCTTTTCAATATCCAACTGGAGCAGCCGCACGTTTAAGCCCGAAATTTTTGAAAGGATCTCTTTAAGGCGGCCTGCCAGCATATACCCTCTGGGCATAATCCCCGCCAGGATAACCTCTTCTTCTTCAAAATTGTCTTCGAGTATCTGGTAGGCAATGCGGTTCAGTTTCTGGCTGATCTGCTTCCTGTCGAGTACCTGTATTTTTTTGGATGCCATAGTGCTTATACCCGGGTAAAAATAAAAAAATATATCTTCGCTTGGAAATGGACCTGCGATCACAACTACTGCAAAAGCACGATAAACAGAACATGCTGTCTATCAGGGAATACATTGCTGATGACGAAGAACGTTTCGGCCGCCTGATGGAACTTTTCTTTTCCGAAGAATACCGCATTCAGCAGCGCGCCTCCTGGGCGGTAATGCATTGCGCCGACCGGCATCCTCACCTCGTTCGTCCTTACCTGGAAAGGATGATCGGCCTGCTTGATAAGCCTGTTCACGATTCCGTAAAAAGGAATACGGTACGTATCCTTCGTGATATTGATATCCCGGAAGCGCTTTACGGAAAAACAGCCGATAATTGCTTCCGGCTGTTGACGGAACCGGCCGCACCCGCAGCAGTAAAGGCCTTTAGCATGTATGTACTGCTGAAGATCGTAAAGGAAGAACCGGAACTTGCCCCCGAGCTGAGACTCCTCATTCAAGAAACTCTGCCTACCGGCTCCGCGGCCATCCAGGCAGCAGCCGGGAAAGTATTACGGCAGCTAAACCGCCTGCGATTATGATATAAGCGTTGCGTCCATGGTGATGCTCAGATTCAGCGCCTTGCTTACCGGGCAATTTTCTTTTGCATCCGTCGCGCATTCGGAAAATTGCGCATCATCCATGCCCGGAACTTTTGCTTTGACCACCAGGTGCGCCGTTTTAATCCCGAGGTTTTCCATACCAATGGTACACGATGTTTCGATACTTTCGGGAGTAAACCCGGCTTCAGTAAGTACCCCGCTCAACTTCATGGAGAAACATCCTGCATGGGCGGCCGCGATGAGTTCTTCCGGATTCGTCTCGGCGCCATCGCCAAAACGGGAATTAAATGTGTAGGGAGTTTCTTTCAGCACTCCGGTGGCCGTGCTGAGCTGGCCCTTGCCTTCTTTAATGGTGCCGTTCCAAACGGCAGTAGCTGTACGTTTCATATTGACCGTGTTTTTGAATTCCCCTAATTTAGCTATTACCTCCCGGTTTATATGGATAAAAAACGAAATTGGCTCCTTCGGGTACAATAACAAAGAGACACATATATTTCCGTGGATCCTTGTAACTTTTTTCGAAGTAATCCTTTCGTTCGGGTAACACCACTTTCTTTTCAATGAATTCCTCAAGCGTGGCGGCCTGGATGGTCCATTGCGTTCCCAGTTCCCGGTGATCAAGGATGATTTCGCCCAGCTTTACCTCATGCTGATGCGCCACGAAAATCGGGTAACGGGTAAGCATGGCGTCCAGCATTTCATCCGACACCTCCTTAATAGGATCGTGATAGAGTTCCAGGTCCGCTTCCAGGCTTTTGAGCGGGCTTGCTTTTTTCCCGGTCCCTTGGTGGGCACTGTCTTTCATTTCCATTTAAATCAAATCATTATGTTCAAGCAATAGCACGTTTTCCACATGCGTGGTATGAGGGAACATGTCAACCGGCTGAATACGGCTTACCTTGTATAGCTCCTTCAGGATCAACAGGTCCCTGGCCTGGGTGGCCGGGTTGCAGCTAACATACACTATTTTCCGCGGAGCGATCTCCAGCAGGCGGCTCACCACCCCCGGATGCATGCCCGCCCTTGGCGGATCAGTAATGATCACGTCGGGACGGCCGTTAGTGGCCACAAACTCTTCCGTAAGCACGTCTTTCATGTCGCCGGCGAAAAAGGCCGTGTTCCCGGCGCCGTTAAGAAGAGCGTTCTCCCGTGCATCCAGAATAGCAGGCTCCACGTATTCTATCCCAATCACCGAATCCACCTGTTTTGCAATAAAATTTGCAATAGTTCCCGCGCCCGTATAGAGATCGTACACCTTTTCATTGCCGCTGAAGCCCGCAAGATCGGATACTACCTGGTAAAGCCGCTCCGCCTGCCGGGAATTGGTCTGATAAAAAGACTTAGGGCCAATTTTAAACCTTACCGCGCCGCCGGGGGCTTCCATCTGCTCAATGATATGGTCTCTTCCGTTCCATACCCGAACTTCCTGATCATATATCGTATCGTTCAGCTTCCGGTTAATAATGTAAAGCAGGGAGGTGATCTCCGGGAACTCTTCCTTTATATGATCCAAAAGAGCGGAAACGGCCTGGGGCTGGTCATCTGCGAATACAACGATCACCATGAGTTCACCTGTGGAAGTACTCCGGATGATCAGGTTCCGGAGAAGCCCGGTATGTCCCCTCAAATCATAGAATGTCATTGCATTATCCAGGGCGAACTGCCTTACGGCGTTGCGTATGCGATCGGATAGCCCGCTTTGCAGGTGACAGGTATCGATGTTGATGATCTTGTCAAAGCGGCCCGGAACGTGAAAACCCAGCGCGTTGGCGGTGTTTTCCGGCGGGTTGGCTGTGCTTTCCTCCCCACCGCCAGACATTTCCGCCGCGGACAGCCAGCGGCGGTTGGAAAAAGTAAACTCCAGTTTATTCCGGTAATAAACCGTTTCGGGAGAAGGAATAATAGGCGAAATATGACTGGCATCGATTCCTGCCAGTCGTTGCAAGGCATCGCTTACCTGTTTTTGCTTGTAGATCAATTGCGCCTGGTAATCCAGGTGCTGCCATTTGCATCCGCCGCAGACGCCGAAATGCAGGCAGAAGGGGTCCCTTCTATGTTCCGACTCTTTTTCCAGCCGGCTGATGCGGCCTTCAAAGAGTGATTTCTTTCTGCGCAGCAGCTCCACATCAGCGACATCGCCCGGTATGGCTTTATCTATAAAAAGCACCCGTCCTTCCGATTTCCCAATGCCTCTTCCATCTTCCGTAATATCAATGATCTCCAGCCCTTTTACCTGTTCCGGCTGCTTTAACCTGCGAATTGCCATGTTGCAAAGATAGCGCAATTTGATGATTTACTGACCCGGCTTGTATCCCGCAAACCGGCGGGTACAAAATTAAAAAACCCCGTCTCAACGGGCGTTGAGATCGGGGCTAACCTAAACCAATATATATGAAAACAAAAACCTTATATCAAACTAAACTATCTCAAAAACCTGTTTATCTTAATAACGCCCAAACCTGCTAAATTGTTTTCTTTAATTTTATTTTTTCAGAAAATCACCCCTTGTTGCCTTTACTGACCTCTCAGGGTACTTCTTTAGTGGTTTTGGAGATGCAAAAATAATCAAAAACACACATTTTCCAAAGCGAAACTTTAAATTTTGTGTAAAATAATTGTTAATAAGGCAGAGCCGCAACCAAATCAGGAAACATAAATTTCCCTATCATCAAGCTAATTAATGAAAAGGCAGCTAATATTATTATTAAACAATCTCCGATTGGAATTGCGAGAGAAAGCGAACGTCATTTTCAGAGAACAAGCGCAGGTCCGTTACCTGGTATTTCAGGTTTGTTATTCTTTCAATTCCCATGCCAAAGGCAAAGCCCGAATAACGTTCAGGATCGACCCCGCAATTTTTCAACACATTCGGGTCTACCATTCCACAGCCCAGTATTTCCACCCATCCGCTTTGCTTGCACATGGTGCAGCCGGAGCCCTTACAGATAGTACAAGATATATCCATTTCCGCAGAAGGCTCTGTAAAAGGAAAATAGGAGGGTCGGAACCGTACGCCCGTACCTTCGCCGAAGAGTTCCTGCACAAAGTAAAAAAGGGTTTGCTTCAGGTCGGCAAATGAAACATGTTCGTCTACATATAATCCTTCCACCTGGTGGAAAAAGCAATGTGCCCGGGCGGAAATAGCCTCATTACGATAAACGCGGCCGGGCATAATGGCCCGGAAAGGTGGCTTGCCGTTCTCCATCAACCGAACCTGAACGGACGAGGTATGCGTGCGAAGGGCCATGTCTGCCTTGGGATCGGCCGGATCCCGCCGGATAAAAAAGGTGTCCTGCATGTCGCGGGCAGGGTGTTCCGCCGGAAAATTCAGCGCCGAAAAATTATGCCAGTCATCCTCTATTTCCGGTCCCTCTGCTACATTAAACCCAAGGCGCGAAAAAATAGCGGTGATCTCCTTTTCCACCAGGGAAATAGGATGCCTTCCTCCCGTCGGAGAAGGTTCGCCCGGCAGGCTCAGGTCTTCCTGCTTCCCTTGCCCGGAAGCCCTTCCGGCGCCCGCTTTGAACGTTTCCACTTTTTCCGCTGCAGCCTGTTTCAGCACGTTCAGCGATTTCCCAAGGACTTTCTTTTCTTCCGGCGGAAGAGATTTAAATGTATCAAACAATGCAGGGATGATCCCTTTCCGGCCCAAAAACCGGATCCGGAACTGCTCGGCCTCTTCCCCGGAAGCAGGCACGAACGCATTGATCTCTTCTAGATAGGACTGAATTTTTTCCAGCATGGCGCAAAGATAATTAAACTGCATCACTCTGTTCAGCCAATCGCCTGCTTTTTCCTATTTTTACCCCTGAATGGAAAAACGATGGGTACTTAACCAGTCATTTGATGAAGCGGCGGCCCACCGCCTGGCGCAGGAACTCAATGTGAGCCCGGTGCTGGGCAGGTTATTGCAGAAAAGGGGGATATCCAACTTTGAAGGCGCCCGCTCATTTTTCCGGCCCCACCTGAACCAGCTACATGACCCCTTTCTGATGCAGGACATGGAAAAGGCGGTCAACCGGATCGAGCAGGCTATTTCAGGCAAAGAAAAGATCCTGGTGTACGGAGACTACGACGTGGACGGGACCACGGCTGTTTCCGTGGTTTATCTCTTCTTTAAAAGGTATTACAGCAACCTTGATTTTTATATCCCTGACCGCTACAAGGAAGGATACGGCATTTCTCGGCAGGGAATTGACTGGGCCGCGGAACAGGATTTCTCCCTGATAATCGCCCTGGATTGCGGCATTAAATCGGTGGAAGAAGTAACATATGCCCGCTCAAAGGGAATTGACTTTATTATATGCGACCACCATATGCCTTCCGCGGAGATCCCGCCGGCGGTAGCCGTACTGGATCCCAAACGCCCTACCTGCCCCTATCCTTATAAAGAGCTGTCCGGATGCGGGATCGGGCTCAAGCTGGTCCAGGCCTTTTTAAAAAAGAACAACCTTCCGCCTGAACACGCTTACGAGTTCCTGGACCTGGTCACGGTGAGTATTGCTTCGGACATTGTACCCATAACCGGCGAAAACCGCGTCCTGGCTTATTTCGGCTTGTTAAAACTGGGCTCCGATCCCAGTCCCGGATTAAAAGCCCTGATCAAAACCGCCGGCATCAATAAGAACATCCTTAATATCAGCGATATCGTATTCGGCATTGGTCCGCGTATTAACGCAGCAGGCAGAATGGACGATGCCCGCCATGCCGTACACCTGCTCACCGCCTTCAAGCCCGACCTGGCCATTGAAAAAAGCGAACTGATCAATTCAAAAAACGATCTCCGGAGGGAATTTGACAGCAATATCACCGGGGAAGCGCTGGCCATGATCGAAGGGGACGAGCAATTGCAAAGCCGGAAGACTACCGTGTTGTTCCATCCGGCCTGGCACAAGGGCGTGATCGGGATCGTGGCTTCCCGCCTGATTGAGAAGCATTACCGCCCCACCGTGGTACTGACCCGCTCCGGCGACCTGGTAACCGGTTCGGCACGTTCCGTGAACGGCTTTGACCTTTACAGCGCCATCAGCGCCTGCAGCGATCTGCTGGAACAATACGGCGGACATAAATATGCCGCAGGGCTTACTATGAAGGAAGCAAACCTGGAAGCTTTCATGGACCGCTTCGAAGAAGTTGTAAGCGCACAGATCACGGAAGACTCCCTTTCCCAGGCTATCCGCATCGATGAAGAGATAGGGCTGCAGGAAATTACTCCCAAGCTGATGCGCATTACCCGGCAGTTTGCCCCCTTCGGGCCGGGAAATATGCAGCCTCTGTTCATGAGCCGGGCCGTATGGTGCGCTGCCCGGCCGCAGCTGGTTGGAAATAATCACCTGAAATTTTTCGTACAGCAGAAGGGCAGCCATATTTATGACAGTATTGCCTTCGGCTTAGGGAATTTCTGCGAACGGATCCGGCCGGGTACGCCTTTTAATATCTGTTACTCGGTAGAAGAAAATACCTGGAACGGTAAAACGTCTATCCAATTAAACATAAAGGACATTAAACTGGATTACGATGGAATCAATACAACTTAAGGCGGAAAACCTTGTAAAAATATATAAAAGGCGTTCGGTAGTAAACCATGTTTCCTTTGATGTGCGGCAGGGAGAGATCGTGGGACTGCTGGGACCGAACGGCGCCGGAAAAACGACTTCCTTTTACATGATCGTGGGCCTGATAAAGCCTAACGAGGGGCATGTTTACATGGATGGGAAGGAAATAACCGAAGACCCCATGTACCGCCGCGCTCAGAAAGGCATCAGCTACCTGGCCCAGGAAGCCTCTGTTTTCCGCAAGCTAAGCGTGGAAAACAATATCATGGCCATCCTGGAAATGACCGGGCTGAGCAAAGAGGAGCAGCGGGAAAAACTGGAAGAATTACTTACCGAATTCCACCTGCATAAAGTCCGGAAGAACCGGGGCGACCTTCTTTCCGGCGGGGAACGGCGGCGGACCGAAATAGCGCGGTGCCTGGCCGTTGACCCCAAATTCATCCTGCTGGACGAACCGTTTGCCGGGGTGGACCCTATCGCGGTGGAAGACATCCAGTCCATTGTTGCCCGGCTGAAGACAAAGAATATCGGCATTCTTATAACAGACCACAACGTGCAGGAAACGCTCTCCATCACTGACCGGGCCTACCTGCTGCATGAGGGCAGCATTTTAAAGTCCGGGCTTCCGGAAGACCTGGCAAGCGATGAGACGGTCCGCCGGGTATACCTGGGCCAGAACTTTATTTTCAGGAAAAAAACCTTCGATCTGAGTTCCCACTAAATGCGCATCAAGGCATCATTACGGTACTGGTTAAAAATCTCTTTATAAATTGCTAAAGAATGAGTCTGGTCAATAGCGTTATTTCCTGGATCATGAAAAAGCGGATCAGTCAGATCGAACTTTTCATGCAGTATCCTTTTGAAGTACAGGAAGCCTGGTTAAGCAACCTGCTGAATATGGCCAGGGATACCGAATGGGGCAAGAAATACGATTACCGCAGTATTGAAAGTACCGAAGAGTTTAAAAAGCGGGTACCGCTGCAAAACTACGATACGCTGAAGCCTTATATTGAACGGATGATGCAAGGGGAACAGAACATCCTCTGGCCGAGCCGCATCAGTTGGTTCGCCAAATCATCCGGTACCACCAGCGATAAAAGTAAGTTCATTCCCGTAAGTGAGGAGTCCCTGGAGGAATGCCATTATAAATGCGGGAAGGACATGCTTTCCATTTACTGCCACAACCACGAGGAAACCCAGATATTTACAGGAAAAGCCCTGGTAATGGGCGGAAGCCACCAGATCAACCAACTGAACAACGCTTCGTTTTACGGCGACCTCTCTGCGGTACTCATCAAAAACCTCCCCTTTTGGGCCGAATTCTATCGTACGCCCGACATGACCATTGCCCTCATGGACGAATGGGAAGAGAAAATAGAGCAAATGGCAAAGGCTACCATTCCGGTAAATGTGACCAATATTTCGGGCGTTCCTACCTGGACCATTGTCCTGGCAAGGCGGATCCTTGAAATAACCGGGAAAAACAACCTGCTGGAAGTATGGCCTAACCTGGAACTATATATTCACGGAGCGGTTAATTTCGCTCCTTACCGGGAGACCTTCCGGCAGCTGATCCCCTCTGATGACTTTCATTATCTGGAAACCTACAATGCCTCCGAAGGATTTTTCGGCATCCAGGACCGCAGCGATTCCAATGCCATGCTGCTGATGCTTGATTACGGCATTTACTATGAATTCATCCCCATGGAAGAACTGGGCAATGAACATCCCCGCACCCTGGATCTGTCACAGGTGGAATTAAATAAAAATTACGCCATCGTGATCTCCACTAACGGCGGATTGTGGCGCTACATGATCGGGGATACGGTGAAGTTTGCCTCTCTGAACCCGTTCAGGGTAACCATTACCGGGCGGACCCGTCATTTCATCAACGCATTCGGAGAAGAACTGATCATCGAAAATGCCGAGCAGGCGCTGATCGTGGCCTGCCGGGAAACAGGGGCAAGTATCCGGGATTATACGGCAGGCCCTGTTTACTTTTCCGGGAATGAAGCCGGCGCGCACGAATGGATCATTGAATTCGAGAAAGCTCCGGCAGATCTTGGCCGCTTTACCCTCCTGCTTGATGAAAACCTGAAAAAACTGAACTCCGACTACGAAGCCAAGCGCTATAAAGACATGGCTTTGCGCCTGCCCCTGGTTCATCACGCACCGGAAGGCACGTTCTACCATTGGATGCGAAAACAAGGCAAACTCGGGGGGCAGCACAAGGTCCCCCGCCTGGCCAATGAGCGGAGTTACCTGGACAGTATTCTGGAATCCATGCGGCCGGCGGACTCCTGAACCGGTTCATTGCGGTTTCAGGCTTGCTTCAGCGCTGCTGCGGACCCCGTGTTACGGATTCGGGTTCGCCTCATCGCTGTTGCTGACCCTCGTTCTCTGCTGCGCTAACCATGTACCCCCCACCCATCGGCGGCTGGCCCGCCTTCGTTTTAATTTATTTTGCTAAATTGAAATAAATTAAAACGATATGAAGACGATTGCCATCATTCTTATTGTCCTGGGAATTGCCGGACTTATTTATTCAGGCTTCAGCTACACGAAAAAGGAAAAGGTCCTGGACGTAGGCCCCCTGGAAGTACAAGCCGAAAAGGAAAAAACGATCTCATGGCCAACCATTGTCCCGGCCCTGGTGCTTGCCGGCGGGGTGGTACTGCTGCTGACAGGCAGAAAAAAAGGCGCCTGAACAGGTTTATTACGGGACTTCAAAGTTTCCTGCGGTTCCCGGGGCCATGGCGGCGGAGTTCCCGGGGCCTTAGTTTCCGGAGTTTCCGGGGTTTCCTGACTGCGGGACTGCGGGCCGGAGGTTCCTGACTTTCTAAACTTCTTTATCTTCCCGCGTATTCCCGGGCTCCTTGTTTCCCTCGGGAACCTGCACATTTTTTACCGGAAACAGCAGCGAGGCCGCTACGCTCACCACGAGGATCCCGATTATCACATAGAGAGAATGCGCCGTGGTAAAGCCCCAGCTTTCAAGGTAATGGTGCGCCAGCATTTTCAGCCCGATAAAAACCAGGAGAAAAGACAGGCCCACTTTCAGGTAATGGAACTTATAAAGAATATTGACCAGCAGGAAAAACATGGACCGCAAGCCGAGTATGGCAAAAATATTTGAAAAGAATACGATATAGGGATCTCTTGTAACGGCAAAGATAGCGGGGATGGAATCCACCGCAAAGATCACATCCGTAAATTCGATTACCAGCAGTACCAGGAATAGCGGAGTAACCATCCTTTTTCCGTCTATCCTTACGAAAAAATTATTGCCTTCGTAGCGTGGGTGTACCGCAAAAAACCTGGAAGCCAGCTTTACGACCTTATGGTTTTCCGGGTCAATGGATTCTTCCTGATTCCTGTTGACATACATCATAAAACCCGTGTAAACAAGGAAAACCCCGAAAACATACAGTATCCAGTCAAACTGGTTAATCAGCGCCGCTCCCAGGAAGATAAAAACAAAACGCATGATCACCGCACCCAGGATTCCCCAGAACAGCACTCTGTGATAATATTTTTTATCCACTCCAAAAGCCGTGAAGATCATGACCATCACGAAAATATTGTCCACAGAAAGCGCATATTCCACCAGATAGCCGCTAATATATTCCAGGGCCAGGTTTTTACGATAGACTTCGAGGCTCGCGGCAAAATCTCCTGCAATAAGCTGAATATTATGCTTGTGTGCGACAACGGCCTCCTGCAGCTGCTCAAAATTTGTAATGCCGTGAATTAACTCCCCCTTGATAGTAAGAAACGCATAAAATGCCAGCGAACAGCTCACCCAGATGAGGCTCATAACGGCGGCCTCCCTGAAGCTGACGGCATGGTCCTTTTTGTTGAATATCCCCAGATCCAGGGCAAGCATTAACGCGTTAAAAGCCAAAAAGCCGATGAAGAAAATTGTTTCCGTTGACATTCCTTAAAATTATTTGTCTCTTTCCGTGGTAAATCTTACTAATTCCTCTAATGAATCCCGGCTTTCCGACACAGGGAACTGCCGTAATATTTCAAAAGCTTCCTCCTGGAACCTGCCCATTATTTCAGCAGCGTACCGCAGCCCTCCTGATTCCCGCACAAAATCTATTACCTCCTGCACCTTTTCCGATTCTTCGGCATGATTTTTTACCAGGTGAATGATATGCTTTCTTTCCGACCTTCCCGCCTTATTCAACGAATAAATCAGGGGAAGCGTGATTTTTTTTTCGCGGATGTCGATCCCCCGGGGCTTTCCCACATCATCGGAACCAAAATCGAACAAATCATCCTTGATCTGGAAAGCCATGCCTACTTTCTCTCCAAACTGGCTCATCCTCCGCACGTCTTCATCAGGCGCGCCCGCCGAGGCCGCCCCGCAGGCACAGCAAGAGGCGATCAGCGAGGCCGTCTTCTGACGGATCACCTCGAAATAAATCTCCTCGCTGATGTCCATGCGCCGGGCCTTTTCCACCTGCAGCAACTCTCCCTCACTCATTTGCTTCACCGCTTCCGAAACAATCTTCAGCAGCTTGAAGTCATCATTGTCAAGCGACAGCAGTAATCCCCGTGCCAGCAGGTAATCGCCTACCAGTACTGCTATCTTATTCTTCCACAGGGCGTTGATGGAAAAAAAACCTCTGCGTTCGTATGCATTATCCACCACATCGTCATGCACCAGTGTAGCCGTATGCAACAGCTCCACCAGCGCAGCTCCCCGGTGGGTCGCTTCCCCTATGCCCCCGCATAGCCTGGCCGAAAAGAAGACAAACATGGGCCTCATTTGCTTCCCCTTCCGCTTAATTACGTAATGGGTGATCCTGTCCAGGAGAGGCACCGTGCTTTTCATAGATTGCCTGAATTTTTGCTCAAACAACTCAAGTTCCGTATTTATGGGTGCTTTGATCGCTTCCAGGCCTGACATCAGGGGTATTTTTATAGCATATTTCTGAAAGGCCGCAAATTACTACATTTTCGGCAAAATGACAGGATGCCTGCCGGAGAAATAAGTTTTGAGGGGCGGGCAGGGACAGCCGGGAGACAGGGGCCTGACGCCAGGGAAGGTTCGGGCATATGGGTTCAGGAGCGGGGGTGCGAAGCCAGCGCCAGTGGGACCGGAGGTTGTCCAGGGTGAAGGTCGGGCAGGGGCTGAAGGTCGTTCAGAACCGGTGGCCGTTCAGAGCTAATGGCCGTTCGAAGCAGATGACCGTTCAGAGCGGGAGGCTGATCAGTACCGGAGGGTATTCAGCGCCTGCCGGAGATCTTCGGTAAGCACTTCCGGGTCCTCCAGCCCGATATAAAACCGCACCAGATTATATCCCTCCTGCGTTGAACCCGGCGGCATGCCCAGGCAGCGCGGCATTACCAGCGACTCATGCCCGCCCCAGGAAACCGCCAGCAGAAAGCGCTTCAGGGAATCGCAAAAACGTTCCACTTGCTCAACAGACGCCGCCCGGAGCGCAACCGTGAACAAGCCGCCTGCTTTTGTCATCTGGCGCCGCGCCAGCTCATACTGCGGATTTCCTTTGTACAATGGATAATAAATCTTCTCCACCTCCGGCTGCTTTTCCAGGAAGCCAATGATCTTCGCTGTGCTGTCAGAAGAACGTTCCATGCGCAGGGCAAGCGTACGAAGTCCCCGCAGCAAAAGCCATGCATTGAAAGGCGCGGCAACCCCTCCCAGGGTCATGTACCCTGAATCGAATATCCGCCGCATCATTTCCCGCGAGCCGCAGACAACGCCCCCCATCGTATCGCTGTGCCCTCCGATATATTTAGTAGCGGAATGAATGCTGAGAGCAATTCCCATTTTCAAAGGCTGCTGATATAAAGGGCCGGAATAACTATTATCGATCATGGTCAGCACCCCGCGCCTCCTGGCAATTTCGCTCACCGCCCCCAGGTCCTGCAGCTCAAAAGTGAAAGAATTTGGCGATTCCAGGTAAAGAATCCGTGTATTAGCCTTAATCGCCTTCTCAAAGTTAGCCGGATCGCATCCGTCTATAAACGTTGTTTCCACGCCAAAGCCCGGAAGCAATTTCGAAAAAAGTATATTGGTCCAGGTATACGGATCCCGGACCGAAACAATATGATCACCGCTGTTCACGTTCGACATTACCGCAGATGCGATGGCCCCGCTCCCGCTCGCAAAAACCAACGCGTCTTCCGCTCCCTCCAGGGCCGCCATTTTTTCGCGGAGCATTTCTACTGTCGGATTCACTCCCCGCGTATAAGCCGGATAAGAAAACTCCTCCCTCAGCCCCCGCCGCATTGCCTCCACCGTTGGAAACGCAAAGTTACTGGTTTGCACCACCGGCGGCGCCACCGCATTAAAATAACCCTCCCTGTCTTCCCCCAGGTGGTTTAAAATATAAGACAGATCCATTGTCAGGTATTGAAACTTAAATATAGGCAATCGCTGGTTATGACGGTAGAAATTGTAAATTCGGACAGAAAAAAAACGCGGATTTATTAACGAATCGAAATTATGATTAACCTTCCGTCCGGCATCCTGATGAGCATCATGGCAGCTTCCTGCTTAATAAACAGCGGCTGCACCACCGCTCAGAGCAACAACGTTCCCGGCACCTCCCAAAGCAGCAATGCCCCCGGCACCACCCATGACACCACCGCCCAAAACACCAGGCCGGGCAATAAATGGATAAAATTGTTCAACGGCAAGGACCTCAAGGACTGGACCGTCAAAATCAATCATCACGAGGCAGGAGAAAATTTCGGTAATACCTTCCGGGTGGAAGACGGGATCATAAAAGTTCGTTATGACCAGTACAACGCGTTCAATGAACAATACGGCCACCTCTATTACAATCAGCCGTTCTCTCATTTTCACCTGGTAGTGGAATACCGCATTACCGGGGAGTGGAAAACCGACGCACCAGGCTATACTATTCGCAACAGCGGCATTATGTACCATTCTCAGGATCCCAGAACAATGCTTAAGGACCAGGACTGGCCCATTTCGGTAGAGTGCCAGCTGCTCGCCGCCCTGGACGACGGCCAGCCAAGGCCGACCGGGAATATGTGTTCCCCGGGTACCGACGTTGTCTATAACGGCAAAATCGACGACCGCCATTGCATAGAATCTACTTCTAAGACCTATAAAGTTGATGAATGGGTAAGGGCCGAACTGATTGTGCTGGGAGACTCGCTCATCACCCATATCATCAATGGAGATACCGTGTTAAGGTATTCCAAGCCTCAGATAGGCGGCGGAGTGGTAAATAATTATGACGAAGCGATCAAAATAGATAAAACCCCTTTGACCGAGGGGTTTATCGCCTTGCAAAGCGAAGGCCAGCCGGTTGATTTCCGGAAGATCGAATTACTTAATCTGGAAGAATAAGTTTGACGCCGGATCTTCTGTCGGCGATCATCGAGTTCCCACCCGGTAATGTATTCAGCGGCATACTTAGCCTTCACGTAGGCTAATATCGAAGCAGGGATGATGAGTCCGGCAGCTGCTGAGCGCTTTTGACGCTCTCCGCTTCGCCCTTGCGGTTAAATTCAAGGAAAATCTGCTTTTCAAGGACGACTTCGTATGCATTGCGCAGCCCCTCCCTGTCTTTTACCACCTTAATGACGGCGGCATCCTGAAAATGGGAATCCAGATAATTTTGAGCGGCTTCCGGCAGTTTGTTTTCTTCTATAATAACATCCTCTTTCTCTTCGCAGCGTGCTAATGCTAAAGCCAAAACCACAGCGGGTAAAACACGTTTAAGAATATTCATGATCATTATTTTTCCGTTTTCAGGGATTAATCAACCGAACCAGCATAAATTCCGTCGCCCGCCAAACATCGGAATGCCGCCTATCGTAATAATCCAGCAATTTTAAATCTTTGGATCACCAGTCGCGGTTGAAAAAGCCACAGGAAATAATTACCTTTGCCCGCCCAAGCGGCAACAGGTACTCCGCGAAAGCAAGTACCCACAGCAGTAAAGCATTTAAATTCCGGCATCGGCCCCACCGCCAGCCAGGAAGCAAAACTGCCACCCATTATGGAGAGGTGTCCGAGTGGTTTAAGGAGCGCGCCTGGAAAGTGCGTATACTCCAAAAGGGTATCGCGGGTTCGAATCCCGCCCTCTCCGCCAAGCAATCGAAATCCCGGCTTTTGGCCGGGATTTTTTCATTTATGGAGCTTTGGTGGAGCTTGCTTCAGCAAAGCGGAAAAAATGAAAAAAGTAATGAGCGAAGCGAATGGATTTCGATTGCTTGAACCGCTTCCACACTTCGGGATCAATGAAGGCGAGCGAAGCGACGCCGGAATTAATCCCGCCCACCCCAAGCCGGGATTTTTTCATTTATGGAGCTTTGGTGGAGCTTGCTTCAGCAAAGCGGAAAAAATGAAAAAAGTAATGAGCGAAGCGAATGGATTTCGATTGCTTGAACCGCTTCCACACTTCGGGATCAATGAAGGCGAGCGAAGCGACGCCGGAATTAATCCCGCCCACCCCAAGCCGGGATTTTTTCATTTATGGAGCTTTGGTGGAGCAAGCTTCAGCAAAGCGGAAAAAATGAAAAAAGTAATGAGCGAAGCGAATGGATTTCGATTGCTTGAACCGCTTCCACACTTCGGGATCAATGAAGGCGAGCGAAGCGACGCCGGAATTAATCCCGCCCACCCCAAGCCGGGATTTTTTCATTTATGGAGCTTTGGTGGAGCAAGCTTCAGCAAAGCGGAAAAAATGAAAAAAGTAATGAGCGAAGCGAATGGATTTCGATTGCTTGAACCGCTTCCACACTTCGGGATCAATGAAGGCGAGCGAAGCGACGCCGGAGTACCGGGGTAAACGGTAGCAGATCAGGGCTTAATGATAAGGTCAGCCTTGCCTATAATCAGGGTTTTTATTTCATCACTGCGCTTTACTTCAAGGCAGATTTCCTTGTCCTCTCTCAAAAGCCGTCTGATGTAGAAATAGAAATCGCAATACGGATAATCGTTGATATCCTGCCCGTTTACCGTTAGGACGCTATCCTTTACCCTAAGCCCTGCCTGATCGGCTGGAAGATCATTATAGATCTTGCTTACATAAACGGTATTTTCGTTCCGGTTGAGGTCAAAGCCGAATGATTTCCCGCTCCCGTTGCTATCAGCACCTTCAAGAGGTGTTAGATATAATTCACTTTTCTGAAAATTTAAAGTTACGATGAAGTATTTTGTTAATTCTGTACCAATGAGATTGTAATTGTTGGACTTTGAATAATAGGCTATCGGGTTAGGGATGGCTATCTCGCTGATTTCAAAGCTCTCCAGCGCGGTCACAAAAGTACTTTCCTGAAGAATGCCGTTAGCCCCGATCGCGCCTTCACCAATGATTTCGGTAACGTTTTCCGCAGCGTATTTTTTTCCGTCTTTCTCTGTCAATGAAATAAATCCGCCATAACCAAAATCGAGCAAAAAGGATTCAGTTTTACCATTGATTTTGACCTTTATGAAGGGATTTAATGTTTTATCTACACGCACCTTAATTTTTAAAGCATTATCAAGATTGTCCAGATTTGCAATATTGTCTGTTAAAATGATTTTGTTCTCCGCGGCATTAATTTGCCACACAGCGTTTCCAATAATGCTTTTCCCAATCAGGCCTCCATTGGTATAACACTTAATTTGAGGAGAAGCATCGAAATCGAAATTAAAAGCGCCAACATCCTTAAAATCGATACCATTAATAGTTACTGCAGGAACTTTGGTGATTGCAATTTTTGATTTCATCTGGTTGGAGCTGCCAACCTGTACTTCCATTAACCTGGGAAGTTCGTTCTTTTCCAAAATTTCAGAAGTAAGCGTATTATAACCGCCCGTATCAAAAATATACTGGTAAACATCATTTCCGATCTTTACCGGGATCACAAAGTAGCCGAAGCGGTTCTCAAACGTAATTTCTTTGTAAAAGTTTTTATTGCTTAGCTGCGCAGCATTGGCAAGCGCCAACTGTTCTTTGGCTGACTGGCCATATACCGAAACAAACAGAAATTGAATTACAATTAGAATAGTTATTTTTTTCATGCGAATAGGCACTTTCTATACAGACGAAAAAAAAGTCACCATGGTTGTATGCGAGTACAATGGGAAAATGATAGGATTTGTCAGTACACTTTCGAACTGCTGCTTCTGATAAGCATACCGGATCGGTCGAAAACCTTCGGCAATTACCTCAAGGAAACCCGCCGCATCCCCCGAAACAGCCTAACAAAGCGAAGAAGCGTTTTGAACAAAAAAAAATGACTGCCTTCTTCGTTGGAAAGCAAACGATGGAACACCTTTCAGAAGATGTTGACTCAGGGGATGGCGGGTGGGGGAACTAAGCCTCCCCGAGTAAACAACAAGGATTTTCAGCAGCTTCTCACCCGGATATTTCTCACAACTTTCTCTTCCACTCCCGCCAGTGCTGCAATCTTTGCTTTACTCCTTTCTGTTAGCTTTTATCAAATTCTTTCTCCAGTTTCTCGTTCTTGAATGGCTGGTAGGTCGGAAGAAAAACTGCAGGAAATCTTCCGGCAGGTCCTCGATGATCGTCTTCCAGAGCAATCCTTACGAAGCGGGTAAAGTTTGACCGCCTTAGCCGGTTCTTCGGCATCAGCAGGCGGTGTCCCGCAGTTGTAGCCGAATGGCGGTTCCCTGAGATAAATCTGCCCGCGGAAATGCGATCTTTCGCGGAGCAACTATTACACCTGGCAGACGCCAACTACGGTTTTGCTTCGCCGGCAACAGGCATAAAGAGTCCGTTTGCTCAGCGTGAATTGGAAAAAACGGCCGACAAATCCAAATCCAATGTGAGTAGAATAGTGCTTGCCAGCTATGATTTTGTGATCGATAATATAAAAAAGATGTCTGAAGAACAACTCGATGAGGCCATCAAGTTATTTGGAAGCTTCGACATGACTAAAAGAATGGCATTGATCAAAGTTTTTGAGCATCAGGTACACCACCGGGGCCAAACAACCGTATACCTTCGCCTGGCAGGCGTGAAACCGCCCGAAGAAAAACTCTTTTAGTAATCCGCTATTCCAAACCAGAATATTTCGCTTGACGTATTCTTATAGCCCACCGTGCAATTTGAAATTGTTTAGACGACGCTGTATTTTCCTGATACGGAGCCGAAGCTGCATAATCCAGATACTCATTAATACCCAGCCGATAATTGCAGGATAAAATACAGCTAATAACCGGGAATCGGTATCGTAAGTACTGAAGCCAGGGTTCCCCCGTTGCCGGGGTGAAGGGAATCGGTCATCCTGGAAAGGATGTAAATAAGGGCGATCATGATCGGATAAGCAAAGATATTATAGACTGCCGAAATACGACCCCCTTGCTGATCCTCATTAATAGACCCGCGTAAAACCATATAGGCAAAATATACGAGCATCGCAATGGCCGCACTATTAAGCTTGGGATCACTCGGCCAAGCCTCTCCCCAAGTGTATCCCATTTTTCGGTCCCAAAGCTGACTACTTAGCTACATATCGTCAACTATCAGCCTCCGCCCTATTAAGAATAAAGACGGTTCCGGCCGGGTCTGTGATCCAATGGGTGCCTTCGGGGATTTTTTCCAGTTCATCGCAGGTATTGGTTCCCTGTTGGCGTAAGTAAGCGGCCGCCGCTTCCACGTCCGGTGTTTTTATTTCCAGCCAGGTTTCCGAATGCGTATAATTATCCACGCAGTCCAGCCAGACGGTATTACCGCCGAAGCGTACCTTGTGCGTCCTGGAAACGGTCGGATTGTCAATGGGTTTTTCCTCCACTTCCAGTTTGAGGGTATCCCGGTAAAAGGACACAGTGGCCTCATACTTGCTTTTCGGGATTTTAATGGCAATGTTGACGCCGCCTTGAAAGTCAATTTCCATTGTTTTCTGCTTTTTCTTTAATCATCCGGAGCGCTTTCTCCCACATTTCGTCATGCATTGACTGGTACATTTTTCCCAGCCCCTCTATTTCAATCGTCAACAGCGTCCGGCCGTCTTCCTCGGTTCTTAGTTTAAAACGCTCCACGTATTCGCCCAGCGAAGCATCGGGCTCCGGATCCACATCGTCATAATAAGTAAACTCCAGCGTTTCCCCGTCCTTATAAGTTGTCAAAATTCCGTTGGCGCCGGGATTTCCTTCCAGGTCTGTCCAGGTAACCGGCGATCCTTCCTGCCATCCGGTCTCCTTAACCAGCGCTCCGCCGCCGAAAGCGTTGCCCCAGTGGCCGTTTGGATTCAAAAGGATCTTCCACACGTCGTTAAGGCTTGCCTTGATGGCCTCAGACCGTTCAAATGAGGTGGTTTCCACAAAATTCCGGAGCGATTCCCCAAGGATAAAGTTCCAGCCTTCGCTGAAGCTTGAAGGTGCGAAAAGGTCGTTGTCGGCCGGGAATGTGTCAGTGTCACGATGGGTCAGGGTCAGCCTGGTTTTCCGGGGAGCCGGCTCATCCAGTTCGAATGTCACCAGCGACTGCCCCGGATATCCTTCGTAACTCCAGGTGTAGGATAACTTATTCGGAGGGCTGACTTCCACGATGCGGCAATGATGCACAAACTTCTCGTCATCGGTTCCGCCCGTAAAAGAAAACTCAAAACCCGGTTCGGGCTTGAAATCAGCGATATCGAAATACCAGGCCTTCATGTGGTCCTTGTCGGTCAGCGCCTTCCATACACGTTCAATGGGGGCGTCATAAATGCGCTCGAATTCCAGTTGTCTTGTATTCATAACGATTATTTATTATTATTTGCTTCTTCATCCAGAAAGACCTGCAAAGCATCCAATTTCCGGTTCCAGAAATCCCGGTAATGCTGCAGCCATTGATCTACCTCTTCTAGTTTTCGAAGGTCCACGGAACAAAATTTTTCCCTGCCCTCCTTTTTCACCGCCACCAGGCCGCACTCCCTTAATATCTTAACGTGCTTGGATATCGCCGGGCGGCTAATGTCAAAATGTTCAGCTACTGCGTTCAGGTTCATTGTCCGTTTCGTAAGGAGTCCGATGATCTCCCTCCTCCTTGGATCAGCAATAGCCTGAAATACGTCTCTTCTCATGTATTTTATTTATGAAACCGTTTGGTTACGAATGTAAGAATAACTAATCGATTATGCAAATTATGGTTTGTAGAATAACGCGGAAAAGCCGGGCAGCTTGAAAGGAATGATTATTGCCTCCCTAATGATTATAACTGACAGATGATGCCTGCAAAGATTTTATGGACAATCGGCCATTCCACGCGGACGATAGAAGAGTTCACAGCGCTCCTGCTGCAAAACGGGATTCGCATGCTGGCAGATGTCCGACTTCTGCCAGGTTCGCGAAAATATCCGCACTTTAATCAGGATGTGCTTGAACGTTCCCTGGAAAAGCAAGGTATTGATTATCTGCATATCTTGGGGCTGGGCGGCAGGCGAAAGAAAGTAAAGGATTCCCGGAATACCGTATGGCGGAATGCTTCCTTCCGGGCCTACGCCGACTATATGGAAACCCCGGAATTTGAAGAAAGCGCAAAAAACCTAATGCACCTTGCATTGGAAAAGAACACTTGTATCATGTGTTCGGAGGCTGTCTGGTGGCGCTGCCACCGCAGTATGATAGCTGATTACCTTAAAAGTAAGGGCTGGAAGGTGTTGCATATTCTATCTGAAAAAAAAACCGAAGAACATCCTTATACCAAAGCCGCCAGCATTATCGACGATCAGCTGGAATATGGCGCCGGATAAAATTCCGGCTGTAGTGCTTGATCTTTTCCCGCACGGCCCGGAACTGCTCCATGATTTCTTCTTCGCTCCCTTTTGCTTTGGCGGGGTCAGGAAAGTTATGATGGAATTTCAACGCCCCGCCAGGAAAATTCGGACAGCTTTCCCGGGCATTGTCGCAGACGGTGATCACAAAATCGAAGGTGATACCGAGGTATTCCTCAACATGGTTGGAGGTATGGCCGGATATGTCCAGACCGTCTTCCTTCATGATCCGGATTGCCCTGGGATTAACCCCATGTTTTTCTACACCGGCGCTGTAAATTTCCGCCGCACTCCCGGCAAAATGCCGGAGATAACCTTCTGCTATCTGGCTCCGGCAACTATTGCCAGTACACAATATCAGTATTTTCTTCATTAGCAGCAGCCGGATCCGGGAACGCAGCTGGGAGCAACAGCCAGATTCGCTAATTGAACCTTAGGTTTTACAGCAGCTCCCGGCGCACAGCATTCTTCACCATCGGCGGTGGTTCCGCAGTTTCCTCCGCGGCTGATCGCTTTGCATTGCGTGAAGTCAGGCACCAGGTCAATAATTAAATTCTCCCCTTCGGAAATGAATTGTCCCGGGTACATTTGCCGGGTGTCGAAGCGGGAATTGCCGAATTCTATTTTAACGGTTCCCTTTGGATTCAGCGGTAATGACTTTTCCACTACATCGATAATAGCAAGCGCCTTGCTTACTTTCATGGCGCGTTCCGCCTGTTTCATTCCGGGTTCCCATAATTGGATTATGATCTCCGTCCAGGAATTCATCACACCGCCGCAATCTACGGAAACAATAGGCGCTTGCTTTATTTCTGTAATATGGTAGGAAGCTTCTACCCACTTTCCATCTCCATATTGGAATTGCAGTACCTGATCGGCGTCCTGTTGCAGCCTTTCCTTGAAAGCCTGCCAGCCCATTGCTTGAAGGGTATTCA
Organism: Anseongella ginsenosidimutans; assembly: GCF_008033235.1. Taxonomy (GTDB): domain Bacteria; phylum Bacteroidota; class Bacteroidia; order Sphingobacteriales; family Sphingobacteriaceae; genus Anseongella; species Anseongella ginsenosidimutans. Next base: position 49,869 of record NZ_CP042432.1, read on the forward strand.
TCGTTTTATAATTTTACGTTCTATAGTTTTATTGCAATATTACGTTTAACTAGTTCAAATTTTTTAGCAGCAGCCGCTAATTCCTTTGTAGGATTGAATAAAGCCGGCCACTTCCTTTTCCAGCAATTTCCAGTTTTCAGGATGGATACAGTAGCAGACGCTTACACCTTCAATAGTACCTTGTATAAGCCCGGCATTTTTTAGCTCTTTCAGGTGCTGGGAAATGGTTGCCTGTGCAAGGCCGAGTTCTTCCACCAGGTCGCCGCAGATGCAGGTATTTGCCCTCATAATGTGCTGCAGAATAGCAACCCGCGCCGGATGAGCCAGTGCTTTCAGTAGCTGGGCAAGGCGGTTCTGTTCCACACTGAATATTTCTGTTTTTGTCAATCCCATTGATCGTAAAATTACGATTAATTTCGAAATTTCAAAAAACTCCGCCAGTTATTTAAATGGATCAGACCGGGAATCGGGCATGATTCGATCTGCTATTTAATTTGGGTATATCTGACTCCCTCCTAACGAGCCACTCCGCACTCGTAATAACTGGATCTGTTATTTAATTTGGCTGGGGTCTATGTACAGCTTGTCCCTTGAAGGATATTCTTCCGTCTCTTCCGCCTTTGCAGAAGGCGCGGATTTTGGCTTAATACTTTTCTTCTGTTTAGGTTCTGTTTTTTCTGAACTCACAAACTTAAACAACGGCAGCAGCATGATGATACTATTTAAGGTTTCATCCTACGTGCATTAAAAACCTTGCCTAAAGAAAATGTAGTTAATTGGCGGGCACGCTGCTTTCCACACTGCGAAATCAGTGAATTTTATTACTCAGCTGTAGACGATCTTGGCAACCGGAACACGGAAAATACAGCTAAATCTCCGCCTCCGGTCCGCGCCGGGACGATTCCGCCTCCCCTGCCCCATAAAGATCTTTCCGGCTGATCTCGAGGAATCTTTCGGGTTTATCAAGCGGAACAAACCCGTATTGCTGGTAAAGCCCATGTGCGTCAATGGTGGCCAGCATGAGCCTTCGCAGATTTTTGACCCAGGGCTCCTGCATGATGTATTCCATCATAGTTTTGGAAATTCCCTGCCCGCGGTGGGTTTCCAGCACAAACACGTCGGCAAGATAGGCAAAGGTCGTATAGTCTGTGATCAGGCGGGCGAACCCGGCCTGCCGGCCATTTTGGTCGAAAGCACCCAGGCACCAGGAATTTTTAAGCGACTCCTCCACCAGCCTGAGGGGGATATCCTTCGCCCAGTAACTTTCCCTGCTTAAAAATTCATGAACGGCCTGCACGTCCATTTGCTCAAAGCCGGCTTTCAACTGGTATTCCATATTTGTGATTACGGCGCCCTATACTACACTATCACAGCGCCAAGGTAAAAGTATCCAAAAAAAGACAATTTTAATCTTAACGTGGAATTATTACATTTACCGCCTGCTTTTCAAGTCCTTGCCCTGAGGCCGGGACGCTACAATTTAAGAATTAGAAATGACCAAACTTGCCTTAAGCCTTAGCTGCGCCTGTCTTGTTTTTGCGGGATGCGGCAATTCACAGAAGCCATGTACTCCTGCTGAAAGAAACCCAGCATTACAATCCATTGACTCCCTGGGGGCCAGCCTGAAATGGCCGGAGGAACTGGAAATCACCGGTTTCGCCGGGCCGGACCTTACGCCCAGCCCCGCCTGCCTTGCAGTAGCGCCTACGGGCGAAGTTTTCGTCGGAGTGGATATGATCGGCTCCCTGGGAAAGGACCCGGGCCGGGGCGCCATCGTGCGCCTGGTGGATTGCAATAATGACGGCATCATGGACAGTCATACGGAATTTGCCGCGGTAGATAATCCCCGGGGTATTTTTCCGCTTGGCGACCAGCTTTTCGTACTTCATACCGTGTTTGAAGACGGCTTCGCCACCGGGATGGACCTGGTGGTTTTTGAAGACAAGGACCAGGACGGCATAGCGGACGGCCCTTCGAAACCTATTATTCAACATATCAGCAACCCCAAATTCCTTCAAAGCCGCGGCACCGACCACGCAACCAACGGCATTCGTATGGGCATAGACGGCTGGATCTACATTGCAGTTGGCGATTTCGGTTTTCATAACGCCACGGACCAGGAAGGGAACAAGCTTACCATGCTTGGCGGAGGCGTCGTAAGGGTTCGCCCGGACGGTACCGAAATGGAAGTTTACAGTCATGGCATGCGCAATATTTATGATGTGGCCATTGACCCGTTCATGAATATTTTCGCACGCGGCAATACCAATGACGGCGGCGGCTGGAACATCCGGTTCAGCCACCAGATACAATCCGGCGAATACGGCTATCCGGTGCTGTTCAAGCATTTCACCGAAGAGATCATCCCTGCTATGGTGGACCTCGGCGGAGGTTCCGGCACCGGCGCTCTGTTTATGGATGAACCTGCCTGGCCGGAAAAATATAACGAAGTACCCATGATGGCAGACTGGGGCAGAAGCCAGCTGTATATCCACCGGGTAACGCCTTCCGGCGCCAGCTTCAGCCAGGAAGAAGAAGAATTTCTCAAGTTGCCGCAGATCACTGACCTGGACGTGGACGCTTCCGGCCGCCTGTATCTTTCGGCATGGGACGGCGCAGGCTATTCCGGCGATTCCACCAAAGGCTTTGTGGTAAGAGCGGTTCCCAAAGATTGGAAATACGAGGCTTTCCCTGACCTGGAGGAAGCTTCCATAGCGGAACTGAAAACGCTTCTGAAGTCGGAAAGCAGTGTCAGACGGCTGTATGCCCAACAGGAATTGCTTAAGCGCTCCGGAGACAAAGCAGCGGAAGCCGCATGGGAAGTGGCCAGTGATAAAACCCTTCCGCTGGACGTGCGGGTAGCCGGTATCTTCACGTATGCACAGGCTGGAAAAGAGGCCGCCGTTGACAAGCTGGTAAAGCTGGCTTCGGAAGAAGAAGTTCGGGAATTTGCCTTGCGCGCCCTTGCCGACAGAAAGCCTTTCCTTGAAAATGTGCCTGTTGAACCTTTCCTGAGTGCGGTGAAAGACCCTTCTGCACGCGTGCAGGTAGCCGCTATTGTAGGCCTGGGCCGCCTGGGACATAAGGAAGCGGCGCAAACCCTGCTGGAGGTTCCCGTTCCTGCTTCCTTTAAAGCGCCCGCAAAAGGCGAGGAAGGCCCGCATGCCACCCCGAACCCTGAAATTATCCCGGCCCATGTGGCCATGCAGTCGTTGGTTCGCCTGAACGCGGTAAATGCCTGTATTGAAGCAATCGGTACAGAAAATTCAACGCTTGCCTTGTGGGCCCTGCGTTACATGCACGATCCGGGCGCCGTGGACGGCTTGATCGCCGCTTATGAAAACGCAGGCACTGATAGCCTGAAAAACCAGATAATTACTACCCTGGCCCGTCTTTACCAAAAGGAAGCTCCTTACGATGGTTCCTGGTGGTGGAGTACCCGGCCTGATACGCATGGCCCCTACTATCAACCCGTCACCTGGGAATCCTCCGGGAAGATCAAGTCCTTCCTGATGGAACAATGGAGCCAGTCTCCTGCCTCCGGAAAGGAATTCTATGCCAACCTGAACGGCAAATTCCGCATGGGGATCACTGAATTCGGCGGTGATGAACCCAGGGAAGTCGCCATAGAAGAACCCAAAATAGACCTGGAAAAGATCAGGAATCAAAAAGGGCAGATCGGGAAGACATCCATTGAAGATATTATGCTGGCGATGTCTGAACTCAAAGGCACCCCTGACCTGGGTAAAAAACTTTTTGTTCAGCAGGGCTGTGTAGCCTGTCACAGCGTTGAAAAAGGCGAAACCATGAAAGGCCCCTTCATGGGCCAGATAGGTTCTATCATGAACCGGAAGCAAATCGCAGAATCCATCCTGAAGCCTAACGCTTCTATTTCCCAGGGCTTTGCTACCGTACAGATCACCACCAAAGACGATAAAAGCTATATGGGCTTTGTCACCGGCGAATCGGCGGGGCAGCTTATCCTGCGCGATATTACCGGGACGGCGCATACGATCAAGACCAGTGATATAAAGGAACGGAAAGAGCTGGAAACATCCATGATGCCCGAAGGGCTTGCAAACTCGCTCTCCTACGAGGAATTTGCTTCCCTGATCACCTACCTGTCGCAGCAAAAGGAATAAGCAAAAGGAGCCCTCCCGTTCAAAGACAGGAGGGCTCCTTTTTTATTGACCACCCTTTCCGCGTAAGATCCCTGATTCTACGCAGCTCCGGGGGGGCTTTTACCAGCAACACCACTGTTCACAGCGTTTGCAGGTTCAGGCTTAACACTAATAACCGCTGTTCTGTTCCAGGTTATTATTTCCGGAAATAGCTTCCTGAGGAATGGGGAACCTGTTCAGGTGTTCCGAACCCGAGGGTTCATGATCCCACCAGGCTTCCGTGGTAAACTTATTCCACCTGACCAGGTCGGTACGCCTTCTGCCCTCGCCAAGAAATTCGATTCCCCACTCGTCCAGCATGCGGTACTCGTCAAGGTTCGCTGCCGTTGCGGGATCCGGGTCGGCGCCGTCTGCGAAATTACGGGACCTCACCTGGTTGATCAGTTCAGCTGCGCTTTCCCTGTCCCCGGCTCTCCAATTGCATTCCGCCAGCATATAATAAATTTCGGCCAGGCGGATCACTGCGTGGTCGGCGCCCCAGCGAAGGGTATTATCGTTCATAGAAGGAACCGGCGCCTTCACCAGGCGAATCCCCGTATTTTCCTCCCCTTCCGACATTTTCGAGGGAAGCTCACTTACCGAACTATAAGTTTTTCCGGGGCCTATTTCGGAAAAGCGTCCTACGCGGTCATCCAGTACGATCAGCTGATCCTTATATTCCTGGGTGCCCAGGCTCCTTTCGCCGGTTACCGGGGATATTTGTTTACCAACCAGGAACATGCCCTCGTAACGTCCCCCGCCCTGGTATTTATAGGCCTGTTTTCTCAGGTCGGCATCATTGAATTTTTCATAAGGCGAGCCTAGTTCAAACTCGTTCATATACAGGGAACTATCGGGTTTCCGTGAAGGCTGCAGGTGTCCGCCGTTGTTCGCGCCCAGGTCCACGTCAAAATACACCCTGGAATTATAATGGTAAAAATCCGCGTAATACCAGTCATACTGCAGTTTGTTAAACTCTGAAGGCATGGACCAGATCACCTCGGGTGACTCGTTATTGTAAAAATCGAAGGGGCCAAACCAATCCGGGTCCAGAGAATATTCCCCGTATTCACCTGCGATGATATCCCGGCATAAGGCCGCGGCTTCTTCGTACATGGGGCTTCCGGTGTAGGCTTCGGCATTAAAATAGAGCCGTGCAAGCATCGCAGCCGCCGCGCCTTTTTTTAGCACCCCTTCTTCCGGTTCACCGGCTTTCTTTACAGGAAGCTTATCCAGGGCATCCAAAAGAAGGCTTTCAATGTGATTAAAGGTTTCCTGGTCCGTACTCCGGGGTACATTTTCGGCTTCAAGATCGGTAAAGACCGGCAATCCGCCGAAATAGTCCAGGCCATTCAGGTAGAAGAAAGCGATCAGTGTGTTTAACTGGCTGATATGGCTATCCTTATCTTCCTGGGTAAGGGTAAACTTTGTGTAGTCCAGTTTTTCAAGATCCTGCTTGGTATCAAGCGCAAGGGCAACGCCCATCAGCGTGCCCCGCCAGGTTTGCCAGATCCAGTTGTCCTCCACCGTCCAGCGATGATAATGATAACGCTCATTCTCCCCGCCGTTGTACCAGTGCGGGCCTTTGGTGGTAATGGCGAAATGGTCGGCAGTATATTCCTGAACCTTCCAGCGGTCACCGGTAACGTACCAGCGGGCATGAGTAAAGGGCCGGTAAAGGGCGGACATGATATTTTCTTTGCTCTTGTAGAAAGTTTCCGGCACGACCTTGTCATACCAAACTTCATCCAGATCGGTGCATCCTACGAAAAAGAGGGTGACAAATGCCGAAATCAATATGATGGATCTTCTCTTCATGATATGTGTTTCTTATTTTAAAAATTAGCCTGAACGCCAAGAGTGAAGCTCCTTGTCTGCGGATAAACGCTCAACTCCTCAAATCCGGGTTCCAGCCCGTTGATATTTACTTCGGGATTAAGCCCGGAATACCCGGTAATGGTGAACAGGTCCCTGCCGGTAAGGTACACCCGCAGGTTCTTCACGTGCTTAATAGCCTTGGTGTTAAACGTGTAGCCCAGGGTTACTGCATCCAGCTTCACGAAATCGCCTTTTTCCAGCCAGTAGTCGCTAAGCTCTTTTTCCCCGGTAATATTCCGGTGTTCTTCAAAAGCGGACTTCAATACATTCTGACCGGTCACATTGGGAAGGCTATAATACATATTGATCATGTTGAATACATCGTGCCCGAACCAGCCCCGCATGTACACATTCAGATCAAAGTTCCTCCATTCCAGTGAATGGTTCCAGGATAAGATCACGTCCGGAATAGCATTGCCGATAAACTGCTTATCGTCAATAGACTTAGACCTTTCGCTAACATCAAAGGCATTCCCGTCCTTATCGTACAGCATCCAGTTCCCTTCCTCGGTGAAACCCGCAAATTTCCAGATAAAAAAACTCCCGATATCCCGGCCAGGGTAAAGCCGCACGGCGCTGCCCGGAGATCCCGGCGCAGGGAAAGATTTGCGGTCCCAGAATGTCTGGCTGCCCCAGAGCGACACCAGCGTATTCCGGTTATGCGACATTTTTACCGTCGTGGAATAATTCAGGTCGGATTTATTGATCGCGTTCCAGGTCAGGTCCACTTCCACTCCCCTGTTCCGGAGGCTGCCGACGTTCATCGTTGTTTTATTATGAATAGCAGGCGGCTGGGGAACAGAAATATCGTAGATCAGGTTATCGCTGTTCCTTTCGTAAACATCGATCTTTCCCGTTAACTTATAATCGAAAAGCGAAAAATCGAGCCCGATATTGTACTCTTTTTTCGTTTCCCACTGCAGGTTCACGTTCTGATTATGCGCCAGGCCATACGTCCTTACCCATTCTCCGTTTACCAGCCACCAGGTATCGGCGCCGTACATTCTCATGGCAACACCGGGATCAAAACCTTCATTCCCGGTCACGCCGTATCCTCCCCTGATCTTCAGGTCATCCACAAATGCCAGGGAACTCATGAAGGGCTCTTCCGAAATGCGCCAGCCGGCGGAAATAGCCGGGAAAGATCCCCAGCGGTTACCCGGGGCGAACTTGGAAGACCCTTCCCTGCGGAAACTCGCTGACAGCAGGTAGCGGTCTTTGAATGAATAATTGACACGCCCGAAGAAAGCAATCAGCCGTTCCCGGGGGTCTTTCCAGGAATCCATATTTGCCCTTCCGTCCGTCAGAAAAGAACCGGTGTTCAGATCATGCTCTTCCAGGCCGTCAACCGGGAAATCGGAATTTTCCGCCCAGAACCCCTGGCCATTGAATTGCTGGAAGCTGTAACCTCCTACCGCTTTTACGGAGTGATCCCCGAACTGATTATTATAGTTGACAAGCCACTCGAAGGTCTGATCAAACCATTTCTTATATTCTTGTTTCGCATAGCCGTCCACTCCCTGGTCCCGTGAGGTCTTATGCTGGGCGGAACGCCAGTAAGTAGGATGTTCCGTATTATTCTTGGTGGCCACCATGGCCGAAGTATTCAGGTTATCGGTAATATTTACTTTGAGCCTCACATCGGCCAGCAGGTATTTGTACTGGTTTTGATCGGTTCTCAGGTTAATATCAGCTACCGGGTTATAGTATTCCCATCCTCCTGTCCAGACATTATAGCCGGTAATATCCGTGGCATCGTAGGGTGTTTCAGTAGGATTAAGTTTCAGCGCCATATTATAAATGCCGTTATTGGTAAAGTCAGCATCCGCGCTTGAATAACTGGCATGGCTGATGATCTCGGCCTTTCCGTCAAAAAGTGAAAAGTGCGTGTTCAGCCGGCCGCCAAATTCCTCCCTTTTGGAACCAATGCCGATTCCCTGCGCATTATTACTGTACAAAGAAGCGTAAATCTTTGCCGATTCGCTCCCTCCCCTAAGGGTAAGGGTATGCCGCTGATTAAAGGGAAAATCCCGGGTGACCTCATCGAACCAGTCTGTTCTATGGCCCAGGTCGTCTCCAAGTCCGGCTGCCACAAATTCTTCCGCGGATAAAACCTCGGCCTTTCTCCGGGTCGTTTCCGTGGACAGTTCGCCCGAATAAGAAACGCTCAAAGGGCCGGCCTGCGCGCTTTTGGTAGTGATCAGGATGACGCCGCCGGAAGCCCTGGTCCCGTAAATGGCGCCTGCGGAAGCATCCTTCAGGATATCGATGGATTTAATATCGTCTCTTGCGACCGAATTGATATCCGCACCGGGCACTCCGTCTATGACAACGAGCGGTCCCTGAGACGCGTTCACTGAATTTGCTCCCCGCAGTTGTATGGAAGTTCCGGCATTGGGATCCGTTCCGTTCTCAGAAGCGATGTTCAAACCGGAAACCTTGCCCTGTAATGACCTGAGCGGGTTGTTGGACATGCCCGGGATAATATCCTCCGCTGTTAGTGAGGTAACCGAGCTGGTCACCTCACTTTTCTCCAGGGTGCCATAGCCGATCACCACCACCTGGTCAAGCGTGGATAAGCTCTGGCTCAGCGCGGCATTTATCACGCTTTGGCTGCCAACCCTTATTTCTTTTGTTGCATAACCAAGAAAGGAAAAAACGAGAACGTTTTCCGGGCTTACCTGTATGCTGAAATTACCGTCAAGGTCTGTCTGCACTCCCTTGTTCGTCCCTTTCACCTGGACGCTTACGCCCGGTACCGGGGTTTGCGAAAGACTGTCTGTCACAGTGCCGGTTACTTCTCTTAACTCCTGCGCCCAAAGCTTCCCTGAAGCCGGGAGGATCAGCACAAACAGCCATATCGCGGCCCATTTGTACAACGTAGTGTTTCTATATCTCATGAAATTTAATTGTTGTTTTAATAAGGTAAATAGATGAAAAAAAGAGAAAGGCAGATCCTCCCTGCAGCACCGGCAAGTGAAGCAGCTAGTTGAACTGGCGGAATTAAACGGAAATAGCACGCCCCCGCTCGGAACCCTTTCTCGCAATATCATCATGGGGCTCCAAAACTAGGTAATTAGATTATTAATCCAAATTTTATGTGGGTTTTGGATAATTACTACAAATTCTGTAGGGTTTGTGGGGATTTTTTATATACTTTCCCTTATTAAATTTCAAGAAAGGCTTAAATTATTTTCCTATGCGCCAAACGGATCATATAAGAGAGGAAAAAATTGACCCTCCATTTTTTTTCCGCTGGGAACCGGGGGAACTCCCGCCAGCAACTCCCCGTCAGAACCGGACCGGGTACCATCGGCGAATACGTTCAGCACGAATGCACGGCGGGAACGTGCTGACCGGTTCTCATAGGAACCATGTACGAGCAAAGGATGATGGAAAGCGGCATAGCCCTTTTTCATTTCAATGGGCACCGGCTTGAATTCGGCCTTTTGTTCTTCCGTAAGGTACTCCATCAGTCCCTCCATATCGCCGGCGAGTTCAGGTTTGTCCAGCAATCCCCAGCGGTGGCTTCCGGGCGCATAGTACAAACAGCCATTTTCCGTATCGGCATCATCCAATCCTGCCCAGCAGGTAAGGTGCTGCATAGGGGAAGTTCGGGTCCAGTAAGAATAATCCTGGTGCCAGGCCACTACCCCGCCATGCCGGGCCGGTTTGCAAAACAACTGATCGTGCCAGAAGCGCACCGGTTGCCCGCCGAGCAGCTGGCTTGCCGCCATCACGAATGCCGGGTTCCATAATACATCATGAAAACCGCCGGTTACCCTCCAGGCGCCCAAAGCATGAAAAAGAACTGCATTAGGATCCGATGATTCATTGGAATGGAATTCATAGAATAACCCGTTTCCCGGGTGACCGGGATCAGTAATGTCCGCGAGTTCTTCATTCAACCGCTCTACCTGCCAGTCTTCCAGCAGCTTAACATTGGCCAGGTAGCCATATTCATTGAAAAAATTTACCTGCTCTTCGCTAAGCCTGTATTGTTCCCATGCTTCGGTAGTTGCAGGCCATTTAAACAGGTCTGATACCAGCTCGTGGTATGTGGACAAGTCTTTTATTTCTGTATTCATTTCCTGTTGTTTAGATCATTCCGCATGAAGTTCATTTAGCAGGCCAGCCAGGTCAAGCGGCTGCGTATACATTTCCAGGGAACCGTCCGCCTTCTGCGGCCAGTCTTCCCGGGGCCGGTCCCAGTAAAGCTCTACACCGTTCTCATCCGGATCATTAAGATAGATGGCTTCTGAAACACCGTGATCGGAAGCGCCTGTAAGCGGGTATTTTGCCTTCCGGAGCCGGTCAAAAATAACGGCCAGGTCCCTTCTTTCCGGGTAAACAATGGCGGTATGAAAAAGCCCGGCCGAGTTCAGGGAAGCCGGCGGCCCGTTCTTACTGTACCAGGTATTCAGGCCAATATGGTGATGATAGCCGCCTGCAGAGATAAATACCGCGTCAGCTCCATACCTGGTGGTTATCTCAAAACCTAATAAATCACAATAGAAGGCAATCGAACGCGTTAAATCGGCTACTTTCAGATGCACATGGCCGATCCGCGTCAAAGAAGGCATTTTATAATCCGCGTCCATACTGAACAAATTACGCAAATCCTGCGAGATCCGGGAACTATAAGATCCGGAAATTGATTGTCTGCGATGCGATCACATTGCGTTAAGCCGGAACCTGCGGCGGCCGGGCCGATACCCGCTACCGCGCTTCCGCGTCCTTTAACGCCGTGTCCCACACGATGCATTTATCCTTCCGCTTTCTTTTTCCTGTCAATCCAGAAAGGGGCCGTGGCAAACCAAAGGACGGTTCCGGCCAGCGTCCAATGATAATGCGTTTCCAGCTCCATGCGGCCACTCAGGACAAGTAAAGGGGGCAGGATCGTAAGTATCAACCCGCCGTAAGAAAGTATTTTGAGGAATGTTTTCATTATTTGACAGGGTTAAATTTTAAATAGTCCTTACAGCTGGCTGTATAGAACTCTTTTTCTGAAGAAGCTTACTGAAAATCACATAAAGCGCGGCGGCCAAAAACCAGCCTGGCAAACCCAGGAAGAATATTTCCACCCCCGCAAAAATATTCAGCGCTACGGCAGCAACCAGGGTAATGAACCAGGTCAACCCTGCAGCCCAGTTAAAGCTGCTGTTTTGCTGTTCCGCGTAATCGGTGGAAAGCCGGAGTTTCGGGAACAGGTGATAATCCATAAAAATGACAGCGCCCATGGGCATTAAGATAAGGCCGTACAGGGCCACAAAATCAAGCAGCTTCATCACAAGCGCAGGGAAGCAGGCTGCGACTGTTGTAAACAAACCCACTGCAAGAGTGACCTTCCAGCGCTTCACCCTGGGTATCATGGCCTGGATAGCCAGGCCGGCCCGGTAAATCGTGGGGTTGGCAGTTGTCCATCCCGCCACAATCACACAAAGAGCCCCGCTGATCCCGATCGCATAAGTGGCCAGGGGACCGGGGGCAACCGAGGGCATCTGGTCGCTGCCAATGGTGGGCAAATAGCCGGCAAGTGTCATCCCCGGAGGCACAATCTGTACAAGCACCACCGCGTAAAGGATACCGGCGGCCATCCATGCAAAGAAATGACCAAGGTAAACACCCGCCGCCGAAGCGAATCCGTGCTGCCACTTTTTGGCATAGCGCAAAATGCTCATGTCCGACATCCCTATATGCATGGCCATATTGGCGAACCAGCTAAAAAACATCACATGCCAGAAAGAAAACCGGCTCACGTTTTCCGCGGTAGCCCCTACCCATATCTTCTCATTGGCCACCCGCCAGAAATCAGCAAAGGAGTTCACACCCAATTCCGGCAGCACGGCCAAACCGGCGCCAAAAAAGATCAGGATCATCCAGGGAGCGGCAATATTAGAAAAACGCGCAATCTGATCATATCCCAGCACAGCCACCACGGTAATCACCAGGCCTACTGCAAAAACGGCCACTATCCAACCAACGCTGGAGGGAAACCAGTCTCCGAGGCCGGGCATCTCAATCCCGAAGGGAATTCCAACCGCGGTCGCCGAGACAGCGATCATTGATCCCGCCAGGAAACAAAACATGATCCCGTTCACCAGGTTATAAATACGGGTAAGATTACGCCCACAGATCTTTTCCAGTTTATTATACAGGGTAAGCCGTGTTCCTGTAGCGATAGGGGCACATAAGAAGGCCCAGCTCAATACTGCCAGCAGGTTGCCTACCAGCAGCCCGGTAACCAGATCAACGGCCGTTACCCCGTGAACCACGAACAAGGGGCCGATAACAAACTCGGTTCCCGCGGTATGCTCCCCCGCGTACATGCCGAGAAAACTCTTCCAGCCCTTTAACTTTGAGGCCGGCACCGGCTGGGATTCGTACTCTTCTATTGAATCAAGATTCGACTTGAATTTTTCCAGTTTCATATAATGTCCAGGTTAGCGGCCTAAATATAGTTGCATGAAAACGCAGCGCTATCCTGTATTATCCTGCCTGGCCTGGAAAAACATGGAATTTTGTTAACATTCCAATAATAATATCGTGTTTATTTTTTATTATTACCGGCCAAAACCGTCCGGGCATATTTCCGGCAAAAAAATAAAAGAATATTATGATCATTATTGCAGACGGAGGGTCCACGAAAACCAATTGGTGCCTGATTGATGATAATCAAAAACGGATCAATTTTAATACCGAAGGATACAACCCTTATTTCATCGATACCGAAAGCATTGTCAAATCCTTGCAAACCTCCCTGCCCGCCAACCTGGCCCTGGATAAGATCACCGAGGTGAATTACTACGGAGCCGGCGTTCATAACGAGGAAAAAGCTTCCATTGTGGAAAAGGCCCTGCGTGCTGTTTTCACCCGCGCCCAACTGCATGTAGGACATGACCTGCTGGCAGCTGCAAGAGCCTTGCTGGGAACTGAAGCCGGTTTTGCCGCCATTTTAGGCACGGGAACAAACAGCTGTTTGTATGACGGAGACAAGATCACGCTCAACATTGATTCCCTTGGTTATTTCCTGGGAGATGAAGGAAGTGGCTCTTCCATCGGCAAGCGCCTGCTTCGCGATTATATGCGCGGCTTTATGCCCGGTTCCCTCTCGGAAATATTTTACAATACTTATAAACTCAACAGCGAGGACATCCTGGATAACCTGCTCAACAAGCCGCTTCCCAACCGCTTCCTGGCCAGCTTCAGCAAATTCATTTACGATAATAACAACTTCGTGGAATATGCCCGCGACGTCGTAAAGGAGTCATTCACACTGTTCTTCCAAAACCTTGTTTCCAGGTACCCAAATTACCAGCAGTACAGCTTCAACTGCATCGGCTCGGTAGGATACAATTTCCGGGACATCCTGCGCGAGGTCTGCACCGAATACGGCATGTCCGTAGGAAAAATCATCCGCTCCCCCATCGACGACCTTGTAGAATACCACATTAAAATGGCTGGACAGACGCAGGCTTAGTTTTTAGTTTTTAGTTTAAAGTTCAAGGTTCAAGGTTTAAGGTTTAAATTTTTTGGGGTTGGGTTTGATGTTTGAAGAGTTTTTAGTTTCGAGTTTTTAGTTTAAAGTTCAAGGGTTCAAGGTTCAAAGAATTTCGAGTTTTTAGTTTTTAGTTCAAGGTTTAAGGTTCAAAGGGTTTTTGCTGTTTGAAAATGTATTTTGATCTGGGAATTTAAACTGTTTGACTATGTTCCGTGTCGCGTTGCTGTTTTGCTTTATAGCGGTTGCCCCGGCGGCAAATTCTCAGGGACCTTCCCGGCTAAATAAAGCGTTTGAAAAAAGATCGGTCAAACTTTTAAAGGAATTCGTTCACCAGGTCGATGGTTTGTCTAAAATACGGCCTTCAAATGATACCATTGCAAATGTTAATGCACTTCTAAATGCGTTCATCCATCATTTATGCAATGAATCAGAAGCGGTGAATTTCAGAGCATATCGGCACGCATCAAAACAAAGGCCCCAGTATCTTGTCCTCCAACCAAAGGTGGAAGTCGGCTTTGCAGAAGGTCAGGAATTTGATTTTGCTGCATCGTTTAAGTATAGCGATAAGAGAGGAGGCTTAGCATCTCCAATGTTCGTTCACAAGGGCGTATTTGGTTATTTCCTTTCGGCAGGATATTATGAATTCGATACCCTATATGCGCGGGACGTGGAACTCTATTTGGTTGGCAAGGGCCCTGTCGCGAATTTTGTGCCTTGGGTTGCCGATACGGCCATCGTCATCTTCTGAATAAATTTTTAAAGGACAAGGGACAGAGTCACCTGAAAAGGGTGAAATTTCTTTCGTCCTTTTTGCCGGTCTTTGGTGGTGCCCATCTATCCCGGCTAAACAAATATGGGCAGGAACGCCATCATTTCACCTACTCCTTCTTTATAGACCGAATTGTATTTGATCCAAAATGAATAATGCGCTGATGCAGTATTCAACGGAAGACCGGAGTGCCGAAGCCCATTTCCAAAAGCCGGAAGACGGCGAAGGCTGGAAGAAAGTCAAAGAAATTGACGTAATGAAAATTTAACCCAGCCCGAAACCCTTGAATATCAAGCCGGAACCTCCAAGCCCCAATACCAAAAACCTTAACCCCAAACCTGCAAGCCCTTCTCGCTAAAAACTAAAAACTAAACTTTAAACTTTGAACTAAAAACTTTAAACTTTGAACTTTAAACGTTAAACTAAAAAGCGTTTAAATTTCAAAGTTGAAGCCCATTTTTTTCAGGCTGTTATAGCGGCGTTTGTTGAAGCGATAAAGGCGGGCGGCGCGGTGGGAAACGTTTTTTTGCTTTTCTCCTGATTCGGTGAGCAGGCCGTAGCTAAGAATCTTTTTGCGGAAATTGCGCTTGTCGATTTCTTTTTCAAGGATTACTTCGTAGAGCTGCTGGAGCTGCGTGAGGGTAAATTTATCCGGGAGCAGTTCGAAGCCAATGGGTTGATAACGAAGTTTTCGCTGAAGCCGCCGGTAGGCTTTTTCCAGGATGACCGAATGGTCAAAGGCGAGCTTGGGCAGCTCGTGGAATGCCCGCCACTCGGCCTTTTTGGCAAAAGGGATCTTCGGGTAAAGCTCGTGACGCTTTACTTTGATCAGGGAAAAATAGGCTACTGTAATGATCCGGCCCTGGGGGTGGCGGCCGACTTCCCCGAAGGTATGGAGCTGCTCCATGTAAATATTGTTCAGCCCCGTCAGCTCATTCAGCACGCGGCCTGCGGCGGCATCCAGGTCTTCATCCTCCCCGACGATATTTCCGGGAAGGGCCAGGTGATTGATAAAGGGCTCCTCCCCGCGTTCAATGAGTAAAATTTTCAGCTCGCCTTTATCAAAACCAAAGATCACGCAATCCACGGAAAATATTGAATGAAATTCTGAATAGGTTTCTTGCATGATTTTGCAAATCTTTTTGAATATTTGTTAACAAAAGCGACCCCTTATTGTAAATTTTACAATAAGCTGTTTTTATTTAATGTCAAAATAAATAATTTTACACGCTGGCGGAAATCTTTTTGAACAAGTAACCAGAACGTCCGTTATAACAGTAAGAATATCAATGGAAAAAAGTATAAATAAAATCGGCGTCCTTACCTCCGGGGGAGATGCTCCCGGGATGAATGCCTGTATCCGGGCCGTTGTCCGGACCGGCATTTATTACAACATTGAAATGGTAGGCGTTATGAAGGGTTACCAGGGACTGATCGACAATGAGTTTATTCCCCTGCCTTCGCATGCCGTAAGCAATATTATTCAGCGCGGCGGGACTATTTTAAAGACGGCCCGGTGCATGGAATTCAAAACAAAGGAAGGCCGGGAAAAGGCGTTCAGAAACTTGCAGGCGCAAGGGATTGACGCCCTCATTGTGATTGGCGGCGACGGCACATTCAGCGGGGCGGAAGTCTTTTCCAGGGAATTCAACGTGCCGGTGATCGGCATTCCGGGAACCATTGACAATGACCTTTTCGGAACGGACTTTACCATCGGTTTTGATACGGCCAACAATTCCGTGATCCAGGCTATCGACCAGATACGGGATACGGCCGCGTCCCATAACCGCCTGTTCTTCGTGGAAGTGATGGGCAGAGATGCGGGAGTGATCGCGCTTTGGGCAGGAATTGCGGGAGGATCCGAAGCGATCCTTATTCCGGAAAAGGAAACCGCCATTGAATCGCTGATCAGTAAACTTGCCGAAGGCGCTGAGAATCAAAAATCATCCAGCATCGTAGTGGTAGCCGAAGGGGAGAAAAGCGGAGGCGCCCTGAAGATCGCCGAGGAAGTAAAGCGACGATTTGATCATTACGACACGAAAGTGACCGTACTCGGGCATTTACAGCGGGGCGGTAGCCCTACCTGCTTTGACCGGGTACTCGCCAGCAGGATGGGCTATGCGGCGGTAAAAGCGCTGCTCAATAATGTGGAGGGAAAAATGATCGGCATGGTCAATAACAGGATGCATTTTACCGAGCTTTCCCTGGCCATCAGCAGGCATAGCCCTTTTGATGAAGAACTGGCGGAAATCGCTGCTGTTTTGTCAATTTAACACAATTAAAACAATACAATGATGAAATTAGGAATTAACGGATTCGGAAGGATCGGAAGACTGGTCTTCCGCGCAGCCATAGACAGGCCCAATGTAGAGATCGTGGGCATCAATGATCTTCTGGATGTGGATTACATCGCTTATATGCTTACCTATGATTCGGTTCATGGAAAGTTCAAAGGAGAAGTTAAGGTTGAAAACGGCCATCTCGTGGTAAACGGAAAGACAATCCGTGTAAGCGCTGAAAAAAATCCCGCTGATCTGAAATGGGGAGAAATAGGCGCCGATTATGTCGTGGAATCTACCGGGCTTTTCCTGACCAAGGAAACGGCGGAAGGCCATCTGAAAGCCGGGGCTAAGAAAGTGATCATGTCGGCACCTTCTAAGGACGACACCCCCATGTTTGTAATGGGCGTTAATCATAAAACCTATACGCCGGACATGAATTTCGTTTCCAATGCCTCCTGTACCACGAATTGCCTTGCTCCGCTGGCAAAGGTGCTGCACGACAATTTCGGTATCGTGGAAGGCTTGATGACCACCGTACATGCCACCACCGCGACGCAAAAAACCGTTGACGGGCCTTCTAAGAAAGACTGGAGAGGCGGACGCGCAGCATTGAACAATATTATCCCTTCCTCAACGGGAGCTGCGAAGGCGGTTGGGAAAGTGATCCCTGACCTTAACGGCAAGCTTACCGGCATGTCATTCCGGGTTCCGGTTCCCGATGTTTCCGTCGTGGATCTCACTGCCCGTCTTGAAAAGCCCGCCAGCTATGAAGATATCAAGAATGCGATGAAAAAAGCGGCAGAAGGCGAGATGAAAGGCATCATGGGATATACCGAGGATGCTGTCGTATCCCAGGATTTCGTGACCGATGCCCGCACTTCCATCTTTGATGCGGACGCCGGTATTTCCCTGAACGATCATTTCGTGAAGGTGGTAGCCTGGTATGACAACGAGTGGGGTTATTCCAACAAACTGGTTGACCTTGCCGAACACGTAGCATCAGTAGATAAAGGCTGAGGCTTGCGGGAAACTGCGCCAGCAGGGCGCGAATAAAAAGAGGGCGCCGACCGCAAAAGGTTGGCGCCCTCTTTATTACCTTTTCTCCGGCTGCGGCGGGGCTATATAAGAAGGTTTGGCTGTTTTCAGCTCTTCCAGTACTACTTCTACCGCTTTCTTCAATTGAGGGTCTATCCCGTTTGCAAGATCTGTGGGGTCTTCGTTCACTTCGATATCAGGCTCAATGCCGTGGCCTTCGGCAAACCAGGTGCCATCCGGATTATACATGCGGAAGGTTGGGGCGGTCACTCCTCCCCCGTCGATGAGGCTGGGAGCGCCTGTGATCCCGATTAATCCTCCCCAGGTACGGGTGCCAATCAGCGGGCCCAGCCCGGCCTTGCGGAAATAATCCGGAAAGGCATCCCCTCCGGAGCCCGACCAGCCGTTGATCAGCATGGCCTTGGGGCCGAAATGAGCTACCGGCGGCCATGACCAGTTCTTCCCGTCCCGCACATCCCAGTAAGCCAGCGCAGGCCGGTTCAGCAATTCAATGAAACGATCGGGGATCTGACCGCCGTTGTTGAAACGTTCGTCAATGATCATCCCGGGCTTATCTGTCTGGGCATAAAACATGCGCACCAGTTCTTCCTGGCCGTCCGTGGCAGTGCTGGGGACGTACACATACCCGATCTTCCCGCCGGAAGCTTCTTCTACATATTTCCGGTTCTTTTCTATCCATGCCAGGTTGCGCAGGCGCGTTTCAGAACGCAGTGTTTCCACATAGACCTTGCGCGCGCCCTTTTCTTCCGGCTTACTGTTTACGGTCAGCTCCACGGTTTCTCCAGCCAGGCCGGCAAAAGCGCCCCAGGGATCAGAATAGGTGGTAAGCGGCACACCGTTCACGGCAAGGATATAATCGCCTACTTCCACTTTTACCCCCGGTATATCCAGCGGGGAACGTACTTCCGTATCCCATGGCGCCGCTCTGATAATCTCTTTTACGCGGTATGCTCCATTTTCAAAAGCCCAGTCAATTCCCAGGTAACCTACGGAAACATGAGCGGTGCTTTCAAGGTCGCCGCCGCCCCGGTAGGTATGGGAAGCGTTCAATTCACCGATAAGTTCGCCGATGATGTAGTTTACATCGGTCCGGGTACAGGCATTGGCAATTAGCTGGCCGTAATGTTTGCGCAGTCCTTCCCAATCCACGCCATGCATGGACGGATCATAGAAAAAGTCCCGCTCTATTCTCCAGGCGTCGGTAAATACCTGCTGCCATTCTTCGCGGGGCACCAGGCGCATCTGCATATCTGAGAGGGGCACGGTCTTATCCAGGCTTTTGCCGGAACCCATGTCAATCACTCCCATGCGCTGCCATTTCCCGGTCAGTATCTTTTTTCCATCGGCCGAAAGCTGGAAGAAGGACACTTCCCCGATAATCCTTACTTCTTTCTCCTCTTCCAGATCGAAATAATAAAGAGCGGCATCGTCCTCTTCCGAACCGGAATTAGGATAACGCATATAAATCACCTTTCCTTCAACGGCGGCCAGGTCCCCGATATTCCCGGCATCCACCGGCAGGATCACCACCCGGTTTTCCATTCCTTCCAGGTCAATGATCGTCCGGTCTTTGCCTTCTTCGTCCTTTTTGCCTTCTTCGCCCTTATCGCCTTTTTTATTGTCCTTGTCTTCCTCTTTCTTTTTGTCCCCCTTCTTTTCATCCTCATCCGTCTTTACCGTTACCGTATCGTTCTCCGGCAGCAGCGGCGAAGCAGTCGTATCCGCCAGGGGAATCAGTCCGATCTGCGTGGAATTAGTATATATCCAGGAATTGTCAAAATTACTGTATAGCGGTTTGAACCGCCTGTTTGTGGTAAAATAGAGGTATTTTCCATCAGGAGAAAAAACGGGGGAATCGTCGCTGTAAAAGCCGGACGTCACCTGGTGTATTTCCGATTGACGGGTATCAAACAGGAAAATGGCCTGCTGCCGGTTATCCAGTCCGTTGCTGTACGTAAGCCAGCGGCTATCCGGCGACCAGCTTACCGAAAAATTATCCAGGCTGCCCTGGTACATCCACCGGCCCTTCCCGGCGGGCGTAACTTTTCCGCTGCTGATATCCAGCACGTTGATTTGCATGGTTTGATCAACAAAAGCAACCTTCTTACTGTCCGGCGACCAATAGATATGATAACGGTATCCTTCACCCAGGTTACTCACTTTCTTCGTTTCCCCCGAGACCTGGTTATAAAGATAGAGTTCGTATTCGCCGCTCTTATCGCTCCACCAGGCAATGTTCTTTCCGTCCGGAGACCAGGCAGGATACCGTTCGGCGGTCCCTGAAGACCGGCTGAGATCAATGGTCACCCCCTTTTCGGCCGGCAGGCTAAAGATCTCTCCGCGCGCCCCGGCCAGCACCCGCTGCCCGTCAGGTGAAATACTGACGTCCGCCAGGTAATCCTGCACATTCACCAGCCGGGGTTTCACGCTCTCCATGTCATCCACGATGCTGATGTTCACTTCTTTATATTCTGCTGTTGCCAGGTCCAGCAGGTAAATGCTTCCGGCAGCTTCAAATACCAGCTCTTCAGGCCCGATTGCCGGGAAATGCACGTCAAAATCCTTAAAATTAGTAAGCTGGCTGTGTTCCCGCGTATTTGTGTCGTATTTCCAGATATTATAGCGTTTCTCCGGGCCTTTATCTGAAATATAGTAAATGGAACTCCCGTGCCACATCGGAAGTTCGTCATTGGCATCGTTGGAAGTAATATTCTCAGCTTCCCGGCTCTGCAGGTCGAACACATAAATATCGGCTGACCATCCGCCGCGGTAGCGCTTCCAGGTCCGGAACACCCGGCTTTTATAGGTATAAGCCATTTTTTGACCATCCGGAGAAAGGCTTCCGAATTCGGCGATAGTTATAGGAAGCTGCTCGGGCAGGCTGCCCGTTGCCTTGATCTTATAAAACTGGTTAAAACGCTGTTTGCCGCTGTGCATGGACGAGGCGAAGAAAAGATGTTCTCCGTCAGGGTACCAGTCCTGCACGATCTCACTCATTCCGTGATGAGTAATGCGCCGGGGTACGCCTCCATTGACATCAATCGTATAAATGTCCATGTTCCCGTCATAATTTGCGCTGAAGGCCAGTGTTTTCCCGTCGGGAGAAAAGCGGGGAAAGAGTTCCGGGCCCGCCGGAGAACTGATCCTGACAGCCTGTCCGCCGGTTTTATTTACCAGCCATAAATTATCTGCGAAAGAAAAAACGATCTTGTCCCCGGAAACATCCGGGTAACGGTAAATGCGTTTCTGCGCGAATGCAGTCGTACCGCCGATCAAAAGAAAGACGAGAATGATCCTTTGTAAAAAACTTAGCATACCAGTTGATTTTACCAGCTAAAGTAAAAAAAACCAGCAGGCGACCATGTAAATATGATGATACAAATCAGAACACCGAATCGTAGGTTAGCGAGAGGTAATAAACGGCCCCCACCGCAGGATTTCCGAAGGAAGTAAAGTAATACCGGTTAAAAATATTCGAGCCTCCCAGTTTTACTGTCACGTCCGTTTCCGGAACAGTATAATTCACCTGGGCGTCAAGCGCGCCGAAAGCCGGTACTTCCCCGGCCGAAAAAGTGGAATTCCAGTGAAAGGTGTCCTGCCAGCGGTAAGCAAGCCTGAACCCGATATTCCTGTACAGGTTCTGCCTGCCCAGGTTCAGGTTGAAACGGTATTTGGGCGTATTAAAATCGTTGTAAAGCCCTTCCGCTTTTTCCGTGATCGTATTAAAGGACACATTGCCGCCCAGGCGCCAGCCGCGGAGTGAATAGTCCAGCCCCAGCGCCCAGCCCTGGGTAACCACATCCGAGGGATTGTTCACCACCGTTGAAAATATGCTCGCATTTCCCAGTTCCATCGGCGTTCCGTCCGGGCTCTGCAGGAGTACCAGCGCAGAAATGAAATCATTGTAAATGTTATAATAATAATAGGCGTCGACAAGAAGCTTCTTATTGATAAGCCCCCGGTAGCCAATCTCGTAGGCCTGAACCCTCTCCGGCTTGAAGGAACGGAAGGTATACTGTTCCAGGTCCGCGGGGTTGCCGCTTTGCTGAAAGCGCTGCACACTTTCCTGCGTATAGCCCTTATTCTCATACAGGTTATATTTCCCCAGTAACTCCGGCAAGCCGCCTATCAGGCGGGTATTAGCGCGCACGAGCAGGTCAATATATTGATTCTGCGTAGTAGGGTTACGGAACCCGGTTTGCCAGGAAAGGCGGATATTATTTTCCGGCGTCACGGTAACGACTGCAGAAAGGCGGGGGGTAAACCGTCCTTCAAAATTCTCGTTCTTATCGTAACGCAGCGAGCCGGTGAATTTCAGGCGCTCTTCCAGGACTTTCTTGCTCACCTGCAGGTAGGCCCCGTATTCGCTGATCCCGATATCCCTGTCCGCGTCGTCGAAAATAGTTCCGTCGGATCGCAGGGCATAGCGGCGGTAAGATGCCCCGGCGAGCAGTTCCACCACGCGGATATGGCCGGAGAAATTGTACATTCCCTCGTAGTGATACAAGTTCGTTTTATCGTTGAACTTAGCGCCGTTCCTGTCCGCACCAAACCCGATGTAGCGGCTTGTAATCTCTTCTTTAGCCTGTTCAAATTCCCCGCTTCCCGGTTCATACCTTTCCTGGTCCGCAAAGGCCCTGGCGGCTGCGTGCGCCTGCATATCATCAGCGCCGGCGCCTTTGGCCGTCAAGAATGCGCCCACATATTCAGGGAACCACTGCTGGCTGGGCTTCCAGGTTTCATTCAGAATGCTTCCAAGGGCCGTGGCATTATAGGAATCGCCGGAGCGCTCCTGCGTGGTATAGGCCCGCAGGAAAAAGTTCCGGCCTCTCAGCTCTGCTTTATACTGGGTCATGATGAAATCTCTCAGCGAATAGCGGTCGGCCCCCGTATAAACACTGGTACCGCTACCCCGGTTGACCTGCAGAATGCCTTCCAATTCGCTGGTAAAGCGATAATGAAGGGCGCCTCCCAGCTTCAGGTTCCTGGTGGCATAATCTACCAGGTTTTCTTCCCGGTAACCTGTGCGGGAAACCAGCTGATCGGGAACGAGCGCTACGGCAGCCCCTGGGATCAGCGACATCGCAGCCATTTGCTGCGCTACCTGCCGGATATTGGTATTGATCTCATCTCCATAGCTGTTTACGCCGTCGTAGTTAGGGTCATCGGCATGGGACGCACCGGGTTTGGCCTGCACGTTGAGCCGGTCAAAATTCGTGTAATTTTCGGCCTCCCAGTCATTGGCCTGCAGATAGGCGGCGTTGATCTTAAAGGCAAATTTCCCCATTGCCCTCGCATAACGAAAGGCCAGGTCCGGTATAAAACCGGCGGAAGAACGCTGCTCCTTTCCCACATGGTTTAGCCCCGCTTTCAGCTGCAGGCTCAGCCCCTGGTAATCGAAAGGGCTTTTGCTGTTCATCAGCAGCGTCCCGTTGATGCCGCCTGCGCCATACAAGGCCGATGCCGCGCCCGGTAACAGCTCTACGCTTCCCGCGTCAAGCTCCGTCATTCCAATCATATTGCCCACCGAAAAATTCAGTCCCGGCGCCTGGTTGTCCATTCCGTCAATGAACTGGTTAAAACGGGTATTTCCGTTCGAGTTAAACCCTCTGGTAGATACGGAACGGAAGGTAAGGCTCTGAATGCTGGACTCCACTCCTTTCAGGTGGGGCAAAGCGTCATAAAAGCCGGGGGCGGCTACTGCTCTTATCGCCGCCGCATTCATCTTTTCAATAGAAACCGGAGATTCTAGGATGTTTTCTTCCATCCTGGATGCCGCGACCACGATTTCACGGCCAAGGATGGAGGTGGCCTGCAAAGTGATCTCCATTCCCGTTCTGTTCCCCTGCACAGTCACTTCCTTTAAAGTATAACCAATATGACTGAATACCAGGGTAAATGGGGGAGTTATATCTGCAGTGAGTTCAAATTCACCGTTCCCGCCGGTGGTGGTTCCGAGTGGCCGGCCCTTCACGATAACACTTACATCCTGCAGGGGGGCGGCAGTTTCAGCGTCCAGCACATGGCCGGAGACAACGGTTTCGTCCTGAGCAGACACCTCTGAAGAGGAAACCGCGGTTAAAAAAGCAGCAAGTGCCAGCTGCTTACAGATCCTTTTCATAATAATGGATTTCAGTTAAAGTAAAGTTAATGATAATAATATTCTTCGTTTGCTTTTTATGTTATATTAGAGGCATGAAGTCCTTAAAAGGCATTGCGGCTATCGTACTGGCCGGTCTGTTGTTTGCTGTTCTGCAGATAAAGATCGGAAGCGCTCCGCCGGTTGGAAACTTCCTCGATCCTTTTACCGGTTTCTGGCAAAATGCGGAGAACGGCGAGCCCAGGGATATAGAATTTAACCTGGATGAACTGGAAGGAAAGGTCAGCATTTTATATGACACCAGCCGGGTACCCCATATTTTCGCGGAAAACGATAAAGACCTCTATTTTGCCCAGGGATATATAACGGCCAGGGATCGTCTCTGGCAAATGGAATTCCAGACCATGGCCGCGGCCGGAAGAATCTCGGAGATTGTCGGCCCCGTAGCCGTGAACTTTGATCTGTACCAGCGCCGCATGGGAATGGTGTACGGAGCCCGGCAATCCCTGGACGTCATGATGTCCGACCCCCGCACTAAAACGATCATTGAAGCCTACACCCGCGGCATCAATGCGTATATCAGCGGCCTGCAGCCCAGGGATTATCCATTCGAATATAAATTGCTGGGTTACGCTCCCGAAAAATGGACCCCGCTTAAATGCGCGCTGCTGCTGAAGCAAATGACTAAAACCCTGAACGGGGGCTCCGATGATTATTATCTCAGCAATATTTTGGCTAAATACAACAAGGATATAGTTTATAACCTTTTTCCTGACCGGCCTTTCAGGGCCAGCCCTGTAATACCGGCGGGAACCGCATGGGATTTCCAGCCGCTTCCGCTCCCTGAACCCCCTAAGGAGGCAGATCCCAAAGCGTTGAGCAGCCTGGAAGTCAATGGCTATTGGCGCCCCGAAAGAAGCGTACCGGGTATCGGGAGCAATAACTGGGCAATCTCAGGCAGCAAAACAGCATCCGGCCATCCCATTCTTGCTAATGACCCGCACCTGAACCTTACCCTGCCTTCCCTATGGTACCAGGTGCAATTGAGCAGTCCCGGGGTAAACGTCTGCGGGGTTTCGCTTCCCGGAGCCCCGGGGGTGATCATCGGCTTTAACCGCAGCATCGCCTGGGGAGTTACCAATGTAGACCCGGATGTACTGGACTTTTACCGTATCCGGTTTAAAGATGAAGAAAAAAATGAATACTGGCTGGACAGCGCCTGGATTCCGCTGGAAAAAAAAGTGGAAACGGTAAAGGTACGGGGAGCGGAAGAAGTCAGGGACACGGTTTTATATACCCGTTTCGGCCCGGTTGTGTATGAAGAAGGCGAAACGCCTTTCGAACAATCGGTTCCGCAGGGATACGCGGCCAAATGGATCGCTCACGAAGGCGGAAACGAAGTATTGACCTTCTACGAGCTGAACAGGGCCGAAAATTACGAGGAATATGTGATGGCTTTACGTCATTACGTAGCCCCCGCGCAGAATTTTGTTTTTGCCAGCGCCGGAAATGACATTGCCATGTGGGTCAACGGCAAATTTCCGCTCAAATGGAAAAACCAGGGCAAATTCCTCCTTGACGGAACGCGCTCATCCAATGACTGGCAGGGATGGATCCCCCATGCGCATAATCCGCATGTAAAAGATCCGCCCAGGGGCTTCGTAAGTTCCGCGAACCAGTTCAGCGCGGACACAAGTTATCCATACTACCTGAACTGGGAATATACACAGCCCGGCCGGGCTATCCGGATCAATGAACTGCTGGCGGGAATGCAGAAGGCTACTACAGACAGCATTCGCCTGATGCAAAGCGACAGTTATAAAAAGCTGGCGGAATGGGCGTTGCCGGCCATGCTGCAAGCGCTGGACACAACTTCCCTTAAGGCGGAAGAAAACAAGGCACGGCTGGAGCTTTTAGCCTGGGATTATCGTAACGCTGCTGCCGAAATAGCGCCCTCCCTATTCGAAATATGGTGGGAATTCCTGGAAAAGGCGATCTGGGGCGACGAATTTGCCAAGGCCGGAGAACGTCCCATGCGTTATCCCGGCCATGACCGCAGCATCCACCTACTGAACCGGGAAAAGGAGGCCCGCTGGTTTGATAATGTAAACACTGCTGCGAAGGAGGGCCTGCGCGATGCAGCTACCCAAAGTTTCCGCAAAACCATCGACTCGCTGCAGCAGACATACGGACAAATGGGTGAAGCATGGCAATGGGGCAATGTAAAAGGCACCCATATAGCACATATCCTGGGGCAGGACGCGCTGGGTTCGGAAAAGCTCTTGATGGGCGGCGGTAAAGGCACCATAAATGCGCTGAATGATCATAACGGCCCTTCCTGGCGCATGGTGGTGGAAATGGGCGACACGATCAATGCTTACGGGATCTACCCCGGCGGGCAATCGGGAAATCCCGGCAGCCCCTGGTACGACAACATGATAGAGACATGGAGGCAGGGGAAACTGCATAAACTTGTTTTTCTCACAGAGCCCGATGAAGACGATCCCGGAATCGTTTCAACAATGACATTGCAATGAGATTATTTTCCCTCATACTATTTACCTCCCTGCTGCTACAACTGTGGATGCCCTGGTGGACCATCATGGCCGTTCCCTTTGTTTTTTGCCTCTGGAAATGCCGCACACCCGGCAGGGCATTTCTGATGAGTTTCCTGGCTGTTTTCCTTTTATGGGGTTTGGCCAGCCTGTTCATCCATATCCGCTCCGGAGGCATACTCAGCGAGCGGGTAAGCATTCTGCTTGGCATAGGCAATCCCCTGCTGCTTATCCTTATTACCGCATTTACAGGCGGACTTGCCGCTGGTTTAGCGGGCTGGGCCGGATGGGAATGCCGTAAATTATTCCGCCAGCGGTAAAGTACAGCGTTTAAGCCCTGAAATCAAGAATTATTCCGGAACTGCGCCTTATCTTTGCAGGGTGATTACAGCTTCCGGCATCTTTGGTATTTCTTCCGCCCGGGAATTCAGGGAAAAAGCCCTGGACATCTTCCGGTATCAGGCACGGGCCAACCCGGTATATCGTGAATTTACCGGCTTGCTGGGGATTGACCCCGAGAAAACGAACAGTTTGGAAGCTATCCCTTTTTTACCGATCGGCTTTTTCAAGACGCACCGGGTAATTACTGAAAAGCACCGGGAAGAGATGATCTTTACCAGTTCAGGAACTACCGGCGCAGCGGCCAGCCGCCACCTGGTAGCTAAGCTGGAGGTTTACAGGGAAAGTTTCCGGAAAGGATTTGAGTATTTCTATGGAAATATTCCGCATTACCGTATTCTCGCTTTGCTGCCCGGTTACCTTGAACGAAGCGGATCCTCCCTGGTGCTTATGGCGGACGAATTAATAAAGTTAAGCGGCCACCCTGAAAGCGGTTTCTTCCTTCACGATCACGATCATTTGCTAAAGACGCTGCTTGACCTGGAAGAAAAACAGCTCCCTGCGCTGCTGATCGGTGTATCCCATGCCTTACTTGACTTTGCGGAAAAACACCGGCTTCAGTTAAAGCATACCATTATTATGGAAACCGGTGGCATGAAAGGCAGAAGGAAGGAGCTGGTCAGGGAGGAGTTGCACGGGATCCTTAAAGAGCGCCTGGGCGTTTCGGCTATTCATTCGGAATACGGGATGACCGAACTGCTTTCCCAGGCTTATTCCCGGGGGAAAGGGCGTTTTGCATGCCCTCCCTGGATGCAAATCAGCATCCGGGAACTGAACGACCCTTTCACAATGGTTTCGCAGGGGCGCACCGGCGCCATCAATATCATTGACCTGGCCAATATTTATTCCTGTTCGTTTATTGCCACGGACGACCTGGGGAAAATTCACCCGGACGGCTCTTTCGAGGTGCTGGGCCGCTTTGACAACAGCGATATCCGGGGCTGTAACCTTTTGATAAACTGACCGCATTAAAGGGCAACCTGTAAAATCTCCCTGCAGGAACTCCCCTGGCGTCAATAAAATAATTAAGCGTTCTTCTCTCTCATATTCTTTGCATCCCAGTGGACTACCCTGTTATTGAAGTAGCTTTCATTACAAGCCAGGGCCGGGCCGGCCGCGCGAAGGCCAAAGGCGGCATCTTCCACCACAGGTTTCTCCGTACGAACCGATTCAAAGAAATTCACAAAATGATCGTAGCGGTCATCGTACCCTTCGGGAGCGGCAAACTGGATATCTTCCGGCTGGGCCACCTTGCGGCTTTCCGGCGGATATTTTTTATCGTATTGTGCCACAAAGGATTTCTTTACGTCGTCGGGGAAGGTCCCGTACAAATCCCACCCCCGTAGCCCGGCGCTTCCGGAAGCAGGTGCTTTTTCAGGACGAAATCATTCCAGCCCAGGTTGATCACCCCTTCCGTACCCACGATCCGGGTACGCTGCCCGCCGCCTGAACCGTCCGCAAAGTTGACCCGGAGCTGCACCTGGAAGGCGGCATGGTGGTCGGTTTTAGGATATTCCAGGATGGCCGTCATCACGTCGGGCACATCGCGGCCATCCTTCCAGTAACTCAAATCGCCGGTAGCAAAGATCCGTTCCGGGCCCAGCGCCCCCGTAATAAAATGATATCCTGAAATAAGGTGAACGAAGAGGTCGCCGGCCACGCCGGTGCCGTAATCCCTGTAATTCCTCCAGCGGAAAAACCGCTTAGCATCGTAAGCATGCGCCGGGGCATCTCCTACATAACGCTGCCAGTCAACCGTTTCAGGGGAGGCATCCGGCGGGATGGAATATTGCCAGGCGCCTATTGCGTCATGGCGGTCGTAAAAACCTTCGATAATATTAATATCCCCGATTTCTCCCTGCCGGAACAATTCCTGTGCTTTAGCAAAGGCAACGCTGCTGACACGCTGGCTGCCCACCTGGAATGCCTTGCCGGACGCTCTGGCCGCTTCTATAACGGCATGGCCCTCGTCCAGGTGCTGCACCATGGGCTTTTCGCAGTATACGTGCTTTCCCGCCTGCAAAGCATCGATGGAAATATGATCGTGCCAGTGGTCCGGCACCGCGATGATCACCGCATCCACGTCTTTCCGGTCCAGGATTTGCTTATAATCCCGCGTAGTGAATATTTTACTGCCATATACCTCTTTTGCATGCTCCAGGTGCCCGTCATAAAGGTCGCAAACGCCGATGAGTTCTACCCCCGGTACTTTCATTGCCGTTTCCAGGTCTCCGAAACCCATGATGCCCATACCAATGCAGGCAATCCGGACTTTTTCCTGCGAAGTAACTTTTGCTGCCGGAGTCAGCACTTCCCTGCGGGCGGTACAGGCCACATTGCCCAAAGACCCCGTTGCCACCAATGCGGAAGCCCCGCTTAACTGCTTCAGAAATTTCCTTCTGTCGTTCTTAAATGCCATTTCTGCCCGATTTAAGTATTGTTTGATTTGAACCCGCTAATAATACAAAAAGCCCATGTCTATTGCAAATTCTCCCCTTATAACCATCCGCTCCTTTAGCTGATTTTTCCTAACTTAGTATGGCCATCACTAAGTTAAAGGGTGAAGAAGTTATTGCCTATACTGATCGTCTCAATCCTTTTCAGCGCCGCTGCACGTTGCCAGGACACAAGCGTTACAGACAGCCTCCTCCGGCAGCTGGAACTTAGCGAGGCAGACAGCTCCCGGGTTAACACATACCTGGCTCTCTGGTACCAGTATTACCGGAGCGATAATATGAAAGCGCTTGAATACGCGGGAAAGGCAAAACAGCTGGCAGAAAAGATCGGCTATACCCAGGGACAAGCGGTAGCTGCTTACCGGCTGGGCAGCCAATACAACCGGCTCCGGGAGTTTGACAAAGCGAAAATTGAATTCAACATATCTATTGCCCTGGCAAAGTCTGTAAATGACAGCAATGCGTTGGCTTCCGCTCTCGCGGGCCTGGCCAGGATCCACCGTGAAAATACGGCCATTGACAGCGCAACGGCTGCATACCTGGAAGCGATGGCCATTTTTGAAAGCTCCGGCGACCGGAATGCAGTTGCTATGATCCATAATGACCTTGGGAATCTTTACAAGCGCCAGCGCCTGTTCGGCAAAGCGCTGAGCCATTACAAAAAAGCGCTCGAAATCGTCCGGAAGCTCGGTTTTTTACCTGGCATTTCGGCCTGCCTTACCAATATCGGGGCAGTTTACCAGGAACAGGGAAAACATGATGAAGCCCTTTCTTTCCAGGAAGAAGCCCTGGGTATCAAAAGAGAAATGGGCGATAAGCTGGGAGAAGCCCGGGTGCTGCATGAACTTGGAAATATTCACCGCCTGTCAGAAGATTATGAGAAGGCGAGCGACCATTTTCGGAGCGCCCTGGAACTGGCCGAAGAACTATCCCAGCAAGACCTTATCGCGATGGCACGGTACAGCCTCGGATTCAATGAATTTCAAAGAGGAAATTACCGGGAAGCCATCCATTACGGCGAATTAGTGGCCGCCCAGGAAAACAAAAACCTAGCTACAATGGCTGAAAATCATGAAATGCTGGCAGGCGCTTACGCGGCATTGAATGATTTTGAACAAGGGTACGGGCATTCGGTACTTGCTAAAAAATACGATGACAGCCTGTACAATGAACAGCGCATAACGCTTAGCAGCGAACTGGAAGCAAAATATCAAAACGAAAAGAACCAGAAGGAAATTGCCTCCCTGAACGCAGCCCGTGAAATCAATATCCTGAAACTTCAAAAACAGCGAAGCGAACGAATTTACCTTATTGGCGGGGCCATACTGGTCTTCCTGCTGGGAATCGTGATCTGGAACCGCTACCGCATTAAAGCCCGGACCAATAAGAAATTAAGGGAAATGGACCAGGTAAAATCCCGCTTCTTTGCCAATATCTCGCACGAATTCCGCACTCCGCTGACCCTCATACTGGGCCCGTTGCAGGAGTTGCAGAAAAAAGACTTCCATGGCGACAAACAATCCCTTTACCAGGTTATGCAGCGCAACAGCCGGGGCCTGCTGCACATGGTGGACCAACTCCTGGACCTTTCCAAGATCGAATCAGATAAGATGGTTTTGCAGGCAGTCAAAACCGATCTCCGGACGTTCCTGAAACCCGTTACAGCTGCTTACGAATCGCTGGCGCAAAGCCGGGAAATCCGCTTTGATTTTAAAATGGAAGACGATATTGACCTGTATATTGATCCTGAGAAAATGGAAAAGATCCTGCACAATATCCTTTCGAATGCCTTTAAATTTACAGGAAAAGGCGGCAGCATTACCCTTTCGGCAGGAGTGAGCGATTTCACCCAAAAACAGCAGGCACAGGTCAGCATAAAAGATACCGGCATCGGCATCGCCCCCCAGGAACTGTCCAGGATATTTGACCGTTTTTTCCAGGCGGGAAACGGTTCTGCCCAACAATACAAGGGCACGGGCATTGGCCTGGCCCTGACCAAAGAACTGGTAACGCTTCATCACGGCGAAATCGATGTCAGCAGCGTAAGCGGGCAAGGCTCCTGCTTCACCATTCTTCTGCCCATGGGAAAAGCACATTTATCCCGGAGCGAACTATTCGTGCCGGCAAACTCCCCTGCTCCCGCCGAACCCGGAATAATAAGCGGCTCCTCTTTTCCTGCTACCGAAAGCCGGCATTCCGGAAGCACAATTTCCCGAAGCACAATTTCCGGCAGGAAGAAAAGCCCCGCGGGAGAAACAAGGACACCCGAAGGCGCCGAAACAGAACACGGCCTGCCTCAATTATTGATCGTAGAAGACAATATTGATATGCAGGCTTTCCTCGGACAGATCCTTAAACCGCACTACCGGGTCAGCGCCGCTTCCAACGGCCTGGAAGGCCTGGAAAAAGCCCGGGAACTGCAGCCAGACCTGTTACTGAGCGATGTAATGATGCCTGAAATGGATGGCATAGAGCTTTGTCGAAGGCTGAAGCTCGACGAAAACACCAGCCATATCCCAGTAATCCTTCTCACCGCCAGGTCCGGCAAGATTCCCAGGATCGAGGGCCTGGAAACCGGCGCAGACGATTACCTGACCAAGCCTTTTGACGCAGACGAACTGCTGGTCCTGCTAAAGAACCGCATACGCCAGCGCGCCCTGTTACGGGAACGCTTTTCAAGGGAAATCACGCTGCAGCCAAAAGATATTACTATTACCAGCGCCGACGAACGCTTTCTCCAAAAGGCAATGGACATTGTGGAAAGCAATATGGGCAATTTTGAGTTTAACGTACAAGCCTTTATTGAACAAATTGGACTGGGGCGCACCCAGGTAGAACGCAAGCTCAAAGCCCTTACCGGCCAGACGCCCGTTGAATTCATCCGGCTCCTCCGCCTGAAAAGGGCCGCACAAAAAATAGCCGGCAAAGAAGATAGCATTTCGCAAATCGCCTACAGCGTCGGTTTCAACAACCTCTCCTATTTCGCCAAATGCTTTAAGGAACAGTTCGGCGAGTCCCCTTCAGCCTGGTCAAAGCAACCGGCATAACGCCGCCCTACTGCTTTTCTACTGTTAAAGCCAATATTCATCCTTATTTCAAGGACGAATATTGACTTACCTTCTCTTAATGTGGGAGCTGATGCATCAGGCGCCATACGGGAATCTCTGTTAAGGAAAACGAAATATCTGTTAGCGAAAGGCTTTCATTAGGCGGAGCTTTGACTAACAAATGACATAAACGCGCCACTAAACTAATTTGTAATGAAAAATTTAAAACTGATCTCTGCAGCGCTTTTGATTTCAGCTGCCGCGCTTTCCTGTGAAAAGGAAGCATTTATTGACGGAGCGGGTACAACCGGCTCCCTTGCTTCCGAAAACCGGGCCGGGCAGCTTTCCGGAAACGAACAGGCTTCCACGGACACCGCGAATAAGGAAATACTTTTTAACCCGCAGCCCGAGCCGCCTGCGCAGGTCTTTAAATTCGACGCCACAATAAGGCAGGGTGGCAGCTGGTCCGGTGAATTCCATAACACCGCCCTTAAAGGAAGGCTGGAAGTGAAAACCCTTTCATCCCTGAAAAGAGGAAAGACCCTGCACCTGGTTCAGTCATGGACTTTTTATCCCGAGCCTATCCACCCGCCCGAGCCGGTACACCCTCCTGAACCGGTACATCCGCCCGAGCCGGTCATTCCGCCGACACCAATGAGGCCGGTAACCGTCATGCTCGAGGGAATCCACGATACCGTTAACGGGATGCTCGTACTGAACGGCAAGTACGCCCATATAAAAGGCAGGTTCGTAAACAGCGATGGCGGCTTGACATCGCTTGGCGGCGAACTGATGTTTAATCCACAACCTGACCCTCCGGTGGAGCGGAGCAGAGAGTAATAGGCCACCGGCCGGAGGTTCCGCGGCTCCTTGAATTGCTGTTAACCTTATGACCATCCCTGACGATCCGGCAATGCGGAATATTGCCGGGTCGTTCTCAATGAAAAAACCAATCAACTCGATAAAACTACGCTGTGCGCTGCCCAGATGAACGCCTTTGTTCATAATTAACTAATGCCACAAAAACCGAAAATCAAACTCAATCATGAAACCGATCAAATTAATCCTGTCTGCCTTGTTTCTGGCCGCTCTAATGCTATCCTGCGAAAAAGAAGGCCCTCCCGGCCCGGCAGGCGCACAGGGAGAACAGGGAGTTTCCGGACCAAAAGGCGATAAGGGCGATACCGGGAATACCGGTCCGAGAGGCGCTGCCGGCGCAACAGGCCCACGGGGAGCCGCCGGGCCGGCCGGACCGAAAGGCGACAAGGGTGATAAAGGTGACCCGGGAACGGCCAATGTTATTTATTCAGAATGGATGGACCCGGTGTGGAACTTGTCGAACCAAAGCACTTACAAAACCATGAGAGTTACTGAAAACAGGTTAACCAACGATTACAATGAAAGCGGGGGATTATTCTGACATTTTTCAGGTTCCAGGATAACGTTGTTTTCCAGATGCCCTATACCCGGCACAATGACAATAACGAGCGCATCGGCTACGCCGTTTACTTTACCAATCATGGCGAAGTACGGTTCTCAATTAAAAGCACAGATGGGACTGCGCTCACCCACGATGAGATCATGGGTACCGGCCCGGGGGTGTCATTGCAGTTCAGGTACGTACTCATTCCGGGCGGAGTGTCCGCTGCCACGAGACTGGAAAACGTAAACATGAAGGATTATAACGCAGTTGCGAATGCCCTAAACATACCCCATTGACCAGCCAAAACAAAAGCTCATGAAACCATCAAGAATTTTTAAGAAAACAGCAAGAGTGTTCACCCCAGCGCTAGCACTGTTCATGCTGTTGACATTCAATTCCTGCAAAAAGAAGGCCCTCCCGGCCCGGATGGCGCTGTCGGCGAACAAGGCCCCAAAGGTGAACCGGGAGCCACGGGACCCACGGGCGATAAAGGCGCTTCCGGACCCAAAGGAGCAACGGGTCCAAAGGGACCAAAGGGCGACCCCGGACCACAGGGACTCAAAGGTGAGAAGGGAACGGCCAACGTCATCTATTCGGACTGGATGGACATTGAGCGGGACCTGGACACTCAATTAAAGAACGAAATGTACGTGACCGTTCCCCAGCTAACCAGGGAGTTTTTGAACGTAGGAGTCGTACCCCGTTAACTCTGGCAAATACTAGAAAGCATACACTGCCGCCAGGACAAACTGGGAGGCCTGGCCTGTGAAGTTCATATCCGAATCCATGAATTCATCCGCCGAACTGGAATCAAACCTGACTTCAGGGATTAGCGTTAAGGGGCCCGCCTTCACATTTCCTGAAAGGGTAAAAGAAAAATAGCGATTGCCTTCTATTTGCATTCCGGGATTATCCGGATCGGCCGTATCCTTGAACTGAAATATTTCCCCTCTTGCGCCCAGTGCAAAAACTTCGGATAAACCGTACTGGGCGTAAAGGGCGCCTCCCTGGAAGCCACCGGCATCGTCCGGGGCCGAGAAGTCGGCAGCATTAAGGCCTATTTTCAAGGCATTGGTCACCTGGTAAGCAGTTGTGAGGTCGATTTCGGTACCGGAAGGACTTCCGGTGATAAAGTTAATGTAGGCATTCCAGCCTTCTAACGGCGCTACTGAAAGCTGAGCGCCAAAATCAGATACGCCGTTAAAATCCTGGTACAGGTTCCAGTCGTTAAAAAGCCCCACCATCAGGCCGACCTTCTCAGAGAAGGCATAATTTGCTTTGATACCTGCGTTCTGGAAAGGCCCGTAAGAAAACAAACGCGAAGTGGAATAATTGAAATTACCCTTGGGAGAGATCACCTCATACCCGATAAAGGTCCCCATGAAACCTGCCGTCATGGAGAACTGCTCAGTAAAAGCATAACTTACGTACAGGTTTTGGATATGAAAGGAATTGGCGCTCTCGTCTCCGTATTCACCGGCTGCGTTCACCAGCGATTGTCCCTGCCCCCTGGGTCCAAAGGACACTTCGCCCACAAAGGAAGCCTTTCCCGCCTGTTTACTGAGTGCGAGGTCCACCATGCCCAGGGAAATGGAGTTTTGTTCATTAGCGAAGGCCGTTTGAATGTTGGAGGTTCCGTTCTCCGCCCGATAGTCCGAAAGATCGTACTTGTAGTACGCATCCACTGAACCTGAGATAAGCAGAGGACTCTCTTCATCCTGTGCCCTGGCAATAAACCCTGCGGCCATAAGGCCGGCAAAAAGCAATACTGTTTTTTTCATATTTTGATTCTTAAAATTCCTTTATTCCAGGATGATCGTATATCCTCGTATTCCATGCTCATGACTGTCAAGGCCTTCCAGCTCATGCTGCCGGGAAACCCGGATGCCCATGGTCAGTTGCAATATTTTAAATATGACCAGGGCCGAAAGAAATGCGCCTGCCCCGCAGATAAGTACGCCGTATAACTGGGGAAAGAAGGCTACTCCTTCGCCGAATATCCCGGCTGCGAGCGTCCCCCAGATACCACAGGTAAGATGAACCGAAACCGCCCCTACGCAGTCATCCAGCTTCATCCTGTCCAGGCTTACTACCGAAAGCACCACCAGCACGCCCGCAGTCAGACCAATGATGACCGCTTCCCCGGGTGTGATCACATCCGCGCCGGCGGTAATACCTACCAGCCCGGCGAGAATGCCGTTCAGCACCATGCCAAAATCCATTCGCTTAAAAATGACCATCCCACCGAAAAAGCCCCCGATTGCGCCGCCACAAGCCCCCAGGCAGGTGGTCACGAGTACGATCGACGTCAGCCCGGGATCCGCCGAAAGCACGGATCCGCCGTTAAAACCAAACCAGCCCAGCCAAAGAAGGAATACGCCGATAGTGGCCAGGGGAACCGAAGAGCCGGGAAAGGCCTTCACTTTGCCTTTATCATATTTTCCGATGCGGGCGCCTAACAGCATAATACCTGCAAGCGCGCCCCAACCGCCCACGGAATGTACCAGCGTAGAGCCCGCAAAATCATGGAAACCCCAGGCATCCAGCATGCCGCCGCCCCATTTCCAGCTGCCGATCACGGGATATACTAATCCGACGAAGAGCAGCGTGAAAACCAGATAGGCGCTCAGCTTGACCCGCTCGGCTACTGCCCCGGAAACGATAGTCGCCGCGGTAGCAGCAAACATGGCCTGGAAAAGAAAATCGGTCCAGTACGTGTACCCACCCCCGGCATAAGCGGCGGTATTCCCTCCTTCCGGAAGGGATACACCAAAACCGGCAAAGCCAAACCATCCCGGCTCTTCAAAACCCGGGTACATCAGGTGAAAACCAAGAAGGCCGTAGGTAAGTATTCCGATAACAGGGGTGAGCGTGTTCTTAAATAAAATGTTTACTGTGTTCTTTGCCTGTGAAAATCCGGCCTCCACGCTGGCAAAACCTAAGTGCATAATGAATACCAGGACCGTTGCAAGCATCATCCAGATGTTATTGGCCGTAAAAACCGCGTTTTCCATATTATTTTATCTAATATTTATAGAAACTGTATAAAATATGCCCAAAAATGGCCTGTAATTCAGATAAAAATTGAAATTCTATTTAAGTTCAGCACAATTATCGATATATTTTTGATTAAATAAAATAAAATGCCAAAAATAATCTACAATTGTTCGCTATATAAGTGGAAAATGCAGAAATACATTCATAAAAGAGGGCAATAAAAACGTAGAAAAGCAAAATAAACAGGTAAACCACATATAAATTCCTATAAATGCGATAAAAATCACATGGAATACAAGATTTTCTAATAAAAAATGATGGGAAATAATTATTTCAGCCCGTTATAAAACAGGCAGGCAATTTCAAGCCAAAAACAACGCTGGAATTCGGCTTTTTATTTAACTACGATGAGGTAATAGTTCTTTTTTCCTCGTTGGGCAAGGAAATACCGTCCGTTAATAAGAGATCCCGGACTAATTTGCTGATCAGCGGATGTAATCTTATTCTTGTTAATACTTACCCCGCCGCCCTGGATCATTTTCCTGGCTTCGGATTTGGAAGGAAAAACAGCCGCCTTTTCGGTGAGCAGTTCAACGATGCCGATGCCGGGATCCAGTTCTGTTCTGGACACCTCAAAACGGGGAACCCCTTCCAGTACGCTGAGCAGCAGGCTTTCAGGAAGCTCGTTCAATGCCTGTGAGGTGGCATTGCCGAAAAGGATTTCAGAAGCTTTTACGGACGTCTCATAATCTTCCGGGCTATGCACCCGGGAAGTGATGTCCTTCGCCAGGAATTTTTGAAGCAGGCGCAGGTGCGGGGCCTTATCATGCTCGGCTTCCAGGGATACTATTTCATCCTGCCCGGCCAGTGTGAAGATACGAACGTACTTCTTCACGTCCTCATCGGAAGCGTTCAGCCAGAACTGATAGAATTTATAGGGAGAAGTAAGGGACGGATCAAGCCAAACATTCCCCCCTTCGGTCTTCCCGAACTTGGTACCGTCTGCTTTAGTAATAAGGCGGGTGGTAATGGCAAAAGCCTCTCCGCCTTCCATTCTGCGGATAAGCTCGGTTCCGGTAACAATGTTACCCCATTGGTCGGACCCCCCCATCTGCACCAGGCAGTTCCTGTGCTTCCAAAGGTGAAAAAAATCATAGCCCTGCAATAGCTGATAACTGAACTCAGTAAAGGAAAGACCGCTGTCACCTTCCAGCCGCTTCTTCACGGAATCCTTCGCCATCATATAATTCACCGTGATATGCTTGCCGATATCTCTTATGAATTCCAGGAAAGAATAATTTTTCAGCCAGTCATAGTTATTCACCATTTCGGCCGCGTTAGCTCCCTTTCCAAATTCCAGGAATTTCTCCAGCTGCCGCCGTATACCTTCTATATTATGACGGAGCGCTTCCTCGGTCAGCAATTTCCGCTCTGCGGCCTTGAAGGAGGGATCGCCCACCATGCCGGTCGCTCCACCTACCAAAGCGATAGGCTTATGGCCGGCGCGCTGGAAATGAATGAGGGTCATTACCTGGGTAAGGTGGCCCACATGCAGGGAATCAGCGGTAGGATCAAAACCAATATAACCAGAAACGACTCCTTGCTGAAGTTTGTCTTCGGTTCCCGGCATGATATCATGCAGCATGCCCCTCCAGCGGAGCTCTTCAACGAAATTTTTATTCCTGGCCATACGGGTGGCAAAGATAGCGTTTCGTCGAGAAAATTCATGGATTCAATGGATACCCACCGTAAGGCTCATCGCTTTCATAAAGCGCCGCGAAAGCGTGGAAAAGCCTTTATCTTGTTGCTGGAGTAGATTTTTTTTATTTTTTTTTATCCTTTCCGAACCGAAATTCCCGAACCGCCATTTGCAGGCCCTATAGCGAATATGGTAGTTATAACAAATTGAAAAACAGCCAGTTATAGCTTAATCTAAAAATTTCCTTAAAAGATAGTTGGGCCGAAAAAGTCCTTGTCCTGTGAAAAAGTGGAAAAAAAGCATGTTAGGAGGGTTTTTTAATTTTGTTTTTCGAAGAAAAAGGTATTAGATTAGCTATAGAATGATTTTAATTCAGATTTCTAAACATTAAAAAAAAGGTGTAAGATGAAAAAGTTTAATGAATTCAAACAAATTGTTGCCGACCTTGAAGGGGACGCTGATAAGTTCTATAACAAGGGGAACAATGCGGCTGGTACTCGTGTACGTAAAGGTATGCAGGATCTAAAAAACCTGGCCCAGACCATCCGTATGGAAGTTCAGGAAAGCAAGAATAAAGCTGCTGCCAAGGCGCCTGCTAAAAAGCCTGCAAAGAAGAAATAATTTCCCCAATGGAATGAGAAAGCCGTCCCGCAGCTGCCGGACGGCTTTCTTTTTTATAAGCCCTCGTTCCAGGCTTCCTTAATAATTTTCAACTGCCTTGCTGATTTTCTCCCTCAGTACATTTCCGGGCCTGACCAGGGGAAGGCGTAGTGTATCGCCGCAAATGCTCAATTCACGGAGAAAAGCCTTTATTCCTGCCGGGTTCCCCTCTTCGAATAATAAGGGAATTAAGGCGGCCAGCTTGTAATGCAGCTTGCGGGCTTCGGCAAAATCTCCCCTGAGGCAATGCCGCACCATATCCGAAACATCTTTGGGGAAAGCGTTGCCAGCCACGGAGATAACTCCATGCCCCCCAAGCGCGATTATCGGCAAGGCTAAACCGTCGTCTCCCGAAAGAAAACAAAAATCCGGCGGCATATGCCTGATAATTTCCATGAACTGCTCGAAATTTGCCGAAGCTTCTTTCACTCCCGAAATATTGGGAACTTCTGCCAGGCGCAGCGTCGTTTCCGCCGTAATATTACTGCCAGTTCTGCCGGGAATATTATAAATGATCAGGGGAAGGGGGGACTCGCTTGCCAGCATTTTAAAATGCTGGAACAGCCCTTCCTGCGAGGGCTTATTATAGTACGGGCTTACCGAAAGAATGGCCGTATAAGCGGTATGGTCGAATGCCCGCAGGCAATCAAGCAGCTCCGCGGTATTATTTCCGCCAATCCCCGCAACAAGGGGGGCCCTTCCAGCGGTCACTTCGGCTACAAAATCAAAAACACGCTTCTTTTCTTCTTTGCTAAGGGTTGCAGATTCTCCGGTAGTTCCCAGCGGAACCAGGAATTCCGCCTGGTTGTCAATAATATGATTGATCAGTTTTCTGAGACTGTCAAAGTCAATGTTTCCATCCTGGTCGAAGGGGGTAACAAGGGCAACGCCTGTTCCTTTCAGTTGTTCGGTCATGCTGAAGCTGGTAATGAAAGATACTGTTTTAACTGGAGGGCAAAGTTATCAATATTTCTGTCTTCTTTTAAATGGATCATCAGGTCAAGGTCGGGAACCCGTGACGGAGAATATTCACCGATACGGAACGTAGCTTTCGACATGGCTGTCAGCCAGGTAAGCGGAAAACAATCTTCCAGGCAGAAATTGATCAGGATATCAAATGGCCTTTCCAGGAAACCGGCAGTCTTTTGCGCTGATGGAATAAAAAAGAAATTCAGGTCTTTCTCCGTCAGGTAGTCGAAAAAAACCGATTTTGTTTTAAACGCGGTTTCATTAGCCGGGCTTGTATAGCCAAAGACCGTTACCTTTTTTCCCTGTTCTTTCAGGTAAGCGGCAAAGTCCTTTATGCGCAATACGTCCTCCAGGGTTTGGGCAAGAAAAAGGATCCCGATGTCCGCTGCTTCCCCAAAGGCTATCGAGTGATGAACGACCGCCCGGCGATTGCGCTCCTTTTCCAGCATCCTGAACGCCCACCTTGTCCTGAGGCCTGCCAGTATGCTCATGCCAGCATGCTTAAGAGTTCCTTTTCGGAGATAATAGGAACATTCAGTTTTTCCGCCTTTTCCCTTTTAGAGGGCCCCATGTTTTCCCCCGCTACCAGGTAATGAAGCTTCGCGGAAACGCCGCTGGCTATCTTTCCACCATTGAGTTCGATCATGGATTTCAATTCTTCCCGGCTATAACCTTCGAATACGCCGGAAATAAGAAAGGTTTTTCCTTCCAGGCGGTTACTTTGAAGCTGTATTTCCTTTTCCTCCGTTTTAAACTGCAGGCCCTGAGCGCGGAGGCGTTCCAGCAGGGAGAGATGTTCGGGATCGTTGAAAAAGTCCAGAATGCTTTCGGCAATACGGTCTCCGATCTCATTGACAGAAATAAGCTCGTCAAAGCCGGCGGCGGCCAGGCGGTCTATATCCTTGAAATGCGCAGCCAGCTTGCGGGCCACCGTTTCCCCTACATAGCGGATGCCCAATCCGAAAAGGACTCTTTCGAAGGGCATTTCCTTTGACTTTTCAATGCCTTCCAGCAGGTTATTCACAGATCTTTCCCCGAAGCGGTCAAAAGACAGTAATATTTCTTCTTTGGTTTTCAGCTCATAAAGATCGGCGATGTTCTTCAGCAGGCCTTTCTGGTACAACAGTTCGATGGTTTCGCTGCCAATTCCCTGGATATCCATTGCCCGCCGGCCAATGAAGTGCTGCATTCGCCCCACTATCTGAGGGGGGCAGCCTGTATCGTTGGGGCAATAATGAACGGCTTCGCCTTCATTTCTGACAAGCTCGGTTTCGCACTCCGGGCAAACGGCAGGGAAACTCGCCGTGGCCAGGCCCTGAGGTCGCTTTTCGAAATTCACCCGGATCACTTTCGGAATAATTTCTCCGCCCTTTTCTACCAGCACCATATCTCCCGGCCGGAGGTCAAGCCGCTCCATTTCATTGGCATTATGGAGGCTGGCCCTTTTTACTGTGGTGCCCCCCAGCTGCACCGGCTGAAGATTGGCTACCGGGGTTACTGCGCCTGTTCTTCCTACCTGGTAAGAAATGGATTCCAGGAGGGTCTCCACCTCTTCGGCCTTGTATTTATAAGCTATGGCCCAGCGCGGTGATTTGGCCGTGAAACCAAGTTCCTCCTGCTGTGCATAACTGTTTACCTTAATAACGATACCGTCAATGTCAAAGGAAAATTCAAAACGCTCTTTTTCGTAGGCATGAATAAAGTCAAGGACTTCCCGGATAGTATTGCAGCGGCGGATATGTTCCGAAACATGAAAACCCCATTCAGTTAACTTTTCCAGGCTTTCAAAATGCGTTTTATAAGGCAGGTTCTCACCGAGAAGCGAATAGAGAAAACAATCCAGGGGCCGGCGGGCTACTTCCCCGGAATCCTGCATCTTAATGGTTCCCGCAGCGAAATTGCGCGGATTGGCAAAGGTCATTTCTCCCTGCTCCACCCTTTCTGCATTTAACCGGGCAAAAGCCTTTCGATGCATGAATATTTCGCCCCGCACCTCGAATTCCGGCGGTATGTCGCTGCCGTATATATAATTCGGGATATTCTTTATGGTTTTTATATTAGTGGTCACATCGTCGCCCTTGGCGCCGTCTCCCCGGGTAACGGCCTGTACCAGTTTTCCTTCCCGGTAAGTGAGCCCAATGGCTACCCCGTCAAATTTTAGTTCGCAGACGTACTGGAAGTTCTCCCCGATCAGCTTCTTTATCCTTTTGTCAAAATCCAGCAGGTCCTGTTCAGAATAGGTATTCCCCAGCGATAACATGGGATAGCGGTGCCGGACGGTCCGGAAGGTTTTCGTGATCTCGCCGCCAACTTTCCGGGTGGGCGAATCGGGACGGGCAAATTGCGGGAATTCCTTTTCCAGGGCGGCCAGTTCTTCCAGCATTTTGTCAAACTCCTGGTCGCTGATGGTGGGCTGGGCGAGTGCATAATAGTTGTAATTATGCTGTTTCAGTTCCCGGCTAAGCCGCTGTATTTCCTTTTGAGCTTCTGGCGGGGTCATCATAAGGGACGAAGATAATAAGTTATTTCTTCAAAAATAGGAAGATAATCGTTTTCGATTTCATTCCTGTATGCCTGTAAAATGACAGCCAGCTGCCCTTTTTTTTCCTCCGGGAATGGAACCTGCCACACCCGGCGGCCAATGCTGTCAAGTGCATGGGACAGGTTGCCGGGGCTGCTGTAAGAATACAGATAGGCGCTGCGGGTGAACTGCCGGAACCACCCGGTAAAAGAAGGGGCTTCGTGTATCCCGTTTATTTCAAGGAAACGAACAATATCCTGTTCGCCGCAGGCGGAAAGCCGGAGATAGAATTTGCCGATGTCCACCCTTTGCTGAATGATCAGCAGGCTGTCAAGCAGCAGTTCCAGGGCAATATGCGCAAGGAAAAACGGGCGAAAGGGCGGGCCGCTAAGCACAGCCGCTATCTGTTTCCTTAATTCCACGCTATGCAGGCTGAAAAAAGAAGATGAATGAAAGCGCCGGTCGGTTTCCAGGTGCAGTTCCCAGCCGCGGTAAATGGACCTCAATACCGCATCCTCTTCAAGCTGCCCGGCTTGTTTATAGGGATGCAGGTTCCAGGTCTTCCGGTGGTTCTTTACCATATCCGGCAGCACCATTCCCAGCACCAGGTAAGGGTCGGGATTATCCTGTATCAAATAAAAATGAGAGAGAAAATTCAAAGCCCCTGTTTTATCGCATGAAAATACGAAAAATCCCGGGGCGGGTTCATTGCTTTCCGCGGTTTAACCTCCTCGCCGAAAGTTTCTTCCAAATGTTATGAGCTAAATTGATCTCTTTTTTTGTCAATCCGTAATGCTGCTTTAGAATTATTTCATTCGTAATTTTCAAAACATCGTCTATATCGCCCTTACTACGCATGAGTTGGTCGATTTGCGGAAGCAATCTGGCGCAATCTTTATGATAAGGAAGCAATATTTTTTTTGCTTCATTTGGCATCAACTCCAAAACTCCTCCCCCGTGACTCCTACCGCATACTTCCGTAAATGCAAGGGACAGCGAATTATAATAGCTCGCTGTAAACGCTTCTATATTCGTTTCAGCCTTTACGAAAACTCGGTGCATTGTATCAGTGGTGTATGCCTGCGCTTGGTTAATTATCAATCTAGGATACAGATTGTTCCTTCGAATGAAAAGTGCATCCGAAATTTTCAGGGATGGGACCACAAACCAGTCATCACGAATACTTGTTTTATAGCCCTTATGAATTCCCATGTTTTCACCTTGAGCGATATATTTTACTGCGCCGTTCTTTTTGTTCAGACTTTTGCTGTCAGGGAAGACGAGTAAATGCGCCTTGGCTTTTGAAAACTTGTTTCTCTTCCAATCGCTTTCAGTGAAGACGACACTGTTTACCTGAACACTTCGACCGACCATTGGCTTTGCATAATCGTGCAAGTCATATTCTTCAATAGTCGTCAATGGAACAGTAAAGAAGCTGTTGGCGCCAGTGGTAATCCCTACTTCAACATTTGCATATTTTCCAAGTAACGGAATGTCCCTGCGCTCAGCAATACTTTCTAAAAAGTCAATCTCTTCCTGTTCTAAAAAATAAAATGTCCATTTATTACCCCTAAAATCAATCTTCTTTTTTGGACTTTTCAAACGAGCGACGTCAAGGGCCTTTAATTCACTCGCATTATGCAATTCAATATGTTCAATATTGTGTTCTTTTGATCCGTTCTTTTCACATAATAACAAAACAACTTCCTGCTGAATGTCGGGGAATACCAACTTTTCAAATGAGATGATATTAATCTTATTGTAAAAATGAGCGATAAAATTCCTCAATTGCTGAGCATATGAAACCTGTAAAATTTCTGCAGGTAAGACGAAACCAATCTTCCCTCCCTTATCTTTCAATAGAAGCGATGAACCAATAACGAAGGAAACCCATGCATTTGTAAGCTTTGAATAAGTCAGTCCTGCTTTGATAAAAATGTCACCCGCTTCAACTTGTTGCATTTTATCAAAGAACTGATACCGGATATAAGGGGGATTCCCCACAATCAAATCAAATCGTTGTAGCGTATTATTGCAGTAGGCATGAAAATCCGCGTTAATAACTTGTTTACTATGCAGATCAGTTTTGTTTGCCTTTATAGCTTCGGCTTCGTCAAATTCAATCGCAGTGATTGATTTGTATTTCAGTTGATGCTTTTGTAACTGTTCCAAAAAAACGCCATCGCCACAACTTGGCTCTAGAATGTCATAGTCATTGCTACCATTAACGCCCCAGCGCAAAATAAATTCTGCTATCGGTTCAGGCGTGTAAAAGCCGCCTCTTAATTTTTCAGC
Source organism: Anseongella ginsenosidimutans (assembly GCF_008033235.1). Lineage (GTDB taxonomy): Bacteria > Bacteroidota > Bacteroidia > Sphingobacteriales > Sphingobacteriaceae > Anseongella > Anseongella ginsenosidimutans. Next base: position 94,636 of record NZ_CP042432.1, read on the forward strand.
CGATGCTTCTGTGATCAACTTCATTATCAGAGATTACTTCGGTTTAAATACTTGATTTTTTGTTCTGCGGCTTTTAAAACCTCAATTGATAAATCTTCCTCATCCATCACCTGATAAACCACTTTGTCGCTCAGAAATGCTATAAGTAGTTCCTTCTCGCTCGCTTTAAAATACCTGGCAAATTTGTCAATCAACTGCTTTGTTGGTTTACGATTATTTTTCTCAATCTTACCCAGTGTAGATGTATCAATATTTAGTGCCTCCGCCACCGCTCGTAACGGAAGATTTTTCTTTTCTCGAAGTCTCTTTACGGTTTCACCAAAGGATTGCTCGAGTTTCATATTTGGACTACTTTTGTCCAAATATAAACACTATAAATGAGATACCAACATTTATAAAAGGAAGAGTTCTCAACAAATTAACATTGTTCCAACTATTCAATCTTAAGAGTGAATTCGTTTTTCTTTTTCGTTGTAAACAGAAGCGCATGTTTTCCAATCAAGCTATTTTTTGCGATCACTTGTTTGGCTACTCCCCAGCTAAGATGGGTCACGAAATTATTCTGAGTATAGGTTCTAGTATTCGTTCGGGTATCATGTGAAATCATTAGTTCAAATTTCCCCATATCTTTCCCGTTAATTATGATATTGAAGAAAGCCTTTGCCCTTTCATAATGTGACGAAGTAGGGCTGGTATCCTTTTTCCATTTCAACCTGGAGAACACTCTATCTCTGAAATAATGTCGTTTGTCAATACCGCGTGTTTTTCCTTTTTTAAAACCCATGGAGCCGGTTGGGTTTGTTTTTAGTCCCTCAGGAATATTTAGATCCCTTTTAGTTAGTTTACCACTTTCCCAAACCAACTCGCCCTTTAAAGTAATTTTATCACTAGCACTGATTTTGGCTTTCGTCACTGCAGGTTGTCGTTTTTTTGTCCCCCTAAACGCCGTTGGAATTTTTGCAGTTGCTCGGTTTGGAAAAATCTTGGAGATTACACGTTGAACTTCCGGTGTTTTTGCATCTCCGCTTTTATCTTGTGCAGCTCTCCGTTCTTCTTCCGTTGGAACAATCCCGGCTTTAATTAAGTCAGCTATAACCTTCTTCGACAACTTCTTTACGTTGGGGTCCTTAAAGTTAAAGAGACCCTTAAAATATTCTTTCAGTTGCTTAACAATCTCCCTTTCGACTTTTTTTGAATTATCAATACTTATTAGCAAAGATGTTTCAACATTTGTAAAAAGCCCCTGAGAGGTTAGATTTGAAGAGCCTACAATCAGTTCAGTTCTTCTTTTACCTTCAAATAGGTAAATTTTTGGATGAAAAATTGTCACACTCGGCTGATAGAAGATGTAGGCCCTGATTCCCAAGCCCAAAAGTTCTTCCAACGCCTCTTTAGACGTTCCTTTCTGATCAACTCCTGTAACTATTGTAATAGTCTTAAGATGCTTCTTGGCTGCTTGTATATCCTTCGAAAGTCCCCCTATACCAGCTTGGCTTGCAAACGCAGAAATGCCAGTAAAAGAATGAAAATCTTCATCGGCAAAAAATTTTATAAGTTGGTATCCGACCGAAAACTCCGATTTTACTTCAAACCCCTGGCCGAGTAACCTTATACTCATAAGCTACACCTTCCTCAGGCCATTGCCAGTTTCTCGCTGTCGTAATGGCCTTCGCTCAGCTTGCGGGCTACGGCGCTGAAAGCTTCCAGCGTTTCATTCACGTCTTCCAGCGTGTGTACGGAAGTAGGAATAAGGCGAAGCATCAATTGTCCTTTTGGAATGACCGGATAGGTAACAATAGAACAGAAAATGCGATAGTTCTCCCGAAGGTCAATGATCATATTCAGCGCCTCATGAAGAGAGCCCTTCATGAAAACAGGCGTAACACAACTATTTGTATTGCCAATATCAAATCCCTTTTCCCGGAGGCCGCTCTGCAGGGCATTCACAATGTCCCATAGCTGGTCCTTGAATTCGGGATGGTTCCGCAGCAATTCGAGCCTTTTATGCAGGCCTGATACCATGGGCATGGGAAGCGCCTTGGCAAAGGTCTGCGAGCGCATATTGTAGCGCAGGTATTCAACGACGTATTCATCAGCGGCAACAAAGGCGCCGATCCCGGCCATTGATTTTGCAAAGGTTCCGAAATATACATCAATACCTTCTATACATTCCTGCTCTTCACCGGTACCGGAACCCGTTTTCCCCAGGGTGCCGAAGCCATGGGCGTCATCCACCAGCAGACGGAAATTATACTTTTTCTTTAGTTCAATGATCTCTTTCAGCTTACCCTGGACACCGGACATGCCGAAAACACCTTCGGTAATCACCAGGATACCGCCCTGCGTACCTTCAATTAACTTCTCCGCACGCTCAAGCTGCTTCTCAAGGCTTTCGATATCATTATGTTTGTACATGAAACGTTTACCCTGGTGCAGGCGCACACCGTCCACGATGCAGGCGTGTGACTCCCCGTCATAGACGGCCACATCATGGCGACTCAACAAGGTATCTATGATGGAAACCATTCCCTGGTACCCGTAATTCAGCAGAAAAGCATCCGTTTTACCAACGAAATCCGCCAGGGCTTTCTCCAGGCTTTCATGATTACTGGTATTCCCCGACATCATACGGGCCCCATGGGATAAGCCAGGCCGTGTTCCCGGGCGCCTTCTTCGTCCGCCTTTCGCACTTCCGGATGATTGGCCAGGCCCAGGTAATTATTAAGGCTCCACACGATGTGTTCCTTCCCCCGGAACATCATCCTGTTGGCTATTGCTCCCTCCAGCTTAGGAAATGCAAAATAGCCATGAGCGAATGTTGAATGCTGGCCAATGGGGCCTCGGTCCCGCCTGATCTTCTCGAAGATATCCAATATGGTAAAAATTAAATTCTACAATTATTAATCACCCCCAAAAATAAGTTTTATTCCCTGCTTGACAAAATAACCGCGACAGGATGATAAACAAATAGCCCCCCGCCTCAGGCGAAGAGCTATTATCACAATAATTGTGTAAGCGCTAATCTACATTATCATGCAGAAAAGAATTGTTCGGCCTGATCTCGCCGTCATCATCAGAAACGGTAAACCTTGACAGCTGTGTTTCTGAGGAATGAGGCACTTTATTAAGATTCATATTCCTTCTTTTGTAAGCAGGCTCGTTCTCCAGCTCAGAAAGGCCGTTGGATGAGCGCAATTTAAGGCTCAGGTCTTTCAGCCGCATCACTCTTTCCCTGGAGCGCTGCAATTGTTCCTCTATATCCCCTTCTCCAGCATTAGCTTCCGGCTCCATATCCGGCGCCTTTGCCTGTACGGGTTCAATGGTCACGGTCACATCATTGCTCACCGTAACTTCTTCCTCTTTCTTTTCCCAGGTGGCATCGTCAAAAATACTTCCCTGCCGGGGAGATTCCGTCTTGCGGAAAGGTTGCAGGGAGGACTCAGGAGCGCCCTTCAGATAGGGCTCCCCGATCTTGAATGAATTGTCCATCAGCGGGGTTGAAGCAGGTCCGGCTGTATTAGGATTTTCCATGCCGAATGCATCCCCTGTTTTAAGGCGAGGCTCGCTTTCCGCGGGTTCCGCACTTCCCTTGCCGGTTGCCGGGGCCAGCATGGCGGCTGCATCTTCTTCTGCAATAAGCGACATTTTCTTGGGCTCCTTCTTGTCGTATTCTCCCGGTTTGCGTTCCATTTCCTTTTGGGAACGGGTTTTAAAGCCAGTAGCAATGATTGTCACCGAGATAGCATCTCCCAGGCTCTCGTCATAGCAGTGGCCCCAGATCATATCGGCCATAGACCCGGACTGCTCCTGGATATAGTCGGTAATTTCGGTAAGTTCTTCCAGCAATACTTCCTGGTTGCCTGAGGTAATATTCAGCAGAATATAGCGGGCCCCCGATATAAAGCTGTCATTCAGCAGCGGCGAATTAAGGGCGCCTTCCGCGGCACGGCGGGCACGGTTCTGGCCTTCGGTAGCGGAGGAGCCCATAATGGCCACGCCGCCGTCAGTCATTACCGTCTTCACATCTTCAAAATCCACGTTGATATATCCCGGCAGTGTAATGATCTCCGCAATACCTTTGGCAGCCGTAGTAAGAATATTGTCCGCTTCTGCAAATGCGTTGGACAGGGAAAGGTTCCCGTACATTTCCCGAAGGCGGTCATTGGAGATCACCAGCAGGGTGTCCACATGTTCCTTTAGTTCTGAAAGGCCTTCTTCCGCCTGCTGGCGACGACGCTTTCCTTCAAAAGAAAAAGGTGTCGTCACGATCCCTACCGTCAGAATTCCCAGTTCCTTTGCGGCCTGGGCAATAATGGGGCTTGCACCGGTGCCGGTGCCGCCGCCCATTCCGGCGGTAATAAAAACCATTTTAGTATTCGAACCCAGGAAATCCTTGATCTGCTCTATATTCTCGATGGCGGAATTCTTTCCCACTTCCGGAATGGAGCCTGCGCCCCTTCCTTCGGTAAGGCTTGAGCCCAACTGTACCTTATTCGGCACAGGGCTCATTTCCAGCGCCTGTGAATCAGTATTACAAACGACGAAATCAACCCCATTTATCCCCTGATTGAACATATGATTAACGGCGTTTCCTCCCCCGCCTCCTACACCAATCACCTTGATGATCGACGCCTTATCTTTTAACATTTCGAATTTCATGACTATTAGGGTTTTACTATGTAATAATACTTATTTAACATCATTTTATTATTCCGTCCAAAGCGCTATGTGGAAAACTACGGGCATTGTTGAAAATTATGAGCGCTTACCGTAAATAATCGCTGTCCTCGATATCATTTTCCAGCCAATTCCTGCCTTTTTGAAGAATTTTATCGAACAGGCCCTGGGTTCGCTGCTGCTTTTGCTGAGGCCTGGCGTCCGCCTGCTGCGGCTGCCGTTCCTTATTCATGGCATGCAGGGCTTTAATTACTAAACCGATACCTGTCGCATACATCGGGCTCTTTATCTCTTCTACCGTACTGCGGGCAATATGCTCGTTCGGGTAGCCGATCCGGGCGTCCATGCCGGTGACGTATTCCACCAGCTGGGTCAGGTGTTTCAGCTGGGCTCCGCCGCCGGTCAGCACAATGCCGGCGATCAGCTTTTTCTCATAGCCCGAACTTTTTATTTCATAATAAACATGTTCAATGATCTCTTCCATTCGCGCCTGGATAATATAAGCCAGGTTACGAACCGAAATTTCCTTGGGTTCGCGGCCCCGGAGCCCCGGAATGGAAATGATTTCGCTGTCCTTGTTCTCATCGGCAAGGGCCGAACCAAACTTCAGCTTCAGCAGTTCCGCCTGGTTCTTCATGACCATACAGCCTTCCCGGATATCCTCGGTGACGATATTCCCTCCCAGGGGTATCACGGCCGTATGACGAATAATATTATTATGGAAGATCGCGATATCGGTAGTACCCCCGCCGATATCTACCAGCACCACGCCGGCCTCCTTCTCTTCCGCGCTTAAAACCGCTTCGGAAGAAGCCAGGGGCTCCAGGATCAGATCCTGGGTTTTGAGGCCTGCCTTCGTTACACATTTATAGATATTGCTGATGGCGTTTACCTGTCCGGAAATAATATGAAAATTGGCTTCCAGGCGCACCCCTGCCATACCGATCGGATCGGTGATCCCCGGCTCGTTGTCTACCGTAAATTCCTGCGGCAGCACATGGATGATCTCTTCTCCCGGAGGCATCATGAGCCGCTGCATATCCTGGATCAGCCGGTCGATATCCGCTTTGCTGATCTCTGTGTTCGTGTTATTCCTGGTGAGGATACCTCTGTGCTGCAGGCTTCGGATGTGCTGCCCCGCTATACCCACGTTTACCACGCGAATATCTACGTTCGCCTTATCCCCGGCAACCTGGGCCGCTTCCAGGATGCCATTAACGGTCTTATCAATATTTGTGACTACCCCGCGCATGACGCCGGCCGATTCAGCCTTCCCCATGCCCAGTATTTCAAGCTTCCCGGTTTCGGTCCGGCAACCAATAATAGCGCAAATCTTGGTAGTCCCAATATCTAATCCGACAACTATTTCCGGTTTTTCCATGCTTTGTATTATTTAAAGTTCAATTATAGTATTAGCTACTGAGGCCCCTGGCTGTCCGCCTCAGGCCGCGTTGCAACAATCTGATTCTCATATTTGAGGTTGATCACCTCGTAAGTATCCCACCCCACCCTTGGCATTGCTTTCCGATAGAAGATCAGCAGCTTTTCCAGCTTTGCTTCCAGGTTATCCGCATTGCCCAGGAGAATGCGGTGGTTACCCACGCGGGGAATCAGTTCTATTTCCGATTCCTGGTTCACATATACCTGCCCGATCTGCGCTTTCCAGAACTCGTCCTTGCTGATGAATCTTGCCAGTGTCAGAATATCTTCCGCCAGGCCGGTTTCCAGGGTATCCCCGCCGGAACCGGAAGATTCCGGGATATTGCCGCTGGCTACCAGCACGCGCGGAGTATAGTTTGCCGAAAGCGGCATTTTATTCCCTTTTGCATCGACGTAAAAATGGTCGTTATGCTCATTGATAATCCTTACCAGCGGCTCGCGCTGCACTACTTCAATTTTTAATACACCGTCCACGTCGGCATAGACCGAAGCGTCTTCCACGTAGGGGGATTCCCTGATGGCCTTTTCAAGGCTGCGAAGCCGGGCATAGTTAATGGGATACCAGAGAATGCTGGAATCCGCCTGGTTGACCAACGCCTTTATTTCTTCCCTGGTAACCAGGAATTTCTCGCCGGGTATCACGATCTCCATGCTTTTGCACATTACCTTCGCCTGCTTTTTATGTACAAAGCCCATCAGCACGGCCAGGCCGGCTGCCAGCAGGATCGCTCCGAATACTTTAAGCAGTGTTCTTCCTTTCATAAGAGCAAGTGTTTTTTTAACGGCGTCACCAGGCGATCGATATCGCCGGCCCCGGCCGTTACCAATACATCTGTTTCCATCCTGTTTACATGACTAAAAATTTCTTCCCGGGAACTCAGCCGTTTATTCTTTAGTGGGATTTTATCAAGAAGCATGGACGAATTAACGCCTTCGATCGGCTTTTCCCTCGCCGGATAAATATCCAGCAGTATCAGTTCATCCACCTTCCCAAGGCTCGCGGCAAATTCATCGGCAAAATCGCGCGTTCTTGAAAACAGGTGAGGCTGAAAGATCATCGTCAGCTTCCTTCCCGGATATAACTGGCGCACCGAATTGATGCAAGCGTCCAGCTCGCGCGGATGATGAGCATAATCATCAATGAATACCAGCTCCGGTTCGCGGATCACATACTCAAAACGCCGTTTTATTCCCCGGAAGGCTTCCAGTGCTAACTTTATTCTTCCCGGGGCAATATCCAGCTGCAAGGCAGCTGTTATCGCCGCAACCGCATTTTCGACATTATGGCTGCCGGGAAATATCATTCGGATATTTTCGATCAGCACATTCCCGTCATAGTCAAAAACATAGTCCCCGTTTTCAATCCGGATATTCCCGGCCGCCGCATCAATGCCTTTCCCGGGATGAAGTGCGTATATCAACGCAGGCTGCGACAGGGGCAGGCCCGATTTTCTGATCAGCACGCCCGAGCGGTGCAGCTGTCCGGCAAACAGGCTGAACGATTCTTCCAGCCGGCTCTTATCTCCGTAAATATCCAGGTGATCGGCATCCATAGAGGTGATCACCGCGATATCGGGATGAAGGGCCAGGAAGGAGCGGTCAAATTCGTCGGCTTCCGCCACCAGGGTATTTTGCCGCCCGAAAAGCACATTGCTTTTGTAGTTCGTCATGATACCGCCGATGAAAGCCGAGCAATCATGTCCGGAATGTTTCAGGATATGGGCAATCATTGCGCTGGTGGAAGTCTTCCCGTGTGTTCCGGCCACCGCGATAGTATGCATATCCTTACTCAGAAGGCCCAATACACCCGACCGCTTGTGCAGCTGGTAGCCGGCTTCCCGGAAAAACCGAATGATCTCACTCTCTGCGGGAACGGCGGGCGTGTAAATGATAAGGGTATCTTCCCGAGCATTTTCCCCGTCGAACGGAGGTACGATCAGGGTGCTGTCATCATCGTAAATAATGGAAATGCCTTCCGCCTCCAATTCCCGCGTCAAGGGGCCGGGCGTTTTATCATATCCCGCCACCTCGCATCCCTTACGCTTAAAGTAGCGCGCCAGCCCGCTCATACCTATGCCGCCGATCCCGACGAGGTACACATTGTTTATATGTGATAATACAGCATTCACGATGCCTGTGCAATTTTTATTATTTCCGCTGCTATTTCCCGTGCAGCTTCCGGTTTCGCCAGGCGACGGATATTCCTTGCCAGCATATCTTGTTTCTCTGTATTTCCGAGCAGCTGAAGCGCCGCCGGAATAAGTTCCTTTGTTGCTGTTTCATCCCTGACCAGCAGGGCTGCCTCTTGCTTCGCCAGCGCCAGCGCATTCTTAGTTTGATGGTCTTCCGCCACGTTAGGAGAAGGCACCAGGATAGCTGGCTTACCTACCACACAGAGTTCCGAAATGGTTCCCGCACCTGCACGGGCGATGATCAGGTCCGCCGCCGCATAAGCAAGGTCCACACGGCTGATGAATTCCATTATCCTGATTCCCGGGTACTCCTTTTCGCTGAATTCCTTTTTTATATCATGGTAGTAGAACTTGCCGGTTTGCCATATGACCTGCACCTGGTTCGCCCTCAGCAGGTCAAGATGCGCTTTGACGCTCCGATTCAGGGTGCCGGCACCTAAACTGCCTCCCGTTAAAAAAATCGTCTTCTTCCCTTCTTCCAATTCAAAATGCTGCAAACCCTCCGCTTTCTTCCGCCCGGTTTCCAGCAGCCCTTCCCGAACAGGGTTTCCCGTAAGTCGAACCTTTCCAGCGCCAAAAAAGCGTTCCATCCCTTCGTAAGCAACAAATACCCTTTGCGCCTTTTTAGCAAGGTTTTTATTGGTGATACCGGGATAAGAATTCTGCTCCTGCACCACCGTAGGGATTCCCTTACGGGAAGCCGCCAGCAGCAGTGGCCCGGAAGCATAGCCGCCAACGCCAACGGCGATACCCGGCCTGAATTCCTTTATGATCTTATTTGACTTCAAAATGCTTTTGATAAGTTTAACCGGAAACAACAGGTTGCTCCAGGTAAGCCGGCGCTGCAACCCCTGAATATCCAGCCCAATGATCCGGTAACCGGCCTTCGGCACCCGGTCCATTTCTATCCTGCCCCTCGCCCCCACAAAAAGCAGCTCCAGGGAAGGCTCCAGCTCCTTCAGTGCATCCGCAATAGCCAGCGCCGGGAACAAATGCCCCCGGTCCCGCCACCGCTAATAATCACCCGTATTTGCCGTCCCTGTTCCACGTTGTTAGCTCTTTAAATGTTGCGAAGCAACTAAAAACTTTAAACCTAAACTGTCGCGAAGCAACTAAAAACCTTAAACCTTAAACTTTAAACTGTTGCGAAGCAACTAAAAACTGTTGCGAAGCAACTTTAAACCATTTCCCCTTCTTCAACATCCCGGCTTACGCTCAATATAATGCCGAAGGCCAGGCTGGTGAACAAAATCGACGTCCCCCCATGCTCACCAGCGGCAGGGATACCCCTGTTACAGGAAAAAGATTCGTGGCTACCGCCATATTTGCAAAGGCCTGGATCACCAGGCTAAAGCTCAGTGCGGCCGCCAGCAACGCCCCAAATGCCTTGGGGCTTTTCACCACTATTTTGACCGATCTGAACAAAAAAATCAGGTATAAAATAATTACGCCTACCCCCCGATCAGCAAACCATATTCTTCGATAATGACCGCATAAATAAAATCCGCATATGGAGAAGGCAGAAAATTCCGCTGCGTGCTGTTGCCCGGGCCTTTCCCGAAGGTCCCGCCCGAGGCAATGGCAATTTTCGCCTGGTCTATCTGGTAAGTATCATCCGCGTGCGCCGTTTCCGGATGCAGAAAGGAATTCACCCTCGCTTTGTAAACGCCACGCCGGGGACCCAGGAAAACAACGGCAGCTACCAGAACGCCGCCCGCCAGGCAGACAATGGCAATCTGCCGGGTACTGACGCGGCCAATGAGCAAGAGCAATACGCTGGTCCCGAAGATCATCAGCGCCGTGGATAAATTAGCGGGAGCGATCAGCCCGCACACCGCCAGGATAGACACGAAAATCGGCAGAAAGCCTTCTTTAAAGTTCTTGATCTTTTCCTGTCTTTTGGTCAGTTCCCTGGCCAGGAACATGTACAAGGCCAGTTTGGCAAGGTCGGAAGTTTGAAATGTCTCGTTTATCACCGGTATCATGATCCACCGGCTGGCCTGGTTAATACTAGAGCCGAAAAACAGGGTGTAAAGCAGCAGCGGTATGGAAACATACAAGAGAACCTGCGCAATGCGCGAATAATACCGGTGATTGATCAAATGGGCAACATACATAAGTACCAGGCCGGCAACAATCACCGAGCCGTGCCGGAACAGGTAAGCAAAAGTAAATCCGTCATTGGCCGAAAGATAAGCCAGCGTTCCGGTTGAACTGTACACAGCCAGAATGGAAAACACCGACAATAAAATGGCCACCAGCCAGATCCACCGGTCACCTCTTATCTTTTGAAATAACAAATTCACCATAAAAAATCCTTCTTTTCGAATTCAAAGTTCAAGGTTCAAAGTTCAAGGTTCAAAGCCCCCCGGAAACACTAACCCCAAAACCAACTTCCTTAACTAACTCGCAACATGACCCCATTTCCCGATTTTAACTACTCAAACCTGAAACTTTAAACTTTAAACAGTTGCTTCGCAACTTGAAACTTTGAACTTTAAACTTTAAACGGTTGCGCAGCAACTTTAAACTGTTGCGAAGCAACTAAAGCTGTTTAACCGCTTCTTTAAACTGGTTTCCCCGGTCTTCGTAATTTTTAAAAAGGTCAAAGCTGGCGCAGGCGGGGGACAGCAGTACGGTATCCCCTTTGGCCGCCAGGTGATATGCAACTCCTACAGCTTCCCGGGCGCTAAGCGTATTGACGATGATCTCTGCATCTTCTTCAAATGCTTCGTGTATTTTGCCGTTATCTTTACCCAGGCAAACAATCGCTTTTACCTTTTCCCGGACAACGGGCTTCAGCATGCTGTAGTCATTGCCTTTGTCTACTCCTCCCGCTATCCAGATGACCGGCGAAGTCATGCTTTCAAGGGCATACCAGGTCGCGTTGACATTGGTCGCCTTGGAATCGTTGATAAATTCGATGCCCTGTATTTTTCCAACCTGTTCAAGGCGGTGTTCCACGTTCTTGAAATCTCCAAGGCTTTCCCGCACCACCTCGTTGCGCAGATCCAGTACCTTCGCCGCGATTGCCGCAGCCATTGAATTGTATAAATTGTGTTTCCCCTGCAAGGCCAGTTCTGCGATTGTCATATTAAAAGTATTATGTGCTGTTTTAACGGTTAGTTCATTATTATCAAGAAAAGCCCCCTGATCTACCTTTTCATTGATCGAAAAAGGATATTGTTTTGCCACGGGGCGGTGGGACGCTAGTCCCCTGCGGGTGCCTTCATCGTCCAGGCAGTAAATAAAGCTGTCACTTTCCTGCTGATTCTGCAGGATCCTGAACTTGGAATCAATATAATTCTCAAAGCGATGCTCGTACCGGTCCAGGTGATCGGGTGTGATATTTGTCAGGATAGCAATATGCGTCCTGAAACGGTACATATCGTCTAACTGAAAGCTGCTCAGTTCCAGGACGTAGTAATCGTGATCACCCGCAGCGACCTGCCGGGCAAAGCTTTTGCCTACATTGCCTCCCAAGCCTACCTTCAGGCCGGCACGCTCCAGGAGGTGATGCGTAAGAAGCGTGGTAGTCGTTTTGCCGTTGCTTCCCGTGATCCCGATCATGCGCGCATCCGTATAGCGGCCGGCAAACTCTATTTCAGCGATCAGGGGAAGGCCTGCTTCCTTCAGGCGCTGTACAACCGGCGCCGTCGGCGGGATCCCGGGGCTTTTTATTACTTCAGCGGCCCCGGTCAGCCGGTCAAGGGAATGGCCGCCTTCTTCGAAAACAATCCCCTGTTCCTGCAGTTCCTCCCGGTATTTTTCAGGGATCTTCCCGGCATCGGATACGAATACCTCATAGCCCATTTTCTGAGCAAGCAGCGCGCTGCCAGTTCCGCTTTCGCCGGCTCCGAGTATCGCTATTTTCTTTCCGTCTGCCATTCTTTGTTTGAACGTTAAACTTTGCCCCTTTTAAAAAACTATAAACTCTACCTGATTTTTAATGTAACAATCGTGACCACGGCCAGGATAATTCCAACGATCCAGAAACGCGTGACGATCTTGGACTCATGGTATCCCAGCATTTGATAATGGTGATGCAGGGGCGACATTTTGAAAATGCGCCTTCCTTCGCCGTATTTTTTCCGGGTATATTTAAACCAGCTCACCTGCATGATCACGGACAGGTTCTCAATAAGGAAAATCCCACATAACACCGGTATCAGCAATTCCTTCCTGATCAGGATCGCAAAAGCGGCAATAATACCCCCTATGGCCAGGCTGCCGGTATCGCCCATGAATACCTGGGCGGGAAAGGCATTGTACCAAAGAAAACCGATGCAGGAACCGATGAAGGCGCCCATAAATACCATCAGCTCGCCCGAATTAGGGATATACATAATGCTCAGGTAATCGGCGAATACCAGGTTACCCGAAACATAAGCCAGCAGGCCCAGCGCTCCGCCGATAATGGCCGAAGAGCCTGTTGCCAACCCGTCGATGCCGTCTGTAATATTGGCCCCGTTTGAAACGGCGGTAATAATGATGATCACCGCCAGGACAAAAACAATGGGTATCAGCAACCCGGAACTCCCTTCGCCGAGAAAGGCTACGATACTTCCATAATCGAACTCGTTATCCTTAATAAAAGGTACGTTGGTTTTCGTCGACTTCACATCCACCCCGTAATGCAGGGGATTGTTCTCCAGGCTGGCGTCATAGGTGGCATAATCCCTTTCCGGCATAGAAAGCCCCGCAGGCACTTCCCTGACCACAATGTCCTGGTGATAATACATGGTAAGCCCGATAAAAAGGCCCAGTCCTATCTGCGCCATTACCTTGAACTTTCCCTGCAGGCCTTCCTTGTCTTTTTTGAAAACCTTGATATAGTCGTCAATAAAACCGATAATGCCCATCCAGACGGTAGCTACCAGCATCAGGATGATATAGATGTTGTCGATTTTCGCAAAAAGTATCGTTGTCAGCAGCACGCCCAGGAGTATAATAAGCCCGCCCATCGTGGGCGTTCCCTGCTTTTTCATCTGCCCTTCCAGCCCCAGGTCCCGGATAGTTTCCCCTACTTGTTTCCGGCGGAGGTAAGCGATCAGGTTCTTCCCAAATACAGTAGTGATCAGCAGGGAAAGAATAAAAGCTGCTCCCGCCCGGAACGAAATATATCCGAACAGCCCTGCACCGGGGAAGTCAAACTGGTTATCCAGGTATGTAAACAAATAGTAAAGCATTAATTCTCCGGGTTTTCGAACTGCTTAATTAATTCCTCCTTATCGTCAAAGGGAAACCGCTCCCCTTTTATCTCCTGGTATTTTTCATGCCCCTTACCCGCCAGCAGGATAATATCCCCGGGTTTTGCCAGATGACATGCTGTTTTAATCGCTTCACGCCGGTCGGTAATGGAAATGGTCTTGCGCCTGTTCACCGGGCTTACCCCTTCCTCCATATCCCGGATGATGTCCTGCGGATCTTCCGAACGCGGATTATCTGCCGTCAGGATCACTTTTTCGCTCCAGTCACAGGCTACCTGGGCCATTAGCGGCCGCTTGGCCTTATCCCGGTCTCCTCCGCAGCCGATCACCGTAATGATCTGCTCCTTCCTGGTTCGTATCTCGTGAATAGTTTCCAGTACATTTTGTACGGCATCCGGCGTGTGTGCGTAATCCACGATCCCGATAACGCCGTTCGGTGCGGTTATATAATCAAACCGCCCCTCCGCGCCTTTTAGCCGGCTGAGTATCGTCAGCACCTTTAGCTTATCCTGGTCCAGCAGCATGGCGGCAGCATATACAGAGAGCAGGTTGTAGGCGTTGAACCGCCCTACCAGCCTGAACCATACCTCTTCTCCGTCAATATGCAGGAGCATGCCGGAAAAGTGGTCTTCCACCAGCCTGGCCTTGAAATCGGCCATTTTCTTAAGGCTGTACGTTTTACGATGGGCCCGGGTATTCTGAAGCATCACCGCTCCCCGTTTATCATCGGCGTTGCTCAGAGCAAACGCGTTGGAAGGAAGGCCGTCAAAAAAAGATTTCTTGACTTTCAGGTAGGCCTCGAAGGTTTTATGATAATCAAGATGATCGTGACTGATATTTGTGAAAATGCCCCCGGAAAATGTAAGTCCGGTAATCCGCTGCTGTGCAATGGCATGAGAACTTACTTCCATAAAGGCATAGTCACAACCTTTTTCCACCATCTGCGCCAGCATTGCATTCAGATGAATGCTGTCAGGGGTAGTATGTGTGGCGGGCAGAGGTTTGTCCCCGATCACATTCTTTACTGTGGAAAGCAGGCCGCAATGGTACCCTAACTCCGTAAAAAGCTTGTATAGCAGGGTAGCGCAGGTTGTTTTACCATTTGTGCCGGTTATTCCAACAAGTTTCAGCTTTCCGGATGGATTACCGTAAAAATTACCGGCTACGATGCCGAGTGCAAGCGCGCTGTCATTTACCCGCAGATAAGTAACCCCTTCGCGGAGAACGGCAGGAAATTCTTCGCAGAGAACGGCAGTAGCTCCGGCAATGATTGCCTGGGAGATAAACAAGTGCCCGTCTGCGCGCGTTCCCCTGAGGGCCGCGAAGAGCATTCCCTCTTTTACCTCGCGGGAATCTATGGCGAGACCGCTCACCGCCCTTCCCACAGGACCGGAAAGCTCCTGCAGCGACACCTTATACAATATATCCTGCAATTCCTGCATTTAATTCAATTTCAATATAATGGGACTTCCCTTTTTAATTTTTTCACCTGCTTTCAACGATTGTCCCGACACTTTTCCGTTGCCGGTAACAATCGGCTTCAGGCCTGCATTTTCCGCGAGGAACAAAGCATCCTGCAAACCCATTCCTTTGAGGTCCGGAACGAAGCCCGCCTTGAAACTCTTTGCCTGGACGGACAGGGAAGCCTCCCCGGGGCGCGCCGCCACCCAAACGCCTTCCTCTTCCACGGAAAAAGGAATTTGAAGCTTCCGGTAAACAGTCAACAGTTCATTGCCAGCCGCACCGGCTACAGGCGGCAGCACACCGGCTACCTGCGGATACTGCTCCCTGATATCCGGCTGCATGTCCGGCCGGGTGGAATACACTTTATCAGCGATTTCTTTGAAAACGGGCGCAGCAATAGCAGACCCATAGTAACCTCCTTTTGAAGGGGAACTTACGATCACCAGCATGGAGTACTGCGGATTATCCGCCGGAAAATACCCGCAGAAGGATGCCTGGTATTGTTTCTTGCCCTGGCGGTAGCCGTTTGCGCCGTCAGCGATCACGGCCGTCCCGGTTTTTCCGGCTATTTTATAGACCGTGGAGAACAACCGCTTTGCAGTCCCTTCTTCGACAACCGCTTTCAGCAGCTCCTGCGCTTTTTCAATCGTTTCCGGGGAAGCGATCTGGTCATTGATCACCTCCGGTTCTATGACCTTTACCGGCTGGCCGTTTTGCTGTATTTCGGAGACAAAAAGCGGCTTTACCATTTTCCCGTCGTTAGCCACAGCGTTATAAAAAGTGAGCAATTGCAGGGGAGTAAGCAGAACCTCGTAGCCGTGTGCCATCCAGGGAAGGGTGGTCCCGTACCAGTCCTTGTCATCCGGGTCCTTGATCCGCGTGCGGCCTTCGCCCGGAATTTGCAGGCCAAGCTGCTGCCCCAGCCCCATACTTCTAAGCTGGTCGGTAAAATCATCGGGATCGCTTTTATAGGCCTGGTTAATAGCTTTTGCGATAGCCACGTTGGAAGACTCCTCAAAGGCCCGCTTCATGGTGATCGTTTCAGGGATGGTATGGGAATCCCTGATGGTGAGGCCATGGAAGACGGCATATCCCTTGCTCACGTCAATAGGGGTGGCAAGGTTGAATTTCCCGTCTTCAATGCCGGCCATAAAGGTGGCGAGTTTAAAGGTAGAGCCCGGTTCGGAGGAATAGCTGATCGCATAATTGTAGTTTTCGCCGTACACCCCCTCGCTGACCCTTGAAAGGTTCACGACAGCACGAATAGCGCCCGTTTTCACTTCCATGAGAATGGCGGTACCCCATTTGGAATTAGTCGCGATCAGTTGCTTTTTAAGCGCGTTATGGGCAACGTCCTGTATATTGATGTTAAGGGTGGATATAATATCGCAGCCGTCCACCGGGGCGATCTCTTCTTCTTCATTTACCGGTATCCAGACACCGCCGGCTATGCGCCGCATCAGCCGTTTGCCTGACTCCCCGTCAATATATTCATCATACACGCCCTCCAGCCCCACGGGCTGTACGGTAGGCAGTTTATAACCAATGGTACGGCGGGCAAGCTCCCGGAAAGGATAGATGCGCTCGTTATGCCGAACGGCGATAAGCCCGCCTCCGAACTGGCCCCTTCGGAAAATAGGGAAGTCCTTCAATTTCTTCAGTTGATGGAAGCTTATGTCGCGTTTAACGAGGAAATATCTTTCGCCATTTTCTCTTGCATTGCGCAGCACGCTGGCGTAGCGGGCGGCGGAACGGTCCTTGAATAAATTGGAAAGATGCCAGGCAAGGGAATCAAGCTGGCTGTAAAAAAGTTCCTTGGCAAGGCCGTCGGCACGGGTATCCATGCGGATGTCGTACTGGGGGATGGAGGTAGCCATCAGCCGTCCGTCTTCGGAATAAATATTCCCCCTCACCGCATCAACGGTCACGTAAGCCGTGGAAAGGCTGTCAGCCATTGCCCTCCATTTCTCCCCTTCTACCTGTTGTATCTTCCAAATCTGGAAAACAATGGCCAGGGCGAATACAAGGAGGATGGCATATGCCAGGTACACACGCAGGATGATGTCGGTCCGTATCCTCATCTTTCTTACCGCTTCAATATGCTGTCAAGCAGCTCTTTACTTACTTTAATCTTCACCGGGGGGGTAACGGATTCCTTCAAGGCCAGTTCCCCGGCGCGTTCCGCCACCTCGGACTGCTGGCTCAGGTGCATTAATTCCGCCTTGGCTGTAATATACTCCCAACGCAGTTCCTTGAGTTCGGTCCCCCCTTTGTTGATATCCCGCGCCACATCCTCGGCAAAGTGCCTGTCTGATATATAGATCAGAGCAAGTAATGCCAGAAACAGAAAAAAGGGCAAAATTTCCATTGCCCGCTCCCTGCTGACCCATTCTCCCGAAAAAAGAATGGTAAGAAAATTCCGGCCGAAGCGTTTGTCTTCCCTGCTCTGCTGCCTTCCTTCTTTTTCTTCCCTGACCTTGTTCATTTCGCGGAACGTTTAACTGCTATCCTGAGCCTGGCGCTTCTGGCCCGGCTGTTATTGCTGATCTCCTCCGCACCGGGGCGCAAAGGTTTTTTATTTACTCCTTCAAACGGTTTTAGCTCATTCCCATACAGATCCTTCTCGACTTCGCCGCTGAATTTGCCTTTGTTGATGAAATTCTTTACCAGGCGGTCTTCCAGGGAGTGATAAGAAATCACTACAAGGCGCCCCCCTGTCCCAGGACTTCACTACTCTGCTGCAACAGTTCCCGCAGCGCATCCATTTCCTCGTTTACTTCAATGCGCAGGGCCTGGAATACCTGGGCATAGTATTTATTTTCACTTCCCCGCCGCGCGAGCGGCGTCAATACATTTTTTAATTCCTCAACCGTATCAAGCGCTTTATTCACCCTGGCCACGACAATGTTCCGGGCAAGCGTTCTTGCATTCGGCACTTCGCCATACATGCCGAATATCCGGTGCAGGGCTTCTTCAGGATAAGTATTCAGCACGTCGCGGGCATTGCTTTCCAGCTGCCGGTCCATGCGCATATCCAGCATGGCGTTGTGACGGGTGGAAAAGCCCCGGCCGGGACTGTCGAACTGGTGAGAAGAAACCCCAAGGTCGGCAAGGATACCGCTGGCCGGGATCGCATTGTGCAGCCGGCAATATTTTTTCAAATACCGGAAATTCTGTGGCACAAATGTGAACCGCTTATCGTCACGCGGAACGTTTCCCGCCGCATCCTCGTCCTGGTCAAAGGCAATCAGCCGACCCTTATCGCTAAGGCGGCTCAGTATCGCCCGGGAGTGCCCGCCGCCGCCGAATGTGACATCGATATAGGTACCTTCCGGGTTGATATTCAGCCCTTCCACGCTTTCCTCCAGCAAAACCGGTTTATGATAATCCGTCATTCCCGCGTTCAGTTGTTCTGCCCATTACCTCCTCTGCCAGGGCTGAAAAATCTTCCGGCTCATCGGTCAGCAAGTTATCATACAACTGCTTATCCCAGATCTCTATCCTGTTGGAATAGGCAAACAAGACCAGTTCGGTCTTGACACCTGCATATTCCAGCAAGGGTTTCGGCATCAGGATCCTCCCGTTGCCGTCCAGCGAGAGTTCTGTGGCGCCCCGGAAAAAATATCTTGCGAAATCCCTGTTCTTTTTATTGTACAGATTCAGCTTATTTACCTCGCTGCTTATCTTTTGCCATTCATCATAAGGGTAGAGCGCCAGGCATTGTTCAAAGCCACGGTTGACGACAAAACGCTCCTGGGCCTCAGGCGATACCTGTTTCCTTAATCCCACGGGCAGCATGATACGGCCCTTGGCATCAATCTTACATTCATATTCCCCTAAAAACTGCGTCATTACTACACCATCTGCCCAAAAATGTAATGTAAAAGTAAAGGATTTTCCACTTTTTACCACATTTTACCACAAAAAGTTTTCCACAGCTCCCGGAGGCTAAAAAAAGAGCGGTTCCCGGGGGACGGGAACCGCTCTTTTTTTATGATCGCAGTAAGGAAACCAGGAAGGTTCGCGTCGCTGAAAAGGGGCCTGGAGCTGCCGGAATGCGCAAAAAAAAATCTGCACAGGATGTTCCTATGCAGATTTTATAATGTGTTAGCGGCGGGTATTATAAGCCCAGCTTCTTTTTTACCAGCGGTAATATATTGTCGCCATCGGGCTTTACCAGCAGGCCGGTATTACTCGTGTCGAATACGTAAGTGAACTTGCTTTCGGCGGCGACGGCTTTAATGGCATCTTCGGCCTTCTTCAGGATAGGCGCCATCAGCTCATTCTGCTTTTTCAGGTAATCCTGCTGAGATTTCACCTGGAATTGCTGAATGCGCTGGTTGAGATCCTGCAGCTCGCGTTCCCGGGTTTGCTTGATCGCGTCCGCCATCGTAGCCTGGTTTTCACGATACTCGGTCAGCTTCTCGTCAAAACTCTCCTGCATGGTCTGCAGGTTTTTTTCCAGGTCCCGGGCAAAAGTAGTTAACTGCGAATCCACTTCCGTGGTTTCAGGCATTAACTCAATCAGTTCTGCTGAATTAATATATCCGATCTTTAGTTGCGCTTTTGCCGGGCTTGCCGCAATTGTCAATGCTCCTAAAAGCACTAAAGACTTAACAATGTAATTCATCATACTACTTAATTAATTCCAAGCTCCTTTTTTACAAGGGGTAACACATTATCACCCTCCGGGCCATGGAGAATGGCGTTGCTGTCCAGAATGTAAGTGAACTTGCTGGAAGCGGCTACTGCCTTGATAGCCGTCTGCACCTTTTCGAGGATGGGGCCCATCAGTTCCTCGCGCTTCTTTTGCATGTCCTGCTGTGACTTGAGCTGGAACTGGTCTATCCGCTCGTTAAGGTCCTGCAGTTCTTTTTCCTTACTTTCCTTTACCGCGTCAGCCATGGTTGCCTGCTGCTCCTGGTATTCGGCGAACTTGGTTTGCAGGTCCTGCTGCATGGGCTGCAGGGTTTGCTGCAGCTTTTGCGCGAAAGCGTTAAACTGTGAATCGGCTGCCTTTGTTTCAGGCATGAGAGCAATAAGTTCTGAGGTATTCAGGTAACCTATTTTTATTTGCGCCTGGGCCACGTTCCCTATCAGCAAACAGCATGCTGCCACTCCCAAACATTTGATTAGATACTTCATGATTTTTTTCTATCTTTTTTTAACTCTTTATTTGATACTCTCTACTATATATATTGCTAAGCATATTATTCCACGAATTCCCCCGGGTTAAGGCCCAGGGCTTCCAGTACGTCGTCGCTTTTATCAAAGCGCTCATCGGCGTAAAGCATAATCAGCTCGCTGGTCCGGTCAAAGATCACGGCATATAAGCCTTCCTTGGCCACCTCTTCGACAGCTTTATATATTTTATCCTGGATGGGTTTTACCAGTTCCTTTCGCTTCTGGTAAAGTTCTCCTTCAAAGCCAAACTTGCCCCGTTGATAATCCCGCAGCGCTTGTTCCTTTTCCACGATCTCCTCTTCGCGCTTCTGACGCATCTCCGGAGTCAGCAATACCTGTTCCGACTGGTAGGCCTTGTACATTTGCTCAATCTCCGCCTGCCGCCGTTCAATGTCCTGCTGCCATTGCCCGGATAAAGCATCCAGCTGCTGTTGCGCCTCTGCATATTCGGGCATATGCCGCAAAATATATTCCGAATCAATATACCCGAATTTTTGAGCATGCGAAGAAAGCACTCCTCCGCAAATAATCAAAACTAAAAACAGTAATTTTTTCATAAAATACCCGATCTTAACAAAGCCCGCCTAAAAGCCTGCAGTTACAAGCTCTTTAAGCGTTGAACCTTGAATTTAAACCATTGCAAAGCTTCATCTAAAAACTAAAACTGTTTAAAACGCCTGGTTAATGGTAAACTGGAATGGCTGCTTGGCATCCGGGTTGCCCGGTATTTCATCAAACGCCACACCATAATCCAATCCCAGTAATCCAAAAATAGGTAAAAAGATACGAACACCCACACCGGCCGAACGTTTAACATTAAAGGGGTTAAAATGTCCGAAAGTTGGCCAGGTATTACCTCCTTCAGCAAATGCCAGTACAAAAATATTGGCGGAAGAGGCAACACTGATTGGATAACGCAGCTCCATCACATACTTATTGTATATAGGGCTTCCTACCCGCTCGCTGCCCCCCGGCGGGATCACCGCCGCATCCGAATACCCTCTGAGCCCCACAATTTCGGCCGCATTCAGGTTGTAGAACTGCTGCATACCGCTGCCACCCAGCAGGAACCTTTCAAAGAAGGTAAGGCCAAGATCGCGGTTGTAGGTTCCTACAAAACCAAAATCCGCCTGGGTCTTCAGCACCAGTTTACCCACTACCGGTGTAAACCACTGGCTGTTAAATTTCCATTTATGGAACTCTGTTAGCCGGTATTTTTCCTGCAGGGACATATTCGGGTCGCTGTAGTCCTTGTTATTGAACAGGGAGTACGGCGGCGTAAACTGTACGCTCAGCGCTATGTTCGAACCGGAGGTCGGGAAGATCGGGTGGTTCAGTGAAGTCCTTGAGAACTGCTCTGTTAAACTGAACGTATAGGATTTACCTGTATCATAAATAAAAGCGTTCGAATACCAGTCATTAAGCTTGTACCTTTCAAAACTCAGCACGGACGACAGTTTAAAATAGTTATCCGGCCATTTCAGGTCCTTTTCCAGCCCGACATTCACCCCGTTCATCGCCAGGAGTTCATCAGGATCGGTATTGTAGTAGCTATAGCTGGTTTGCCTTGAACTGAAGAAACCAACCGTCAGGCGCTGCGGCTTGCGCCCGCCCAGCCAGGGTTCCGAAAACGTAAAGGAGAAGTTCTGGTAATACCGGCCGTTCGTTTGCATCGCAATGGAGAGCCGCTGACCGTCGCCGCTGGGTAACAGACCTCCCCAATTTCCTGAAAACAGTTTCTTTACCGAGAAATTATTGAAGGTAAGCCCAAGCGTCCCGATAATACGCCCGCCGCCGAAACCGCCGGAAAGCTGGATCTGGTCGGAAGGCCGTTCCTCTACCGTATATTCAATATCAACCGTGCCGTTCCCCGGGTCGGGAATAGGCCGCACATTCAGTTTCTCCTCGTTAAAATAGCCGAGTCCGCGAAGTTCGTTAATGGTTCTGACGACTTCGGCCTGGCTGTAGGTTTCCCCGGGGATGGTATAGATCTCCCGGTAAATCACCTTATCGTTCGTACGGTCGTTTCCTTTAACGAAGACTTCGTCAATAGTCGCTTGTTCCCCTTCAAAAACCCTGAGTTCCAGGTTGATCGTATCCCCTTCCACCCCAACGGTCACCGGCGTGATATTGGAAAAGAGATAGCCGTTATTAAGGTAAAGGGACGCCACATCATCACTATTGAGGGCTCCGCCGGTAAGCCGCTTGTTAAGCCTTTCCTCGTCATAGATATCGCCCTTTTCTATTTTAAGAAGCTGGTTGAGCTGCCGGTCGGTATATTTGGCATTCCCCACCCAGGTCATGTCGCCGAAATAATATTTCTTTCCCTCGCTGAGGGTAATATCCACGTTTACGGAACGGTCATCAAAACGGTAAACGCTATCGGATACAATAGCTATGTCGCGAAATCCTCTTTTCATGTACTCGGCAAGGAGCTTATCCTTATCTTCCTCGTACTTGGCCGGTACAAACTTCTTGGAACCGAAGATCTTATAGAATTTCTTCTCTTTTGTATTCTTCATGAACTTCTTCAGCTTCCCGTTGGAAATGCTTTCATTTCCATAAAAAGTGATCTCGTTCACTTTAATTTTCCCTTTTTTATCCACGGTGATCACTACATCGGAGTATCCCGCCCTGGTACTGTCGGCGCGCGGAAACGCGCTGACCTCGGTAAAAAGGTAGCCCTTTTCGGTAAAATGCTCCCTGGCTATGTTTTTCAGCCGGTTGAGCAAGTTTTGGTTCACCGGCCGGTTGGTGTACCTTTCAAATTTTTCTTTCAGGTCGGATGTCGCAGACTTTTTCACCCCCCGGAATACCAGGTTTGACATCCGCGAGGCTTCTTCCAGATCAATATTCAGAAAAACGGTATCGCCGCTGAACTTTACCGGCTCGATAGCCACGTCGTTGAACAATCCCTGGCCCCAGAGATTCCTGATAGCTCCTGTAATCTGATCACCCGGGATCCGAATGCGCTGTCCCGGCCGGAGCTTCGAGATCGTGATCAGGATATCCTTTTCCAGCTTTTTGGTGCCCGAAACCGTGATACCGCCGATTATGTATTCCTTAGGTTCACTGTAATTAATCTCCTGGGCGCTCAGATTAAAGCCTGCAAGAATTCCAACAAAAAGTAAGAGATTCCTGATCTTTTTCATGCAATTGGTGTTATAGTACTTAAAATTAATGCACGATTTGTTCACTCGTCTGACCAAATCGGCGTTCGCGGCCCTGGAAACTGATAATGGCGTCGTAAAAATCGTCGCGCCGGAAATCAGGCCAGAATTTTTCCGTAAAGTAAAGTTCTGCGTAAGCAATTTGCCAGAGCAGGAAATTACTAATGCGGTGTTCGCCGCTGGTACGTATCATAAGCTCGGGATCAGGCATATCAGCAGTGCAAAGCAGGGAGCTAACGTATTCCTCGGTAATATCATCGGGCTGCACCCTGCCTTCCGCTGCCATAGCTGCTGCTTTTTTCATTGCCTGGGTAATTTCCCAGCGCGCGCTGTAACTAAGGGCAAGGTTAAGGGTCATCCGCGTATTCTTCCTGGTCAGCTCAATTGCTTCCATAAGTTCTGTATAGCAATTCTTTGGTAATTCGCCCAGGTTACCAATGGTTCCCAGGCGAATTTCGTTTTTCATTAACGTTTTTACTTCCTTATGTATTGTAGAAACCAATAATTCCATTAAAGCATTTACCTCATATTGAGGGCGTTTCCAATTTTCCGTGGAAAAAGCATACAATGTTACATACTTTATTCCAAGTTCCGCAGCGGCCTCAACTGTATCGCGTACAGCCTTTACGCCGTTCTGATGCCCCAGCACTCTTCTCAGTCCCTTCTTCTTCGCCCAGCGCCCGTTCCCGTCCATAATAATTGCCACATGACGGGGCAACCTTGCTTTGTCAATTTGGTCCTGTTTACTCATTATTCTCTACCCCAATCTGAAAACGCAGGGCACCACGAAGATACAAAGGTATAGGATATGCCGATAACCGCAAAGAGATACGTATCTTTTTTCAGTAAATCGCCCCGCTGAAGGCCGGAAGGGTTCTCCGGCGCCCGGTTAAGACGCCTGTCTGAGAAATATTTCGAAAGCGGGGCGGGCGGATCCGTCGTTTCAAAGACCGCCGGATCGGGATAATAACCGCTCACGTCGTCCAGGAAGTCGGTAAAAGTAGGGCGATAACCCATTTCGCCGGTCAGGTTCCAGTTGCGCCCCAGATTGAACTTTACGCCGATCCCAATGGGAATAGCCATTTGGGCGAGTTTATATTTATCGGGGTATCCGGGCAATCCCTGGCCTTCGGTACCAAGATCGCGTAAACGGTACCATTCTTCACTGCCACTGCCGGAAGGTGTGCCCTTCGCTTCAGGGTCAAAACTAAAGACAGAAATGCCCGTGAAAAGATAGGGACTGAACTTTTCATTCCCCCACAGCGGGTTATAGCGGAAAAAATTAAACTCGAACTGGACGGAAAATTCGTTTAACGGTGATCGGAAATATAAGTTTCGCGACTCCTGGTAAGGATTACCGGAAGTAGCGTCGCTTCCCTGCAGGGTACCGTGAAGAAATGAGAATTTAACCGAATTACGGGGATTTATGTTCCAGCGAAGAAGGGCTCCCAGCGCTGGATGAGAGTACCGCTGGTAATTATGCGTATTCAGATCTCCCATATATCCGGACCCGCCTGCCAGCAGGCCTACTTCAATTTTCTGAGCCCCCGCCTCCCCGAAGGAAAGCAGGAGAATTAATACGATTCCTGTGATCTTTACTATCCCCGGCATGAATTTCAATAATTACGGGTATCCAGGCCCCACATCAATTTGTTTCTTAACGTGCCGAAATAGCTTTCATTGTTCAGGCGAACCAGATTAATAGAAAAGCGCTCCTTCCTTATGCTGAGCCTCGTACCTATATCAACGGTCTCCTTCCGCGAGTCCATGAATACCTGGAACCGGCATCCTCTGCTGTCCACCTCGAAAGAAAGTTCGCTCATGTCATTCACTACAACCGGACGCACGCTGAGATTATGGGGGCAAATAGGTGTGATCAGGAAATTATTGCTGCCGGGAAGAATAATAGGGCCTCCGCAACTTAGCGAGTAGGCCGTGGACCCGGTAGGGGTTGCTACAATAAGGCCGTCCGCCCAGTAAGAATTCAGGAATTCGCCGTTCAGGTAGGAATGTATAATGATCATGGAAGCGTCCTCGCCCCTGTAAATGGTCATTTCATTCAGGGCATAATTGAGACCCCCAAAAAGCTGATCATCGGTTCTCAGCTGCAGGAGGCTTCGCTCGTCAAAAGTAAACTCTCCCTGGAAAAGGCTTTCAATAGCTTTCTCGATATCTATTTTATTAATACTTGCCAGGAACCCGAGCCGCCCCAGGTTGATCCCCAGCACCGGCAGCCCCGAATCGCGGATAAGCGTAACCGTATCAAGCAGGGTTCCGTCACCACCCAGGCTTAAAAGGAAACTTGCATCCCGGGGCAGGTCTTCGTGCGAGCTGAATACCCCCGTTCGAGCGGCTTCGCCTATCTGCTGCTCCAGGATAAAATTGCGAAAAGGTTCATAAATGGAAACTTCAGCATCGTACTTCTCCAGGATCTGCAGCACTTCTTGTATATAGGGGAAAGAATGTTCGCCGAACTGCCTGCCGTAAATAGCTATCCTCATAGCCCAAATCTACTCATATATTTAAATAATGCATGAACGAATCAAAACGGTCCATGGTATCATCCCTATGAGAAGCCTGGTGAAAACTTGCCTTTACCAGGTAATTAAAGCGTTCAAAGGAAGCGATTATATGGGTAAGGTCTGTTTTACTGATCTTCATGGTCAGTTCCAGTTTCGTGGAGCCGGAGAACGACCGGATATAAGAGCTGAGAACAAAGGCATCGTTCGCCTCGACAATCCGCGCAATCTCCGATAGCTGAAAATCCCGCGCGCCAAGCTCCAGTACAACGATCCCTCCCGGATGATCCACAGCGGTAAGCTGCGCAAAATAGGTCACCAGCGAATTCATGGATATAAGCCCAAGGTATTTCTTTTTTTCATCCACCACGGGAACCGCCGTAAGCTGCAGCTCATGGACCATCCTGATCACATCGTATACATGCTGGGAATCCTGAACGGACTGATAAAGAGGAAGGCTGGTACCGATTGGCTGGGAATGATCGGCAATTTCAATCAGGTCCTGGTCGGAAACCAGCCCGAGGAAATCCATCCCGTTCACCACCGGCAAATGACTTACCCGAAATTCGTCCATGCGGTCGAATGCCGTCTGAACACTGTTTGAAGTTTTCAGGGCTGGAATATAATCGCTTAATAACTCGACCGCTAGCATTTCCTTCGTTTCAAGTTCAAACTTTTCAGTTTGTAGTTTTTAGTTTATAGTTTCCCAAGGCCAAAGTTCAAAGTTCAAAGTTCAAAGTTCAAAGTTTCAAGTTTTTAGTTTCTAGTCCAAGGCCAAAGTTTCAAGTTTATAGTTTTTAGTTTCCAGTCCTAAGGCCAAAGTTCAAAGTTTCCAGTTTCCAGTTTATAGTTTCTAGTCCAAGGCCACAGTTTCAAGTTTATAGTTTTTAGTTTCCAGTCCCAAGGCCACAGTTTCAAGTTTATAGTTTATAGTTTCGAGTTCAAAGTTTCAGTTTCCAGTTTTTTTGAAGGAACGAATAAGTTTCAGGTCTTTAGTTTCCAGTTTTTAGTTTTAGAAGGCCTGTCTCGGGGCCTGGAACCTTAAAACGGAAAGGGTTCGCACGTTGATTCCCGAAACTCTAAACCAAAAACTACAAACTACAAACCAAAAACTACAAACTACAAACTATAAACAATAAAAACTATTTCAAATCCGAAGCTTCCTTCGCGTACACTTTTTTAAGAAAGGCCGAAAGATGATCGTTGAATTCATTGGGCTTTTCCATCATTGGCGCATGACCGCACTTATCAATCCAGCTCAATTCCGAGTTGGGCAGCAGCGCGTGAAACTCCTCCGCTACTTCCGGGGGAGTTACCCGGTCTTCCCGCCCCCAAATAAGGGATACCGGAACATGTATGTGCTGCAGATCTTTACTCATGTTGTGACGGATCGCTGATTTGGCCATTGCCAGGATCTTCATTACCCGGTTACGGTCATTGACGATGGCAAATACCTCATCCACCAGTTCCTTTGTAGCCGTGGCCGGGTCACAAAAGGTGAATTCCACCCTTTCCTTAATGAAATCATAACTTTCCCTTTTTGGAAAAGAACCGCCAAAAGAATTTTCATATAAGCCTGAACTGCCCGTCAGCACCATTGAATGTACTCTTTCCTGGTGTTCAAGCGCATAAATAAGGGCCACATGACCGCCCAGGGAATTACCCAGGAGAGTAAAACGATCCAGCTTTTTATATACGACGAATTTATGAATAAACCGTGCCAGACTTTTCGCACTGGTCTTGATCAGCGGCATCTGGTAAATGGGCATCAGGGGGATAATAACCTTGTAATCAGATCTGAATCGTTCAATTACCATTTCCCAATTGCTGAGAGCGCCAAAAAGGCCATGCAGCAGCAACAGCACCTGGCCCTTTCCTTCCTCCACATAGCTAAATCCGTTCTCTTCCCTTATCTGGTAATTCATATATCTCTGCTATAACTTCCTCAAATATATTATAAAAATACGCAATTATTTATCCAGTTGCCGATCATTCGATATCCGCCCGGGGTCAGAATGGACTCCGGATGGAACTGAAACCCCACAGGGGTAAGCGATGATGGGCCATTGCCATAATTTCACCGCTATCGGAAGTAGCGGTAACTTCCCATTCCGGGGCCCGTACGTCTTCCAGGATCAGGGAATGATAGCGCATAACCCTTGTACTTGAGGGTATGCCTTTAAACGCCGCATGGTTATTATGCCTGATGAGGCTGGTTTTCCCATGCATGGGCACCCGTGCATGTACCAGCCGTGCGCCGAAATAGGCGCCAAGCGCCTGGTGCCCCAGGCAAACCCCAAGTATAGGGCATTTATCATGAAAATAATGGATCAGTTCCATCATGGCGCCGCTTTCTCCAGGCCTGCTTGGGCCAGGTGAAAGCACGATCCCACTGGGGTTCATCCGGGCAATCTGAGTTGGTGTTTCCTGATCATTACGGATAACGCTTACTTCCAGGCCATGCTGCAGCAGGTAATGCAGCAGGTTATAGGTAAAGGAATCGTAATTATCATACAAGATCACCATGACCGTTCATGACAACAACCTTTTAACTGTTTCAGAAACAGTTTTTCCATCGGCACGGCCTGCAAATTGCTTGCTGGCCTGCCCCATTACCCTTCCCATATCCTTCATAGAGGCTGCTCCGCTTGACTCAATGATCTTTTTTATTTCCGCTTCCAGTTCGGCAGGGTCCATTTGTTTGGGAAGATAGCTTTCAATCACCTCCAGTTCTTCCGTTTCGGTCTGCTCCAGGTCGGGACGTTGCTGCTCCCGGTATATTTCAGCCGATTCCTTTCGCTGCTTTGCCAGCTTCTGCAGGACTTTCAATTCTGTCTCGGGGCTAATTGTCCCGGACGCGCCTTCTTCTGTTTTCGCCAGCAGCAGGGCCGCCTTGATACTTCTCAAACCCCTCAGGCGAGCTGCATCCCTGGCCAGCATCGCCTCTTTAATATCCGAATCAATAGTTGTGATGAGTTCCATATATGATTTATTTTTCCCTGGAATTAGTCATTCCTGTTGAAGCGTGTGGCGCCGGCCTGTGCGGCAGGCATAACGGTTATGTCATCGATATTGACATGAGGAGGCCGGCTTGCCGCAAAATAGACAGTTTCTGCAATGTCTTCCGCCGCCAGCGGTTCAAACCCTTTATACACGGATTTGGCGCGCCCGGCATCACCTTTAAAACGCACAATTGAAAATTCTGTTTCAACCGCCCCCGGGTTGACAGCCGTTACTTTTACCCTGTACGGGAGCAAATCGATACGCATGGCCCTACTAAGCGCATCTACGGCATGCTTTGTGGCGCAGTAGACGCCGCCGTCAGGATACACTTCTTTCCCTGCGATGGAGCCTATATTAATGATATGCCCCCGTTCGGAAGCGCGCATCATAGAAGCTACGGCTTTGCTCACGTACAGCAGCCCGCGGATATTGGTGTCAATCATGGTATCCCAATCGTCCGCATCGCCGTCAGGCAAAGGCGCCAGCCCCAGGGCCAGGCCCGCGTTATTTATCAGCAGGTCAATTTGCTTCCACTCTTGCGGAAGGCTTTCCACGGCCGCGTTTACCGCGGCGCGATCCCGAACATCAAAAGGAAGAAGATGGGATACCGTTCCGTAACGCCCCGCAAGCTGCTCCGCCAGCTCCGTTAACCGGTCTTCCCTTCTGCCATTCAAGATCAGGTTATACTTGTTGCGGGCAAAGATCGAAGCACAGGCTTTCCCTATGCCTGAAGTGGCCCCTGTTATCAATACAATCATTGGCATAGGGCGAATTTATTCAAAATGAATCGTAAACTGAACCAGTTCGGCAAATAAACCCGCCAAAGGACGGCTGTACAAATTGTCGTCGTTATTAAGTACGTTCCCGAAAGAACGGGATATTTTCAGTTCCGGAGAGCATTTGAAAAATTCATAATACAAGTCCATGCCAATGCCGGCTTCCCAGGCAAAGTAATTCCGGTCAATAAAAAGCGAGTTCTCCGCATCTGCGGGAAACTCATCCGCATTGCTCATGGCTTCGTCATACTTTTTCCGAGAGGTCACGTCCATGCAGAATTTAGCTCCGCCGATCACGTAAGCACGTACATTTCCCTGCCGGTTGGATTTGAATTTCAATAGCAGGGGATACTGCAGGTTTGTAAAACGAATATTCAGCCGCCGGTCCTCGGGCACAAGTACATCGGCCGGAGGCTCATTATTGCCGGGCTGCCCGCCGGCTTCTTCCCGCTGGTAGATATACTCGATATCCCTGTCCACGAAAATAATATTCGGCGTGAACCGCAAATCAAAATTACGGTGCAAATTCAGATTCGCCAGCAGTCCCAGGCTGAAGCCAGGCTTTCCTATGGATTTAATTGCTGCCAGTGGCGGGACAGTCGTAGTTTCTTCGTTTACATTGGTGTATTGAAATTCTTCCATGTAATCACTTCGCTTGATCACATTGAAGCTGCCGTAATTTAATGCCAGGGAAAATCCGAAATTATACGGCTGCTGATCAATATTCCCGCCGTCATTGATAAACTGGGCCACGCATGGAAGCCACAGGAATATACTCAGGACAAGGACGCAGCATTTTTTCATTTCTTTCCTGTATAGATGGCGCAAATCCCAAGCGTCAGATGCCGTACCTTTGTTTCCCGGAAACCGCCCTTCTCCATCAGCAAAGCGAAATCTTTCCCGTCGGGAAATGCAGCTACTGATTCCGGGAGGTAAGAATAGGCCTTTTTATCCCTGGAAAACAAACGCCCGAAGAAAGGTAATATTTTAAACGAATAAAAACTATACAGCTGCTTTACGGGAAACGCCCTGGGTTTTGAAAACTCCAGTACGACCAGCTTCCCTCCCGGCCGCAATACGCGGTACATATCCGCCAGTCCGTTCTCCAGGTTTTCGAAATTACGCACCCCAAAGCCCACGGTTACCGCATCAAAGGAATTGTCGGAAAAAGGCAGCTTCTCCGAATCGGCCTTGCGAAGCTGCACTATCTGCTCCACCCCGCGTTTCAGCGCTTTTTCCCGGGCAATCGCCAGCATCCCTTCAGAGATATCCACCCCGGTGATCTTCCCAGGCTTCAAACGCAGGGCTTCAAAAGCAAGATCGCCCGTTCCGGTAGCCACATCCAGGATGCGCCGCGGATGTATTTCCTTCAATTCGTCAATTGCCTTCCTGCGCCAGGAACGATCAATTCCCGCGGAAAGAAAATGGTTCAGAAAATCATATTTTCCCGCAATGTTATTGAACATTTGGGCCACCTGCTCCTTTTTTCCGGTGGCAAGTTCTTTATAAGGTTTCACAGTCCGGGACATGCGGTAAAGATAGGGGCAAAATTCCAGCCAGGCAACAGATCCGTTGTCAGGCGGGCGCATACCGGCCCGGCATCGCTGTCATAGGGCTGTCAGTGATCGTATTTTTCTTTGGGAAAAATTTAAAAGAAAATGCAAAAAACAGATCTGACCAAACTGTACAAATCCTATTACTCAGCTAAAAACACACCCGAGCTGGTGGAAACCGAAGCGGCCGCATTCCTCTCCCTGGCGGGAAAAGGGGACCCTTCGGGCGAAAGCTTCGCCGCTGATATACAGGCCTTATATGCTACCGCCTACACGCTAAAGTTTATGTACAAGGCGACGGACCAGGATTTTGTCGTGGCTAAACTGGAAGGCTTATGGGATTTTGATGAGCAACTATATTCCGGATTTTCCCTCTCGGAAGCTCCTATAAAAATACCCAGGAAGGACTGGAGGTACCGCCTGCTGATCCGCCTTCCGGAATTTGTCCGCCCGGAAGATATCACGGAAGCTGCTAACCGCGTTCTTTTAAAAAAGCAATTGGACCGCGCCCTCGATATTTCCTTTTTCAATTTGCCCGAAAGCAAAGCCGTACAAATGCTTCATACCGGCCCTTTTGACAAGGAAGTGGAAACGCTCCGGCAAATACAGGCATTTATCAGCGCCCGCAACCTGCAGAAAAACGGCCTGCATCACGAGATCTATCTTTCCGATTTCAGAAAAACGCCGAAGGAAAAATTAAGAACGATCCTGCGGGAACCGGTGAAGTAAGAATTTCGCGGCGGCGAAGCAGGGATTGCCGGGCGGTGTAGTAGGGATTGCGGCGATGCAGCTGGGATGGCAGGCAGTGCAGCAGGAATGCGGGCGGTGCAATAGGGATTGCGGCGATGCAGCTGAATTGCGGGCAGTGCAGCTCTTTGCGATCACGGGCGCATTTTGCGGTCAGGGTCCTGCTTTGTTCCGATCCGAAGGCTAAAAGCGGAAAAGCACATGATCCCTTACTTCGTCAGGGTCCTGCTTTGTTCCGATCCGAAGCCCTTTATTTCCAGGCGGTCGTCGAAAACGGAAACCACGGCACAGGCATTCTCTTCTTCTTCTACGATTCCCCGGAAGCTTATATAGTGGACCCCGTTTTTTGGAAAATATTGGCTTTTATGCACGTGCCCGTTGAACCAGGCCACCACTTGCGGAGAAGCTTCGGCCAATTCGCGGAGCCGGGCTGCATTCCACAACAGCTCGGAAGCTCCATTCGGGTAAAGAGGATAATGACAGGCCACGATGACCTGTTCGCCCCTTCTTTCGGCCAATGCCAGTTCTTTTTGCAGCCATTTAATCTGTTGCCCGCCTACTGCCCCATTCCAGTCGCGGGCATTGGGCGCCCCCTCTTCCTTCAGCTTTTCCAGCATTGCTTTGGCCCGCATGTATTTTTCACTTCCGGGCGCATTGGCAAAGAGGCTGACATCATTCCCGTTCAGGATAATGAAGCGCCATTTCTTTTTTGAAAAAGAATAATAGGCCTTGCGTAAACCCATTTTGGGAAGCACTTTCGACCTTTCAGCAGCCTTTACACTAAAATCATGATTCCCTAAAACATGATAAAGGGGCATTTGCAACTTCCCCGTGATCGCGTTCAAGGTATCAAAATGCCGGAATCCCTTGTCAATAAAATCCCCCAGGTGCAGCACAAATGCAACCTTTTCCCGGTTAAACACCGCCACTGCCTCCCGAAGCTTCCCGGGCGAAGACCGGTAATGGCGCGTTCCGGCGTTGTCCTGGTTGGCATACTGCACATCGGTCATGACGCCAAATGTGAACAGCGGCTCGCTTTGCTGGGCCAAGCCCGGCTTTATTCCTGTAAAGGTAAAAACGACGGCAAAAAGAAGGAAGGTAAGTTTCCGTGATCTGATCATGGAGACAATTTACGCAAAAAAGTCAACGGCAAACTACATACGTGCCATCTGACGCTGGCCAACCCTACTCATTCCTCAGAGAATCCGCCGGGTTGGCCAGCGCGGCCTTTATCGACTGAAAGCACACTGTGAAAAGGGCAATGATCAAGGCCAGTAGTCCAGCCAGCGCGAACATCCACCATTGCAGCGAGATCCGGTAGGCGAAATCTTCCAGCCATTGACCCATAATATACCAGGCCAGCGGGGTTGCCAGTATAATGGCCAGCAGCACCGGCTTGATAAAGTTTCCCGAAAGCAGGGCTACAATGCCGCTGACCGATGCACCCAGGACTTTCCGGATACCGATCTCTTTAGTACGGCTTTGGGCCGAAAGAAGGCTGAGCCCCAGCAAGCCGAAGCAGGCGATAAAAATAGCCATGGCGCAGGAATAATTCACGATGCGCTGCCAGCGCAGGGCGGCACGGTAGCTTCTTAGGTTGATATCTGCCTGGAATTGAGCGTCGAAAGGATAATATGGAAAATGTTTTCTAAAAATGGCGGCAAATTCTGAAAGATCCTTGCTGATATCACCCGGGGGGAGGCGAAGGAACAGGTCAGAACCATCGCCCCACGCCGAACCGGCCTTGAACAGAATAAGCGGAGACATCCGGTCCAGCGCGCCGGCTTGAAAATCATTGACAACCCCAATGATTGTAAACTCTGAATCCTGGCTCGAGCTTATCTTCCGGCCGACAGGACGATCAATATCAAACTTTTGCACAAATGCTTCATTCACGAGTACGTTGGAATGGTGTTCCCGGCTATCAAAGTTCCGGCCGGCCTTTAACCTTATCTCAGCGGTTTCCAGGAAATTCTCGTCCACAGCCATTGAGTAGGAAAGTAACCGGCCAGTTCCTGCTTCCATTTCTAAACCAGAATTTGTCCTTAGTGCGCCAAGGGCGGCGGATCCGAAGCGGATGTGCTGCCGCAATTCATTCTTCAGGCTAATACCCCCACCGTCCATATTAACGGGTAAACTTACCTTCAACAAGTTTTCCTCATTATAGCCAAGGTCTTTTCCTTGCAGGAACCTCGACTGGAGGTTGATGACCAGGCAGCCTGTGATAAGCAGCAAGGCCAGCGCAAATTGGATCACGACCAGCGAGCGGGCAAAAAGCCGGTTTCCCGGAGCGGCGTGCGGGTTCCGGAGTGCGCTCACCGTCTTGATTTTCAATGCGTATAGCGCCGGTCAACTATTCCGAAGGCCAGCAGCACGGCTCTGGCGCAGCTACAAACCCAGCACCTCTACGCCCTGTTCAAACACCACGTCCACGGGGATGCCGGCCTCGCCGAGGCGGTCCAGGTCGGACTGCAGCTGAGGCGTGATACGGCCTTTTTCTTCTACCAGTTTGGCCACGCCGGCGTAATCGCCGTTGCCCTGCAGCGTCAGGATCAGGCGGGAAAGGCTGTCGGCGGCCATTTTCATTTTCGCGTAGTCAACGCGGTAGGTGCCGTTTGCCAGCCGCTGGAAAGCGTCCTGCTCGCGGAAGTAGTTAAAGCGGATCATATTGGCCACGCCGTGAGCGCTGGAAGCCCCGAAACGGACGGACCGGAAAATACCGGCCATGAAAGTGGTCATATAATCTTCAGGGCTGCCTTCCAGTTCGTTCTTTTCGAGCAGCTGCATGATCATGTACAGTCCCAGGATATCGGCTTTCCCTTCTTCCAGGGCGGAGGCATGTTCTTTTAGCGCTTCGCGCACCGTGCCTTTGTCTGTCAGCGTGTTTTTAATACCCAATCCATGCGCTACTTCATGAAACATCGTATTGGCGAAAAAGGCGTCGAAGGTCACATTTGCGCGCTGCGCAGAATCAATCAGGAGGCCGGTAATGGGGAGCATGATCTTATCGAATTTCGCCTGCATGGCATTCTTCAGCTGGAGCCTGCGTGTACCCTTCTGTAATTGAACCTGTTCATCGTTGGGCAGGTTAATGGCGATGGTCTTGCTGCCCGCGTTGCAGTCCCCGGCATAATAAATGACATCATAAGCGTTCAAATCGGCGTCGCTCCCCGGCTTTTCCTGTTTGTAGCGGTCTTCCACGGGCAGGTTTTGCTGAAGCTCCGGAAGATAAGCGGCGTACTTCTCAAGCCGCTCGCTCCATTCCCTGTCTTTCAGCAGCACGTAGGCTTCATGGGCCGCTTTGTATCCGAAAAGCCGGTCTTCATATGTTTCTATGGGGCCAATGACCACTTCAATGGTATTGTCCTTCATGTCCATCCAGGCCAGGTCACTCCGCCGGTAGCGGTCGGTTCGCAGGGCTTCGGCCCTCAGCTCAAGGTATTTTTTAAGGCCTTCGTCTTCAGCGAGTGCAGCGGCCTTTTCCAGCAGGCCGGCTGCGTACTGCACCTGCTGGGAGAATAGTTCATGATAGGGAATCGTGTACAACTCCCCGGCGTTATCCCGCCGGAGGACGGTGTACAGGCTGTCTTTTCCGGGAAGGTCCGCCTGTTCAAATTCTTCTTTCGTCATATCCTCAGGGTAGAAATTAGCCCCTTCGGGTTTTTCCCCGATGCCTTCAATAAAAGGCGCGTTATTGTC
Source organism: Anseongella ginsenosidimutans (assembly GCF_008033235.1). Lineage (GTDB taxonomy): Bacteria > Bacteroidota > Bacteroidia > Sphingobacteriales > Sphingobacteriaceae > Anseongella > Anseongella ginsenosidimutans. Next base: position 130,270 of record NZ_CP042432.1, read on the forward strand.
CAGGCGGTCCCAGGGGCCGTAGTTGATCCGCACATATTCGCGCGTAGCCTCGTCCTCCAGGGAATTCAGCAGGCTATCCGGATCTCCGTAAGCTTCCCGCCAGAACAGGCTGTCCATCACTTTTGCCGCCTCGATCAGCAAGGGAATCATTTCCCGCTGGTTCCCGCTCAGCCCGGAAAGGTCGGCGGTTAACCTGACACTAACATATTGTTCCAGTTTTTCCTGCATATTCTGATCATCAGCCATGTTTTCCCCTGGTTTTTCGCAAGAAAAGGCGCCGGATAACAGGATACCGGCAAGAAGGATGTAAGGTTTCTTCATCGGATTTGATTATTGGTTGAAACAAATATAGAAATTTTACGTTCGCCGGGCTTTCGCGGCTTTCCGCTGGTTTTCGTTTCCCGCGGGGCAAAGGCATATCCGTGAAAGCCAGGGCGGAAGCAAGCGCTGAAATCCTTACCTTTGCAGCATGGAAATCCGTTCAGCTGAATTTATTTGCAGCAATACGAAGGTGGACAAGCTTCCGCTGCCGGACAAACCGGAACATGCGTTTATCGGCCGGTCAAACGTGGGAAAATCTTCGCTGATCAATATGCTTACCGGCAAAAGAAAGCTGGCCAAGACTTCCCAGACACCCGGGAAAACACAGCTCATTAATCACTTTCTGATCAACGGCATCTGGTATATGGTTGACCTCCCCGGCTATGGCTATGCCCGGACCTCCAAAAAGAACCGGCGTTCCTGGGAAGGGTTTATTACCGATTACCTGGAAAGAAGGCCGAACCTTCAATGTGTGATGGTGTTGATCGATTCGCGGCTGGAACCACAGGCCATTGACCTGGAATTTATTAACTGGCTGGGCAGCCGGGGGGTCCCCTTTTCGCTGGTCTTTACAAAAGCCGATAAGCAGTCGAAGCAGAAAACGATCCAGAATATCCGGCTTTTCGAACGGGAAATGCTAAAAACATGGGAAACCGTACCGGAAATATTCATTACCTCTGCCGAAAAACAATTGGGAAAAGAAGAATTGCTGGAATTTATAGAAGGGGTGAACCAGGCTTCGCAAACTAGTGAGGAATGAAGAAATACCTGTCGCTCGTCAAATTCAGCCATACTGTTTTTGCCATGCCTTTTGCCTTTATCGGCTTCTTCCTGGCCATACAAAACACGGGGGCAAAATTCAGCTGGGTAAAATTTCTGCTGATGCTGGCTTGTATGGTTTTTGCACGAAGTGCGGCAATGGCCTTTAACCGCTACCTGGACCGCCATATCGATGCTAAAAACCCCCGTACCAGCGTCCGGGAGATCCCCCGGGGAGTGATCAGCGCCCGTTCGGCCCTGGTGTTCACCCTGCTGAACTGCCTGTTATTCCTGGCAGCGACCTGGTTCATCAACCCGCTTTGCTTTTACCTGGCTCCCCTGGCCTTGCTGATTGTGCTGGGCTATAGCTATACCAAGCGTTTCACGGCATTGTGCCACCTGGTACTCGGGCTGGGGCTTTCCCTTGCGCCCATTGGAGCCTACCTGGTCATTACGGGTCAGTTCGCCTTGCTTCCCATCCTGTTTTCCCTGGCCGTGATCACTTGGGTAAGCGGCTTCGATATTATATATGCTTTGCAGGACGAAGAATTTGACCGGGAAGAACAATTACATTCTATCCCCGTGCTGCTGGGCAAAAGGAAGGCATTGAGCTTTTCCATAATTTTACATGGTTTGTCGGCGGCTTTCGTCGCTGCGGCCGGGATACTGGGAGATTTCTCCTGGCTGTACTGGACCGGCGCCCTGGTATACGGGGGAATGCTTGTTTACCAGCACAGCCTGGTAAAACCGCATGACCTGAGCAGGGTGAACATTGCCTTCATGACGGCCAACGGCATTGCCAGCGTCGTCTTCGCCCTGTTCTTCCTGGCTGATATCTTTTTAATAAACCCCTTACAATGAGTACACCGAAAAGAAACTACCTCCCCGCGCAGCTGAACATTGATTTTGAAACGCTGCGTACCTTTTACGAGGAATTACTGAACAGGGAAATTACTTCCGCGGCCTCGCTGGAACGGTGGCTGCGTGACCGGAGCGAACTGGAAGCCGCCCTGGAAGAGGATTTCGCCTGGCGCTACATAAAAATGACCTGCGACACCCCCAACGAATCCCTGCGAAAGGATTTTGAATACTTTGCCACGGAAATCGAACCTAAAATAGCGCCTTACAGTGATAAACTGAACCGGAAACTTCAGGGGTCGCCTTTCAGGGAACAGCTGGACAAGGAGAAGTATTTCGTGTATTTGCGCGCGGTAGAAAAAGAGATCAGCCTTTTTCGTGAAGAAAACATTCCTCTTTTCAGCCAGTTGCAGGTGGAGCAGCAAAAATACGGCGCTATCAGCGGCGCCATGACCGTCACCGTGAATGAAAAAGAATACACCCTGCAGCAGGCGGCCAATTTTCTCAAAGACAACCGACGCGAGCTGAGGCAGGAAGTATTTGAAAAGATCGGGAACCGCCGGCTGGAAGACAGCGGGCAGCTGGACGAACTTTTTGACAAGCTGCTGCAATTGCGCCACCAGGTTGCATTGAACGCCGGTTATAATAACTACCGCGACTACGCTTTTGCGGCAATGGGCCGTTTCGATTATAGCCCCGAAGATTGCTTCCGTTTTCATGAAGCGATTGAGAAGGAGATCGTGCCCCTGCTTCGCAGGCAGGCGGAAAAGCGCCGGAGCGACCTGGGGCTGGACCAGCTTCGCCCCTGGGATACGGAGGTGGACACGAGCGGCAAGCCTGCCCTGAAGCCTTTTCAGGGCCCTGAAGAACTGACGGATAAAAGCATCGCCTGCTTCAGCAACCTTGATCCTTATTTCGGGGCTTGCCTGGGGACCATGAAAGCACGGGGGCTGCTGGATCTGGAATCTAGAAAGGGAAAAGCGCCGGGCGGCTATAATTATCCCCTTTCTGAAACGGGAATGCCTTTTATTTTTATGAATTCAGCGGATTCCATGCGTGACCTTACCACAATGGTTCACGAAGGCGGGCATGCGGTGCATACCTTCCTCACCGCCGGCCTGGAACTGAACGCCTTTAAAAACCTGACGCCGGAAATTGCAGAACTGGCCTCCATGTCGATGGAATTGCTTTCCATGCAACACTGGGACCACTTTTTTGACGAAAAAGACGATCTGCGCAGGGCGAAGAGGGAACAGCTCCATGATATTCTGAAAACCCTGCCCTGGGTTGCCACCATCGATGCTTTCCAGCATTGGCTGTACACCCATCCCGGACACAGCGCCGCCGAACGCCGCAGCGCCTGGCTCGAAATATTCGATCGTTTCGGCGCAGGATTCACCGACTGGACAGGATATGAGCAATTAAAAGGAAACCTCTGGCAGAAACAGCTGCATTTATTTGAAGTTCCTTTTTATTATATCGAATACGGCATGGCCCAGCTGGGCGCAATTGCAGTCTGGAAGAATTTTGCGGAGAATCCGGAAAGAGCAGTAGCGCAATATACAGCAGCCCTGAAACTGGGATACACCCGCCCTATTCCGGAAATATACCGCGCCGCGGGTATCCGCTTTGATTTTTCGGCAGCATACGTCCGCTCCCTTGCCGCTTTCGTAAGCGGGGAGCTGGAAAAGATTTCCTGACGCCATCTTTCCGCGGAGTTTACCGGCATCAGGACCGGCTCTGGCATTACTATTGATTCATTCATGTATGACAAATATGTCAGCCAAACTGAATGAGTTATGAAGAAGAAAGAAGAAAAGAGGATCCCGGATGAGCCAATGATCCGGGAACCGCGGAAGCCCCGGGAGAAAAAGGAGACTCCCGACAAAAATCTGATTGAAGCCCAGCTGAGGAATGAAGCGGGCGACAGGAACAGGACCGCAACGTCGGGCAAGGGAACTATCGAAGTGACCGCCCTGAGCGATCCTCCCTTGCGCAGGGAAACGAGGTCCATGCCCCGTACTTCCAAGGCAGTAACTGACGCCCTTGTAAAAAAGCCGGGAAAGAAAAAAACGGGCGCCGCCGGGGGGAACACCGCAAGCAGAGGCAGGCATCCCGCCGGTAAATAACGCCCCTTTTTAAAAAAATTCCTACTTTCACCCATTGAACCAACGTATGAAAGATGGGTGAACTTTTTCGCAGGAAAACTATTGCTTCCATCCTCCGGGAAGCCGACCGGCCGCATGATGACGCAGAACGCCCCGCCCTGCGGCGTACGCTGGGAGTTCGGGACCTGATAGCCTTTGGAATTGCCGCCATTGTAGGCGCAGGGATATTCAGCACGATCGGCAAAGCCAGCGCGGACGGCGGGCCGGCAGTTATTTATCTTTTCCTGTTTACGGCGGTAGCCTGCGCATTTACTGCTTTTGCTTACGCAGAGTTTGCTTCCATTGTTCCGGTATCGGGAAGCGCTTATACTTATTCCTACGTCGCTTTCGGCGAACTGATTGCCTGGATCATTGGCTGGTCCCTGATTATGGAATATGCCATTGGGAACACGATGGTGGCCATTTCCTGGTCCGACTATCTTACGAGCCTGCTTTCTAGTGGCGGCATTGAACTGCCTCCCTGGATGACGATGGATTACCTGAGCGCCCGGAACGGCTTTCAGGACGCCGCAATATTAATGGAAAGCGGAAAAAGCTTCAACCAGCTGGATTACAGCATAAAAGCGGCCTATCACGCCTGGGAAGGAGCGCCTTCTATCGGCGGCTTTCACGTGGTCGCCGACCTGCCGGCCCTGCTGATCATCTGGATAATCACCTGGCTGGTTTACCGGGGGATCCGCGAGTCCCGCAATGCCAGCAATACCATGGTAGTGGTCAAACTGGCTATTATCCTGCTGGTAATCGCCGTGGGGGTCTTTTATATCGACACTGATAATTGGGATCCGTTTATGCCCAATGGCCTGTCCGGCGTGCTTCGCGGGGTTTCGGCCGTGTTTTTCGCTTATATCGGTTTTGACGCAATTTCCACCACCGCCGAAGAATGCAAGAACCCCCAGCGCGATCTTCCCCGCGGAATGATGTGGGCAATCGTGCTTTGCACCCTGCTCTACATTGCCATTGCACTGGTACTCACGGGAATGGTTCATTACGATTTGCTGGCTGTAGGCGATCCCCTTGCCTTTGTATTCGAACAACTTGACCTAAAATGGCTGTCAGGCATTATTGCCGCCAGCGCCGTGGTTGCCATGGCCAGCGTGCTACTGGTCTTCCAGATGGGACAGCCCCGTATCTGGATGAGCATGAGCCGCGACGGCCTGCTGCCAAAGGCCTTCTCCCGGATCCACCCCCGCTTCAAGACCCCGTCTTTTGCAACCATTGTGACCGGTTTCGTAGTAGCGACTCCGGTGTTATTTATGAATATGTACGTTGTGGCGGATCTTTGCAGTATCGGCACGCTGTTCGCTTTTACGCTGGTTTGCGCCGGTGTCCTTCGGATACAGTCCGACCCCGACGCCCCCAAAGGGAAATTCAAAACCCCCTATATCAATGCCCGTTACGTACTGCCCTTGCTGGCCGTTGCCCTGCTTGCCTGGGCCTTTACGTCCAACCGGGAAAACACGCTTGCCTTCCTTAAAAACAGCCCGCAGGCTTACGCTCCGCATACGATAATCACCTCTTTAAACAACACCGAATTGGCGCAGCTAAAAAACAACGTTGCCGCAGCGGACAGCCTGGCCTTCGCCGCCAGCGGAAACGACCTGGAACGCTACCTGACCAGCCTTCCCTCAAAAGAATATGAAAAAAGGCTGGCAGGATTTGACATTCCCGCCGCAAAAAAATATGAGAGCGGCTGGAAATTATTCCGCCACAAAATACCCGCCTGGGTTTTCTTCCTGGTGTCCCTGGGCGCCCTCTATTACAGCGTCCGCAAAAATCTTTCCCTTATCCCGGTCCTGGGTATGCTCTGCTGCCTTTACATGATGTCGGAAATGGGGGTCAGTAACTGGCTCGGCTTCGGCATCTGGCTTCTCGTCGGATTGGTTATTTACTTCAGCTACGGGATTCGCAAAAGCCGCCTGCGAGCCCAGGCTACCCAGCCTTAGGGTACGTTAAACCGCGCGCGGTTTTTGGGTGTTTTCTCTCGTTCAGGCTGATTTTTCCTGGCTGCACCCTCACCTTCGCCCCGGCGCGCGAAGGCATAGCCGGGGATTCGGCCCACGGCCTGGGGGAGCAGCGCCCCGCCAAAGAACTGAGCGTGCTTTATTCCACCCTGACAAGATCAATTTCCTCAGTGGTAGGAATAATAAGCGGGACTTTTTCTACGTCCACGAAGCTGGCATCCAGGCCAAAACCGCGCTCCTCGGAAAGGGAAAGTTTTTTCAGTAAGAGGAAATAGTAAAGGACCAGCCGTTCAAACAGGGGCAGGGTCCAGATGCTGGAAAAGGTCTTTTCAAGAATTACGAACCGGAAGTCGCCCGTTACCTTATGTTTGCGCAACGACTCGTAGCGGCTTACGATATTCACTTCATTGTTTTTTACCATTTCTTCCACCACTTTCCGGAACAGCAGGTTTACCCGTTGTTCTTCGCGGAAGCCCAGCCGGAAATCGATCCGGATCAGGTGATTAGGAATGAAGGTCTGGACCTTGTATTCCCTGGAATAAGGCACATCCAGCACATCCACATGAACCAGCCAGTAGATATCGGCGCGTTTCGGCTGTTTATGAATGATGGAATAAATGATCTTGTTCTCGATTTCGGACGGGAAATTGGCGCTCGTCAGGAAAACCAGGTTGGAAGCATATTTCGATACCGAGGTATCTTCGCTTAACTCCGCCAGTATCTGGTAATAATTTTCTATCTCGGTATAGCGCACGTAACGGTTTCGTATTTTCCGGGCCTTGTACCAGCACCACATTACCGAAAACAAGATCGACCCGGCAACGACGGTGAACCAGCCTCCGTCAACGAACTTCAGGATATTCGCCGAAAAGAAGAGGAGTTCAATGCTAAGGTAAACCAGGCAAAACGGGATCACCAGGTACAGGGGATATTTAATAGACCTGAGGTACACCGTCATGAGCATGGTCGTTATGAGCATGGACATAATGATCGTGAGGCCATAGGCATGCTCCATATTACTGGATTTCTGAAAGATCAGCACAACGAGAACACATCCCACATACAATATCCAGTTAGTACTTGGCACATACAGCTGCCCCTTTTCGTCAGAAGGATAATTAATCTTGACCTTGGGCCAGAGATTCAGCCGGACGGCTTCGCTGATAAGCGTGAAAGCCCCGGTGATCATGGCCTGGCTGGCGATAACCGTGGCGATGGTGGCAATCCCTATCCCATAAATCAGGAACCATTCCGGCATGATCTTGTAGAAAGGATTCCCGGGAAGAATTCCCCCGCTGTGGTCCAATAACCACGCTCCCTGTCCGAAATAGTTTAGCAGTAAACAAGTTTTAACAAAAATCCAGCTGACCCGGATATTTTTTCTTCCGCAATGCCCCATGTCGGAATACAAAGCTTCCGCTCCCGTTGTACAAAGGAAAATAGCTCCCAGGATGGCCAGCGCCTCAGGATTACCCGCCAGTACCTTCACCGCGTAATAAGGATTGATCGCTTTCAGTACGGCGAAATTAGTGACCAGCTGGCCCGTTCCCATAATAGCCAGCATACTGAACCAGATAATCATCAGCGGCCCGAAAGCGCGTCCAACCAGGTTAGTGCCGAACTGCTGGAAGAAAAAGAGAACGGTAATGATTAAAATAACGATGGGAACTGTCGGCATATCGGGGTTTAATATCAACAAACCCTCAATCGCCGAAGAAACAGAAATGGGCGGAGTGATGATACCGTCGGCAAGCAGCGTAGCCCCCCGATCATGGCAGGAATTACCAGCCATTTCGCTTTTCGCCTGATGAGCGAGTAAAGGGAAAAAACGCCTCCTTCGCCTTTATTATCAGCGCTAAGCGTTACCAGGACATATTTTACCGTGGTTTGAAGGGTAAGCGTCCAGAAGATACAGGATAGGGATCCTAAAACGAGGTCATCGGAAATTACCTTGTCCCCCACTATCGCTTTAAAAACATATAGCGGGGAAGTTCCGATGTCTCCGTAAATTATCCCCAGGCTAATTAATAATCCGGCGACAGATAATCTGCTAAGCTGATGTGTTTCTCTTTTCAACACCTTTTCGTTTAGTCGAACCCCGGCAAAAATATGTTTTTTATTTTTAAGCCAAATGTTGTCAACTTAACAATAATTTGGCCGGTAATTTGCGGGAAATTTTAGCTGTCCACAGTATCGGCCGGAACCGGGGAGCTTGCGTATTATTTTTGGAATAAAATTTTAGAAAAATGCGCCATGACTGACAAATAATTCTTAGTTTTGTTAAAGATAACAATGAAAAAACTTTACTCGATTCATTACTTATTTTTTCTTTTCACGCTTGTAACTACGGTAGTATTTACAAAGGTGGGAAAGGTAAGCGCTTTTGCGAATCCGGTAGAGGCTTTTGCTATCGCCGGAGCAGATTCTACCTTAAAACCTGACCCGGTACTCAAAGACAACAGAAAGAATAAACCGAAGATCTTCCAGGATCCCGTTAAAACCTATGACGACCGCCAATTGTTGTTTTTTACCACGTTTGGATTTGATGACTATTCAACGGTCGCGGTAAATATGAAAGACCTGTCGGTAGAAGCGGAAAAGATCATTTCCAATTTCAAAGTCTATCCTAACCCGCTCTATGTAAATTCCCAAAACCTCAGAATTTCCTACAACATTAAGAAAAACGCACTGGTCACTGTTAAAATGCTGGATGTGCTGGGTAACGAGGTGTCAACCTTGTTTGCCCAAAGGGTTGGCGCAGGTAGCAAGACCAGCGAATTCAATATCAGCAGCAAAGTATCGGGCGGCTTTTATTTCATCCGCCTGTCCGCGGACAGCGACCATGTGACAAAAAAAATATCGGTTGTTCAATAAGTGAAGCCTGCACCCGCCATTACAAAGGCGATCTTCGAAAAATTATTTAACCTGCATTACGAAGCTTTATGCCGCTGTGCTTTTCGTATTGTCCAGGATAAGCCGGCTACGGAAGATATCGTCCAGGATGTATTCTTGTCCCTGTGGAATAAGCGGGACACACTGCAAGCCGACGCAGGCCTCAGATCTTACCTTTACAAGGCCAGCATCAACAGTTCGCTGAATTACCTGAGAAAGCAAAAAAATTCGGCTTCAAGAAATGCTGCTTTTCAGGAAGAAGTGACCGCCGCCGGCCTCTCGGCTGACCAGCATCTCCATCATAAAGAAACCGCCAATCGTATTCAGGAACTAATAAACGCCCTTCCTCCTGCCTGCAGAACCGTTTTCGTCCTGAGCCGCTATGAAAACATGAGTTACCGGGAAATTGCCGCCTCCCTGGGCATTTCGGTAAATACCGTCGAGAACCATATGTCCAAAGCATTGAAATTCTTCCGGAAATACCTGATCAGTATTTTTTTAATTTTTTAAGCTAACCAGTAGTGGCGCAAAGCCCATGCAGTGTTATAGGTTTATGGAACTGCATAAAAAAGAGTACTGGGACCTGGTCAGCGCTTACCTCGCCGGAACTATTTCTGACGAAGAACGCAGCAGGTTGCTTCAATGGCTGGAAGAAGACCCGGCACGAACCCTTCAATTAAAGGAACTCGAAAAAATATGGGACCGTTCGAAAAACAATCCTCTGCCTGCATTTGATGTGGAGCAGGCCTGGAAAAAACTACAGCCGCAAATCAGGGAACGGAAAAAACCTGTCCTCCGCAAGGTATCCGGCTGGTCTTTCCGCGCCGCGGCCTCTGTTGCCCTGCTCATCCTTGCCGGCACGCTGGTTTACTTTTTGCTGAAGCCCGGGTATTCAGACGTGTTTATCGCTACCCTGCCGGGGGAAACAAAAAACATTGTCCTGCCTGACGGTTCGCGGGTAGTTCTTAATGAGAACAGTTCCATCAGTTACGATGCCGGGCTGGACCGGAATCGGGAAAGGCGGGTAAAGCTGAAGGGGGAAGCTTTTTTTGAAGTCAGCAAAGATCCGCAGAAAAAATTCATCGTAGGGGCGGGAGAAACCGAAACCAGGGTATTGGGAACCTCCTTTAACGTTTTATTTGATGACGCGGCACAGCAGGTAAAAGTCTCGCTGCTTAGCGGGATCGTCCGCTTTGTCCCCGGCCGGAATGAAAAGGCGGTTGGCCTGGCACCCGGCGAAGAGGTTATTTATAATAGCCGGGATAGATCGCTCAGTAAAAAGGCCTTTGAAAATGAAAATTTCCTTTTCTGGAAAAACCGGAAGCTGGAGTTCGCGGATCAGCAGCTGGAGGACGTGCTTGCGCTGGTCGGCGAATCCTACGGCGTTAGCTTCCGGATAAAAGACCCTCAACTGGGCGGGCTGCGTGTCACCTCGGCATTTGATCAAAGCAGCCTCGCCGAAGTAATAAATGTACTCGAAAATCTTCTTGATATCCGGATCGAAGGAACCGGCAATGTATATACTGTATGGGCAGAATAATCGTACTCTTGCTGGTTGTACTGCATGCTATTCCCGTCAAAGGACAGGAAAACAACCTTTCCCGCATCATAAGTGTTGACTATAAAGAACAGTCGCTGGGCAGCATCCTGGAAGACCTGAGAAAACACCAATCGCTGCAGCTGACCTATAGCAGCGGACAGCTGAACCTGAAGGAGCGGCTTACGCTTAAAATGGAGAAGCAGCCTGCGAAAAAAGTCCTGGAAGCCCTCTGCCGCCTGGCCACGCTGGAATATTCCGTTGTAGGAAAACAGATCATTCTTAAACCACGAAAAGAATCGGAACCCGACGGAAAGTCCGGCTTAAATACCCCTTACCAAACAATCAGAGGCCTTGTGAGCGATAAAATCTCCGGCGTTCCCCTGCCCGGCGCAACTGTCATTGTGCAATCCTCCGGCCCGGCGACCGGGGTAAACACCGGGGAGGACGGCGTTTTTCACTTAAAAAGCATTCCGGTGGGGCGGCACGAACTCACCATATCCCTTCTGGGATACGAAACGATCAGGCTTCCCAATGTATTGCTGACTTCGGGCAAAGAGCTGTACCTCTATATTGAATTGCCTGAACTGGTTTCCAGCCTCGGCGCGGTAACAGTAAACGGAAACAATACCCGGCGCCCGCTGAATGAAATGGCCGGCGTCAGCGCCCGTTCCTTTTCGGTGGAGGAAACCGGCAGGTATGCCGCCAGCGTGTTTGACCCCGCCCGCATGGTGATGAACTTTGCCGGCATTACTTCATCGGATGACGGAAGCAACGAGGTAATTATCCGGGGTAATTCGCCAAAAGGGGTGCAATGGAGGCTGGAAGGGATCGAGATCATGAACCCGAACCATTTCGGGGAAGAAGGCGGATCAGGTGGAGGCATCAGCATGATCAGCTCGGGAATGCTCGGCACGTCCGACTTTTTAACCGGAGCCTTTCCGGCTGAATATGGAAATGCGCTGTCAGGCATTTTTGACCTCCGCTTCAGAACAGGAAATACGGCGAAAAGGGAATATGCCATTATGGCCGGCGCGCTGGGCACTGAAGCTTCAGCGGAAGGCCCGTTTAGAACCTGCGGCAAGGCTTCTTACCTCGTAAACTATCGCTATTCCACCCTTAGCCTGCTGGACAAAGCGGGCATATCGCCTTTCGGAGAAAACGGCGTTCCCGATTACCAGGACCTGGCGTATAATCTGAATTTCCCTACTGCCAAAGCAGGAACCTTTTCCCTGTTCGGCATCGGGGGATCAGTTCGCAAAACATGATAGCGGTGAGGGACCGGAAAGAATGGGAAGAGTTCGCCGATAAATTTGACCGGAGCTTCCGTTACTATTCAGGAAGTTCCGGCATTAAGCATCTCTGGCTGTTAAACGACCGGATTTATCTTAAAAATATCATTTCCTGGTCAGGGAGCCGCATCACAGATCGTTCCGATACGCTCAATGAGGAGTTTAATCCCGGCGTCTACGGACGTGATGCGTATGTGAATACTTCTCTTCGCTATTCGGCAATGATCAATTACAAGGGAAATGCCCGCAATACAATCCGGGCCGGAATGGTCAGTTCGCGGCTTGGCTTCAATCTTAACTCTCTTACCTATAAAAAGGATATCGGACGTTTAAGCGACTTCCTGGTTGCCCGGGGCGATGCCTGGAACCATCAATTCTATACCCAATGGAAACACGAATGGCCGGATCGCATCTCCATGAACGCGGGGATTCACCTTAATTATTTTACCCTGAGTAAGACCTGGAGTGCGGAACCGCGGGTTGGCCTTAGTTGGTGGATCAAACCCGGTCAGCGGCTTTCATTCGGAGCCGGCCTTCACAGCCGCCTGGAACCGCTCGCTTATTATTACGGAAGAAATGAACAAGCGGACGGTTCCGTTATTTTTTCCAACAGCGCCCTTTCCCCCACGAAGGCCGTCCATCTGGTACTTGGTTACGAAAAACTGTTCAAAGGAGATCTCAGGTTTCGTACGGAAGCATATTACCAGCATTTGTATAAGGTACCTGTTTCAGGCGACCCGGCATTCAATTTTTCGGTCCTCAATGTGCCGGACGCGTATTTCATTTACTCGCGGAATTACCATACTCTGGTTAACAAAGGTACCGGAAGAAACAAGGGACTGGATCTAAGCCTTGAAAAATCATTCAGCCGCCAATATTATTTTTTACTGACCGCTTCGCTGTTTGATTCCAGGTTCAGGGCCCTGCCGGGAACCGAATTCAATACCGCCTTTAACAGCCGCTATACGACCAACCTGGTGGCTGGAAAAGAATGGGGAACCGGCCCATCCGGGAAAAACCTGCTTGGTTTAAATGCCCGGATCATGACCCACGGCGGCATGCGCTATTCCCCGGTGGACCTGGCAGCTTCCAGGGCGGCGGATGACCAGGTTATCGACGAAAGCCGCGTGAACGAAATGCAGGTTTCGCCCTATTTCCGGGCGGATATTTCCTTTTCCTACCGGGTAAACCGGCCCGGCCTTACGCATGCATTTTTTATTGACGTTCAAAACGTTATAAACAGAAAAAATGAACTTACGGTGTTTTATAACGTGGACAAAAACAACATTGAAACTATTTACCAGGCGGGACTGATCCCTTCTGTCTATTACCGAATTGAATTTTAACAACGATGAAAAAATATGTATTCTTCCTGCTGGCATGCAGCATGCTGGCAGCTTCATGTGAACAAGATTTTATTAAAGGAGAAGGACCTGTACTTACTGAAAACAGGGACACTCCCGTCTTTACGCAGGTAAGGAGTAACGGATCGGCAAAAGTCTATATAGATTATGCCGATACCCTCAGCGTACAGGTAAAAGGCTATGCCAACCTGATCCCCCATTTTGAGACGGATGTCATTGAGGGAGTATTGCACCTGGGATTCGAAGACCAGGTACGTATCAAAAAAGACAATATTGAGGTATATATTACAATGCCTGCCGTTGAAGGCCTGGCAATAAACGGAAGCGGGGAATTCAGGTTAAGCGGAGCTTTCCCTTTCCTGCCCTTGCTGAACCTGGAGGTCAACGGTTCCGGCAATATCCGTGCGGCAGAAGCAGAGGCCGGCGAACTAAAAGCCAGGATCTCGGGATCCGGCGCCATGAAGCTGGAGAAGCTAAAAGCGGAAACGGCGGATATTTCCATTTCAGGCAGCGGAAACGTCCGCGTGCATGTGTCACAGCAATTGAATGTCCGGATCAGCGGAAGCGGGAATGTGTACTATAGCGGAAACCCGGATATTTCCTCGGAGATATCCGGTTCAGGGAACGTGATCAAATTTTAATATCTTGGCGGCTATGAAAATTATAGCCGTCGGCAGAAATTATGCGGAGCATGCCAGGGAGTTAAACAACGCTGTGCCGGAAGAGCCGGTTATCTTTCTCAAACCCGATACGGCGCTTTTAAAGGATAATAATGCCTTTTACCTTCCGGAATTCGCACAGGAGATCCATCATGAAATCGAAGTGGTAGTGCGGGTATGTAAGGAAGGGAAACATGTACCCGAAAAATTCGCCGGCAATTATATAAACGCTGTTGGCCTGGGGATAGATTTTACCGCCAGGGACCTCCAGCAGCGGCTGAAGGAGCAGGGACTTCCCTGGGAAAGGGCGAAAGCCTTTGACCATTCCGCTCCCCTGAGTAGCCTCCGGCCGGTCCATGGATTGGAGGAACTCCGGTCCCTGGGATTCCGGCTGGACATTAACGGGAAAAAAGTTCAGGAAGGCAATACGGAACAAATGCTTTTCCCGGTTGCCCGCCTGGTAAGTTTTATCTCTACTTTCATCACCCTGCGCAAGGGCGATCTTATCTTTACGGGAACACCTTCAGGAGTAGGTAAAGTAGCCATCGGGGATCATTTGGAAGGATACCTGGAAGGAGAGAAATTGTTGGATTTTTATATAAAGTAACGAGATGCTGCTAAGACTGAGATGGACACTTCTGCTTTCCCCCTTGCTTTTTTCCTTTTTAACGGCCAGCGCCCAGGAACCGGCTGATTCGCCTGACACGCTTTACCCGCAGGATTATTTCCGGCTGCCCCTGAACCTGCCTGTTGCTCTTTCCGGCACCTTCGGGGAACTCAGGAGCAATCATTTTCATACCGGACTGGACTTTAAAACCCAACAAACCACCGGACATCCCGTATACGCCGTCGCCGACGGTTATATTTCCCGTCTTGCGGAAAGCGCCTGGGGTTATGGAAAGGCGGTTTATATTGATCATCCGAATGGATTTACTACCGTATACGGGCACCTGGAGCGTTTTATGCCGGCGGCTGCGGCCGAAATGAAACGGCATCAGTATGAACAGGAAACCTTTTCCGCAGACCTTGCTTTTCCTCCCGGTAAATTACCGGTTAAAAAGGGTGATATTATTGCGTGGTCCGGGAACAGCGGCAGTTCCGGAGGCCCCCATCTCCATTTCGAGATCAGGGACACCAGGAGCGAAGAACCTATTAATCCGTTGTTATTCGGCTTCCCGGTGCCCGATCATGTCCGGCCCTTGATTGGCGGTTTGTTTATTTATCCGTTAACTGATAGCAGCGCTGTCAACGGCTCCGGTTTCAGGGCGGGTTTCAGCGTTACCCGTACCGGGGAAAGCCGTTATGTGATTAAACCGGCGCAAACGATCACCGTCCGCGGCCGGATCGGCTTCGGGATCATTGCTACCGATCAGCTGGACGGAGCAGCCAACCGGAACGGCAATTATGCCATTGAGCTGAAACGGAACGGGCAAACCATCTATTATTCCGAAACCGACCGCCTGAACTTTGCGCATAACCGGGCCATGAACAGTCATATAGATTACGCTGCTTACCTGCTGGACGGAAGACGGATCCAGAAAAGCCACGTTAGCCCGGGCAACCCGCTGACAATTTACAAACGCCTGAGCAATAATGGCAGCGCCTGGTTTTCCGGCACAGGGACCCATGAGATGGAATACATCGTAAGCGATGTAGCGGGAAACCGTTCCATACTTACCTTTACGCTAACTTCCACCCCGGCAGGGCCGGTAAAGAAGGCGCGCCCGGAAAACCCCGTCGCTGTTTTCAGTTATGACCGGCCGAACGTGTATGCGGCGCCCGGCTTACGACTTTCCATGGAAGAGAACACCCTTTACGAAGACTTAGCATTCACCTACTCGGCTAAACCTGCCCCGGAAGGCGCCGCCTCCCTCCTGCACCAGGTCCACGATAAAAATGTGCCGGCCCACAAGTCTTTTGATATAGCTATTAAAACGAATCCCGGCTTCACGGACACCGCAAAGGCCCTTATCGTAAATGACCGGCGGCAGGCTTTTGCCACTACCTGGGAAAATGGCTGGGCAAAGGCCAGCGTACGGGAGTTCGGGGACTTTTACGTGAGCCTTGATACAATTGCCCCGGTGATACGGCCGGTCAACATCTCCCGCGGGAAAAATATGGCTGGCAACTCCGCCATTGTGCTGCGGATCAGCGACGATCTGTCTGGTGTGAGGTCTTACCGGGGAACCATTGACGGGAAGTGGGTCTTAATGGAGCATGACGGGAAAACGGCCACGCTGAAACATGTCTTTGACGAAAGGACGCCGGCAAAAGGCGGATCGGCCAAACATACTTTTCGCCTGCTTGTTACCGATATGAAAAACAATACGGCTGAGTACGAAGCAGCCTTCACAAGATGATATTTAGGCCATGTCAAAATTAAACCCGGGCGATAAAGCCCCCCGTTTCACCGGAACCGATCAAAACGGAAATAAAGTTTCCCTCGAGGATTTTAAAGGTAAGAACCTGGTCCTGTACTTTTACCCTAAGGATGACACGCCGGGCTGCACTGCCGAAGCCTGTAATTTCAGGGATAATTATGCATCCCTGGTATCCAAAGGCTATGAAGTAGTAGGGGTAAGCGTGGACGATGAAAAATCGCATCAACAATTCAGGGAAAAACATGACCTTCCCTTCACCCTGCTGGCCGATGAAAACAAAAAGATCGTGGAAGACTACGGAGTTTGGGGCGAAAAAAATATGTTCGGCCGTAAATACATGGGGACCAATCGCGTCACTTTTGTCATCGACGGCGAGGGCATCATTAAACATGCCATCAGAAGGGTTGATTCGAAAAACGCCTCCTGGCAAATCCTGGACCTGGAAAACAAAGCTTAAGCGCTGCTGCGCTAACTCCCGGATTCCCAGCCGGTATCTTCCAGGGCTTTGTCTTCTTCCTTCCTGAGAAAATCCCTTCCGGTGGAGGCGCCTCCTTGGGTTTCAAGCAGCGCTTCATCCGGGACAATGGCTACAGGCGTTCTGCGTGAACCGGTTTCCTCGTTATAGGCAGGGTTGCTTTGTGAAACGTACACGGAAATGATGGACCAGCGGGGCCTGTCAGAGAGGTTGGCTTCGGAACGATGCAGCAGGTTACTGTGGAAGAACAGCGCGTCCCCCGGCTGCAATTCACAGTAAACCAATTCCATTGTCTTCAATGCATTGTCCACCATGACCATATCCGCACCAACCTGTTCGCCCGCAAAACCGTGATTTACGCGGCCCATCTTGTGAGAGCCTTTTATCACCTGCAGGCAACCGTTCTCCTTATTGGCGGCGGTCAGCGCGATCATGACACTCAGCATCTGGTCAGGGAACATGAACTGGTTTTTGTACCAGTATCCGTAGTCCTGGTGCCATTCCCAGGCCCCTCCCACCCTGGGCTCCTTCTGCATAAGCTTTGTATGAAAATGGCATACCGGGGCCTCGCTGTTCAGCAGGCAGGCCGCTGAGTTGACCATGCGCTCGCTGCGGATCATTTGCCCGTAAATATCATCACCCGGCGTGTACCACAGGGAAAGCTTTGTTTTCTTTCCTGACTGGTCGTTCAGGTCGAGCGCATGTTTGCGCATGATCTCGTCTTCCAGCGCTGCGCCGTACAGCTTATCTGTTTCCGCCTTGCTGAAGAATCCCGGTACAATCGTATAGCCAATTTCATGGAATTCGCTTATTTGCGCGGAGCTTAATCTTCTTTCGTCCATAAAGATAAAATTAGCCGGAAAAGGATACCGTCTCCAGCAATTTTTTTCCTAAAAATGATACTTTTTTGACCAAAATGCGTTTATTTTACCGGACAGCCGGGGAATGACGACGGAACGTCGCCGGGAATGTTGCCGGAAGGATTGAACTGGAAATATTTTTATTTATGAAACCGATGCTGGAACACCTTCCCAGGGAGGCCGAAGAATCATTCGTGGTCAGGGACTTTAATTATTCCTGGTACCCCACCCCCTGGCATTATCATCCCGAGTATGAGATCGTACTGGTAACCGAAAGCAGGGGAAAGCGCTTTATCGGCGATAGTATTACCGATTTCGATGCCGGTGACCTGGCCCTGATCGGCCCGAACCTGCCGCATCTTTACCGGAATGACGCGGAGTATTATGCGGAGGGTTCCGCACTTCGTGCCCGCTCCATCGTGGTCCACTTCCTGGAAGATTCCATAGGGAACGATGTCCTTCGCCTTCCCGAGGCGCAGGCGATCCGGACGCTGCTGGAACGTGCCGTTAATGGCATTCAGTTCAGCGGCGAAAGCGGCGGGGAGATTGGTCGGAAGCTGCTGCGGCTGCCGCAGCTGAAAGGCTTTGAACGCTGGCTAAAATTAATGGAAATACTTCATGCAATGGCCGAAAGCCAGGATTACACTTTTATTTCGGGCCCGGGCCTGGAACAGTACAACGAAAAAGACCATGAACGCCTGCAGCAGGTATTTGAATTTGTGCTTAGCCATTTCAGGGAAGATATCCGCCTTGAACAGGCCGCCGCACTTGCCAACATGGCTCCTGCAGCTTTCTCCCGCTATTTTAAATACCGCACCCGCAAGACCTTTTCCGGCTTTTTGCTGGAATTGAAAACAGGCTATGCCGCCAAACAACTTATCCACACCAATAAAAACGTGTCGGACATCTGCTACGAAAGCGGCTTCAACAATCTTTCCAACTTCAACAGGCATTTCAAATCCCTTTACGGCCTCCAGCCCCTCCAGTTCCGGAAACAGCAGCTTGCCCGGGGAGAATAGCGCCGGCGTAATATTCCGTCAGCGCAGCCTGCAGTTCGTCCGGCTTTTCGGTACCTATTAAATATTCAGTACCGTCTTTTTTCACAATGCGCAGGCCCAGGTTGCCTTTGACATTATAGACCGTTCCGTATCTCATAGACACATGATATCCCAGGCCCACAAACTTATACTGAATGATCTTGCACTCTCTGATCTCCGGCCAGGCAATCCTGTTGAGCGCGCCTGAAGGAAAATTCCATCCGAAGAAAATGCCTTCCCGGCTTATCCGCATCGTCAGCTTTGCATAATAAAAACCGAGTAAAAGGGGCAGCACAACAAATAGCATAAGAATAACCAGCACTGTGACCGGCGCCGGGTTATCGCCCGCCGGCTGTCCGGTGATTAACTGGTAGATCAGAACTCCGGGTATTGGAAGCACTGCCGCAAGCAAAAGCGCCCACAGCCAAATCTGCCTGAACTGTTGTTTCTCCCCGAACAAGTACTTATTCTCTTCCATATTTTAAATATAGCGTTTTAGCAGGAACGGATCCGGAAAAATGTCCGGAAATGGTTTCCGAACGTTGGCAATTATCTGTATTATTGCGGCCTGAAAATCATTGGTGTTATCGCACCGTTTCCAAATTTAATAGAATGCCTGATATTAAAAAGCTCGAGCAAATAGCGTCCCAGGTACGAAGAGATATCGTACGGATGGTGCATGGCGTACAATCCGGCCATCCTGGCGGATCACTGGGATGCACCGAATACCTGGTAGCGCTGTATTTCGAGATCATGGAACACCGGTCTCAGTTCAATATGGACGGACAGGGTGAAGACTTATTCTTTCTTTCAAACGGCCATATTTCACCGGTATGGTACAGCGTGCTGGCGCGTTCGGGGTATTTTCCCGCAGCGGAACTGGCCACTTTCAGGAAAATAGACTCGCGCCTGCAAGGGCACCCTGCCACGGAAGAAGGACTGCCCGGTATCCGCGTTGCTTCCGGCTCCCTCGGGCAGGGTTTGTCAGTGGCACTCGGGGCAGCTTTGGGCAAAAAACTGAACAACGATGAAAAGCTGGTATACAGCCTCCATGGCGACGGCGAGTTACAGGAAGGCCAGATCTGGGAAGCAGCCATGTTTGCCGCCCATCATAAAATAGATAATATCATTTCCGTGGTTGACTGGAACGGCCAGCAGATAGACGGGCCTACTCTGGAAGTAATGCACCTTGGCGACCTCCGGGCAAAATGGGAAGCTTTCGGCTGGGAGGTAATGGACCTGCCTGACGGGAATAATATGGAAGCCGTGGTGGATACCCTTCGCTATGCGCAAACCCTGACAGGCAAAGGGAAGCCGGTCATGATCCTGATGGCCACCGTCATGGGTAAAGGTGTGGACTTCATGGAAGGATCGCATAAATGGCATGGCATTGCCCCTAGTGACGAACAATTGGAAAAAGCGCTTACGCAACTGGAAGAAACCCTGGGAGACTACTAAGATGAAAAAATTTACTTACACCGAAAAAAAAGATACCCGCTCCGGTTTTGGCGTGGGACTCCTGGAAGCAGGCCGTTCCAACCCTGACGTAGTAGGATTATGCGCCGACCTGATCGGCTCCCTGAAAATGGGCGACTTTAAAAAGGAGTTTCCCGAACGGTTTTTCCAGGTTGGTATTGCCGAAGCCAATATGATGGGCCTTGCTGCCGGTTTGACCATAGGCGGAAAGATCCCGTTCACGGGAACCTTTGCGAACTTCTCTACCGGCCGGGTTTACGACCAGATCAGGCAGTCGATTGCCTATTCGGGAAAGAATGTAAAAATATGCGCTTCCCACGCCGGGATTACATTGGGCGAAGACGGGGCGACTCACCAGATACTCGAGGATATAGGGATGATGCGCATGCTCCCGCACATGACTGTGATCAATCCCTGCGATTATAACCAGACAAAAGCCGCTACCCTCGCCATTGCCGAGCATACCGGCCCGGTTTACCTTCGTTTCGGCCGTCCGGCAGTTCCTATTTTTACGCCATCCGATCAGAAGTTCGAGATCGGCAAGGCCTTGCTATTAAACGAAGGAAGCGATGTCAGCATTTTTGCCACCGGCCACCTTGTATGGGAAGCCATTGAAGCCGGCGAAAAACTTGCCGAAGCAGGGATAGATGTGGAGATCATTAATATTCACACCATTAAGCCCCTGGACGAAGAAGCCATACTGGATTCCGTAGCAAAAACCCGTTGCGTCGTTACGGCCGAAGAACACCAGATGAACGGCGGTTTAGGCGATGCCATTGCCCAGCTGCTGGCCCGTAAAAGCCCGGTACCCGTTGAAATGGTAGCGGTTAAGGACAGTTTTGGGGAAAGCGGAAAACCGGCCGAATTGATGAAAAAATACGGCCTCAGCAGCGTTAATATTGTGGAAGCCGTCCAAAATGTGCTGAAAAGGAAGTAATTTTGGCCGGCAATGGCTGAAAGTCCGGATGACCAACTGCTTCTTGAACGCTTTCGCAACCCCGCAACAAAAGAAGCGGCGTTCAATGAACTCGTGCTTGCCTATCAGCAGCGCATTTACTGGCATGTTCGCCGGATGGTGATTTCTCATGACGATGCGGATGACCTGGTGCAGGAAATATTCATCCGGATATGGAAAAACCTGGAAACCTTCAGAGGCGGTTCCAAATTATTCACGTGGATCTACCGCATCGCTACCAACGAATGCATCAGTTTCCTCAAAAGGAAGAAGATGCGAAATACCGTATCTATCGATGACGAGGAAAACCTGCTGCTGGAAAAACTCCGGGAAGATCCTTATATTAACGGAAACGACCTTCAGATAAAGCTGCAGGAGGCTATTCTCAGGCTTCCGGAAAAACAACGCATTGTTTTCAACATGAGATATTTCGGGGAGCTTCCCTATGAAGAGTTATCAGAAATACTCGGCACCAGCGTCGGAGCGTTAAAGGCCTCTTATCATCATGCGGTTAAAAAGCTGGAACAATATTTCACCGGCCTTTAAACCTTGAGGGTGGCTTATGGTCTAAAAATCAACGTAAATAAACATGGAACCGGAATTCCTGAAAAATATCGCAAAGGAAGGGCCTTTCGAAACTCCGGAAGCCTATTTCGCCAAGCTTCACAAGGAAATCATGGGCAAGGTTCGCCGGGAAGAAGGAATGCCTTTCGAGGTTCCTCCGGCTTATTTTGACCTCCTTCCAGCCCGTATTTCGCTGCTAACGAGCGGGCTGGCCGAACCGGTGTCGGGCACTGCAGCCGGGCATGCTGCTTATCGTCGCATGGATCATTATATCAAAACGGCTGTTGCAGCTTGTTTTGCGTTGCTGCTAGGTATCCTGGGAATACTCCAGGTAGAAAAAAAGAACGAAGCGGATAATTCCTTCGTAAACATTAGTAATTTTGATGAAGAGATCCTGGTCCAGGAATACCTGGAAACTTACCTTCCGGACTCAGACGATGAGTCCGGAGAAATGGAAACCTATATTCTGAACCAGGTAGATGAAAGTTTGCTGCTACAAGAACTGTAACCATGAAGTACCTGAAGATATTCCTTTTCGCCTGTCTGATCTTTCCGGCCGCGGCCCAGGCGCAGCGCCCTGGCCGGGAAGAAATAGAATCATTGCGGGTAGCTATTTTTACCAAACACATGGAACTGACCGCCGCCGAAAGCAAGGTGTTCTGGCCGGTTTACAATAATTTCCGCGAAGAAATGGATAAGCTGCACCGAAATCGCCGGGAACGCATGGGCCGGCTTCGGAAAGAGATCGATGCTCTTAGCGATAGTCAGGTAAAAACGCTGGTCGAAGAAGAAGTAGGTTATTATGAAAAAGAGGCCGTCCTGACCCGGAAGTACAACGAACAATTTAAAAAGATCCTTCCCATTAAAAAAGTCGCTAAGCTCTATACCGCTGAAGAAGCCTTTAAACGGGAACTGATTGACCGCCTGCGGGAAAGCCGGCACCGGAGCAGAGGCTGATATGATCCAGGTACCCGAGCTGTTCCAAACCTATTCCGGGAAGCTGATTGACTTTAGCAACGTCCGCCCGGAAGATATAGACATCAGGGATATTGCCCATGGCCTGGCACATATTACCCGTTTCGGGGGCCAGGCGCAAAATCACATTACCGTTGCCGAACACAGCCTTACGGTAGCCGCATTGGTGCCGGCACCCTATAAGTTCGCGGCCCTTCTGCACGATGCCGCCGAGGCCTACCTGGGAGATATCCCCAAGCCCTTGAAAAACCTGTTGCCTGATTACGCACGCATTGAAAAATACCTGATGCAAATTATCGCCGGCAAGTTCCGCTTTGACTACCCTGTTCCCAAGATCATTAAGGAAGCGGATATGCAGGCCATTCGCCAGGAGTGGGCGGAGAACGTCCTGAGCAGGCGGGATAAAAGCCTTATCCCGGAAGATATTGCCGTCAGGGAAGAATTCCTTCAGAAATTTGAGGAATACGGCCGGCTCCGCTGAAGGCCTTCTTCATACCTTACTTTCGGGCATTTACAACGCTGGCTGGCGCAGGCGCCTGCGAAACCTGCCAGGAGTAAAAGGAGCAGTAACTTAATCAGGTTTTGTTTCATATTGTTTCTTATGCGCCTCAGACAGGCTTGCGCGCAAGATACCGTTTTTTTAAGAAGCTGAAAACCCAGAGCCCCAGCAGCGCGCCCCCGATATCGAATGCCCAGTCCAGCCAGTCGGCGGAACGGTAGGTAAAGATGGTTCCCTGCAGAATTTCAATAAGCCCGCCGTAAAGAATGCAGAGCAGCAGGGAACAGACTGCCGGATTTCGCGAAAGCCATCCAAACCGGTTCTGTTCATAGAAACCCCAGCTGCTGAGTATGGCCAGCACGAAGAACATTCCGCCATGCACCACTTTATCGATCCCCTCAAAATAGTACCAAGGCTCAGCCCCGGAAGATTCCAGGTGCATATTGCACAAAAGGAAAATGATAAATGCCCAGATAAGGGCATATAAAGAAGGCCTGAGATAACCCTTTTTTTCAGGCACCAATTTGCTCTTTATAGGTTTCCGCCGTCAGCAGCTTGTCAGCTTCTGCCGGATCCGAGACGCGGATCTTTACCATCCAGCCTTCTTCGTAGGGATCCTGGTTCACCAGTTCCGGGTTGGTATCCAGCTTAGCGTTCAGCTCCAGGACAAGGCCTGAAAGAGGCATAAAAAGATCCGATACCGTTTTTACGGCTTCGACCGTCCCGAACACCTCGTCCCTGGCCACGGTTTCGCCTACGGAAGGAATATCAATATAAACAATATCCCCAAGTTCACCCTGGGCAAAATCCGTAATGCCGATAACCGCCGTTTCGCCTTCAATCCTCACCCATTCGTGATCCTTGGTATATTTCAGTTCTGCAGGAAAGTTCATAACATTGATTGATTTACTGCCAAATGTAAGAAGATTCGTATGAAATGCCTAAATTTGAAGGTTCGGTACAACAAATAAATTCTTCTAAACAATGCCCCGGAACCTGCTGATCCCCCTCTTCATTTCCGCTGTTTTCCTGATCTCCACCAGCTGCAAGGAAAGCGAGCCCCTTGATGCTGTTCTCCCGGAAACCACGGTTATCGTGTACATGGCGGCGGATAACAACCTGGAAGAGTATGCCCTAAACAATATCAACCAGATGGAAGCAGCCATGACCGGGGATGATAAGAACCTGCTTGTGTACCTGACCACTTCCGGTGAATTGCCCCGCGTACTGAAAATAACGCACGATACCAGCCCGGAAATCACGAGCGAAGCGGTGATCAATTACCCGGCGCAGAATTCATCCAGCCCCGCAGTAATGACAAAAGTACTGGAAGACATCCGCGAAGCCTATCCTTCGGCGTCCTTCGGGCTCATTCTCTGGTCCCACGCCACCTCCTGGATGCCCCCGGGGTCAAGCCCCAGCACGTTATCGTTCGGGGATGACGGAGGCGAACAAATGGATATCAAAGACTTAAAGAAAGCGCTGCCGGGAAGCTATGACTACATCGTTTTTGACGCCTGTTCCATGGCAAGTGTGGAAGTGCTGTACGAACTGAGGAATAAGACAAATTATATCCTTGCCTCCCCAACGGAAACAATTGCGTCCGGAATGCCTTATCACCAGGTGATGCCGCATTTTTTTGAAGGCAGCAAGGGCTTGCAAAAAGTGGCCGGCAAGTACGTGGAATATTATAAGCAGCAGGACGGCCTGTTCCGCTCCGCCACGATATCCCTGATCGATACCCGTCAACTGGCCGAACTGGCCGCGGCGAGTAAAGCAGTACTGGAAAATGCAGATTTTACGCATCACGATTACAACCGGGAAAATATCCAGCGTCTTGATTTCGAAACCCGGCCGGCAACAGAAGGCTATGACTTCCTCGATTTTTTCCAAAAGAACCTGCCCTCATCCGGCCTGCAGCCTTTAGAACAGCAATTGGAAGAAACAGTACTGTTTAAACAGCATACAGAAGAATTCCTGGGTAAGCCTATAGCGACTTTCTGCGGCCTTAGCTGCTATATCCCCCACGCCGGCGATGATCTTATAAACAATTATTATAAGACCCTGGAATGGAGCCAGGCAAGTGGGTTCAATCTGCTGATAAAGTAATAATTCCTTATAAAATATCGGTTCAGGCCCTTTCCAGGGCAGTTGAAAAAGTGTTCAGTTGATCGATTATACGTTCATTGCTATAGGCAATGTCTGCGGTAACACGGCTGATATGACCGAAAACGTCAAATGCCGTTTCCATTTCCAGGCAGCCTGCTTTCACACTATCCATCAAAGCATGCTGGACAATGATCGAAAAATCCCTCGGCATCTGTTCGTTAAAGTGCCGCAGGCTGTCTAATAAATCAACAAGAGCAGCAATTTCGGCCTCTTCCAGTTCAATTGTAATGAGTCCCATACATACAGTCTTGGTAAACAACTCTCTTATAATACGTATAGCAAAGCTAGCTTTTAGCATCCAAGCACCAATACCCATTAAGGGGTATTTTTATCATCCGGATTAGCGGAAATAAGAGAGGCCCCGTCCGGGGCCCCTCTATCAAGCTGGAGAAGCTTGCGTCTTTGCTATTTGTATGAAATCATTGTGATTAAGGTAAAGGCAGCACCTTGAGCTTTACAAATTCAGGCTCAACAAAGTGAGCGGTCGGCATGCTGCCGCTGAATTCGCCCTGGTTCCAGGTGTTGTGTTGTATTACCTTGAAGGTAAGGGTGATCTCCTGCTGGATATCTGCGCCTGTATTCTGCCATTCGACAATACCGGTAACAGGATCAAGTATTACACGAAGGTCGCCTGTAGTTACGTCGATCACGTCGCCGTTGTTGTTCCTGGCCTCAACCAGAGCAAACGAGAAGCCTGAGTTTGCACCGTAAAGCGTACGCAGACCGATGTTATCAATATCGTCGCCGCCGTTCGCAAAATTACGCAGGTCGAACAAGGTAACGCCGGTATAATCCTTCATCTGAATGCTGTGGTGAAGGTCATACGTAACAGGTTTCTTGTCTTCCAGGTGGTGGTTCGGATTCCTTTCAACAATCGGCAGAACAGGGTTCTGGAACTGTACATTGAAACTTTCTGTTTCATACAGCGTACCGTTGATAAAGATTTGCGCGTACACAACCACGTGGTTACGATCTACCCATTTCCGTCCGTCTGCAGAATTATCAAGTGCGATCACCGTGTCCACGCCAGGCGTTTCGATGATCTGTACACCTGTTTGGTTAGGTGCGATCACGAACTTAACATCAATAACGGCGGGAGTTCCGCAAGTGCCGGCGTAAGCTGCCCTCTTTAATTGGAAACCATCCCACAGGCGTCCTGCCATTTCCCATGCGCCACCGTTTTCACGGCCGTGAATCTGCATGGTAGTTAATTCAGCATTCCACCAGGATGAATTGCGGTTCAGCGCATGGTTCGGAGCTTGTACGTTGATGCTTCCCGAGAAGTTAACGTCCGGATAACCAGGTGCAGTAAATTTACCGGTTACCACATAAATGCCAGGCTTGGTTGTTTTCGGTATATCGATCTCGATCATGTTTTCATCATTCGGATCGGAAACCAAACTCGTCAAGTCCAGACCTGATCCCGGAGGGACAGAAATTCCGGCGAAGGTGTACAGATTATGGAAAGCGTCCTTGCTCAGCCCGGTTTTGTTATACACGTTATCCATGTCATAGGTAAAGCCTTCGCCTGTGTAGTCACAGCTGGTAAGGATTACCTCAAGATTGGCGGGCAATTCAATCGGCGGACGATAAGTATCGCTGATTTCGAGCTTTATGTAACGGGTAACAACAGGGCTGTTTGCGCCGGGAGCGAACAGATCCACTCTTACGACAGGGTTCTTGCCAATCGCGGCCGCGTTCGGGGCGCCCTGGTTGTTGGGGTCTTCAGCCACGCGGATCTTTCCGGTAGCAGCGTCCAGGATCTCAATATACTGCCTGGTATCTTCATTACCCTGGGGCTGGTTATACAGTACTTCGGAGAACTTCAGCGTGTAATTATCAAAGCCGTTATCGTCCATTGAATAGAGTGTACTCCCGAATCTTTCGAAGAAGCCACGGACGCTGTCAGCCAGGCTATAACCGCCGCTGGTATTCAGGTAGCTGTCGTCAACGTAATGCAGGCGGAAGTGAATATCCGGGGCATTCGTAATGTCAGCCTGGCCACCGGAAGTCAGCAGAGGCATGTTCAGGTCAGCTGTCTGGCTGCTGGTTCCGTCAGGCAGGTAAGGACGATTTACATCCGTACCTTTTTTGAACTTCTCGATCGTCACATCAGACTGGGCAATCTCTTCCCGTCCGGCTTGAATATACTGGGAAACAACAATCTTTTCGGCTGCGTCATTTTCTGTGTATTTGCCGGTGTTTTCAACTACCAGCGCCATCATATCGATGTTTTCCGAAGGATCGGGGCCCAGGATATCGGCATTGGAGAACACGTAACCGTTTGGCCAGGCGTTGAACTTCAATTCGCCGCCCTGGTAGTTGGCAGGAATATCATGGCCCGCCAGTACGATCTTGTCATCCACCATGTCAGCGCCCGCCTTCAGGACCACGCGGTCGGCTTTCTTCGTAGCCAGTCCAAGCACTTTGAAATACTCAAAACCAACGCTGGAAGGGTTGAACTTAAAGGTCAGCGGTGCAGCGCCCTGGTAAATGATGGTTCCGCCGC
This sequence comes from Anseongella ginsenosidimutans, assembly GCF_008033235.1. Lineage (GTDB taxonomy): Bacteria > Bacteroidota > Bacteroidia > Sphingobacteriales > Sphingobacteriaceae > Anseongella > Anseongella ginsenosidimutans. The sequence continues at coordinate 157,981 of NZ_CP042432.1, forward strand.
CGTTAACGATCTGCGGAAAAGCGATCACAGGATTTTCCTGGAAAGCGGAAACATTTTTAGGAACAAAGCTCAGGCCGCTTACAAACAGGGAAACCCTGGGAAGCCGGACAGCATCAGTAGCCACTCCTGCCGAAGAGGTAAACACCACTTCATAAAAATCAGGATTCTCAACAACGGCAATATTGCCGGGGTACGCTTGTACGCCGGTTGCCTGTCCGTCAATATACCATTCATTATTCTGAATAGTAATTACGGGAGAATGACCATCCTGACCGTCGGCGCCGTCCTGGCCATCGTCACCTTTAGGTCCTTGAGGGCCCTGGGGGCCATCTTCACCGTCCTGACCATCCTCGCCGTCTTCACCGTCTTCACCGTCCTGGCCTTCTGCCATTACGCCGGTTTTCACACCGTCAATGGTCCATTCGCCGTCGCCGTCAATGGCCACAACAGAGCCTTCGGATCCGTCCGCTCCATCGCTGCCGTCAGCGCCGTTGCTAATGGTATAAGTTTGTCCGTTAGATAATGAAAGCGTCACACCGTTATCGGTCTGCGACACCGAGGTAACTACCGCTCCGGACTTAACCAGCTGGTCAAGGGCAGAAAGGGTGCTTTCATTCTGATCGATGCTCTCCTGAAGACGATCAATGTCGTCATCATACTTTTTACATCCCGCGAAGATCACTCCCGCGAGTGTAAAAGCAGCGCACCACTTAAACAATGTTTTGGGAAATGTTTTTTTCATAAATCTGAATTTTAATTGTGCTTTTTTTAAATTGTGCTTTTTGAAAAAATGTACAGGTTAACTTAGGTATACGGCTTCTCCAGGTTCACTCCATGCAGCTCTCTTTTTGATTTAAAATGTTATTACAATATTCAATTGCAAATAAACAATATTTTATTGTATTGGCAAAATATTTTTATTTTCCCGCCGAAGGAAGATTCGGCGCTTAAAAACCTCGTTCTTACCCATTGGAGGGAGGTTTTTATCAAACCGGCCTGAATGAAGTTTGGGTAATTGCGACCGCAAACCTTAACAAACTGGGGTAATTTTTACCCTAAACATGCATGTTTCACGTTTTTACAGCATCCCGTTATTGCACAAAAATGTAACAACTGCAAATACAGTTGAAAAACAACGGTCAGGTTTACAATATTTTCCGGCTAACTTTGTAAACGCCCGGGAAAACTGGCGCAACATTTGTCAAATTAATTCGAAAAATTTTCGTGCAATATGAGTAGCTGGGAGCGATTACAAGAAGTTGTTGAAAAATCGGGTTTATCAATAAATGCATTTGCATTATCAATAGGGCTGAAAAGAGCGGAGAACCTTTACCAGATCAGGAAGGGCAATCATGAGATCAGCAGGGAGCTTGCCCGCAAGATCACAGCGAAATATCCTGAGATCAATGAGGCCTGGCTTCTCACAGGAAAAGGAGGCATGCATGAAAGAGAGACGCTTTCCGCCTCAAAGAAAATCCCGCTTTATGACTCCGGCTTTGAAGATCTGCGGATGCTTCCAGACGAAAAGGCCTCTATTGAACCCCTGTATTATATTGAGGCGCCTACCCTATCCGGAGGAGACTTTGCTACCATTTGTTATGGCAATTCCATGGAACCGGACATACCCGCCGGCGCAATCATCACCCTGAAAGAAATTGACCCGTCCGCTGTACTGCCCGGGGAAATGTACCTGGTAATAACAAGTAATTACAGCACGGTTAAATGCGTAATGGACGTCGCAGGCGATGCCGAAAAGTTCAGGCTCATTCCCAAGAACACGGCTGAATACGGTGAGGCCATCATTAACAAAAGCGACATTTTACGCCTTTTCCTGGTAAAAGGAGTTATTTCCACCAAAGTCCTGTAGGGTACAGTACCTGTTTAACCCCCGATATTGAAGCGCAGGTTGATCCCGAAATTTGAATACGCGGTACGGTAGGAATTAGAGGTTTCCGGCCTGGTCACGTTATGGTCAAAAAATAGCCGCAGGTTAAACCGCTGGTTCACCATATAGTCAATGGAAGGCCGCACCGAGAAAGTTTTGGTCCCGCCGGCTACCTGGGCGTCTTCCTCGCCAAGCCGGTAAATCAACAGCCTGTCAGAGCGAAGGGCTACGTCCAGTTTGAAAAGCAGGTCGTTATTGAGCTGGCTTTGGCCGAACAGGGCGAAGGGCAGCCGGAAACGGGTGGTACGGTAACCCAGGCCTCCTACAATAGTCTGCTCCCTTTGCTGAGCAAGCTGCGAATTAGCGAGACTGAAACTGAGCGACCGCCCTTTCCGGTATTCGAAATTGGCGGTCACATTATTTTTGAACCGCATATCCGCTCCTATAAGCGGGACAAAATTTTCAGCGATATTCACGTAATTCAGCTGAAATTCCGGGTAAAAGTTTTGCTGGATATCTTTTTCAAACCCGACCCCGTTCTGGTCTTTCCGGAATTGCAGAAGGCTGTTGTAGTTAGCAATCGAATAAGTGGACTGGTAGCCGTGGTTAATAATAACCGAAGAAAACAGCTCCGAGAAAAAGGGCAGCCTGCTTAAACCGTTATAGGTCACATTCCAGTTAGGCAGCGGGATATTGGGAAACTGATCGAGGGACATGTTACTTGCATCCTTGCCAAGATAGGCGGACAGGAATGCGTTTACCAGTACCTGCTGTGAAGTAGCTCCATACCCTTCGGCATAGCCTGCGCTGTCAAGCCCCTGGGAATAGGGGTTGGCCGCTCCCAGGCGCCTGGATACCGTTAACCGGTTCGCCTTAAAGGCTTCAAACAATTCCGAATAATTGGTGATCCCTCTTTCCTTTTTAAAGGCGGTCTTCAGCGCAATAGTGGAAATATTGAAGTTCCCCGTGGTTACCGGGCTGAATTCCCGGAACGTATTATTGTCCTGGTCAAATCTGAAATTGGACTGTGTATTTGATGAAAAAGTGCGCAGGCCGGTTACTTCTATCCGGAAATCAGGGAAGGGCTCTATCAAGGCACGCAGGTTCAGATCTTCCCGCCGGGTTTTATAATAAAGGGAGTTCAGATTATCATCCCTCGTAAGCCAGCCGTTCCTGGCAGCTTTAAAACGGATATCCTTCTGGCTGCCCAGGATAAAGCCCAAGCCGGGAGCGCTTCTGTCCAGGTCAAGTCCGAACAGGTTCGTGCCCGGGAGGTAACCCGGTAAAAAGGTGCCTTGTGCGATGCTGTAGGAACCACTTATATTTTTAAGGCTTGTAAGCAAGCCAAGGAAAAACTGGCCGGCGCCGCCTCCGGAACCGCCTCTTTGCACGGAATCGGCCCGTGAATTCCTTGCCGGCCGGCGGGGGCGCAGCCCGAATTTTTCATAAAGCCGTTCAAGATTGATCTGTGGATTAAGCTGGATCTGCCTTTCGTTCCGGATGGTATTTCCCAGGCTGATGGTATCGTTTAACAAGGTGGCAAGGGGTTCCGACTGCCAGTTATACTGCACGCTGTAGCGGGTATTAAGGTTCACCCAATCCAGGTAAGGAAGTTTGCTAACCGGAACGCTGTAGGTCAGGTTCAGTGCCTGGCTGAAATCCGTATTCCTGCCCAGTTTTTTCAGGTTAGACATGATGATATCCCGTGTGGCATCGGTTATGGGGCCGTCCGGCTCATCTACGATGGAAATATTGCTGGCCGTATAGTCCAGCTGCAGGGAGCTTGCCAGGTCCCAGCGCAAACCGTACAGGCGCGTTATCTGGAAATTCTTAAAGTAAGTGGTAGGCGTGCTGAAATAAGAACCGGGCTCAGCCGCGCGGATCGTGTTCTCGCTGTAGTAACGATCCATATCGATGCGAAAATCCACTACCGAAGGCAGGGGCGTAAAGTTAAAATCACCTAAAAACCCGAGGGCCTTCCCCTTGAAAAGATTTGAAAAGGGGCGAATGTTCTTTGGCGTCCCCTGGAAGTTATAAGCCAGCGCCGCCTTGTAAGTTTTATTAAGTGAATTTGCCAGGGTAAATCCTTCCTGTTTAAATTCTGAAAACGCATACGTCAGGCTGAAATTTTCCAGATCGTAAAAATGAGGTTTCGCCTCCGGATCAAGCCGCAGCTTCCGGACGTTGGTAAAGTTGATGCTCTTGCGCGTAACCACGTCATCGGTGATCTTCAGCAGGGAATCCTTCCTGCTGCCCGAAAGCCGGTCAAGGGCATCCTTCAATAAAATATCGGGAGAAAGGGGATTATACTCAGGCCTGCGAACATCCTGTGAATAGGATACATACATAGGAATCTTCACTCCCAGGCTATCGGGGAAGAACTTCCCGATCTCAAAGCTGGAAGCCATGTCAAACTGGGAGTTGTCAAACCGGTTCAGCTGACCCACCTGCCTTTCAAGGGAACCAAAGCCGAAGGTACTCTTACTTCCGGAAAGCGTAATATTGGCAAAATCTGCCAGCTGGGCATTTAGCCGCGCGCTTGCCGCCCATCCCCCCTCTTCGTCAAAGCCGGAAAGACGCAGTTCGTTGACCCACAACTGGGCGGTTTTCGGAAGGCCGTCATCACCCGGATTGGTAGGTTTCTGCAGGCGGTTGCGCACCCCGATCATTATGACCCTGATCTTGCTCAGGTCTGGCTGCCCTTCTACCGTAATTCGATTATTGCCGTCATTCACGTAAAAGGGTTCATTTACCGGCCAGCGGGCATCTTCCCGGGAAAGCTTTGCATCAATTAATTGTTCGAAACGAATATTGAGTTCATTAGCAGACGGCCATATCAGGGACCTGTCGGTCGTACCCGGAGGCGTGATCTGCATCGGGATCTCGTATTCATAGTAATTATCCTGGTAATCGGTGCCCAGCCGGATAAAGGCGGTAACATCTCCGTTCATGAGCTGATCGCCTTCGGCGTGAATGAACATCTGCAGGTTCTTATAGGACCGGAAATCAAATTCTATGTTCTTAAAAGCCGCCTGGGCAAAGCCATCGGCAAGCTCTTTTACATCCAGCACCAGGGATTGTTCGTTCTGACGCACGTTTTCACGGAAGCTGGTGGCCACCCGTTCCTGTTCTATACCGGGAGGAAGCACATAGGGTATCGGCTGCCGGTTACCGTTTTCTTCTATATTGATCGTGGATACGTCCAGTACTGAATTATCAATAGCATTATCCGGCAGGTCCGGATCCTTTAACTGGCGGCTCAGGCTGTTTTCCGAATTGAACCTCCGCCATTCTCCTCTGAGCAGCTGCAGACGGGCCATACGCAAAATGGTGGTATCCTGGAAACCCGTCATGAACATACGGATAAAGCGAATGGTCTTGAAATCTTCCATTCCGCCCACCATAGAAGTGTACTGCCGCAGGGGGATCTTGAACTGGTACCAGGTAACTTCCTGGGTCTTCCCGTTCACGAGCTTTACCTGGGAAGTGACCTTATCGGTAATATAATTCCTCCCCACTTCCATATCCTCCGGGCGGACCGATACCTTGTATTGGTAATAAGATTCCGCCTGGCTGGAATTATTATCACGGTTAATGTCTTCAGCATCCGGAAGGGGCGTGGAAGCGCTGTTCTCCACGCCGAAGTCTTCCACCGACTGCTGGGCGGTCTTGGAATTACCTTCCATGCCGTTATAGCGCTGGTAACGTTCCAGGATGTAGGCGTTCTTTTCGTCCTGTGCGCCGCCCCTGTAATACTCATAATCATCCGAAGAAGGATCGTTCAATACGGATTCCAGGCCCGGCGAGCCGGAAGGAAGCACCGCCTGCAGCTGTTGCAGGAAGCCCTGGTAGAAGTCCATTTCTTCCTGGCTGTTCAGCCCGTCAAGGCCCACGTCCTGCCGGCGCCTTGCATCAGGATTATTATCAAATGCATCCGTCACCGGCTGCGTCCGCCCTATTTTGCCCCAGATTGTCTGGTCCACGTCGTCGGCTGAACCGTCCACGGGCAGGGCATTCTCCAGGCTTTTCCGCCCGTCTTTGAGGATATCCTCAGAAACGTTCCCCAGGTTAAAATAGAGGTCCCCGCCCTCCGCGCCCGGCTCATCAAGGAAAGGATCCAGCATCCAGAACTCCACGAACTCCACGTTCAGGGATTCAAAATCACTGGTCTCTATCCGTCGCATAATCCCGCCCCATTTTGAAGTGGGATTTATGAAGGTACCGTCCGGGTTCAGGCCGGCGGTTGTATAATTATACGGCCCCCTGGTGTCGGGATAAAATGTGAGGTTAAGGGTGGAGATCACGTTGGGCTGGCTGCTGATCGACTCTTTATTCGGGAACACTTCCCGCTCCAGCACTTCCCGCACATAATGGTTGGACAGCACCTCCTTATTATTCCGGATATTGTCCGGATTCAGGTTGCTGTTCTTATTGTAGAAGATCGGATCTATATTATAATATGCCAGCAAAGCCCGGTTAAACCCGTAACTCAGGTCATTGCTTGCTGTGGCTTCGGGAAAAAGCGAGGGGGTACTGGAAATATACCAGTTGGTAGCATTCTTCAGGTCGATAATGGAGCGGCTCGTCTCGAAATCATCAATGTAGGAAACCCCTCCGCTGCTCCCGGCCACGTTCAGTGAACGCGCATGCCCGGGTACCAGGTGGGCAAATTCCGCGTCAAAAGTAATGGTGGAAGGTTGCCGCGTTTCCAGCAGGGGCAATTTATCCACCATTTTCGTCAGCCAGCGGGAATCTGACCGGTAGCTGGCATCCGCTCCCCAGATCGTATTTGAAATAGCTTCCTCGCCCACGTTTACTTTAGGCGTGAGCGGGCGTTCCTTCAGGTTCATGAAGGTTCCGCCAAATACTAATTTATCGTTTACCTGGTAATCCAGCCTTGTCCCGAAAAGCGTTTTGGACTGCAGGCCGAATAACTCATTACTCTCCAGCTTAATGCTTACCGGCATTCCCGAATTCAGGATGGCCTCATTGAGTATACGGACGCGCCCAAGGTTATAATCTACCGTATAATCCACTCCTTCGATCAACGGGGTGGTCCCGGCTGTTACCACAACCGAACCCTGCGGCACATTAATGGCATTAAGGGAGAATTCCGAACCGGAGCCTGAGCGGTAGGTTCCCTTGAAATAGTATTTGTTCACCTCAGCTGCCTGTTCGGCCACATACCGCGTGGAGTCGTACAGTTCCGTGAATACGTATTTATTGATCAATGCGGTTTCTCCTGGTGCAAACTGACGGGCCAGGTCCTCTCCGAAAGGTTCTACCACCGGGAAGATGATCCGACCGTTAACCGGGTCTATCGTTATGTCCCGGAGAAAGTCGAAGACACCGTCAGGCTGAGGAGCCTGCTGACCATTGATCCGGTCCAGGTTTACCAGTTGAAGAAAGGGCCTTCCCGCCGTCCTGGATCCTTCCGCGATTACCGGCTGTTCCACCCCGGTTGATTCATCCAGCCGGAATACGTCCAGCCTGAAGTCCTGCTGTTCTACCTGGAAAGCTTGCAGGGAATAGATGTTCTTCATCATCAGGTCCCAGGTAGGCAGGTTGGTTTTAAGCGTCTCGTTTTTCAGAAGCTTCGTATAGAGGACGGTCGGGCTATTCGGATCGTTAGGAATATCGGTGGAAAATTCCCCTACCTGGTACTCCACCCCATTTACCGTATAGCGGAAAGCCACCGCGAGTACTTCATCGGCATTCAGCGGCTGGTTCAGCGAAATATAGCCCAGCGTGGGATGAAGGCTGTATTCCGTACTGTTTAGCTGACGCGCATAGGTAAGCTTCACATAATTATCGCTGGCTCCCGAACCGGCAAAAAAGCCGGCGATGCTATTGTCATTGGAGTTCCGCGAACCGGGTGGAATGATTTCCAGCAGGTTATTGGAAGGTCGCGGAAAAGAGGGGTTGGTAAATGCCGAGGGAAAGCGGGTGTACGAACTGCCGCCCGTAAAAATCGTGTTATAAGGATCGTTTTCGCCCAGGTCCAGGAAAGCGATGATATCGCGGGCGTTGGTAAAATTGTTCGTTTTATTGGTAACCCAGACTTCTATTTTATTAATAACTACTCCTGAGTTAATAAAAGGTAAGTTAGCCAGGGAGCGGTTATAATTTTCCCGGAAGAATTGCGCCAGAAAATAATGCTTGTTTGCCTCGTACTCATCGGCCCGGATCTTGAACTCGTTCACCTGCGCTCCGTTGTTAAGGATAATTTCCTTTGTCTGGCTTTTCTGCTGGGAAAACACGGTAGTAACGCCCAGTTTGCCAAACTGCAGCTGGGTTTTCACCCCGAATAAAGACTGGTAACCCGTGATCAGGCTCCCGTTAATTGGAAGATTCACCTGTCCGACTTCGATCTTGCGGATGATCTCATCCTCGTACCCGGTATATTCGAACTTTATCTGGTTCTCAAAGTCAAATTGCGCCTGGCTATTGTAATTAGTGGTCACGCGCAGTTTCTCCCCGATATTCCCCACCAGGTTCATCTGGATATTCTGGTCGAAACTGAAGCTGCCCTGGCGCCGCTGCCGCTCATTGAAAAGAGGGTTGGCGTTATTATTGAACTGCCCGCCGAAGGTTACCTCGGCCAGGCCCTGTGGCCGGATGTCCACGAAATTGCCGCCGAACAGCCGGTCAAATGCTTCTCCCCTGACTTCGAGCTTGGGAATCATCCCCTGTTCTGGACAATACTGGAAGAGCCTGTCCGCTGCAGCCAGTATTCCCGCTTGATCCTGTCCAGTTCCCGCTGCCCGTATTCGTCGAAATTCAGGTACTGCGGCATCCGGTAGGTAATATTACCAACGGTCTCTGTAATATAATAGGTCTTTGTTTCCGGATCGTAAACAATTTCCCTGTTTACGTTGGAAGGGGTCCGCAGGTCAATCCCGGAACGCGGAGCGCCCAGTACGGTAGGATAATCTTTAACTGGGTAAGGAAGGGACACCGCCGTATCGGCAGCGGGAATCGTGTCCTGCGCAGCAGCCGGGATCGTGTCCTGGGCGGCAACTGGCAGAACCGCCCCTGCCAATACTGTTACCAGTAATAAAAATGAGCGTAATATGGCAAACGTGCTTTTCAAGTCTTTCTTTATAAAAGCTTCAGGGCATTCTTAATCAACAATTCTACAGGAGCATTAGCCGCATCCTTCAATACAGCGGCAAGGGCTTTTTCAGCGGCATTTTTTGTAAACCCAAGCATGACCAGCGCAGAGAGCGCCTCTTCCCTGGCAGTACTGCTAAGCGGCGCCTGGATAAGGGAGGACCGGCCTTCCTTTTTCAGCTTGTCCTGTAATTCCAGGATAATACGCTGCGCCGACTTCGGCCCGATCCCTTTCACGCTCTTGATCAGGTTCACATTCCCGCCGATAATCGCCTCCTCCAGCTCCGCGGGAGAAACGGAAGAGAGTATCATCCGCCCCGTATTAGGCCCTATCCCCGAAACGGAAATCAGGTGCGAAAATAATCTCCGCTCCCCTTCTTCGGCAAAACCATAAAGGGTATGGGCATCTTCCTTCACATGAAAAAAGGTAAAAAGCTTTACAGCCCGGTCTGCATCCGCCGGCTGTTTCACCAGTTCCGAATAAGTATGCAGGGAAATATTAATATGATACCCTATCCCCCGGTTTCAATTACTGCGTAGGTGGGGCATAAAAAGTTAAGTTTTCCCTTAATATAGGCGATCATGTTATGGTTTAAGGTTCAAAGTTTATAGTTTGTAGTTCAAGGTTTAAAGTTCAAGGTTTAAAGTTCAAGGTTTAAAGTTCAAGGTTTAAAGTTTAAGGTTTAAAGTTTTTCGTTTGTAGTTTTTAGTTTATAGCTCATGGCTTTTTAGGTTTGGTTTTGGGCTTCTTTTTTTTAGGCTGGGCTTGATTATTCCGTTCGATTTAAAATTTTCGAGTTGACGCAGCTTTAGGATTTCTTTATTTCAAATAACTCACGTTAATGCTAAAAAAACTTAAACTCCTCCTAAAAACTATAACTGCATCCCTTCTAAAAACTAAAAACTAAAAACTAAAAACTTCAAACTAAAAACTGTATCCCCTCTAAAAACTAAAAACTACAAACTAAAAACTGTGGCCTTCTAAAAACTAAAAACTGTTTAATCATTATTTTTTATTTAATGTATCTTTTTCCTGTGCATCCACTACCGCGATGGTGATCATGTTGACTATTTCCCTTACGGAGCTTCCCAACTGCAGGATGTGGACCGGCTTTTTCATGCCCAGTAAAACGGGGCCTACGGCTTCCGCGCCTCCTACCTCCTGCAAAAGTTTATAGGCAATATTGCCGGATTCCAGGTTAGGGCAGATCAGCGTATTGGCAGCTTCGCCCGAAAGTGCGGAAAAAGGGAAATTATCCTCCAGCATTGCGGCATTGGTGGCAAAATTCGCCTGCATTTCGCCCTCCACGACCAGGTCAGGGTAAGCGGCATGCAGGCGGGCTACAGCTTCGCGCATTTTCCGCGGAACTTCGCCTTCATTGGAGCCGAAGTTGGAATAGGAAAGTAAAGCAATCCGCGGCTTTACATTGAATTTTCTCACTGCGTTCTCGATGAGGAGCGTAATATCCACGATGTCCTCTATGCTTGGGTCTTCATTGACCGTGGTATCGCCGATGAAAATGGGGCCTTTACGTGTGAGAAGAAGATACATGCCGGCCACCTTGCGTACGCCGGGCGCTGTGCCGATGATCTGAAGAGCGGGGCGAATGGTTTCCGCATAATTCTTCGTTAACCCGGAAACAAGGGCGTCCGCTTCGCCAAGTTCTACCATGGCGGCTCCGAGGTAATTGCGGGCATTCCGGATCAGTTTGCGCGCCTCGCCTTCGGTCATCCCGCGGCGCTGGCGCTTTCTATAAAGAATTCCGGCATATTCATTCACCTTTTCCTGGCTAACCTCGGCCGGGTCGATAACCGGAGCGTCGTAAACATCCAGGGAATTTTCTTCCAGGAGCCTGTGGATCTTCTCGCGGTTACCCAGCAGGATGGGGCGGGCGATCCCATCTTCAATAACGATCTGGGCCGCTTTAAGCATTTTATACGTGTCGGCCTCGGCGAAAACCACGCGTTTAGGGTTGGATCTTGCCTTGTTGCTAACGGCCCGCATCATGGAATCATCCAGGCCCAGGCGCTTGCGCAGCTCCGCTTTATACTGATCCCAGTCGGTGACAGGCTGGCGGGCTACTCCGGAATCCATTGCCGCCCGGGCAACAGCCGGCGCCACATTAGTGATGAGCCGGAAATCAACCGGTTTGGGAATAATATATTCTTTTCCGAAAGTAATATTCTGTTGATTATAGGCCAGGTTTACCGCTTCCGGCACGGGACGTTTTGCCAACCCGGCAATGGCCCGGACGGCGGCCAGTTTCATTTCCTCGTTTATGGCGGTAGCGCGGACATCCAGCGCTCCCCGGAAAATATAGGGGAAGCCCAGCACGTTATTCACCTGGTTGGGATAGTCCGAACGGCCGGTGGCCATGATAATGTCTTTGCGGGTTTTAACCGCCAGCTCGTAACTGATCTCAGGGTCGGGGTTGGCCATGGCAAATACGATGGGATTTTTTGCCATGCTCTTGAGCATTTGCGCCGTAAGTATCCCGCCTTTTGACAGACCGATAAATACGTCGGCCCCTTTCAGCGCCTCTTCAAGGGTGTGCAGCTTTCGGCTGGTCGCAAATTCCTGCTTAATGCTGTCCAGGTCATCCCGGTCTTTACGGATCACCCCCCTGGTATCCACCATTACGATGTTTTCCCTTTGGGCGCCGAGCGAGATATAGATACGTGTGCAGGAAACAGCGGCGGCGCCAGCGCCAGCCACCACAAAACGCGCCTTTTCAATTTTCTTCTTCTGAATTTCCAGAGCGTTTAAGAGCGCCGCTCCGGAGATTATGGCCGTGCCATGCTGGTCATCATGCATGACAGGAATATTGAGTTCCTCCTTTAGCCTGGACTCAATGTCAAAGCATTCCGGCGCCTTAATATCTTCCAGGTTAATTCCCCCGAAAGTCGGCTCCAATGCTTTCACGATATTGACAAATTCATCCGTTGTCGTGGCATTCAGCTCAATATCAAATACGTCGATGTCTGCGAATATTTTAAACAGGAGGCCTTTCCCCTCCATGACGGGCTTGGAAGCTTCCGCGCCTATATTTCCCAGTCCAAGTACCGCGGTGCCATTGCTGATCACCCCCACGAGATTGCCCTTGGCGGTGTACTTATAGACGTCTTCTTTATTTTCAGCGATCTTTAAACAGGGCTCGGCAACTCCCGGGGAATAAGCAAGCGAGAGGTCCCGCTGCGAGGAAGTAGCCTTTGTGGGGATCACCTCTATCTTTCCAGGCCTGCCGGAAGAATGGTAATCAAGGGCGTCCTGTTTACGCGTTTTTTTCATTAAGCGGTCGTTTTCAAAGGTCAAAAATACAAATTCCGGGGGAAGCAGCGACATATAAAAAAGTCCTGACATATATGTCAGTTTTTGAGACGCGGGAGCTTCCTCTTATGGCCCTGGTAAAGCTCCCGGATATTTTGAAATGAACGGGAAGATCAACCTTCCGGGTTGATCCGGATGGTACTGCCTGCGCGGAGGCTGGAAGCGCTGCGGATGCCATTGAGTTCTTTAAGAACCGCTACCGATGTGTTGAAGCGGGCTGCAATGCTTGAAAGCGTATCGCCCCTTCTTACCCGGTAGGTTTTAGCAAGATAGGTTTCCTCCCGGGCCGCGATTTCCTTTTCCTCAGATGAGACCAGCAGCCGCTGTCCGGGAACCAGGCGCGTACCGCGCAGATCATTCCAAACCTTCAGATCCTGAACGCTGCAGCGGAAACGGTTAGCGATGGCGCTTAGATTATCCCCGCTTCTTACCTTGTAGTAAACCGGCTCCGCTGTTTCCTCTTCATCATTGGAGGCAGCGATCACTTTTGCCGCTCCTCCCTCTTTCTGCAGGCTTGCATACAATTCCGCCTTTGCCGGCGGCAGCCAGACGGTCTGCGGGCTGGCTCCCGACCCGTTCACAATTCGCCGCCGGTACTTGGGGTTTATCAGGTAAAGTTCCTCAGGATCCATATCCAGCGATCTGGAAAGGCTGGAAAGGGAAATATATTTTTCTATCTGCACCGGCATGGGCGTAAAGGCGAACTCGGGCGGTGCGGAATAGATGTCATGCGCTTTGGCGTAGTTCATGGCATAAGTCACGGCGATATAGGCGGGAACATAATTTCTTGTTTCCCTTGGGAGGTAGGGCATAATGGCCCAGAAATCGAGCTTCCCGCCTGCTTTGTAAATAGCGCGGTCTACATTGCCGGGCCCGCAGTTATAAGAGGCAATGGCAAGCAGCCAGTCTCCGTAGCGCCCGTACATATTATTCAGGTATTCGGCAGCTGCCTGGCTGGCCGCCACGGGGTCGCGGCGTTCGTCTATATAACTATTCATCTGCAGGCCGTATTCCCGGGCCGTAGTGTACATAAATTGCCAGAGGCCGGTGGCCCCCACCCTGGAAACCGCCATAGGGTTCAGGGCGGATTCGACAATGGAAAGATATTTGAGTTCAACTGGTAAACCCTTTTCTTTCAATGCCTGCTCAAAAATGGGAAAATAATATTCCGACAGCCCCATCATACGGGATACAAGCCCTTCCCTTTTATAAGTATAAAGTTCTATATGCGACCTTACGATCTCATTATAATCAAGCGGGACCGTCTTTTCAATGGAATCAAGCTGACGCTCATAAAGAGGAATCCGATAAGCCGCTGCCGCTTCATGTTCCTGTCCTGCAACGGGAAGGGTATCCAGGGAATCCGCCGGTATAGCGGCAAAAGAAGCAAATGCGCCCGAAAAACACAGTATTAGCAGGGTTAAAGCATGTTTTAGCATCAGGAACCGGTTAGTTTAGCGATTAAAAGCTGGACAAATATAACAATCTCTAAAAATAACTTTAAAAACCCCGGAATAGTATAGGCGCAGCGTTAAAAATTGCTATTGGCAAAAGCCAGCAGGTCCTGCTCGCCAAACTTGCGCCCTATCAGTTGCAGGCCTACGGGTAAACCGTCAGGATGTGCGCCTGCAGGGATGGAAATGGCAGGCAGGCCGGCAAGCGAGGCCTGTACGGTAAAAATATCCGCCAGGTACATCACAATGGGGTCGTCTGTTTTTTCTCCCAAGCCGAAAGCCGGTGTAGGCGCTGTGGGAAGAAGAATGAAATCATAGTTTTCCAGGAGGCTGAAAAGCGCGTCGCGGATGAGACGGCGTACCTTCTGGGCTTTGGAATAATAAGCGTCGTAATACCCGGCGCTCAGGACAAAGGTACCCAGCATGATGCGCCGCTTTACTTCTTCCCCGAAGCCTTCCGTCCGGGATTTCTTATAGGTGCTTTCCAGGTTTTCCGCCGAAGGGCTCCGGTAGCCGTAATGTACCCCGTCGTAACGGGCCAGGTTAGAGGAAGCTTCCGCCATGGTGAGAATGTAGTAAGCGGGGACCACAAAATCAAGATAGGGAAAATCGCATGCCTCTGCGGTATGGCCCAGTTCCCTGAGGCGGGAGATCTGCGATTCCATGCAGGAACGAACGCCTTCATCCAGGCCGGGGCTTTCAAATGCTTCCTTGAGATAGGCGATCTTTGCTTTTCCCTTGAATTCCAGTAAACTGCTGTAAGCAGGTACTTCCCGGGCGGAGGAAGTACTGTCGGCGGGGTCTGCTCCGGCAATCACTTCCAGGATCAGTGCAGCGTCTTCCACCGAATGCGTTAAGGGGCCCACCTGATCAAAGGAGGAAGCATAGGCGATAATACCGTTACGGGAAACGCGGCCGTAGCTCGGTTTCAAGCCTACCACACCGCAGAAGGCCGCAGGCTGCCGCACGGAGCCGCCTGTATCGGTCCCCAGCGCAGCCTGGCAAAGGCCGGCCTGTACAGCCACAGCTGAGCCGCCCGAGGAACCGCCCGGAACCCGGGACGTATCGGCTGCATTTAAAACAGGACCGAAAAAGGAGGTTTCGTTAGAGGCGCCCATGGCAAATTCATCGCAATTAAGCCGGCCGATGATAATGGCGTCTTCCTGCAGGAGGCGCTCTACTACGGTAGCTGAATATACAGAGACAAAGCCGTCGAGCATACGGGAGGCCGCAGCGACCCGGTGATCTTTAAAACAGATATTGTCTTTAAGGCCAATGATAAGCCCTGCCAGCTTACCGGCCGTTCCTGCCAGTATCTTTTCCTGGATGACGTTCGCCCGGGAAGCGGCCTCTTCTGAAAAAACTTCAATAAAAGCGTTGAGATGCTGCCTTTCCCTGATCCGGGAAAGGTACTGATCTAATAGTCCGGGTAAGGTAAGGCGGCCGGCAAAGATGTGGCTCCTTACTTCCCTGATCGAGGAATCAATTTTCAAATCTTCTGTTGAAGGATCCTCAAACTGATTACTTCTTCTTGTCTTCAATACTGTTGATGGTATTCTGAATTTCTTCACGAACGCCGCTGGAGGCGTCTTTGAACTCCTTCATTCCCTTTCCCAGGCCGCGCATCAATTCAGGGATCTTCTTCCCTCCGAAAAGCAATAGCACAGCCATGCCGATCATCAATAATTCTTGCGTTCCCACGACAATGAAAATTTATCGGTTTAACCTTACTGCTGAGGTTGTGGAGCGGACTGCTTTTTGGCTTCGGATTTTTTCACCGAATCGTCCAGTTCTTCCTTCATACCATCCTGTGCGTCCTTAAACTCGCGTACACCGCGACCCAGGCCGCGCATGAGTTCAGGAATCTTTTTCCCGCCAAAAAGCAACAGTACGATCAGCGAGACAACAACGATCTCACCGGCACCAATCCCACCTAAAAACAAAAGACTGTTATGAAACATGTTGAAAAAGTTTATAATACAAATATACGACAAAAATTATCTTCCGTACAACCAATACTCCGGATTCAATTTGACCGTGCCTTTCCATAGCTGGAATTCCACTTTCGTGCCTTCATCGGGAGAAGTGCGCACCACGCCTAGCGCCTGTTTCAGGATAACTTTGTCTCCCTGCTCTACCAAAACAGATTTCAGCCTGGAATACACGGTAAAATATTCCCCGTGTTTCACGATCACTGCGAGGTTACCGCCAATCTGCACAATGCTGGTAACTTCTCCTTCAAATACTGCCCGGGCTACCGCTCCCGGATCGGTTTTTATACCTACTCCAAGGTTATCCACGATCACGTTTTCCAGCACAGGATGTTCCTGCCTGCCGAACCTGGATACGATCACCCCGGCTTCCACCGGCCAGGGAAGCTTCCCGCGATTATTGGCAAACCCTGCCGACAGCGCCTTGGCTTCCGGTGTTAAGGCAAGTGCGGAAGAACCCCGGCTAACTTCCGGCGCCGGCGCTTCTCCCCGGGCCTTCGCGGCTGCTTCCGCCTTCCGTCGGGCTTCTTCAATTTCCCGCTTGATCGCCGCAGTAATGGCAGCATCCAGGCGCCGGGCTTCCTGCTGCTGGGTGGCCAGCTTCTCTTTCAGCGTTTCCTCCTTATCCTGGAGCTGGCTCACCACGGCGGACTGCTGCTGCTTGTCCTGGTTAAGTACGTCCCGCTGCTTTTCGTTTTCGGCCAGCAGCTTTACCTGGCGGCTCTTGTTATTCTTCAGTTTTTCGATTTCCGCATTGAGCGCTGCCTGCGTTTCTTTAATGTATCCTGCCTGTTTGCGCCGGTATTCCCCGATGTCCTGCAGGTAACGGATCCTCCTGAAAGCCTGCTGAAAATCTTTGGCGGCGAAAATGAACATCAGCTTTGAATAGGAATTTTTATTCCGGAAGGCAAAACTCACCATAGAGGCGTATTCTTCCTGGAGTTTTTCAAGTTTTTCCCTCAGGGAAGCGATCTGGCGCTGGTTCCCGTAAATTTCATTATCCAGGACGTTTATCTGGGAATTGACGTTATTGATCAGCTTCTGCCGGTTCCTGATCTGGGAGTTCAGCGCCTGCAGTTCTTCCAGCGAGGCCGACTTATCCTTTTGTGTTTCGTTAAGTATACGCTGGGTATAGGCGATATCCTTTTCAAGCTGCTGCTTTCGCTTTTCCAATTCGGCCCTGGTTTGCCCGTATCCTGCCAGGGATACAAGCAGCAGCACTACAATAACGCTAATACTTTTAAACAATGCCTGCATATTTATTGCATCCGTTTATACCGCCCCGGAACCGTGAACGGAAAGTCCTGGGGTTCATTCAGAGAAAAGGTATCATATGTTAAATGGATACTCAACTCCTTTTCTGACGCATCGGAAGTAAAGCTCACTGAACGCGGGATCCATTTTCCGCTGCGATTTTCAAAGTTATGATAATCGACGTTAAAATTTCCGCCGCTCGCTTTTTCCCGGATAGAAATTTTCTCTACTTTATAATCCTGGTTAAACCGGAGCAGGTAACTGAACAACTCTTCCACCCCTTCCAGCCGGTAGCCGCCGGGCATTTCCCATAACTGCCCCTTGCTCTCCATCAGGTACCGGGGCGAATTTCCTGTCAGGGCGGATTCCAGCAGGGCGAAACTGATCCCGGGATGCACATGTTCTCTTAAATAATCAAGGTCCTGGCTGACATAGGTACGTTCCAGCCTGTTAAAGAACTTTATGCTATCCGGAGTGATCATGGCCCGTGCTACCTCCAGGCCAAGGATGGCGGTAACCGAAGCCCATATCACCTTATCCTTTTGCATACGCAGGTTCAGGCTTACCTGGTAGTTCCTGTTTCCGTCTGCGATCTCCGCCTTTCCGCGTGCAGCCAGCCAGGAGAATTCCAGGTCGGAACGTTGAACGGCTTCATGGAACGCACCCACTTCCTTTTCCTTCCGCACGAGACGATCGCCTGCGTCCGCCCGGCCTTCCACGGCTTTTTTCCTTGTCTTACATCCTCCTGCCAGCAGCAGCAAAAGGATAAAGCAAGTCAGATATCTTTTATTCATATAATTCCTTCTCTCTGATCTTTTTGTCCAGCAGGCCCGACTTCCCGCCCAGTTCTTTTGCTTTATTCCACATGTTTACCGCTTCTTCTTCTTCGCCAAGGCGAAAAAGAATATCCCCGTAATGTTCCATGAAAGTAGGGCTATGGGGAAAGCCCTCGATAGCCTTTTCTATCCATTTGCAGGCCTCCTCGTAATTCCCTGCTTTATAAAGTACCCAGGCATAGGTATCCTGATAAGACACGTTACCGGGCTCAAGGCTGATCGACTGCCTGGACATTCGCTGCGCTTTTTCCAGGTGTTGCTCTCTTAATGCCAGATAATACGCGTAATTATTCATGATAAGACTATTGGAGCGGTCAAGCTGCAGAGCAGCCTCAAACGCCCTGTCGGAAGCAGCGTGATTCCCGGTAGCATGGTAAGCATCCCCCAGATTGGAATAAAACTGGAGCTTGAGTGCGGAGTCGCCGGCCAGCTCCAATCCTTTGTTCAGGGAAGCAACCGCCTCGCGATATTTTCCAAGCTGCATATTGGCAACCCCGTTAAAAAGATAAAAATCTGCCTGTTCCGGAAAATATTCCAGGGCTTCTTTACTGGTTTTCTCTATTCCCTGGAAATTATCCTGCGCTATTTCAAGCCGGAGAAGCTGTTCCCAAAGAAGGAGGATATTTTTTTCGTATTTAACCGCTTCGCGGTACGCATTACTTGCCTCCGCTTGCTTGTCCTGTTGCAGCAGGATATCGCCTGCTACGGCATAGGCCCGCGCGTCGCGCGGGTAAACAGCCATCAGGATGCCGGCCAGTTCTTCGCCCTGATCCCATCTGGCCAGGCTATTGCCGGGCTTTATATAATTATCAAGCAGGATCTTGATCTTGGCGTCAATCCTGAGGCCGGGGGAACGGAATGCTCTTTTCAACTCGTCGAAGGAATCTTTATACTTTCCGTTCGTACGGTAATGATCAGCCATAGCCAGCCGTGCATACCCGTTTTCAGGCTCGATTTTAAGCGCTTTCTTGTACGAGTCCAAAGCCTTTCCCGGTCGGTTGCCGGCATCGTATAATTCCCCCAGGATAAGGTAATAACGCGCTTCGCCCGGGTATTTCCTGATAAGCCCGCTGATCTCTTCTACGGCTTTGTCCGTTTCGCCTTTTTTAAGGTAAACGCGCTGCCTGGCCAGGGTTAACTCGGTACCGGGGCCTTCCGCTGCCTCTATTTGTTCATACACTTCCAATGCCTCGGATGCGCGGGAAAGCATCAGTAAGGCATTGGCTTTATTATAATAGTGATCCATGTTCCCCGGCTGAAGCTCGATCAGGCGGTTAAAGGTCTCCACGATCGCTTCGTATTTACCTTCTTTTTGAAGGAGATCCGCCTTGAAGCCCAGGTACCAGGGCTGCCGGTCATTCATGGCAATCGCATTATTAATCATCTTTAATGCTTCCTGCTCCGCTCCCCGGCTGTAGTGAAGGATCGCCAGCTCGTACCAGGCCGCGTCCCCGGCTGGGTTTAACTGAACACATTTGGAAAAGTGCCCAAGGGCTGCTTCTGTATTACCCAGGGTTTTTGCTTTAAGGCCGGCGAAGAATTCGTTGGAGAACAGCATGCTGTCTGGCTCGCTCATGCCGCGCATGACAGGCGCACTCCCGCGGGGCTTTTCCTGCGCGGAGCCGTATGTCCCTGAAAGGGCAATACCCAACACGATCAGCAATGGTATCCTCATCTCAAAATAACTTCCTGCCCCCGGTGATTATTGTTCATATTTTGATTAAACGCCTGTATGGCCATACCCTCCGGCGCCCCTGGTGGTATCCGTCAGCTCCGCCGCTTCCTCCCAGCCGGCTGTTTCGTGCCGGGAAATGACCATCTGCGCGATACGATCGCCGTTGTTCACGGTGAATTCGGTGTCGGAAAAATTTATCAGCAGGACTTTGATCTCTCCCCGGTAATCGGCGTCAATGGTTCCGGGCGAATTCAATACAGTGATACCCGATTTAAAGGCCAGTCCGCTTCTCGGGCGGATTTGCGCCTCGTAGCCATCCGGTAGTTCCATAAACAATCCCGTTGGAATTATTTTGCGCTCCAGGGGCCTGAGCGTTATTCCTTCTTCCAGGAATGCCCGGAGGTCCATCCCCGCGGAACTTTCGGTTTCATATGCGGGCAGGGGATGGGAAGAACGGTTAATTACTCGTATTTTCATGCGTGCTTATTTTCTGTTTAACATCCGCTTAATATTCTTTTGCTCCTTCGCGTAAATGAAACCTACGTAAAGCAGCAATAATAAGTTTCCGGCCCAGATATTACTGTCCATTACCGTGAAAGATAAAAAAGCCAATATAATTGAAATGCCAATATATTGAAGATTTTTTTTCAGCTCATAGGGAATGGGATAATTCCGCTGGCCCAGTACATAAGATAACACCATCATAAAGCCGTACGCGCCCAATGTTGCCCAGGCAGACCCGATATAGCTATACCGTGGGATCAGCCATATATTAAGCAGGATGGTACTCAGAGCGCCCAGCCCGGAGATATAAAAGCCGAAGCGGGTTTGGTCGGATAATTTATACCAAATAGACAGATTCATATAAACGCCCAGGCAAAGATACCCCAATAGCAGAATGGGAACTACGTTAAGGCCTTCCCAGTATTCGCTCCCGATGAAATATTTAAGCAGGCTGATATTGGTGATGATCGCCAGGAAACAAGTGGCCGAGGCGATCACAAAATACCGCATGATCACCGCATAAGTTTGCCGGGCGCCGGCCGCGGCGGAATGACTGAAAAAAAAAGGTTCGGCTCCCAGCCGGAAGGCCTGGACAAAGATATTCAGGAAAATAGCCAGCTTTGAGCAGGCTCCGAAAATACCCAGATCGCGCATGCCTTGCTGGGCGGGAAGCAGAAAACCCATGAGAATGCGGCTGATATTTTCATTAATGATAAACGAAATATTTGCGATGAGTATGGGCCAGCTATAGGCCAGCATCTTTTTCATTAGTTCCAGGTTGACCCTGAACCTGACTTTTAATAACTCAGGCGTAAGCAGGAGAAAGGTAAGAGCGCTGGCGGCAAGATTGGCAATAAACACATAGCCGATCCAATCGGCGCCGTAGAGCTGCTGAAGTGTATCATGAAATGCCCATTTCTCCCGGATAGCATACGGAACTACCACGATCAGGAGCAAATTCAGCAGGATAAAAACAGCGATATTGAGGAACTTGAGCAGGCTGTACCGCACGGCGCGTCCTTCTGCTCTTAACCGCGCGAAAGGCAGTACCGCCAGGTTGTCAAAAAACACGATCCATGCAAAAAGGCGAATGTAATCTGTGTATTCGCCGGCGGGAACCAGCAGGTCCTTTTGCATCAGGGCGGCCAGCCCCTGGGCGTTGGCGAAGCTGCCAGCCAGGAACAAGGCGGATAAAGCGCCCACCAGCAGGAAGCCGTTGGAGTAAACCGCCTGCTTGTCATCGTGCTTCTGCAGGTACCGGAAATAAGTGGTTTCCATCCCGAAAGCAAGAAGGGCATTGATCAGCGCAGCCCAGGCGTACATTTCGGTAAAAATGCCGTAAACCTCCTCCTGGTACACGCGGGTGTACAGCGGAGTGAGCAGGAAATTCAGCAGCCTGGCCGCAATGGTGCTGATCCCGTAAATGGCGGTTTGCCCTGCAAATTTTCTATAAACAGACAAAAAGAATGCTATTTAGGGCCAAAGATACCTTTTTTTCGAACTACGAAATCACTGAATCCCTGCAGCACCTCGCTTTCCTGTACCTCCACGTTTTCCACGCTGGCCCGTTCCGGCCCCTCATGGCACCATTCAAGGAACTGGTCCAGGTTTAGCGGGATCCCCTCGGCTTCGGCATACACAGAACCATCCGGCTCATTCCTCACAAAACCGGTAATACCCAGCTGGTTGGCTACGGCCTTTGTACTATCGCGAAACCAAACGCCCTGCACCTTCCCGGTGATCCGTATATTAAGATGTTTTTTCATGTTACTTTATATTCAAAAGCAGGATCATTCGCTACCCTGCTGCCAGCGGCCTTCCTGGCTGGCTGCCCCGGTCTCCCCGGTTGGCCGGCCCGCCTGAACCAGCGGTGTTACACGCGTATTTTCGCCGGGCCGCAGGCCGTCCAGGCCGCTAAGCAGGTTAACCCCGGGCTTCTTTCCCTTTTTAAAGCTCCCCAGGTGTTCCCAGCCAAAGAATTCAGCGCCGTTCCGCGTAGCCCATTGCAACAATTGCTCCAGGCTGATCCCCGGAAAACGGCCGGCAATCGTTTTCATTTCCTCCAGGATGCTGAGACGGTCATTGGATGCAAGACTATCGGTCCCCAGCACCAGGTTAAGCCCTTGCTCAACAAAAAGGGGAATGTCCGGAAGCCGCTGTTCAATATACAGGTTCGCATTCGGGCAAAGGCACCACCAGGCATTGCTTCCCTTGCTGGCCAGCGCTATATCTTCCGCACGTGTATAGGTATTATGTACCAGGAGTATTTTTCCGGACTCCCCCAGCCAGGGAAGCCAGGCAGCAAGCGCGGCGCAGCCATAAGGACGGAAAAAAGAAATATCAATGCCGAATTCGCGGTAGAGGCGGTTAAAATCCCCGCTCCCATCCCCGTAAAAAAGATCCTCCTCTGCGCTTTCCTGGTTATGAATGGAAAACAGTTCAGGCCCGCTGCCGTTTGCGGCCTGGCCGGCAATAAGTTCGAATAACTTTCTGGAAACGGAATAGGGCGAATGCGGCACAATTCCCGCCCTGCTGCCGGGCGCCGGGCCGAATCCGGAAGCGGCGGGAGTGCCGGATGCATGGACGCCGGGAGAAGCCGTGCCCGTGCCTGACCCCGGGCCTGTGGTAAAAGCTTCCTTTAACCTTACCGCGTCAGACAAGATCTTCTCCGCCTTGCATGGGTCAAAACCAAACACTTCCAGGAAGGTATGGTACTGAAGCCGGGAGTTATGCTTCAGGGAGAACGACAGGTTGGAATTAGCAATATCTCCAACAGCGACAATGCCGCCGGCAAGCATTTCACTTTCCGCCTGTTCCATTGCGGCGATAACTTCTTCCTCCGGAAAATGCCTTGAACGCTGAAGCTGCAGAATAAAATCAACCAGGCCCCTGCCCTTCTGCACCAGGCCCTTCATTGGAGAAAGTTCCAGATGGCAATGCGCGTTGATAAATCCTGGCGTAAGCACCCCCTCCATATATTCGGCATCGGCATTTTCACTTCCCGTGTCCGGGCCTGACAGCAGGAGGTCAGCTACCGCGCCGTCCTCTTCCAGTACCAGCACGGCACCGGGATGAAGCCTGCTTCCGTCAAATACCCAGTCAGCTGTCAGCTTTCGCATGTTCAAAGGTACAGAAATTCCGTACCTTTGCACCGTGGAAACCTTGCGGGAAAAGAAAGATATACGTGTGCTGAGCCTGGAGCGGCTGAAAGAAGTGTTTGCGGAAATGGACGAGCCTGCTTACAGGGCCGTGCAGGTTTACGAGTGGCTGTGGAAAAAGCCGGTTTTCACTTTTGAGGCCATGAGCAACCTTCCGAAATCGCTTCGCCAGCGGCTGGAAGAAAGTTATGCCATCCGCGCCGTAAAGATCAACACTTCGCAGAAAAGCACTGATGGTACGGTAAAAAGCTCCTTCCGCCTGCATGACGGGAACCTTATTGAAGGCGTGCTGATCCCTGCCGAAGAACGGATGACCGCCTGTGTTTCTTCCCAGGTTGGCTGCAGCCTTACCTGTAAATTCTGTGCTACAGGATATATGGAGCGAAAAAGGAACCTGGATGCCGCCGAGATCTATGACCAGGTGGTGCTAATAGACCGGCAGGCGCGGGAAACCTATGGCTTACCGCTCAGCAATATCGTGTATATGGGCATGGGCGAACCCCTGCTGAATTATAAAAATGTAATGGCTTCGGTAGATCGCCTTACGTCGCCGGACGGCCTGGGCCTCTCCTATAAAAGGATCACTGTGTCTACGGCCGGCATTGCCAAAATGATCCGGCGGCTGGGCGACGACGGGGCTAAATTCAACCTTGCGCTTTCCCTTCACGCTGCCAACGACCGGAAGCGCAATGAAATAATGCCCATTAATGAGCAAAATTCCCTGGAAGCCCTTCGCGACGCCCTGAAATATTATTTCGCGGCAACGAGGAATCCTGTTACCTATGAATATATTGTGTTTAATAACTTTAACGATGAGCTGGCGGATGCGAAGGAGCTGGCCTTCTTTTGCAAACATATTCCCTGCAAGGTAAATATCATCGAATACAATCCTATTGAGTTCGCCGATTTTAAAAATACCGGCGAAGATAAGCTGGACGCATTTGCCGCCTACCTGCGGAAACAAGGAGTGAACGTGAACATCCGCCGGAGCCGGGGAAAAGATATTGACGCTGCCTGCGGCCAGCTTGCCGTGAAAGAGAAATAAGAGATTATTATTATCTTGGCCGCCTGTTAAGTTGACACAGCAGTTAGCGATAAAAAAATAAATTCTTTTTAAATGAACCACGTTCTGGTTACAGGCGGCGCAGGTTTTATCGGCAGCTCTCTTTGCGAACATTTACTGAAGGATCCGGGTGTAAAAGTCACCTGCATCGATAATTTTGATCCATTCTACCCGGAAAGCTTTAAAAGGAGGAATCTGTCGGAACTCGAAAAGAATCCGCGGTTTAAGCTTGTGGAACAGGACATATCCGAACTGGGCGACCTCGAAGTATGGCTGCCTGATGACTACGATGCTATTGTTCACCTGGCCGCCAAGGCAGGTGTGCGCCCCAGCATCCAGCAACCAGCGCAATACCAGCAGGTAAACGTTATCGGGACGCAGAATTTGCTCGACTTTGCACGTATCCGCGGCATTAAACAATTTGTATTCGGCTCTTCCAGCAGCGTTTACGGCATCAACCCGAACGTTCCCTGGCGGGAAGAGGAAAAACTAATGCCCATCAGCCCCTATGCTTCCACCAAATTATCGGGGGAAATGATCGGGCACACGTATATGCATTTATACGGCATCCGCTTTATCGCTTTGCGCTTTTTCACCGTCTACGGACCCCGGCAACGGCCCGATCTGGCTATACATAAGTTTACCCGGGATATTTTCCAGGGCGATCCCATCACGGTTTATGGCGACGGGAGTAGCAGCCGCGATTATACTTACGTGGACGATATTGTGCAGGGAATACTGGCGGCGGTCAGGTATGACCAGTCTTCTTTCGAGATCATTAACCTGGGCAATCACCAGGGGGTGCGGCTTAGTGAGATGATCGAAACGATCGAAAAGATAAGCGGCCGGAAGGCGACCATTGACCGGCGCCCCGAACAACCGGGCGATGTACCACAGACGTACGCCGATATTTCAAAAGCCGGCAAATTGTTGAATTACCATCCTAAGACAAATTTCGAGCAAGGTATCCGCCGGTTTACCGCATGGTTCGAAGAGAACCAGGATTGGCTGCTTCTTTAGCGCTGGCCTGCACCGCAACCGGCACAAAATCTACCGCCGGACCCAAGCTTACCACCCGGCGCAAACCTACTGCCGGGCCCAAACTTACCACCGGCGCAAAATCTACCGCCGGGCTCAAACTTACCGCCCGGCAAATAGCCCGGTACTCCGCCGCACGCCGTCTCCGGCCTTATTTCCTGAGCAGTTGTTGCGTATTAAAACTGAAATAGATGCCGCAAAGGGATGTCAAGGCGGTAATGCCAAAAAAGAGGAGGCTAATGGCTACCGCCTGGTGAGCATCCAGCCCGAAATATCTAGCACCAAAGAGAAATACCACCTCCCTTGCCCCCACGCCTCCGATAGTGACCGGCAATACCGCGGCAACCGAAGAAATAAAAAATATTAACAGGTAAGCCTGGTATTCTTCGCGGATTCCCAGCGAAAGCATGATCAGCAGCACGCAAAATGTCTGGGCCAGCTGCACGGCCAGCGAATACCAGTTGGACACGGCCAAATTCGCCCGAAAAATTGGGAAAAACCGCCGGATCATGAATTTATAGACCAGGAAAACCAGCAACGCTCCGGCAATAGCCGCCGCTTTGACCCCGAATGGAGCGTCAACAAAAAGCAGCAGCAAAAAGCAGAGGGAACAAATCGCCGCCAGTCCGCTTAACCTGTCGAGCAGAACCGCCTGGAAAAGCTTTTTCCCCGGTACCTCGTAATGTTTATTCAGCAGGTAGATCTTGTATCCGTCGCCCCCGATCCCTCCCGGCAGGAACAGGTTATAGTACATGCCTAAGGCGTACAAACGCAGGTTGATCTTTTCCTCCAGGACCAGGCCCGTGCAGCGGAAATACGTGTTCAGCCGTAGTGAAGAAAGCGCTTTTGAGAATATAAAGAAGACTGCCGCCAGCAGCAGCCATAAGGGATGGGCCGTTCTTAATTGGGCCAGCAGGGACTGAAAGTCGATTTTCGCAAACACAAACCACAGGGCCGCGGCGGTCAGCAAAAGTTTAGCCGCCGTGAACAAGGTTTTGCGTAAGCGGGGCGCTATCTGCATAGGATCAGCCCCCTTCGTAGACCCGGCGGATCCGGTACGTCTTTTTCCCCTGCGATTCGTAATACGTCCTGACAGTCACCTCCGCGATAAGGCCGATCGTGATGAACTGGATCCCTCCCAGCAGCAGAAGGACTCCTAAAATAAGGATGGGCTTTCCCCATATATCGTGGCCCATGATCTTCAGCACAAGCAGGTAAATATTGATCAGCGCGCCAACGGTGAAAGCGGCAAGGCCTATGGGGCCGAAAAGGTGCATGGGCTTCTGCATGTACTTCTGAAAAAAAAGCATCAGCATGAGATCGGCGCTTACCTTAAAGGTCCTGTTGATCCCGTATTTGGAACGCCCGAACCTGCGGGGATGATGCTTTACGTCCACCTGTACGATGCGGGCTCCCTGCAGCTGGGCCAGCACCGGGATAAAACGGTGCAATTCCCCGTAGAGGCCCAGTTCCGAAGCAATTTCGCGCCGGAAAACCTTTAGCGTGCAGCCGTAATCCCTGATGTGTACATCGGTAAGGTTCCGGATAATAAAATTGGCCGCCTTACTGGGCAATTTTCGCATGACCATGCCATCCTGCCGGTTGGCCCGGTTCCCAGCCACTACGTCACAATCTTCCTCCAGCATTTTCCGGAGCATCATGGGAATATCCGAAGGATCGTTCTGCAGATCCCCGTCCATCGTGGCGATAAATTCACCCCGCGCATGATCGATACCCGCGGTCATGGCCGTGCTTTGCCCGTAGTTCTTACGCAGTTCCAGCAGCGTGATCCTGGCATTGGCTTCTTCGCGGATTACCTGCCGCGTCCGGTCTGTAGAACCGTCGTCGACAAAGATCACTTCATAATCGATATCCTGAAGAGCCTGGCGGATAGCCGCCACCAGCGGACGGATATTTTCCTCTTCATTCATAACGGTGATGACAACAGATAAAGTCATAGCTCGCTGCCTGTTTTTACCGGATAAAATTTAACCAGGACGTAACGGATCCCGTTGTATTCAAAGCCGCGAAGCTCCTCATGGGGCAGGCCGGCTACTCTTTCCCCCGTTGAAAAATACAAAGCATCGTAGTCCGTAACATGATCGGTAAGTGCTACCGTTTCTCCCCTTTCCCGTTCCAGGTAATAAAGGGAACGGTGGACCTCCACGCTGGAAGTGCCGGGCTGATAATAAAAATAGAGATCATTCCCTTTGCTTTCCCTGCCAATTTCCTGCAGGGCTTCCATTTGCTCCTTCAAGCCATTCCCGGCAAACCGTTCCGGCAAGCTAAACCAGCTGAATCCTAACCGGAATACAGCAAGTACGCAGGCAAACACCAGGATCCGCTGCGCGGGAAGCCGGATCACCAGGAAAGACAGCAGGAGCAAAAGCAGGAACAGAACAGTTGCCTTCAGATAGATCCAGGGTATCACCGCCGTTCCAAGGTCCGCAAAGGGCAGATAAAGCGTGCCCAGGCAAAGAGCCAGGGTTACCAGGATGAACAGGCCGTCAAACAGTTTTCTCCAAAAATGGGCCTCCCGGGCAAATCGCACGAAACCATAAGCGATCAGCGTGAAAATACAGGGATAGAGCATGAAAATATACTTCGGCATCGTGGCCGGCGAAAGCCAGTAAACCACGATGTTCCCCAGCAGTATCAGCAGGTTGAACTTTAAGAATGGATTGGCCATTACTTCCCGCAGAAAGCCTTTCCTGAAACAGAAAACCACCAGCAGCCCCCAGGGCGCCATGTGCAGCAGGCTTTCGAACGGAAAACGCAGGAAGAAAGAAATACTGTTCCAAACGCTTTTCTCCACTACCGTACGCTGAATAGACTGATCCCAGAGCGTAGCCACATAGCCGTCCAGGGAATTGGACCGGGAATATACCCAGAAATAGCCCGTAAGCAGCGCGGCCAGGAACAGGAAGCCGGTAATATGCTGTATGCTGAACAAACGCCTGAATTCCTTTTTGTACGTATAAAATACCAGGAGGGTAATGCCCTGGAAGAGAAAGGAAGGCAGCCCTTTCATCATAAATCCGAGGAAAGTAATGAAATAAGTAAGGAAAAAAAGCAGCCAATATTTCTTTTTTTCATCGAAATAAATAACCGCCATAAAGCCCAGCCAGGTAAGCCAGGAATAAAGCACGTCAATATGCCCGAACAGCGAATCGTAGGTAAGCAGCCTGCCGTTGGTCATCCAGAAAATGGCGGCCAGCGCGGCGATCTCCCGGCCCAGGTAACGTTTACTGAACAAATAAATGCTTGCGCCAAACAAGAACAGGGGGATCATGGCCGGCAGCCTTGTCACGAATTCCGAAAAATTGCCGCCAAGATGATAAGCGGCGGCCAGCACCCAATTGTAAAGCGGCGGCTTATTATAGTAATACGCTCCGCCCAGTGTGGACACAAGGTAGTCGCCGGAAAAGATCATTTCCATGGACACCACCGCCCGCGTAGGCTCGTCCGAATGAAGGGGCAGCAAGCCCAGGTTAATAAAATAAGCGGGTATCAGCAGAGCCACACAGCAGGCGGCCAGCAATAAAGGGTTTTTCTGCAGATAGCCGGCCAGTTTATTCATTACTGCAATAGTGTTTTCCAGCTTACCAGCCTGCCGATGATATCATGAAGCTGCTGAACGGGTACGCGTTCCTGCTCCATGCTGTCCCGGTGCCGGATCGTTACCGTATCGTTCTCCAGCGATTCATAGTCCACCGTTATGCAGAAAGGGGTGCCAATGGCATCCTGGCGACGGTAGCGTTTCCCGATGGAATCTTTTTCATCGTACTGCATATTGAAATCCAGCTTAAGGCTATCCATGATGGCACGTGCCTTGTCGGGCAGGCCGTCTTTGCGTGTTAGCGGAAGCACGGTGGCCTTGACCGGGGCCAGGGCGGGATGGAATTTCAACACTACCCTGGAATCGTTCTCCAGCTGCTCTTCCGTATAGGCATTGCAGAATACCGATAAGAACATGCGGTCAAGGCCAATCGATGTTTCTATCACGTAAGGCACGTAGTTCTTATTCAGTTCGGGATCAAAATACTGCATTTTCTTCCCGGAGAATTCCTGGTGCTGGCTTAAATCGAAGTCGGTACGGGAATGGATCCCCTCCACTTCCTTGAACCCGAAGGGAAATTCGTATTCAATATCCACCGCGGCATTGGCATAATGGGCCAGCTTGGCATGATCGTGGTACCTGTACCGGGCCTGGTCCGGGCCGAGCGCCAGGTGCCACTTCAGGCGGGCTTCTTTCCAATGGGCATACCATTCCAGTTCGGTGCCGGGACGAACAAAAAACTGCATTTCCATTTGTTCGAATTCCCGCATGCGCATAATGAACTGCCGGGCGATCACTTCGTTCCGGAAGGCTTTGCCTATCTGGGCGATCCCGAAAGGGATCTTCATGCGGCCCGTCTTCTGCACGTTCAGGAAATTCACGAAGATACCCTGGGCCGTTTCGGGCCGCAGGTAAACCACATCATTTTCGCCGGCCGTAGCGCCCATGCGCGTGGAGAACATCAGGTTGAACTGCCGGACGTCCGTCCAGTTACGCGTCCCGGAGACGGGACAGGCAATCTCATGTTCCTCGATCAGCTGCTTAAGCCCGGAAAGGTTGTCGGCTTTCAGAAAGCCTTCCATCTGCTCCCGGAGCTGCGCGGCTTTTTCGGTCTTGCCTTCTTTTTCGTATTTGGCAATCCGGTCTTCCAGCAGGTTATCAGCACGGTAGCGCTTTTTAGAATCCTTGTTATCGATCATGGGGTCGTTAAACCCGTCCACATGGCCGGAAGCTTTCCAAATTTCGGGATGCATGAAAATAGCCGAATCGATACCGGTAATATTTTCATTCATCTGCACCATGGCCTTCCACCAGTAGGTTTTTATATTGTTTTTGAGTTCGGCTCCGTATTGCCCGTAATC
Source organism: Anseongella ginsenosidimutans (assembly GCF_008033235.1). Lineage (GTDB taxonomy): Bacteria > Bacteroidota > Bacteroidia > Sphingobacteriales > Sphingobacteriaceae > Anseongella > Anseongella ginsenosidimutans. Next base: position 188,200 of record NZ_CP042432.1, read on the forward strand.
GTATACAGCGCCTAAGCCATCATAGATCTCACTCGAAGGAAAAACAAAGCCGTATTCCTTTGAATGTGCAATTATATTCTTAAAAAGCTGTTCCTTGTTCTGCATGCTGCAAAGATATTTTTATTTTTGGAATTGCCTTGCCCGTACGCTGTATATTGCGTCGCCGGACGGGCGTTGTAAAACATGATAGAAGTTCAGGAACTCACAAAAAGGTACGGGAAGCAACTGGCGGTGGACCACATCAGTTTCGGGGCCTCCGGAGGCAGCGTAGTGGGCCTGCTTGGGCCTAACGGCGCCGGCAAGTCAACGACCATGCGGATGCTGGCGGGCTATATCCCTCCGAGTTCCGGGACAGCCAAAATAAACGGGTATGACGTGGTAAGACAATCCATGCTGGCCCGGAAAAGCACGGGGTACCTGCCGGAAAACAATCCCCTGTACCCGCATATGTATGTGAGGGAATACCTTGGCTTTATGGGCGCCCTCCACGGAATGAACAGGAAGAAGCAGCGTATTGAAGAGGTTATCGGCCTGACAGGCCTGGGGCCCGAAAGCCATAAAAAGCTGGGACAGTTATCCAAGGGCTACCGGCAGCGCGCCGGCCTGGCGCAAGCCCTCCTTCATGATCCGCCGGTGCTGATCCTGGACGAGCCTACTTCAGGGCTTGACCCGAACCAGCTGTCGGGCATGCGGCAGCTGATCAGGGACCTTGGAAGGGAAAAAACGGTGATCCTTTCCACGCATATCATGCAGGAGGTGGAATTGCTCTGCAAAGACGTGCTTATTATTAATAAGGGAAAAATAGTAGCGGATGATGAACTGAAGGCGCTGACCGCAGTGCGCAGCCTGGAAGAAGTATTCAGGGAACTGACCCGCTAGCCGGAGAAACCCGCTAGCCTGAGAAATCCGTTGCGGAACGGCGTAACAGCAGCCCGGCAAAAATTGAGCGACAACAACAGGCAGGGAAAAGCCCCGGAAGCGAATCCGGAAATTTAATTTAACTGATTTGAAGGTACTGGCAATTCTGCGTAAGGAAATAAACGAGTTTTTCAGCTCGTTAACCGCCTATATTACCGTTTCTTTGTTCCTGGTTACTATGGGCCTCTTCCTTTGGGTATTCCCGGATACCAGCATCCTGGAATATGGCTATGCTTCGCTGGAAAGCCTCTTTTCGGTAGCTCCCTGGGTTTTTATTTTCCTTCTGCCCGCCATTACCATGCGCTTTTTCGCGGAAGAGAAAAGAATGGGTACGTATGAGCTACTGGCCACCGCGCCGGTAAGCCATTGGCAGGTTATCCTGGGAAAATTCCTGGCCGGGATCCTGCTGATCCTTTTCTGCCTGCTTCCTACCCTGGTCTATTATTACACAGTATACCAGCTGGGGGCCGTAAAAGGCAATCTGGATTCCGGCGCCATTGCCGGCTCCTATATTGGATTATTATTGCTGGGAACAGCCTTTTGCGCCATCGGGCTGTTTGCGTCCACCCTGAGCAGCAACCAGGTAGTCGCCTTTCTGCTGGCCGTTTTCCTTTGCTTTTTTTCCTGGTCCGGCTTTGATTCCATCAGCCGCATGACTTCCCTGGGGGCGATCGACTTTTTCCTGGTGCAGCTGGGCATGTACGAACATTACCAGTCCCTTAGCCGCGGCGTCGTGGACACGAGGGACCTGGCGTACTTCGGCAGCTTCACCTTGTTTTTCCTGCTGCTTGCAAAATTAAGGCTGGAGGGAAGAAAATGGTAAAGCGTTCATTAAGGAACCTGCTGCTATGGACAATTTTGCTTATTGCGGGCAATATTATCCTTTTCCGGAATTTCACCCGGTTTGATCTTACTGCGGACAAAAGGCATACACTTTCGGAGACCACCAGGCAGCTGCTTGGAAAACTGGAAGGTCCGCTGGTTATCAGGGTATTCCTGGAAGGCGATCTCCGTACGGATATCAAAAGGCTGCAGTCCGCGGCGTCGGATCTCCTGGATGAATACGGGGCCTGGGCCGGAGGGAACCTGCATGTGGAATTCATTGATCCGCTGGAAACCGCGGACGGTGGGGAAGGAAACGCTGCTTATGAGGAGTTAGCAGAGGCAGGGCTGGAACCGACAAGCCTGAATATCCGCCGGGAAGAGGGAACGCTGCAAAAGATCATTTTTCCGGGCGCTTTACTGTATTACCAGGGAAAACAGCTGCCTGTGAACTTCCTGGGTACGCATTTCCAGACCCGCTCTTCCGCGGAAAGCATTCATATCGCCATTCAAAACCTGGAATTCCATTTCAGCAATGCCATTGAAAAGCTGCTCAGCGGCGAAAGAGAGAAACTGGGCTTTTTAAGCGGGCATGGCGAACTGGACGGCAGGCGCATCATTGATATAACCGGCACGCTCAACCGGGCTTATGACGTAAAGCAGGTTAACCTGAAAGAAGAATCGCTTTCCGGCCTGGACACCTATGCCGCGCTGATCCTCGCCAAGCCGCTGGAGGCATTTTCCGAAAGTGAAAAATACAAACTGGACCAATACCTTATGCACGGCGGCAACCTGCTGATCTTCATTGACCAGTTCAATGCCAGTCTTGACAGCATGCGGGCAAGGGGAAATATGCTGGCCCTGCCGCTGGACCTGAACCTGGACGACCTGTTCTTCCGATACGGCTTCAGGATCAATTACGACCTGGTCAGGGACATGAATTGCGCACCCATCCCGGTAGTGCTGCAAACAGGCGCGCAGGGGAATCAGCAGCTGATGCCCTGGGTATATTTCCCCCTGATCTTTCCCCGCTCGCCACATCCGGTGGTCCGCAATATAGACCCCATCCGGCTGCAGTTTGCCAGTTCCATAGATACCATTGCAAGCGAAGGGGTCAGGAAAACCATCCTGCTGAAAACCTCTCCCTATACGCAGAAGGCCGCGGCGCCGGTTTATCTTTCTCTGGAAGCAATACAGGAAGCAGCCGATCCTAAGGCTTTTAACAGCGGGGAGGTACCGGTGGGAGTGTTGCTGGAAGGCACCTTCACTTCCGCTTTTACTAACCGTGGACGGGAACTATTTGACCAAAGCCTGCCCTTCCGGGAAAAAAGCAGGGAAGCCAGGATCATTGCCATAGCCGACGGAGACCTCCCGGCTAATGAAATAAGCGCCATAGACGATAGTTATTTCCCCCTGGGCTATGATAAATATACCCGGCAGACCTTCGGCAACAAGACCTTTGTACAGAACTGCGTGGATTACCTGAGCGGAAAAGCGGAACTCCTGCAGCTGCGCCGCAAGGAAATGGGACTGCGGATGCTGGACCGGCAGCAGGCGGCTGTGGAAAGCATGCGATGGAAACTGATCAATACCGCGCTGCCCGTCGGGCTGGTACTCCTGTTCAGTTTAACTTACAATTCCTTAAGGAAACAAAAATATGGCCGCCGCTGAATTTCTTATAAATTTGCCCTATATTTAGCCACTGAAATCCGCAACATATGAGGTTTATTGTTTCCACATCAGCTTTATTAAAACATCTGCAGGCCATTAGCGGCGCGCTGAGCAGTAATACCGTTTTACCCATTCTTGAAAACTTTTTATTCGAAATACATGATGGTTCGCTGAGGATCTCTGCTACCGATTTGCAGACGTCCATGAGTACCAACCTGCAGGTGGAAGCCAGGGACAGCGGAAAGATCGCGATTCCCTCCCGTATCCTGATTGATACGCTTAAAACCCTCCCGGAGCAGCCGGTCACCTTTACCATTAATAATGAAACCCACGCCATCGAGATCAGCGCCGGCGAAGGCAAGTACAAACTGGCCGGTGAAGACGGGGATGACTTTCCGAAAATTCCCGTTATTGAGAATGCTTCCTCCATCAGCCTGCCTGCCGACGTACTGACCAACGCGATCACCAAAACATTGTTCGCCGTTTCCAATGACGAATTACGGCCGAACATGACCGGTGTTTACTGCCAGATGGCCGGCGGAGAAATCATTTTTGTAGCTACCGACGCCCATAAGCTGGTTCGTTACACAAGAAAGGATGTATCTTCAGAAGCGGCTTCTTCTTTTATTATCCCGAAAAAAGCGCTTACCCTGCTTAAAAACACGCTCCCGGATGATGATTCTACCGTGAGCATTGACTACAACGCGAGCAATGCCTTTTTCCGGTTCGGGCAGCTTCACCTGATCTGCCGGCTGATAGACGAAAAATATCCGGATTATGAAGCGGTGATCCCCGCCAATAATCCCAACAAACTCACCCTTGACCGCAGCCAGTTCCTCAACTGCCTGAAACGGGTGGTGATCTATTCGAATAAAACCACGCACCAGGTGCGGCTTAAAATATCGGGAAGCGAACTAAGCATTTCCTCGGAAGATCCTGATTTCGCGAACGAGGCTTACGAACGGCTGACCTGCCAGTACGAAGGCGAAGACATGGAAATAGGCTTCAACGCCAGGTTCCTGATAGATATGCTGGCTACGCTTGATTCGGATGAAGTCGTGGTGGAAATGTCCACCCCTAACCGCGCCGGCCTGATCATTCCTACTAACCAGGATGAACAGGAAGATATCCTGATGCTGGTGATGCCGGTGATGCTGAATAATTATTAGTATCCGGCTCTCCGCGACCAGGGCTTTTTAGAATATCCCGCGCGACGCGGATTTTGCTGCGCCCGCGCGCGACGCGGATTTTGCTGCACCCGGACTCGCTCAGGTGATTCTCCGTGCCGGAGAATCAACATCGCTCGCTCGGGCACAGCAAAATTCCGCTGGCCAACGCACGACAATGTCACTCTTCACTAGGACTGATAACAGCAACACCTTGATAGTTATACAACAATACTTGCGGGGAGTGAGGCTGAAGGTTTTGAAATGCCAGGGCGAGCGATTTTTGATTTTTAGGGCGGGCGCGTGCAGCGAGCAAATTTGATTGTTTTTTGTGCGGGAGGGGGCCGCAAAATTTTGCTGTGCCCGAGCGAGCGATGTTGATTCTTGCGGCCGCCCGCAAGAATCGTTTGAGCGAGTCCGGATACAGCAAAATTTCAGAGGCCTGCGGGCAGGAATCGCCTGGCCGAGTCCGGGTACAGCAAAATTCCACAGGCCTGCGCGCAAAGGCCTGGCAACCTTAGTAACACCTGGTATTAAAATCGATGAATACTTACGAGGAACAAGCATTACGGCAGCTGGGGAAATGGCAGGCGGATATGCAGGCGCATCCTTCGTTCACCAGCAAGGTATCGGGAAATATCCAGGGCCGTATCAACCGGGCCATTCCGGAGAAAGTCCATGAAGTGATCACTACATCTATCAGGCAGATGACCCGGGCGGTATTTTACGGGGCGGGCTTTGCCAATCCTAAACCGCTCAAAAATGCATCCCTTCGTGTGAGGGAGCATCGCGTACAAGGCAGGATCCGGTTTTACCGGAACGCGGCAACCGCCGAAGGCGCGCTGACCGGCGCGGGCGGTATCCTGCTGGGCCTGGCCGATTTTCCGCTGTGGCTCGCGCTTAAAATGAAGCTTTTGTTTGAGATTTCGGCTTTGTATGGCTTCGATGTGAGCGACTACCGGGAAAGGTTGTACATGCTTCATATCTTCCAGCTTACCTTTTCCAACCAGCAGCAGCGCAACAAGGTATATGCTACCCTCGCCGACTGGGAGGGCTACCTGCAAAGCCTGCCGCAGGATATCAACGCCTTTGACTGGCGCAGCTTTCAGCAGGACTACCGCGATTATATTGACATTGCCAAGCTTATCCAGCTGATCCCGGGAATAGGCGCAGTGGCCGGCGCTTATGTAAATCACCGGCTTACGGAGAAGCTGGGCGACTATGCCATGAACGCTTACCGCCTTCGGCTTATTCCGAAACAATAATTAGAGGCATTGGCAATTTTCCCTATTTTTACATAGCCAAATAACCTTGCATGAATGATTTCAATAATCCGGTATTGAAAAAACTGCCCGCGCACCTCCGGCAATACCTCGTGGAGCAGCATTACGAAAACTATACGCCCATTGACCATGCGGTATGGCGCTATGTCATGCGGCAAAATTACAGTTACCTGAAGGATGTAGCTTACTATCCTTATATCCCGGGCCTGAAAAAAGCAGGGCTTAGCATAGAGCGGATACCCAACCTGCAAACCATGAATGACCATCTCAGGAAGCTGGGCTGGGGCGCCGCTACCGTAAAGGGTTTTATCCCGCCGGCCGCTTTCATGGAATTCCAGGCCTGCCGGGTATTGGTGATTGCAGCGGATATTCGCCAGATAGGGCATATTGAATATACGCCGGCCCCGGATATTATCCATGAATCGGCGGGCCATGCGCCCATTATCGCCGACCCTGACTACGCGGAGTACCTCAGGTACTTTGGCGAGATAGGCGCCAGAGCTATCTTTTCAAGGAAAGATTTCCAGCTTTACGAGGCCATCCGGCGCCTCTCCGTCCTGAAAGAGATGCCGGCTGCCGATCCGCGGGAGATCAGCAAGGCCGAAGAGGAACTTGCGGAGCGGCAGCGCAGCCTGGGCCAGCCTTCGGAAATGGCGCTGCTTAGCAGGCTTCATTGGTGGACGGTGGAATATGGGCTTATCGGGACGCTGGAAAACCCGAAGATATACGGCGCCGGCCTGCTTTCTTCTATCGGAGAAAGCGTTACTTGTATGCAGCCTTCCGTAAAAAAACTTCCCTATACCATTGAAACGGTTAATTACCCTTACGATATTACGCAACCCCAGCCTCAGCTGTTTGTAACGCCTGATTTTGAGAACCTGCTCAACGTGCTTGAACATTTTGCCGGCTCTATGGCCTTTCGCAGGGGAGGGCTTGAGGGAATTCTTAAAGCCGTGGAATGCGGTGAAACCTGTACAGTGGTGTACAGTTCAGGACTGCAGGTCTCCGGGGTGTTCCGGGACGTGGATGTGGACGGCCTGGTGTATATTCAAACAAGCGGGCCGTCTGCCCTGGCAACTGACGGCAAACAGCTGCCCGGCCAGGGGCCTTCCGTACATCCTGGCGGCTATGGTTCGCCGGTAGGAAAACTGAAAGGGTATTCCATTGCCCTGGAAGATTTTTCACCGGGGGAATTGAAGAGCATCGGGCTGGAGCGGGGGAAATTCGCCAAGCTTGAATTCGAAAACGGGCTGTGGCTGGAAGGCTTGCCGCAAGCGACGGAATACAGGAACGGGAAGCTCATCCTGATCAGCTTTACGGATTGCACGGTGAAAGACGGGAAAACGGGCAAGCTGCTTTTTGAACCTTCCATGGGAAAATACCATATGGGTGTCGGGGAAAAGATCCTTTCTGTTTTTTACGGCCCCGCAGACCGCGAAGCTTTTGACCGGGAACTGAAAGCCGCCGGCGCAGGAAAAAAGCCGGCCGCCGGTGAAACCTTAGCCGGTGAAAACTCAGCGGCCGGGGAGATACGGGGCGCCGGGGACATGCCGGGCGCCCGGGAAGGTTCGGGCAAAGCGGGAAAGGCCGGCGGCGGCAATGTGCATCATGGCCAGGGCCGGCTCGGGGAACTTTATCAAAAGGTGAGGGATGTGCGGGAAAGGCGCCTGGACGCAACCGCGCTGCCCAAACTATGGCAGGAGTTAAAAGAACGTTTTCCCGCTGACTGGCTCTGCGCCCTTGAAATCCTGGAAATCCTCGAAAGTGACGGCATTTTCAAAGATATTGCCACAGAAATAGCCTCCTGGCTTGAACAGAAAAGCGTTCGGGAGCCGGCGCTGGCAAAACTGATCAGCGACGGGCTGGCAGTTATGCGCCAGCCTGGCATCGAAGCCTTGACCAGGTAAGTTGTTATTTGCTGATGATCACTTCTACCCGCCGGTTCCTGGCCTGGCCCGCAGCCGTATCATTGGACGCGAGCGGCTTTGATTCCCCGTAACCTTCGGTTTGCATGCGCGCAGCCGGTATGCCAAGGCTTTCCATGTATTTCTTGACAGATTCCGCCCGCCTTTCGGACAGCCACTTATTGTAATCGTCTGTTCCTGTATTATCCGTATGGCCGTCAATTTGGATGGCGCTGTAGGAATGTTTTTTCAGGGCTCCCGCCAGTTCCTGCAGCTTTCCGTGCGCCGCATCGGTAAGATAGGAGGAATTCAGTTCGAAGAGAATATTGGAGTCAAAAGTTACTTTCACGCCTTCCGCTACTTCTTCTACTTTGGTGCCCGGCATGTCTTCCTGCATATCAGCCACACGCGTATCGGGAGCCGTTTCCTGCTGCGGAGCCTGCTCCACAATTATTTGTTTGCTTTTACAGGAAAACAGGGAAAGGCAAAGGGCGATGCTGAAGGTCAGGAGTAGGTATTTTCTCATTATCACATTATTTATGCCCTAAAAATAGGCAAAAACAGCGATATTCGAATCATGAATATCATTGTTACAGGAGCAAGCCGGGGTTTGGGGTACGAAACGGTCCTGCGGCTTTCCGGGCCCGGGGAACACCGGGTGCTGGCCCTGGCCCGTTCCGGGGAGAAACTAAGCCGGCTGCAGCAAGCTTGCCGCTCATTGAATCCGCAGGCAGCAATTTCCGTCCTGGAATTTGATGTACTAAGTGAAGAACATCAGGGCCTTGGCGGACTCATTGAACAGGAGTTCGGCGGGACTGTCCACATCCTGGTGAACAATGCGGGGCAAATGATCAATAAACCTTTTGAAAACCTGGATGACGCTGATTTTGAAGCTGCCTGGCGAAGTAATTTCCTGGGGCCGGTAAGGATGATACGAAGGCTTCTCTCCTACCTCCCGGAAGGCGGCCATATCCTGAACATCGGGAGCATGGGCGGATTTCAGGGCAGTGCTAAATTTCCGGGGCTCGCCGCTTACAGCGCTTCCAAAGCTGCATTGCATAATCTCACCGAGTGCCTTGCCGAAGAATTGAAATCGCGGGATATCCGGATTAATTGCCTGGCCCTGGGCTCGGCCCAGACAGAAATGCTGGCGCAGGCGTTCCCCGGTTACCAGTCCCCTGTTTCGGCTACAGAAATGGGAGCCTTCATTGCCGATTTCGCGCTGAGCGGCCACCGGTTTTTTAACGGGAAGGTTCTTCCCGTGGCAGTAACCACTCCCTGACCGGCCTATTTTCGCTTATGCCAGTATAACATTGCGGATATTCCAAATACTTCTTCGCTAAGGGTAAAGAAACCGCTCCCGTCTTTTTTCCAGGCAATTGCTTCTCCCTGGGGCTCGGGCGCATAAAGAAGCCTCCGGGCTTTTCCCCCAAGAGCCTTCTCCAGCTGCGTATTCCCGCTTCTTTGCCAGTAAAACAGCCGGTTATAATTCTTTAACAGGATTTCGCGGCCGTCCGGGGAAATATCGCCCCCGGTCATGCCCGTATAAGGAAGCGTTCCGGTTCGCTGAAGCATAAGCGTATCCGTTGGGCTGGCCGGCAATCTTACCTGGTATAAGCCGGCTTTGGCTTCCCGCTTGGAAACAATGAAGGCTTTGCCGGAAATGGGATCGGTCATAAAGGTTTCCGCATCCCGCGGCCCGCCCTCATACTTCAGGAAGAAGGTGTCAATGGCCTGTTCTTCGATGGTATCGGTATAGGGCTTTCCTCTTTTTTCTGTCAGGGGTTCTTCAAACCTGTAAATTACCACGCAGGAACGCTTAGCCAGATTGTCGCCGATGTCGGCTATGTATAGATATTTTTTACCGGGTACGGGTCCCGTGCCGGAAGCCATGTCCTCCCAATCAACGGCCTCCGCTCCCTCCAGGTAGTAAGTGGCCATATGCACTCCCTTATCCGTCAGGGCAAAGATGCGGGCATCATCTCCGCTGTCGTTGTGCGCCCAGACCAGCCCCGGATCATTGATCCCTCCGGCGATGCCTGAAACTTCCTGAAGGCCCGGCACCTTCACGGCGCCGGCGGCAAAAGCTCCGGAAAATGATGGCCCTTTCGGTAACGCCTCCGCCGGAGTAAGGTCTTCTTTTTTACTGCAGGAATTTCCGCCGCAAAGCAGCCAGCAGGCCAGTAGCGGAATGATTCTGAGGGCGGAACGGGAAACGAGGAAGCTATTCATCCAACTGCAGTAATACTTTCCAGGCCTTGTCCACGTTTCCTTCGTCCAGCAGTTCCGCGGCCTTGCGGTGCAGCTGCCGACGGAGGGAGGGGGTATCGCCTTTGAATGCAAGGAACATTTCCCTTATCTCTGAATCGGCAGACAATTCAGCTATTTCTTCGGGCGCGGGCAATTTCTCAATGTTTGCCAGCTGGCCCAGGTGATTGCCGGTCAATACCACGGACAGGCGAATATGCGCAGGCAATTGGTCTACTCCTATACCTGTAGGGCCAAAGGGCTTGGCAACACTGAACAAGGATGCAGGATTTACCCGGCAGTACCATGCGGCGCCCAGGCGGGCTACCAGGTCGGTCTTTGTCTGGTCTATCAGGTTATTCTCATCCAGGACGCTTTCCTGTATATGGATCATCAGCACCTCAGCAATCACCAGGTTGCCTGCTCCCGCCGTTTCGGCCAGTGGGATCACCTGGCGCACCCGGCATTCGAGCTGCATGGGGGATTCCCTGACCCTCGGGGGCCGCACCCGTTCCGAAGGAACTTCCGTAAACCCTGCCTTCCGGAACTCATTGACGCCCCGGGGATATTCCGTACTTGCCAGGGAAGTTTGCTGCACCATCGCATAATTCACGATGTTGATGACCACTTCGGGTACCTCCAGCACGTTATCAAGCGTATGTTTGGTGGTATTGTCGCGCAGCCGCCGCGAGGGCGAAAATACGCAGATTGGCGGCTGCGTACTGAACATGTTGAAAAAACTGAACGGGCTCAGATTTACCATCCCTTCCTTATTCACCGTACTTGCAAAACAAATGGGCCGGGGCGCAATACCATGCTGAAGGTAATGCTGCACCTGCAAAGCGCTGAGATCCTCAATCCTGAAACTCACCATACTGTTACTCCATGCTTCTTACTACTGTATTGGACAAGTGTCCCAGCCCCGTGATCTCCATCTCTATACGGTCCCCCGGCTCCAGCCATCGCTCCCGGTAATCCGGATCTTTAAGCAGACCGGTACCGTTCAGTTCCAGGAAACAACCGGTGCCTGCGGTGCCTGAGCCGATGACATCTCCGGGAAACATGTCCACGCCGTAAGAACAGCGTTCAATAATTTCCGCAAAGGTCCAGTTCATAAAAGCGGAATTGCTCCTGGAAACAGGCATTCCGTTTACCCAGCACAGCATTTCCAGGTTATAACAGTCCCCGGTATGGCCAACGGACGGACTTACCTTATAGGGAGCAAGTTCATCCGGCGTGACCAGCCAGGGCCCGATCACCGTAGCAAAATCCTTTCCTTTCGCCGGGCCAAGGTTCAGTTTCATTTCCGCCATTTGCAGGCGCCTGGCGCTTATATCATTCATGATCATATAGCCCGCAACGTAGCTGTCGGCCTGGTCTGCCGGGATATTCCGCCCTTTCTTGTTCAGCACTATGGCCAGTTCCAGCTCAAAATCGAGCTTTTCGAAATGGGCCGGCATGCAAAAGATCTCTCCCGGCCCTTGAATAGCCTGGTGATTTGTAAAATAAAATACCGGGAAGGCATCATACTCGGGGATCATTTTCAACCCCCTGTTGCGGCGCGCGGCGGCTACGTGTTGGCGGAAAGCATATCCGTCCCGGCAGGAGGAAGGATGCGGAACGGGGGCGAGGAGTTCAAAAAACGCTTCGGTCTTTGCTTCAAGGGAGCCGCTGCCGATGTTAGCGTTAATTTCCATGGCGCGATCCATCAGTCCGGCACCGCCCTGCAGGAATTCATTCATGTTGTCGGGAATCGCTTTATTACAGGCGTGCAGGTTATAAATATGCCCGTTAATAAATACTCCCAGATGTTCTTTCTCTTCGGTCTTATAAGATACAAGCTTCATATTGGGTTATGATTGGTTTGGTCAAAGCTATGAAATTATTCATTTTTTCCTTACCTTGGTCCTACCAATTAATAACCATGAAAAAGCAAAACACCAGGGGAATGACGGCACTCTGCCATCAGCTCATTTCCAGTATCGTATTTGCCCAGTATTAAATCCGGCCTTTCGCTTATATTCAGGCTTGCGTTCTTACCTGCCTGCCTCCCGCTTCCACGTTACTATTAATAAACCTGGTCAATAAACCCCGGATTTATGCCTGTTTATCACACTTTAGGGGAAATTCCCCCTAAAAGACATACCGTTTTCCGCCAGCCCGACGGAAGGCTTTATGCCGAAGAACTTGTTTCTACGCAAGGTTTTTCGGGAATGTATTCCCTGGTATATCATTGCCACCCACCTACTATCGTAAAGGAAACGGGTACACCGTATTCGGTGGAACCGGCCATTGCGCGAAAAAAACATCTGCGGCACACCAGCCTGAAGGGATTCCAGGTTTCCCCGCAGCCGGATTACCTGGAAAGCAGGAAACCGGTGCTGGTGAACAGCGACCTGCAGATCTCCCTGGCAGCCCCGCAAAACTCCATGCAGGATTATTTTTACAAGAACAGCCAGGCCGACGAGATCGTCTTCATACACGAAGGCTCCGGCCTCCTGCAAACCGGCTTCGGAGAGCTTCCCTTTGAATACGGCGATTACCTGGTGATTCCGCGCGGCACCATTCACCGCTTCCGGTTCAATGATACGGCCAACCGGCTGTTCATCGTGGAATCTTTCAGCCCGGTTCGCACACCAAAACGCTACCGGAACGATCAAGGGCAGCTGATGGAACATGCTCCGTATTGCGAACGGGATATAAAGCGGCCCCGGCACCTGGTGACTCATGACGAAAAAGGGGAATTCAGGATCCTCATAAAAAAACAGGGCCTTATCTATCCTTATATCTACGGAACGCATCCATTCGACTATATCGGATGGGACGGCTTTCATTATCCCTGGGGATTTTCCATCCATGATTTTGAGCCTGTTACCGGCCGGCTCCATCAGCCGCCGCCTGTCCATCAGACATTCGAGGCGGATAACTTCGTCCTTTGTTCCTTCTGCCCGCGTAAATACGATTACCACCCGCAATCCATTCCGGCGCCGTATAATCACAGCAATGTGGATTCGGACGAAGTGCTGTATTATGTGGACGGCGACTTTATGAGCCGAAGGAATGTGGAACGCGGCCAGATCACCCTTCATCCCGGCGGCATTCCGCACGGACCGCACCCGGGAGCGGTTGAAAAAAGCATTGGAAAAGAAGCCACGGATGAACTGGCCGTAATGATCGACCCCTTTCACCCGCTGATGATCACCGAAGAGGCCCTGAAGATCGAAGATCCGGACTATTACAAGTCCTGGCAGGAAATGGTGGAATAATGAACCAATCTAAAAAATTACTAATGGAAACTACTTTTGATAAAAATACAGAAAATGAGCAGGCCGGCGGCGGATTGTCCGGAAACGAAAAAGCGGAGCCGGATTTTCTTCCGCTGCTCGGAACCGATCATATTGAGTTCTACGTAGGCAATGCAAAACAATCCGCCTATTATTACCAGCGAGCCTTCGGATACCGGCTAACCGCGTATGCAGGCCCCGAAACAGGATTACAGGGAAAGGCTTCCTACCTGCTGGAACAGGGAAAGATTAAACTCGTACTAAGCAGCCCCCTCTCGCCCGGCAGCGAAATAGCCGAGCATGTACGTCTGCACGGCGACGGCGTTAAAGTGCTGGCCCTCACGGTTGAAGACGCTGTTTCGGCTTTTAATGAAACCGTCCGCCGGGGCGCCCGTCCGGTACATGAACCCCACCGCCGGCAGGACAGCGAGGGGGAAGTCATCCTTTCATCCATTGAAACCTATGGCAGCACGATCCATACCTTTGTGGAAAGAAAGAATTACCGCGGCGCTTTCCTGCCCGGCTTCAAAGCCCTGCGCCGGCCTGCGCTTTCCGCTCCTGCGGGATTAAAATACATTGATCATTGCGTAGGCAATGTCCCGCTCGGCGAAATGAACAAATGGGTCCGCTTTTATGAAGACGTAATGGGTTTTAAGCTGATGATCACTTTTGACGACAAGGATATTTCCACGGAATACTCCTCGCTGATGTCCAAGGTGGTTTCCAACGGCAACGGCTATATAAAGTTCCCCATTAACGAACCTGCCGAAGGGAAGAAACGGTCACAGATTGAAGAATACCTTGATTTCTACCGCGGAGCGGGTGTACAGCACCTGGCCCTGGCTACCGATGATATTATCGAAACCGTCAGCAGCCTTCGCAGGCGCGGCGTAGAGTTCCTGCAGGTGCCTCCGGGCTATTACGAAGACCTTGAGAAACGGATCGGTCTGATAGACGAGGACCTGGAAGCCCTGGGGGCGCTCAACATCCTGGTGGACCGCGACCCCGAAGGTTACCTGCTGCAGATCTTCACGAAGCCCGTGCAGGACAGGCCTACCCTATTCTACGAGATCATTCAACGAAAAGGCGCCACATCTTTCGGCAAAGGTAATTTTAAGGCTTTATTTGAAGCCATTGAACGGGAGCAGGCCTTAAGAGGGAACTTATAGGATGCTTAAAGTTCAGCCGGATCAATGACAACATGCTTGACGGATTCCCTCCAGTAGGTATAGGTGATATGAACCATGCCGTCAGAAGCCTGGATAACCGCCGGGTAGGAATAGCCTGCTTCATGCGGCTTGTTTTCAAGGGTCATCACAGGTGTCCAGCTGATGCCATCTTCTGACAGTGCTATATTCAGCATATTCCGGTTATTGGGCTCGGGCCCCTCTTTGGTTGTGTGATTGTAGACCAGTAACTGCCGGCCGTCCTTCAGCGTAACGGCATCCGTTCCGGAATTCGGATTGGGCAGGCCGGTTGCGGTCATCTCGCTCCAGGTGAGGCCCTGATCTTCCGACCAGCTTTGGGCAATGACGTCCTGGCGGGTGCGGCATAATACCTGCAGGCGCCCGTCAGGGTAGGTGAGAATACTTGGCTGTATGGCGTCAAACGTTGTTCCATCGTTAATAGGCCCCGCGACTTCCCAGGTATTACCACCGTCCTTGCTGATCTCAAAATGCACCTTCCATTCATCGCCGGATGCCGCATTTTCCGTTTCCGTACTGGAGGGGCAGATAATGGTGCCGTCGGCCAGTTGAACGGGTTTGTTTTTAACGGGGCCCAGGAGATGCCCTATCTTTTCGTCTTCCCCCAGTTTCCTGGGCGCGGACCAGGTTTTACCGTCATCTTCAGAACTTATCAGCATGCCCCACCAGGTGCTGGGGCTGGGGCCTACCTTATAAAACAAGAGCAGGGGGCCACCTTCGGGGCGAAACAGTACCGGGTTCCAGCAGGGATAGCGCAGCGTATCGTTCTGCACGCCATTGGCCACTTCTTCCGGATATGTCCATGCGCCGTTTTCCAGCCTGCTGACACGGATCCCGACATCGTCGTGCCGTTCATAAGTTCCTGCAAAAAAAGCGGCCACTATTCCGGAAGGTGTTTCCACGATGGTGGATGCATGGCATTCCGGGGTAGGTTTATCGTTCAGGGGATAGATCAGCGCACCCTTTATATACGCTCCCTCCCCCGGCTGGCTCAGCGGAGGAAGATGATACTTACCGGTAATGTCGTTTGCCGGCTGCCGGTTATTGCAACCGGTAAACCCGATAAAAGGAAGCATGAAGATCAGATAAAGCTTTAACCATTTCATATGCGCGCTATTTATTACTGCCCGGATCAAGATAATAAAAATGACCGTCTTCTGCCCCGGCCAGCAATTCAGGAACTCCGTCTTTGTTCCAGTCTACCATGGTGGGACTGGTTGTATGGCCGGCAAGTACAGGTACCCCTATCATTCCCCTTTCCGAAAAAAACCATTTTCCGTTCTTTTTACCCAGATTCTTCATAAATGAAATATTCCCGCTATTCACCAGAATATCAATAAGGCCATCCTGGTCCCAATCTGCCAATGCAAATTTAACCCTGCCGCTCCTCCCGTATTTTTCCGTGTTTAACCGCAACGGGCCGGGAAGACTGTCTGTAACAGCATGCCGACTGTTGAATCCTGAAGCACCCGTCCCGTAAAACACGCGCTGACCCGGCGTCAATACAAGTTTGCCGTCTTTTTTAACGCGTTCAAAAAAGGCCAGGTAACCTTCGTGATCAAGCATGACCAGGTCGGCCAGCCCGTCTTTGTTCCAGTCAGTTGCGAAAGGGGTAGTCCGCCATTGGCTAACCAGGGCATCTGCGCCCGGGTCCCACCAGTTCCATTGCGGCCGGGGAACTTCTCGTCCGCCCCAGTCTACCTTAACTGCCTCCGCCCCGGCCAGCCTCGGACGTGCTGCCGGGCCGGTATTTCTATACCACAGCACCTTTCCCCAAATAGAGTTCACCAGCAAATCTTTTAAGCCGTCCCCGTCCCAGTCAGCCACGGAAAGAGTGGTGTACCCCCATTTTGCTTCAGCAGGCCCCTGAATGGATCCGTTCGTGCCTGCCTGGATACGAATGACGCTGCCGGCGGCCTTGAGAAGCCTGGGCTTGGCCCAGCGGGGAGGATTTCCGCCATCCAGGTTTTCTATGAAAGCGATGTAACCTGCCGAATTGCCAGCAACCAGATCCTCATCCCCGTCATTGTCCCAGTCAGTACTAAAAGGTGTTGCCAGCGCCCCAAACTTCAGGTTACCGGCTTTTTGCTGAAAATACAAAGGCGATTCCCATACGGGCATGCTGCCCTTTACCTGCCCCGTATTCCTCAGCAGGGCCACTCTCCCGTCCTCATCACCAACCACAAGATCGATATGGCCGTCCTTGTCCCAATCCACGGCGACGGGAATGATCATTTGCAGATCCATTTTTATAATTCCCGCGGAGTTACGGAGGTATTTGCCAGCCGCGTATACCGGCCGTTCAGACGAACCGGTATTTTCAAACCAGGTCAGCCTGTCCAGAAATTCCCCGCACACCAGGTCAAGATCGCCATCACCGTCAAAGTCGGCAAAATTCGGAGAGGGAGCCCCATACACATCGATAATTTTCCCCCCGGCCTCCAGGCGTCCCTGGTTCCGGTAGTTTCCGTCCTGGTTTTCAATCAGATAAACATAACCGTGAAGCGGGCCGTTCGTCCACTTCCCTTTTTCATTAAAAGCGTTGTCCCAACCATAATCGCTCCAATCGTCTACTCCCACGATGATGTCTTCATCGCCGTCCTGGCCATAATCTACGAGCTTCCATTGATTGAAACGAGGCTTCTTCTTAAAATCTGACAAAATGGAGTCCACAGGGTAAAGCATCTTCTTCTCACCCGGCCTTGCGTTGCTGAAATCCATGAACTCAGCGCCCGGCACCAGCACTCTCGGCTTCCCGTCAATGTAGGAAACCTGCACGTCCTTTAACGCGTCGCCTATACGCCTGGGAGGCTCGAACAGAGGTACAGCTTCGCCAGACGCGTTTTCGAAATAATATAAGCCGCCGAAGGGTTTATCCGGACAAGAAACGACCAAATCCATATCTCCGTCATGATCGTAATCCATGGGAAGCGGCCATGCCCAAAGACCTACGCCAAGATCTGCTACTGCTCCCGGATTATTGTACTTTACAATTTCGAAACCGGCAGCTTCTGTGCTGTCAGCCGGCGCCTGGGCGGGGAGACTCCCCGGCAACAGGGCAGCTGCCAATATAAACGCTATCGCCATAGTACCAAACATCGGAAATAAAAGCATGGGTTTTCTATGATTTCTTAGCAGAAAACTATAGCATATTATCATTCAGTCGGCGGAATGCCCTGCAACAATTGTTATATTCGTAGAATAAACCCGCCAATGTTTTATGAAGCCTCATTTCCATAAGGTTCCGGTAAGGTCCAGCAACTCGTTTAGTATCCGCCATGATAACCAGTCCAACCCGGGAATCTGGCATTATCATCCCGAACTGGAGCTTCACTATGTGATCAGGGGAGAAGGCCTGCGGTTTATCGGGGACAATATCAGCAATTTTACGGCCGGCGAACTGATCCTCCTTGGCGAAAACCTGCCGCATAAATGGACGGCTGGCGAAAAAAAACCGGGGGACGGGAAAGACGACGCTTTTGAAGTGATCGTGATCCATTTCCGCCCCGACTGCCTGGGCCGTGATCTCCTTATGCTGCCGGAATCAATCCTGATACGTAAGCTTTTTGAAAAAGCCGGTAAGGGCATGTTGTTCGGCGGCGAGTCCAGGACGCGGCTGGCAAACCTGATGTACTCCGCATTGAAGGCAGAGGGCCTCGACCGGCTGATCGTTCTGTTATCCATGCTTAAATTAATGGCCGAAAGCGCCGGCTACGAACACATTGCTTCCGCGCATGCATTTTCCCCTTCCAACGAATCAGATATCCTGCGGCTGAATAAAATACACGAGTATACGCTGGCCAACTACCGGAAAGAGATCAGCCTGGAAGAAATTGCGGCGCTCAGCCACCTGAGTGTTACTTCCTTTTGCCGTTACTTCAAACTCATGACCCGGAAAACCTACCTTGACTTCCTTACCGAGATCAGAATCAGCCATGCCTGCCGGCTGCTGATTGAAGATAAACTGGCCACCGGCGTAATCTGTTATGAGTGCGGTTTCCATAACCTCTCTAATTTTTTCCGGCATTTTAAGAAGGTAACCGGCTTAACGCCGCTAAAGTATAAACAGCAGTATTTATTCAGCAAATCGGCACAGCTGGCTTAAGCCTTTGCCATGTCATTCGCCGGAAGGGATCAGTATTCCTGTCTCCTCCGCCAGCGCCCGGTAGGTCTCAAACAGTCGGTCTATATGCGCTTTTTGCATTACGGTGAGTGCGACTGTTTTCTTCCGCGTTACCGCGTTTTTCAATATCCCTCTTTTCTGAAGAAAGTACTTGGCCGTGGCCGGGTAACCGCTGTGCATCAGCTCCATATTCCGGGTCAGGAATTGCTGCACCTTTTCTACCTCCGGCTGCTGGGCTTTATCGTTAAAGTTATCGCAAAGCCAGGTAATCAGTTCGGGAAAATAATTGCCCTGGATGCAGGAAAGCCCGGCGGCGCCGGCCCTCAGGCTTTCCACGGCATGAACCGCGTACGCATCGTACAGGCCGAAATCCCGCCCTTCGGCGGCTTTCAGCTTCTTCTTTACCAGGCTCAGGTCCAGGCAGGTGTCTTTGTAGTAAATTACCCTTCCGGTTTCCAGGAATGGCTTTAGCTGTTCCGCCTGAAGAATGCGTTTATACGGCTCGGGGCATTCATAAAAACCCAGGGGAATACCCTCCGTACGCCGGAACAAATCAAAGATCCGGGCATCCAGGACCTGATCCGGCTCTTCGGCAGTTGCTACGACGCCGGTGATAATAATAGTCGCCGCCGCGCCCGCGTCATGCACCTGCCTTATGCATGCCGCCTGCTCTCCAGGCGAAGCGCTGAAGGTCCCGGTGGCCACTACAGGAACGCGCCCGCCAGCGGTTTGAAGCACCTGTTTCAATATTTTCCTTCTTTCCTCCTCCTCCAGGTCATACATTTCACCTGACAGGCAATTGGCAAATAATCCCAGCGCCCCGCATTGCAGGTAGTATTCCGTCAGGCGGGCCAGGCCCGCGTAATCAATGCGCCCATTCTCTTCGAAAGGGGTAAGCATGACCGGGATAAATCCTCTCTGTTTCGCCATCGTTAATTCTGATTAAGATACCGGCTTCTGCGCAGCGGGCTTCCTGAGCCAGCCCAGGAAACTGCCCGAAAGGAATATAGCAAGCGTTCCCGCAACAATGATCATATTGGCATGCAGCGGGTTGCGCAGGTAGGAATATTCACTGGGAATGAGGTACGAGAAGGTCATCCAGAGAATGATCAGCACCCCAAGGATAATAGCGGCAAGCGCTTCGCGGTTTCCGGCTTTCCGGCTGATGATCCCCAGCAGGAAAAGCCCCAGCATACCACCCGCGAAGATTCCGGACAACTCCCACCAGATATCCAGTATGCTCTTTACCCCTATCATAGCAATTCCTGCGGCCATGCCAATAATCCCAAAAATGGCGGTAGTGATAAGCAAGGCCCGCATATGCTGCTCCGAACTGGCATTCCTTTTTAGGTATCGCTTGTAAATATCTTCCGAGAAGACCGTGGCGGAGGCATTCATTCCGGAACTGATGGTACTCATGCCCGCCGCAAGTATGGCGGAAATAATCAGGCCCGCCAGGCCTGGAGGCACTTTTTCAGCCATAAAATGCGGCATTACCTTGTCCCCATAGTCCGCGGGCCCCAAGGTAGCGGCGCGTGCGGCAACCGCTTCACCGGAGGCGCCGGGCCCTAATTGTTCAGCAGCCGCCTGTAGTTTGATCTGGCCCGTAAGCTCCGGGTTTTCCTGGTAATAAGCGTACAGGCAGGTACCTATAACAAAAAACAAAAGGGAAAGCGGAACGTATAATTTAGCGCAGATCCAGATAGAACGGGAAGCTTCTTTTTCCGAACTGGCGGTATGGTACCGCTGCACATAATTCTGGTCCACCCCGAAATTATTCAGATTAATAAAAAAACCATATAGCAGGATGACCCAAAAGGTAGGCTCGGTAAAGATGGGCGCAGCGCTGCCCAGGCTGAATTTATTGTCACTAATGCCGGTTTCCAGGATCTTCCCGGCGCCTCCCGGCATATCCAGCAGGATCAAAACAACTATTAACAACGCCCCTCCGCTCATCAGGATGGCCTGCACCACCTCGGTCCAGATAACCGCCTCCATTCCGCCAAGCACCGTATACGCAAGAATGCAAAGCCCGATCACGAGCATGATCGAAGTCATGGAATAGCCCGTAAGCGCCTGCAGGGCCAGCGCCATTCCAAAGAATATGGAACCTATCCGGGCCACCTGGGTTAGGAGGAAACAGATAACCGCATACGTGCGGGCCCAGGGACCGAAACGGTGTTCCAAATGGGTATACGCTGAAACTTCGCCCGCCTTCCGGTAAAAGGGAACAAAATACCGCGAAGCGACCCAGGCGGCCAGGGGAATGGAAAGACTGAAAACAAAGGCGTTCCAGTTGCTGCCGAAGGCCTTACCGGGAACCCCGATAAAGGTATTGCTGCTTAAAAAAGTGGCATAGAGGGAGATCCCTACGGCCCATCCGGGAATTAGGCCGGAACCTTTGCTGAACTGCCCGGCGTTCTTATTTCTCCTGGAAAACCAAAATCCGGTAAATACCATCGCAGCCAGGTACAGGACGATTACGGTCAGGTCAATCAGCGGCAATTCTTTCATATCACAAATCTATCGAATCGCAACGAAGCTATTTTATACCATCTTTTCAATATACTATAGGATTTTATCGTACTTCGGGATATGGCCCATTTTTTGCTATTTTGCAAAAGTATGACAAGAACTAAGCGCATTGCCATTTTTGCCTCAGGGTCCGGTTCCAACGCCCAAAAGATCATTGAACATTTTAAAGACAGCAGCGAAGCCGAAGTAACCATTATTCTCTCCAATCGCCCGGATGCATACGTGCTGGAGCGAGCCGATAATCATGAAATCCCAACTCATGTGTTTGACCGGGAAGAATTTTATCATTCCGCCAGGGTGGTTACCTTACTCCAAAACCTGGAAATCGACCTGGTGGTGCTGGCGGGTTTTCTCTGGCTGATCCCTCAGAATATGCTGGAAGCCTTCCCCGGCAGAATCGTTAATATTCATCCTGCGCTGCTTCCTAAATACGGCGGACAGGGAATGTATGGCGACCGGGTACACAAAGCCATTATGAGCGCGGGAGAAAGAGAATCGGGTATTACTATCCACTACGTGGATGAGGTTTACGACGCCGGTGACGTTATTTACCAGGCGCATTTTAAAATAGAACCCAACGATAACCTGGATATGATCAAATATAAGGGACAGCAGCTGGAACATTTGCATTATCCCCGTATTATTGAAAACCTGCTGAAAAAATTATAGGCCGGGTTTCCGCGGCGCCGGTGCGGTGACGATTTATTTTCAGGGATTCAGCCTGCAAAAACGAGTAATTTTTCCTAAACTTGCGCTTTGAATTCTTGATCCCTGAAATAGACAATGAACCATCCCGTAAAAATCAAAAGCGCCTTAATTTCAGTTTATTACAAAGACAATCTCGATCCCCTGATCCATCTTCTCAAGGACATGGGCGTGACTATTTATTCTACCGGAGGTACGGAACAATTTATTCGGGACCTTGGAGCAGAGGTGCAGCCCGTGGAAGGGCTTACCTCCTACCCTTCTATCCTGGGGGGAAGAGTTAAAACGCTTCATCCTAAAATTTTCGGGGGCATCCTGGCCCGCAGGGACCACGCAGGAGATCTTGAGCAACTAAAACAATACGATATCCCTCCCGTTGACCTGGTGATAGTGGACCTCTATCCTTTTGAGGAAACAGTCGCTTCAGGTGCCGCAGAAGAGGAAATCATAGAAAAAATAGACATCGGCGGAATTTCGCTGATCCGGGCGGCGGCAAAGAATTACCGGGACGTGGCCATTATAGCTTCCCGGAATGAATACAGCCATGTAGAAAAATTGCTGAGGGAACAAAACGGCGACCTTTCCCTGGAACAGCGGAGGGAGCTGGCCAAAAGAGCGTTCAATACCAGCTCTCATTACGACACGGCTATCTTCCATTATTTCAACCGGAAAAACCCATTGCCGGTATTCAAAGAAAGCCTGCAGGCTTCCCAGACACTTCGCTATGGCGAAAACCCTCACCAGCAGGGAACTTTTTACGGGAAGCTGGACGATATGTTCCTGAAGCTGGGCGGGAAGGAATTATCCTATAATAATCTTGTGGATGTAGATGCGGCGGTGGCGCTCATGGCGGAATTCAGCAATGACGATCCTACCTTCGCTATTCTGAAACATAATAATGCCTGCGGAGCAGCTACGCGGGAAACCCTGGCCGAAGCCTGGAAAGATGCGCTGGCCTGCGATCCGGTATCCGCCTTCGGGGGAATACTTATCTGCAACCGGGCAGTGGACGCGGAAACTGCTTCCGCCATCAGCGAGTTATTTTATGAAGTGCTGATCGCCCCTTCCTATGAAGAGAACGCCCTGGAGATCCTTCGAAGTAAAAAAAACAGGATCATTCTCCGGCAGCGTGACATTGAGCTGCCCTCCAGGCAATTCCGCAGCCTGCTGAACGGAATCATTGAACAGGACAAGGATCTTTCCATTGAAGGCCCGGAGCAAATGAAAACGGTTACTCTTAAAAGTCCTTCTGCCGCGGAGCTGAACGATCTTTTTTTTGCAAATAAGCTCGTGAAACATACTAAATCCAACACGATCGTGTTAGTGAAGGGGAATTCTCTGCTGGCAAGCGGCGTGGGTCAGACATCCAGGGTGGATGCACTGAAACAGGCAATTGTCAAGGCAGGCGCCTTTGGTTTTGATCTTGAAGGCGCTGTAATGGCTTCCGATGCCTTTTTCCCCTTTCCTGATTGCGTGGAAATTGCTCATGAAGCAGGAATCACTGCTGTATTACAGCCGGGAGGGTCTATCAGGGACCAGGATTCCATTGATTTATGCAATAAAACTGGATTAGCAATGGTGGTAACGGGGATACGTCATTTTAAGCATTAATTGAGCCTGTGACTAACAGCTTTTTTTGTAAATTAGCGGAAAAAATAGAAAAATTCATCAAATACCGGAAAATTATAGCAGCAATATATGGGATTGTTTAATTTCCTGACCCAAGAAATCGCCATTGACCTTGGTACAGCCAATACCCTCATCATACATAACGACAAAGTAGTAGTGGATGAACCCTCCATTGTTGCTATAGACCGCCGAACCGGAAAGATCATTGCGCTGGGGAAGCAGGCCTTACTGATGGATGGGAAAACGCATGAAAATATTAAAACCATCCGGCCGCTGAAAGACGGCGTTATCGCAGATTTCGATGCCGCCGAGCATATGATCCGCGGTTTCATAAAGATGATCAACGGGGGAAGGGGCTGGATGTTCCCCTCCCTGCGACTGGTGATCTGTATTCCCTCCGGCATTACGGAAGTGGAGAAAAGGGCCGTGCGCGATTCCGCGGAAATGGCAGGCGCCAAGGAGGTCTATATGATCCATGAGCCTATGGCGGCGGCAATCGGCATTGGTATTGACGTGGAAGAGCCTATGGGAAATATGATCATTGATATTGGAGGAGGCACCACGGAAATCGCCGTTATCGCACTGGGAGGCATCGTCTGCGATCAGTCCATCCGGGTAGCGGGAGATAATTTTGATTCCGACATTGTCAATTATATGCGTCGGCAGCATAATATCCTGATCGGGGAGCGTACTGCCGAAAAGATCAAGATCGAAGTGGGCTCAGCCCTTACCGAGCTGCAGGACCCTCCTTCGGACTTCGCCGTACAGGGACGGGATCTCATGACCGGGGTCCCCAAGCAGATCCTTGTTTCCTATACCGAAGTAGCGCATTGCCTTGACAAATCCATTTCGAAGATAGAAGAAGCCATCCTGAAGGCCCTTGAGATCACTCCGCCCGAACTTTCTGCGGATATTTACCAGACCGGCATTTATTTAACAGGTGGCGGGGCCTTGCTGCGGGGGCTGGATAAAAGGATTCAGTCCAAAACCAAGCTTCCCGTTCATATAGCGGAAGATCCTCTTCGCGCCGTGGTACGCGGAACCGGGATTGCTTTGAAGAATATTGGTAATTTCAGGTTCCTTATGCAATAATCAATCCTCTGAATGCGTAATCTCTGGCTGTTCATACTTAGAAACAACGCATTTTTCCTGTTCATCATCTTTGAAAGCGCAGCTATTGTTCTTCTGGTGCAGCATAACCGCTACCAGAAAGCAAGCGTGGTAAATTCTGCCAATCAAATCACAGGGACCATTTATAGTAAAGCAGACCAGGTGAGCCGCTACCTCATGCTCGGAAAGGTGAACGACAGCCTGGCAATGGAAAATGCCCGGCTTCGCAGCAGGCTGGAAAACGCATTCTATGATACCGACACGACGCGGGTGACCATACAAGACACCGTTAACCTGCAGCAATACACCTATATTACGGCACGGGTAGTCAATAATACGATCACTTACCGGAGTAACTGGCTGACGCTGAACCGGGGCGCTGCCGACGGCGTAAAAAGCGGCATGGGCATTATGGGGCCGCATGGCATAGCGGGCATTATCAAAGACGTTTCGGAACATTTCTCTACCGCCTACTCGATCCTTCATAAAGACGTCCGCGTAAGCGTAAAACTAGACTCTTCCAATAATATCGGATCATTGGTGTGGCCCGGGGTCAACCCGATGCTGGCCGCCATGGAAGATGTCCCGACGCATGTACAGGTGAATAAGGGCGAAAGGCTGGTCACCACAGGATTCTCCCTTTTCCCGGAGGGTACGCCGGTAGGTACAGTTGTTGACGTAAAACGGGGCGGCACAAAAAGCTTCCTGGGAATTGACGTAAAGCTGGCTACGAATTTCCAGCAATTGCAGTATGTATATATTGTTGTAAATAAATTCCAGGAAGAACAGGAACAGCTGGAAGAAAAACTGGAGCAATGATCAGGATCTTTGTCATAAATATCATCCGCTTCTTTCTCCTGGTATTATTCCAGGTACTGTTCCTGAAAAACTTCAGCCTGTACAACCTTGCCATTCCCTGGTTCTACGTCTTGTTCATTTTGCTGCTGCCGCTGCAGACTTCCAATTTTCTCCTGTTCCTTTTGTCTTTTCTGCTGGGTCTGTCAGTAGATATGTTCTCCAACTCCCCCGGCCTGCATGCAGCGGCCTGTACGGTTATGGCCTTTTGCCGCATCCTTCTGATCAGGGTCATTACTCCCCGTGACGGATATGAAAACACAGCAGAACCCGGCATCAGGGCTATGGGTTTGCGCTGGTTCCTGATGTACAGCTCCGTCCTGGTCATTATTCATCACCTGGTACTTTTTAACCTGGAGATATTCCGCCTGCAGGAGTTCTTACTATCTTCGGCCAAAGCTGTTTCAAGCGCAATTTTTACATTATTTTTAATCATTTTGAGCCAATATTTATTTTCCGGTAAACGAAAATAATGTTCCAATTGCCTGCAAGTCCACATTCCAAATTCCAAAGTTTGTAGTTTTTAGTTTTTAGAGGCGGAGCGCAAGGCCTGAAGCACACCTGAGGCACGCCTGAAGCATCTGAAGCAGAACCGAGGGAAGAAATGAAAGATAACTGGAATAAAGGGAACTGGTTTACTAACTTTGCGCTTTAAAAGCTAAGCGCGTTAAACCAGGAACTCGAAACTAAAAACCGGAAACTAAAAACTGAAAACCGGAAACTAGAAACTACAAACTGAAAACCGGAAACTAGAAACTACAAACTGAAAACCGGAAACTAGAAACTACAAACTATAAACAGGAAACCGGAACTATAAACCGGACATCAGAAACCGGAAACTGACAACCGGAAACTAGAAACTACAAACCACAAACTATAAACTGACTAAGGAGTGAACGCATACTTCGAAAGGAAATACATTATTCAGGGGATCATCATCGCAGCCGCCCTTATCCTGGTGGCCCGGCTGTTCTATATGCAGATCCTGGATACCCAGTACCGCCTTTCGGCCGAAGACAACGTGTTGAGAAGGAATGTAGTGTATCCCGCAAGGGGCATTATCGTGGACAGGAACAACAATATACTGGTGCAAAATCAACCGGTATATGACCTGATGGTTATTCCCAAGGACATCCGGGCATTCGATACCCTGGCCCTTTGCCGGCTTATCAACTTGGACAAAGAAGAATTTCTTGAAAAATTGGACAAGGCCGAAAGGTACTCTTACTATAAAGCTTCCCTTTTTGAAAAACAGCTGTCCGATACCCTTTATGCATCGCTGCAGGAAGCGCTTTACCAGTTTCCGGGGTTCTTCGTTCAGAACCGGACGGTCCGGAATTACCCGCACACGGCGGCCGCGCATGTACTTGGATATGTAGATGAAGTGACCGAGGGGGACATCAAAAGATCTGATAATTTTTACCGGCAGGGTGACTATATTGGCCGCAGCGGCATCGAAAGAGCATACGAAGAGGTGATCAGGGGGCACCGGGGCGTTTATTTCCAGATGGTGGACGCCTTTAACAGGCCTAAGGGCAGTTTTCAGAACGGGCGTTTTGATACGGCGGCCGTGGCGGGTGAACCGCTGGTCTCCTCGCTTGACCTGGAACTTCAGCAGCTGGGAGAGGCCCTTATGCAGAATAAAGTGGGAAGCATTGTAGCCATCGAGCCCGAAACCGGTGAAATACTGGCCTTCGTCAGCAGTCCTTCCTATGATCCTAACCTTTTAGTAGGCAGGAAACGCGGCAATAATTATATGAAGCTGCTGCGTGACGAAAATAATCCTCTTTTTATCCGGCCCACCCAGGCCCAGTATCCGCCGGGCTCCACCTTCAAACCTTTAATGGCCCTGATAGGGCTGCAGGAAGGAATCGTGACGCCCGAGACCCGTTTTCCCTGTTATGGCGGTTACCGGATGGGCAGGCTTACTGTTCGCTGCACGCATAACCACCCTCCTTTAAACATTGCACAATCTATCCAGGGGTCCTGCAATGCCTGGTACTGCCATGAATTCGCCCGGCTGATCGACCATAATCCCCAGGCTGCTTCCGCATCAGATGCGTATAAGCGCTGGAGAACTTACCTGGAAAACTTCGGCCTTGGCCTTTCAAGCAAAATCGAGCTTCCGTATGAAGCCGCCGGCATTCTAAAAAAAGCAAGTTATTACGATGATATTTACGGAACCGGCAGCTGGCGTTCTTCCAATATTATTTCTCTGGCCATTGGGCAGGGGGAACTGGGCGTAACACCGCTGCAAATGGCCAATATGATGGCGGCCATTGCCAATAAGGGATATTACTACCGGCCGCACCTGGTTAAATCCATTGGAGATGAGAAATATATACGCCCGGAATTTACCCGGAAAATGAATACGGGTATTGATGAAAAACATTTCGAAGTGGTACACGAAGGCATGCAAAAGGTGTTTGAACCGGGGGGAACGGCCGTCTATTCCCGCGTTGAGGGAATAGATATCTGCGGCAAGACCGGCACCGCCCAGAATCCCCATGGGAAGGACCATTCGATATTTACCGCTTTTGCCCCAAGGGAAAATCCAAAGATCGCCATTGCTGTCGTAGTTGAGAATGCTGGTTACGGATCAACCTGGGCCGGCCCGATTGCCAGCCTGATGATCGAAAAGTACCTGCGCGACACGATCAGCCGGCCCGATTATTACATAGACCGGCTCCTGGAAGCCAACCTGCTGCCTGAAAAAGAGGAAAAGAAACCTGCTCCGGAAACCGCTCAAAATAAAACGGCCGATGTATCCAGGTAGCCAGCAGCAAAAGCACCGCAGTGTTTTCCACAACGTGGACTGGCTGACGATTTTTCTTTATCTCTGCCTGATCCTGATAGGCTGGGTCAATATTTATGCAGCGGTATATGATGTAGAACACCAGAGTATCCTGGACCTTAGCAGGAATTACGGAAAGCAATTGCTTTGGATCCTCAGCTCCTTCGTTTTAATAACGATCATCCTGCTGCTGGACTCCAAGTTCTTCAGCACGTTCGCCTTTGGCTTTTACGGGCTCACCATTATGCTCCTCCTGCTGGTACTTGTTATCGGGACAACTGTGGGCGGAAACCAGGCCTGGATTGCGATCGGCGATTTTCGCTTGCAGCCTTCCGAGTTTGCAAAAGTGGCCACCGCGCTGGCCCTGGCTCGCTTTTTAAGCGGGAATAATATCCGTATGCAGGATACAAATACCAAGTTCATGAGTTTTGCGATCATCGCGATTCCCGTGATCCTGATCCTGCTGCAAAAGGACGCCGGCTCAGCGCTAACCTTTACCGCATTCATCCTTGTACTTTATCGTGAGGGCCTGCCTTCCCCGATCCTTGTCATTGGCGCCACTCTTGTAGCGCTATTTATTCTCGCCCTGATCATAAAGCCCGTTTACCTTGCTCTTATCCTGTTGGCCGGAGGCGGCTTTCTGATCTATAAACTCCGGAAACGGCGAAAACTTATCACCGTGCTTTCAATGGGCCTGTTCATTTCTGTGGCTTTCGTTTTCACTACGAATTATTTGTTTTACCGGGTTTTGCAGCCTCACCAGCGCAGCCGCATCGAAGTTTTGTTAAAAGATGATGTTGATCTCCGGGGAGTGGGATACAACCTGAACCAGTCAAAGATCGCCATCGGTTCCGGGCGGCTTTTGGGAAAGGGCTTTTTAAAGGGGACGCAAACCAAGTATAATTTCGTACCCGAACAAAGTACCGACTTTATCTTCTGTACGATCGGCGAAGAATGGGGCTTCCTTGGAAGCACCCTGGTAATCGGACTTTACGTTGCCCTGCTGTTGCGCATCGTACATGTGGCGGAACGGCAGCGCGCCTCTTTTACCCGCATTTACGGCTATGGAGTCGCTTCCATTATTTTCTTCCACCTGGTGATCAATATAGGAATGACCATCGGGCTTGTTCCGGTGATTGGCATTCCCCTGCCCCTCCTCAGCTACGGAGGCTCCTCCCTGTGGGGATTCACCATCTTACTGTTTATCCTTATTAAACTGGATGCAAACAGGATGGGTGCGATCAGGTAAGCCCGCGGGCCGGATATGAAGCATGACCGAAGGCTGCAACCACGAAGTTGCAAACCTTCTGCTGCAAGCTTCTAAATGAACCGCCTTTTCAGCAGGTCATAAAATTTTCGGGCATCTTCTTCTTTGCGGCTCCAGCTATATTTACCTGCCAGCGAACGGTTCGTATATTCCAGCGCCTCCCCCAGGGAGTGACACATATCAATTCTTGTGATCGCCTGGTCAAAAGCGACTTTATCATCGTGGAACAGGTTCTTTATAAAATAATAGCGCTCATTGATCCCAATGCTTAGTCCCAGATTCAAAATAGGCGCTCCCGCTCCCTGTTCCGGCTGTTTTGGAACGATCCGCTCATAAAGAGTAGATTTCTTTTCGCCGAAACGCTCATTCAAACTCAGTTTCCGGTTTCCTTTCTCTTCAGACGGGTTGATTGACAGGTCTTGCCGGGAAGAAGGAAACGCCGGTTCCTGTACCGGGCCGGATTGCTGTGTGGAGGCGGGCTCCTGCGACGGCCCGGATTGCTGTGAGGCGGCGGGCTCCTGGGACTGAGCAGCCGGTTCCCGCGACGGAGCAGCAGGATCGTGCGACGGAGCAGCAGGCTCCCGCAACGGAGCGGATTGCTGCTGAGCGGGGTATTGTGCGCCTGGCGTGTGAGGTTGCGGCGTGCGGGGTTGCGGAACAGTTGGTTGCTCCGGCGCTGCGGATTCTTGCTGAAAAACTTCCGGGTCAGCTTTTTCCCGGGCAGGAGAAGCCGGCTTTTCGGAAGCGGAGGAGAACGGCTTTTCTGAAGAATGCACGGCAGGTCCTTCCGCTGAATGCGGAGCGGCCTTCCCGGGCGGCTGCCCGGCGGGTGATTCTTCGGGTTCCTGCGCTGCAGGCTCCGGATCAAGAAAAGCTTCCGCAATTGCTTCCCGGGAAGTATCGGTAGTTGACCGCCGGGGCTGTTCCTGCCAGGTGATCGTATTGCCGGCAGCGGGAGGCTGCTGCGCATCAGGTTCGTCCGCCCTTTCTTCTGCTGCCTTTCGCAGGGTTTCAGCCAGCGGCTCCTCTTTCACATGTAGTTTTTGCTTACCTGCAGCGTTTGGCTGATGAATCTTTTTATCGTCTTCTTCGAATTGCTCATTTTCCTCAAAGCTCAGGCGGAAACCAATATCGTCGTCCTCGTCCGCGGACCCCGGGGTGTTTGCCGGGGCCGGAAGCGCCGCCATCGCCTTGCGGCTGACCGGGAACTTTTTCAAAACCTTAGCATATTCGGCCAGGTAATTGGCGCTGGCCGCGAAAAGCTCCACTTCTACTTCATTTAATGATTCGAGGTTCTTTTCAAAGTACTCCTGCTGCTCCTGCAGGTCGGAGAGAATCGTTCCTATTTTCCCTATCACTGATAACTTGTCCATGTTTTTATAACAGTTATTTTGTCCTGAAATTATTCCAAATTATCCATACCGTCAAAAATAAATGCCCGTCTTCTCTTGGTTTATCAAAAAATTGCTATATTCCTATTGAAAACTTATTACTATTTAAAAATTTTAACACAATGGGAATTTTATCATGGATAGTCTTTGGACTGATAGCAGGTGCTATCGCCAAATGGATCACGCCCGGTGAAGACCCGGGCGGATGCCTGATTACCATTATCATCGGTGTGATCGGGGGCGTTCTTGGCGGCTGGATAGGCACCCAGCTGGGCTTCGGTGATATCTCCGGCTTCAATGTCAAAAGCTTCCTGCTCGCCATTGCAGGTTCCGTGATCCTCTTGCTGATCTACCGGGCTGTAAAAAGAAAATAACCAACAATATTCATTATGGCACAAGGTCTTATTAAAACCACGGATAGCCTCGCCGCTTTTATCCTGAGACTGGGATTGGCGATTGTAATCTTTCCTCACGGCGCGCAAAAAGTCCTCGGATGGTTTGGAGGAGGCGGCTTCCAGGGAACGCTGGACGGTATGTCGGCTGGTTTTGGATTACCGGTTTTCATCGTGATCCTGGTCATGCTGATCGAGTTTGTGGGGCCGCTTATGCTGCTTTTCGGCCTGTACACCCGTATCGTGGCCTTTAGCATGCTTTGCCTTTTTGCGGGCATTATTTTCTTCGCTCAGCTGGCCAACGGATTCTTTATGAATTGGGGAGGCCAGAATGCCGGGGAAGGATTCGAATATCATTTACTCGTGGTAGCTATGTCGTTGGCCCTGGTCAGTTCCGGCGCCGGCCGTTGGTCAGCAGACAGGAAACTAATGAAAGGCAGGCATTGAAAAACAATCCGTTCATGCGACATTTGTTCGTAAAAGCAATCTTCTTACTTACCTTTTGCCTCGCCGGCTGCGGAACCACCGGCGAGGCCATACTGCGCGACGTTGGCGGAGCCATTTATGGTCAGGCCGATCCAAGCGAACAGGAAGTAGCCCAGGGGCTGAAACAAGCCCTGGAAGTAGGCTTAGGCAAAGGAGCCGAAGCGCTTTCCAGGGAAAACGGCTTTTTCGGCGATCAGGCCATTAAGATCCTTTTTCCCGAAGAAGCCCGGAAGGCTGAACAGACTTTGCGTTCCCTCGGCTTTAATAAACTATGCGATGACCTGGTCCTCCGCCTGAACCGGGCGGCCGAAAAAGCTTCGGCCAAAGCAAAACCTATATTCATGAGCGCGATCAGGGAAATGACCCTTCCGGACGCTATGAATATACTGTTCGGAGATGATGACGCCGCCACTGAATACCTGCGGAGAACCACTTCAAGCCAACTTGCCGGCGCCTTCAGGCCCGTTATCCTGGAAAGCCTGGAAGAAGTCAACGCCGTAAGCCTCTGGAACCAGGTATTCACTCGTTACAATCAATTACCCATGGTGAAAAAAGTGACTCCGGACCTGGATGCTTATGTCACCAACCAGGCCCTGGACGGCTTATTCCTGGCGATTGCCAGGGAAGAAAAGAAGATCCGCGAAAATCCTCTCCAGCGCGGCACCGCCTTACTGAAGAAAGTATTCGGTTACCGGGACCGGAAAACCGCGGAATAGGAACGCTGTTCTAAAGCTAAAGCAGCTGTGAAACGCGGAACAGGGACGCTGTTCTAAAGCTAAAGCAGCTGGAAAACCGCGGAACAGATCAATAAGGAGGGCTTGTATCAGATCAAATACGGCGCAGGCCGGCGCGGCAGATAAAAAAGCAACCCACTAAGGTTTTAACGCTTGCAGGCATTCCGGAAGTGGTTTATATTTGCTAAATGAACACCTATGAAGCTAGAACTTACAATGCACTATCCAGGCGGATAGGCCGGCGTCACGCTGAAAACCTGGTCGATTTTGTCAAAGGAGAAACGAAAAGTGAAATGCGTTCCTTTTCAAAAATATTCATGACAAAAGAGGACAAAATTGAATTGTTTGAGAAGATAAGCGCTAACCGCGGAGACCTCACCGCTAAAATCAATACCGCTCAAAGAGAGATGGACAAGAAAATAAATACGGTTGAAACCAGGCTCACCGAAAAGATCAGCGCCGTCCAGAATAACCTGAACGCGGTGGAAGCCAGGCTCAGCGAGAAGATCAATACTGTCCAGAATAACCTGAACGTTGTTCAGATGAACCTGGAATACAAGATCAATACGACCAAATCCGAATTGATCAAGTGGATGGCGGGCTTCTGGTTCGCGGCAATAGCCCTTATTGTCAGTATTTTGAAATTCCTTTAAAGGCAGGCGACTGCCGCCGCTGATCCGGATACTTGTTTCCGCTGCAATGCGGCTCCATCATCCCCCACCTGCGCGGCAGCCGGCCCTCAGAACGCCCCTACTTCCGCAAAAAAGGTGGAATTCTGATCGCCGTGGCTGGCATTCACGGTTACCTTGAAATATTTCGCCTGAATTGGGGATGTAAGGAATACCAAATGCCGGTCATCGGTATTTTCCAGCGTGAATGTGCCGGCCGGTTCCCAGGCGACGCCGTCCGTACTAACCGCTATTTCGATATCTTTGGCATTCCCAGAGGCAGATCCCTGCCGGGGCGTAAAGATAAAACCGTTGAAAGTTACTTCCGCACCTGCATCTATGGCAAGGTAATGAGGCGGGCCCGGCTCGGCGCCCTCCCATTGGGTATGCCAGAACGTATTGATATCATCATCAAGTGCATGAATGGCATGTCCGTTATCTTCACCTTCTCCGGACGCTTCTTCTGATGAAAATCCCGATACCGACCAGGAAGACCGGTCAAGTTCTTCAAGGACTTCGCCCGTTAGGAATTCCGTATAGAACGTATCGATGGACAACGAATCGGGCAGGTATAAGGTCCGGTACTGGAAGGGCGTTCCGGGCTTGTAGTCTGCGATTTTCGCCTGGCTCGAATCCGGATGTACCATAAAGGTAGCCTCTTGTCCCGATATGGACGTGTATTTGAGTTCGGTGCCTACCACCTCGTTGCCGGGTGCAGCAAAGTCGAGTACCGCAGTATCCTCCCGCAGCCAGGCTTCATTCACCAGCCTCGGCAGTAAAACAGCCTGATACTTGTCACCGTAGACGGTCCCGCTTTCAAAAACAGGCACGGAACTATATCCTTCATCATCATACGTGTAAATCTCAAAGTTGTAAGTCCGTTCCGTCATATTTTCCAGCAGGAGATAAATAGTATCAATTCCGGCTGTTTTCTGAACGGCTATTTCAGCTGAATCGCCTCTGTTGTTCCAGTAAACCTTGCAGCGGCTCACGTTAGGGTCGGATATCAGTAACCAGGTGAACAGGATCCGGTTCTTTCCCGGGTAAACCATCACCGAATCTGCTCTTCCAACGTAACGGATCTCCCCTTCGGGCAAATACTGTTTATAATCGTCCATTTCTGAACAGGACGCCAATCCCGCTAATAAACCGGCCAGGCCCAGAAACATTATATATTTATTCAGTTTCATCGTTCTTCAGTTTGTGCTATACCTGTGTACTTCTCATTGTTGGGGGCTTCCCCAGAATGTAATTTCCATGAAGTGAACAAAACCGCTCCCGGCCCAGTTCCTGAGCGTTTTAAAACGAATGTACCTCACTTCGGGAGCATCGATCGGAACATTATATTCCTCGCCTCTTGCAGCTGCATCCACGTCATCCTGGGTATTGGATGCCGGCGGCAAACCAGATGGTTTTACAGACTCGCACTCCACCAGTTTTACCCAGTTGTCCCAGCTTCCGTCGGAAGGCGGATCATTGGAGCCCCATAATTCAAATTCCCGGGGATTCCCGTGCGTAAAGATCCATGTATCAGGGCGCTGCCAGATCTTAAAGCGGCTTAGCTTTGCTGTTACGCCTAAATCAAACGTAAACCATTGGGGGCTCGGCCCTCCGTTGTCGGTATGGAAACCCGTCCCGCCGTTATCTCCGTTCCAGAGATTAGGCATTACCCATCCCCAGGCGGAGGGCTCGTCGGTAGGCAGGCGCACCTCCTTGAATTCCCCCTTATCCAGTTCCGTTTCATAAAGCGGGGACAGCACTACCCGGAGGGTATCCGACAGGTTATTCCAGCGGTCGCGTACATACACTCCGAAATCCCTTTCCAGCGTATCATAGCCTCTGACGGAGAAACTGCCTTCCTTTAACTGGGTGTAAAACGTCTCGACAGGCACGTAGCCCCCTACTGTGTCATTGGTTAAGACCACGACCGCTATGCCGGCTTCGAATTCATTTTCAAACTTGATATTTGCACCGCCGAAGTCTTCCGTAACCGTCACGCTCTTAAAGACCTCTTCCACCGGCGGAGTAAGCGGATTTATCTGGATACTGACAGGTTCCGATTCATTCTCGCTCCGGTCGACGGCATATAATTTCACATCGTAGGTTCCGGTATCCCCGAATCCCTCCACAAGTACGGAATTAGTATATAAGGACCCCCTGCTTTCCCTCACCACCCCAGGCTTGGATTCGAACTCAGCCTTCACATACAAAAGATCCTTATCCCGGGGCAGGGAATAAGTTATCCTTGCCGCTCCATGCAGGTTTTCCACGCTTACATTGGAAACAGGCCCCGGTACGCTGCCGTCATTTTCCACAGGATTATTGATCTCTTCTTCCTTACAGCTGCCGGCGGCCATTATCACAAGCCCGGTAAAAAACATAAATATTGCTCGTTTCATAATGATTATCTGATTGTTAAAAAAACTACCACCCCAGGCTTTGCACCAGCTTCCTGTTCACTACGGTATTCTGTTCCCTGATAGGCCAGAAATAATCCCGCGGCGCCCGGAATGTTTGCTTAAACAATACCCTGGGACGATAATAGCTTTCCGCATCGGCCTTTTCCACATCCCAGCCGAGAACAGGGCCGTTAAAGGCATCGTCCGCCTTCTTCCACCTTCTCAGGTCCCAGTAGCGATGCCCTTCAAAGGCCATTTCAATCATCCGCTCCTGGTGAATGATCTCGCGCAGGCCTTCCCTGGAAGTGTACTTGTCCGGCTGCCTGGAATAGGTGGACCAGGACTCTTCTACCGTTTTCAATCCTGCCCGTTCTCTTACCAGGTTAAGCCATTGGTATACTTCCGCTCCCGGTCCCGCTGACTCGTTCAGTGCTTCAGCATACAACAGGTACAGGTCGGCCAGGCGCATAATGGGCCAGGGGTATTCTTCGATACTCAGATCCTGTGCGTCCTGGATAATAAAATTCCAGTTTACCAGCTTTTTCGGAAAGTACCCGGTAATGGAGTAACGTCCTACGCCTTTCCGCGCCGAAGTCTGGTCCATTTTAGCCTCCACGTGCCAGGGCTGGGTATCGTCATATTTTCCCTGTCCGTACCAGATGGCCCCGTCAAAAGCCAGGTCGGCGTAAAAACGAGGCTCCCGGTCAAAATGCAGGGCGACCGTTTCATAGCCTTCCTTGAGGTTAAATCTATCTTCGGAGGAAGCGATTTTGAGGGCGTAGCGATTGGCATAATCCCAGGTCTTATCTTCAGAGATGGGGACGCCGTTCTCGCTGTAAAATAATTCGGCCATTCGCATGGTGGGCGCCAGCTGGCCGAGTGCCTGCTCATTAATCAGCCGGCTCGGGTCAATCCGGGCCATGGCAAGGCGCTGGATATAATTCCCGGTACTGTTGCTCGATCCCCAGACCAGTTCCTCATTCCATCGTTCCCCGATGCTGTTACGGATATTCATTTTAACCTTGGTAGTCTCGGAAATATCATACAAGGTCGAAGGGAAATAATAAAGTTCCTTACCTGCTGCGTGACAGGCTTCAATGGCTTCCCTGCAGGCTTCGGCCGCTCTTTTCCATTTTTCAGGATCACTGGAGGCGCTGAAGAGCATGGTGCCGTCGGGATTGGCGAAGTTCGCGAAATCCGCGTTTCCGTTGAAAAGCGGGCTGGCGGCAAGCATCAGCACTCTTGCCT
The DNA here is from genome assembly GCF_008033235.1 of Anseongella ginsenosidimutans. Classification (GTDB taxonomy): domain Bacteria; phylum Bacteroidota; class Bacteroidia; order Sphingobacteriales; family Sphingobacteriaceae; genus Anseongella; species Anseongella ginsenosidimutans. The sequence goes on from NZ_CP042432.1 coordinate 225,036, forward strand.
TGATACCCAGGGCGGCAAGGCGGGTAACCCGTCCAAGTTCCGAGGTTTGATCCGGCACTACTACGGGCAGATCCGCGGCCGCTTCGTCCAATAGCCCGACAATATAATTTACCACGGAATCTACGGGCTGCCGGCTCACTTTCACCTCTTCTACTGAACTCGATATAGGAAGATTCTCGTGAATGATCGGCACGGGGCCATACATCCGGAGCAGCCAGAAATGATAATAAGCTTTAAGGAACTTTACTTCCGCCACCCAGCGCACCTTCATATAAGGCTCCAGGTCAATAACGTTGTCAACATTCTCAAGGAATATATTACAGTCGCGCAGAGCGGTAAACAAGGGTTGCCCTCCTTGTAATCCATCCCAGTAATTGAGGTAGGGATCCACGATATTCTGGTTACCCCTGGCTATCTGGAGCGAATTAGAGTTGAAATTGGTGACGGGATAGAATTGCCAGAATTCGTCGCCGGCAACAAAAGCGGGGTTCCATTGAGGATCACCTTCGGCAGGCAGGTAGGAGTAACAGGTAAAGAGGTACTTCTCTGCTTCCGATCGCATCGTAAACGCGTTATCTATGGTTGCAACGTTGTCAGGTATTACATCCAGGTAATTATTGCAGGAGGCAAGGATTGCAAGCGCTCCTGTCATCATCAGTACTTTTATATATTTCATAATTGACAAGATCAGAATCCAACTTGTAAGCCTATATTAAACACCTTTTGAATGGGATAGCTGAGCCCGTTGCCGGCCATCTCGGGATCCCAAAGCTTGAATTTGCTGAACGTCATAAGATTGGTGCCGCTGAGGTACACCCGGACATCGGTGATTTTCCATCTTTCAATATGCCGTTCGGGTATGCTATAACCTAATTCTACGGATTTTAACCGCAGAAAGCTTCCGTTACGCATAAACCAGCTGCTTCGCTGAACGTTGTTATTTATCACCGTACTGCTAAGGCGGGGCCAAAGGGCGTGCAGGTTCCGGTTATCTTCCGACCAGTGATCATCGGCATAAGCCTGGAGAAGCTGGTTTTGAAGGCTGTAGCCGGGTAGTTCGTCGTTCGAATATCGGTAGGCCACAAAGGGCGCCGTTGCATACGGATCTATCCAGAAGGACGAACGTCCCGAGCCCTGGAGGAAAGCTGAAAAGTCAAAGCCTTTATAGCCGGCGGAAAAGCCAAAGCCGTAGATGATCTCCGGATCGGTTGGAAAACCAAGCGGCACCTGGTCCAGGTCTGTTATTTGCCCGTCGCCGTTTACATCATGGTATTTGATATCTCCGCCCATATACTCCCCATAATTCTGCCTGGGAGAATTGAGTACTTCATAATCGTCAACAAAAAGGCGCTCGGCGATCAGCCCCCAATGCTGGCTCAGCGAGTGCCCGAGATGGGATTTATATTTTTCCCGGTAATCAGGTTCTTCGTAAGCCGTAAATTCGCTCGCTGCATAAGTAAAGTTGACCCTTCCCTGCAGCCAGAGGCCCTGGTTGAACACTTTATTATAATCCAGAGAAAAGTCTACGCCGCTGGATCTTGCCTGGCCAACGTTAGCTTTTACATCCGCCTGCAGCCCCATGGAGGTTGGAATGGAACTCCTGGTCATCAAAATATTGCTGCGGTCGCGGCTGAAATATTCAGCGATAATCTCAAAATCGTTAAACAGCCCTAATTCAACGCCCAGGTTAAGCTGCTTGTCTGTTTCCCAGGTAATCGCCTCGTTGGGGTACCGGCCGATGGTTACCCCCGGCCTTATGTAATTGAAATTGGTCCCGAAACGTGCCTGGTTATTCGCATCGTTCAAGTTCACGTTGGATAGATAAAAGAAACGATCTTCCGGGCCGCCGATGGCGTCATTACCTACCAGCCCGTACGTTGCCCTTAGTTTCAGTTTATGAATACTGGAAATCATGGGTTCCCAGAACTTTTCGTTGCTGATATACCAACCCAGCCCTACGGAAGGGAAAAATCCGAAACGTTCGCTTTTATGAAAGCGTTCGGAACCGTTATACCCGAAGGTAAATTCCGCCAGGTAGCGGTCATCGTAACCATAGGTGAACCTGCCGGACAACCCTTCATTGCGGAAGGGAAGTGACCGTTGAAGGTCTCCGGCATTGGCCACCAATGAGTTGCGCCTGATATAAACGAACATCCCGCTTACGTCATGGTTTTCTGCGAACGTCCTGTTATAGTTTACCGCGGCTTCGATATAAACCGTAGCCGTAATATCCTTCGCCCCCTCATCGTAGCCCAGGTATTCGGTGGCCTGCCCCTCATTCATCAAGGCAAGGCTGTATGACCCGGTCTGCGGATCATATCCGCCCGCCTGGTAATAATAGGGGTTATAAAACCGGGATACGTCATAATAGGAATAACGCTGCGCGTTCCCCATAGCCCTTGCTGAAAGTCCCGGGACCACCCATCCAAAGTCTTGTTTCAATTCAAACTGGGCCATCATATTGGAACGCGTCCAATCCTTGTAGCCTTTTACCATGTCGGCATAGGGATTAAGAAAGTTACCCGATCCCTGGTTAGAGTTGCCAAACAGGATATGCTTTACCCTGGTCCTGGACGCCCCTTCCGGAAAATAAGCGGGAAACAATACCGGGTTAGAGCGCATGATCTTACGGTAAAGCCCGTCTCCTCCGTCAACCGGCCCCCGGTAGTCATCAAAGCTGCCGTAAAGCCGCACAATGGTTTCGGTCGTTTTGGTGAGGTCGATATTCACGTTGGACCGGAGCAGGTAAGACTTCAGGTCAATATTGCTGTTAAAGTTGTTCCTTTTGTCTACATCCAGGATGCCATTATCCTGGTTAAACGTACCGGCAATGTAGTACCTGGCTACCTTTCCGCCCCCGCTCACGCTAAAGTTAGCACGCTGGTTACTGGTAGTATTTTTAAGTAACATGCTCCTCCAGTCTATTGCCGGGTAAGCATAAGGGTCCGTACCTGCGATCGTATTGTCAATTTTATTCTGGGAATAGGGAAGCAGGCCAATGGGGTCGCGTGTCAGCACGGATTCGTTGTGCAGCAGCATATAGGTGATCGGATCGGCCAGCTCGATATTCTGCGTATTGCTCGAAATGGAGTTTTCGAGGCGGAGCGATACCCTGGCGGCCCCCTCCTTTCCTTCTTTGGTGGTGACCAGGATGACGCCGTTTGCCCCTCGCGCGCCGTACAGTGAAGTAGCGGTGGCATCCTTCATAATTGAAAAAGTGGCAATATCATCCGGCTGCAGGCGGGCCAGGTCGGTGGCGCTTAACTCTATTCCGTCTATCAGGATCAACGGGTCCTTCTTATAGCCAAAGGTAGTTACCCCCCGGATGAAGAAGCTGGCATTATCCTGGCCTGGCTCTCCGGTTCGCTGGTAGGCGATCACGCCGGATAAACGGCCTGCAAGTGCGGTCGTGAGATTGCTGGAAGGGACTTTTAGTTCTTCAGGATTAATAGTGGTCACGGAACTGACCATACTTGACTTCTTCTGCGTCCCGAAAGCAACTACCGCTACTTCGTCCAGGGCCTCCACATTGCTGGCCAGCATAATCGTAACTGGCTGGCCTTTCCGGACAAGCATCTCCTTGTCTTTATAGCCGACAAAGGAAAAAACAAGCGTTGCCTGCTCGCCGGAAATATCCAGGATAAAGTTGCCCTCCAAGTCCGTATTGGTGCCTTGCTGAGTGCCTTTTATCATTACCGAAACGCCGGGAAGGGTTTCCCCGGTTAAGCTGTCTGTTACCGTCCCGCTCAGGCCGCTGTTGTCCTGGGCCTGAAGCCAGGCGGGGCTGCTCAACAAAAAAGCGAGGAAAAAAAGCAGTCTTTTCCAGGCAGAAAAGACAATACGACATCGTTGAATCATAAAGAATCTGATTTAGGTTGCTAACTATTTATGATACTGTGTAATTCAAATAAGCAGCGAGGGAAATATATTGGTTTAGAATCGCTGAATATTTGTATTATGTTAGACGTAAATATAGATGATAATCTTTCAATATACCAAATTAAATATTTCAAATTAAATTCGAAAAAGCTTTTTCTTAAAAAGAAATGCAACCGAGTGCATATGCAATAAAAAGTAATACATAATCGAAAGCAAAGAAAAGCCCCACGTAGTTGAACCTACGCGGGGCTTTTCTTTTAGTATTTCAGGATTTTCGCGCTTTAAAAAAAAGCGGTTATTATACGGTGGGGTTACCCTGTTTAAAAAGCATTGCTTTGTTTAAAGGATTACGCGGGCCTGCTGAAAAGATATTCGTTTTTCAGGAAGGATTAGCCGTTCTTAAAAATGGCGTCCATTTTCTGGCTGATCGTGAGCAGCCGTTCCCGTTTGCCCCCCGGCACTTCGGCCGAAGCCCAGCCCGAATACCCGATTTTTTCCAGGGCCTTGTTTACTTCCGGCCAATTGCAGTCCCCTTCCAGGAGTTCTACATTGAAGCCTTTCCAGATCCCTTCTTCCTGTTGTTTCTTCCGGCTATATTCTTTTATATCCAACTTAATGATGCGTTTTCCGAGGGCTTCGATCCAATGCTCCGGCCACCCGTACCGTACAATGTTCCCTACGTCAAAATACCATCCTACCATGGGGCTGTCAAATTCGTCCACATAGCGGGCAGCTTCCAGCGGGCTGATCAGGAAGTTATTCCAAACGTTCTCAAAAGCGATCTTTATACCGGTCTCTTTGGCCAGGGGAAGCACTTTCCGGATCTCTTCCTGGGAGCGTTTGTAGGCATCTGCATAACTTACGCCCTGGTTTACTACGCCGGGTACCAGCAAAACCGTGGTACCGCCGTACAGTTTACAATCCCTGAGCGATTGCTCGAGCGCCTTCACGCATTTTTCCCGGACTTTCGGGTCAGGATCAGAAAGGGGGGAACTCCAATGCGCGGAGTTCACTACTCCCGGAAGTTCAAGGCCGCTTTCTTTCTTTGCTTCCAGGATCTCGTCCGGATCAAGGTTATTGGGAGAATCCAGCTCCACGCCGTCAAATCCCAGTTCTTTGAGCAGCCGAAATTTCTCCAGGATGGTTCCTTCTTCTTCTACCATCCCGAATTTCAGGGATTTCTTTATTTTCAGAGGCTTTGCCGACGCCGGGATGCCGCTATTTGCTGCAAGTCGGCCGGGCCATCCGAGTCCTGCCAGCGCTGCGCCGGCCGCACTGCTTCTGATAAACGTTCTGCGTTCCATTTTTTCTTGGTTTAGGGGATCCCGGCAGGCTTGTTCTTATAACGATCCGGCCGGGAGCCGGTTAAATAAATTCAGTAATGCCTGGCATGGCCACGTTTACTACCGGGGGCTCCTGTTTCCAACCTTGTACATCAGTTCCGAGTACTTCTGTGGAATTGATCGCTTCTTCCCAGGTAATCCTCCGCCCGGTATAGGCGGCCATTCTGCCCATAATCGCCAGCATGGAACTGTGAGCCATATATTCACCGTCGTTGATTGGTTTTCCCTGGCGGATGGAGGCAAACAGTTCATCATGTTCCGTCTGGTACATATCATTCTGCTCGCCGGTAAACTTCCACTGGTTAGCTCCCTGTATTTCATGGAAATTACGGGAACAATCCACAACTGCCCTGCCCTTATCGCCAAAGATCTCTACATCGTAGCTGTTCTGGCAGTTTTGCTGCTGACGGCTGAAATGGAAGCCCCTGGCGCCGTTCTCGTATTCATAGGTAATGGCGAAGTGATCATAAATATGGCCAAAAACATCGTCGGTCCGTACCTGCCTTCCGCCGGTTCCCATTGCACTGACCGGCAGCTTCCCTCCCATTGCCCAGTTCATCATGTCTATGCAGTGTACCGCCTGTTCAACAATGTGGTCACCGGAGAGCCATGCGTAATAAGGCCAGTTGCGAAGCTGGTATTCCATATCTGTCCAGCCGGCTTGCCGGGGATGCGACCATAGGGCGCTGGTATTATAGGAATTATAAATAGTTGAAATATCGCCTACCGCACCGCCCAGGACTTTTTCGAAAATAGCCCGCTTGGGAGTGTGGTAGCGCCAGCAGAAACCGGAAACCAGGGAAAGGTTCTTTTCGCCGGCTTTGCGGGCGGCTTCCAGTACCTTCCGGATCCCCGGGGCATCAACTGCCACCGGCTTTTCACAGAAAATATGTTTTTCGGCTTCTACGGCAGCTGCCAGGTGCTGGGGGCGAAAGCCCGGCGGCGTGGCAAGGATAACCACGTCCACGCCTGATTCCAGCACTTTCTGGTAGGCGTCAAATCCAAGAAACTGACGCTTTTCCTTTACCTTTACTTTATCCCCGTGGATCTTTGATAAATTATCCAGGGAGGTTTTGAGTTTATCTTCAAATACATCGCCCATGGCATGCAGTACGACATCCGGATCGGCTTTCAGCGCCTGGTTGGCTGCTCCGGTACCCCGTCCGCCGCAACCGATGAGCCCTATTTTAAGCTTCTTTTCTTTCGCATTTCCGAAAGCATTGCCCGGCGTCAGAATGGCCGGTACAGCGGTGCCTGCAATGGCAAGGCCGCTGATCCTGAGAAAATCCCTGCGTCTTGTAATCATTTCTATTGGTTTAAAAGGCCTGAAAGATAACGAGTAATTTTCTTTGTAACAAGTTAGAATAAGCCCAGTTGACGGTCCTCTTTCCCGGTAATGTTTACATCGTCGGGGTTGGTGATCTCCAGCTCAACGTTCTTTTCGGGCTTCTTCGCCACTTCAGGCTTTTCAGGCGTTTCGGGCTTTACCGCCGGCGCATCCGGTTTTGCCGGGGTTGTAGATTTTTCAGCAACTGCATTGGGTTTTTCCAATGACGTACCTGGTTTTCCCGTCAGAGCTTCGGGTTTTCCCGCCGGAGCTTCGGCTTCTCCGGGACCTTCAGGTTTTTCCGATGGACCAGGCCTCCCCGCTTCAGCTTTTTCCGCCGCTTGCGTGGCACTGTCTTCATCCAGAGCCGTCCGTTCCGGCGCAGCCGGACCAGGCTGTTCCGGCATATCCTTGTTTCCGGAGGAAGTACCGGCAGGCGCTACCGGAGCCTCTTCCAGCAGCCGGACGCTTTTTATCGGCTGTGCAGAGAGACGATTACCGATTGCTTTCAACCCTTTCACATCAATAAATTCGGCCAGGCTCACCTGGAAAACCTCCGGCGTTTTACTTTTTCCCTTCAATATTTCCACTTCGGCTAACGGCGCGGCCGAAGGCGAGATCAGCACCAGCTTGGAGCCGTTTTCCTCGCTGATAAAGGAAACCTTCCTGCCCGGGCTGAGATCATCCAGGCGGAAACGCTTAACGTAGTGATGATCGGATTTTTTGTCAAAGTGTATGGCCGTATATACCTTTGACGGATCAAATTTTTCAAGCAGCGAAATTCCTTCTCCAAAATGAGTACTGAGATCGAAGCCGGTAAGTTCATAACTTCCGTTTTTATATACGACGGCTATTTTGTCTTCGCCCTCAAATTCGCCGAGATACAAGCCCCGCTCGTCGGCATTGAGCCGCTGCACAATTTCATCGAACCATATCCGGCGTCCGGCAAGCGTAGATATACCTTTCGACTTCAGTTCTATCTTGCGGATTGGATATTTCGTAAGCGTGTTCCCCTGCGCCGAACGGCCCTTAATGGCCACTTCGGCAAAATCAGCGTCAAAGGAAAGCTTACGAAGGCGCTGCATCTTTTTATGAAAGATCGTTACTACTTCGGCCTCGCCGTTCGGGTTTTCAGTGAGGTAAAGCAGGGAAGAACCTTTTCCGCCTTTGGCAAGCTCGTATTCCTTATCCCTGGTAATGCCCCCTACGTTAAACCGCTTAATATATGATTTGCCGGAGCTGCCGTCCCGGTAAATCATATTATATACCGTGCGCTCATCGCCTTTTTTATAGATACCGGCGTGTACGATATTCTTCCCCACAAATGTTTTATCGGCTACCCTGGTAACCACGCACCTGCCGTCGGCCCGGAAGACAATAATATCGTCCAGATCAGAACAATCAAACAGGTACTCATCCTTCCGGAGCCCGGTTCCCACGAAACCGTCACTGCGGTTCACGTATAATTTCACATTGGCCAGCGCCACCTGTGCTGCCTGGACAGCTTCGAATTCCCTGATCTGCGTCCTGCGTTCGCGGCCCTTGCCGTACTTTTCCTTTAATTTTTCAAACCAGGCAATGGCATATTCGGTAAGATGCCTCAGGTGATGCCGTATTTCCTTCATCTCCTCTTCCAGCTGCTTCAGCTGTTCATCCGCCTTTTTCACATCAAACCTGGTGATGCTGCTCATCGGCTTTTCAATCAGCTTTTTATAATCTTCCTGGAGGATCTCCCGGTAAAACTGTTCAAAAAATGGTTCAAAAAGCCTATTCAATACCAGCGTAACCGCATCCAGGCTGCCTGCATTTTCATAGTCAGGGTGTTTGTACATCCCCTCCCCAATGAAGATTTTAAGCAGGGAACTGAAGAATATCTTCTCCTGGAGTTCGCCGAGGCGTATCTCCAGCTCTCTTTTCAAAAGGTTTTTAGTGTACTGAGTGGACTCAACCAGGATATCGTTCACACTCATAAAGTGTGGTTTATCCTTCTTGATCACACAGGTATTAGGAGAAATACTTACTTCACAATCGGTGAAGGCGTATAAAGCGTCGATGGTCACGTCGGGCGAAATTCCCGGCGCCAGGTGAACAACAATCTCCACGCCGCTGGCCGTATTGTCTTCGATCTTCTTGATCTTTATCTTGCCCTTGTCATTGGCAGAGATAATGCTGTCGATCAGCCCCCCGGTAGTTACTCCGTAAGGTATTTCATTAATTACCAGGGTCTTCTTGTCTTTTTCCTGGATCCGCGCCCGAACCCGAACCCGGCCGCCGCGCTGGCCTTCATTGTATTTTGAAAAATCCGCAATGCCGCCGGTAGGGAAGTCGGGCAGAATATCCGGCCGGTTACCTTTCAGGGATTCGATCGAAGCGTCAATCAGTTCAATGAAATTATGCGGCAGGATCTTGGTAGCCAGCCCTACGGCAATTCCGTCGGCGCCCTGGGCAAGCACCAGCGGGAATTTCACTGGAAGGGTCAGGGGTTCCTGATTTCGTCCGTCATAGGACAGCTGCCATTCGGTTGTCTGCGGATTGAAAACCACTTCACCGGCAAATTTGGACAGCCGCCCTTCGATATACCTTGCAGCGGCCGCGGAATCCCCGGTAATGGGATCGCCCCAGTTTCCCTGGGTATCTATCAGCAGGTTCTTCTGCCCCAGTTGTACCATCGCATCCCCAATGGAAGCGTCGCCGTGAGGATGGTATTTCATCGTGTTCCCGATCACGTTAGCCACTTTGTTAAAGCGGCCGTCATCCATTTCTTTCAGCGAATGCATGATGCGGCGCTGAACCGGTTTAAGCCCATCGTGAATATGGGGCACGGCCCTGTCCAGAATCACATAAGACGCATAGTCCAGGAACCAGTTTTCATACAATCCGCTCAGGGGAGTGACGTTGTGAAGCACTTCGCTTTTCTCTGCGCCCTGACCGCTGTTATCTCCGTCCGGGCTGCCTGCCTGCGCACTGTTTTCCTTTTCTTCCGACATCGGTGCTATTTGTTATTTACAGGTATTTCCTGATTAAGTTTTCCCATATATCATAGCCCTTGCTGTTCATATGCAGCCGGTCTTCTAAAAATAACTCGCGCATGGGTACGCCCTCATCATTCAGCATGGCCTGGAAGACATCTACAAATTCCCAGTTGCAGGGATGTTTTTTGATAAACTTTGCCACGCGGCCGTTAAAATCCTTATAAGCCGGCAGCAGCTTCTGGCGTCTTGGGCTGGGCTTGGCCGCGATATAATAAACCTTTGTTTCAGGCAGGCTGTCAGTGATCAGCTTGTGAAATTCCAGGAACTCCTTGTACACCTCAGCGGGAGTTTGCCCTGCCGCCAGGTCATTATCGCCTGCGTATATGAATATCTTGGAAGGCCGGTACGGAAGCAGGATGCGTCCGGCATAATGGGTAACATCGGAAAGCTGGCTTCCGCCGAAACCGCGCTCAATAATGGCATAACCTTCAAACCGTTCCTTCAGGTCCTTCCACATCCGGATGGACGAACTCCCTGTGAAAAGAATCGCTCCCTTTGGCGGGAACTCCTGCTGATCCTGCTGCTCGAAAGCTGCAATTTCTTTCTCAAAACGGCCTTCCTGGGCTGCAGCGGCCGTACCCAGGCAAATAAAAACGATAGCTATGGCTAAATATTTCATAATTTAAAATAGTTAAACTGGTACTTGTTCTTCCTCCACGATATCTTTTTCCACGCGGAGGCGTTTGATAATAAATTCCTGGCGGTCCGGTGTATTTTTTCCCATATAATAGGATAAAAGCTGCTTGATGGTCGTGTCCTTTTTCAGGATAACCGGGTCAAGGCGCATATCAGCGCCGATAAATAAGCCAAACTCATCGGGGGATATTTCTCCCAGCCCCTTGAAGCGGGTAATCTCCGGCTTTCCGCCCAGCCTGGCAACCGCTTTCCGCTTTTCGTCTTCGGAATAACAATAGATTGTTTCCTTTTTATTCCTGACCCTGAATAAGGGGGTTTGCAGGATGGACACGTGTCCCGCCTTTACCATATCCGGGAAAAACTGCAGGAAAAAGGTCATCAGCAGGAGCCGGATGTGCATGCCGTCCACATCCGCGTCAGTAGCGATTACGACATTGTTATAGCGGAGCCCCTCCAGCCCGTCCTCGATATTGAGCGCATGCTGAAGTAAATTGAACTCCTCATTTTCGTAAACGATCTTCTTGGTAAGCCCGAAACTGTTCAGGGGCTTCCCTTTCAGGCTGAAAACGGCCTGGGTATCTACCTTACGCGCCTTTGTGATAGAGCCACTGGCCGAATCGCCCTCTGTAATAAAGAGGGTGGTTGCCAGGCGAAGGTCCTGGTCGGCCTTTTCATCACTGAGATGCAGCTTGCAGTCCCGGAGCTTTTTATTGTGAAGAGCGGCCTTTTTAGCCCGTTCATTGGCAATCTTTCGGATCCCGGCAATCTCCTTGCGTTCGCGCTCGGATTGCATGATCCTTTTCAACATGGCCTCGGCTACGGCGGCATGCTGATGAAGGTAATTGTCCAGTTCCTTCTTCACGAAATCATTGACAAATGAACGCACGGAAGGCCCGTCCGGGCCGATATTTAAGGAACCAAGGCGCGTCTTTGTCTGGGATTCGAAAACCGGTTCCTGCACTTTAATGCTGATCGCCGCTACAATAGAGGCGCGGATATCGGTGGCGTCAAAATCTTTTTTATAAAATTCCCTGAGTGTTTTAACCACCGCTTCCCGCAGCGCGGCCTGGTGGGTGCCGCCCTGGGTGGTATGCTGGCCGTTGACGAAGGAATAGTATTCTTCCCCGTACTGGCTTCCATGCGTCATGGCGAGTTCTATATCATTTCCACGGAGGTGAATTACCGGGTAACGGATACTTTCCTCTTCCACATTGCGCATCAGCAGGTCATATAATCCCCTTTCGGAATGAAATTTTTGCCCGTTGAACTGCAGGGTCAGGCCGGCATTCAGGTAAACATAGTTCCAGATCATATTTTCTATGAATTCCGGAACAAAGCGAAAATTGCGGAATACTGTGTTATCGGGCACAAAGGTGATGGAAGTACCGTTTCGCTGGCTGGTTTCCGTTTCTGCTTCCTCCTTTACCAAGACACCCTTTTCAAATTCGGCCCGCTTGGTCTGGCCATTCCGGTAAGACTGCACGCTGAATTTTTCCGAAAGCGCATTCACGGCCTTGGTACCTACTCCGTTCAGCCCTACTGACTTCTGAAAAGCGTTACTGTCGTACTTTCCGCCCGTATTGATCTTCGACACGCAATCGATCACTTTCCCCAGGGGGATGCCGCGCCCGTAGTCGCGCACGCTTACCTTATGGTCGCTTACATTCACCTCGATGGTTTTTCCGGCGCCCATTACAAATTCATCGATGGAATTATCAATGATTTCCTTCAGTAATATATAGATGCCGTCATCATGCGCGGAACCATCGCCCAGCTTGCCGATATACATTCCCGGCCGTAAACGTATATGCTCCTTCCAGTCAAGCGAACGAATGTCTTCTTCGGTATAATTTGCCATAGTTTTCTAATAGCGCCAATTATTATAGCTCTACAAATGTATTATAAATGATGTTTTGGAAAGGAATAAGATTTCAACAAACGGAAACCTTGTTAGTTTGCGGCGATCTTTTCCAGGAGGTCGGCAGCATTCCCCACCCCGTTTTCCTCCTTGATCTTCCCGGATATCGCAGCCGCGTTTCCATGCAGTGTTTTATCTGAAGCCAGGGTCCGGACTTGCTTTACAAAGCTCCGGGGCATGAGTTTATTCAGGGGCACGGGCTGTACGCCGCATTGCATTTTAAAAGCTTGCTTGCCCCAGAACATATGATCGCCCAGCGGATGCAGCACCGGGCAGATAAACATCGGTTTTCCCGCCCGCAGGCATTCGGCAATGGTTCCAATGCCTCCGTGATGCACAACAGCTTTTACGCGCGGCAGCAGGCTGTGATAAGGAAGATCCTCCGCAAAAAGGATCCGGCCATTGCCTTCAAATGAGCTGGATTCCCAGTTTTGCCAGCCTTTTGCTACCAGGAATCGCTCGTCGGTTTCATTCAGGGCAGCTTCAAGCAGCTTTTCAAAGGGAAGCTTTGTCTTTACGGACATACTTCCGAGCGTCACCAATATAGGCGGTTCGCCTGCGTCCAGGAAATCGGAGATCTTTTTTTCGGGAAGTTGGGATACCGGGGTGGAGAACCAGAAACCGGTCATATAATGATTATGGGGCCAGTCGCTTGGACGCGGCAGGAATTCTTTACTGATCCCGTACAGCGCCGGCGTATCTTCTCCCATCTGGGAAGCCGGCCATCCCTGCCTGGTCCGGAAATCCTTTAATCGCTTATTGATCCAGTTATAGGTGAATTTATTGGCACGATACGTAAAGCGGTTAAATATCTTTGGTAACCATTGAAGTCCGCCCATGATCGGATTGCCAAAATCGGCAGTAGAGGCAATACCGGGAACCACCGCCGCACGGACTGCGCGTGCCGGAAGCTGGCTGGTAAAGCTATGAGCAAGGGTCTTAGGGCGGTAAATGATCATGTCGCTTTCCCGGGCGATCTCATAAAAGTCTTCCAGGACATTATTCAGAAGCGGAAAAACGATTCCGTTCAGATGCTTTTTAATTGTCAGGGGATTGGCTTTTAGCAGCTTCATACCCTCGTCGGTTTTGAGCAGGGAATGATAATCCGCCCTTACGGGCCGGAATGTTATCCCGTGAGACTCCACCAACTCCCTGAAATATTCTCCCGTGGCGAGGATCACATCGTGTCCTCTCATTTTAAGTTCCTGGCCGAGTGCAACAAAGGGTTGCACGTCGCCGCGGGTACCAAGCGTAAGGATGGATATGAGCATTGAACACAGCACTCAAAAATTATGCCTTAAATATTGCCGCCCCCGGGCCTCCCCGCCTGAAATAATCGCCCCGGGTTCGCGTTATCTTTCGGCAGGACTTGCAACTTTTTCATTACAATGCAACCCCGATGCTAAACGTTTAGTGCTTTCCTGCGTCTTACAGATATAACAAAAGCGGAGGAATCATGAAAAAGACCTTCAACATACTGATGGCAAGCCTTATAGCAGGCTTCATTATTACACTCGCCGGCGCGGGACGATCATTCGCGCAACCGGGTGCAAGCATTTCATTTCAAACATTTTACGATGAACTTTCTCCGTACGGAAGCTGGATTGACGATCCGGATTACGGGTACGTCTGGATACCGGACGTGGAACCGGGCTTTCAGCCTTACGCTTCCAGAGGGCATTGGATGGCAACGTCTTATGGCAATACCTGGGTTTCCGATTACGAATGGGGATGGGCGCCTTTTCATTACGGCCGCTGGAAGTACGACGATTATTACGGCTGGATGTGGATCCCGGGATACGAATGGGGGCCTGCATGGGTCAGCTGGCGTTCCGGAGGCGACTATTACGGTTGGGCGCCCCTGCAACCGGGCATAAGTATTGGCGTTGCCGTGAACCTGCCTCTTTTTCACTGGACATTCGTCCCGAGGAGGTATATTACCAGCCATACTATTTATAACTATTACCTGCCCCGCAGAAGAGTGGTAAATGTTTATCATCATACCACGATCATTAACAATTATTATGTTCGCAATAACCGGCGGTATATCTGCGGCCCGCGGTACAGGGAAATTGAACGGGTGACCGGAAGAAGGGTACATGTGTACAATGTGAGCCATTCGGCCCGCCCGGGCAGGGTGTCGGTACGGGGAAGCTCGGTACAGATGTATCGTCCTTCGGTGGTAAAGTCCGGTTCAAATTCCAGGCCGCGCCCGTCCAGCGTATATGCCGCTGATCGCAGCAACCCCCGGCCGGGAAGATCAACCGCCGCTCCCTCCAACCGTCCCCGCTCGTCCGCAAGGACGGACGCAGATATAAGGGAATCCCGGTCATCCAGGCCGCAAGCTCGTCCGCAGGCCGCTGAGTCGCGCCCGCAGGCAAGGCCTCAGACACGGGAGTCGCGCCCGCAGGTCCGTCCTCAATCAGGCAACTCCCCTGCCAGGGAAGCACGTCCACAGGTTCGCCCTCAAACAAGGGAATCACGACCGCAGGCCAGGCCCCAGGCAAGACCTCAATCAGGCAACTCCCCTGCCAGGGAAACACGTCCACAGGTTCGCCCTCAAACAAGGGAGTCACGACCGCAGGCCAGGCCCCAGGCAAGACCGCAGTCAGGCAACTCGCCTGCCAGGGAGTCACGGCCCCAGGCCAGGCCTCAAACAAGAGAAGCCCGGCCGCAGGCAAGACCGCAAACACGCGAGTCACGGCCGCAGGCTCGTCCTCAGACAAGAGAAGCCCGGCCCCAGGCCCGGCCGCAAAAGGTTGCTGAAAGGAAAGTTTCGGCACGTGAATCTTCTTCAAGGGGAAGCCGGCCAAGGAACTAAGGATTATCAGGCTATTCCGGAATACCTGAAACAAAGCCGCCCGAAAACGGGCGGTTTTTTCTATTTTTACCGGCTAAATTAAATCATGGACAACTTTATTGACGCAATTAACCGGGTCATACGTACCCGCCGAAGCATTTTTCCCGCAAGCTATACCACGGAAGACATTCCGAAAGAAGTCATTGAGGCGATCATCGCCAATGCAAATTATGCTCCAAGTCACAAGCTGACCCAACCCTGGCAGTTCAGCGTTTTCCGGAAAGAAGGCCTGGAAAGGCTTGCTGACGAGTTCGGACGCCTTTATAAAGAAAATGCCGCGCCCGGCAGCTTTCTTCCATCCAAACTGGATGCAATCAGAAACAAAGTATTAAGTTCATCCTGCGTAATTGCCATTATTCTGAAAACTCATCCTGAAAAGCTGCCTGAATGGGAAGAACTGGCATCGGTCGCCTGCGCGGTACAGAATATGTGGTTAACCGCAACGGCCCTGCAGGTAGGCGCCTACTGGAGTACTCCCGGAACAATTTCCCAGCTTAGCGAATTTCTTCAGCTCAAGCCGGATGAGAAATGTATAGGGCTCTTTTACATGGGCTTCCACCAGGAGCTGCCCCGCGAGGCGCAGCGCAGCCCCATCTCAGAAAAAACAAGGTGGATCGAAGAATAATAAACGATAAAAAGTTACCTTTGTTAACAGGTGAACCCAGATGATATTGAAGATGAAGAGATTTTTAATCCCTGCTGTTTTATCGCTTGTAATGTTTTCCGCCTGTCAGCCGGGCCCGAAGCAAAATCATTCCCAGTCCATTGACAGTCTTCTGGACGATACGGTAACAAGCGAAGAAGGCCGGCAGATTAAAGAAGAGAAATCAGGTTCCGCAAAGGTGTCCTTCGAAAAATCCTATACGGCGCCCAATGGTATCCAATTCAATATTACTACACTGGGAGATGATTCGCTGAGGCAAATGCAGATCATTGCCGTCAGGGACGGAATCTTTCTTACAGATATCATGGAAGAGATCGTAGGGGAACTTATTATCGTTCGCATTACCGATCTGAACGACAATGACAATCCTGAACTCCTGATATTCACCGAAACGCGGGATGATCACGAATACTGGCATTTCTATGCCTATGAGTTCTCTGATAAGGACTGGAATAAGATATATTTTCCTGAGCTAAGCGAGGAAGCCCTCCGCGGGTACCGGGGAGAAGACGTTTACCGGTTGATAGGCCGTGACATGCTGAGAAGGACGTTTCCTGTTTTCCTGGAAAAAGACAGCACCAAATCCAGCGGCGGAAAACGGGTAATAGAATACATGCTCAACGAAAAGGGCGAAATGTATATAGATACGATACTGGTTAATAAAAAGTAGCAGGTATCCAGATTCGAAGGAGCGGGCCGGCCAGCGGAATTTTGCGTTGACCGCAGCGAGCGAATTTTGATTCTCAGGCGAATACGGAAGCATTCGGGATTCCAAAAATCAGCACAAGCGAGTCCGGATAACGCAAAATCCGCGCCCGTTCGGCGGGGAACACTTCTCCGTAATACTTGATACCTGCTACTGGGTACTATTGCATTTCTATGACTGCGCAGCCTTTTCTTCCGCCGGCATTGCCGCTGGGCTGGCTGTGAAAGTCATCGTGCATTTCATGAACGATAATGGCGTGGCCAACAATGTTCTTGGTAGTATCGGTACAATCCAGGCACCAAAGATCGGTTGTTAATTCCAGGGTACCTTTTCCGTCTTCGCCTACTTCTATATTACCGATATCCCCTCTGTGGAAAGGCGCTTCGCCCCATTTTCCATGATCCTCATTAGTGGGATTCCAGTGGCCTCCCGCTGAGGAACCGTCTTCCGAGCTGCAATCGCCGTTCTCATGGATGTGAATAGCGTGTGTTCCGTTGCCCGGCGAGGTAATATCCGCCACCATTTTTATTTCTCCGTTTTCTTCCGTAAAGGTTACGGTTCCGCTGATCCCGTTTTCGCCGAGGGGGCTGATATTGGCTACAGCGGTTTTAACCGCAGATTCAGTCGCCATTGGCTCTTCGGTAGCGGAGGTATCGCCGGATTCGCTTCCCGATTGTGAAGAAGGGTTGTTGCAGGCCGAAAAGGAAACGGCAAGCATAGCAGAAAATGCAAATAAAGAGAGAGAGTTAGCTTTCATAACTTTAAACTTATTTTGAGGTTAAAAATTCTACGTTTTGGAGGCATATGAGATGTAAAGGTAACAAAAAACCTGCCAGTCTGCCATTCCAATTTTTTTTTGAGATTAAGGCCAGGGGGAAACAAAATATTTAATACTGAGTTTCGTTATATAGCATATAAATAAAATTTCGAAATCCTTTTACGCTTATGATCAAATACTCTACTCCGAATGATTTGCTTCGTCTCTTCCGGGAAGAAGGAACAGAAGAGAAAAGCTTTTTCAGCAAACCTGAATCCGATCAGACCGAGAGCCTGGCGCTTTTAAAGGAAATGCTGGATGGGTTATATACTGAGCCAGCCGAAAATTGTGTAAGGAAAGTCCTTGAATATTCCCGCTCGCTGAATCCACTATAATTCCTTTCTATATTTGTAAATGCTCAAAAAAGAACGTTACAAGGGATTTATAGATTTTTTCTCTACCCATCAGCCGGACGCGGAAACGGAATTACATTATACCAACCCTTTCGAATTGCTCGTGGCCGTTATTCTATCCGCCCAATGTACCGACAAACGGGTAAATATGATCACGCCCGCGCTTTTTGAACGATTTCCTGCCGCAGCGCATCTTGCAGCGGCCGAACCCGAAGACGTTTTCCCCTATATCAGGACCATTAGTTATCCGAACAACAAAGCAAAACACCTGGTGGGCATGGCCAGGATGCTGATGGAAACCTTTGAAGGCAAGATCCCCTCTGACATCGATGATCTGCAAAAGCTTCCCGGCGTGGGCCGGAAAACCGCGAACGTAATTGCTTCGGTGGTCTACCAAATGCCTGCGATGGCCGTGGATACCCATGTGTTCAGGGTATCGCACCGCATTGGCCTGGTAAGCGACAAAGCCAGGACGCCTTATGCGGTGGAAAAAGAACTGCTCCGTTTTCTTCCTGAAGATAAGGTATATATTGCCCACCACTGGCTTATCCTTCACGGCCGGTACATTTGCATTGCCCGTAATCCCAAATGCCTTGAATGCGGAATAACGGCGATTTGCAATTATTTTGCAAAAAACCGTCTGAAAGAAATCAAGCGCAGCGGCAACCCGAAAGGGGTTTAAGAATGACACGAAATTTCTTAAAACTTGTACCTTTATTCCATGGGATAATTCTTATCTTAGCAAAAATTTTTAGCAAATGAGCGAAGTTAAAACAGAGAAGCTGAAGGCCTTACAGCTTACCCTTGATAAACTGGAAAAAGAATTTGGCAAAGGCACAATCATGCGCCTGGGCGATTCGCCCATTGTGAAAGTAGAAGCCATTCCCACCGGTTCCATTGGGCTGGACATTGCCCTGGGGATCGGCGGCTTTCCCAAGGGCCGGGTGGTAGAGATCTATGGTCCCGAATCTTCCGGTAAAACCACGCTGGCTATCCATGTAATTGCCGAAGCCCAGAAAAAAGGCGGGGTAGCGGCTTTTATTGATGCGGAACATGCATTTGACAAATATTACGCCCGTCAATTGGGTGTGGATGTGGACAACCTGCTTATTTCTCAACCGGATAACGGGGAACAGGCGCTTGAGATTGCCGATAACCTGATCCGCTCCGGGGCCATTGACGTCCTTGTAGTGGATTCGGTGGCTGCGCTTGTACCCAAAAGCGAGCTGGAGGGAGAAATGGGCGATTCCAAAATGGGCTTGCAGGCCCGGCTAATGTCACAAGCCATGCGCAAGCTCACAGCCACTATAAGTAAAACTGGCTGCTGCTGTATATTTATCAATCAGCTCAGGGAAAAGATCGGCGTGATGTTCGGGAACCCCGAAACCACCACGGGCGGGAATGCTCTCAAATTTTACTCCTCGCTCCGGTTGGATATTCGCCGTATCAGCCAGATCAAAGACGCAGATGAAGTGAGCGGAAACCGTGTCCGGGTAAAAGTGGTCAAAAATAAGGTTGCCCCTCCTTTCCGTATTGCTGAATTTGATATTATTTACGGGGAAGGGATTTCCAAAGTCGGAGAGATCATTGACCTTGGAGTTGAATTTGGAGTTGTCAAAAAATCGGGCTCCTGGTTCAGTTATGGCGAAACCAAGCTTGGACAGGGCCGGGAAGCTGTCAAGCAGCTGCTGCTCGACAATCCCGAACTTTCCGCCGAACTGGAAGCAAAGATCAAAGAGATCGTTACCGGGGATAAGCTGGAAGAAAAATAACCTCTCCCATTCCTACCAGCGTTTTAAGAGTCGCCTTCGGCTTCCGGAAACGTTGCGCGAGAGGATGATAATTCATTAAGGGCGCAAAAAATTGCGCCCTTAATGATATAAAACAGGCAAAAGAATGAATAACCAGAGTCTGCCTGTCACAGGAAGGCGGGGTTAATTCCGCAGCAGGTTATTCAGGTTTTCCCAGAAAAAAAGCTGCAAGCCGTCTTTGCCTTGGAGCAGGATCATCCGCGCGTCCCGGTAATCCATTACGAATACGTCCTTTGGCTTAAAGCTTCTGATCACCTTCCCAAAAATAATGTCTTTGGAAAGCTGCCCGTATAAGTCCTTTTCTATGGGCTTGATCTTATCCAGGTGGTTTGCCATCAGGGAGTCAAGCGCCCTGACAGAGAACGCTCCATCGCCCCTCTGACCGATATTTCCATGAAGGATATTTTCAATCATCGCTTCCTGCATATCTTCCACTTTATCCTTGAACGGATAAATAAGGGTCTCCAGCTTGCGCACATCGCGGTTCTCCGCAGCTGCCCGGAGTTCAGTAAAAAAGCCCTTAAACCCCGGCGCCTGCCAGCCCTGGAAAAAAGCCGGAAAAGCCAGCAAAAAATAGATCATGATCGTTTGCATAGAGTTTTATTCACTTATTCCCAGGAATCGCTTTGCTTCCTGGTAGTCTTCTAAATGAATGCCTCTCGCAGCCAGGCCGGAAATGTCCACACCGCCGGGGATCAGTACGTATTTAAATTTAGCGTCAGCAAGCGCGTGCGGAATGGTAAGCGCATCGCCTTTCGTCAGAAGAATTGAGATGACCGATAAATCGGGAAGGGTTGCACAATAAGCGTCCGCGTTGAGAATCGTTGTCTGCCGCGGGATCAATGAAACTTCGGGCGCGCCTATTGCTATCTCAATCCGGATATAAACTAGAACTATGCCCCCATTATTGAAGAATGCATCTGTAAACTCAGGTACGTTAATGTGATGCACCTTGCGGTCGGGCGTATTTGTCCTGTTCCAGGTGGGATCAATCCAATCCGAATACATAATATTTGCCGTGCCCGGAGGGCCTTGCGGGCCGGTTGCTCCTCTGGGCCCCTGCGGGCCGGTTGCACCACGCGGCCCCTGCGGGCCGGTTTCGCCTTGCGGACCGGTTGCACCGCGCGGTCCCTGCGGGCCGGTCTCTCCATTTGGTCCCTGTGCGCCGGCCGCACCACGCGGGCCTTGAGATCCGGCAGGGCCGGCAGGGCCCAAATCTCCCTGGTCTCCTTTTATTCCCTGTTCGCCTTGCGGCCCCGCGGGACCGGGAGGCCCTTCTTTTTCACAGGAACTTAATATCATCAGGCCGGATAAAGCGAACGCGCCTGCAAGAATTTTTAAAGATCTGTACATATTGACTCCTTTTATTGTTTGATAAATTCCACTCTCCTGTTCTGCGCCCTACCCTCAGGGCCATCGTTAGGCGCAACAGGATCGGATTCTCCCTTGCCCCCGGTTTCCATTCTTTCGGGAAGAATTCCAAATTCCGATGCAAGGACGGCTTTTACCGAAGTCGCCCGCTCCTGCGATAGTTTAAGGTTGAGTTCTTCCGGGCCGTCGGCATCCGTATGCCCGATGATCTGCACCCTGACATCTGCATTCTCCTGCAATACACTGGCAATCTCTTTCAGTACGCCATAGGATTCAGGCTGCACCCTGGCGGAGTTCACATCAAAATGAATTCCGGTGGTAGTCCATCTGCCTTCGGTAATAAGTTTGCTGCGGGCATCTTCACCCGTTTCAGCTATACGGAGGTTAGCAATATAAAAGGACTCCTTGGGGGCGGGAATGATCTCGCCAGCCCGGAAATGAAAGTTATTCCGTAGTGTTGCAGGTTCAAACGCACGCGGCAGATCAAAAAGTTTTTCATGATCCAGGTACAGCCGGATGCGCTGCTTGTTCACACTGATACTTACCCTTATTGGTTTTCCTGCTGCCTTATTGGTAAAGTATTCCTTATTCGTTTCCCGGCCGGAATACAGGCTGGTACTGTAACCTACTTTGTCCAGGAAATGATCGATGCGGAAATAAAAAAGCTTCCCGCCCTTTAACCCTTCCTTCGCTGGATTAGCGCTTTCAGAGAAGCCAAAAGTAACCGGCGGGCGAGTGCTGCCCGAGGGATAGAAAAGGTCAAATTCAACCGTGAAATTTTCCGGAAGCGTCTTGCCCGTTTCAGGAAAACTGGTGGTATTATCCGGGACTTTCAGCCATTTTCCAGATTGCCCGCCCAGGCTAACTACTTCTCCCGAACCGCTGGTATTCCAGCGCGCGGGGAAGTCACCCGTGTTATCAGCCGAAAAGTCATCATAAAACAGCAGGCTTTCCCCGGGAAGAAAGTCGAATTTCGAGTAAACAGCGAATTCTCCCGCCGCATTTACTGCCGCCTCCTTATCCTCACCAGCATTGGCCTGTCCTGCTCCGTCAGGCTGCCCTTCGTTCACTTTGTCTTCTCCGGCCTCCTTTCCGTTTCCTTCGGCCGCTTCTTCTACCTTGTCAAGGCCTTTATCCACCGCCTCGCCGGTTTTCCGGTCGATCCGTTCTTCTACTTTGCGTTTTACCTTTTTTCCCAGCCGTTCGAGGATCTGGGCCTCGGCAATACTACCGCCTGCTATCGCGAACAGTAGTGTAAACAGGAAATATTTCATGATCTCAGTTTTAATCTTCTTCTATCAATGCAGATTTTCAAGAGCCTGAACTACTTCATCGTAATTGTTCAAGTCTACGCCGCTTCTTTCCAGTGCGGAAATATCCACCCCGCCGGGGATAAGTACATATCGAAACCTGGTAACGGCCGCCCCTGCTTCGTTGCTTGTCAGGGGACCGTCAAAAGATCGCACGTTAATATATATCCCGTTTCCGTACACGTAGGATTCGTAAATTCTGTCAACGCTTCCGTCAACTTTATAAAAAGTTTGGGGCAAAAGATAATCATAGCGGGTAGAAGAAGTCGGCTGGCGACGATAATATACCAGAACAACGCCCTTGCTTAAAAAATCAGTAGTGATCGTCGATTCTGTTACGCGTAATTGTTTAAAATCCGGCTCGTCCGTACTCCATACAGGTGCGAACCAGTCGGAATACATGACGTTCGCCGTGCCGGGGTCCCCTTTAGGACCCGTTGCGCCGCGGGGACCTGTTGCACCCGTTGCGCCGCGGGGGCCGGCGGCCCCGGTTTCACCCCTGGGACCAGTGTCTCCAGGATCGCCCTTATCACCCTTATCGCCTTTTGCGCCTGATGCCCCCTGTTCGCCCTGCGGCCCGCTTGGGCCGGCAGGCCCTTCCTTTTCACAGGATGTGAAGGCGAATAAAAGGGACAAGGTGAGCATTATCGTAGTTAATGTATGGTGTTTCATTTCTGTTGATTAATCGCTAATTCTTTAGATCCAGCAGCTGTGCCGCCTCTGCGTAGCTGATCCTGCTCCAGTCAATGTCCGTCGCCAGCCTGCCTGAAACCTCAACGCCCGCTGGTATCAGCACATAGCGAAACTCGTTCCCCCTGAACCCTGCATAGTCGTACTCTGTGAGGGCTGTGCCATCCGTACTGACAATCCGGATAAGAATGGAATTGATGGTACTTACCCCGAAAGAACCTCCGGACCAGGTATAGTCGACATTGGAATAGGTATAAGGCAGCATATTATGCTGTCCGTTCCCGAAATTTTTGCCGTAAAGCACCAGCAGGCCGCCGGAAGACAGGAATCCTGCGATATGCTCCGCATTTACAAGATCCAGTACATTGGCGGGGAATGTATACTTCATTGTCTTGTGTGTAGGCGTATTAGGTGTTGAATTAATTTCATATTCAATCCATCCCGAGGATACTACATTCGCCGTGCCGGGGTCACCTTTATCCCCTTTAGGGCCGGTTGCCCCGCGGGGCCCGGTCGCACCTGTTGCTCCGGTGGCACCACGGGGACCGGTAGCGCCGGTCTCTCCCCTGGGGCCGGTAGCCCCCGGATCCCCTTTATCGCCTTTCGGACCGGCTGCCCCTTGTTCTCCCTGGGGGCCGCTGGGGCCGGCAGGCCCTTCCTTTTCACAGGCGGTGAATGCAACTGCCAGCAAAACAGCCAGCAGTATGCCGGTAAGTCTAATTTGTTTCATATTCGTACAACTTTATTTATGATCTGTCAATCCGTTAAAATTTTTCTGTCAATACCAGGCTGCCGGACAGTTCACCGCTTTCATCATAACTTTCACCCTGGACCATACCGGTGCCTTCGGCATACCACTGTATGGTTTTCGTGCTGAAATTCATCGGCTTGTCCATTACTTTCATTTCCATATTCATTTTTCCTTCGATCTTCAGGCAACTGAAGGTGCCGGCCGGTACAGTAAGGGATTCCCGGCTAATGACCTTTTTGCCGGTAAACGTCATTTTCAGGGTGGTAAAAACCGTTCCTTCCATTTTCATGGTCATGGTAAGGCTGGCGTCGGGCAATTCATCACCTACCTGAAGGCTGGCGGGCATCACCAGGTCATCACTCTCGACTTCGGTTTCCATTCCTTCCATGGCCGAAGCTTGCGCAGGATAGTAAAGGGCTCTTGTGTCGATATACATTTTATCATCATCGCATTCCATCGTATATTCCACACTAGTGCCCTCGCCTGTCGCATTATCGCGGATATCTCGTTTCACAGTATAAATTACCCGCTCTCCGCTGCGGGTTATATCCAGCACGGTAAAGCGGATAGAACCGTTGGCTTCTCCTCCGGGATCTCTCGTTTCCAGCTGAAAGCCTTCACCAACGGCATAAGGAAACCATTGCTCACAGGCGATTTGTGCGCCGGCAACCTGGTTCAGGAAAAGGAGGGATAACAGGAAGTATTTCATGATCAATTAGCAAGAAGGGTCATCTGACTGCACGATCAGCAAGAGTTCGCCTTCCGTGCCTATGCTGGCGCTGGTGATCTCGCCGCTTACACCAAGCGACTCCAGGTGATCGTTAAACAGCCCTTCTATAATACCCCGGTAGGAATTAAAATGGTTCACCACCTGTTCTTCAATGGCCTCTCTCATCTGGCTTTCCCTGTCTGCTGCAAAAAGATCGCAGGCAAAGGCGCAGGCATTATCTACGCAGGGCCCGGTTTCCTCATAGGTGGAACTCAGTTCGGCCGCGATGTCCGAGATCGTTAACCTTCCTCCTGCTGCTCCCACGCTGAGCCATACCTCTATTTTCATATCATTCAGGTCGATCCTGGGATCGCCGCATATGCAGGCAATATTATCCACGCAGTTCCCGACGATCTCAGTCCCCCCTTCTTCAAAGAAAATGGTAATAAGGCCTTTTCGGGACCGCGCATCCGGCTCAAAACTGGTGGAATTTACATCATTAATGTATATCGAATAAGGGTTCTGCCTTTGCAGCGGAATATCAAAGGCAATGTCAAGATCAAGAGCGTCCACCCTCAGGTAGCTGTCATCCGGTTTATAGAAGGCGGAAACGTCCTCTGCGCTGAATTCATGATCATTAGGGGTATAATTATTAAGGCGAAGAGAAACACCGTCAAAGGTGGAACTCAGGGCCCCTAGCCACTCCTCCTTCTCCAGGGTCTGTGATTCAGTACGCACGCCGTTTTCGCAGCAGCCGGAAACCAGCAGGACCGATAAGCCCAGCCATACAAACGCCCCGGATTTAACACCTTGCTGAGTAAAAATTTTCATGAGTCATACTATTTATTTATACCATTATTTTTCGTAACCAAAATTCGCATATCTTTAAACAAGGGAATTGTAAAAATGAGACATAAAGCGCTAAAGCGGTACGATTCAGAATGCATCGCCGATCCCGGCCTTCTCCCAGAGAATCAGCGTTTGATCCTCGTTTCCCGGGATGGTATACGCCGGAATGCGCATTCCCACGCTTATGCCGGGCATATAAATAGGGTCGATCAATTTTTTCCGGACCATTTCAAAAGCGCTTCCTGAATCCGGCTGCACCCTGAACGAAAACGCGTATTGATGGATATTATTAACGGTGGTGCCGGTGCGCTCCACCGCCAGGAGTGATGCAATGCCCTTAATGCCGTTTTCCATGATAAACTCCTTTTCCTTTGCAGATGGCCCGGACCCCGGGAAAGTGGAAATGAGGCTCCACAGGAGCAGACCCAAAGAAATGCAGACGATTATTGCTACGCGTGCTTTTGAATTCTTTTTCATCGTACTAAAATGAGCAGCACCAGGAAAAAGAAATTGTAAAAGTGGGACAATATTTCTTAGTTTAGTATATAATTTCCGTTGTATAGAGAACGTGTTTTACCAAAGCTATTTACCCTCCACGCGCTTCCGCGACCTGGTTGCCAGGTATATGATCGTAATTGACGATGGAAAGCATACCGGCTGGCAAAAAATGGACGTCGTGCCCAACGGCCTGCCCGGTCTCGGATTTTCCTATGGCGAAAACTTCCATTACTTCGCGGGCTGCGAACCATCAAAGGAAATATCCTCTGCAAACGTCGTGGGCATTCACAGCAGCCCCTATACGACTACCTGGAAAAACCCCATGCGTTTATTCGTTATCGTATTCAGGCCGCTCGGATTATACCAGCTGCTGAAACAGGATATGGGGGCATTAAAAAACGATCTCACCAGTTTTAACTTATTGGGATTAACTGAATCGGAAGCCATTTGTGAAAGGTTATCTGTTTTGCCTGCACATGAAGACAAAATAGCCTTCATGGAAACCTGGATGGCAGGAAAATTGAGTGGAAAAGATGTAAAAACCACCTTAACCGGACATATAACCGACCTGATCCTTGAAAGAAAAGGAATGGTGTCTATCAGCAGCCTGGCAACAGAACTGCATGTCAACAAAAAATACATAGAAAGGCATTTCAACGAGCAGCTAGGCCTCACCCCCAAGGAATACGCTGACATCATTCGCTTCAGTTACCTGAACACTTTAATGCTGCGCGAATCCATATCCTGCAGCGAACTCACATACCTGGGTGACTTTTATGATCAGTCCCACCTGATCAAGCATTTTCAAAGAATGACCGGCCTTACGCCTAAAGCCTTTAAAGAAAATGCAAAATTGAGCCCTGAAGCGCTGTTCCTGAGAAAACACAATATCTTCGAACTCATTTCCCGGACTCCGGGCTTTATCGTTCAGGAATACTAGAAGCCTCCGCAATAGTCCTGAAATTTTTAACTACTTTTAAATAAAACATAATCCTCTATTGGAATTATTTTACAAAAGCTATTTACCCTCCGGGCGATTCGCGAGGTTCATCGCGCGGTATATAATTATTGCAGATGACGGGGGCCATTCTGCCTGGCGAAAAATGGACTCTCTTCCAAATGGGTTACCTGGATTGGTTTTCTCATTCGGTGAACACTTCCGGTACGAAATTGCCGGCAGGCCGGGCTCTTCCAAAGAAATCTCCTGCGGAAATATAATCGGTATTCACAACTGTACGTACACGGGAAAATGGAAAGATTCACTTAAAGCGTTCGTGATCATTTTTAAGCCGCTGGGCTTGTTTCATTTGTTGAAACAAAATATGCATGAACTGAAAAACGACCTGACCGGTTTAAACCTGGTTGGTATTACGGAAGCGGCATGGATCGGCGAAAAGCTTCGTCTTTTGCCGGCGCATGAGCAGCAGATTGCCTTTGCAGAAGAATGGCTGGAAAAAAGGTTTTCGCAAAAAAAGCTGGATTATACAATTACCGAGTACATTACCGAACAGATCATCGAGCGCAAGGGAATGGTTTCGATACAGGGAATTTCCGGGGAAATGAACATCAACAAGAAATACATTGAAAGGAATTTTAACTATCAACTCGGGTTAAGCCCCAAGGAGTTCGCCGAAATTATCCGGTTCAATTACCTGAATACTCTGATGCACCGGGAGGCCGCTTCCTGGAAAGATCTCGTTTACCTGGGGAATTTTTATGACCAGTCCCATCTGATAAAGCATTTTCAGAGGATAACCGGGCTTAGCCCTCAAGCTTATAAAAAGATCGCCGGCCTGCAGGCCGGCGCGCAGTTTTTATCCCGGCACAATTTATTTGAGCTGATCTCCGCCACTGAAACCTCCGGGCTTTTTTTAAATCTGGGAAACCCTGCATCCGGGGAGAGTGCCAACGTTTAGTATGGACTACAAGCTCCACCTGGCCAGCGGACTCACGTCCTGCCCGGCAAAATCGCCCTTCAGGTATTTATAATAGGCGGCAATGGCGATCATAGCGGCATTATCGGTGCAATACTCCAGCCTTGGAATAAAAATTTCCCATCCGAGCGCCTTTCCGGCTTCCTGAACAGCATCCCTGAGGCCGGAATTTGCGGATACCCCGCCGGCGATCGCTACCTGTGTGATACCCGTTTCCCCGGAGGCCTTCTTTAGTTTATTCAGCAGGATACTGACGATGCGGCTTTGCACGGAGGCGCAGATATCCGCCATATTCTCTTCCAGGAAAGAGGGATTTTTATGTATATGGTCCCGAACAAAGTAAAGGATGGATGTTTTTAAGCCGCTGAAACTAAAGTCCAGGCCGGGTACGGAAGGTTCCGGGAACTTAAAGGCATCCGGGTTTCCCTCCCGGGCGTAGCGGTCAACAAGGGGCCCTCCCGGGTAAGGCAGGCCAAGGATCTTGGCGGTTTTATCAAATGCTTCCCCGGCAGCGTCATCCAGCGTTTGCCCCAGCAATTCCATTTCGAAATAATCATTTACTTTCACGATCTGGGTATGCCCCCCGGAAACAGTAAGGCACAGGAAGGGGAAAGCAGGCCGGGGTTCATCAATAAAATGCGCCAGAATATGCGCCTGCATATGATTTACTTCGATGAGCGGAACTTTAAGCCCAAGGGCAAATGCTTTGGCAAAAGAAGTGCCTACCAGCAAGGACCCCAGCAGGCCCGGCCCCCTCGTAAAAGCTACCGCATTTATATCTTTTTTGCTTATTTTCGCCTTCTTAATGGCCTGATGTACTGCGGGAATAATATTTTGCTGGTGGGCCCTGGAAGCCAGTTCCGGCACTACCCCTCCATACGCTTCATGGACGTGCTGCCCTGCGATAATATTGCTCAGTATGCTGCCGTTATCACAAACAGCAACGGAAGTTTCATCACAAGATGATTCAATGCCAAGAATAACGCACATACTTGATCTTTGATTCTGGTGCTATGTTAAAAAAGCAAAGTTATTAAAAAAGCGCTCAAAATATCAGCCATTATTATCCTGTCAATAATCCTGTTATTGATACTGGCCCTCCCCTTGCTGCAATCCAGGACCGTACAAACCTGGGTAGCGCAGGAAGTGGCGGCGCCCTATCTTTCCAGGGAACTCCAGACCAGGGTGGAAATAGGCAGCCTTTACCTTCGTTTCAACCTGATCGATGCAATTAACCTGCGTTTCAGGAACCTGGTACTCCGGGATGTATATGTCGAAGACCGGGAAAAGGACACCCTGCTGTATGCGCAGAAACTGCTGCTGAGTGTGAAAGAATTCGACCTGGACAAGAGCAGTTTCCGTTTCGGCGAAGCCAGTCTTGCAGGAACCAGGTTCTACCTTAAAACCCTGCCTGACAGCAGCGCAAATCTGGAATTTATAGTAAACTATTTTCAAAAGGAAAAATCCGACACGCTGGGCCGGAAGGCGCAAAAACCCTTCACCCTGCAGATAGACAAGATGCTGCTTGATGATGTTGCGTTCAGGTACCGTTCTCTTCTCCCGGGAAACGGGCAGGCAGAACCGCCGCCGGATGCCATTAACTTTAAAGACCTGGACGTTTCCAGCCTGCACGCCGAGATAGAGGGCTTCCGGACGGACGGCAGGGAAACCCGGGGGAATATCGCCAGGATCAGCCTTCAGGAAAAAAGCGGTTTCGTGCTGGACCATCTTTCGGCCAAACTTTCCTTCCTTCCGGGAAAAATAGAGCTGGATGAACTATCATTACAAACCCCCTACAGCAGCGTCAGCAATTATCTTGTCTTTACCTTTGAGCAACTCGCCGATTTCAATGATTTTGAAAACAGCATTGACATGGAAGGGCGTTTTAACAATTCCCGCGTTGCTGCCAAGGACATTGCCTGGTTTGCGCCCGGCCTCCGTAAGATCGGGCTGAGTGCGGGTATTGACGGTACTATTTCCGGCAGCGTTTCCAACCTGCGTGCCAATAACCTGCTGGTGACCCTGGGCAGAAGCACGTATTTCCGGGGTGATTACCGGGTCAGAGGCTTGCCGGATCTGGACAACACCCTGCTTGAGCTTGATTTCAACACCCTTTCTACCAATAAAGCGGATATTGAATACATTCTTTCCCGGGTATCGGAAAATCCGCCCAAATTGCCTGAATTCCTTGAAAACGCCGGCAATATTTATTTTACGGGAAACTTTGACGGCCACTACAATGACTTCCTTGCCGCAGGTGAGCTGAAAACCTCCCTGGGCAGGGTCGAAGGCGAAGCCAATATGCAATTCAATACGGCCGTGCCGCAATACGCGGGAAATATCGCCGCCTATGACCTGGACCTGAAGCAATTCACCGGCAACAGCAGCCTGGGCAGCGCCACCTTCAAAGCGGAGATTGAAGGAGCGGGTTTCAGGCTGAAAGACCTGCAGGAGGAGATTACTGCCAGCATTGAATACCTGGATTTCAAAGGTTACCGCTACAGCAATATACAGGTGAACGGCGTCGTGGACAAGAAGCTTTTTGAAGGGCACGTAAAGATCAATGACCGGAACCTCAAGCTGGACTTTAACGGACTGGTGAACTATAACCCGGCACAGCCCGAATTCCGTTTCAGCTCCACGGTAGCCGAAGCGCGGCTGAATAACCTCCATCTTAGCCGGGATACAATAATACTCAGCACCCACCTGGAAAGCAATTTCACCGGTACGGACCTGGAGAACATACAAGGATCTATCCTGCTAACGGAAACCTCCTTGCAAAGCGATACCAACCGTTACCAGATAGATACGGTAAACCTGGAAGCTACCGGCAGCAGCAGCGACCGCCTGATCGTTCTCCGCTCGGATTTCCTGGACGGAACCATGAAAGGCCAGTTTGACATTACCCGTCTTCCTTCCGGCTTTAAAACCGTTCTGAAGAAGTACCTGCCCAGCCTGGAAATGGGAATTATCCGGGAAGCGACCGAGCTTCAGAGCTTTAACTTTGCCTTTCAGCTAAAGAACCTGGAGCCCATCACCTCCGTATTCCTTCCGCAGCTCCGGATTCCCGACCAAGGTTCATTTTACGGCAGTTTTAATTCTTCCGATCAGAAATTATTACTGGCAGGGGGCATGGAAACAGTTGAATACGGGGGCATTATATTCCGTAATTTAATCATTGACGAAGAAAATAGTCCGGACGCGATTTTTGTCAATGCAACCGTTGACAGCGTTTATTTCAGCGACAGCCTTTCGGTGAATAACGTCAGCCTTTCGAATTACATCCGGAACGACAGCCTGAATTTTAACGTGAAACTCGCTAATGACAACGGAGTAAACCGCCTGGATATCAATGCCCTGATAGAAGTGGATTCTTCGAGAGCGTCCTTCAGCATCCTGCCGTCAGACATCGTCCTCGACAGCCGGGAATGGCGGATCGAAGAAAGCTTTAAACTGCTGTACGCAGACAGTAGCCTGGTAATTGACGGCTTTTCGCTCCGGAACAACGGGCAGTCATTCAGCGTGAGCGGAGCGATCTCTAAAAGCGACAGCCTCCCGCTTAACGTGGCATTTACCGATCTTGATATTGCCACCTTCGACCCGCTGACAAAGCAATTCAATCTTCGCCTTGGAGGAATTATGAACGGCGAGGCAACCATCAGCGCCGTGCTTTCCAAGCCAAAGGTCAGCAGCAGCATCAACGTGTCCGGTTTTACTTTTAACGAAACCGCTATCGGCGATCTGCTGATCTCATCCTCCTACAACGCGGAAAGCCAGGCGGTCAATTTTTCCGTGGGACTGCTCAAAAACCTGATTCCCTCCTTCAGTATCTCGGGCGACATCCAGACAGGAAGCGAAAACAATGCGCTTTTTGCAGACATGGAATTCAATCACGCTGAACTGGTGCTGCTGGAGCCCTTCCTTGGCGGACTTGTTTCCGACCTCAAGGGGCAGCTTACCGGGCGAGTGATTGTCCAGGGTACGCTGGAGCAGCCGGAAATAAATGATCTCTCTTACCTGCAGTTTGAAGATGCCGGTCTGCAGGTTGATTACCTGAAAACCTATTACACTTTTTCCGACCGCGTAACGCTCAGCGGGGGCAGGCTCATCCTGAACGGGTTGCGGCTGCATGACGTCCGGGGTAACCAGGCAACCGTGAGCAATGGTTATATTGACCTCAGTAATCTTGCCGACCCAACGCTTAATATTACGCTGCAGGCCCAGAATTTCCAGGCGCTGAATACGAGCGAAAAGGATAATAATTATTATTACGGCACCATGTATGCCAGTGGTACGTTTTCCTTCAACGGTCCCATCAGCAATATGCGGATAGATATCAATGCCGCCACGGATGCCAACAGCAAATTCTATCTGCCGCTTTATAATCCCGAGGAAGTAGGAAAAGCCGATTTCGTGAACTTTGTTTCAAAGGGAGATACGGCGGAAAAACTCGTGGAAAGAAAACTGGAACTGAAAGGCGTAACCCTCAATTTCCGGCTGGAAGTTAATGAGGGAACCGAAGTGGAGATCATATTTGACAAGCTGGCCGGAGATAAGATCGTGGGGCGCGGGAATGCGGCCCTGCAGCTGACCATTAACTCCTTCGGCACCTTTGAGATTTACGGGAATTACAACGTACGGGAAGGGGAGTACGTTTTTACGGCAAACAATATTTTCAATAAAGTTTTCATAATACAGCCAAACAGCACCATTCGCTTCGTAGGTGACCCTTACAATGCCCAGCTCGATATTTTCGCCGATTATACCCTCAACAGCGTAAACGTGGGCCCGCTTTATGACGCCGCCAATATCAGCCTGGGGCAGCAGTCCAGGATCAAGGTGGTTACACGGATCAACCTTACCGGAACACTTGAAAACCAGAACGCAACCTTTGACATTGAATTTCCCAACAATCGCCAGGTTGGCTCAGATACCTATACCTACCTGAGCAACGAAGACAACCGGCTTACCCAAACCACCTGGCTGCTCCTTGCCAATAGCTTTGTAAATAACAACCTGCAGGAGGGTATTTCCGAAGCCGGGCAGGCTACCTTTACGGAATTGCTCTCAGGCGGCCTGAGTTCTTTCATCAACAAGCTTACCGGCTCGTCGAATTTCGATATATCTTCCCGCCTGGGCACCGAATCGCAGGAAGTAAGCACCAGCCTGCGTTTCTTCGAGAACCGCCTCATTATTAACGGAAGTTTTCTGAACGAAAGCGATGTAGGAAACACGTCGGTAAATCAACGCGATGAAATCACCCAGGATATCGAAATAGAATACCTGCTTACCCGGGACGGGAATATCCGCGCACAGCTCTTCCGGCGGACAAACGTGCGTGATTTTGGCATCATCAATACCCGCGACGAATACAAACACGGCCTGGGCCTGAGCTACCGTCAGGAATTCAATTCCTTCACCGAATTTTTCAATAATATCTTCAAAGGAAAAGAACGCCCGGCCGACACGCTTCAGGAAATTTCCCCCGAACCCCAACCCAACCCCAACCCCAACCCCGTCCCGGCCCCCGCCTCCCCGCCCGAAAAAAGCCCCCATCCAACGGAGCCCCACGCTCAGCGAGCGCCCGCCCAACACCAGCCCAATAAAAAGACAGGGTTTTAAGTCCCTCTAGCTTTTGTTTCTGGGAATTTGACTTTGGGGAGTTGATTTTCCAGGCTTAGGTTTTCGGGGATTTGGCTTCAGGAGAGTTGGCTCTTTAAACTTTGGATTTTTGGTCTTTGGCTGTGGCGTTAGCTTTGTTGGACCGGGGTTGGGGCTTTGCGGGCTGGGTCTTTAGATTGGGGCTGTGGGTTGGGGCTGTGTTGGGCTGGGTTTTGGCCTGAAACCCGCGGGGGATTGTGCAAGGCTTTGATTGCCCGCAGGGAGCGATGTTGATTCATGCGGCGTGGCCGCAGGAATCGCCTGAGCGGGTCCGGGCAATCAAACCAGCACAAGCGCGAGGCCTCCACCATCCACCCACAAACAGCACAAGCGCGGGCCCTCACCCTTCAATCCACAACCAGCTACTTTATATGACCAACATCCTGCATAATCATATGCCCCATTTTATCCCTTTTAGTTCTAAGATATAATTCGTTATGCAGATTGGATTTTATTTCAATAGGAACATTCTCCACCACTTCCAGGCCATAACCGATAAGCCCGGCGCGTTTAGTCGGATTATTCGTCATCAGGCGCATTTTACTGACGCCAAGGTAGCGCAGTATCTGGGCGCCTACCCCGTAATCCCGCTGGTCCATTTTAAATCCCAACTCCAGGTTGGCATCCACGGTATCCAGGCCGTGTTCCTGCAGGTTATAGGCTTTCAGCTTGTTGACCAGACCAATACCGCGCCCTTCCTGGTGCATGTAAAGTATTACGCCCTTGCCTTCTTTTTCGATCATTTCCATGGCCTTATGGAGCTGCGGTCCGCAATCACAGCGGCAGGAACCGAAAATATCGCCCGTCACGCAGGAAGAGTGAACCCTTACCAGTACCGGTTCGTCCTTTTCCCAGCTGCCCTTGGTAAGCGCCAGGTGAGGTTCGCCGGTATCGGTCTGGGTAAAGGCCGTAAGATTGAATTCGCCCCACGCGGTGGGCATTTTTACCGAAACCTCTTTCCGTATCAGGCTATCGTGTTTCAGCCGGTACGCGATCAGGTCCTTGATGCAGATAAGCTTGAGGTTAAAGCGGCGGGCAATTTTGTACAGATCGGGCAGGCGCGCCATTTCACCGTCTTCATTCATGATCTCCACCAGAACGCCGGCCGGCTCAAAACCTGCCAGCCTGGAAAGATCAACGGTTGCTTCCGTATGGCCGGAGCGGCGTAACACCCCTCCTTCCATGGCGCGCAAAGGGAAAATATGGCCGGGGCGCCCCAGTTCCTCAGGTTTTATTTCAGGATTGATAAGCGCTTTAACTGTTTTGGACCGGTCAGAAGCTGAAATACCGGTTGTACAGCCATAGCCAAGAAGGTCTACTGAAACGGTGAAATTAGTTTCGTGGTTAGAAGTATTCTTCCCTACCATAGGATCCAGCTTCAGCTCGTCACAACGCTCTCCGCTCATGGGAACGCAGATCAGCCCTCGTCCATGCAGGGCCATGAAATTGATCATTTCGGGAGTGGCGTTCCTGGCGGCGGTGACAAAATCCCCTTCGTTCTCACGGTCTTCATCATCCACCACGATAACGGCCTTCCCGGCCTTGATCTCTTCAATGGCTTCTTCTATCGTATCCAGTTTAATTTCCATTAATATCCTGAGTTTACCAATAAGAACACAAAAGTAGGTAATTTGTTAAAGCGGCCCGGGAGTTTCTTTTTTAGGAAGAACTGCCTTTTTCCTCCAGGGATTCAGCTTCCGGAAGAACCGGATATAATTTTCAAGATCAAACAGGGAGGAATCCGAAGTGGCTTTATAAGTCAGGAAGATGCCCAGGGGAATCAGGACCGCGGTAGAAAGCCACATGCCCGCGTAAGGGGTCCAGCTTCCTTCCCTGGCTGCTTTCTCGCCGATCGTGGAAGTAATATGAAATACCAGGAAAAACACGATCGCAACGATCACGGGCAGCCCCAGGCCGCCTTTCCTGATAATAGCTCCCAGCGGCGCCCCGATAAAGAAAAGCACGAAGCAGGCTACCGAAAGCGTAAATTTGCGGTGAAATTCCACCCAGTGCCGCTTAACCAACTTAAATGCTGCTGCGTTCTGGGTAGCGGCGGGGGAAGTATTTGATTTAACGTTCCGCATGTAGCCAAGGGCCGAATGCAGGACGAGTTCCCGGTCGTTTTCATCAATATTCCGCAGGAAATCCGGGTCTTTAAAATCAAATTCCAGCGGCTCATATTTAGCGAACAGGCTGTCGCGGCTGTAAATATAATAAGGAGCGATATCCGTGGCCAGGCGTTTGAGTTCCTGCCGCCGCTTCTCATTCAGGGAATCGGCGCTGTATTCCAGCTGGCTGATGTTCTGCATCTGGAAATTATTCTTGAAAAGGTCTTCGTCGATATCTGCCACGCTGAACCCGGTCAGGAGAAATTTCTGTTCGTGTTCCTCGAATTTGACGCGCACCAGGCGTTCCCGCTGGTTTCTGTTTCGCTCGCCCCGCATTTCTTCATACCTCACCCCGTTCTTCAGCTTCAGGATAAGGTACTGCTCATCCGCCGATTTATACATTTCGCCCTCTTCGGCTTTCAGCACAGTAGTGTTCCCGTTTCCCTTCGTATGATCGTACAGGATAATGCCGTGAAGGGTCTGGGTTTCCTCGTCTTTCTTTTCCACCTTAATGGAATAGCCGTCAATGCCGTCATAAAACACCCCTTCCTTGATAAGGAACGAAGGCTTGGTTTGCCTGAACTCGTAAATGGTACTGGCAATTTTCAGGTTCGCCTGGGGAATGACAATATTTGCAAAATAAAAGGTGGTCAGGCACAGCACCGTCATGATCAGCAGCAAAGGCAGCATAGCTCTGGTAAGCGAAATTCCCGATGCCTTGATGGCCACCAATTCATAATTTTCTCCCATAGACCCAAAAGTCATTATAGAAGAAAGCAGAATGGCCAAAGGAAGCGCCAGCGGCACATTACTGGCATTGGCATAAAAGATCAGCTCGGCAACCGTGAACCAGTCCACCCCTTTTCCCACGAATTCATCGATGTACTTGAAAAGGAAAAGCATCATCAGGATGAAAAGCACGATCAGGAAGGTGGTCGCAAAGGGCCGCAGATAGGCTTTAATAATAAAGAAATGGAGTTTTTTCACTTGATCCCAATGAATGCCACCATATTTGATGCAAAAATAGGATTTAACCGGGATTGATTATTGAAAGAATTCAAATAAAAGCGTTTGGGCAGATCAGGGCGGCGGGACAGGGCCGGGGCCGGATCAGGCGCCCAGCACCCGGATAAGCGTTTCCACCTGGCTTTCCCAGATGCGCGCGCGCTCATCCTTTTCATCTTCCGGAACAAAATCCGTAACAGAAAGCGCTACGTCGCCGGTAAGTTCATCCTGGAGGACCTCCAGCTCAAAATAACAGTATGGTTCATCGTCTTCCCACTTAAACTTTATCGACTTATTTTCTTTAACGCCCAGCAATTTGGCCCGCTGCATTTCATTATCCCACTTGAATATGAAGTAGTCGTCCGGCTGAACAACCACATCGTCCGCAAACCACTGCGCCAATCCATTGGGACTGCTTAAAAAGCTGAAAAGTATTTTGGGTGATGACCGTAATTCAAACTCCAACTTGAACTTCTTTTTTACATGCATCCCCGGATCATTTAAAACATTTCCTTCGTTCACTTCTAAAGAAAGGTATTTTCTTTTATATTTGCAAACCTTTTCGGAAAAAGGAAGCCGGGCCTCCGAGGCTGCTTAAAAGCCCGGCCGGATGGCAGCAGCGCTGCAAGGCAATCGCAGGCAACAGCCCGCAACCGCAGCCCGGAAAGAAATAAATACCTGGCGGGGTAGCTCAGATGGTTAGAGCGCAGGATTCATAACCCTGAGGTCGGCAGTTCGATCCTGCTCCCCGCTACTTAAGGAAACACCATATTATGGCTGTTTCCTTTTTTTGTGCCAATAAGATTCTGTGGTATTTTCATATGCCAAAAAGCACTAAATACCTTTTTCAACTGTAAATCGAAAGCTACTGGAACTGAAGAACGCAGTTCATTAATTCAACTGCCGCCGCCTTGTCTTGAAAAGGTAATCCATAAATAGTAGAACACTTAGGGAAATTAAGTACGGAAAAACAGAAGTGGCAATTTCTATAATTCCTGGAGCAACATTGGATAAGTTCAAACCAAAATCTGGGATATAAGAATTCTTTTGTAAATGGAAGGTTTTACCATGACAAAGTGGGCATTACTAATGGCAAAACCGCATTGGTTGCAAGTATACGGGATAATGTCTGTGGCAGTCAGAACCCACACCTAAGGAGAGAGGCGGTGGACGGAACTGTCAATGTCTATCCCTTGAGAAACGGCAATATAATTTACGGGGCGATTATTTCAGGTGAGCATGTTTTTTATGTTACAGAGAGAAACAAGCCTGAAAGGAAAGACGGGCTTGCAAAGTTTACACACGTTTGGCTTTTTAAAAACAATGAATGGAAGATGTCTGATATTTTGAGCTACGACCACGGACCTGCAAATAAAAAGATAGACATAAAATTATCAGAAGGAGAACTAAAGGAGTTTGAAGGCAGCTATAAAAATCCAAAATTCGGAACATTTAATTATAAAATACAGGGCTCAAACTTATTAGTTTCTGGTACTGGATTCAATGCGGTACTCTATCCGGAAAGTAAGACCAAGTTTTTTATTAAAGAACGGGATCTGGGGTTCGAATTTGTCAGAAATGAGAAAAATGAGGTCTTTAAGATACTTGTGTACGAAAAAGGAGCAGTTGTAGACGAGCTTCTAAAATTTTAGAAATGTTACCGATAAAATAGTAGAGGTACCTGGCATCAAAACCACCTTTATTTGCTAACTTTAGTGCATGCCCACAATTACGTCAAATCGATGTTAATATGAAAAAGATACTGTTCATGGCTTTACTGGCGCTGGGAGGGACGATGGCTCAGGCGCAGGTAGTGGTGAATCCGGATGGCAGCCATTCTGTCGTACATGGCTCGGTAATCATTAATCCAAACGGTACGCATTCGGTTATTCACGGCTCGGTGGTCGTTAATCCCGATGGTACGCACTCGGTATTGGCTGGCCCGGTCATTATTAACCCGAACGGCGGGGTTTCTCAATTTCTCAGTCCAAACCAGGAACAAGCGGTGTTTCCTTTCGGATCGAAACCAGGAAATCAGAAAGGCCGGAAATCAAAAATGAATAAGTTCATCCAGCAACAACCGCCTGGGTTGATCTCGCGGACCGACTATCTTAAAGCCTGGAAAGCGAAGAAAAAATATGAAAAGCAGCAAAAAAGGAAGCAGAAGCGGGAGATCCGGCGTCTGGCGAGAATAAAAAAGTGAAGGATCTTATTTCAGGATAAGCGGGCTTTGCAAAGCCGTACCAGCCCCTGTAGTAAGAACGCAAGCAAGAGAAAGGCTCCCAGTATAAGCAGTCCGTTGAACAAGGCCCGGTTGTATCCAAGTTTTCCTACGTCGGCAAAGGGGTAGGGATAATGCCCGGTAAAGGCTCCTAAGACAACCACGTACAAGATGTAGATAATTGGATA
This sequence comes from Anseongella ginsenosidimutans, assembly GCF_008033235.1. Taxonomy (GTDB): domain Bacteria; phylum Bacteroidota; class Bacteroidia; order Sphingobacteriales; family Sphingobacteriaceae; genus Anseongella; species Anseongella ginsenosidimutans. Next base: position 263,677 of record NZ_CP042432.1, read on the forward strand.
AAACAGCCAGGGAACAAATGTTTTCCACCTTAATTCGTCTTTGGGAATAAAGAATGCCCAGAAGAATACAAACAACAAGGGCTGAACTACATGAAGCAACTCGTTAACCAATAACGGGAATCCCGAAGGCATTCCCAGCGGACGAAGGATCACGTTGTATATGATCGCGACCATGATTATGAAAACCATGATCGAAAAAACAGCATCCGGCCTTGTCATCAAACGATCATTCCGCGAATTGCCCGGCAAACAGTATAAAGTAAAGCACAAGGCCACCAGGATATTGGTAGTAATGGTAAAATAGCCAATAAACCTGAACAGCTGTTCCGCCAGGGAAACCGATCTGGCCGAAATGGAAATGGCGAGCTGACTAAGGATAGCGAACCACCCGGTTATCGCCCCAATAGCTGCAAAAGATCTGGTTGTTATCATTTTGGTTTGTCTATGGCACTAATTTAAATAAAAGACCAATATCCTTTTTGATCATAGGCGGCGACACCTTATTTTTATCCTATGGTATTGCGTAAATTCCATGATATCCTCAGAACTTGTTCATTATACCTGGCTGAACCATTCACGCTGCTTGACCGCCACAGGCACCGGTGGATATTGGTTGGTTTCAGCGGCACGTACAGTATTCTTTTTATGAACCTGTTTGTTCCCTTCAACGTGAATACATGGAACAACTCCTCGCTTTTGCCGCAATACCTGTCGCTTTCGGGTTATGGAACGCTTGGCATGCTGGTCCTGATCATCAGCCAATTCTGCCTGAGGCCTCTGTTTAAGTTCGAATGCCTGACGGTAAAAAAGTTCCTGCTGTGGTTTGTATTAGAGGTAACCGTACTTGCGTTGGTGATGCAGGTATTCTACGGGGATATGGCTCCGGGAGGATGGGAATTCCTCAGGGAACTGGGATTAAGCTTTCGATACACGGGCCTTGTCATTACGCTCCCCTACAGCATGGTACTTCTGTGGCTGTACATTCAAAAGCAGCAGGCGCAGATCGACATTTTTTCGGCAAGGCAAACAACGCCGGCTCAGGAATCAGGCAGGCAAGCAGTTTCAATTATCGATGAAAATGAAAAGCCCGTATTGACCGTTAGTCTTAGCAACTTGCTCTTTATTAAGTCGGAAGACAATTATGTATCGGTGTTTTTCATGAAAGATGGGGAGGCCAGGGAAAGCATTGTGAGGACCAGCCTGAAAAAACTGGAACAGGAACTTCCTACGCCTTCTTTGCTCAGAACGCACCGCTCTTATATGGTGAATATGGATCAGCTTGCAAGCGTAAATAGAAAAAATAAAGGATACGAGATCTGGCTGAACGGTCCGGCCCCGGGACCCATTCCGGTTTCAGCCGGTTACAAAGAACTTTTTGAGAAGGCCGTACAATCCTGTTCACCCCAAATAGCCTCCATTCATCCCATTTCCTGATCTTTTGCCCCCGATTGCACTTGCCCTGTCGTATCATTGCAACAAACAACGCTAACCATTAAAAAATAAGTATTATGAAGATGCTCAAATTTCTCATGATCGCATTCATGGTAACGGTTTTCACCAGCCAAGGGCAAGCACAGGAAAAGAACTGGACAGGAACCTGGCAATATTCGGCTCCGTCAGCGGATTACCCCTATCAAAACGGAAAGATCATTTTTTCGGGCGAGGAAAAGGAACTGAAGGTAGTCCTGGAAACAAACGGCCGGAAAATAGAAGCGCGGAACATAAAAGCCGCCAAGAACCAGGTTTCCTTTGACCTGACAATCGAAGGCGAGCTGATCAAGGTATCGCTCCAGGTCAAAGACAAAAAGCTGACAGGAACTGCAAGCTATTCCGGGGGCGAGATTGCTCTTTCCGGAAAACGGCCGGCCTGATCATCCTTGGATGGAACTGCCAAGCCGCTTTTGCTTTGCGCAAGGCGGCTTTTACGTGTCAGAAACGTTCCAATGCTCAGAATATAGATTTCTTGCATATATATTCCCGGTAAATGTTATTTTAGTATGCAGTAACCTAAACCAATTTCTTTGAGCCTACAGGCGTTATCGGACAAAGAGCTGATTGATCTCCTTAAAGAGGATCATGAAAAGACTTTTGAAGAAATTTATAACCGGTACTGGCTGAAATTGCTCAAGATCGCTTATCAGAAAACAGGTCACCGGGAAGCGGCCGAAGAAATCGTGCAGGACCTTTTTATCAAATTGTGGGAAAGGCGAATGGAGTTGGAAATCAGGCGGTCGCTGGAAAGCTATTTATTTATCGCCGTCAAATACCGCGTGATCAATTTCGTTCATAGCCAAACAACGATCATTCAGCAGGAAAATTCGCGCCTGCCCTCCGTCACATGGGAAAACCAAACGGAAGAGCAGCTCAATTACCGCGAAATGAATGAGCAGCTTCGCCAGGCGGTTCGTAAACTTCCTGAAAAATCACGCATTGTTTTCGAGCTGAGCCGTTATAAGTATTATTCCAATAAACATATCGCCGATAAGCTGAACATCTCTGAGAAAGCTGTTGAATATCATATTACGCGTTCCTTAAAATTACTTCGTTCCCAGCTGAAAGACTCGGTGATACTCATAGCCCTGCTGATTCTGCTTTAGAGTGAAGCTTCGCTTCGCAATATTCCTCAAATTTATTTTTTTTAAGACAGTTTAGGGTTCCGCTTCCGCGAACTGACTTTATATATGGATGCGAAACAAACCTGAACTGTCCCCGGATTTGCTGAAGCGTTTCCTGGCCTGCCAATGCAGCGCGGAGGAAGAAGAGGCAATTGCGCGTTGGTATCGCAGTCTGGGAGGGGAAGGAAAGCCTTACAACTGTCAAAGGAAGAAGAAAACACCTTAAAACAAAAGCTCTGGTCGGCTATTCGCTTGGGCATATACGGCAGCTTCCCGCCCGAAAAACAAACCGGCAAGTTTAGACGGTATCTCCGGGTATTTTTCTGGCCGGCGGCTGCAGCGGCTTGTATGTTGTTGCTGTATCTCTTTTTCGCGCCATCCGGGACAGACATCCTGAAAACGCTGCCTCCGCAGGATAACCGCATAGTTTTTAATAATACCGGGGATAATATCCTTTGCATTGCATTGCCTGATGCCAGCCTGGTTTGGCTGCGGCCGGCGGGAACACTTTCCTATATAGATTTTGGCAGGCAGGACCGGCGGGAAGTTACCCTTCAGGGTGAGGCTTATTTTGAAGTACATTCAGACCCCGGTAAACCTTTTATCGTATATACCGGAGAAGTAGTAACCCGTGTCCTGGGCACGAAATTCAATATTAAAGCCTACGACCAGGATCATACGGTGGAAGTGGAAGTAACTGAAGGAAAGGTAGCGCTGTCAGCCTCGCAGGACCTGCAGCTCGCCGCCAATCAGAAAGCGGTATATAATATAAGCGAAAGGACCATGGTAAAACTGGATGTACCGGTAAGCGTTCCCCATATCACTGCGGAAATAGCGGAAGAAGCCCGTTTTGAGTTTAATGACGCTCCGTTTACGGAAGTGATGGATCTTTTGGAAAAAACTTATCAGCTTGATATTCAGCTGGAAAATGATGCACTGAGTAATTGCACGCTCACCGCGTCATTGAACGATGAAACGCTGGACATGAAACTAAGACTGATCTGCAGGTCCATCGGGGCCGGTTACAGGCGCGAAGAAAATAAAATATTTATATCCGGTGACGGGTGTACGGCTTTATAAACCCTTCTTTAATCTTAAAAACCCTTTGTTAATATGCTAAAACCATAAACTAAACCAAACAGCCCGGCAGGCCGCGATGTCGCGTGGCCCGCCCCGCCCTGTTTCTTCGCCGGGATATCCCGGGCCTGAAGGAACAGGATTTCATGTAACAATAATTTAACTAAACCAAACAGCTTTATGAAAGTAGGAATCAATCGTGATTTCATCGCATTCTGCATGAAAATCACCGCCCTCAAGTTATTTCTGTTCGTTCTGTGTTCCAGCCCGGCGCTGGCGCACGAGCCCGGCCTGCCGGAAGGCGAATTACCCGGCGCCCTTCAATCACAGATCAAGGGAATCGTCACCGATGCCGAAACAGGAGAAGGCCTTCCGGGTGTAAGCGTAACTATTAAGGGAACGACCATAGGAGTATCCACAGATACTGACGGGCGTTACAGCATCGAGTCTTCCGGCGAGTCCTCATCGCCGAGCCTGGTATTCTCTCTATTGGGGTATTTATCCAAAGAAGTGCCTATAGGCGGTCAGGAAGTTATTAATGCCGCTTTGGAAAAAGACGTAGCCGGCCTGGAAGAAGTGGTTGTGATCGGGTATGGAACCCAAAAACGATCCGACCTGACCGGCGCGGTTGGCTCTGTCAATGCAAAACAACTCCAGGAGCGCCCTGTAACCTCTCTTAACCAGGCAATAGCCGGGAGGATACCAGGCGTCCAGGTAAATGTGAATTCCGGCCGCCCCGGTGGAAAAACCAATGTCCGGATACGCGGATTCAGCTCCATCAACTCATCCAACAACCCCCTGTTTGTTGTAGACGGCGTACAATTGCCGGTGGGTAACCAGGCGGAACGCAGCTCAGCCATTGATTATATTAATCCAAATGACATTGTATCCGTAGAAGTGCTGAAAGATGCCTCATCCACGGCCATTTACGGAGCAAGAGGCGCGAACGGGGTAATCCTGATCACTACCAGGAGAGGAAATTCCGGCGAGGGAAGGATCAGCTACAGCATCGATCTGGGCGTAAACACCTACGGCCCGAACAAGCCGGACGTACTGAATACCGAGCAGTACCTGGCAGTAGAAGAACTGGCATGGAGAAATATGGAAAAGTTTGACCCCCAGGGTTGGGCCGAAGGCAAATGGGCAGATTTAAACCCTGCCTTAAAAAGAACGGATCCGCGGCTTTTTGACAGTAACGGGAACCCCTATTACGATACCAACTGGATTGAGGAATCAACGCAGAGTAAATTATCCCAAAACCACCAGTTGAACTTTAACGGCGGCAATGACCGTACCACCTACTCCTTATCGCTGGGTTTCCGGGATGATGAAGGCCTTTACCTGAACTCCTTCCTTAACCGTTATTCAGGCAGGCTGGCGGTAGACACCAAGGTAAAGGACTGGCTGGCAGTAGGTACGACGATCAATTATAACTTCCAGTCGGAAAACAATGTGGACTATAACGACCAGATCCCGCGGCGGATGGTGGAAGACTTTCCCTTTCTGCCTGTACGTTATGAAGACGGGACTTACGCCGACAACCGGGACTACCCCTTTGCGGAAGGCACGATGAGTTCCGTCCACAACCTGATGGAACGGAAATTCATCCTGAATACCCAAACCCTGCTGGGAAGCGTCTTTTCGAATATCACCTTGGCTGAAGGCCTGGAATTAAGGACGGTTTTGGGCGCTAACGTGATCACCCGGGAAACCAACCGGTACGAAGGGCGGACCATCCAGATCGGATCGCAGGGAAGAGCCTGGCTTGCTAATGCAAGGGAAACATTCTGGTCTTTCGAAAATTACCTGACCTACAACAAAACCTTTGCTGAGATCCATTCATTCACCGGGATGCTTGGGCTTTCCTGGCAGGAATCAAACTACTTTAATATGTCCGAAGAAGCCCGGGAGTTTTCAACGGACTATTTTTCGTATAACAACCTGGGAGCCGGCAGCAGGAACCTGGCTGTAGGTTCGGGCGCGAACAGGTCGGCGCTTAATTCCTACTTCGGACGGTTCAACTACATTTTGAACGGCAAGTACCTGGCAACCTTTACAGGTCGTATGGACGGTTCTTCTAAGTTCGGGGAAAACAACAAATACGCATTCTTCCCTTCCGCCGCTGTAGCCTGGAGAGTGTCCGAAGAAGATTTTATGCAGGACAGCGAGGCTATTTCCAATCTGAAGATCCGTACCAGCTACGGGCTTACCGGCAACTCCGAAATACCGCCGTATTCTTCCCTTTCCCTGCTGGGATCGGGATACGCCGCCGTTATCAACGAAGCAAGAGTTGGCGGCACGGGTATTAACCGTTTGGCAAACCCTGATCTGAAGTGGGAAAAAACGGCCCAGTTTGATGTGGGAGCGGAACTAGGCCTGTATAATGGCAGAATCTCCCTGGAAGCCGACTATTATTACAGGAAAACAACGGATATGCTTCTGGATGCGCCCGTGCCGCAAACCAGCGGGTACGCCACGATCCGGCGGAATATAGGATCAATGGAAAACAAGGGGCTGGAACTTGCGCTGAGGACGGTAAACATTGAAACTGACCGCTTTTCATGGAATACTTCGTTCAATATTTCCTTTAATAAGAATAAAGTGCTTGAGCTAGCCACGCGTGCAGATATTTTCGGCGTAGGCGGCCCCGGGATCACCAATGAAACCAGTATTATCCGCGAAGGGGAACCGGCAGGCGCTTTCTGGGGGCTCAATCGCCTGGGCGTTTGGAGTACCGAAGAAAAAGAGGAAGCAGCTCAGTTTACCAGCTACCGGAATGGATTGACCATACTGCCGGGCGACATCAAATATGAAGATGTGAACGGGGACAAAGCCATTACGGATGCGGACAGGATGATCATCGGGAACGGCAGCCCTAAAGGCTGGGGGTCTTTTATCAATAACCTGCGGTACGGGAATTTCGACCTGACCCTGGACCTCCAGTTTATGTATGGCAATGATATCATGGATATGAACCTGCATTCCAGCGAGGACCGGCAGGCGTTGGCTAACAGCTATACCAGGGTATTGGATGCCTGGACTCCTGAAAACCAGAATACCATGATTGCCCAGATACGTGATACGCGGGCGGGATACGTGACCAACGTGGATTCCTGGTGGGTTCAGGACGGCTCCTTTATCCGCGGCAGGAACCTCCTTCTGGGATATACCTTTCCTCAGAGCGTCGCCCAAAAGATGCGTCTGAGCAGCCTTAGAATCTATGCTTCCACGCAAAACTTCTTTTTAATAGTGAACGATGAAGTGATCGGCGATCCTGAGATCACCCCTATCCGGGGAAATGACAGCAACAATGTGTTTTCACAGGGTATGAAATGGCATGAGTATCCCAAACCAACGGTGTACATGCTGGGCCTGCAGATCATGTTATAATTCATTAACACTTTAGAAAAATTATCATGAAATCAACGATATTAAAAAGCACCGGCAAGATATTCCTGGCTGGTATGCTGCTGCTCGGCGCCGGTTGTTCCGATTTTCTTGACGAACAAGATCCTTCCAACCTCACGCCGGAAAGTTTCTATACGATTCCGGCTCATGCGGAAGCGGCCATTGCCGCCGTATATGACAATACAAGGTTCTACGGGGACGGGGCCGGAATTTTTTCGTCAAACTGGCAGCTGCTGGAAGCCCCTACGGGAACTTCCACCACGGAAACGGCTCAGAATTCTGACCTGAACAACTTGTATTCCCTTACCTGGGACGGCAATACCGGGCATATAAAAAACTGGTGGAGGGGGATCTACCGGGTAATTGCGCAGGCAAACCTGGCCCTTGACAAGGTTCCCGGCATTACTCCCATGGATGAAGCGCAGAAAACCACCATTCTTGGTGAAGCGCATTTCCTGCGGGCCTGGGCCTATTTTTACGCCGTCAGGCTTTGGGGTGATGTGCCTTTGGTACTTACTCCTCAATCCGCTTCATCTGAAGATTTCTTCCCGGTCAGGACGCCGCAGGAAGCCGTATACGAACAGATCATCGCGGACCTGAAAGCAGCCGAAGCCGCAGGTTTACCCTGGACGGACGCAAGCGGAAGAGTTTCTACCGCTGCCGCCAAAGCCATGTTGTCCAAGGTGTACCTCACGATGGCCGGCCACCCGCTGAACAAAGGCGAAGCCTATTATCAGCTGGCCGCCGACAAAGCCAAAGAGATCATTGACGATCCCGGCACCATCGGCCTTTTTGCTACCTATTCCGAGGTGCATGACGAAAGCCTGGACAATACGAAGGAACATATTTTCAGCCTTCAGTACAATGATCTCGTAGCCGGCAATCCCATGGGAAATATGTTCCCTAACTTTAAGCCGGTATCCTACCGGGGGCCTTCCGGCACAGGCAGTACGGTACCTACCCTTTCTTTCTATGAATCCTACGAAGCCGGGGATATCCGTACGGTTGACCAGGAAGGATACTTTTATACCACCTATTATACCAACGGTAACGGCGAGCCGTTTGACCTGGGAGCGCCTTATATTTTCAAACACTTTAACGTGACGGCGAACGGCAGTCCCGGAAAGGCAGGTACGGCAAAAGATAACCTCAATGTCCCCATGATCCGTTATGCTGAAGTGCTGCTAATATATGCCGAAGCGCAGAACGAAATAAGCGGCCCTACCGCCGAGGCGCTGAATGCGCTGAAAAGCATCCGGGACCGGGCTGGCCTTGCCACACCCGCCCTGGGCGCCTTTAACCAAAGTACCTTCAGGGAAGCGGTATGGAAAGAGCGCTGGCATGAGCTGTGCTATGAAGGCATCACCTGGTTTGACATGGTGCGTTTGCGGAAAGTATTTAACGAAACCACCAAAGGCTTCGATAATTTTGTAGGCCACGTTAATTTAAACTCCAACCAGGCTTTACAGGAAAAACACCTGCTCTTCCCCATCCCGATCCAGGAGATGCAGAACAATCCTAATCTTACGCCGCAAAATCCGGGGTATGATTAATTGCGGCGCTCGTTAAGTGGCATATAACGAATCCCCGCAAAAGGGTCTCCTGTAATAGAACGGGCTCCTGTATTGAACGAGCCCCCTGCAAAAAAGCCCGGGCAGTCGAATGGCTGCCCGGGCTTTTTTATGCTGTACTGTTTTATGCAGTACTGAGGTAACTGTAAAGCCTGGTATTAATTATTTTCCAGCCGGCTGATCGCGGTTAATGTGCCTCCTTCTACCTTCAGCCCCTGTGTGGCTGTTCCCGCAATGGCGTCCGCTTTATAAACATAGCTTATACCGTCTGTCAGCGTAAGGCCAATGTATGCGGTTTTCCCGTCCTTGGGAGTGTAATTATTGGACGTCACCGATTCGATTTCCGATACTTCCGGCATCCCGCTGATCCATTTAAAGGTTTTATTTTGCAGATTGATGGCAGCCAGGCGCTTGCCCTGAACATAACCGCCTTTTTCCGCCGGGGAAGTCAGCAATGCGATCACGTTACCGTTCCCTACATAGGTCCAGGAAGTGATATTGCTTCCCCCGGAGGCCTCTTCGATGTTAAAATAATAACTTTGATCAAATTCCGTAGTACCTGCGCTGATACGCGTGATCGCGGAAGGCTTGGTGGAAGTAAGGTCCTCTCCGTTGGTTGCGACAGAGCTGGAGAACGCGTATACGTCACCGTTTTCGACAAGGGCCAGCCCGTTTTCAAAGTAGCGGCCGATATAGCTGGTACGATCGTCTTTGATCACTGTTTCAAGCTGCATATCCGGATAGGAATAGACGGCTACCCAGGCGCTGTCAGGATAGCTCGTGCCGAAGGTATCACCGCAGCAACCCTTAATGCTCATATAAGGAGCGAACACCTTGTCGCCCACCTGCGTGATCCAGGTAAAATGCGCGCGCTCGCCATTGCCTGCCAGCTTTACAATGTTCGTTTGGCCTTCATCCGCAATGAGCAGTTGCTCACTGTCCACCCGGTACCACAAAGCCTCCTCGCCTCCGCTCCGCGGGACTTTTATCAGTAAAATATCGTCGTTTACCGGCGCAAAAGCCTGCACGGTCTCTGTCTGGAAATTGGTGACTTTTTCCAGCCGGCCAAGTCTGTTCAGTTCGTAAGCGGTTACCGCACCCGGGTTGCCCTGCCCGTAGAGCATGCTGAAAAATCTGTTATTATGGGTTACATAGTAACGAAACGTACCATCCTGTTCGATCCCGTTGCCCGCTGTTGAAATAGTTCCTGTTTCCAGATTTTCGGCAGTCAGGAGGTAATCGGCGACTCCCGTGCTTGCCACCGGGCTTACCGCCAGGATAAACTGCCCTTCCCCGGTAACCGGGTTTTCTGTTGTATCGTCCTCGGAACAGGCTCCCAGGAGAAGCCCGGCGCTGATTAACGCAATAGCTATTTTCTGCATCTTCATTTTTTATTTTTATTAAATTATTTCGAAATAAAATACCTAAGCTTCAGGAAGAAGGCCCGGCTGGGCTTTTGAAGGCTGAAATTATCGTAAAGCAAGGCGTCTGTCAGGTTCTTGCATTCCAGCGCGATGTTATACTTTCCGTCCGCCAGGGTGTACACAATATTGGCATCGTGCGCCCACTGCTGCGGGACATCGTACTTGCCCTCCCGATTTCCGCGGCTTGGCCAATACAAGTAAAAGGCGTGTACGTACAGCAGGTTATAACCAACACTCAGCGTATTTCCTTTTCTTCCTACATCATTCAGGAAAACGGATACGTCGCCATTGCCGAAAAGAAAGGGCAAATTTGGCATACGATCCTGGTAAACAGGGCTGATGCCGGTGTAGTTCGGCTCGTATTTTTGTTCATTGCGAACATCCTGGTAAGTCATATTCACCCCGGCTGTAAGCCAGTTCCTGAAGGAGTACCTGACCTGGACATCACCACCGATATTGGAAACCCCGTCAAGGTTCTGCGCCACCAGTTTTGATTGGTTATTATTCAGCCTGCTGTAGATATAATCGGTAGCGTACCGGTAAATAGCATTTGCAGAAAGGGCGAAACGGTGATCGTCTTGAAAGCCGAAAGAATAGGCCACACCCAGGTTTACATTATCGCTGCTTTCCGGCTTCAGCTCAAAATTAGCTTCCTGGTTTTCCAGGTCGCCAAACAGTTCGTAGTTCTCGGGCATCCGGTTGCTTTTCTCATAGGAAGCTTTCAGCTGAAGTTCAGGCCGGATAAAATAACTGACCGCGGCCCCGTATCCAAGCTGTTTCGTGACATTGGTTTCATCCCTGAATGCCTCGTCGCCCCAGTTACCGGTCGGATTATAACGCACCCCGGTTGTTGCCTGCTGCCACAGGAATTTCCCGAATACGGTTGCGCTCCATTTATTAGCCAGGTCGTACCGGTAGGCAAGGCCAAGGATATCCTTATTGGTTTTGCGGGGCTGCTGGTAGCTGTCGTTCTCCGGATAAAGCTCATCCTTTCCTTTCCGGTCAAAAGTAGAGAATACGTTATTAAGGGTCACGGAATGCTTATCGCTGAGCTGATAACTGAATGTGGAAGTCAGCAGGCCGTTATTATTGCCGTACTTGTACATGGTTCGCGAGCGCTCGCCCCCGGTTCCTTCGTACTCCTTGAATTTGCCAAACCAGTCATATCTTCTGAACAGCGTGTCAATATTCTGCTCCTTGCCGAAATTATAATTCGCGTTCAGTGTAACGTCCAGCCCTTTTACCAGGAGGTTACGTTTTTGATATTTTAACGTAGGCATCAGCATATTTCCCCTCCGGTGCCAGGCCCCGAATACGGACACCATTCTCGCACCGGTTTGAATCTCTTTATAATTCTGGCCCAGCGTAACTCCCAGCAGCAGCTTGTCCGCATAAGGCTTATCCACCACTCCCACGCTGGCGATCACCGTCTCGTTGTGATAGTTGTCATGAAAACGCCTGATCCTGGGAGTACCGAAATACTGTCCTGTATTAATATCGGAGACTTCCGGTTCTACCCAATAGTTATTGTCCGAATAATTCTGAAATGCGTTCAGCCGGAAAGTCAGTCCCGAAGGCGAGGTAACCGCCGCGTTTACGGTGCTTCGGTGGGTATTAAAAGAACCGTAGGAATAAGAAACATCCAGGTAATTCCTTTGCCTGTTGCCGGTCACAATATTTACTGCTCCACCTAGTGCATCTGATCCGAGCCAGACCGGGACCACTCCTTTATATACCTCTACGCGTTCGGCAATATTGATGGGGATATTATTGATCTGAAAGGAAGAGCCGAAGTTGTCCATGGGAATGCCGTCAATAAAAAACCGCACATGGTTGCCCGTAAAACCGTTCAGCGAAAAAGTAAAATTGGAGCCAACCCCGCCGGTTTCGCGAACCCGCACACCCGAAACCCGGTCCAGTGCATGGGAAAGATCCAGTGTTGAATTATGCAGCGAGCGGGCATCAATAGAAGTAACGTTATAGGCCTGCCGGTTCACTTCCTGGTTTTTGGAATAGCCGATCACCGTTACTTCTTCCAGTTTGTCGGTTTGAACTTCCAGGGAAACACTTAGGGTCTGCACTACCCCGGCGGAAACCTCAACTTTGCGGCTCCAGGCCCTGAATCCCAGGGCAGTTACGTAAACAACATGCGTGCCCGGCGCAATACCCGGGAGAAGATACCGGCCCTGTTCATCAGAAACCACCCCGGGGCCGCGTCCATCCGCGGCATTCGCACCATCAGGCCCGCCTCGTCCATCCAGCCCGCCCGATTCTTGCGTCCCACCTGATTCTCGCGGCCCGCCCGCACCATCAGGCCCGCCCAGCTGAATAAAAGCTCCCGGAACCGGCTGCCCTGAGGGGTCCGTAACACGTCCGCTAATACTGCCTGTGGAATTACTCTGGGAAAAACATAAGAAAGAGAAGGCGCACAATATTCCCGAAAGCAAAAGTTTCTTACCTTGCATTGCTTTTAATAATAAACCGTGTTAAAAGTAGGCCGGATCCGTCCGGCTAAACTGTCGGGTCAGAGACGCGACATTCGGGCCGTGCAGTTCGCAGCTGCATGGCCCTTTTCATGCGGCAAAGATATTATTATTTTTAATAAGTCTAAATAAAGAAGCTGATTTTATATTCAACGCCCGAAAAACAGCGGCAGAAGCCCCTTAATATCAAGGCACTCCATCTGAAAAATTTGTTCCCCGATGCAATGATATTTTATGGAAGCTGTTAACTTTAAGCTATATAAATGAATATATAAATCACACAATCATGAAAAGTAAGATTCTATTCGTTGTCAGCCTCCTTTTCGGCCTCATGTTCATTAATGCGGGGCTTAATAAATTCTTTAACTATATGCCGGTTCCTGAGGACATGCCGCAGCCGGTGATCGACATGTCCATGCATATGATGGGAATCGTTTGGCTGATGCCCCTGATTGCCGTGGTGGAGATCGTAGGCGGCGCGCTGTTCATATTCAGGAAAACGAGAGCGTTGGGAGCCCTTGTTATCTTACCTGTAATGGCGGGTATATTTTTAGCACACCTGCTCGTTGCCCCTTCCGGATTGCCCATGGCCATTGTGCTTTTGATCATTCTTGTCTGGGTCATGATCGAAAACCGCCGGCGATACCTGGCCCTCATTGCGGAGTAGAACGGTACGGCAACATATTTTTCGCAGGAAGCGCTGTACCAGGTGAATACCGGGTAAGTGATGGTTACACCGGGAGCTGCTGCAGCCGTGAGTGTGGCAACTACTATTCAAACGCTGGAACCGTCATTTTGGGCGACTCCAGGTCAAAATGGTTAACAGTGCTGACCGTAATATCCTTGTGTTCACCTACCGGCAGAATAACCACCGTTTTCATTTCCGGCAAATCCGACATGGGTATTGCGTCATCTCCATTGGTATCGAAACGCTGATATACGCCGTGCCGGGGAAACCGGGCGATCAGCTGGCTGCCCTTATAGATGTTGAAGTGCTTGATGCCGGACTCGATGTCAGCATCTGCTTTCCAGCGCAATTCTACCGCCACATTATGCAGGCGTTTTCGCTCCAAACCGTAAGGCGCCGGCGGCGGCGTCCGGTCAACGACCGTTCCTGTGATGCTGTATTCTTTCCATTTAGCCGCCGTAACCGAATCTGGCAGCCAGGATAACTCCCGGCGTTTTTTGGGATATCCCGTGTACTTATAGGTATTCAATAACAGGGTATCACCTAACCAGCTGCCGGATTTATCGATATCCCTCAGGGCCTTAAATGAAACCGCCTCACCTTTTGGAAGCCGCTTTGCCAGCACAGACTCATAAAAGGGAATGGCCATATAGCGAACAAAGCTGTAATTGTGATTTTGATAAGGCGTATAGGTAATGCTGGCGAGCCCACCCGCCGACCTTAATTTGTGAAAGGAATTGATCGCTGTTTCCCAGCATTTTCCATTTGGTGAATTGCTGTCGTTTGCACCGGCATGGCGGATCATTACCGGTATTTTCAGGGCTTCTTCCGGGTAATCCCAGGACGGGTCAAAAGCGGGCGAATAGCAAAAGGCCGCCAATATCCTGGCGGGATAATTTTTCATCATCGCCAATACCCAGTATCCGCCGCCGGAATGCCCCCACAATAGCCAGGGCGAATCTTTCAGTTCCGGATGGTTGGATGCTTTTCCAATTTTCTCAAACGCCGTCAGCAAGGATGGGCCCGAGCCTGATTCGGGGTCCCGCCACTCGTAGCATCCCGATTTATAGTACAGATCGGGCCCAACGATCGCCAACCTCCATTTTTTGGCGAATGCCTGGTATTGCACGTCATAGGCGCTTGATACGCCTCGTCCTTCCATACCGCAGCCGTGTTGGTGAATAAACACTCCACGAACGGTATCTACGCCCTCGGGAATAAATACATTATACACCGCGGAATCGGCGGCGCCGGCATTTTTCACAACCACACGATACACGGCGCCGTTTGCCGTCTGTTGTATACGAACTTGCGAAGGCAGCCTCACATTAGTAGCAGCGTCCCGAATAACAGCTGTCTGCTTAACCTGCGCTGAAACTTGCCCGCGAACCTGCCCCGAAAGGCTCAGAAGAAACACTATCAGCACGACCGCGAAACGATCCCGAATATTATACCTATTGACCATAACTGAAATTTAATCGTCCCAGGGGCGCGCTGTCGCCTGTAACATAATAATCCATAATATCATCGTACTCCGTGACATTATCGGCAACTTTGAATTCGATTGCGCAATCGCCTGCCGACAATCCCAAGGCTGCCAGGGGAATAGCTACCTGCATCAGGTTGCCCTTTATCACATACTCCGCCTCGCCGGCATTTACCCAATTATAACCGCCGGAAGATCTTTCGACGCTGGTTGTTCCCGGGCCGGCTACGGTTCCTGCTTCGGGCCGCCGGTTAACGATATACTGATACCCCTCGAAATCTTTACTTCCATGCGATCGGATCAATATATTCATCCAGTTAAGATCTGATCCGTTATAGGGGGTGATACCGGCAGCCGTTTTTATCCTGAAATACAGGTTTTCTTTGTCGTGGGTTACTTTGATCTCTGTAATATCATTCCGATTGCTTTGGTCAATATATTTGCCCGTTCCGGCTGCGTTGGAAAAATTTCTTGGAAGCGCATCGCCGGCGAAATCGGCGTACGTTGCCCTGACTTTTTGCCAGGCCCCGGCATTATCCCGGCGGATATCAATCCTGGCTTTTTGCGGTGTGCCGCCGTTGTGAACGTTACCGGCTTTGTCAGCGTACTTAAACTTCCTTACGTTTTGAACCAGCTGTAAATAAAAATTATCATGATATCCCCCCTTCATCATTTCTATATCGCGGGAGAACTCATGGTTATACACGTCCACGAAAAAGACATCGCCGGAATCTTTGGCGTATTTAATGGCCATCCATTCATTGAAAGAGGTAACCAACACGTTGTCCACCCTCTTTTGACTGGCGAAAACGGCATCCCACATTGTTTGAAAATTAGCACCTGCAGTCCAGTCCTGCTCAACTTTTTGGGTTATATGGTTATACCCCCGGCTGCATTCGGGATGCATACTGCTTGCCGCTATCACCGAATGACTGTGCTGCGCAACGGGCACCGCTACCGTACCATTATGATTCCACTGCGGATACTGCCAGCTCATCCAGGGTAAGGAATGCTCGTTGTATTCCCCGTTTGGCCATTGCGATTCCCTGACATCGAAATAACGCTTCATCGCGGGGCGGATAAAATCAACATATACCCCGCCTTCCTGGTTCTGCGCCTGGTACCGGGTCATATCTGAGGCGTTTCCGTTGGCTTCGGTGATCCCGACGATCATCGGCTTTCCCTTCGGTTTGAACCAGATCGCATCGTATTTTCCTGATTTATAAAAGCGCTCATAGAGCGTTTCCACAGTAGTTCCGGATCGTGTATTCGTATAAAAAACCACCCTGGGAACGGAAAATCCCTGTTCCTGGAAAGTCAATAATGCGTCCAGTAAATTTAACGTGGAAGAATCATAGACCACCGTATTGGTGGCGTCAATGCATAGGTAATCGATGCTTGCGTTGGTGAGTAATTCTATGTGGCGGGTAACCACCCAAGGGTCGCTCATGCTGTAATAACCATACAATGGCTCGCCCCAGAAATGAAATTCATGTAAGGGGCTTTCAGGGGTACCCCGCGGATCGTCCAACGCTGAGGGCTTTGTATTCAGCAGTTGCTGGATATCGTATATTGCCCGCTGCTGGGACTGATGCTGGCCCAACCAGACGGAATAAAAAACGCCTACGTATTTCGAAGGGCCTGGCGTTTCCCTTACTGTTCCGATCCGCCTGCCTAAGGCATCCGTGCCGGAAAGATTCATCAAGGAAAAATGATGTTCATCAACCCGGGAAACAGATTTGTCCTGTGCCAATGCGAAAAAGGCGAATGGCCAGGCGAAGACGATACAAATAAAATATTTCATGCTGATAAAATGTTTCGCGGAAATTTAATGCGCTTTATTCCAATCCGATTCAAAACGATAGTTCCCTGAAGGCAGGGTGAATACCGCGTAGCCGCCCTCATACCCTTCATAAACTGCATAAGGATGCTTTCGATAAGATTTTCCGTCTACGGTCAATTTGCTAAGGCCGGTTGCAGGCACATACACGGTGGCCGTACTATTGCCCGGAATGCTAACTGCTACATGAAGCCGGCCATCCGGTTTCTTATTCCAGGCGCTTTTGATCTCGCCCCGGACAGACTGGTAGCTTCCGCTGCAGGAATCCAGTTCCGTGGGCACATGTGGTTTGATCACGAATTCCTCAAATCCCGGTTTGGCGGCCGAAGGGACGATACCCAGCAGGTATTTGTAAAACCAGGAACCAACCGATCCCATCATGGGATGATTGTGCGAGTTCATGGAGCCGCCTGTGGCGTATTCCCACCTTTCCCATAAGGTAGTAGCACCGTTTGCAAGCATATAACCCCAACTCGGGTAAGTGTCCTGCGCGGCAATCTTGTAGGCCACATCAATGTGTCCGTTTTCAGTGAGTACCTCCAGCAGGTATTTTGTACAGATGTTTCCGGTAGTCAGATGGTATCCCCGGTCAACCACGTCTTTCACCAGGCTCTCCAGGGTCCTGCGCTTCCGTTCACCATCGGCTAAGCCAAAAAAAAGCGCAAAGGAATTGCAGGATTGATTATTAGAACCGTAGCCTCCCAGCTCTTCCTTCCAAAAGCGTTTATTAAACGCAGCTCCGGTTTTTTCCGCCAGGCGACGGTAAGTGATCACGTCTTGTTCATTACCGGTGATCTCCGCCATGTCAGCGATGATACCTGCGCAGTAATACAGAAAGCCGGTGGATATCAGATCACCAGGCGTATTTTTGGAAATGGCGCCATATCCGGCCCCTTCCACGCCAAAAGCGGCAGGAGGCGCCCAATCACCGTAATAGCTGTATTCAACAATCCCGTCTTTTGTACGGGTAGCCAGGTAATCCACCCAGGCTTTCATCCCCTGGTAATGCTGGCTGATTATGGTACGGTTTCCGTAATACTCGTAGGTTTTCAGCGCCAGCAGCAGGTAACTTGCCGATACGGGATCCGCCGGCCGGGCGCCGTACCTGTAGGGAGCGGTGTCGGCAATCCGGCCCAATTCATCCTGGGTGTCGGCGACGTCATCCAGGTATTTTGGATAAAACCGCGACATATCAAAATTATAAATGGCCTGCTCAATCCTCGGCGTCATATCATTCATCCAGCCCATGCGTTCATCCCGCTGCGGGCAGTCCGTAGGGATACTGTGCAGATTGCTTGCTTCGGTACGCTTAACCATTAACCAAATGGCATTCAGCAACTCATTGCTGCTCGTGAACTGACCGGCGTTCGCCACGGCGGACCGCACCCGCTTTATGGTAAAGTCCGTTAGAACGGGCTTGGTCCGGTAGCCTTCCACCTGTACATACCGGAAGCCATGGTAGGTGAATTTCGGCTCCCATGCTTCACCCATGGGGTCGCCCTTAAGTACATAGGTATCAGTGGCCTCGGCGGTTCTCAGGTTTTCCTGATTGACGGTGCCGTCGGGGTAGCATGTTTCCGCAAATCTCATGGTAATCACATCTCCGCGTTTACCCTGTACGCGTAAAGACATCCATCCCGCAAGATTCTGACCGGCATCCAGCACATAAACGCCCGGTGAAACCTCGTTGATCGCTACCGGGTGAAACGCTTCAACCACCTGTATGGGCTGCAGGTGCTGCGATACCATCTTGCCTCCCGGCGGCTCCACAATTGGCGCGTATCCCCAGGTTTCATTCGGAAGGCCTTTGATAATGGTATCCGTGGGAAGCAGCCAGTTTTCATGCTCCAAACGGGCATCGTAGTATTCGCCGTCGAGGATCCCCGATCGAACGGTGGGCCCTGTTGTGACCCGGCGGATATCATTTGACGTGATTCGCCTGGTGGTTCCGTCGGCAAAGGCCAGGTCCATCTGCAGCCTCAACTTCGGTATCCCGTACCAGCCGGGCGCCACCGAGATTAACATGACATTATCTTTTACAAGAAGATCTGTCACATCGAACGTGGTATAGTAAACCCGTTTAGAATAATCACTCGTAGCGGGGTCAAGGACATTTAGCCCTGCCTTTTTCCCGTTGATAGATAGTTCGTGGTACCCGATCCCCGCAAGATACACTTTGGCTGAAACGACCTCTGCCGGACAATGGAATACATGGCGGAAATAGAGGACTTTGCCTACCCAGCCAAATGGGAACCCTACCCAGTCGGCCTGCCAGTCAGACTCATTTAACAGGGCGGTCCCGAAAAAAGCGACATCACTTTCCAGTACGCGCCCGCTATGCTCTTCCCAAACCCTGACCTTCCAGTAATACGTTGCCTGGCTCTTTAAATCCTGTCCCGCGAATAAAACGCCAACGGATTGAGCGGATTGCACCACTCCGCTGTCCCAGATGTTTCCTTCCGATTCAGCCAGCTTTTCCGGCGAGTCAGCCACCAGCACCTGGTAGGCTTGCTGCCTGATATTTGGCAGGTGACCATGGAACGCCCAGCTGAACTGCGGTTTTTTTACCATCAGGCCAATCGGGTTACCTGCATATTCTACTTTCAGATCCGTCAATCGCAGATCGTCTTTCCCCCGGGCGGGGCTGACCGCAACCCCCATCAACAAAACCGGTAAGACAAACAACCGTAGTATTGCCCACTTATTCCTTAAATTAATTCCTTGCTTCATCGCTACGTTCTTTTCGGTGACCCCACTTTGCATACCAGAATACGATGATAAAGCTGATGCCTGGTAATACAAAAGCTTTCGATATGTCTGTGGCATCCGCCATCAGGCCCATGAGCGGAGGAATCAATGCGCCGCCGACAATGCTCATGATCATGTACGAGCCTGCTTTTTTGGTTTCCCCGCCCAGGCCCTTTAATCCCAGCGCAAAGATGGTGGGAAACATGATACTCATACAAAAGCAATTAACCATCAACGCATAAACAGCTATTATTCCCAAATTGAGTAGTACAAGCACCAATGACAGGATCGCGATCATCGCATAGGCGGCCAGCAATTTAGCAGGTTCTACATACCGGAGCAAGGCCGTTCCCAGAAAACGGCCAGCCGTATATAAAACCATTGCCGCCGACAGGTAAAATGATGCGGATTGATTGTTCATACCGGGCACTTCCTCAACCGCATAGTTGATAAAAAAGCCCCACACACCCGCCTGCGCGCCGATATAGAAAAACTGGGCAAGAAGGCCATTCACAAAATGCCGGTGCTGAAATAGTTTTTTGGCCGGCCCTGCCGCACCCGCCATCGGCCCCGTATGGGTTTCCTCCCCGGATGTGATCTCAGGAAGTTTCACGAAGGAAAAAACAAGGAGCAATGCCAGTACGATCAAACCAATTACGAGATAAGGCTGCTGGACGGAGATTAACCCGGTACTACTGTTGTCTCCGGCAAAAAGCACCAGCCCGCCAATAAGCGGCCCCAGCACAACACCCAGCCCATTGAAGGACTGGGCAAGATTTAGCCGGAATACAGCGCCTTCAGGTTTACCCAGGACAGTCACGTAGGGATTCGCCGCCGTTTCGATAATGGCCAGGCCGCATCCGATGACAAACAGCGCAGTAAGGAAAAAACCGAACGTTGCCGCCTGGGCAGCCGGGTAAAACAAAAACGCTCCCAGCGCATATAATGAGAGCCCCAGTAGAATCCCCCGTTTATAACCGAAACGCCGCATGAAGTATCCGGCGGGCAGGGCCATTAGAAAATAAGCGCCGTACACGGCAAACTGTACCAGTCCCGACTGTCCCTTTGACACCTGCAGTACGTCTTGAAAATGCTTATTTAGTACGTCCAGCATACTAATGGCCAGTCCCCACATAAAGAACAAGGTGGTGACCATGACCAGGGGGAACGTGTAGCGAATCATTCTATTTTTTGCAGGTCAAATCCTTTTATCGTAAAATGCGTCCAGGGTACTCCTGTTGCCCCATATTGGTCATGGAGGTTATATACAACTCCAATTGATACCGGTGACTCCTCTATTATGTTGAGTAATAATTCTACTGTTTTATCCTGGTTGTCCATCAGGTTTGCATATTGAATCGTCGACGGCGATGCCTGGACCGCTGTATAATCCGGCAAAGATTCCCCTATAGCCGCCACTCCGTATATTTCCGCCGGCCCCTGAGCAGCTCCCGATTCAATTTTTAACAAGTAACGGCCCGGTTGAAGGGTCACCGTCTGATGGATCTTACCATTGCTAACCGGCGGCGCTCCCCAAACCGGCGCGCAGAACGTGTTCATCGCCTGGGTGCTATTATCATAACTTATAATGGCATCCGAATTATGCGTCCACCCGGCTGCCTGTTGCATTCTGCCCGCGCCCACGGCCGGCAGCAAATCCGAACCATCGCCGGTAAATGGCGCTTTTGCATTTGCCAACTCTATAGGTGTCGCTAGCGTATAGCCATTGGCGCCGCTTTCATTCAGCGTATTGTAGGCATCGATCTCAGCGAAACCTACTTGCATAGCACCCGGGTCCATCGCGGAGTTTACCGTTACCTTAAAATACCGGGCAGTCATCGATCGCTGCAAGGGCAGCTGCTGGCGGAGAAAAGAGGCCGTCACTTCGGCCTCCAGTACGGTTGTCCAGTCATTGTTATCCAGGCTTACTTCTATTTTCAGCTCTTTAGGGCCGTCATTATTACCCGGGGCATTTTAACATAGTAAAACCCGTCAATTAATTTCGGACTGCCCATGTCCACGGAGATCCAGTACGGAAATGCTCCTCCTTGTTGCGTACGCCATGAAGTAGTACTATTGTCATCTATTAGATTACCTGCACCATTTGCGGCATCTTCGCCGGAGGTTCCGTCAATAATCCACTTGCCTTTCTGAAAGTCCATCATCATGGCTGTCTTAACATCCAATGAGGTTGAAAAGAAATTGTCAATGGAAGTGGACGCTGGTTTATAAACAGAATAATAAAAATAGTCTTCTTCCGTGTTAATGTTCTCTAAAACAATCGTGTTTTCACTGGCTGGCATATCCACACTATCCTTCTCACCTGACGTAGTGGTATATACGATTCTTACTGCTGTTTCGTTCGAAAACGCCGCATCAAAAACCAGCTCGACAGAACTTGAAGAGCGAATGATCTGGTCTTTCCATTTTCTTGGCTTCAGGGTATTTTCATAGCTGTCGCCATAAACTTCTACCTTTACCGCCCGGGGCGCAGACACCCCACCCGCTGCGTTCATTGTGACGATTCTTAAAACATGCTCCTGCTCCTGTAATCCGTCAATTATAACCGTTTGAGGAGATTCCGTTATCTCAAACTCCTCGTAGTCCCCGTTATTGAAAAACACCTTCCCTTTAACGGCGCCCTCCGGCGCAGTAAACTCCACCATCGCCCTGTTTTTCCCTGAAAACGCAGTTAGGCCGTCAACGGGTACGGGAGCCGTTACCTCATCTTTCTGACAGGAAGTATGCAGCATCAGGAAAAGTATTGCAGGTATAAAGAAATAGCCTGTATTTTTCATCTTAAAAAGATTATTCTTATTGGTATTGATTAGCGCCACGCTTCCGGCTGTAACATACCGGTCATTTTCTTTGCATCTTCCAGCGGAATCGGCATCACCAGGTATTTATCGGTATATGATTGGTAGTCACGAATTTTCTTGCGTTCGTAGTGAAATTTACCCTCCCCGTCCTTTGTAATGCGCATGCCAGTGACGAAACGGTTTGTTTCATTAAGGATTTTCCAGCGCCGTTGATCAACAAAGCGATACTGTCCTTCCAGGCAATACTCTACACGGCGTTCGTTGCGGATACGCTCGCGGATAAACTCCTGTGAGCTGACGAAACCGGGTACATCCTGGATCCTTGGCTGTAATGCCCGTTCCCTGATGACATTTAACGCAGCCATGGCGCCGTCCAGGTTGCCAAGCTCACATAAGGCCTCTGCTTTTTGCAGGTAAAATTCGGCCAGGCGGAAAAATACCCAGTGGGTAGGTTCATGACCCTGGCTGCCGCCAGGGCCCCAATATTTCACCTGTTTATCTTTACGGCTATAATACCCGGTGCAGGAGCGTTGTGTTTCCTGTGATATTATGTCATTGAAACCGTTCCGCCCGCCCACGAATGTTTCTATGATATAGGGTTCCGTACAGTTATAGGGAACGCCGTAATTTGTCAGATTATGGACGATATTTATGTAGAAGCGCGCATCGCGGTTAGCATAGGGATCTCCTCCCGGTGCCTCGCTATACCCCATTTCCGCCGCCCCCGGGGTAACGGTTACGCTGGTATGGGTATCATCGTCGTAGGTCACCGGTAAGGCACCGTTGCTCATCTCGAAGGCATCTACCAGTTCCTGTGTAGGTGATTCGCCGCAATTCCATATGTTGTTAATACTGGCATGCGGATAACTTCCCACGTTAACGCCGTTCGAATTGTTAATATGTGAGTTATCAGCCCAAGCCCGCCAGATGATTTCCGTCACCGGTGTGGCAAACGCGCCGATGAACAGCCGCTTGTACTCAGACATCGGCACCAGGCTGTAACTGGGTAAATCGATGACGTCCTGTGCCGCATCGGCGGCGCGCTGCCATTTTTCCCGGTCATTTCCGGGATTGTTGAGCGGACTGGCATTATACAGCAGTATCCTGGCCCGGATGGCGTAAGCGATGCCGTTATCAACCCGGCGTGCCTCCTGTGATGGCTGCCTGTCCGGCAAAATCCCTGAATTGATCACATCAAGCAGCTCCTGTTCAATTTTGGACGCAATTTCATCGTAGGTGGGCCGCGTTAATTCGTTCCAGCCCATGAATGTCGGTTCGAATGGTTCTTCTATCCAGGGCACCGGGCCATAGAACTCCAGGAGATTCATATAGTACCAGCAGCGCAGCACCCTGGCTTCGGCTATCCATGTCGTCCTTTCCTGCTCCGTAATAACCGTTGACTGCGGAAGATATTTAATTGCGTTATTGGCCAGGCGGATACCACGCCAGAAATCCGGCCACAGCTGTTCACTCGGCGAGTTCCAGGGCCAGTTTACAACGGGATTGGAAAGGGACAAGGTGCCATTGTGCCACTCATACGCATTATAAGTAGCTGCCCAAAACGCATTATCCGTTAATGTTTCGATTGGATTAAATACAAAGGCGATCTGGTCACGCCCCTGGTAAACTTCTCCATAAGCCGCGTCAATAAGCCCCTTGCTGCGGCCGTAGTTATTCAAGACCTTGTCGATGGTTGTTTGACCATCGGGGGTTTTCTCCAGCGCTTCCTCGCAGCCATACTGAAATACACCCGCTAATCCTATGATAAAAATGTAAATTATCTGCCTCATGATTTTTGCTTTTTAGAAAGTCACGTTCAGCCCAATATTATATGCCTTGAAAACCGGGTATAAAAGCTCATTATTCTGTTCGGGATCCTGGTATTTCACCGGGTACCTGTCAAAGGTCAGCAGGTTCAGGCCATTGGTATAAATTCGTATTGATGCGGCTCCTATTTTGTCTGACACCTGTTCGGGAAGCGTATAGCCCACTTCCGCGTTTTTCAGGCGGATATAGGTTCCGTCCCTGTACCAGAAATCAGAAGGGAGCTTGCTGGCGTTGCTTCCGGGAGCCAAACGCGGATACGTAATCGGTAATCCGGCGTCATAGCGTTCCTGGCTCCATGCTTCCTTATGCCATTCATTGAAATTGTATGTTTCCCAAATCGCTTGCCCTGCTAAGAAATAGCTTCTATTGGCTACCCCCTGCCACATCATGCTGAAATCGAAACCTTTAAACTGAAAGCTTACCGCGGCGCCAAAGGTCCATTCCGGCATTTCCGGGTCTCCGATCGGCGCCTGATCCTGTTCAGTAATTACACCGTCGCCGTTCATATCTACATATTTCAGATCGCCTGCCTTTGGAACGGCGCCGACACCAGACTGGTCATACCAGTTGAAAATGTCTTCTTCGGAATTAAAAAATCCGGCTGTTCTATATCCCCACTGCTGCCCCAAACGGTAGCCGGTGTTTCGCAAGCGGTAGGCATATTCTTCAGGGAGCAATACCTCGCTGAGGAAAAGCACCTTATTACGATTGAATGCCCCATTGACCCTGATGTCAAGCCGGGTATCGGCGTTGAAGCTTTTTTGATAGCCGCCAACAAGTTCAAAGCCCTTGTTCTCAATTTCACCGGCATTGATCCGGGGTATAATGCCAGAGTTAAATACACCGCCGGTACCAAACATTCCCGTGGGGACAAGCCCCGTGGCGGAAATCAGGATATTGTCCCGCTTTTCGTAGAAGACGTCTGCCTCGAAAGTGAAATTTTCAAAAAGGCGCAACTCCAACCCGATATTAGACTTATTTGCTTTCTCCCACGCTAACTCCGAATTGCCGATCTGCGATTCGTAACTGCCATTCCAGAGCGTCAGGAAGGCAAAACGGGCGCCGTTCATATTATCATTGCCCACCTGGCCGTAGGAAGCGCGAAGCTTCGCATAGGAAAGCCAGGGGAGCGCGTCTCTCACGAAATCTTCCTCTGAAGCGAGCCATCCGGCCGAAAACGAGGGGAAGAAGCCCATCTTATTCCCGGGAGCAAACTGTTCGGAGCCGTTATATCCAAAATTGAGTTCAGCGAAGTATTTGTGTTTGTACCCGTAGGTGGCCCGGCCCACGAAACCCACATAATTATAAGGAAGCTGGATGTTAACCACACGCTGATACCGGTTGAACAGCAGCAAGCCCGTTACATCATGTACCCCAAAAGTACGGGCATAGTTGAGCGACGCATCAATGTTCATCAGGTTCCATTGCGACTGGATTTGCATATCGGCCAGGCTGCTGTTTGTATTGGTCCCTGTAGGCTCATATACAACCGCATCGGGGTTTTCGGGATCTTGCTTGGCTTCGTACAACTGGAATGTACGTTGCCGGACTTGCTGGTTGATCGAAGTGGCGTCATAGGAAACCAATGCCTTTGCAGATAACCCCGGAGTGATAAATTCAAGCTGCTGTTCCGCTCCCAGTGTCGCTGTTACCTGGTTCGTCATGGTATTACGGAACCCCGAACGGTTAAGCATCCCGTAAGGCACATTGTTGATGTTTCCGCCTTTCAGGGCAGTAGACAGCACTTCACCTTCAGGGGACAGGTCGTTGTGGTAATTACTGGGTGTCTGAAGCAATGAACCCATTACAACGGAATAGGCCGCCACATCATTTAAATAGCCGCTGTTATTTGGCACCACGACAGGATCATTCTTCTTTTGCATATAACCGCTCACATTGAGCAGCATGCTTAATGAAGGATTGATCTCAATGTCAAAATTAGATCGGAAGTTGACACGGTTCGCCTTGGACGTGGGATCGTAATCGTACTCGTCAAATTTTTCCGTTTCGAAGATACCTTGCTGAAGGAGGTATCCAACAGTGGTAAAGTATTTCATCCGGTCGTTACCACCGCTAACGTTCACATTCATCCGGTTCATGGGGAACGCGTCTTTCATGAATTCGTTCATGTAATCACGCGTCGGATATAATTCCTGGAAGTCGCCCAGCCGATAGTGTTCCAGGGCCGCATCATCATAAACTGCGTTTCGCCCGTTTTGAATTTCCACCTGGTTATACAAGCGGGCGTAGTCGTAGGCGTTCACCATTTCAGGCAAACGTGTTGGCGCCTGCCAGGACTGTTCAGCCGTCACATCAATAACCGGTTTTCCCGAATGCCCTCTCCGGGTAGTGATGAGGATCACGCCGTTCGCTCCTCTTACCCCATAAACCGCGGTGGCTGAAGCGTCTTTCAGGACGGAAATGGTGGCGACCTCCCTCGGGTCAAGCGCCGTGAAATCACGTGGAACGCCGTCCACAAGTATCAGCGGCTGCTGCCCGTTGATGGTGCTGCGTCCGCGTATATAAAATTCCATCATCTCGCCTCCGGGAACCCCCGAACGCTGAAGCACGGTTAGTCCGGGCAAACGTCCGGCAAGCGCGATACCGATGTTGGAGGCCGGAGTCTGCCGCAAACCGGTTGCGTCCATGGTAGCAATTGCCGCCACCACGCTTTCCTTCTTTTGAGTACCATAAGCTACTACAACCGCCTCCTCCAGTTCGGTCGCCTCGGCAATCATCATAACATCAATCTGGCGTTCGGCGCCAACAGTAGCTTCATACGGCACATACCCTAAAAGGGAAAATACGATCACTGCGCCTTCATCCACGCCGGCAATTGAATACCTTCCGCTTTCGTCAGTTTTTGTGCCCTCAATTGTTCCCCTGATCTGAACGGATACACCCGCCAGCGCCGCGCCTGCATCATCAGTTACTACGCCGCTTACAACAGATTGTGCGAAAAGCGAGTTACTGAATACCATGGTGCAAAACACGGTCATGAGTAAAAACTTGTACATGTTTGTCTCCATAAAGGTCTTATTCATTGTTTAGGTCATCACATCACCGACATTCCAAACATGGACGGGATCGGGATTATAATTCATACAAAGGAAACTGTCGCCGCACAGTCAAACCAGTACCGGTTTGGCCATAATCGATACGCATTTGATCTGCATTACGATTGACTATGCTCTCCGGCCGTTCGCTTTATATTATTGTGGTGAATACCCAGGATGTTGGTTCGGTACTGCTGCGGCGTGATTCCCTTGATCTCCTTGAACCGGCGGTTAAAATTGGATATATTGTTGAAACCCGCCTCAAAACATATTTGGGTGATGCTGTGCTGATTTTCTTCCAGCAACTGGCAGGCATAGTTGATGCGTAAGTCGTTGACAAATTCCTTAAGTGTCCGTTTCGTTCTTGCCTTGAAATAACGGCAGAAGGCCGAAGGAGAAATATGCGCCTGTGTGGCAATTTCGTCCAATACAATCTCCCTGGTGAAATTCTGAATAATGTATTCGTATATACCGCTCATCCGTACGGCGTCATGATCATTAAGATTATCCCAATACCCGGCGGACGAAAGCAAGGCATACTCTTCGGTGACGGACAGTTCCTCTAATATTTGCAGCAAAAGAATAACACGTCTTGAGCCGGTATGATCAACCAGCTGGCTCATCAGCTGCACAATCCGCTTCCGTGCCTCTCCATATATCACCAGCCCGTGGGTACTCCTCCGGAGAATCGCCTGGATGGCGCCCATTTCGGGAATAGCAAAAAAAGAATCCCCAAAACAAGACTTACTGAAATGCACTACGATCGCATAATAAGAGAGCCCGCTGTTGTAAGATGTAGCCGGAACTTCACCGGCGGCAGGCTCGTGTGACCATGCATGCGGAAGATTAGGCCCATAGAAAACCAAATCGTCCTCTTCGAAGGCGGTGATGCTGTTACCCGCAATGCGTTTTCCATGCGGATATTTAATAAAGGCCAATTCATATTCCGAATGATAGTGCCATTTAGTATCCAGCAAATCGAAATAGTCTTTCCTAACCTGGAAAGCAGCGCGGCTGCCCAGCGGCGGTTTGGCATAAATCGGCTTCATGTAGTTTTGGTTTAGGAAGCAGGCGTAAAAGGTATTTTTTTAACAATAATCTTCGGAATTTATGGATATTTCGTCAATCAGGTATCGTAATTTAAGAAAAAACAACCAAATATAAATGAATAAATCAAATTCGTACAGATACTGGCTAATCCAATATCATTGCAAACCTGCTATTCACCATACCTTTAAAAAAATTTGCAATACCCCTGTATACATGCTCATTTTTGGGATTTGGATAAAATGCAGTACTACTCATGAGCAGTTATCTCCTGTCGGCGGCGTTTAATCTGCCGGAATCGCCCCGCCCGATTGTCGTGATCGGAGCGGGCGGAATCATGGAAGAAGCCCATTTGCCGGCTTACCTCAAAGCCGGCTGGCCGGTTCAGAGCATTTATGATATTCAACCGGAAAAGGCCGAAAGGCTTGCAGGCATATTCGGTATCCCGAAGGTACATTCGTCCATCGAAGCGCTGATTCGCCATGCACCGCCGGACGCTGTCTTTGATATTGCCGTGCCGGCTTCAAAGTTAACCGGTATCCTCGAACTTTTGCCCGCAGGCGCCGGCGTGATGATGCAGAAACCCATGGGCGAAACCCTGCAGGCAGCTGCCGCTATTTTACGCATTTGCGAGTCAAAAGGCTTCACTGCAAGTGTTAACTTCCAAATGAAGCTGATCCCGTCGATCATTGCTGCAAAAAATCTTATCGACCAAGGCGCGATCGGCGAATTGCATGACATGGAAATTCGGATGAACATCCACCACCCCTGGGAACTCTGGGATTTTCTTTTCGGTTTGCCACGCATGGAAATGCTTTACCACAGCATCCATTACATGGATATGATCCGGTATTTCCTGGGCATGCCGAACGGCATATATGCCAAAACTTTCCAGCATCCGAAACAAATGCAATTAGCCTCTACGCGTTCGGTCATCATTTTTGACTACGACCGCCCCGTACGCGCTTTTATCAACACCAATCACGGGCACGACTTCGGCATTAAACACCAGGACTCCTTTGTCAAATGGGAAGGCAGCAAAGGCGCCATTAAAGCAACTCTGGGTAAGAACATTAACTTCCCAAAAGGTGAAGCCGACCATTTTGAATACTTCCTGTCCGGACAGGCACAGCAGGGTTGGACTTCGGCGGATATCCCGGGGGCCTGGTATCCCGATGCGTTCATTGCCACCATGGCTGACCTGCAATGTGCCATTGAAAACCCTGCATCGCCGCATGTCACCTCGGTAAAGCACGCCTACGACACCATGCGCCTGGTAGAAGCCGCTTACCTGTCAAGCGATTCCGGCGGCACGGACATCCCTGATTAACATTAGCTATAACAACACAAAAAAGCGATTAACATCCATGAACCCTATATTGAATAAATTTAGCCGTAAGCTTACTGAAAACGAAGGCCAGCCCGGCTCCAGGGCGATGCTCTACGCTACGGGACTGGACGAGCGGACCATCCGCTTCCCCCAGATTGGCGTCGCCAGCGCCGGCTTTTCGGGCAATCCCTGCAACATGCACCTCAATGACCTGGCCGCCATTGTCGCAAGGGAACTGACGGCCCTTGACGTAAATGGGATGACCTTTAACACCATCGGCGTAAGTGATGCCATCAGCATGGGTACTTTTGGGATGAACTTTTCGCTCCCTTCCCGGGATCTCATTGCCGACTGCATTGAGACGGTCATGAGCGGCCAATGGTATGACGGGCTGGTAGCGATCATGGGATGCGATAAGAATTTGCCGGGCGCGGCGATTGCGATGGGCCGCCTTAACCGGCCTGCGCTGATGATCTACGGAGGAAGCATCCATTCCGGCAGGCACAAAGGCAATAAAATCAATGTACTCTCCACGTTTGAAGCTTATGGCGCCAAAACGGTCGGTCTTATCGATGACGAGGAACTGGGTCAGATTATCCGCAACGCTTGCCCGGGCGCCGGCGCTTGCGGCGGCATGTACACGGCCAACACCATGTCTTCTTCCATTGAAGCGCTGGGGCTATCGCTTCCTTACAGCTCCTCGAACCCGGCGGTAAGTGATGAGAAGAAACAGGAATGTACCGCTGCAGCAGCGGCCATCAAAAACTTACTCCAACTGGACCTGAAGCCCCGTGATATTGTCACCCGCAGGTCGCTGGAGAACGCGTTGGTTGTCGTCATGGCCCTGGGAGGCTCCACAAACGCCGTTTTACATTACCTGGCGATCGCCCGGGCTTTTGATCTTCCTTTGTCATTGGACGACTTCCAGCACATCAGCAATCACACGCCCCTCATCGCTGATTTGAAGCCTAGTGGCAAATACATGATGGAAGATGTACACGATAGCGGCGGTACGCCAGCCATTTTGAAAATCCTGCTGGATGAGGGATTGCTGGATGGCGACTGCCTGACAGTTACCGGTAAAACACTTCGCGAAAATCTCGAAGGAATCCCGCCCTGGAACAATGAAATGAACATCCTGGTTCCGGTGAACAAACCGCTTAAGCCCACAGCCCACCTGCAAATACTTTATGGGAATATCGCCCCTGCAGGATCTGTCGCCAAGATTACCGGGAAAGAAGGCGACTTTTTTAAAGGCCGCGCCAGGGTATTCGATAGTGAAGACGAAGCCGTAGAGACGATAAAAAAGGGCCTTATTCATAAAGGAGACATTGTAGTCATCCGCTATGTAGGCCCCAAAGGCGGACCTGGCATGCCCGAGATGCTCAAGGCCACGGCCGCTATTATGGGCGCCGGCCTTGGAAGGGATGTGGCCCTGATTACCGACGGGCGTTTCTCCGGAGGCACCCACGGTTTTGTCGTCGGGCACATTGCGCCGGAGGCGATTGACGGCGGGCCTATTGCGCTGCTGGAAGAAGGCGACATGGTCACCATTGACGTACGGAATAACCGGATAGACGCTAATTTAAATGATGAAGTTTGGCATCAGCGGCGCACGGATTGGGCGGAACCGGCTCCCCGGAATACGCCGGGAGTACTCTATAAATACGCCCAACTGGTCTCGTCCGCTTCCGCCGGCTGTATAACGGACCGGCCATTAATCTAAGCAAACAGGATCACGGTTTTTCAGTTCATTTTGCAGAAAAGCCTTTTATCTTCGCTAAGATTGCCGGGCCTGCGCCTTTCCCATCCAAATGGGCATATTTGCGGGGAGCAATCGCACGAGTCAATATCGGGAGGTCATAATATAAAAGTACGTTTGGCACAAGACTGAATGCATGGCGGGAGTCGTAATATTCGGTATTTACCAACGTGGAGTAGGTTGCGAAATCGCCAATGGTCAGTACACCTTTTATGGCTTCATCAAATAGCGCTGCGTGCAGTAATGGAGAGGCCAGCTCATCAACCGATATCGCATAGATATCATCAAATAAAAAGGCCCGGGTAATTACCTGCCGTAATGCAACAATATCGCTTGATCGCAAGCCCACCACCGTCTTATTGATCTGCAACCCCATGAAACACATATTGTAAGAAACGCCGTCGATATAGGCATCGCCTTTATAACTTCCGGGGCCCATTTCGCCTATTCCGATCAGGTCCGGACAAAAAACGGCATATCCGGACTGAACCATCCGCTCAAGTTCGCTGCCAGGCAGTGCCATGCTTTCCTTCCCTTCCGGGTGTACGTAGATCAGGGCTTTGCCATTTGGTAGCTCCGGCTTGAAATAGAGGTACGGAATAAGGTATCCCCCGCTACTATAGGTAAAGTACTTTTCAATGACGTACCCCTTTCGGGCTACGCGTCCGGTAAAAACATTATTTACCGTGTCTAACGGTTGATTAAATCCAACTAACTCCTTGATGAATGAAACATCCGGAAGGCTTAGCGGGTGTTTCGGGAATGTGGGCTGTATGGTGGAAGCGTGCTTCTTGTTCAAACTAAACAGGTTTTCCGATGGCGTGGAGGTGGAGACCTGACCGGAGGCACATACGCGCAATTCTGCCGCTGCAGGCACGGTTATTTCCAAGTCGGTGACTGGGCCGGGAAGCTCAAGTTGCGACTGGAAAAACGCATACAAGGCTTCCCTGTTCTTCCTGGTTGAGGCATGACCGGCGTCATCTTCCACCATAAAAAGCTTATCCTGGGCAAAAGGATATAGCTTAGCTAATGTGCTGACCTGCTCAAACGTTTCCCTGGCGCCCTGGATGCTGAAAAAATCATTTGTTGTTGCGATCAATAAACTGGCTTTGGGCAGCCTGGCGATCAGTAAATCCGCGTGGTCTATTCCTTTTAAAATACCGTGGGTTAGATTTTGCTCCGCATCCTGTGGCCCTTTACTTTCATACAAGCGCGCAAAGCTGGTTAAATAATTCTCTATGGCTGCGGCTTTCACCCGGTCATCTACCGCACCCAGATAGGCGGCTTGGGTGCCTCCGCCGGACCGGCCCGTAACACCGATTCGATTTATATCCACCTCGGGCCTTGTAGCTAAATAATCCAATGCGCGGATTCCATCCCAAACCATATAATTCACCAGATTTGTTCCGGCGAGCAACAACTGGACGGAGGGATATGAATGTTCTCTTGTTGGGCCTCCCATTCGGGACTGGCCGGTATTGGGATCATAATATTGTATGCGTTCTCCCTGACCAACAGGATCGAAAGCAAAAACGATAAATCCTTTTTTGACTAAATTGATGATCACATGCTGATAGACCGGGGAACGGTACCCCAACGCGCTATGGCCGCTACAATACAAAATAGCCGGCGCAGGCTTATCAATTCCCTTGGGTATATAAAGGGATGAAGTAACATAAAAATCAGGCCGGGACTCAAACAGGATATGTTCAATGCGGTAGTCTTCCTTGAAAATGACATTTTGTACTTCAGCATTCAGAGCGCTTTTGGCCGGAAACGGCCCTATAGCCGCTTTTAAATCGTCAAGAATCCCGGCTTGCCTCTCCTTTAACAGATGAATGTCCCGAATCTTAGCGACTCAACCAGCTTTATCCAGCTTTTATAGCTAAAAGCAATGTGCATATATTTTATTACCAGCCATAAGTGGGTTTCCACATAGACATATGGCTGATAATACTGAGATATCACTAGCCATAAGTGATAGTTTTTACCTACTTTTGGCTGGTAATAATAGCTGGTACGATGAAAAATTAATTGGAAGATCCTCCGAAATCGCACAGTTAAAGGAAGCTTTAGCGTCTAATGAAGCTGAATTAATAGCCATTTACGGAAGACGGAGGGTAGGTAAGACCTTCTTGGTTCGCAATGTGTACAAAAGCGAATTGATTTTTGAAATGACTGGGCTTCAGTATGCCAGCATTCGCGATCAGTTGCGTATTTTCAGCCGCGACCTAGGTTGATTTATGGGATCTGCTGTACCACTATCCGTACCCTCCGATTGGATCGAAGGTTTTGATCTACTCAAGCACTATGTTGGTCTTCAACTCAAAGACCGCAAAAAGAAAAAAGTACTTTTCTTTGACGAATTTCCCTGGATCCATACGCACCGTTCCGGCTTTTTGCAAGCCTTTGATCACTTTTGGAATTCCTGGGCTACTAAACAAGACAACTTGATCATCGTCATCTGTGGATCGGCAGCTTCCTGGATGATCAGGAATATCATCAAAAACAAAGGAGGACTGCACAATCGGATCACTCACCGTATCGCCCTCATGCCTTTCACCTTGCATGAAACCGAAGCATATTTAAAAAGTCGTAAAATAACACTCAATCGCTACCATATCTTACAGCTTTACATGGCCCTCGGAGGCGTACCTCATTACCTCAAGGCAGTAAAAACTGGCGAGACGTCAACTCAAGTCATTGACAGACTGTGTTTCAAACAAAACGGGCTGCTGCGCGACGAATTCGAAAACCTCTATAGTGCATTATTTGACCAGGCCGATAAACACTTGGCTGTAGTAAGAGCATTGGCCAGCAAACCATCAGGGCTAACCCGTGGCGAAATTATTGAAATATGCCAGTTAAGCAGCGGGGGCACTACCACTAAGCTACTGGACGAACTTGCTGAATCGGGATTCATTCGCAGTTACATTCCTTTTCAAAAAAAACAACGTGATGCACTATACAAACTTTCAGACGAATACTCCTGCTTTTACCTCAAATTCATTGAGAACAGTAAAGCGGGGTTTCACGATGCTTGGACCAAACAAACTGCAAGCCCAACATGGAGAAGTTGGAGCGGCTTAGCTTTCGAGAATGTATGCCTTAAACATACTCATGAAATCAAACGGGCCCTGGGGATATCAGGCGTACACACCGAAGAATCATCCTGGCGCTACGTCCCCGGAAAAGGGGAACAAGGCGCACAGATAGACTTGCTTATAGACCGGCAAGATTTCTGTATCAGCATTTGCGAAATCAAATTCTCAACAGATGTTTTCACTATTGACAAGCGCTATGCAAAAGAGTTGCAATATAAATTAAGCACATTCAGACAGGCGGCAAAGACCAGAAAAAACCTGTTTCTCACGCTCATTACTACATTTGGTGTCAAAAATAACGAACATAAGCTCAATCTGGTTCAGCAAGAAGTGACTATGGATGCCTTATTCAGAACCTTCTAGCCAAATACATGGCATTGATCGCGGAGCGGTGGCCGGCCGGCTCTGCAACCAGTGATCTTATAAGGTCATCCAATAGCGATAAACAAAGTTATTCATTAGTATTGAATGACTTTGTTTGATAGAAATTATTATAAAAATGCCTTGTATTTCAATTTCGAAGATATTCGATTAGT
Organism: Anseongella ginsenosidimutans; assembly: GCF_008033235.1. Taxonomy (GTDB): domain Bacteria; phylum Bacteroidota; class Bacteroidia; order Sphingobacteriales; family Sphingobacteriaceae; genus Anseongella; species Anseongella ginsenosidimutans. Next base: position 298,498 of record NZ_CP042432.1, read on the forward strand.
GGGCTTCGATACTTCCGATTTCGTTCGTTTACAACAGGAAACAGACAAGCGGAACCGGCCTGATTTCAGCGGTATCTACCTCTTTTACTCCCGATACAGGTCGCAAACTGGAAAATCTGATATATCTGCATCTGCGTCGTCATTTTAGGGAACTATATTATTTTAAAGATAAAGGGGAGTGTGATTTCGTCGCATTTAATAAAAAAAAAGCCGAACATGCGGTTCAGGTATGCCATGAAGTTGGAGACTTCAATTTCGAACGGGAGTACAATAGCCTCCGGGACGCTATGAAGTTCTTCAACCTAAACAAGGGAGTTATAGTCACTTCGGACCAGCAAGACCGCTTTGATAAAGAAGGATATACGATCGAATTGGTTCCTGCTTATGAATATTTGACAGAAATCATCCCCGGAAGTTAATTCTTAACAAACTGATGCCATAAGATATGCAGTCCCAGCAAGTGGTTCATCAGGGCGTCTTTGCGGGTAAGCGAAACCGGATCGGTATCCTGCCGGTACTTTTCCAGGAAATCCTGCAGCCGGTCCGGGTCAAACAAGCCCACGTCGCGGATGGCCTGTGGGTTCATATATTCTTCCAGCAAATTCCGCAGACCTTCTTGTTTTTTCTTGTCGGTATGACTCGGAGGGGCCATAAAGGCAAATTTTTCCCGCTCGTATAATACCTGCGGCAGGATCTTTTGCATCGCTTCGCGCAGCACCCATTTTTCGGTATTGCCGTGAATGCGGTAATGCGGCGGAATTTGTACCGCCATCTCCGCGACGTGATGGTCCAGGAAAGCAGGGCGCGATTCCATGGAATGGGCCATATCTACCCGGTCTCCGCCCCAGTTAAGGATCTGGCATTCCAGCATGGTCTTGCTCCAGGTGTACTGCGCCTTGTCCAGGGCATGGCGCCTGTCCAGCTGACTTTTATCGATGGAGCCAGCGATTGCGTCCAGGGGGTCGTAGTCTTTTAGCCCGGCCAGCAAATCTCCGTGCAGCAGGGGCCTTGCTATTTCCAGGGTCTGAATCCAGGGCTGGATCCATGACGGGGTAAAACCTACCAAACTTTCCATAGCGGGATGGCTCACCGGGTCTTCCGAAAGAATAGCTCCTTTGAACAGCTTATTGGTTTCATCCATCAATTTTTGGTAAGAAGCCACCTCTTCCGGGTCGTGTCCTTCGTTCAGCCCGTGCCGAAGCATATCCCGCTTAAAGGCCGGGTAGCCGCCGAATAATTCGTCGGAACCTTCACCGGTCACCACCACCCGGTAGCCGCATTCATTAACTCTCCTGCTCATGCAGAACTTGGCCACCCCAAGTGTATTGTAAAAGGTACGCTCGGAATGCCATAATGTCTGCACGTAATTATCCCCGTACAGTTCCGTTGCGGACAGGCTGATCTGCTCCTGATCGGCGCGAACCTTCTCCGCCATTTCCCGGGCAATATGGGCTTCATCATAATCTTTATTGTCAAAGCTGATCGTGAAGGCCTTCACCGGCGACTGCTGCATAGCGGCGGACATTCCCAGCATGGAACAGCTGTCAATCCCTCCCGAAAGATAACAACCAACCGGCACGTCCGCTTCCAGGCGCTGCTGTACGGCATCGGTAAGTGTTTCCTGCGTGCGTTCGATATGATGTTCCGGCGAAAGGCTGCTGTTACGCGCATCTTCTTCCGGGAAATCCATGTCCCAATATTTATGTTCCCGGATATCAAATTGTTTCCCCCGGCGGCTGATCAGCAGCATATGCCCGGGTTTCAGGGAATAGATATCTTTGAATGCGCTGGTTCCCGGAACCATGGTGTGCATCAGCTGGTGCAGCACTCCTTCGGAAGAAAACGCGCGCGGCACCCTCGGATGGGCGAACAGGGATTTGATCTCCGATCCCCAGTACACGGCGTCTGCGCCTATATGATAGAACAAGGGCTTTACGCCAAAACGGTCGCGCACCAGGACCAGGCGGTCCTTATCCTGGTCATAGAGCGAAAAAGCAAATTCTCCGCGGAGATGTGATACAAAATCCAGTCCGTACCGTTCGTATAACGGCAAGGCAATTTCGCTGTCCGACTTCGTTCCGAAAGACGCTCCTTCCTGAAGCCGCAGCCGGGTCCTGATCCGCTTATAATCATAAAACTCCCCGTTAACCGTAAGCACCCGGGTTTTATCTTCGTTATAAAGCGGCTGATCGCCGGTGTTCAGGTCAATAATGGAAAGCCGTGCATGCCCCATGGCCAGCCCTTTTTCCTTATCCACATGATACCTGAAACCATCGGGCCCGCGATGCCGCAATGTTTTTGTCATTCTTTCCAACACGGCTGCCGCCCCGTCTTCCAATCCTTCTGCCTGCCAATAGCCTGTTATTCCGCACATATTATTATCCTATCAAATTTTTTATCAGGTTTCGGAGTTGAGATCAAGGGCGCCGTTTCCGCTTCCCAGCCTGTCAAAACGATTCAGGATGGAGATGAACAAGGCCTGCCGCATGAATACGGCGCCATGCGCCTGGGTGAAGTAGAGATTATGATGCGTTCCGTCCAGGTTGGGATCCAGTTCATCCAGCCGGGCCAGGGGATGCAGCACAACTGCATCCTCTTTCAGCTCCGAATCCTGGTTGAGTTTGAAGCGGGAATCCAGGGATTTATAACTGTCGCCAAGGAAGGCAATAGAATTCATATAGATCACATCCAGGTCGCTGATCACCTCATTTATATCGCTTGTTATCTGGAAATCCACTCCGGATTCGTCCAGTTCCTGCGCCAGCTCTTCTCCAAGCGGATTGGCCAGCTCCGATACGATGGAAATGCAATGGATGTTTTCCCGGAAAAGCAGGGACATCTGAAGGAATGATTTCACGGCCCGCATGCTCCCGGGAGTGCCCAGTATGCCCAGGTGGATCTTATCTTGTTTCCGGGCCCGGTTCTCTTTCAGCCTGGGCTTCCATTTAAGGATCGCAAACCAGTCTGCAAGCGCCTGGGTGGGATGTTCGCCCGAGCCGTTCCCCGCATTCACGAGCGGGATACGAAGATTCTTCATCACCTCTTCCACCGCAGCTGTTTCGGTATGGCGCATCACCACCAGGTCGCCGTAGGCATTGAACATCTCGCCTATATCCGACAAGGATTCGCCCTTTGCCACCCCCGTAGACTGTCCTTCGGGAATGCTGATCACTTTACCGTCAAGGCGGAGTACAGCGCTTTCGAATGAGAGCCTGGTACGGGTACTTGCTTCAAAAAAGGCAGTGATCACGATTTTGCCGTCCAGCGGATGTCTGTTCCCGATCTCGGTAGCTTCCAGGAGGGCCGCGAATTTACACAGCTCGCAAACGAGTTCCTTGTCGAACTGTTTGACGGAAAGCACCGACTGTCCTTTTAACTGCCGCAGAATATCCAGGTTAATACTTTCCTTCTTCAGCAATTTTTTAGGATCCGGATGCAGTCCGTCCGGAACAAGCGGGTCGCTTTCCACCGCCTTTCCCTTTTTGCTCAACTTTTCGATCACCATACCTTTTTATTTTTAATATCATTTACCAATAGTACCAGCAGGGTAATGGTCGCCACGCTGATCATCACCAGCGACAGGATGATTATAAATGTTATGAAGCCTTGCGAAAAGAACATATTATTTTAGTCTTTCAGAGCAGCTTCCCTTTCCGGGAAACCGGGCTCATGTGTTTCATTTAAGGTTTGCCAGTTAAAGTTATCCGGGAACAGCCAGGTACAGGCCACGACAGTGATCATGGAAACGGCCGCTCCCACCAGGGCTCCGGTGTACCAGCCAAGGCGGAAATAGGCAATAAGGCCCACAATGGTTCCCAGCACCATTCCCATAATGGCTCCATAAGCGTTTGCTTTTTTCCAATACAGGCCGGTGGCAACCGGCCAGATAGTACTTCCTACCAGGGGGCCGGCAAAGAAAAGGACCGTAGCCAGCGTACCAATCCTGGGAAGGCAGACAATCAGCGCCACCACGCCCAGCCCCAGCACGATCCATGAAGAAATTTTCCGCAGTTTCCGGCCGGAAGCGGAAGGATTGATCATTTTACGGTAAATATCTTCGGTTATCAGGTCGGCGGTAGATGCCAGCAGGCTGTCCAGGCTGGAGGCCAGCGAGCAGAAGAATACCATGAATACCACGACGGCGCCCGCCTTGCCCAGGACATTCGCTGCCACCAAAGGGCCCACCATGTCCGGACTGGTAATATTGATGCCCAGGGAACCCGAAGCCAGGGCAATGAAGCCGGCGGCCACGGGAATCGGAAGCCATGAAAAGCCGGCCAGCAGGTACGCCTTCTTTCCCACTGTGCTTCGCATGGCATGGGCCCTGCTCCACCAGACGTTACTGTGAAATACTTCACCCAGCCCGAAAAGCAGGTTATTGAACACCGCCATCATTGCCGCAGGCATCAGCGCGTTCAGCAGCATGGGCCGCTCCTCACGAAGATCCGAATAGATCTGGTCCATGTCAACTACCTGGAAAACCGCCACCCCGATGATCACCACGCCAATCATAATCAGCACCGATTGGATATAATCCGTTCCTATCACGGCATAAAGGCCTCCAAACAGCGTATAGGTAACACATACCCCAGTATAACTGCGGTGCCGATCTCATAGGGAATACCTGCGATGGCATTCATCAGAATGCCTCCGGCCATTCCCATGCTGATGAGCCAGAAAAAACCGTAAAATATACTAATTACCAGGAACAGGATCCAGGCAGGCTTCCCGTAGCGCAGGCGAATGAAATCACCGCTGGTGTACCCGTTGGGCATCAGGGTCCGGATACGTTTCGCAAGCGGGGCGAATAAAAGCAAGCCCAGGGCTCCGGTGGAATAAGCCAGCATTCCCCAGATACCCAGTTCCAGGGCAAACTGCGGCGCCAGCATGGTCGTGTTGGAAGTAACCCAGGTAGCCATTACGGTCGCAGTGCCGAATGCCAGCCCTACATTCCGGCCGGCCAGCATATAGCCCTCCATGTTTTTGGCCTTCTTGCCCCAGTAAACTCCGAGAACAATCCACAGCACACTAAGCAGGGCAAGGAGGAGCCAGCCAATTTCCGGTGATATAATATACGACTGGTGCGTCATGCTTATTTCTTATTGAATTTGAGCGGATTTCCTGACGCCGTACAGGACCATGCCGGCTGTGCAGAGAAAGACAAGTCCTCCGAGGCCCAACAAGACATAGGTGAGCGTTAAAGAATGATGGATTACTTCCAGTTTCAGCACATTGGACCAATCCTGGCCCTGTTCCCTGACACGAAAATAATAAGTACCGTTTTCAAGGCCGGAAATAAAGGTAGCCCGGTCCGGCCCCTGGTAGATGGTTTTAGCTTCGCTAAAGGATTCCCCGCCAGCCTGCTGCACTTCGAAAATGCGGGCTGCGGCAGGCGGCTGCCATTCAAGCTTAATATGCCCGGCATTTGAAACGCCGCCTTCAGCCGAATAAAGTCTGATTTCCTGACCAGCCCCCAGGGCAGGAGCAGCCATCAGCATCAGCAAAAAGAAGATAACCCGGTGATTTATCTGTACGTTCGGATAGAGAAACGTCATTAATTACAAATATGACGGTTCTCATCGACTTACGCAAGAAATCACCGGGTTATTTTAAATTAATGGTTATTTTTCTTTAAGAATACTATCTCGGAACAGCGACCTGCAGAGTGGCGATACGATAAATATTCTCATAAGGTTTCCCTGTAACTTCGTCTCCCTTTCCGGCTTCGATCAGGTAGGTTCCCGTCCATTCGGGCGTGAAAGAGCCTTTTCCTGAAGCGTCAGCCTGGAAACTCTTAGACCAGCCGCTGGGGGCGAAGGCCGTGACATATGCTTCGGCAACCGGGCCTTCCGGAGAATGACAGGAAACAGAAAGGGTCTTGCCTTTTCCTGATTTGGCGGCCGGATCAGCGTAAAGATACAGCTCGTTGGTCCCGGAGGCATAGTCTGAAGATGCCAAAGCGTCGCCTACACGTACCAGGGCGGTAGCATTGAACTGGTATAGCGTACCCCCGGATATTTCCGCCACGTTATGGGAAACACTCAAGGTGTACAAGCCATCGGCGGAAGGGGTAAAAGCGGCCGAAAAATGATCGCCCTGGTTGGAAACCTTTAATTGCTCCTTACTTCCGTCAGGTTTTACCAGCCAAAGGGTGAAGCTGCTTACATCGGACCACCAGTCTTCGATCTTGTCAGGAACACCAGCTGCGGGTTCCCCGTAAAATACCTTCACGGTATGTTCTTTCCCGGATTTGCCGGAAGAATTGGATTCTATCCATAAGGCGTGGGCTGAAAGGTGCAGGGAAGCTGTTCCGAGCAGCAGTAAAAGCATCATTGATCTTAACATAATTGTATGGTTGAATTCTTAAGCTATGCCGGGCGTATTTTGCCGGATGCTGTGCAAATATAAAATTATTTATATTAAGTCTAAATAAATTAATAACCCTGTTCTTGTTGAATAGAGCGGCCGGTTTCTTCGGCTTCTTTTTATACATTTGCATATATGAGCCAGCATTCAGAAGAATTCTTAGTCGCCTCGGAAGTTAAAGCCTTTGACCTGGACCACCGGCGTACCATCAATTATAACATGGGAAAGTACCAGACAGCCGTCACAAAAGGGCTTTCCCGCTTTAACAACCTGGAAAACTCGAAACGGCGGGCTCATACCATCAAGTGGAAGACGATAGAAAACCTAGACAAATACCTGCTGGAATTTGAACAGAATTTCACCCGCAAAGGCGGGAAGGTAATCTGGGCGAATAATGCGGAGGAGGCTAACAAAGAGATTCTCCAGCTATTAAAGCAGCGGAATATTAAAACCGTGGTAAAGTCAAAATCCATGGCCACAGAAGAGATCGAGCTTAATGAAGTCCTGGAACACGAGGGGATAGAAGCCCTGGAAACTGATCTTGGAGAATACATTATCCAGCTGCTGGGCCAGAAACCTTATCATATCGTCACTCCGGCCATGCACCTCTCCAAAGAGGATATTGCAAAATTATTCCATGAAAAGTTTGGAACGCCGGTTAACGCCACCCCGGAAGAACTAACGCTCAAAGCAAGGGAGCTGCTCCGCGATAAATACCTGGAAGCGGGCGCGGGGATCACGGGGGGGAATTTTATGATCGCTAACACCGGCAGTATCTGCATCACGGAGAACGAAGGGAACGGCCGCCTTTCCACGACCTTTCCCAAGATCCATATTGCGGTGGTAGGCATTGAAAAGATTATTCCCAACCTGGCGGACCTCGATATTTTCTGGCCCCTGCTGGCTACCCATGGAACCGGTCAGAACATCACGGTTTATAACTCTGTATTCAGCGGCCCCCGGCAGGCCGATGAACTGGACGGCCCGGAAGAGATGTACGTGGTGCTGCTGGACAATGGCCGCAGTAATCTCCTGGCCCGGAAAGAACAGCGGGAAGGCCTTTATTGTATCCGCTGCGGCGCCTGCCTGAATGCCTGCCCGATTTACCAGAACGTGGGCGGGCATACTTACGAAACCACCTACAGCGGCCCCATTGGCTCCATTATCACGCCCCATTTCCAGGGCATGAAGGAATTCAAGCACCTCAGCTATGCATCCAGCCTATGCGGGAAATGTACCGAAGTTTGCCCGGTAAAAATTGAAATACACAAAATACTGCTCCTCAACCGCCGGGATTCGGTGGACGAAGACATGGCCCCCAAGACGGAGATGTGGGGATGGTACTTCTGGAAGAACGCCATGCTGCGCCGTAAATTCATGAACGGGGTAAGCGGAAAATGGAAAAGCTGGTTCATGAAGACATTTTTCAGGCGTGCCTGGGGCAAGCGGCGCGAACTTCCCCCCTTCCCTCCCAAATCCTTTAACGAGATCTGGAAGGAAAACCATCCTTAGTGCTGTGTTAAGCGTGAACTTGCAGCACCAAGCCTTGGTCTTGTCGCCCCGGGCGGCTTAGCGTAGTGGGGGCTTTCAGTACTAAAGTTCATACGAAGCACACAGTTCAAATCTAGCACAAATTTTCATACGAAGAACGTCAGCCCCCATTACGCCAAACCGCTGTTACAGGCAGTGTTTCTTCAGTTGTTACGGTGTTCTTTATTTTCGTCCTGTCGCTTCTTGTATTTGTGCAGAGTAGCGTTCGCCAACGATTTTGATTGTCGCCAACGCAGAATTTATTTTGTCTAACTCATCAGTAGTCAAAGTGATGTTGTCAGCACCAATGTTTTCCTTTAAACGATGCAATTTTGATGTTCCCGGAATTGGAACGATGAAAGTTTTTTGAGCCAGCAACCAAGCCAATGCAATTTGTGCAGGTGTGGCATTTTTGTCTGCGGCTATGGAAACAACCAGATCAACTAATCCCTGGTTGGCTTCTCGGTTTTCTTTACTAAAACGAGGGGAAAAATTTCTTATATCGTCTTTGTCAAGTTCAACATTTGCGTTGATTGTTCCTGTCAAAAAGCCTTTGCCCAGTGGACTGAATGGAACAAAGCCAATTCCCAATTCTTCCAATGTAGAAATAATGCCTGTTTCGGGTTCACGGTAAAACATTGAATACTCACTTTGCAAAGCCGTCACAGGCAAAACAGCGTGAGCCTTGCGAATGATTTCGGCAGGTGCTTCCGACAAACCAAAGTGTTTTACTTTTCCCTGTTGAATTAAATCTTTTACAGTTCCTGCAACGTCTTCAATCTGCACATTCGGGTCAAAACGATGTTGGTAAAACAAATCAATTACGTCAGTTCGTAATCGTTTCAAAGATGCTTCGGCAACGGCTTTTATTGTTTCGGGACGACTGTCTAAACCCAATCTTACATTTCCATCTTTGAAGCCGAATTTTGTTGCAATTACAACTTTGTTGCGAAATGGCTCGAGTGCTTTGCCAACCAACAATTCATTTTCGCCATAGCCTTGTGCCGTGTCGAAAAACGTAATGCCGTGTTCAACTGCCGAACGAATTAATTTTATACTTTCTTCTTTTGTCGGTGCGTTTGGAAAGCTCAAACCCATTGCACCAAAACCTAATGCAGATACTTCTAATCCGCTGTTTCCTAATTTTCTTGATTTCATCTTTTCTTGATTTTAAAATTTGACACCGCAAAGGTTGTTCAATAAAAAATGAAACCATTTGCCATTTGGCAAAAAGTGAAATTTAACGGATATTTTTTCTTATTCTGCTCAATGAAGATTGCGTAATTCCCAAATAGGAAGCGATGTAGGATAGGGGAACTCGATTTGCCAATGTTGGAAATTTGTCAATGAATTCACTGTAACGGGTAGCTGCATCTTGAGAAACTAATTTGCTTCTTCTTTCTATTTTTTCAGTGTGTTGTTTGTTGTTTATCTTTTGTATAATTTTTTCCCAACCTATAATGGTATCAGAAATTTCCTTCCAGTCTTTTTTTGAAAACACTGTGAGTTTGCAATCAGTAACGGCTTGCAAATATTCGGAAGGAGTATAGTTTCCATCTAAATTTGGCCCATCTAAAATCAAAAGATTTTCATCAATAAAGTATCTTGTATATTCTACGCCTTTGCTATCGTAATAATAAACACGAATCACACCATCTGTAAGAAAACCGATTTGTTTAACAGTTTTTCCTGCTTCCCAATAATAGTCGTCTTTGCGAAGTTCTAACTCCGTTGTTTTGCCTGTAATAAGGTCAATTTGTTGTTTGTTCAAATTGCCAAACTGTAAAACGTAGTCAATGAATTTTTCCATTCAGCAAAGTTAGTTGTTGTTATCAGTCGGTCATTGTCATTTGGCAAAAAATGTCGGATTGTGCGGTTGTCTAAGATTGCCTGTAACACTAGTATTAACGCGGTAATTACCTGCTGCTTTTCCCGCCGCCCAGCTGGAACACCCTGCTGATATTAAAACCGAAGTGAATATTGCCTTTAAAAAAGTCGCCGCTGGTCTCGGTCAGGAAACCTCTTTCGGTCATTTGCCGGGCATTGGTAAAATGCAGCTGGAATACATGCCCGCCGGTTTCTATATCCAGCCCAATAGCAAAAGGGTTATGAGAACCGGCTGCGTCCTCGCGGAAACGGTAAAAATATTCAAGATTGAGTGACATCCGCTCGCTGAGCTTGTACCGTGCGCCCGCGCCCAGGGCGGGAAGATCAACCGGGTCTTCGTTCAGGGGCACCAGATTCCGGTGAAGGAGTGTTGGTGAAAGCTGCAGGGAAAAAGCCTCTCCGAACTTCCTGGCCAGCAGCACCTGGGTAACATAGGCCCAGCGGTGTTTAAAGTCCCGCCGTACAACAGCTTCATCGGAAGTAGCCGTGGTATTGACCGTCGCCTCCAGGAAAAGCGCCGCGCTGAACGGCATACGGTCATCACGAGTCTGATCCAGGAAGCGATATTTCAGGAATCCGTCTACCATTTTATTGAAAGAACTGCGCTGCAGCGCTACCTGAAGTTTATCGCTGATGCCATACTCAAGACTAAGCATGGTATTGGCGTCATCCAGGCCAAAGAAGGTCTGCACGCCGTTATCGACCTGTCCGAAACGATGGGAGATCACCAACTGCAGTTCCCCGGCGCCCGATCCCTCGATACTTTGCCCGTTAATGATCCGGCTTGCTTTAAAAGTAGCGATCACTTTATCGTATTCAGCTGTCCCGGCCGAATCAAGTACCGAAAGCAGGCTGTCCTGGGCAAGGCTCCCTGAAGGCAATCCCGCCTGCAGCAGAAAAAGCGCTATGGCGAATAAGACGTTGTTTTTCATTATTAAATCAATTTGTTTTCGGTTTATAGTGGTATTCCAGCTTTACATCCACTATTTCAGCAATATTCCGCACGACCAGCCTGGGTATGGTAATCCCGTGGTCTTTCAGGGCTACCCGGAAGCTGGATTCCAGCAGCAGCTCCTCGCCTTTCTTTTCCAGCGTACCAGCGGCTTTCACGGGCTTTTCAACGCCATGAATGCTAAGTATCCCTTTCGCCTGTACCTCTTGCTTTCCCTGCCGCGAGGGCTCAAAGCCCAGGATCTTTCCTTTGAATGTGGCTGTAGGGTATTTATCAGACTCCAGATAATTCTCATTAAAATGTTCCTGCATCAGGGATTTCCGGAACTGAAAGCCTCTTATAGGGATCAGGAATACAATTTCAGCGTTTCCGAGATTCAATACACTGGCTCCCCCGTCATTCCGGGCGGCTATGTCTTCCAGCGGAGCCTTTGAAAAAAAGGAAGTTTCGCTTTTATAGGACTGGTAAACCTGGGCCTTTGCTTCCCTTCCTGCCATAAGCAGCAGCATAGCCACCACATATTTCACATGATATCTTTTCATCTTCTTCCCTTTCTGCCTGGTTAATTGTCCTTTTTTCCCTGATCTACCCAGCAGGTGATCATATTGATCTCTTCGCTTGTCAACACGATCCCCGAATAGGGCGGCGGCATGGAACCTTCCCGGGTACGCTTTTTTATTTCATCCGCATACTCCAGTATATTTTCCTTTACCATAAAATCCGGAAGCCCGGTCCCCGCCGTATGGCAGCCGTCAATGGCGCAATTGCTCTGGAGCAAAGGCATGATGTCCCCGCTCAGGCTTACGGGAACGGAACAGTCAGGACGGTCAAACAAAGCTTCTTCACTATCGCCGGAGCAGGAAAAACTCCATACCAGGGCCATAAAACTGGCTGTTATTATCAGTTTTTTCATTGTAATGTGTTTATAAATCAATTGTTAACAGGGGCGCCTTCTGCTACCCAGGCGGCAATAGCGGCTTTTTCGGCGGAACTCAGGGAGCCTCCCTTAGGCATCCGCCCGGCCTGCACTTCGGTGTTAATGCGCGAGGCATTTGCTTTTACCTTGTCATCGGTACTCAGGTCCGCATGCGGAAAGCCCGGCTGCCCGGCTTGTTTATGGCAGCTCCAGCAAACATCTTCGATAATTGGCCTGATCTGCGCGTCGTAGGAAACCTGTGAATCCGCCAATTCGTCAACGGTAAACTGCTGACTGGCCGTACAGGTTTCCCCGTCTTTCGCCGTCACGGTGTAGGTTCCTGCCGCGAGTCCCGAAAATGTGGGAGAAGTTTGAAAATTGCTCCCGTCAATACTGAAGGTAAAACCGGCGCTGCCGCTGGCATTCGCGGTGAGGCTGCCATCATTTTCTCCTTCGTGGGCATTGGTGATGGAGGCTGTCAGGGAGATATTCCGCGACGCACAGGGGTCAGCATCGTCTTCCGAACAGGCTCCAAGCCAAAGGGGGGCGGTGAACAGTAAACTGACCGCATACATTGATGCTCTCATACTTGTTTGATTTTAATTTGTGTTTCATTGGATCAGTTTTTACGTATGCGCTCATTTATTTCTTGTATTCTGTTTTTTACTCATGTCCAGGGTCAGGCCTACCGCTGCCCCGGCGGAGATTAGCCGCACGCCGCCATGCCCGATACCGGTCAGCGGCACCTTTATAAAAGGCGTCAAGCCGATGCTCATTTTATCGCTGATCTTTCGCTCCAGGGTCAGGCCCGCGTTCCCCACTCCCATGAAATGCTGGTTCTCGTTATGATATTCGTAAAGCCTGGGCTCAGCGCTGCTGTACTCGTATTCGTATTGCTCACGCAGCATCAGGTAACTTGAAAGCCCCGCGTTCAGCGAAATACTGTTCAGGCCTTTCCGGTAAACCGTATAACGCAGGTTCAGCGGTATATCGATCACATTGCAGTTGGCGGCAATGTTTACCAGGTCCCGCGGGGAATAACCGGTATGATAATCGGACGGCCTGGCATTGTAAGGCTTCTGAGAATAAACAACTCCGGTATGCAGGCTCAGGCGTTCGCTAAAATGCACTCCCAGCCCCAGCCCCATATTGACCCCCAGTTTACCTTCGTTAAAATTTACCACACCGTTCAGGTCAGGAGCAGCCAGTAACCCCAAACTGAATGTAATCCCCTTTTTCCCGGAGACAGGCAGGCGGGTCCCGGAAGCGTCTGTTCCTCCGGATTCCGGAACCCCGTTTCCGGCAGCGCTGATGCTTGCCGTACCGGATTGCTTATGCCCGCCTGAAAAGTCTGCAGCCAGCGCAGGAGCCGCAGCGGCAGACAGGGCCAGCCCGCTGCTCAATCCCTTCACGTCAAGGCCGCGTTCACGCTTTGCCGCAAGCCATCGTTCTCTCTCCTGCATCTCTTCCCCGGTATTGGGCTTAAGGTCCGCCCCGGCTAATTCTTTAGTTAATTGAGGAGTTTTTCCAGCCACCGGCCGGCTGTCTTCAGGCGCCGGGTGCTGTTCGCCAGCCGCCGGTCGTTGTTCTGCAGCCGTCACCGGTCCTTTGCCCGGCTCCGCACGTCCCTCTGCCGATGCCCCGGGCTCTTCGACCGGCGCTGCAGGCAGCACTTTCGTACCCGGCTGTTCTTCTCCGCTTACAGGCGGCAGCTCCCCATTTGCCGGAGGGCGGTTTCCGGCCAGGGAGGGTATATCCCGGGTCTTGTCGCCGGCATCCCGGAAATAACCCGTGTACGCCCATACGCCAAGGCCCGCAAGGAGTACCGCTGCGGCGGCCCTTAGCCACCACAGGGGGATTAACCGGCGCCTGCCCTTACGCTCCGCCAGCTGCTGCTCCATCCTTTCCCAGGCGGTCTCATCAAAGTCAACGCGCCCTTCGGAGAGCTTCTTCCTGATCTTTGACTCAAATTCCTGATCCCACTTATCCATTTTTCAGTTTTATGCTGGTTATCATCATCCGGTCCGGCCGCCCCGGGGAAACAGGCCGGAGCTGTTGCCTGATCTTCAGTTTCAGCGATTCCCGGGCTTTGAACAAGTTTGACTTGGAAGTCCCCACGGAAATGGACAACATGTCCGCTATTTCCTCATGCTTGTATCCGTCAATTACGTGCAGGTTAAACACCGTACGGTAAGAGGAAGGAAGCTGCTGTACAAGGCCAATCAGCTCATCATAGGAAAGTTTGTCAATAACACTAACGGGAAATTCCGCTTCCAAAGCCGAATCGAGACCGTCATGATGGTAGTGTTTATGTGCAGCCCGGTAGTGATCAATGGAGGAATTCACCATGATCCGGCCAAGCCAGCTTTTAAATGAGCGCTTTGGATCATACGTTCCGATCCGTGTAAAAACTTTCATAAACCCATCATTAACGATCTCGACGGCTTCTTCCCTGTTTGGCGCATAACGCAGGCAAATACTCATGGAGTATCCAAAATACTGCCTGTAAAGAGCCTTCTGACTGGAACGATTTTGTTCCAGGCAACCTTTTACAAGGTTATCCATCAGCATGGTCTCATCAGCGCTCACGTCGAACAGTTTTCGTAAGGAAATACGAGCGGCTTTATGAAATGGTTGGTCGGGGCGTCAAATTATTTTACGCGGATCACCCGGTCATCTACGATCAGCACTCCCGTGGAGGAGATCCCCTCCGTACGTACATGCAGACTGTCTATACCGGATGGAACCGGGACCTTGAAGACGGACCGGCCGGAAAAATCACTTTTTGCGTCAGGTTTCCAGTACACAGCGGCCCGTTCCCTGAACGCCGGATCCGTGGCGGGCACCTCATACTTTGGAGCGTAATAGGCCACAGGTGCGGAAAAACCTTTCACGAGCATATTCACAATATTCAGTTCGCGACGCGGCCCCCAGTCTACTTGCTGGGTACGGGTTTTGATGTTTATGGATCCGCCAGCGCCCCGCTGCCCCAGCATGGCATTCCCGGATTTGTTGACCGCAACAGCTTCCACTTCGCTGATATGGATCATGTCCAGCCAGGAAAGGTCCTCCATGGGCATATCGTCTACGATCAGCACGGGCGCCCCTCCTCCGCGTCCCATGGAGTTCCCCATAATATTAAATTCCTTCATGAGGAGATCGCGAAGGCTATTGTATTGAAAATAATTGTCTTTCGTAATCACCACTACGCGGTCGTTAATATTGCTGAAATAGGTACTGCCGGCAAAAGGAGACGCTTCCTTATCTATGGCCTGCCCGGTTACGGTAACCCCTTCCAGTAGTTCGGAACCTTCCGGAAGTATCAGCGAAGCGGTATTTTTAACAGGCGCTTCCGGATCCCGAAGAGGCAGCGGCGGCGGGTTCTTTTCATACCTGGGCTCAGTAATTTTAGCCTCCAGTTCCCTGAAACCCGAACGGCCCTTGGCATTGGTCGCATTGATGATCACGCGGGTTGAATCCATCAGAAATACGTTCGGAAGTATAAATGCGCCGGAGCTATCCACATCCACTACGGTCATAAGGCCGTTTTCTGGCGAAAAGACGGATAACTGGCTTTGTTCCATTTCCTTCCGTGAGATAGAATTCAGCACTTTTCCCCGAATAGTAAAGCCTTGTTCAAATTCATGAACCGGCGCGGGCCGGCTGCCCTTGCTGATCGCTTCCCAGTCGTAACTTCTCCATCCCTGCGTTAACAGCAGGTGGTCGAGCCCCTTGATACGCTCAAAGTCTTCTTCTTCCTCAAAATACCACGCGGGATATTCGATATTACCTTTTATGTCCGATTCCAGCAGCAAAGCTGCATAAATAGATGTTTCGAAATTCGCGAGCCCTGTCTGCGCAGGCAGAAAGGAAATACTCAGGTCGGCCTCCAGGGGTTCCGAACTGCTGTCTTCCGCGATCAATGAAAAGGCGAGAGAATCGCCTTCCAGCCTGGAGTCTATTGAAATCTGCCCCAGCTGCTCTTTTCTCCGGTTGAAGATCATCCTGTCGGCGACGGGCTGAAACTGCTCATTGAACAGGGTAACGTGATTAATCCCTTTAAGCAGCAGGGATTTATCCATATCGATTTTCAGAACAGGCCGGTTGGTCCAGTTGACAATCAGCATACGGGCTACTTTCCCCTGGTTATGCACAAGCAGGTAAAATTTCTTTCCGTTCAGCCCGGGAAGTGATGCGGCATTTGTACGGACCAGGATGCTTGCCTTCTCCGGGAAAAACCATTGGGCGCTCAGGCCAATCCCCTGCTCTTCCACCGGTGGAAGCTCAACCGTCTGCACCCCGCCGTTTTCGCCCGGAAGGAAAAATTCGGCATAATACCGTTCCCCGGGTTGAGGATTCAGCTGAAGGCTGTTCATCCCCCATTTGCCACCGCTCAGTTTCAGCAATGTATCGCCTTGCCCGCTTTTCAGTAATCCGTCCAGGGCGGCTCCTTTTCCCGAAGGCCCGGTAATTTTGAAAGCTACAGTATTGACAATCCCTGCCAGCAAATGACCTCCTTCAGGGAAAAAGCTAATATCATAGGCAGATTCGCGGGCGCCGGATGAAAAACCTCCCGGGGCCTCTCCTGCTTCATCCCCAGCCGGCCCCTCCCCGGATTTCTGCACACCGCCGTTCACCCGGAAAGTCCTTGTATAAAAATTCCCCTCGTCCATGTTCCTCATCCAGTTGGTATAGGCCCTGAACGTATAAATTCCGGGAGCGAGCGTATCCGCTAAATGGATCATTCCGGAAGCGGCGCCCTTTTCGGCAAATAATACCTGGCGTCTGACGGGATTGCCCTGAGGGTCAAAAAGTTCAGCATAAACATTCTGCATCAGGTCAAAAGGCCTTTTTTCCCGCGTATCCAGCAGGTAAATCTTAAACCATACGCCTTCGCCGGTCATGTAGGCACTTTTATTGAAATGAGTATAGATCCCTTCGGAAGGAAGTTCAAAATATTTTCCATAGGGAGTCAGCAGCTTTTCCTGGAAGAGGCTGTCCTGCGGATTTTCCTGGGCAAGTGCGCCGAGGGTAAAAACAGCCGCGAAAAAGAATAAGGTAAGTGGTTTTTTCATAAATTGGTTTTAAGTACTATTGCTAGTGTTCTGTTAAGCCTGAACTGCCGTATAAGTCGCAGGTATTTTTGTTCCAGGCAATGCGAAAAAAATCTGCGTAGCGGGGACTACGGAGATTTTTTTCAAAGCCGCCTGGGGCAAAAAGCACCAAGGCTTGGTGCTGCAAGTTCAGGCTTAACAGAACACTATAGCCACAAGTTAAATATAAGCAAAATATGAACCGGCAGGAGTACATGGATACCGCTTTTTTTCGTAAAGTCTGCCAGCTGCTGCTGCGGCCGCGGCTTATCGAGGAAAAAATGCTTGTTTTACTCCGCCAGGGAAGGCTGGGAAAATGGTTTTCCGGTATCGGCCAGGAAGCCATTGCCGTGGGCGCCGCCATGGCCATGCAGGAGAACGAGTATATCCTGCCTATGCACCGGAATCTGGGCGTGTTTACCACCCGAGGAGT
The DNA here is from genome assembly GCF_008033235.1 of Anseongella ginsenosidimutans. GTDB lineage: Bacteria > Bacteroidota > Bacteroidia > Sphingobacteriales > Sphingobacteriaceae > Anseongella > Anseongella ginsenosidimutans. The sequence goes on from NZ_CP042432.1 coordinate 315,675, forward strand.
ACCCTTGAAGCGGCTTATGAGCCAGTTTCAGGGGAAAATGAACGGGTTTACCCAGGGGCGCGACCGTTCCTTCCATTTCGGCAGCCGGGAACACCGGTTGGTAGGGATGATCTCACACCTGGGGCCGCAGCTGGCAATTGCCTGCGGCATCGCGCTGGCCGACAAACTTTCCGGTAAGGGCCAGGCTACCCTGGCCTTCACCGGCGAGGGAGCTACCAGCGAAGGTGATTTTCATGAGGCCCTTAACCTGGCTTCGGTATGGGACCTGCCGGTGATCTTTCTCATTGAGAATAATGGATATGGCCTTTCCACTCCTGTCAGTGAACAATACCGCTGCCAAAGCCTGGCAGGCCGGGCCGCCGCTTATGGCATGGAAGGAATACAAATTGACGGGAATGACGTCCTGTCGGTGTTCGATACTGTCAAAAAAGCGCGTGAATATTGTATCCGGGAACAGCGCCCCTATTTGATAGAATGCCTTACTTTCCGCATGAGAGGGCATGAAGAAGCTTCGGGCACCGGCTATGTTCCTGCATCCCTGCTGGAGGAATGGGCAGCCCGGGACCCTATAGCTGCCTTTGAACGCTTCCTCCGGGAAGAACGAATTATGTCGCCGCAAGAACTGGATTCTTTAAAAAGCAGCCTGCGGGAGGAAATAAACGCGGATGTCAAAGCTTCCCTGGAAGAAGAACCTGGTATAACCGCTTCCGCCGAAACGGAACTGGCGGATATGTACGCGCCTGCGGCGCCCCGGGACGTACTTTCCGGGACTGATAAAATAAGCAAAAAACGTTTTATCGATGCGCTTTCCGACTCGCTGCGCCTGGCGATGCAGCGGAATCCGGACCTTATCCTGATTGGCCAGGACATTGCCGCTTACGGAGGCGTGTTCAAAGTGACAGAAGGTTTCCTGGAAGAATTCGGCCGCGAAAGGGTGCGAAATACGCCGCTTTGCGAATCGGCGGTGATAGGGGCAGCTTATGGATTGAGCATTGCGGGTTATCGTTCGGTGGTGGAAATGCAGTTCGCGGATTTCATCAGTATGGGCTTTAACCAGGTGGTAAATAACCTGGCAAAATCACATTACCGCTGGAAGCAGCCGGCCAGCCTGGTCATCCGGATGCCTACAGGCGCCGGAACAGGCGCCGGGCCTTTTCATTCCCAGTCGACGGAAGCCTGGTTCATTAAAACACCAGGCCTGAAAGTCCTCTACCCGGCTTTTCCATCCGATGCCAAGGGATTATTGCTGGCCGCAGTTGAAGATCCGAATCCTGTTCTGTTCTTCGAACATAAATACCTTTACCGGCAGCTTAGTGATGAGGTGCCTGAAGGCTATTATACGACTCCTATAGGTAAAGCCAGGCTGGTGCGGGAAGGACGCGATGTATCGATCATTACTTACGGCCTGGGAGTACATTGGGCCCTGGAGGTACTGGGCCGGCATCCGGAAATTGCTGCCGACCTTCTGGACCTTCGCAGCCTCCTGCCCTGGGATAAGGAAGCCGTAAGCGCCACCGTAAAGAAGACCGGGAAAGTGCTGGTGCTTCATGAGGATACGCTTACGGGAGGCTTTGGAGGAGAAATTTCAGCCTGGATAGCCGAACATTGCTTCCGCGACCTGGATGCACCTGTGATCCGCTGCTGCAGCCTTGATACGGCCGTACCCATGAATCCGCTGCTGGAAGCAAACTTTTTAGCTAAATCCCGCCTGGAAGACCGCCTGCTGCAATTGCTGGCTTATTAACGAGGATTGACGAGCGCTGACGAGGGGCAATAATTAATTCGCAATATTAATCTAAATCCATACTTTCGTCCATAAATTTTAAGATTTAAGAAATGAAAAAACACTTACTTCTTTTCGCAATCGCCTGCATGGCCTTCGGGATCAGTACCAGCTACGGACAGGCGACTTTCGGAGTTAAGGCAGGCGCCAACCTGGCCAACGCCAATTTCGACACGGGTTCTTCCCTCAGCGTTAAGCCTGATGCCATCATTGGCTTTTATGCCGGCCCGACTGCCCGCTTTGATGTAAGTTCCCGCTTTGCTATTCAGCCGGAACTTTTGTTATCGCTCCAGGGATTCAAATGGGAATTTGACTTTGAAACAGGAGGTGAAGACGTGGGCTTCGACGCGACCTTCCAAAATCTTTACCTGAACCTGCCGGTGATGGCCCGCTTTTCCGCTACGGAGGCACTTCACCTGGAAGCCGGCCCACAGGTAGGCTTGCTGCTGAGTTCCAAAGTAAAAAATGAAGACGTATCTGTCGATTGGGAAGAAAATAATGAGCTGGACTTTGGGTTGAACATAGGTGCAGGTTACCAGCTTCCCATGGGATTATCCGTTGAAGCCCGCTATAATTTCGGACTGGCTAATATTTTTGGTGACATGGAAGATGACAATACGTCCGTTACCAACAGGGTGCTTTCCCTTGGTCTCGGCTATACGTTTTAGTTCCGGTTCGGTGTCGCACTGTGACGGCGCTGTAAGACGGCACTCCGGGCGAGCAGTTAAACAAAACTGATTGACAAGAGGTCGGGCCTTTGCAGCCAACCCCATCAAAACAATTAACCTCCTGAAACTAAAAGCATTCTTCTATATGAAGCAGGCCTCGCCCTTCCGGCGGGGCTTCTTTTTTGAAAGGCTTGGCAGCTTATTTCAGCATTTTTGTTACCTGAGCCAGCATTTTTGTTACAATTTAGGGTTTTTTTTCTTTCCCTTTTGGCACATAAATTGAGTTCGTAGCCATAACCAGCAAAAAGCTGGGGTAAAATTGAAATTATGAAAAAGTTAATAATGTCAGCATGTATTGCAGGCGCCTTGTTCGCAGCGAACGGGGTAACTGCCCAGGATGCTCCCGGCCTGCGCCTGGGGAACATCGGTTTTGAAACAGGCTTTTCCCTGGAAGATGGATTTACCATTCCTCTGGGCGGAACCTTTAAATTTGAAACACCTATCAGCTCGCAACTGCACGGAACCGCCACCGCCGGGTACATCAGCGTACAGGGCGATGAAATTGAAGGCTTCGAGATCCCTTCTTATGATTATGTTCCGCTGAAAGCCGGGTTGAAATATTACGCAGCCGGCAATTTTTACGTTGACGGTGAGATCGGTGCCGGAATCGGCGTTTCCGACGGCAGCGAAACGAAGTTTCTCTGGGCGCCGGGCGTAGGTTACCAGTTCCCTGTAGCGGATAACAAATTCGTGGATCTTTCCGCGCGCTTCGAAAACGTCGGCGAACTGAGCAACCTCGGCATCCGCCTCGGATATTCATTCAATCTTTAAAAACAATAAACAGGATAAAAGGAGTTGTTTCCAGGGAAACAGCTCCTTTTTCTTTTTTTAAATTTCGCTAATTGCAGAATGGCACATTAATTGTCTTTCCCCCTATTATGATGAAAAAAACACTTTTAGTACTTACAATCGCTGTCTTAGGCAGCTGCTTCCTGGCCTCAGAGTCGCAGGCGCAGGATTACAAAAATGCCATCGGAGGCCGCTTTGGAACGGCTAACGGATTGACATTCAAACACTTCTTCAATTCGAATGGAGCCCTGGACCTGATCCTCAACATCCGGGATCATAATGCCCATGATCATTTTTACCTGGTAGGCTTGTATGAGGTACATAATCCCATCCCCAATGCCGGAGGCCTTAACTGGTACTACGGAGGAGGTGCGCACATTTTCTTTGTGGATCATGACCACGACGGTCCCGATGACGATGTGGACGGCGGATTCGGTATTGACGGCGTACTTGGACTTGATTACAAGTTCAACGGCGCCCCGATCAACCTGAGCCTCGACTGGAAACCCGCCCTGGATATAGCCCCGGACACGGACGGCGACCTTGGTTGGTTTGGTTTGTCGATAAGGTTTGCCTGGTAGTTTTTGCCTATTAACGGTTTAAAGTTCAAGGTTTAAAGTTCAAGGTTTAAAGTTCAAGGTTTAAAGTTTGTAGTTTTTAGTTTGTAGAAATTGCTTGTAACAGTTAACGTACGAATGGTTCAAAGTTCAAGGTTTAAAAGTTTCTAGTTTCTAGTTTCTAGAAGTTGCTTTGTGACCGTTAAGGTGGGAATGGTTTTAAGTTCTAATGGTTCAAAGGTCTTCTTAAACTTAGGAGCAATGTTAAGCACTCCAGACCAGACGAGTCCAAAGCCATTGCGGAGCAATTGAAAAACTTTAAAACCTTAAACTTTAAACTTCAAACTGTTGCGAGTTCCGCGAGCAACAAAAAACCTTGAACATTAAACCTTGAACTTTAAACTGTTGCGAGCATTGCGAGCGCCAAAAAAACTTTAAACCTTAAACTTCAAACTTCAAACTGTTGCGAGTTCCGCGAGCAACAACGTTAAAGGAGTTTTTGGATAATTTCTTCGATGGTGATTCCTTCGGCTTCGGCTTTGTAGTTGCGGACGATGCGGTGACGTAATACGGGCAGGGCTACGGCCTGGACGTCTTCGATGTCGGGTGCGTATTTACCTTTGATAGCGGCATGGCATTTAGCGCCAAGTACCAGGTATTGGGAGGCGCGGGGGCCGGCGCCCCAGGTAAGGTAATTATTTACATCTTCGCTGGCAAGGAAAGTACCCGGCCTGGTTTTGCTTGCCAGTTTCACGGCGTATTCCAGTACGTGGTCGGTTACAGGTACTGATCTCACCAGCTGCTGAAAGGCGATAATCTCTTCTGCGTTCAGTACTTTCTGCAGGTCCTGTACCTGGTTGGCGGTCGTATTTTTTACCACCTGCACTTCCTGTTCGAAGGTGGGGTAATCCAGGAAAATATTGAACATAAAGCGGTCAAGCTGGGCTTCGGGAAGCGGATAGGTGCCTTCTTGCTCAATTGGATTCTGCGTTGCCAGCACGAAAAAGGGTTGCTCCAGCCTGTTCTGTTTTCCACCGACGGTAACAGCCCGTTCCTGCATAGCTTCCAGTAATGCCGCCTGCGTTTTTGGAGGCGTCCGGTTAATCTCATCGGCCAGCACGATGTTTGCGAACACAGGGCCCTTCACGAACCTGAAATGACGTTCTTCATCCAGGATCTCGGAGCCGGTAATATCGGAAGGCATCAGGTCCGGGGTAAACTGGATGCGGTTAAAGCTCAGATCAAGCACCCGGGCGACAGTTTGTACGAGCAGGGTTTTAGCCAGCCCGGGTACGCCCACCAGCAGGCAGTGCCCGTTGCAGAAAATGGCGATCATTACTGATTCCACGATGGCATCCTGACCTACGATCATTTTGCCGATCTCCTTCTTTGCCCTGGCGCAAGCCTCGTTCAGGGCGGTAATTCCCGCCACGTCTGATGAAAACGGAACTGTCATTTCTTAATTTTCGAATTGCGCAGATGCCCGCAACCAATGCTGAAGGGACTCGCAGCTTTGATAACTTTCGTCTATGCGTACGTATTGTTCGGTAATTTTGTCTTTAAACCATTCTTCCACCACTTCTTCCTGTTTCACGGCTAAAGCGGCGTTCCTCAGGCGGGGGTAATCGGTTTCCAGCGAAGCGCGGTGCGGTTCGCTCCTTGATTTATAATACACGATCCGGTAGCCCTGCTCCCCTGTTTGCTGGTTCACGTAAACCAGGGGCTTGCTGATCTGCCCCACTTCCATCGTGTCAATTATATTAAATATGCCAGCGTCGCCGGTATATTCATTGATCTTATCAAGTGGGATCATATTAAAGCCCTGTCTTCCCTGCGGGGCAAAAATTCCGCCGTTTCCACGGGTAAGCTCGTCGTCGGAATATTCTACCGCCGCTGCTGCGAAGCTGAGGGTATCGACAAGAATCTTTTCACGCACTTCTGCCAGTAATTTCCTGGCGCTGTCCAGCTCTACCTTGGAATATTCCGGTTTGATAAGAATATGCCGCACGTGTATCTGCTCACCACGGCGTTCTATGCCCTGGATCAGGTGAAAACCATATTCCGTTTCGATGATCTGGGAAAGCTCGCCCTCCTTGAGCCTGAAAGCGGCAGCTTCAAATTCCGGCACCATTTGACCGCGGCTGACAAAACCAAGGTCGCCCCCGCTGCTGGCAGACCCAGGGTCATCCGAATTTACAATGGCTAACCGCTCGAAATCTTCTCCCGCCTGTATTTCCGCTCTCAGCGCCGCGAGCCGGGTACGGGCCACCATCTTCTGCGCTTCGGTCACTTTCGGATAAATAACGATCTGCCCTACTTCCACCTCCGTATTGTATATCTCCAGGCTGTCGGGCGGCACGGAATTATAATATTTCCTGATATCAGCCGGGGAAACGTCCAGCCCGGCGGTAATTTCCATTTGCATTAATTCAGCCTTCATTTGGTCGCCGATCTGCTCCCGGAATTCCTCCTTGAGCTGGAGGAGGGGCTTTCCGTAAAAGCGCTCCAGTTCTGCGACCGATCCGCCGAAATAGCTGCGCACGAAAAACTGGACCCTTTTGTCCAGTTCGGCTTCCACCTGGGCGGGAAAGTTGGCATTCTTTTCTGCGAGGCTGTCAATTTCCGCCTGGGCCACCAGCAATTTTTGCGAAAGAAGCCCCTGCAGGATGGTACATTTGATCGCTTCGTTGGGCGTCTGGTTCTCCCTCAGATACAACGCGTACTGGTTTTCGACATCCGACTTGAGGATGATCTTGTCCCCCACCACAGCGATTATTTCGTCAATACTACTTTCCTGCGCCATGGCAGCTGTGCCCGCAATCATTCCCGCCAGTAAAAGAAAAATTTTATTCATTACTATAAATTTCAAATTCATTATTCTGCAGCGCCTCGTTAAACACCTCGTTCTCCATTTCCGAAAGCAGATCAAGCCTGCGCTGGTTAAGGATAAGGTGGCGGATGTTCTGCCTTTCCATACCGTAGGGAGAAATGCTGTCCTTTTTGCGCAACTCCCTGAAAGCGATCAAAAATACGGTATTTTTGTTTTTTATTTCAAACACTCTTCCCGGGGAAACATTCATCTCCCCTACGGAGTCCGCCGGCAGAAAGGCAGAGAGTTCCCTGAAACTGTACCAGGACGTATCTGCGAAGGAAAAACTTCTGGCATGCAGCAAACAATACCTGGTAAGTTCGGAAATTGTTTCTGGTGACGGGTCGAGCAATTTTTCTTTTATGTCCAGCAGATCCGGCGCATTGGCCGCCAGTTCCGCATAAGCTACCCGGTAGACATCCCTTGAAAGCAAAAAATTCTCCTTATTTTCATCATAATAGGCCCGGGCCTCGTTTTCGGTGATCAGCGTATCCAGCTGCTCATTGACCAGAGCCTGCTCATAATAATAGATCATCAGCGAATTCTTATAATCAGCCACCTGCTTTTGAAAATCCATTTCATTGACCGCGATATTCTGCTCCGCCTTATGGAGAATAACCGCCTGCCTTACCCAGTTGTCAATGTAGGAGCGAATTATCTGCACGCTGTCCGCCCCCTTTACGTCCGCAGGCACGACTCCTTCCAGATCGGAAGGGTACAAATATTCCTGATAGACGCGGGCAACCGGCAGTTCCTCCTTCCTTGCAGATGAACAGGAAACGATCACTACTAAAAAGGCCCATGAACAAACGTTTCTCAAAACTCCCTTTTTACTGCGAAGTTAACAATCTCAGGAGTTTATAACGAAAAAGCGGGCGACTAGCGTATCCGCTCCCCCGGGAAGCTTTCCCTCTGAAAAATTTGCTATTTTTGTCTCAATGGCCGCATTAACGATCACCAACGACCCTGCAGCGCTTTCTTTTTTACTTACGGAAGACCTCTATGCAATAAAAGAACCCTCCTTTGCGGGCGAAACCGCCGAAACAGCACAGGCGGAAACAGCGGCACAGGCGGGAATTATTCATCCCACAGCCCCCCCGGCAGATCTGGTGCAAGCGGCAAAGGCGCAAGAGGCTCCCCCTGCAACACCGGCAGCAGCGCAACCGGAAGCGGCGGCACCAGCAGCGACGCCCGGAACAGCGAAACTTATGCCGGCGCAACCGGAAGCAGCAGCGCAACCGGAAGCGGCGGCACCTGCAGCACAGCCCGGAACAACGCAGCCGCAAGCCGGCTCGGAGGTCTTCCATTATCTCGGCGAGAACAGGCGATTTGTACTCGTACTTGTAAATTACCCGGGAGAGAAATACCTGCCTGAAGCGGAAAAGGCCTACTTGCTAAAGGTTCTTTCGGCAGTAAAACTAGGGCTCGAAGACATTGCTTTGTTAAATTATGCCCGCTACCAGGACAGGAAATACGCGGAACTGAAAGAGTTCTTTGCTTTCAACTATTTGCTGCTTTTTGGGGTAACACCCAATCTGCTGCAAATCCCGGGACCGGTACTCCCCTATCACCTTGGTATGGTGGGAAGCGTTAAAATACTCGCAGCTGACAGTACTGAAATATTCCGGCCCGATAACGGGAAAAAGAAGCAGCTTTGGGAAGAATTAAAGAAAACATTTTCATAATACCGGGTTATGCCAGAGAAAAAACTTGTATTCGCCACCAATAACCTGCATAAGCTGGAAGAAGTCCGGCAGATGCTGGGGCCGGAATTCACCTTGTTCAGCATGAAAGAGATCGGCTGCAAGGAAGACATCCCCGAAACGGGAAGCACTTTTCGGGAAAACGCCTCTATCAAAGCCCGCTATATCCATGAACGATACGGCCTGGATTGCTTTGCAGATGACAGCGGACTGGAAGTAGATGCGCTCGGCGGCGCTCCCGGCGTTTTTTCCGCACGCTATGCCGGCAGTCACGGCAACGCAGCCGCCAATATTGACAAGCTGCTCCGCGAACTTAAAGATAAAGACGTACGCAGCGCCCGTTTCCGCGCAGTGATCGCATTGATCGTGGGCGGCAACGAACATTTTTTTGAAGGTACCGTGAATGGCAGTATCCGCCCCGGCAGAAGCGGCGAGGGCGGCTTTGGCTACGACCCTGTTTTTCAGCCGGAAGGCTATGACATCACCTTCGCCGAAATGAAACCCGAAGAAAAGAACCGCATTAGCCACCGGGGAAGAGCTATTGAGCAACTCATCGCTTTCCTCACCTAACTATCCGCTCTCTGTATATTATCACATGAAAAAAACCGCCGGAAGAAGCTGCTGCTGCTCTCCCGGCGGTACTTGATCAATGTTTGAAGCAAACCGGTTTCCCGGCGGCTTCCGTAACCCGCCTTTATGCGCCGGATATGCCACCCAGGCTAGTGCCGTGTTAAAAACATGCGACCGGCCCGGACATAAAGCCCCGGATATTAAAGGCCATAGGCGCTTATTTCGCCAAGCACAAAGTTGGTGTCATTAGGGCCTTCTACACCCACCAATTTAAAATACCTCGCTTTGGTCCCCTCTGGCATTTGAAATAGCTGTTCTCCGTTAATAAAGCGATTAAAATCAAATATTCCCAGATCAGTCCAGGTAACATTATCCGGGCTGACAAGGAACTGGATCTTATCCGGCGCGCGATCATCGCCCCCGTTTTCAAAGGTTGTCCGCCATACGGCGAACTCAGTGACGGTTCGTTCCGCCCCCATATCTATCGTTACGTGATGCGGGTAAGAGGAGGGTCCCGAATGGCTGTGCCAGCGGGTACCATCAGTCCCGTCAATTACATTCTCAACTGTATTAGCTGCTCCGCCGTGTTGACTTGAAAAATCAATGATCTCCCAGTCTTCTTTATCAAAGATAAAGCTGTCATTTTCCCGGAATTCGGTGTAGAAAGTGTCAATACTGAGCGAATCGGGCAGGAAAATAGTTCGGTAAGTAAATCCTGTCCCTGGCTTCAGCCCGGTAACACTTGATTCGTTAATTTCCGCCGGGATACGCATCGTTATTGTCTCATCATCCGCATTCACATATTTCAATTCCGATGCGATGGCGCCGTTGGCTATATCAGGGCTTCCCCATTGCAGTGAGAGGGTACCATCGATGCTTGAAACGGTTAGGTCAACAGGACGGCTCAGCAGGCTTGCCTGGTATTTATCGCCATAAGCGGCGGTAAGTAACTCTACTGGAACGGAGACGTTCCCTTTATCGTCGTACGTGACGATCTGGAAGGAATAGGGCTTTTCTACCAGGTTGTCAATCAACACAGAAATGGTGTCGGCATTTGCAGGTATGGGAACACTCACCGAATCGGTGTAATTATCCCAGAACACCTTGGCGCTCGTTACGCTTGGGTCGGTTCCTCTTAACCAGGTAAGCAGCACCTTGTGTTTTCCGGAATGGGCTAACGGTGAGGTCGCACGTCCGGGATAAACCAATCCTCCCTCCACGATAAACTCTTTGTAGGTACTATCAGCTTCTTCGCAGGATGACATCATCCAGCCGGCCGCCAGGAGTATTAATATATAATTAATTGTCTTTTTCATTTTCGAAAGTTTTAAGGGTTATTCCGCCAATTGTCCCCAAACATCCAATTCAGCCATCACCACCTGGCCGGAACTGCCGTAGGTTTCCAGGGTTTTAAAACGCAGATACCTGTAAGGTGGTTGTCTCTCAATGAACGTGCAATCTTCCCCGTTAGTCCAGCCATATTGCTTGTCCTCATCGTTTTCCTGACCCATGGGTAAGCCGGAAGGCTTGAAGGATTCAAAGGTCCCCATCAGGGTCCAGCTTTCCCAGCTTCCGTCATTAGCAGGGTTATTCGAACCATAAATTTCCCAGCGCTTGGGCCCGGACCCTTTGTAAAAGTGACCTCCGGGCTCCGATTGATGGACCACAATGCGGCTGATGGCGGCGCTTACGCCGAGATCTATAGTAAACCATTGCGGCAATATTGACGAGTTGGTCGAGGCGAAAATTGTCCCGGCATATCCAACAATATTGTTATTCCATAAGTGATGAAGGTGATAACTTTCCGCAGGCTTCCAGGTATCGGTGGGCAGATGCACAGCTGCCCATGTGGATTTTGGGATCTCCTGTTCGTAAATTGGCTTCAATACCCTGCTCAGGGTATCTGACTTATTATTCCATCGATCCCGGACAAAAGCCTGAAACTCTGTTTCCAGCGTATCGAATCCACGCACAGCAAATACTCCTTCCGGTGCAGCCGTATAAAGTGTATATACCGGCTCCATTGTGCCAGTACCTGCGGTATCTGCCATCAGTACGATTGACAGGTCCGCCTTCGATTCGTTCTCAAAACGAATCTGGACCCCGCCGAATGTTTCCACAACTTCTAAGGCCTCATAGGTTTCCTTGATCGGCGGTGTAAGTGGCGTAAACGATCTCGTGAGCGGTTCCGACATCTTTTCATTTTTTCCAACGGTAAAAATGCTTACCTGATGCGGGTCTGTATTGCCATACCCGACAAGCTTCAGCGTATCGGTATATAGGGACGCTTTGGCTTCGCGTGTAATACCTGGCCGGATGTCATATATGGCCTTTACGTAGGCCAGGTTCGGATCGTCCGGAAGGTCATACGTAACAATGGCGCCACCCGGCGTTTCCACGATTTCCACATTGCTCACCTGGGCTGGCGCCGGCATGCTGTCATCAATATAATCGATCCGCGATTCTTCCTTGCAGCCCGAAAAGACCAGCAGGGAACCGAGGAACACCAGCAAAATTCTATTTATATTCATAATACTTGATACTTATGTCTTGATATTTGATACTGGTTGATTACCATCCGAGGTTCTGAACAAGGCCCCGGTTATTGTCAATATCACTTTCCCGGATAGGGAAGAAATAATCTTTCAGGCCGAAAGAAAGATTAAACACCACCGTTGGCCGGTAATAATCCTTTGCATTGATCTGTTGAATATCCCATGACCGGATGGGGGTATTCAGAATGTCTGCCGCTGTTTTCCAGCGCCGGATATCCCAAAAACGCTTGCCTTCAAAGGCGAGTTCAATCATCCGTTCCTGGTGAATGATCTCCCGCATGCCCGTTTTTGAACCGGGTTTGCTCGGATTGGTGGAATAATTACTCCAGGCCGAGGCGACCGGTTCCAGTCCGGCCCGCGCACGCACCCGATCCACATATTCGTTCACCGCAGGTCCCGGCCCCTGCCATTCATTCAGCGCTTCGGCATACAATAAATAAAGATCCGCCAGGCGCATAATGGGGAATGGATAATTATTGATCGAATAGCTGTTTCCGGTCCCGATCACATTCTGGTAATGCACCAGTTTTTTCAGGAAATAGCCGGTGACGGAAGCAAAGCCCGGTTTTCCGAAACCGTTCCGCTGCCGGTATTTGGCCTCGAGATAAAACAGATCCACATCCTTTTTATCATCGTAACGTCCCTGCCCATACCAAACGCCACCGTCAAAACCCATGGTCGCATAAAAGCGAGGCTCCCGGTCAAAATTCATCGAAGCGGTAGTATAGCCATTCCGGATGTAAAGCTTGTCTCCCACACCGGCCGTACGGATATCGTATCTTCCCTCATAATTCCATTCCTTGTCTTCGGCAATGGGTACGCCGTTATCCGAGTAGAATAGTTCGGCCATGCGAAGCGGAGGAGATAACACGCCGTGAATGGCAGTGATATCCAGGTTGGTAGGATCCATTCTCGGGGTAACCAGCGCCTGCAGGCCCGCAGACCAGGACATTGTATTGCCCCAGATGATCTCGTCGTTCCAGCGCTCGGTAATACTGTTGCGGATGCTCAGCTGAGTCATAATTGTATCAGTAAGGGAGTACTGATTAAAGGCGGGCAGGTACTCATATAGCTTCATTCCCGCAGCTTCACAGGCATCGATCGCTTCCTTGCAGGCCAGGGCGGCAGCTTCCCATTTAGCATCCGAGTATTGCTGGTTGAACAATACGGTGCCATCGGGGTTGATCAACTGCGCCTGATCGGCATTGCCGTTGAACAGCGGACTGGCTGCGGTAACCAGCGCCAAAGCCTTGATGGACAGGGCCGCCGGCCTGGTGATCCGTCCCATTTCTTTGGCAGGATCGTTAATGACGGCCGGAAGGGCCGCTGCCGCTTCATCAATCAGCTGCACTACATAGTTAAAGCAGGAATCCACCGGATCACGGGAAACCTGGGCCATATCGGCGCTCACATCAGTAGATACGTTTTCCTTCAGGAGCGGAATGGGACCATACATTTTTACCAGTGTGAAATGGTAATAAGCTTTCAGGAAGGTCACCTCGGCTATCCAGCGGTCCCGTTCGGTTTGCTCGATATCTGCCACGCGGCCGATATTTTCCAGAAAGATATTGCAATCATGGATGGCGCGGAAATAGGTTCCCCAGCGTCCGCCTAAAGGGCCTACGATATTCTGCAAGCCTTTTGCCAAACTGAAAAAGCCGCCTTCATTGGCGAATCTCCATAATTCATCACCGCCGACCATCCCGGGGTCATCACCCAGATCGCCGTTCCTTGGCAGGTAAGAATAGCAGGTAAACAGGTATTTCTCGGCTTCATGCCGGTTGGCAAAGGCATTATCGATGGTCGCGACGTTGTCCGGGACCACGTCCAGGTACTGTTTGCAGGAACTCAGTGAACCTAAAAGTACCAGAACGGTTAGCGTTAATATCTTGTATGTCTTCATTTTCTAAAAATTTGACGGGCCTCTCCTTAATTATATGGTCAGATCCAGCCCTATGTTAAACACCCGTTGGATCGGATAGCCGAGGCCGTTTCCACCCATCTCTACATCCCATAAACTGAAACTGCTGAAGTTGACCAGGTTCGTTGCATTGAGATAGATCCGGAAAGTGCTGGCTTTCAGCCTTTCCAGTACGCGAGCGGGAAGCGTGTAACCGATTTCCACTTGTTTCAGCCGCAGAAAAGAGCCGTTCCGCATCCACCAGGTGCTGGTTTGTGCATTATTGCTGTTCAATGTGGAACTCAGCCTCGGATAAAGCGCATACACATCCCGGTGATCTTCTGACCAATAGCTGTCTGCGAAAGCTTTTAATACCTGGTTCTGGAGTATCTGGTTTGCCGGAACGGCCTCCCCGTCGTAAACGTAACGGGCAAAGGGCGCAGTAGCTGCCGGATCTATCCAGAAAGATTCATTTGCCAGGCCCTGAAAAAAGGCAGAAACGTCAAATGATTTGTAACCCGCCGAGAAGCCGAAACCATAAACGATCTCCGGAACAGTAGGATGCCCCAGCGGCACCCTGTCCGCTGCGGTGATCTGTCCGTCCCGGTTCACATCCGTGTATTTGATGTCCCCGCCGCCGTACTCGCCGAAATTCTGCCGGGGTGAGTTCAGGGCTTCCTGGTCATCCACGAACAATCGTTCAGCAATGTAACCGTAATTTTGGTTAAGGGAATTGCCTTTATGATACCGGTACCATTCTTCATATTTCGGTTCTTCGTAAAATTCAAACTGGCTGGTGGCGTAGGTGAAATTGCCCATACTCTGTACCCATATCCCGTTTCCGAAACTATGATTATAGTCGAGGGAAATATCCACCCCTTTGGCAGAAGCGGAGCCCACGTTTGACCTCACCTCGGCAGCGAAGCCAAGTTCTGCCGGAAGCGAAGCCCGGTTCATCAGGATCTGTTCCCGGTCCTGGCTAAAGACTTCGGCGATGATATTCGCCTTATCAAACAAGCCTATTTCCAGGGCAAGATTTTTCTGGGTCGCAATTTCCCACGTGATGCCAGGGTTGGCGTACCGGGAAATGGAGATCCCGTTCAGGCGGTATTGAACGCCAGGATCCTGGCCGAAAGCAGCGCCCCTGCTGCCGTTGTTCATATTGACATTTGACAGGTAAAAGAAACGGTCTTCGGGTCGCCCGATGGCATCGTTTCCGATTTTTCCATAGGTCGCTCTGATACGAAGGTTGGAGACCACCGATTTAACCGGCTCGAAAAAGTCTTCATTGGAAGCAGTCCAGGCAAGCCCGGCCGAAGGGAAAAAGCCGAAACGATGGTCTTCATCAAAGCGTTCCGATCCATTATAGCCAAAGTTAAACTCAGCATAATAGCGGTTGTCGTAGTCGTAGGTCATTCGCCCTGAAACACCCAGATTTCGGCTGGGCAGCGAGCGCTGCAGGTCGCCGGCGTTCGCGTTCAGGCGCTGCTGGGCCATAAAGACCAGCATGGCGCTGACGCCGTGTTTTTCGGCAAATGTCCGGTTATAATTCACCCGGGACTCGGCGTAAAAGGTCGTGCTGATGTCCTTGCCTCCTTCATCATAATCCAGGTAATCGGTTCCGCCGTCAGGATTAACATTGGTCACTGAATAAGCACCTGTTTGGGGGTTAAACCCGGCCGGCACATACCAGAAGGGATTATAGAATCGCCGTACATCAAAAAAGGAACGGCGGTGTGTGTTCAGCATTCCATTAAATGACAGCCCCTCGGTCAGGAATCCCAGATCTTGTTTAAGTTCCAGCTGAGCCAGCATCAATGAGCTGGAATATTCCTTGTACCCCCGCACCATGTCAGCATAGGGATTAATATAATTTCCTTCTTCGAAGTTCCCGAACATAATATGCTTCACATGCTCGTGATCCTCGTCAATGGGATAATAGGCTGGAAAGAGTACCGGATTGGCGCGCATGACTCTTCTGTACATTTGGGCGCCTCCTTCCATGGGTCCGGTATAGTCGTCAAACATCCCATGAAGCCGTACTACCAGTTCCGAGGTTTTGGTAAGATTGATATTGACGTTTGAGCGGAGAGAATAGCTCTTCAGATCAATATTGCTATTGAAATTATTTCGTTTATCAACTTCCATCAGGCCATTGTCCTGATTAAAGGAACCGGAAACAAAGTACCGTGCTACCCCGCCGCCGCCGCTCACGCTCATATTAGCCCGCTGGTTCATTGTGTATTCCTTAAACATCTGTGCCCGCCAGTCATTGGTCGGATAAGCGAGCGGGTTATTGCCACTAGCTGTATTTTCGATTTTTCTGTCGGAGTAAAGAACTGCTTCCAGAGGATTACGCGTAAGCGTGGCTTCGTTTGCCATGATCATATAGGTGACCGGATCGGCCAATTCCACGTTTCGCGTGGGCGCTGAAATGGAATTTTCCATCCTGATCGAAAACTTGGCTTTGCCTACTGCACCTTCCTTCGTCGTTACCAGGATCACCCCATTGGCTGCGCGGGAGCCGTAAAGCGCTGTTGCCGTAGCATCCTTCAGTACCGAGAAACTGGCAATATCATCCACCTGAAGGCGGGCCAGGTCCGTGGTGGTCAGTTCAATCCCATCGATCAGAATCAGCGGATCTTTCTTATAGCCGAATGTAGTTACTCCGCGGATAAAGAAGTCGGCATTATCCATACCCGGCTCCCCGCTGCGCTGAAAGGCGATCATGCCGGCAACGCGTCCGGCCAGTGCGGAAGTCAGGTTACTGGAGGGCACCTTCAGATCGGCCGGATTCACTGAAACCACCGAACCCACCATATCGCTTCGTTTTTGCTTACCAAAAGCTACTACAACCACCTCATCCAGGCCCTGCATATCAGCCTGAAGTTTTACATCAATGATCTGTTTACCTGCAACCGGGATTTCCTGTGTCAGGTAGCCGATCATGGAAAACACCAGGATCGCATTATCGTCAGGTACGTTCAGGATATACTTTCCGTTTTGGTCGGTGCTGGTGCCGATGTTCGTGCCTTTTATCGTCACAGACACGCCGGGAAGCGTACTGATGGAGTCGCTTACCGTTCCGCTGATATCCCTTGCCAGTCGCATCTCGTACTCGGGTGCGGAAACGCCTTTGTCTTTTGCAAAGTCCTCCTTCCCCTTAATAACGATCGTGTTTTCAATTACTTTAAACGAAAGGTCCTGACCGGCAAAGCAGCTTTTCAGGGCCTCTTCTACAGATACCCCTGTTACGTTGATACTGATCCTGCCGGCATTCCGGATATCTTCAGCATCGTAAAAGAGATCGAAGCCGCTTTGCTGCCGGATCTTTTCAAGGACTGTTTCCAATTGCACATTTTTTGCGTCAATTGTAATCCTTTGGCTATATACCGAGGCACTCACCTGGGTGAGTGTAATTATCGCCAGAAACACGGTTAGTTTCATAACCAACAATACATTAGATGGGAGGCCCGGAAATAGCCTGGCCTTAGGGAAAAGGTTAAAATTCATTACATTTGTGGAGTTTGGGTTTAGGGTAAATTTGCCCGTTATTGCACAATAACATTTCCCGTTACGGGAATGACGACTCAAATCACACCGGGGAGTAGGGATAGTACTTCCCGGCTTTTTTATTTAATGAAAGTATTATGGGATAGTAATCATATTAACATAATTGGTTTAGTTTTATCGATTATTTAAGCTTAGGACATTACTACAATTTTGCGACCTTCAATCCTGAAGTTTACGCCCGTGTAACTCAGGATGTCGAGAAATTTAGAGAGCGAAATATTTCTTGATATGGTTCCTACAAATTTCTTTTCGGGGATTTCGCCTTCATACACCACTTCAACATCGTACCATCTTTCCACCTGACGCATGATCGTTTCTATGCCTTCCATATCGTACTGGAACTGGCCGTTCTTCCAGGCGATGATCTTCTCTACATTTGCCTGGCTGATACTGATGGATCTGGATGGATCCAGGCCTATCTGCGCCTGCTGCCCCGGTTTCAATAACCGGAACTTGCTGCCCGCGGGCAGCGATATTCTTACACTTCCCTCAAGAAGCGTAGTGCGTATGGCGCCTTCACCCGGGTACGCATTGATATTAAACTGTGTGCCAATGGCTTCAATCCGCTGGTTACTGGCAACGACAATAAAGGGAATCACCACTTTTCCCGTATCCGAAAGCCGGTATTTCCGGACAACTTCAAAATATACTTCCCCGGTGATCTCTACCTTCCTTTCGCCGTCCGTGAACATCGCCGGGAAGCGGATACTGGAAGCAGAGTTCAGCCAGGCGCCTGAACCATCGGGGAGTACCACCTGGTACTGGCCGCCGCGGGGTGTCCTGATCGTATTGTAACGCATTTCAGCCACTTTCCCCTTTTCCAAGGCGGGTTGATAGATTACCTGGTCTTCCCTGGTCTTTGTTATCCGGACGGGCCCCTTGTGATCGATACTGCCGATTGCGGCATTATTAAGGTCAATGACAGAGCCGTCCGCCAGTTCAAGCACAGCCTTGTTTCCACCAGGAGCTACGTCATTTTTATAGATGTTACCGCTAAACCCGGAAGCAGGCCTCTGTTCACGCAGAAAATAAATACTTGCCGAAAACAGGAATAAAACAAGTACTGCTGCCGCAATCTGGCCGAGCTGCAGGCTTCTTATAAAATAATATTTTTTTAAGGGAAGGGAGCCGGATACATCCTTCAGCGCTTTTTCGATCTCTTCCCGGGCCGGCGTCTGCCCGTTGCCGGAAGCAAGAGAAAGATACCATGCGTTCAGCAGGGCCTTTTCCTCTTCCGTGCAGTTTCCCGCACGGTATTTTCGTACTAATTCTTTTGCTTCCTTATTGGTCATATACTAAAATAGCCGCGCGGGAAGTGCTGCTTCCGCGCAGTACTAGTATATAACGGTTAACATAGTAAGAGGTAGTAGATGAATTATAAATAAAAATGCGCCCAGTTTTAAACGCAGGATTTTCAGGGCGTTACTCACCTGCTTTTTAACGGTTTTGTCCGAAATGATCAGCTGCTCGGCAATTTCCTTATGGCTCAGGTTTTCCATCCGGCTGAGCTGGAATATTTCTCTCATTTTCAACGGCAGGGCGCTGATCTCCTTCTCAATGATGGCTGCCAGCTCCTTCTCCTCCAGCTGCTTGTCGGTGCTGCATTCATAATGGCCGGCAAAATCCTTCAGGGATTCGAAATAAGAGGAAGCTACTTTTTTTCGCGCAATTCTGTCAAATACACGATTCCGGGCCGAAGCATACAGGTAGGAAGCAATTCCCCCGCGGTAATTAAGTTCTTCCCGTTTCGTCCATAAAACAATGAATAGATCCTGTATGACATCTTTCGCTTCTTCTTTATCCTGCAAAATACGGTAGGCATGTACATACAGCAACCCCTTGTACCGGTTGTACAGTTCGGTGTATGCAGCCTTGTCACCTTCTTTGAGAAGCTGCGCCAGTTCCTTATCCCCGCAATTGCAATAGGCTCTCATGATCTCTATCACAATTATATCAATTTTCTGATGAAAAGAGGGCATGTTGCGAATTATCATCCCTCGCATCAGGCCTTACTCCTCGTCTGGCTGCGCCTGCGAAGGCGGGACTGAAGATGGGGGGACTGAAGAAGGCGGGACTGATGAAGGCGGGACCGGGGAAACGGTTGTTCCTGAAGAACGCGTCCCGGACGACCCCGCCTGCAGGGCTTTGGGGGCCTTCTCTTCGGGCGCGGGCGGCGGAGGGCTTGGTTCCACTATCCTGAAAATATCGTTCTTATCCCTGGGCCGTTCATTTTGCCGCCAGTGAAATCCTTCCAGGCGGGTAATGGCCTCAGGGTCCCCTTCGGGGTACGTTATCTGTTCCGCATCCTTCAGCAGTTCCACGACTTCCAGTTCATTATCTTTGAAATAAAGAATGGTCCTGCTGTTTTCCGCATAGTTGATACCCAGCGTCCCGACGGAGTCCTCGGGAACATAATAAATGGTACGGGCATTGCCCTCCACGACCAGCCTGGTCAGTGCGCCCTCCGTGAAAAACCCCGTCATTTCCTTCCCGCTCATCTGGTTATAGCGGCTGGAATCGGTTTCCGCTTCGCTGATGATCATGGCCGAACGGTACATATTCAAACGGTCCACCTTTTTGTGACGCATCGTAATGGTCATAAACTCCGAACTCATCTGGGACCCTTCGGACCAAACGACCGGGGTTTTATAAACCCGCATTACCGAATCAACGGAAGTATATACGAGGGAATCGCTGATCGCCTGCAGATCGGACTTAAACACCCGGACGCGGTTAAACGCAAACAGCACCCGGGCGGAATCCACGGGCAGTACCACGGAATCCGCAGGCAGATTTTTCAGCGAATCTGCTGCCGCCAGCGCCCGGGAAAGCGAATCCGCTACCGCGCGCGGCAGGTAGTCGGAGGGCTTTAAAGGGGGCGGGCCGATAAAGCGGGGCGAAGGCTTTGCGGCATTGGCGGCGACTTCTGCTTCTGTCAAGAGACTGTCCTGCTGAGGGAGGCTGTCCTGCCGGGGAATAGTGTCCTCCTGCCGGGCGGGATTGCCAGGCTGAACAAGCCTGTCCCGGGCAGGGAGGCTGTCCTGCAGGGCATCCCGGGCCGGAAGGCTGTCCTGCCGGGCGGGATCATTAGACGGGATTACCCCTTCCGCAGAAAGCGCAATCCTGGCGCTGTCCGAAACAAGAGAGTCGCGACCGTTCAACCGGCGGCCCAGGGAGTCCGCGGCGTCCGGAAGGCCTGGAGCTTCCAGGAGCGTCGAATCCCCTGATAGGAATTGGGTGGAATCTCCTGCAGAGGGAATTCCGGGAGCCGTCCTGAGCATTTCCGGCACCGGTATGTCCTTACCAAGCACGTCCCGTTCATATGATGCGGCAATCCATTCCTTAATAAGCGGAACCGGCAGCAACCTGGTCATTAAGGTATCGGCCGCCATGTAAATAGTATCGTTACGGGCGCTGTCCTGTTCGGCGATCATGATCACCTGGGCGCTGTCGGTAACAAAGGCGGTTTCGGTGGCCTTATTGTATTCGCCAAGTTCTCCGCGAAGAATGATATTTTCAATCGTATCGATGATGAATACATCTTCGATGGCCCTCCCGAAATTCTGTTTACGGTCGTAATACAATTCGTTGCCCCTGAGCAGGTGGCTTCCGCTCCTGTAGTAGGCGTTTTCCTGGAAGTGCGCCTGGTCGGTGCCCGTATTATAAGTCCCGTTCTCTGCATAGATAAAATCGTCCTCACCCTCAATAGTGGTAGGCCCGTAGAAATAGGCCGTTTTCGTACCTGTATTATAACGCAGCGTATCCGATTTGATAAGCGCGTCCGGCGTATTTACAATGGCATTTTCCCGGAAATAAGCATCCTTGCTCCCCACGAAATAATATCCTTTCCGGCTGTTAAGGGTATCCCTTTGGTTGACGATCTGACCGCCGTTATTATAGGTTCCTTCCCGGGTGACCAGGTCATAAGTAAGAAAGTTGGTAGTAAGCACAGCCTGGCCGTCGCTGAGGGTGATGTTTTCGTAAAAACGCGCCATACGAGTGGTGCCATCGTAAAACAGGCGGTCCGCGCGTACGGTAATGGTATCATCCTGCCGGATGAATACGTCTCCGTAGGCTTCCAGCGTATTATTCTGCTGGTTAAAGAAGGTACTGTCGCATTGCATCGTGGCGTCTTCATGTTCGAAGGTACCGTTGATGATCCAGCTTCTGTCCTCCTCGGCCACCAGGTAATCCGAATCCAGGACGCGGATAGTAGTCGTGGTGTCCTGCGCCTTCAGCAAAGCCGCAAAGCAACAGCATAATATGACGATGAAAAGCCTTAACTTCACCGCGCAAAGGTAATAAAATGCTTGAACGGTTTCTGAAATACATCAGAGAAGAAGACCTGTGCAAGGGGGGTGATCGCGTGCTGCTAGCCGTCAGCGGCGGAATGGACTCCATGTTCATGTACGCATTGTTCAGCCGGAGCCCTTTTTCCTTCGGTATCGCACATTGTAATTTCGGGCTGCGTGGCGAGGAATCCGATGAAGATCAGATGTTTGTGAAGCAGGAAGCCGGAAAATCAGGCGTACCTTTTTATACTGTTCGTTTCAAGGCCCTTGATTACGCCCGGGAACACAAGCTTTCCACCCAGATGGCTGCCCGGCAGCTGCGTTATGACTGGTTTGAAACGCTGCGGCGGGAAGAAGGTTACCAGGCGATAGCCGTAGCCCACCATCTTAATGACCAGGTAGAAACCATGCTCATCAACCTGGTAAGAGGAACCGGGCCGGCGGGCCTGCACGGCATCCTGCCTAAAAATGGAAAGATCATCAGGCCTTTGCTTTGTTTTACCAGGGAGGAAATCGCGGCCGCAGTAAACAGGGAAGCCATCCCTTACCGGGAAGAAAGCAGCAATGCTTCCGATAAATACCTGCGAAACCGGCTTCGCCACCAGGTCGTGCCGGTGTTAAAAGCGCTGAACCCCGGTTTGGAACATACTTTTGCCGCTACTGCACGGCATTTTTTAGAAGCGGAGCAATTCATTGAACATCATATGGAGCCTTACAGGGCTCTGCTTCAAAAAGAAGGAGAAAGCTTCCGTATTTCCTGCAAAGCCCTCCCGGAACCCGGCATGGGGGAAACCATTCTTTACCAGCTGATCAAACCTTTTGGATTCGCGGCCGGGCAGTCCCGGGATATCCTGAATGCATGCCAGTCCCAGCCGGGGAAGCAGTTTTTTTCCGCCACCCATCAGCTTATAAAAGACCGCGGGTACCTTATTATTATTCCCCTGCAAAATACTTCCGGACAGGGCCTCCTGCAGAATGAGGCGCTTTCCTTTGAAAAAATGTTTGAGGCGGAGATACTGCGCGCCGAAGATGCCGGGACATCACCGGGCGCCGGCACGGCCTTTCTTGACTACGAAAAGCTCCAGCTTCCCCTCACTGTACGGTACTGGCAGGATGGTGACCGCTTCCACCCCCTGGGAATGAAGGGAAGTAAAAAACTCAGCGATTTTTTTGTTGATCAAAAGATACCGCTGCATCTCAAAGGCAGGATCCCGCTGTTGCTGTCGGGCAAAGAAATTGCCTGGGTGGCCGGCTACCGCATTGCCGATCCGTTCAAGGTAACGGAGGGCACAAAAAAGGTTTACCGGATTAAATTTAATTCTCGCAAAATAAATTAAATTTGGGCTGATATTCGCAAAAGGCATGGAGGAAACCTTTCTTTTCCGGGAAAAGCAATATCTGGGTCGCAACAGCTACTGGATCAGCCGGCGCATGGTACTTGCCGCCTTTTGTTTTCTTGTCTACTTCCTGGAAAAAGAAGGGCGAAATGCCGAGCTGCTGCTTATTGTGGGTATCTCCATCACGGTTATTTCCGTCCTCCTGCTCTTTATTGTTCACTTTAAGACAAGCGTATACCCTGATGCCATTGAACTGGACGGCTTTTGGAGTACCCGCAAGGTTAAGATCGGTTTTGATTCCATATTAAAGGCGGAAAAGATCCCCTACAGCCGCTTTATGCTGAACAACCCGGTTTATAATCTCCATAAAAAGGGAACCATCCGTTTTTACACCCGGGGAAAGGAAGCGGTAAAGCTTACGGATAAGGACGGGTTGGAATACATTATCGGCAGCCAGCTGGCGGCGGAACTCCTTGCCGCGGTAAAAAAAGCCATGGCAACCGCCCGCTAACCATGCCGCTTATTGGTCACGATATCGCGGATTGTCCAGGGGCGTTCCATATCCGCCTTATGAGCTGCGGGGTCAGCATGTACAAAGACTTCCACATGCCCTTCGAAACTATTTTCAAGCAACTGCTCAAAACGGCCAATCTCCGCATGCGCTTCCTCGAAAGTCAGCTCCCGCGGCATCGTGAGATGGCAATCAATATGCAGATCAGGCCCGTAACGCTGGACGCGCAGATTATGTACGTCAATCCACCGGGGGTCACGGTTGGCATTCAGCAGTTCGGCGATCTTCTCCAGGATTTTTTCATCGGCTTCATCCATCAGGCCCGAAAGCGACTTCCTCACCAGGCGGTACCCGTTAAAAATAATAACCAGGGCAAGGGCAATAGAAAGAAGGCTGTCTAACAGGTACCATTCCGTAAAACGAATAATAAGCAGGCCGGCTATCAGCACGCCGCTGCTGTAACAATCGGAAAGCAAATGCTTCCCGTCCGCATACAAGGTCAAAGAGTTAAGTTCCTTTCCCTTCCTGACCAGTTTAATTCCCATTAACAGGTTCCCCGCCAGCGACACCGTAATAATGGCAACTCCCCAATTCAAAGACTCCAGCTGCCTGGGCGACTGGATAACTTCGATGGAACCGATCAGAATGAACACGCCGGCTATCAGCACCAGCCCTCCTTCAAAACCTGCCGAGAAGAATTCGATCTTCCCATGGCCGTAAGGATGGTTCCTGTCCTTGGGTTTGGAAGCCAGATACACGCTGTAAAGAGCAAATGCGGTAGCGATCACATTAATAATGGATTCCAGTGCATCGGTAAGGATGGACCTGGACCCGGTGAGGTACCAGCCTGTAAATTTAAGCACGCAAAAAAGGAGGCTCATTCCGAGGGAAAGGCTGATCCATAAAATGCGCTGCCGGTTCGCGTTTTCCATGTACAGGCGCTAAGATACTCAAAACCCCTTCTCCGGGCAAAGGCTTCCGGGCAAGGCGGCCGCTGAGGGCGCAGTCTGTTCCTCTTGACATACGTGTCAGTTTTTGAAAATTCTTTTGAATATTGGGAATAGCGCGCCTAACTTAGGCAACGAGTTAATCTTTTGGCGCCATATTATTAACTCTTGGGATTGCCGAAAACCAATGTAATAGAGTAGGCTCATGTCTAATTAAAAACTATCATGGATTTATCATTCTTAACAGACCTCGTTCAGCAGATCGTTGACGTTGTAACCAGTCTTCTTTCTTCACTTTTGGGAGGTCTTTAATCAAAGACTGCTCCATCGCTGAACAAGCAAGAGCAAAAAAGTTAACCCCGCTATATGCGGGGCTTTTTTTTAATTAATTGAAATGAAATATGACATATATGTCATAATATTTTTATTTTTTTTGACAACTTGGATAATGCTTCTATCTTTATCCTAGGTTAATTTCTGGCGCCAAAAGAATTAACTCTTGGGATTGCCGAAAACCAAGAATAGAGTAAGCATTTTTATTAAAAAAACAACCCATGGATATCAACTTTAGCCTCGCTCAAGTGGTAGCACTTTTAACAGTTTTATTAGGAACGCTTTTGAGCGGTCTTTAATCATTAAAGGGCTTCAAGCTTTTCAGAAAGCTGGAGCCCTTTAAATTTCCTCCTGAAAAAGCTTCTACCTGTCTTATACCAGAAACAACCCGGATATGATACTGTCGGCATAAAGCTTCCCTTTCCGGGTGAGATATAATTTCCCGCCTTTTTCCTCCGCCCATCCCTTGCCGGTATATTCGCCTGCCGCCGCCTGCAATTCAGACAAGACTTCGTTTCCAAAATCCTCCGCAATTTTTTCGAGATCAAGCCCCCACATTGTCCGCAGCTGGGTCATGATCCTTTCGTTCACGCGATCATTTACCGTAAGCGATTCTTCCCCGGAAGGGAGTTCATCCAGCCCGATAGCCTGTATATAGGCATAGTTATTGGATTTATTCCAGCTCCGGGAGCGGCCATTATAAGAGTGTGCCGAAGGTCCGATCCCCAGGTATGCCTTTTCCTGCCAATAAGCCGTATTATGCCTGGAATGAAACCCCGGACGGCAAAAATTAGAAATTTCATAATGAAGAAAGCCGTTCCTCGCCGTTTCATCCATCAGTAATTCAAACTGCCTGGCGCCCTGCTCCCCGGAAGGGTTTTGCTCCTGTCCTTTTTTTATAAAGGAGGAAAGGGCGGTCCCCTCCTCTACCGTAAGGTTATAGCAGGACAGGTGTTCAATGCCCAGATCAATAGCTGTACGAATATTTTCCAGCCATTTCAGGTCACTCAGTAAAGGGAAGCCGTAGATCAGGTCCGCCGTCAGGTTGTCGAAGCCGGCGTTCCGGGCGCGCCGGATGCTTTCCAGCGCCCCGGCGGCTGTATGGGCGCGATTCATCCATCGCAAGTCCTCGTCAAAGAACGACTGTACGCCAATGCTAAGGCGGTTGATGCCGGTTTTGCGCAGCTCAGCCAGGTTAGCTGTTTCCAGGTCATCCGGATTCGCTTCCAGCGTGATCTCGCAACTTGGAGCCAGCGGATGAAACTTCCCGATCGTTTCGAGCAAGGCGCTGAGTTCCGCCGGGCTCAGCAGGGACGGAGTTCCTCCGCCTATATAAATGGTAGCAAGTTCCTCCCCTCCGAGGTAGTCGCGGCGAAGCCATATTTCCCGCTGCAGCGCCTCCAGCATCTCACCGCGGCGCTTCAGGTTGGTGCTGAAATGAAAATCGCAGTAATGGCAGGCTTTTTTACAAAAAGGAATATGAATGTAGATCCCCGGCATCATGCAAAGTTAGGAACATTCTTCCGGGGATACTACAAGCCAGTGTCGCAATTACTGAGATATTTCGGTTGAATAAAAGGGATAATCAATATAGCCCTTTTCTCCGGGGGTGTAAAAAGTACCCGGATCGGCTGCTTCCAGCTGCAGGTTATTCTGGATACGTTCCGCCAGATCCGGATTCGAAATAAAGGGCGCCCCGAAAGATACCAGGTGCGCCTGATCATTTTCGACGGCTTCGGCTGCGCTTTCAGCGGAATAGCCCCCGTTTGCAATGAACAGGTTCCTGAAATTGCTTCTGATCTTTTCAACAAGGCGCCGGCCTTCCTCAAGCTCGCGGGCCGCCGGCTCCACCAGGTGAATATAAACAAGATTCAGCTTATCAAGTTCAGCTGAAAGATAATCGTAAGTCTCAAAGGTCTCTTCATAGGGATGCATGCTATTGAAGGTACTATAAGGAGAGAGCCTGACGCCTGTTTTTTCCGGGCCGATAGCCCTGGCAATGGACGCTCCGAGTTCCAGGATAAACCTGCTGCGCCCGGCAATGTCTCCGCCATAGGCATCGGTTCTTTTATTGGAATGCGGGTTCAGGAACTGCCCGGGAAGGTAGCCGTTGGCGGCATGTATCTCTACGCCGTCAAACCCCGCTTCGACGGCGTTTTCCGCCGCCTTCACATACTCATTGATCGTTTGCTGAATATCCTCCGGGGACATTTCACGGGGAACGGGGAGAGCCTGCATGCCGTTTGTATCGGTCCACATCTCCCCTTCGGCCTGTATTGGCGAAGGAGCAATAACAGCCGTACCTTCCGGAAGGTTATCCGGATGGGCTACTCTGCCCGTGTGCATCAGCTGCAGGAATATCCTGCCTCCGCGGGCATGAACAGCGCCCGTTACCTTTTTCCAGCCGGCAACCTGTGACTCATTGAAGATACCGGGAATGCGGGAATAACCCAGGCCGGAGGGTGAAGGGGCCGTGCCCTCGGCAATGATGAGGCCGGCCGTAGCCCGCTGCGCGTAATAGCTGGCCATTAAATCATTTGGTACCGCACCGGGAGCCCTTGAACGGGTCATGGGAGCCATTACTATACGATTTTTTAATTCCAGGCCCTGAATTGCAAGCGGGCTGAAGAGCGGGGAGTTGTTGATCTGTGATTCCATAAAAAACAATTTTTGTTGTGACTAATTTCGTTTAAACAAATATTTGGGTAAATTTTTTTATTCTCTCAGTTTATCAAGCAAAAGGGACAGCTGCGCGGCTTCCTTCGCGGATAAATTATACAGGAAACTGTTGTGCTTTTCCAGCTCGGGCTGGATCTGCTCCAGGAGCGCAAGCCCCTCCGCAGTAATACTCAAGCCTACTTCCCGCCTGTTGAGTTCATTCAGTTCTCTTTTTATCAGGCCCTTAGCTACCAGCCGGTCACAGAGCCTGGTAAGGTCAGGGTTTTTATCCAGCATCACCTCTTTCACATCAGAGCAGCAGGAAACCTCGCCTTTCCGGCCTCTTAATATCCGGAGTACATTGTACTGCTGCTGGGTTATGCCAAATTGCTTGAGTACCATGGTTATGCGGTCTGTTAACCGGTTAAAGGTATAGACCATGTTTATCCAGGCCCTCTCCTGCTCATTCCGAAATTCCTTCTGGCGGATAATGTCTTCTATTTTCATAACGAAAGCAAAGATAGTGCAAATATTTGTTTGAACAACTATTGTTTAGTTTTTTTTAAATCCCCAGCCGGTACCGGCGTCAACGTCCAGTTGGACCCGACATTAACGCTTATGCGCGTGAATACGTTCGCAGATCAGTCGAAGCGAGGATTCAAGGTCTCCTCCCGCGGTTTTAAAGGAGTCAGCATCAATGGTCAGGGGCGCGCCCAGCACCACCATGGGTGCGCCATACGCCGGGCATTGTATAGCTTGCTCCAGGCTCAGTCCGCCAACCGCCTGCACAGGAACGCTAACCGCCTCCACGATTTCTTTTAACTGGTCAAGCGGGCTGGGCATGCGCGCGCCGGTGGCGGCGATGCCCCTTCGTTCATCGTAACCGATATGATGGATCACATAGTCGCATCCCAGTTCCTGCAGCCTTACGGCGGCCGCAACCATATCGGGGCTTCCCAGGTTATCTCCCATTACTTTTATGCCGAAATCGCGCCCGGCCTGTACCACGCATTTGATAGTTTCTTCATGGGCCCGGGCCATAACTACCACATGCGTCGCTCCGGCTCCGGCCATCATCTCCGCTTCCAGGTAGCCTCCGTCCATTGTTTTGAGATCGGCAACAATGGGTACTTCCGGGAATCTTTCGCGCAGTTTTTTTACGCCGTGCAGGCCCTCGGCAAGGATCAGGGGCGTTCCGGCCTCCAGCCAGTCAACACCAGCCCGCAGGGCCATTTCCGCTGTTTCAAGGGCTTCCTCAATATTGGTCAGGTCAAGGGATATCTGGACAATCGGTTTCATGGGCCATCCGGTTAATTATAACCAAATATAGTAACTTTAACCCCATTCTAAATCGCTTTTCATGATAAGAACCACTTACATAAATACCTTCGTCCTTGTTGCTCTTGTCTTTACCGGCTGCCAATTAAAGGAAGCCCCTTCCCCGGATGCAAACCTGGAAGGGAAGCGGCCGAACATCTTATTTGTGATCTCCGACGACCAGTCCTACCCTTATGCTTCGGCTTATGGAGAAGGTGCGGTTCAAACGCCGGCATTCGACCGGGTTGCAAAGGAAGGCCTGCTATTCACAAGGGCTTTTGTA
Source organism: Anseongella ginsenosidimutans (assembly GCF_008033235.1). GTDB lineage: Bacteria > Bacteroidota > Bacteroidia > Sphingobacteriales > Sphingobacteriaceae > Anseongella > Anseongella ginsenosidimutans. The sequence goes on from NZ_CP042432.1 coordinate 344,380, forward strand.
GCTTCCCCCGGCTGCAGCCCGTCCCGCGCGGCCCTGCTGACCGGGCTTAACTGCTGGCAGCTTCGCGAGGCCGGCACCCATGCGAGCAGTTTTCCCAGGGAATTCGCCGCATTTCCCGATTTGCTTGAGGAAGCGGGATACTATACCGGCTTTACCGGGAAAGGATGGGGGCCTGGGAATTATAAGGCGTCCGGGCGGGAACGGAACCCGGCCGGCAGGCTCTTCAGGGGACGGGAATTAAAAAGCCCCCGGGACATTTCAACCACGGATTATGCAGCGAATTTCGCAGATTTCCTGGAGGGAAAGCCCGGGGAACAGCCTTTTTTCTTCTGGCTGGGTACACATGAACCACACCGACGTTTCAAAAAAGGCATTGGGAAGGAAAACGGGATGATCGCTGAAAAAGTGCGGGTGCCTGCTTTTTTACCCGATGTGGAAGAAGTCCGCAGCGACCTGCTTGACTACGGGTTCGAGATACAATGGTTTGACAAGCAGCTTCAAAAAACGATCTCCTTACTGGAGGAGGCCGGAGAGCTGGACAATACCCTTATCGTGGTTACTTCCGATAACGGAATGCCCTTTCCCCGTGCCAAGGCCAATGTTTATGAGTACGGCATCCATGTTCCCCTTGCGGTTCGCTGGGGCAATGAGATCAAGGGCGGACGCACGTCCGATGACCTGGTGAGCCTTATCGACTTATATGCGACCTTCCTCGATCTGGCAGGAGCTGCCTACCCGGAATATAAAACAGCAAGCAGGAGCCTGCTGAACATTTTCAGCAGCGATAAAAGCGGCATTATTGACAGCACGCGTACTGCCGTATTCGCCTCCCGGGAAAGGCATTCGTCTTCCCGCTGGAACAACCTTGGTTATCCGCAGCGCTGCATACGGACGGCTCAATACCTGTACATCCGTAATTTTAAACCGGACAGGTGGCCCGCAGGCGCACCGCCGGCATTTAATGATATAGACCAGGGTCCTGAAAGATTTATTATCCGGTTTGGAGAGGACCCCAGGTATGCGGAATATTTCCGGCTTGCTACTGCCAAGCGTCCCGCGGAAGAGCTTTACGATATTGCCGCCGACCCCGCCTGCCTTCATAATCTTGCGGAAAGCCCCCGGCATGACTCCGTGCTTCACAACCTTCGCGGAAGATTGGGAGCGTACCTGATGCAAACCCTTGACCCAAGGGTAAGCGGCAACGGCGATGTATTTGAAAGCTATACCCGCCTGGTAGGTGAAATCAGGGAATTTCCGCAGCCCGGCCAGGCTGCGCCGGAAGAATAGTTTCAGCGTACACCGCCGGAAACCGTATATTTGCCCGGTGTGACAATTATGATGCGCATTGCCCTGATCTTCCTCCTGCTATGTTCCCTGCAGCCAGCCTTGTCGCAGACAGGGCCCCGGCACATTTATGTGAAGCCTGATACGCTGCTGCAGGGCCCTGCCCCGACCGACACCGCAAAGAACGCCGTAAACAGCTTTCTGCGGGAGTTCTACCGGGATTATTACACGGATTTTGACCGGCTGAGAATACCCGGCTCCCTCCCGGAAGAGCGTGTGATTCCCAACCTTGATTTCCGGCAGCGCGAAGTCCGCCCCGCCTGGCAATTACTGGTGCTGGGCGCCCTGGCCATGCTGGCCGCCATCCTGGTCCGCTTCTTCAGGAGAGACCTCCGGGATATGTTTGAAGGATTCATCAGTAACCGGCTTATTAACCAGGCGATCCGGGAGCCGGGGATGCTGAACACGCCTGCGGCATTTGTGCTGCTCTTGTTCGGCGGCCTCTCCATCGGCGCGCTCCTGTATTTCATTATCCCCCCGAAATGCTGCTTTTCCCTTACCGGGGGCCTGAACTTTATTTTCTCTTTTCCGGCTTAACCGTGCTGGTGTACCTGGCCAGGATATTCCTTTTGAGGATGACAGGATTTATTTTCGGCCTGAGGGAATTTGTAAACAGCTATCTTTATATACTTTATACCGCCACAGGGACGATTTCTTTCCTGGTCCTGTTCTTTGTGCTTACCCGCTTACTGGCTCCCCCGTCCCTCGCGGAACTTGCGGTCCCGGGCATGCAATTAATTTTTTTATTATTCTTTGTGTATCAATATACAAGGGGCATATGGTACCTTGTTAATACATTTCAGTTTCCTAAAATTTATTTAATTCTGTATCTTTGCGCCTTCGAAATTTGTCCACTACTGATCCTGGGAATGGGATTATTTAACAGTTAGTATGTCAGTATCAGAAGCAGGAAAGAAAGTAAAAAGCGTACTTATCAGCCAGCCGCAGCCGGAAAACGATAAAAATCCGTATGCGGAACTTGCAAAAAAACATAATCTGAAAATAGATTTCCGTTCCTTTATCCATGTGGAAGGGGTACCGGGGAAAGAACTGCGCAAGGATAAGATAAATCTGGCCGATTTCACAGCGGTAATTTTTACCAGCCGGACGGCCATTGACCACTTTTTCCGCATATGCGAGGAATTACGCCATGAAATGCCGGCCGAAACTAAGTATTGCTGCAATACCGAATCAACGGCGCTTTATCTCCAGAAATACATCCAGTACCGGAAGCGAAAGATCTTTTTTGGAAAACCGGGCGGGGTAACGCTGCCTGAGCTGGTAAAAAAACATTCTGCGGAAACCTTTATTTTCCCCTGCTCGGACGTAAGTAAAGATGACCTCACTTCCAAAATGAGAGAAGCGGGCCATAAGGTGACCGACTGTGTCATGTACCGCACGATGTGCAGCGACCTTTCCGACCTTGCCGACGTCAATTACGACGTGATCGCATTCTTCAGCCCTTCGGGCATTAAATCGCTGTTCCAGAATTTCCCGGATTTCGCCCAAAACGCCACGCGTATCGCCGCCTTCGGGCCCAGTACGCACCAGGCCGTAAAAGACGCGGGACTCCGGCTGGATATTGCCGCGCCCAGGCCGGAAGCGCCCTCTATGACCATGGCGATTGAGGAATATGTTATGAGCGTTAATAAATAACGCTTCCGCTTTTATATCTTTTCCCTTTTTATTTAATACTTTTATTGCCAGATTTATCTCGCAAATGTAATATTTTTGCGGGGGTGACGTTTTTAGTTACGTTAAGAAGAAACGCATCCTTTGCTAATATGGTATTGAAAACTACAAGATACTCCATGAGTAAAATAGTGCTATTGGTTGGCAGTGCGCTGGTACTGTGCCTGGGGGGATGCGGTATTCGATCAGGCGCTAACGGTGAACTGGTAGGCGTTCAGGGAAGAAAATCGTTCCGTAGCGATATCCCTTACGGAATGGTCTATGTTCCGGCAGGCACCTACCTGATGGGGCAAACAGACCAGGATATTACCTATTCCAGTACAGCGCCCAACCGGCAGGTAAGCGTTTCGGCTTTTTATATGGATGAAACGGAAATCACCAATAACGAGTACCGCCAGTTTGTTTACTGGGTACGGGATTCCATTGCCGCCAAGGTGATGGGAGGTGATTTTGTTACCCAGGCCGAAGACGGATCCGAATACATCAATCCCGAAAACAAAGTAAGCTGGGGCGGCAAAAGAAGCAATATTGATTACGAACAGCTTTCCGGCCTCTTTTACCAGGGTGATGACCAGGTGTTCGGCCGCCGTGAGCTGGATGTACGCAAGCTGCTCTACCAGTTTGCCTGGTTTGATTACCGGGCGGCAGCCATTAAAACCCCTGAGAACCGCTCGCGTCCCCGGTCCGACTTTATTATGCGGGACGAAGTAGCCATTTACCCCGATACCCTTGTATGGCTGGCCGAATTTTCCTACGCCCAGAACGAACCAATGGTCCAGCAATATTTCACGCATCCGGCTTATGACGATTATCCCGTTGTGGGCGTCACCTGGAGGCAGGCGCGGGCCTTTTCGCATTGGCGGGCAGAATTCAACCGGCAGTATAAAGCAAAAAGAGGCCTTCCTTCCAGGGGCCAGATGTACCTTCCGACAGAAGCCCAGTTTGAATGGGCCGCACGCGGCGGAAGGGTTGGAGCGGATTATCCCTGGGGCGGTCCCTATATCCGGAACAGCAAAGGCTGCCTCCTGGCCAATTTCAAGCCCGGCCGCGGAAATTATGCCGATGACGGAGGACTCTACACCGTGCATGTAAAATCTTATTTCCCGAATGATTACGGGCTTTATAACATGGCGGGAAACGTGGCCGAATGGACCAGCTCCACCTATGATGAGTCTTCCTATGCGTTTGTACACGATATGAACCCTACCTTTTATAGTAATGCAGATGAAGACGATCCTGTAAGCATGAAGCGAAAGGTAGTGAAAGGAGGCTCCTGGAAAGATATAGGCTATTTTCTTCAAACAGGGGTAAGAACCTACGAATACCAGGATACCGCCAAATCATACATCGGTTTCCGCAATGTGAGCCCCGTCATGGGAAAAGCCTATTAACGAAATACCTTAAAGATCAATTTAACGAATATGAAACGTGTTCCCTTTTTGCGCAGTGTAAATTTTTGGGCCTCCATCCTGGCGGTCCCCGTAATACTTGGCGTTTTATTTAAATTGCTTCACTGGCCGGGTTCCCAGATCATGCTTATCGTGGGACTGATGGGCGAAGCGCTGGTATTCCTGGTAATGTCTACCCAACCGGAATATGTTGACTGGGACTGGAGCAAGGCTTACCCCGAGCTGACGGACGAATCGGCAAAAGCAGCGCCGCGCCCGCGCCCGGTAAGCAGCGAAGGAGTTACCCAGCAGCTTGACCGCATGCTGGAAGATGCGAGGATCGGCCCCGAACTCATCAATAGCCTGGGCAGCGGCCTGCGTACTTTTGGCGAAAAGGTCCATAATATTTCCTCCGTCGCTGACGCCGCCGTTACCACCAATGAGTTTACCCAGAAAGTAGCAGCGGCCACGCGATCCATGGAACACCTCGATGATGCTTACCGCAGGGCTTCTGAGTCCCTGGTAGAGGTTTCCGGTTCCGCCGCCGATACAAAATCCTATCACGAACAGGTGAGCGCCCTGGCCAAAAACCTGTCCGCATTAAACGCGGTATATGAAATGGAACTCCAGGACTCAAAAGCGCACCTGAGTTCTATGAATAAGTTCTACACCAACCTGAACGAAACCATGCATAATTTCAACGAGTCCCTGCAAGATTCAAAACAATATAAAGAAGAAGTAGCCCGGCTGGCCCGTAATTTATCTGCATTGAATGCCGTTTACGGCAACATGCTTTCAGCCATGAACGCCCCAAGGGCTTAGGAGGTGACCGGAAACCAGAAACTGGAAACTGGAATTAATTGAAAACTAAAAACTGGAAACTGGAAACTAAACGCTCTCCATGGCTGGAATAAAACAAACCCCGAGGCAACGGCTGGTAAACATGATGTACCTCGTACTGGTCGCCCTGCTGGCGCTGAACGTAAGTAATGAAGTACTGAACGCTTTCAGGACCGTCAAGGAAAGCCTGGAAAATACGACGAATAGTTTTGCCATCACGGCTGAAAATACCATGAGTGCCTTTGAATCGGCGATGGAAAACGACCCGAACAAAACCAAGCCTTTTTATGATAAGGCAAGGCTGGCGCAGCAATATACCAATGAACTGTACACCTATATTGAAGGGCTTAAAAAGGAAATTGAAAACGTGGTTGGAATGGACGAAGAAACCGGTTATATAAACGCTCCGGGAGACCTTGATGCCGTAAACCAGGTATTGCTGCGGGAAACAGGCACGTCCAAAGGCGCGGAATTAAAGGCCAAGATCCGCGAAACCAAGGAAAAGCTGTTTGCTCTTATCCCCGAAGCGGACAGAAGCAAAGTAAGTATTCCCCTGGAAGCAGAAGACCCGGAAAAAGGCGCGAAAAAATGGGAACATGTCATGTTTGAATCAGTTCCTGCAACAGCCGGCCTAACGATTCTCGCCAAATTGCAAACCGATGCTAAGAATGCGGAGGTGGAAATATCCCGTTACCTGCTCACCGCTATTAACGCTTCCGATTTCAAATTCGACGTACTCGAACCCGCTGTAGTGGCCCCCACCAGCTATGTACTCACGGGGCAGCCCTACCAGGCCCAGATATTTCTCACCGCTTCCAACAGCACGCAGCAGCCCGACGTATTGGTAAACGGACAGAAGCTTCCGGTACAGGGAAACAAGGCTATCTTTACCGCCACCCATACCACTCCCGGCGTATATGAATACAAGGGAACGATACGGGTTCCAAGTCCTGACGGAACGGTCAAAGAATACCCGTTCAGCCAGTCCTACCAGGTGTCCGCTCCTACCGCTGTTGTTTCGGCCGATAAAATGAATGTATTGTACATTGGCGTGGATAACCCGATCTCGGTTTCAGTACCGGGCATCCCAAGGGAAAGTATCCGGGCCAGCATCAATAGCGGAAGCCTTTCAGGCGGAAACGGAAGCTATACCGCAAGGGTAAGCCAGGCCGGTACCGCCGTTATTTCAGTCAGCGCCGAAGTAGGCGGAGAAGTACGTTCCCTCGGAACCCAGACTTTCAGGGTACGGACCGTGCCCCCTCCCATTCCTAAGTTCGGCGGCATCAACAGCGGAACGCTCAGTGCCTCGGTGGCCAAAGTACAGCCGGGTGTGTTTGCCGTGCTGGAGAATTTCGATTTTGACATGAAATTCACGGTAACCCGTTTTACCATGATCATTTCAAGAAGGCGCGCCGATCCATTTGTACAAACAGCCAGCAGCAATGCGCTCACACCGCAGATGAAACAGGCGCTGAATACGGTAGCGGCCGGAGATGTCGTCGCTATTGACGATATTTATGTAAAAGGCGGCGACGGCACAAACCGCAAACTGGAGCAGGGAATAGCCATAAGGATACAGTAGAATTCAAAGGAATGAAAGCGAAGTTAATTTTTATCGGAGCTCTTCTGGGAATGGGGGGCAGGTTTTGGGGCAGACGCAGCAGCCCCGGGATAAAGCCTATGAAGAAGAAAATATGGTGAGTGCGCAGCCTATTCCCTATCCTTATATGCGTGAAGCGGATGTAATGTGGGAAAAAAGGGTATGGCAGGAAATTGACGTTCGCGAAAAAATGAATGAAGTGATCATTCATCCGACCGCTAATTTGTTCACCGTTCTCATGAATGCCGTAAAGGCGGGCGAACTGACCGCCTACGATCCCAACCCGGTATCGGCAGACGATCCGGGCGACGAGTTCCGGCAGGTATTGCCTCCCGACAGGATCATGGCCGGGATGGGCGGCGGGTATGACACGATCCAGGTGCCGGACCTGAATGACCCGAATATTCTGCGTGATACGATCATTCAAAATACGTTTGATCCCGGAACCGTGCAAAAGTTCCGGATCAAGGAAGACTGGATATTTGACAAGCAGCGGTCAGTCATGGAACCGCGTATTATCGGGCTCGCGCCGTTGTACGCCCAGCCCCTTCCTACCGGCGACACCGTTTATGTACCGATGTTCTGGGTGTATTACCCCGAAGCGAGGCCCGTGCTTGCCAGCGTAGAAGTATTCAATCCCTATAACCAGGCAACCAACCTGTCCTTTGACGATTGGTTCATTCAGCGGCTGTTTGCCAGCTATGTGATCAAGGAAGCAAATTCAGAAGGCCTGCCCATCAAGGCCTATGCACAGGGTAAAGACGAAATGTATGAATCCCGGCGCATAAAGGAAGAGATCTTCAATTACGAACATGATCTATGGGAGTATTAAACTCCCGTCAAGCGGCCATACCCGGTAAGCTTCCCCTTCGCTGAATAGTTCTTTTTCCGCAGGCAATTCGATAAATCCTTCCGCCAGCTGCATACTGACCAGGTCTCCGGAACCCTGGCCTCTTAAAGGATAAGCCCTCAACATCCCCCCGTCATCGCAAACAAGCCGGACGGGAAGAAAACAGGTAAGTTTAGGCGAAAAATTTACCGGTTCACTTAACCTGGCATGCAATGATGCCGCCTGTTTTCCTTTCAGGCCCTCCAGGATCCAGGGGATCACATAACGGCAACAGGCCGCCATGCAGGATACCGGGTTTCCCGGCAAACCGAAGAACACTTTACCGTTTTCCCAACAGCCAAATAGCAGGGGCTTTCCCGGCCGCTGGGCCACTTTATGAAACAGCACGCTGCCCTTCGTTTCCTTCAGCAAACCGGGAATCAAGTCCTTCCTGCCCGCAGAAACGCCGCCCGTGGAAATAAGGCAATCATCCGGGCCTTCTTTCAGCTCCCTTAGCAAGGCCCCTATCTGACCGGGATGATCCCGCACATAATGGATACGGCAGGAAACCCCGTAACTCCGCAAAAGGGCGCTGATCGCATAACCGTTGGATTGCCTGATCTGCTCAGGCAGCGGCTCTTCCGATACAGGTACCAGCTCATCTCCGCTGCAAACGATGCTCACCCGGGGCATGCGGCTTACTTTTACCATAGAAACGCCCGCGGAAGCCAGGACAGCAATAACCGGTGACGTAATCCGAACGCCTTCTTCAAGCAGTACGCTTCCCTTCGCAGCATCCGAACCTTGCGAATGGATATGCTGGCCGGCTTCCGGAAATATGGACGCCTTCAGCTGGTACCAGGTACCATCCTCTTCGGAAAGCGCTTCCAATTGCTCATAAGGTATTACTGCATCAGTACCGGGAGGGAGTACCGATCCCGTCATTACTTCCATACAGGCATCCGGGCCCGTTGCCTGCCCGGGCGGAGCTTCGCCGGCTCCAAGAAAGCCCTGCCGGTAAAACTTTCGCTTTCCCTGCAGGAATGAACGGGAATCAATGGCAATTCCGTCCATGCAAACCCTGTTAAACGGCGGCAGGTCCCTGTCGGCAAGCACCTGTTGGCGAAGCACCCGGCCTGCGCTTTCCTGCAGCGGAACAACTTCCTTCCCAAAGTCAGGGGAAGTATTCATCACACGATCAAAGGCTTCATTTACTGCGATCATTCCGCCATATTTCCCGTAAAGATAAGTATCCCTATCTTTACAGGAAATATGGTAGCACGCAAAAAAACCTTTACGCACCTTGGAAATCAGAAGGAAGCTTCCATGGTGGCTATTGACGGAAAACAACCTTCCAGGCGGACAGCTGTGGCCGAATGTACGGTCCGGCTTCCGCCGGCCCTGGAGCAGGCCTTAAAAGACAACGAACTTTATACCCCAAAAGGAGCGGTATTTGAAACTGCGCGCATTGCGGGCATCATGGGGGTGAAAAAGACGGCCGACCTGATACCGCTCTGCCATACCATCCTGATCGAAAAATGTTCCCTGGATTTCCGCCTGGAAGAAGGGGGAACGGTCGTGATCCGATGCACAGTAGGCACCACCGGTAAAACCGGGGTGGAAATGGAAGCCCTGACCGGTGCAGGCATTGCCGCGCTTACCGTTTATGATATGTGCAAAGCTGTTTCGCAGGAAATTATTATCGGACCGCTTCAGCTGCTGGAAAAAACCGGGGGACAGAGCGATTATAAAAAGGAAAATAATGGTTGACAACCATCATAAGCCGCTGCCTCGCGGACTAAATGGCCTGATCCTTTGCGGAGGGCAGAGCCGGCGGATGCAAACAGACAAAAGCCTGCTGGAATACCGGCGCCTTCCCCACTGGCAATATGTTCAGGCCTTGCTGGAGCCCTTTGTAAGCGAAACCTGGGTATCCTGCCGGAAAGAACAAGCTTCGCAATTCGCGGGAACCGCGGGCCTGTTGTTTGACGATGACAACTCCGGCATGGCAGGGCCTGCGGCCGGGATGCTGGCCGCCCACCGGCGCTTTCCCGCTACAGGCTGGCTGGTGGTAGCCTGCGACCTGCCTCTTGTTACCGCTGAAAGCATCCAGGCCCTGGTTAAGGGCCGGGATCCGTCGCTTCAAGCTACCGCTATACTGAACCCCGAGAAAGAATGGCCCGAGCCCTTGCTGGCCATCTGGGAACCTTCCGGCTTGCAGGTTCTGGAAGAAAATGCCGGGGAGGGCCGCTGCTGTCCGCGAAAAACGCTGCAGCAATTAACATCCGCATTGATCAGCTGTTCAAACCCGGCAGAACTGTTTAATGCCAATACGCCCGGGGAGCGCCTGCTGGCGGAAAAAGAGCTGGCAGAAAAGCTTTCAGGGAAAAGCTGAAACCCATATCTCCCCGTCTTCGAAGAATTCCTTTTTCCAGATAGGCACCTGTTGTTTTAGCCTGTCAATACAAAACCGGCAGGCTGCGAAGGCGGCATCCCTGTGAGCCGCTGAAACGGCGATAATGACCACCGCTTCGCCGGGAAATTTTTCTCCCGTCACATGGAGAATGGCAATGTCATGGACTTCGTAGTCCCTGATAGCTCCCGAAGCAATTTTTTCCATTTCGGTAAGCGCCATTGCATCATAACATTCAAACTGCAGTTTTCTAACTCCCCTGCCCCCGGAGTGATTGCGTACCCTTCCCACGAATATATTTTCACCACCTGCTAAAGGAGAACGGATGTGAACCAAGGCCTCTTCAAGGCTTATTTCAGAAGCGATACGGACAAGCATTTTACGATTATTATCCCCCGCTTACCGGGGGTATTAAGGCCACTTCATCGCTGCCGGAAATCGGGCAGGCATCTTCCGCATATTCGCGGTTCACCGCTACCATAAGGGAATTCAGGCGTTTCAGGCCGGGATAATGCTGTTGAAGGAAAACGCGTAGTTTTTTCACCGAATCAATTTCCGGCGGCAGGGAAATATTCCGTGCGCCCATTACCTCGGAAGCCGCACCAAACACAAGCAATTTTGTCATTTATATAAATTTAACAAGATATTAGTATAATATATGCATATATTTGTATCAATCATTACAAAAATAATGAAAATACGCATAAAAAATAACACAATAAGATACAGATTGGACATTTCGGACATAGAAAACCTGAAAACTTGCGGATGTTGTGAAGAAAAAACACAGATAATGGACAATTTGTGGAAATTTTCAATCAAATCATGTCAGGAAAAACCAAACTACGTTTCTTCAGCTCCATTTTATGTAGAAATAGGGATAAACGCGACTGAACTTCTTTCCATATTAACTGGTCCCGCAGAAGGGATTCAGCTAGCGATCCCTAACCCCGACGGTTCTATACTTAGGATCACCATAGAAAAAGACTTTCGGTGCCTCGTCCCGCGGGGCGAAGAAGACGCCAGGGGCTTTGAACATCCCATGGAAGGGAAAATCATCTGCTAAACATGCTTATCGATAACCACCACCGCAGCATTAGCTACCTGAGGTTATCGGTCACCGATCGCTGCAATCTCCGGTGCAGCTACTGCATGCCTGCTACCATCCGGTTCCGGAACAGGAAAGAATTGCTCAGCGATGAAGAAATAATCCGCCTGGCCGCGGTCCTTGCCCCGGAAGGTATTAACAAAGTCCGTATCACCGGGGGAGAACCCTTTTCCCGCCGCGGGCTCCCCCTGCTGCTGGAACGTCTTTTAAAAATAAAGGGCATAGAAACGCTTAGCCTTACCAGCAACGGCATCCTTGCCCTTCCCTACCTGGAGACGCTGGCAGGACTGGGCATCAGGGACATTAATCTCAGCATGGATACCCTGCAAAAAAAGCGCTTCCGGGAAATCACCGGGAGCGATACGTTCCACCTGGTCTGGAAAGCTTTCGAAAAATGCCTTCACCTTAAAATGAGGCTCCGGATCAATACCGTCGTAATGGCGGGGATAAACACGGATGAACTCCGCGATTTCGCGCTGTTAACGGCTTTGTACCCGGTGGACGTGCGGTTAATTGAAGAAATGCCGTTTAACGGGAAAAGCGATCCGGGCAGGCATTCTTCCTGGGACCACCGGCGTATCCTTGCGGAGCTGTCCTCCTGCGCGGAGTTGGAAGAAAGGCCCCGGCTTCCCGGAGCCACCGCCACCAATTACAAGGTAAAGGGCCATGTAGGCAGTATTGGAATAATTCCCGCCTACAGCCGTACGTTTTGCGGCACCTGCAACCGCCTCCGGATCACTTCCACGGGTGCGATAAAGACTTGCCTGTACGGAGACGATGTCTTAAATGTCAGGGACCTGATGCGAAGCGGAGCCAGCGATAGTGCGCTGCTGGAAAGAATAAATGCCGCCCTTGGCAACAGGCATTTGAACGGTTGGGAAGCCGCGGGAAACCGGCAGAATGCCTTACTGGAGAATATGTCGGCCATCGGGGGCTAGGGCCGTATCAGGATACTAAAAGTATTGCCAGTAAGATGCAGCCAGCTCCCTGATCTGCAGATTAGCAGGATCAGGACGGCAGCGAATCTGCAGTTGCCCGCCGGTGAGCATATCAATGCAAAGGAGCTGATTGGCAAGCGGGCTTCCAATGCCACAGATCACCTTCAGGGCTTCCGCCGCCTGGTAGGAACCGATAATGCCCGGTAGTATGCCCAGCACGCCGGTTTCATTGCAACCGGGAACCGCGGCATTCCCGGGAACCTGGGGAAAGAGGCAACGGTAAGTTGCGCTACCCCTGAAATTACAAACGCTCAGCTGCCCCTCATACTGGAAGACGGCGCCATAAATGAAAGGTTTTCCCAACATCACGCAGGCGTCATTGACAAGATATCGTGTGCCTATGTTATCACAGCCGTCAATCACCAGGTCATAACTACCGATGATCTCCAGGGCATTTTCGACCCGGAGAAAAGCGGCGTGCGGAACAAGTTCAACATCGGGATTTTGCGCCGACAGCTTTGCGATGGCCGCGTACAGCTTTGGCTTTCCCGCATCACGCGTCTCGTAAAGCACCTGCCGGTGCAGATTGGAAAGCGCCACACGGTCATTCTCGATAATACCAAGGGTCCCCACCCCCATCGCAGTAAGGTACTGCAATACCGGCATACTGAGCCCGCCGGCGCCAACTACCAATACCCTGGCCTGGCTAAGGGCCTCCTGTTTTTCCCGGCCAAAACCGGTTAACTGCATTTGTCTTTCATATCGTCCCATAGGATTCCGGTATATTTTGCGTGGCGGAAAGCGACTGCGTGCCGTTTTGCTCTTTTCTCGTCATGATTATCAGATCATCCTCCATTATGGTGAGGGCATCTTCTCCTTTTCGCACCTGGCCGATGATTTCCAGCAGCCGTTCTTTATACATGCCGGTATTACGCAGTACCAGCGTGGCAGTAGAAGCAGCCGCCAGCGCGGTATCGCGAAATAACCGGGAGGGAGAATGCATTTCCTTTATGTCCGCCACCCAAAAACTGTGACTTAGCCCCCGGCGCGTGAGAGGGAAACGCCTCATAGCTGCCTGAGCCTGTATACGGCTTACACCGGGAATAATTTCCGTCTCATACCCCGCCATCTCAAAAAATTCCACTTCCTTTAAGAGGCCTTCCGTGGAAATTGCATCCCCGGGAGAGATACGTACAAGCTGTACGGAGCTTTTCATACCGGAAAATGAAAAAAACCCGGTCGCCTCCCGCAGATCCTCCGCAATTATGCAGTTGTGAGGCACAAATTCTTTTAATACTTCTGTCAGAACCGCCTCCCCGATTAACATATCGGCATTCAGGAGTGCATTTACCGCCTTCAAGGGCAGCAGATCGGCAGCTCCGGCCGTCATATGGATAAATATCGCCTTCATCGGGGACAAATATCCGTAATATTTACGTATTTTTACGTAATATTTCTTTAAAAGATCTTCAAAATCTAAAATATATACGTAGTTTTGCTTGCGGACACAGAAAAATAATACGTAATCATGAAAGTAGTTGTCATAGGGAACGGCATGGTCGGCTATAAGTTTTGCGAAAAATTACGTAAGAAAGCCGGCGCCGACCAGATCAGTATTACCGTTTATGGAGAAGAACCCCGGCCCGCCTACGACAGGGTTCACCTCAGCGAGTATTTCAATGGCAAAAGTGCAAAGGATCTTCTGCTGGCCCCGGCGGCCTGGTACGCAGAAAACCAGGTAAAGCTGGTGACCGGCGAGCTGGTGACCGCCATTGACCGTGGCAGAAAAACAGTTACCACCCATAAAGGAAACATCGCGCAATATGATAAGCTGGTCCTTGCCACCGGCTCTTCCGCCTTTGTGCCCCGGATAAAAGGCATTGACAAACAAGGCGTATTTGTTTACCGTACTATTGAAGACCTGAACGCCATCCTGGCCTATGGTAAAAAAGTCCACAAGGCAGCGGTAATGGGCGGCGGGCTGCTGGGACTGGAAGCGGCGAAAGCCATGCTGGACATGGGCCTGCAAACTGAGGTCGTTGAATTTGCTCCCAGGCTAATGCCTCGTCAGCTGGATGAGCGGGGCGCGGAACTGCTCCGGCAGCGGCTGGAAGCGCTTTCCATTACGATACATACCAATAAAAATACGGTGGAACTTGCCGGGGACCAGGCGCTGAGAGGCCTGAAGTTCGCAGACGGCTCCTTTCTTGAGGCGGCCATGCTCGTCATCTCCGCCGGCATCCGCCCTCGTGATGAGCTGGCCCGGAATTCGGGTCTTGCCACCGGCGGGCGCGGGGGAATCATTGTTAACGACCAGCTGCTCACCAACGATCCCGATATTTACACAATCGGCGAGGCCGCGCTTCACAATAATATGATATACGGCCTGGTAGCCCCGGGCTATGAGATGGCCGAATGCGTTGCCGCCTCCCTTGCCGGACAGGAAAGCAGGACTTTTTCCGGCTTCGATATGTCTGCAAAGCTTAAGCTCATAGGAGTGGACGTTGGCAGTTTCGGCGATCCTTCCGGGGAGCAGGTTCCTGCCGTTCCGATCATCTATGAAGATAAATCAAAAGGGATCTATAAAAGGATCAATATTTCCGCCGATGGAAAACAACTTTGCGGAGGCATCCTTGTGGGGGATACTACCTCTTATAATATGCTCCTGCAGATTACCCAGAACGGGCTGCCCTTACCGGCCGACCCTTCCGAACTGATCCTCGGCGCCCGCGGAAAGGAAAATGAAGGCGGAGCCGGTGTCGAATCGCTCCCGGGGACAGCGCAGATCTGCTCCTGCGAGAATATTTCAAAGGAAGCAATTTGTTCCGCTATTGAGGAGCAGGGCCTGTCCACGCTTGATGAAGTAAAAAAGGCTACCGGCGCCTGCACGGGCTGCGGGGGATGCACGCCCATGGTAGCCGACTTGCTTAAATACCTCCTGGAAGCACAGGGCAAAACGGTGAAGAAGGTTGTTTGCGAGCATTTTGATTATTCCCGCCAGGAATTGCTGGACCTGATCCGCGTGAACAGCTTCCGGAGCTATGACCAGTTGCTGGATGCCTGCGGAAAAGGCGATGGCTGCGAAATATGCAAGCCGGTTGTGGCCTCCCTCCTTTCCAGCGCCTGGAACGTACCGGTTCCCGAACACAGCACTATCCAGGATACCAATGACCGTTTCCTCGCGAATATACAGAAAGGCGGCTCCTATTCGGTGGTTCCCCGCATCCCGGCAGGTGAGATCACGCCCCGCCAGCTGATGGTGATTGCCAGCGTCGCTGAAAAATACGGGCTGTATACCAAGATCACCGGAGGGCAGCGGATTGACCTCTTCGGCGCCAGCCTGGAACAGCTGCCGGCCATCTGGAAAGAACTTACCGATGCCGGCTTTGAGAGCGGACATGCCTACGGGAAAGCCCTGCGCACGGTAAAAAGCTGCGTGGGCTCCACCTGGTGCCGCTATGGCGTACAGGACTCCGTCAGCTTTGCCGTCGAAATTGAACAACGCTATAAGGGAATCCGCGCCCCGCATAAACTAAAAAGCGCCGTTTCGGGCTGCATCCGCGAATGCGCCGAGGCGCAGTCAAAGGATTTCGGCATTATCGCCACGGAAAAAGGTTGGAACCTGTACGTATGCGGCAACGGCGGATCCCGCCCGCAGCATGCAAAACTGCTGGTTACCGACGCCGGCAAAGAAAGCTGCATCCGCTACATTGACCGTTTCCTGATGTTTTACATTAAAACCGCCGACCCGCTTACCCGTACTGCTGCCTGGCTGAACAAGCTGGAAGGCGGTATCGATTACCTGAAGGACGTCATTGTCAATGATTCGCTGGGAATCGGCGCCCAGCTGGAAAAAGAAATACAGGAATTGATCGACAGCTATCATTGCGAATGGAAAAAAGTGGTGGACAGCCCCGCCCTGCAGGCCGGCTTCCGGCATTTTCTGAACAGCGGGGAAACGGACCCTGCCATGCAATTCACTGAAATGCGGGGACAGAAAGTGCCCCTGGACTGGGAAAAATAAAAACGAAAAATATGCAGATCTTACTGAAAGAACACACCCCCCGCGACATTTCCGAAGTCCGGACCTGGTTCCGGGCGGCTCCCGCGGAACATTTTCCGGAGAACGGCGGCGCCTGTATCAAATACAAGGATCTCCAGATCGCGGTATTTAACTTTTCCCGGAGAAACGAATGGTACGCCTGCCAGAACCTTTGCCCTCATAAAAAGCAGATGATCCTCGCAAGGGGAATGATCGGCTCGCAGGGCGAAGAGCCTAAGGTAGCCTGCCCCTTCCACAAAAAAGCCTTTTCCCTGCGTTCCGGCGAGTGCCTGAGCGGAGACGACTGTGCCATTGCTACTTTCCCGGTAAAAGTGGAAGAAGGGCATGTGTACATCGGGTTTGGCAGCTAAAGCTTATATTCGCATTTGTGAAGACAAGCCGTTTTGCCCGGTTAGGGACCTGGTATCTTCTTGCCCTGGGTACGATTGCCCTGATGATCATCGCAGGCCTCGTGCTGATACAACAGTACCTCAGCAGCCAGCTTAATGATTCCGGAAGGGTTAATATCGCCGGACGGCAGCGGATGTTGTGTCAGCAGATCGCGAAAAATGCCGCATTGCTTGAAAACCGCCCGGGAAACGCGGAACGCACCCGGGTGCTGGATGAGCTGGCAACGGCCGTGGAAGACTTCCGGGACTCCCGGGAAAAACTCACAGGACACGATGACAGCCTGGGAGCCCCGCGCGAAGCCAGCCCCCGCCTTGCGGAACTTTACCGGGCGAACGGCCAGCATTACCGGCTCATGCTGCAAGGCGGGCTGGACCTGCTCAGGCAACTCCGGCAGGATAGTGCAGCGCCATATGATTCCCTTGCATCGCCCATTCGGCTGATACAGGAGCAGGAAGCCGCATTTCTTGAGGGCATGGACCAGATCGTTCAGCAATACGACCTGGAAGCCCGGCAAAAAGTGAAAAGGCTAAAAAGGGCCGTTTTTATTCTCCTGGGCGTTTCCCTCCTGCTCATTTTCCTGGAAACCGTTTTTGTTTTCCTGCCCAGCGCAAGGGAAGTAAACAAGACCCTTGGCAAATCAATGGCTTCTGAAAAAAACGCCCGGAAAATGGCCAAGGAGATTGGCGCGCTTTATTCTTCGCTCGAGCGGTCCTATGAAAAAATCTCGCATATTAATGTTCCCGTGGACAACCCAAAGCTTTATGCCAAAGCGGACCGGGGAGGAAATATCACTTACGTAAGCGAAACCTTCAGCCGTCTTACAGGCCGGAAAAAACAGGCTGGAAACTTCTCCGTTGCCGGCCTGCTCGGACTTGAAAAACAACCCGGCGACTTCATGGATGAACTCATAGACACCGTTAGCGAAGGAAAAACCTGGCAGGATGAAATACACCTGGAAGAAGCAGCGGGGCAGGGAAATGGCTTCGAATAAGCATCGTGCCCATTTTCGATGAAACCGGAACGGTGCATGAAATGCTGATCCTTGGCTCGGACCTGACGCGCCAGCGGCTGGCCGAACAGGGAATGCAGAAAAAAGACCGGGCGGCCATAGAACGCCGCATTAATGAGCAAAAATTTCGTTCGGTTCTTATCCTGGAAGGACAGGAAGAAGAACGAAAACGCATTGCCATGAACATTCATGACGGCATCGGCCAGCTGATCACTTCCCTGAAATACCAGATCGAATCCCTGGACGCCTCCGATCCGGCGGCAGCCAGGGAAAAACAGAAAGAGATCAATAATCTTCTAAAAGAGATCATCCGGGAAGTGCGCCGGGTAACCTTTAATCTGAAACCTCCCGTACTAAGCGACTACGGGCTCAGCGCCGGCCTGAAAAACTTCATGCAGGAAGTAAACAAACTTACCGAAGCAGAGCTGGAGTTCAGGAACCTGACCGGCTTTGGGCAAAGAATGCCGTCAAAAGTGGAAAACAACATCTTCCGCATTGTCCAGGAAGCGGTAAATAATGCCATTAAATATTCCGGGTCCAAACATATTCTTGTCAGCCTTTCGCATGATGAAAACCAATTGACCATCACGGTAGAAGACCAGGGTCACGGCTTTGACAAAAAATTGCTGGAAACCGAAAAATACCGCATCGAATCAGGACACGGCTTTTTTAACATGTTCGAACGGACCGAATACATCAACGGCAAACTGCAAATAGCGACTGAACCGGGAAAGGGGACTATTGTCCGGCTTTTCGTACCTTTAGGCAAATTTGAAGAAATAGCTGATTTATGAGTAAGATTACGGTAATCCTTGCCGACGATCATACCCTGGTGCGAAAGGGCATAAAAGCCATGCTGGAATCTGACGAAGAGATAGCGGTGGTTGCTGAAGCCGAAAACGGGCTGCAGGCGCTTGAAAAATCCCGCGAATTTCATCCTGCCCTGCTCGTGATGGACATCAGAATGCCCCTGATGACCGGTTTGGAGGCTTGCGGACTGCTTCCGGATTACGCTCCCGGGACCAAAGTCCTGATTCTTTCCATGCACGATTCTGAAGACTATGTCCTGCAATCGCTGAAGGCCGGCGCATGGGGATACCTTCTCAAGGATATTGACCGGAACGAGTTCATCAAGGCCCTGAAACAGGTTCATGCAGGGAATAAATACTTTAGCGGAGCCGTATCCAATATCCTGGCCAACCAATTACTGAGAACACCGGGAACCGCCCGGGCAGAGGAACCAAAAGAAGACCCTTATGGGCTAACACGGCGCGAGAAAGAGATCCTTCGCCTGGTCATCAACGGCAATCAAAACAAGCAGATTGCAGAGTCGCTTGGAAAAAGCGTACGCACCGTGGAAACTCATCGCTTCAACATTATGAAAAAGCTTGGCGTCAACAATGCCGTAGACATGGTAAATAAAGTAGTAAAAGAACAACTCGTCTAAGAACTACGTATATTTACGTATTTTTTTCAAATAATTCTTCGTAGTTTCCTTCCATTTTACGTATAATTGCGTACGTAAAACCGAAGGCATGTATAAAAGCAGCAAGCTCCGTCTCTTTAGCTTTAGTGCGCCCCATATGCGTACGTTTCACCTTACCTGGATGGCCTTTTTCCTGTGCTTTTTCGCCTGGTTCGGGATTGCGCCCCTGATGCCGGTGATCAGGGAAGAGCTTAACCTGGACAGGAATCAGGTGGGCAATATGCTTATCGCTTCGGTAGCAGCTACCGTTTTCGCCCGCCTGCTCATGGGCTGGCTGTGTGACAGGATTGGCCCCCGGCTGACCTATACGATTCTATTGATCGGGGGTTCATTCCCGGTGATGCTCATTGGATTGAGTGATAGTTACGAAACGCTGCTGCTATTCCGCCTGGCCATCGGCGCTATCGGCGCCGCCTTTGTCATTACCCAGTTTCATACTTCAGCGATGTTCGCTCCAAACGTCATAGGCGCCGCCAATGCCACCACGGCTGGCTGGGGAAACCTTGGAGGAGGCGTAGCGCAAATGGTCATGCCGCTTTTATACACGGGGCTGCTGGCGCTCGGGCTTACCGGAAGCAGCGCCTGGCGATGGACCATGGTGGTGCCGGGCCTGGCGCTTTTTATCATGGGCATTGTCTATTACCGCAGCACACGCGACACACCAGCGGGAAATATGAGGGAGCTGCAAAAAGATATATCCCGGCAGGAAAAGAGGGAACGAAACAAGGCATTTCTTATCGCGCTCAGGGACCCACGGGTATGGGCCTTATTCCTGATTTATGGCGCATGCTTCGGCGTAGAACTGACAATGAACAACGTGGCTGCCCTTTATTTCATGGACTATTTTTACCTGGATATGAAAACAGCGGGGCTGATCGCCGGGCTTTTCGGGCTAATGAATCTCTTTGCGCGTTCGCTGGGAGGACTGCTGGGGGACCGCTTCGGTATGCAATACGGCTTGCAGGGAAGGGTTTATTTTATGTTTGCCGTATTACTGGCCGAAGGGATCAGTCTTATGCTTTTCTCCAGGATCAGCCTGCTTCCCCTGGCTGTAGCCGGGATGGTATTGTTCAGCCTCTTTGTGCAAATGGCAGAGGGCGCCACCTTTGCCGTGGTGCCTTTTATTAATAAGAAGGCAACGGGGTCCGTTTCCGGGATTGTGGGGGCAGGCGGTAACGCCGGGGCTGTTGCCGCCGGTTTCCTGTTCAAAAGCGAACAGCTGTCCTTTCCCACGGCATTGCTCATTATGGGAGCCTGCGTATGCCTCCTTTCTTTTTCGGCGCTTGCTGTGCGCTTTTCTACCGGTATCCAACTCCAGCCCGTGATCAGCCAGCTTCCGGATTACACGATCAAATCCACTTTTCAAGATGATGAAAGCAAAACCGGTTAATTATAAATCCACTTGTTCCTATTGCGGCGTAGGCTGTGGAATACTTGTTGAGCAGGACAGGCAGGGCCGGCTCCGGGTGGAAGGCGACAAGGACCACCCCGTTAACCGCGGGATGCTTTGTTCCAAGGGGATGAACCTGCATTATGCGATGCAGGATCAGAGCGACCGCCTGTTGTTCCCCCAGATGCGCTGGAGCAAAGGCCACCCCTGGCCAGGGTAAGCTGGGACACCGCCATGAAAAGGGCGGCAGCGGTTTTTAAAAGCCTTACCGGGAAATACGGGCCGGATTCGGTGGGCTTTTACCTCTCCGGCCAATGCCTTACCGAAGAATATTACCTGGCAAACAAGCTGGTAAAGGGCTTCATCGGTACGAATAACATAGACACCAATTCCAGGTTATGCATGAGTTCGGCGGTAGCCGCGTACACGCAAACCCTGGGAGAAGATACCGTTCCGGTGGCCTATGAAGACCTTGAGAAAGCGGATTGCTTCCTGGTAGCCGGTGCCAACCCGGCCTGGTGTCATCCGATCCTTTTCCGAAGATTAGAGAACCATCGCCAGCAGCATCCGGAGGTCCGGCTGATCGTCGTAGACCCCCGGAAAACCCAAACCTGTTCCCAGGCCGACCTTCACCTTCAGCTCATTCCCGGAACCGATGTGTACCTGTACCATGCCATTGCGCGGGTACTGATCGAAGAAGGAAACATTGATATTGACTTTATCACACAGCATTGTGAAAATTTCGAACAATACCGGCGCCCTGTTTTTGAATATACGGTATCCGAGGCAGCAAGCACCTGCGGGATCGAGGAATCTGATATCCGCCTGGCCGCTTCCTGGATCGGCAATGCCGCCGGTTTCATCAGTATGTGGGCAATGGGGCTGAACCAAAGTGTGATCGGGGTAAATAAAAACCTCGCTCTTATCAGCCTCCATCTCCTTACAGGAAAAATAGGGAGAGCGGGCTCCGGCCCGCTCTCCCTGACAGGGCAGCCCAACGCGATGGGCGGGCGGGAAGTCGGGGGCATGGCCACCCTGCTTCCGGCACATCGCCGGCTGGACAATCCCCTGCACCGGCAGGAAGTAGCGGCCTTCTGGAAGGTCCCCGCGGTACCTGAACGCCCCGGCCTGGCGGCCACGAAATTATTCGAGGCCCTGGAAAGCGGGGAAGTAAAAGCGGTATGGATCATGTGTACCAATCCCCTGGTGAGCCTGCCCAATGCCAACCAGGTAGAAGCCGCGCTGAAAAAAGCCCGTTTCGTGGTGGTCCAGGATATCTCGGGGCAAAACCAGGCGATTCCCTACGCTGACCTGGTACTTCCGGCAGCCGGTCATTTTGAAAAGGAAGGAACCATGACCAATTCAGAACGCAGGATCACTTATCTCAGCAAGGTAACAGCGCCCCCGGGGGAAGCCCTGCCTGACGCGGAGATCCTGCTGCGCTTTGCCCGGGCCATGGGATTCAAAGGTTTTGGCCAAAAGAACATGGCCGAAGTTTTTGCCGAACACGCCGCACTCACCCGCCATACGAACATCGACATCAGCGGGCTGAGTTATAAAAGGCTTCAGGAAGAAGGGAGCATGCAGTGGCCTGTTCCCCATCCGCAGCACACAGGCACCTCACGCCTCTTTGAAAACGCCCGGTTCTTTACGGAGAGCGGGAAAGCCCGTTTCCAACCTGTTCAGCCCCTGAACCTTTCGGAACAGACGAGCCCCTCGCTTCCGCTGATCCTGACCACCGGCCGCATTCGGGACCAGTGGCATACCATGACGAAAACCGGGAAGGTAAACAAGCTGAAACAACATATTTCCAAACCTTTTGCGGAGATCCATCCGGATGATGCCGCTGCCAGGGATATCCGGGAAGGCGACGTGGTAGTCGTGGAAAACACCCGGGGGCAGGTAAGAACGCGGGCCGTGCTTACCGCCGCCATCCGGAAAGGCGTGGTGTTCATGCCCATGCATTGGGGAAAGCTGCTCGGTCAAAACTTTAGCCGGACCAATAACCTCACCAGCAGCCTCACCGACCCGGTTTCCAAGGAACCGGACTATAAGTTTTCCGCAGTGCAGGTGAAGAAATACGTAAAACCGCGGGAAAGGCTCATCGTAGTCGGGGCCGGCGCCGCCGCCTACCGGTTTATCAATACCTACCGGGAACTGAACCGGGAAGATGAAATTTTTGTATTCTCCAGGGAGAAATATCCTTTTTACAACCGGGTGCTGCTTCCCGAATACGTCAGCGATCACTTAGCCTGGGAAAATCTCCTGAAATTCAAAAAAGGGGAATTTGAGAAACTGGACGTGCAGCTTTATACGGAAAACAAGGTGGTTTCCATTAACCGGGAAAGAAAGACCGTCACCGACCAGCTTGGAGAAACACATTCTTATGATAAACTGGTCCTGGCCACCGGGAGCAGCGCTTTTGTCCCCAGGGACGTTCCGCTGCATTTGCCTGGCGTATTCAGCA
Source organism: Anseongella ginsenosidimutans (assembly GCF_008033235.1). Lineage (GTDB taxonomy): Bacteria > Bacteroidota > Bacteroidia > Sphingobacteriales > Sphingobacteriaceae > Anseongella > Anseongella ginsenosidimutans. The sequence continues at coordinate 367,337 of NZ_CP042432.1, forward strand.
TGCGCAGCCGGGAAAATGCCGACCAGCTGAAAACCCGGCTGCACAAGGATGCGCATGTACTGATCGTAGGCGGGGGCCTGCTTGGCCTGGAACTGGCGGCTTCGCTCCGTGAAACCGGCATTCAGGTAAGTATTGTCCAGTTAAGCGGGCGGCTGATGGAACGACAGCTGGATTCTCTGGCCAGCGGGATGCTGCAGGATTTCGTGGAAGAAAAATGGATCAGGGTATTTACCCATGACCAGGTACAGTCCATTGAACCCGTGGCCGGCGGGGCTCCGGACAGCGGAGGGCCTGGAGGCTTGCTCACAGCCAGGCTGAAGAGCGGGCGCAAGCTTGCCTGCGATGCCATTGTCTTTGCTATCGGGACCCGGCCTAACATGGAACTGGCTACTGCCTGCGGATTAGAAACCGGCCGGGGAATCATGGTGAACGACTACCTGCAAACCAGCGATCCCGATATTCTTGCCATGGGCGAGATTGCCGAACACCGGGGGAAGCTGAACGGGATCACCGCGGCCGCCGAACAACAAGCCGATATTGCCGCGCGCTACCTGAACGGAGACCTGCTGAGTTATTACGAAGGAACCCTTTCTATGAACATTCTTAAATTCTCTGATTTCGACCTCTGTTCCCTGGGTATCCCGGAAATTCCCTCCGGAGGGGAAGGCTACGAGGAAATCCTCTTCATTGACAAATCACAGCGCTACTACAAAAAATGTATTATTAAGGACGACCGCCTGGAAGGGGCTATCCTGATGGGGGACAAATCCGAATTTGCAGAATTTAAATCGCTGATTGAAAGCAAGCTGGAACTTTCGGAAAAGCGGAAAGAATTGCTTCGTTCCGGGAAGGCTGCGGCGCCGGTGAAGGGAAAACTGGTTTGCTCCTGCAATAACGTGGGCAGGGGAAACCTGGAAGAACTCATTTCCGGCGGATGCGAGAACTTTGCCGAGCTTTGCCGCGTGTCCGGAGCGGGATTGGGCTGCGGAAGCTGCAAGCCGGAAGTAAAGGAAATACTCGCGGATTGCACAGCTTCCGGCGTTTTGACTTAAATTAGCCCGGCACAATCAGGAAAATGGACATCGAGGCCACAAAAGCAGCAAAAAACGACCTTATCAGGGTATTCGTCCGGGGAGGGATCCTTTCTCCCGGCGATCTGCTGCGCATCATGGAAATATCGGAGACGCTGGGGAACGATTTCGTGATGTTCGGGTCAAGGCAGGATATTTTATTTCCTCTTAACGGAAGGTCCTCGGCCGAAGCCGCAGATCTTTTCCGCGATACAGGGATTGATTACGAATGGGGCTTCCGGGAGGCTTTCCAGAATATTGCAAGCAGCTATGTGGCGGTAAATATTACTGCAAGCACGCAATGGGTAAAGGAAGACACCTACCATTATGTCATCGAAAACTTCGATTACCTTCCCAGGCTGAAGATCAATATCGTGGATCCGCTGCAGAGCATGGTGCCGCTTTTTACCGGCCATTTGAACTTTATTGCCTCCCGGCAGGAAAATTACTGGTATCTCTGCATCCGCAACCATCACAGCGGCAATATTCCGGAGACCTGGCCTAAGCTGATTTTCAGCCAGGATATTGCCAAAGTAGCGAAATTCATTGAGAAAAAGCTGTTGCAGACGCCGGAGCTGACAATAGACGACCTTTTCCTGGAAGTTCAGAATACCATGCGGGTAAACAGCCTGAAACCGGAAGAAAAACTAAAGCTCCCACCCAACCTCTTCCCCTATTACGAAGGCCTGAATGCCCTCAGCAATAATCTGTTGTGGCTGGGTTTATACTGGCGGAACAATAAGTTTGACATTGACTTCCTGCGGGCTGCTTGCCGGCTTTGCCAGGAGACCAATATCGGAACCATCAGCATCACACCTTGGAAGTCCTTTATTATCAAAGGAATAAAACCGTCCGACCAGCTTCGCTGGGAAAAGCTGATGGGAAAGTTCGGGATCAATATGCGGCATTCTTCCCTGGAACTCAACTGGCATCTGCCGGTCCTGGACCAGGAAGCCCTGGACCTCAAACGCTTCCTGGTAAGAGAGCTGGACCAGCAGGATATCAGCACCCACGGGCTGACGTTCACGATTAAAACGGAAGGCGAACTATTACTTTTTACCAGTATTGTCATTGAAAAGGACCAGGAGGTCGTCGCCGGCCCGGACAGCCATTATACGATCCGTTATGCGAAAGACTTCAATCCCCACCTGCCCGAATATTATACCTATGCCCGGGGAGTGGTCAAAGAGGTATTGCCGGCCTTGCTGATAGAACTAAGCAAAATATACTTCAGGCAGCTGAATCCTGAAAAAGACCTGCCGGCGGGCCAAAGCGACAGCAGGGAGGAACCGCCTGCCGATCCCGCGGACCTTTGCTATCAATGCAGCAACTGCCTGACAATCTATGATAAAAAAATCGGGGATCCGGCTGCCGGAATTGCCGCAGGAATGCCTTTCGAAAAACTTCCCGACCACTACCGCTGCCATGTCTGCGACAGCGGAAAGGAGCATTTCAAGCCGGTCAGGAGTTTTTAGCGCTTTTTCAAGCGCTGTAACCGGGCCAGGGACCTGAGAGTTACCTTGATACTATTACCGCGTTAATTGCCGCCCTCACGGATCCAGTCGATTAATTTCGCGGCCTGCTTTGCTGGTACTACTTCTTTCAGTTCCTCCAGGCTGGCTTCTTTAATTTTCTTTACGGAGCGAAAATGGCGCAGCAGCTTCTCCGTGGCCCTGGGGCCAATCCCGCTGATCATTTCCAGTTCCGTTTTCAGCGTTCCCTTATCTCTTTTTTTGCGGTGAAAGGTAATGCCGAAGCGGTGGGCTTCATCGCGCATTTGCTGAAGCACTTTCAGGGTTTCCGATCGCTTGTCAATATATAAAGGCAGGGAATCACCGGGATAGTAGATCTCTTCCAGGCGCTTGGCAATACCAATAATGGGAATCTCCTTCTGGATCCCCAGCAGCTTCAGGGCTGACTGGGCGGCGGAAAGCTGCCCTTTACCTCCGTCGATCACCACCAGGTCCGGCAGGCTGCTGCCTTCCTCCAGCAATCTGCGGTACCGGCGATGCACCACTTCCTTCATGCTGGCGAAATCATCCGGCCCTTCCACGGTCTTAATATTGAAATGCCGGTAATCCTTTTTAGCCGGCTTTGCCTCCCGGAACACTACCATCGCCGAAACGGGGTATTTTCCCTGGAAATTCGAGTTATCAAAGCATTCGATATGCCGGGGCAGCGCCGTCAGGCGGAGGTCGGTTTTCATCTGGGACAGAATGCGTTCTGTCTTTACCCCGGGGTTCAGCTTTTCGTACTGTTCCAGGCGGGATTTCCTGAAAAAAAGCACATTTTTAACCGACAGCTCCAAAAGCTTCTTCTTATCCCCTGCGCGGGGTACCGTGAATTTCACCGAAGGGTCTTCGACTTCCAGCTCAAAAGGCACGACGATCTCCCTGGCATCGCTTTCAAAACGGTTCCGGAATTCGCCGATGGCCAGGCTCAGCAGCTCCGCATCGCTTTCTCCAAGTTTTTTCTTCAGTTCAATAGTCTGGGTTTGCACGACCATGCCCCGCGCTACTTTCAGGTAGTTGACAAAGGCGTATTTTTCATCTGAGGCGATAGAAAAGACATCGACATTATGAATCACAGCGCTAACCACTGCTGATTTGCTCTGGTAGTTCTGCAGGATATCCAGCTTCTCCTTCAGGCGGTGGGCCTGTTCAAAATCAAGGCTTGCAGACGCTTCCTTTATCCTTTCCCGGAGCTTGTTCAGAACGCCCCCTGTGTTTCCCCGGAGTATCTCCCGGATCTCTTCGATATTCTGGGCATAGTCCTCCTCTGCCTGAAGCCCTTCACAAGGCCCCTTGCAATTGCCGATCTGGTACTCTAGGCATATTTTGAACTTGCCGGCCTCGATATTTTCCCGGGTGAGCGGCAGATTGCAGGTACGCAGGGGATACAAGCTTTTGATCATATCCATCATCGTCCGCATCATCGTGACCGAGGCATAAGGTCCGAAATATTTGGATCCGTCCGGAATAATATTGCGTGTTCCGAATATCCGGGGAAACGGTTCATTACGGATGACCAGCGAAGGATAGGTCTTATCATCCTTCAGCAGCACATTATAGCGCGGCTTGAATTTCTTGATCAGGTTATTTTCCAGCAGCCAGGCGTCAATCTCCGTATCCACCAGGGTGAATTTAATATCTCTGATCTTCCCGGCCAGTACCCGGGTCTTGGAACTCTCATAAGAACGGTCGCTTTTGAAATAGGAGCTAACCCGGTTACGGAGGTTCTTGGCTTTCCCCACGTAAATGACGATTCCTTCCTCATCAAAAAATTGATACACGCCCGGCTTACGGGGTAATTTCTGTACAGCCTTTTTCGGTTCGAAAGACATTATTATCTGAAAATTTGCCCCAAGGGCTTAGGATCTGGTTTTGGACTGCTCCGCTCCCGCGTTTGCGGATTTCGCATTGCGAATACATCGTTTGCCTCCCGCACTTCCGATATATTGGCGCCGGACTTTAATGTACCGGGACCGGCGCCCTATCGGCGTCATCTTTAAAAATCCAGCCGGTTCTCCGGCAGCTCCTCCGGCACAAACGTGGAATCGGCAGTTTCCGGTACGTGGTAGGCAGAACAATCAAAGTTCAGGTTAATGCTGGAATCGGACGGAAGCGGGAAATCTTCTTTCGATACTTCAAGCGTCGTATCCTTATAGACTTTTTGCATGAACCTTCCCCATACGGGAAGCGCCATATTAGCGCCCTGCCCCAGCCGGGTATCGCGGAAATGAACGGTTTGATCATCTCCTCCTGTCCAGACACCCGCCACCAGGTTAGGCACCGCCCCAAGGAACCAGCCGTCCACATTATTCTGGGTAGTACCGGTTTTTGCCGCGATCGGATTGGTAAAACCGTAGGTTCCTCTGAGGCGCATGGCCGTGCCGCCGCTGACCTCGGAAGTTCCTTTGAGCATATGCAGCATGGTATAAGCCGTTTGTTCGCTCATGGCCTCAATAGGCACATTGATCTTATTATAAATGATATTGCCGTTGCGGTCTTCAATATGCGTAATGAAAACAGGCGGTTTTCGCATCCCCCTGTTGGCGAAAGCGCTGAATGCGCTTACCATATCGTAGAGGGTGGTCTCGAAAACGCCCAACCCAATGGAGGGATAAGGTTCCATGTCGGCCGAGATTCCCATCTTTTCCGCCCGGTCTACGACGCTGGCCGGCCCGATATGCTTGATCAGGTACATCGTGACCACGTTCAGCGATTTCGCCAGGCCCTCCCGCAGCGTATATACGCCCCCGAACGAGTAATCGGAGTTTTGCGGCTTGTAGGGCTTGCCGTCCACGAGGAAATCGGGGAATTCCACCGGGATGTTCGGCACCGGGAAACAGGGCTTATAGCCAAAATCTTCAATCGCTTCGGTATAAACAATGGGTTTAAAGGTGGAACCTACCTGCCTTTTTCCCAGCTTTACCATATCAAACTTAAAATACCGGTAATCCGGGCCACCCACCCAGGCCTTTATATGCCCGGTTTGGGGGTCAAGCGCCATGAAAGCGGAGCGGAGGAACCATTTATAATAAATGATGGAATCGAGCGGGCTCATGACCGTATCTTTGGAATAGTCCGGGGAATCCCAGGAAAACACCTTCATCCGGACCGGACGAGTAAACCCGGCCTTGATGGAATCTTCCGGTAAATCATTCAGCAGCATTTTCCGGTATCTTTCAGAACGTTTGATGGCCGTATTGATGGTAATTGCCTTATCGTCGAAAACCGGGTTAGGCCCCGAAGACAAGCCCTTCCAGGGAATCCTTCCCTTCCAGTGCCGTTTAAAATCGGCCTGGAGGCCGGTAAGATGCTCTCTCACCGCTTCTTCGGCGTAGCGCTGCATACGGGTGTTGATCGTGGTATGGATCTTTAAACCGTCGCGGTACACATCGTACTCTTCACCGTTCTCTTTTCGTTTTACTTCCCCATCATTAATAAGCCGGGTCACTTCCAGCCGCAGGAATTCCCTGAAGTAAGGCGCCAGGCCGCGGTCATGCTGGGTTGGCTGCAGGTCAAGCACAATCGGTTCCTTTGTAAAGGCCGCGTACTGCTCGGCTGATATTTCGCCGTGCTTTCGCATAAGTCCTAAGACCGTGTTCCGCCGTGCCTTCGCTCTTTCTTCATTATTCAGGGGAGAAAACCTGGAAGTCCCTTTCAGAAGGCCTACCAGCAGCGCGGACTGGTTTACGGTAAGTTTATCCGGCGTGGTATCAAAATAGGAACGCGCAGCCATCTTAATGCCATAGGAATTATTTCCGAAATCAACCGTATTCAGGTACATGGTAATGATCTCCTGCTTGGTATAACGCCGTTCAAGCCTTACCGCCGTAACCCATTCCCGCAGTTTCTGCATCACCCTCACCATAAAGTTGTCCGCTCTTCCCGAACCGTACAGGTTAAGGGCCAGCTGCTGGGAGATTGTACTCCCTCCCTGTTTATCACCGAAGAGGGTAAAAATGGCGCTGGCCACGGTCCGTTTAAAGTCTATTCCCGAATGCTGGTAAAACCGTTCGTCTTCCGTGGAAACCAGGGCCTTTATTAAATTGGGCGAGATCTGGTCATAATTTACGTAGGACCGGTTCTCGTCGTAAAAGGTTCCCAGGATGGTGCCGTCGGAAGAAAGTACTTCCGCCGCGTAATTATTGTCGGGGTTTTCAAGGGAAGCCAGAGAGGGCAGTTTTCCAAATACTCCAAGCCCCACCGCCATCAGTAACAAAAACACGAAGGCCACGCAGCCAAAAATGACCTTCCAGAAAGTCCTTGTAAAACGGCCGACTTCTTCCGGGCTCAATTGTTGTTTGTTCTTCCTGTTCTTACTCATCCGCTCTCCGGTAATTATTATTGAAATAGTTAACGTATTCATTTACGATCTGTTGCGAGTCAAGCAACAGAAAATTGTCCCTGGTGATCAGGAAAATATCGGTCTTCGCATCGGGCGCCTTCACGATCTGTTCCCTCCTGTTCATAAAGGCCTGGTAATAGGCTTCCGCTTCTTGCCGGCTGCTGAAAATAGTCACGGAGATGAGCTGCGTCTCATTGTTCACCTTCTTGGAATTATGCTTGTAATCCATCCGGTTATAATATCCCCGGTTGAAAAGCCCGATACCTAAACGGGTACTGTTCAGGTTCATCTCCGCATCGTTCACCGCGACAACCAGCAGGTATTTTGCATCTTCCGCTTCCGGGCTGAACCGGCTGCTGACCGCCCCTGCGGCAGGGGTTTCAGCAGGCGTTTCCTCAGCAGCTTCCGCCAGCGCCTCTTTAACAGCCTCAGCCGGCGTTTCTTCAGGAGCGTTCCCGGCAGGAACGGCTTCTTCTGACGGAACGGCGCCGGACGGGGATGCCGCCAGGGAATCAGTCCCAGGCTCTTTGTCAGCTTCCGGCAAGCTACCCTCTTCCGGCAGACCAGCTTCCTCAGCAGCAGATGTTACCGGGGGAGCGGCTGCCAGGGAATCCGCGCCCGGCAAGCTGCTTGCTTCCGGCAGCCCGGCTTCTTCAGCCGCCAGAGAATCCGCTCCCGGCGCGGTGCTTTCTTCCGGCAATGTGCGGGTTTCCGCGGCAGCCTGTCTTCCGGCCTTGCCGGACAGGAAGTTTACGCGGAAATAGTACCGGTAATCTCTGACCGTTCCCGCATTTACCAGGCGCTCGAAATTACTCGCCGTCAGGTAGAATACGGATGTTTTTTCTTCCGGCGCCTTAATAAGGGCGCCGCGGTGCTGCAATAGTGTTTCATAATAGTCCCGGGCAGCCTGCATATCCGCAAAAGAACCTACCGACAGAAGCTGGGTCTCATTATTGACCGTTTTTACCTGGTGCTGGTAATTCTTTCCTTCATAAAGGCGGCGGTTCAGCTGGCCGAGGCCGAAACGGGTACTGTTGAGGTTGAGCGAGGGATCGTTGACGGCAATTACCACCACAAAAGGTTCGGAAGGGCCGGGTATCTTAAAATAACTATTGCGTTCGGCTTCTTCCCTGGCCCTTGCAAGAGCAGCCGCTTCCCGGCGCGCCCTTTCAGCCATCCGCCGCTGGATCGCGTCGAAGTCAGTGAGCCAGCTTCCGCCTTCCAGTAATGCAGGCATTCTTCCCGAAAATTCATCCGGATGAGTTTGCACATAGGTGAGCCATGCACGCGCCCGCCGGCCGGGTTCTTCTTCGGAAAAAGAGGTGGAAACACGTTCCAGGCTGGCGGTAAATTGCGGAATGCTGTCCGTACGCCCGACTGCCAGTGCATGAAGCAAAGCGAACTTAGCGGCCAGGGTGGGTGTGGTACGGCTTACTTCCGGCGCCTGGCAGCGTGAGATTACTTCTGCATATTGCCCTTCCTGGAATAAGCGGTAGGTTTCTTCGTAAAACGGGCCCAGCCTGCTGTCTGTTTGCTCCGCGCGGGCCAGGACCGAGCCGGGGTTATTGATCACCAGCGCATAATCCGATTCCGGGTATTCTGTCAGGACAATATTTTTATAGGTTTCGGATTTTGCAGGATCAATCCCCTGGTATAATTTATATAAACTGTAATAAACGGATGGGGAGTGCTTATTACCGGGATAACGCTCCATCAGTTCTTCATAATAGCGAATAGCCTCAGCGGGTGAAAGAAGGTCGTTCTCATAAATTCCGGCCATTTCATAATAAGCCGATATTATCCGGTAATTGGAAGAATCCAGCTGATCCGGTTCAAAAGGTATTCCCGCAAGCAAGGCTTCCCGGAGGGCTTCCGGATCATTGGCCGCTGCGCGTTCCTGTTCTCCCGGTGATACGCTGACGTCCGGCTCGACGCCGGCCAGCGATTGTTTATTGCTTCGCCGCCAGTTACTCTCATTCGGACGGTTAGACCAGCGCCTCAGGAACTCACTGTATCCCTGGCTGAGCGCGGTCGTATTATAGAAATACCAGCTGCCAGCCCCAACCCTGCCAACCAGGCTGCTGCCCTGGCCCCGGGAAAACCCGCTGCTCAGCGCCTGCGTGGCCAGCTTTTGCTCTTCGGCCTTTTTTGCGAGCAGTTCTTTTACCAGGCGGTCCACTATTTTCATCCGCTCTCCTGCGGGAATAAGGGCAAGCCGCTGCAGGCTGTCTTCCCGCTGAATGATCCGGGTATTTTCAGAAAGTGCTTTCAGCTTTCCGGATTTATATAATACCTGGTCATAACCGGGATAATTTGCCGAAAGGGAGGTCATGGTACTGTCATAATACTGCCTCGCCTTGTCATAATCCCCTGCCCTGAACCAGATCTCCGCGATTCCCAGGTAGGCAACCCCTTTTTGATTCTTATTTAGCGTGGAGGTGCGGGCGGAAAGGGTGTAATAGTTGATCGCTTCGGGAATATTGCCTTTTTTTTCAGCAATGGTGCCCAGCACATAATATAGCTGGTCGATATAATCCTTGTTCTTTTCATCCTCCATCATTTCCCACAGCTCCTGTTCAATCCCCTCCCCGCCGGGGGCAGTCACGTTGTACAGGCGGGCGATACTCAGCCGGGTATTGAAAATGATCTCGTAATCAGGTTTTAATTCAATTACCCTGCTATAATAGGTAACGGCGCTGTCAGGCTGGCCCATTCTTTCATATAGCTGTCCGGTAATATAGGCGTACCGTATGGCGGCCTCTCTTTCCCTGACGGTTTCCCCGGCTTTCTTTAAGAGGGGAACCGCCAGATTCAGGTTATCCCGCTGTATATTAAACCATGCCGCGGCTGCGTAAACAAAAGGCGCAGCGCTCGCTGAACTGTCAATATTGCTCAGGGCAATATCAAAGGCTGTTTCGGCATCCTGGTATCTTTCTTTTAACAGGTTGCTTAAACCTATCCAGGCCAGCGCTTCCTGACGTATGTCATTGTCTTCGTATTCGTTGTAAACATATTGAAGGCTTAGCAGCGCATTGTCAAGGTCGTACCTGTAAAAGTTCGCCTTCCCTATCAGCAGATAAGCGTCATCCGTCCAGCGGCTTATTTCATGGCGGTCGATCATTTCCGACGCCTTGGAAATAACGCTTCCCATGCTTGCCGCAAGGTCCTGGCTCTGGCTTTCGCCAGGGACCCTTATCACAGGCAGGAGCTGGTCGTAACTGTCAATGTAGCCCTGTTCAAAGGCATTGATCGTTTCCCCGTAGAGCTGTTTCGCATTGAAATAGCCATTGTACCGGGCGGTGATATTATGGTAAGCCCGCTTGAAAAACCCGGCGTCATTGGTCCTGGACGACCGGCAGGAGCTGACAAGCACCAGCAGGGCCACCGGCAGAATAATACCAGCAAATCGCTTTAAGTCAGTTAGTTGCAAGGCAAGAATGCTAAGTTCATAATACAACTCATTGATTGCAAAAATACCGTTTTTTTCCGGACGGAGAAATCCGGGTTTTCCGCGCCGCTCCCGCTCAGGTATTCCCGGAGAGCAGCTGCAATGAATTAAAAATAACCTTAACTTTACCCCCGGCCTTTTTAGGGGTTGCACCGGGAATGGTACAGAAGAAACGCAAGATAACCGAAAAATTAAAGGATAAGTACAAACTGGTTATCCTCAATAACGAAACGTTCGAAGAAAAAGCTTCCGTAACGCTGAATCGCATCAGTGTGCTGGTCGCTGCCAGCGTGATCGTTATCGTGCTTATTTTGCTGACCACCGCCCTGCTCATCTTTACGCCGCTGAAAGAATATATTCCCGGGTATACAGACCTGACCCTGCGGAAAGAGATCACAGAAACGGCCTATATGGCGGATTCGCTTGAAGCCGTTCTCATTGCGCAAAAGGCCTATATCGGGAATATCCAGGATATCATTAACGGAACGGCGGGAGATTCCTCCGCTTTGAATGAGATGGGTGAGTTTCAGACCCCGGGCACGGCGGGCGAAGTAGACCTGACGGTAAGCAGCGCCGATTCGGCCTTCAGGTCCTATATCGAAAACCAGGACAGGTATAGCCTGGAAGGAAGCACCATTGCCAGGGAAAAAACTTCGATCAGTGATCATACTTTTTTTACTCCCGTTAAAGGAATGGTCACTCAGCACTTTGACGCCAGGGCCAGGCACTACGGCATTGACGTGGCCTGCCAAAAAGACGAGGGGATCAAAGCGGCCCTGGACGGCATGGTGATTTTCTCCGGCTTCACCACGGAAACCGGAAATGTAATAGCCATTCAGCATGCCAATAACATTGTTTCCTTTTACAAACATTGTTCGGTAATCTTTAAAAAAGTTGGTAATTTTGTTAGGTCAGGGGAGGCCATTGGGGTTGTGGGAAATACAGGTGAATTCAGCTCAGGCCCTCATCTTCATTTCGAAATCTGGTATAACGGCAACCCCGTGAACCCGGCTGATTTTATACGATTTTAAACCAGTGCTGCGAGTTCATACTTAACACAGCACTTAACCATAAACAACCAAATTCTATGTTAGGTAAAGACAAAAGGTCATTTGATAACGAAGAACCCTCCCTTAACGGGAATGGCAATGGTTCTGTAAACCTGATAAGCGCCGGAACCGTGATAGAGGGGGAAATCAATTGCCGCGGCGACCTCCGCGTGGACGGTAAAGTCACCGGCCGGATCACTTCGAAATCGAAAGTCGTGATCGGAACAACCGGTGAAGTGGAAGGGGATATTATTTGTCAGCATGCCGATATTTTCGGAAAGTACAACGGCAATATGCGCATCCACGAGATCCTGTTCATGAAATCCAGCTGCCACATAAAAGGCGATGTGCATGCAGGCAAACTGGTCGTGGAGGCCGGCGCTGTTTTCAGCGGTCATTGTCATATGGGGGAAGCGCCCGCCGCCGAAGTAATGCCAAGGAACGGGAAACATCATGAAGGAAACCCGGAAGCAGAAAAGAAAATCGGAGTCCCTGCGTAATTATGCCCGTTATTCAGCCATTGGTTTCCAGATGCTGGCGATCATTGGCGGGCTTACCTGGCTGGGGGTAAAAATGGACGAATGGGTCGGGGCCTACCCCCTTTTTACTGTTTTACTATCGCTTTCATCAGTGGGCATAGCCCTTTACGCCGTTATTAAACAGCTTAAATCTTGAACCTGCTACGCATTCTCACGTCATTCGGCGTTTTCTCCGGGCTGATGGCGATACTGACGGCCCTGCTGGTGTACCTGTTTGGTCCGCCCTGGCTGCATGAAAAAGTCTGGTTTATCTATCTTTTCCAGGTGGCGGCCGGGCTCCTGTTCTTTCTGGCCAATTATGCCGCCTGGCGCAAGGGTGACCAGGCCTACGTGGTGGGGTCTCTTGCCGCCCTGATGGGGAAGTTTCTTTTGTCCGGTGTTTTTGCCGCTTTTTTCATCCTTGGCGGCCTGGAAAACGAACTCTGGTTCGTGCTGGATTTTATGCTGCTTTATTTATTCTTTTCAGTATTTGAAATTACTGTTATTATTTCTAACTTGCGCGCTCAAAAAAACACGTAAAAATCCACGAATAAATGCATTTGAGCCGCATTTTCACTTTAAAAAATCTCCTTCCAGTTCTGGCATTTGGCGTTTTTCTGCTCCCGTCTGCCCCCGTAAAGGCATTCCAGGCACAGGAGGAACCGGCCGGCCATGAAGTTCAGCATGAACAGGAAGGCGTTCAGGAAGAAGAAGAATTTGATGCTGCCAGCGCCATTATGCATCATATCGCGGATGCGCATGAGTGGCATATTATTGGCCACACCGCTATTTACCTGCCCGTGATCCTGTATACCGAAGACGGGCTGCAAACATTCTCTTCCTCTCATTTTTATCACCATCCGCAGGAAGTTACCTATTCCGCGGAAGGCAAGGAAACAACGGAAACCTGGTACAAACACGAAGGATTCGGGCTTTTCCATGAGAAGATCTATAAGCTGGACGAAAACGGCGCCCTGAACCTGGATGAAGCAGGCCACCCGTTGAATGAGCGCGTCCTGGACTTTTCCATTACGAAAAACGTCGCCGCTATGTTATTATCGGTGGCATTGCTGCTGCTGATCTTTTGTTCCATGGCGGGAGCCTATAAGAAACGAAAAGGGAAGGCGCCGAAAGGCCTGCAGTCTGCGTTGGAGCCGATCGTATTATTTGTAAGGGATGAAATTGCCCTGCCTAATATCGGTCACCAGTATGCGCGGTTCATGCCCTTCCTGCTGACGGTATTTTTCTTCATCTGGATCAATAATATAATGGGACTGATCCCTTTCTTCCCGGGGGAGCCAACGTGAGCGGCAATATCGCCTTTACGTTTGTCATGGGGACCATCACGTTTTTAATTACCACCTTTAACGGGAACAGGAACTACTGGAAGCATATTTTTGCGCCACATGTCCCTGTCTGGCTTTATCCCATCATGATCCCGGTAGAGATCATCAGTGTTTTTTCAAAGCCTTTCGCACTGATTATCCGTTTATTTGCCAACATTACTGCCGGCCATATCGTGGTATTGAGCCTGGTATCGCTTATTTTCATTTTCAAAACAATTGCTGTATCGCCTGTATCGGTGATCTTTGTACTGTTCATGGACGTACTGGAATTGCTGGTAGGATTTCTGCAGGCTTATATCTTCACGCTGCTTTCGGCGCTGTTCATCGGAATGGCTATTGCAGAACATGCGGAGGAACATTAATAGTACAGCATCACAAATAGGGTCTAATTTTTTTCATATATAAATTCATAGTACAATGATTGGAAGTATCGCAGCAATTGGAGCCGGACTGGCCGCTATCGGAGCCGGTATCGGTATTGGCAGGATTGGTGGTTCAGCTGTTGAGGGGATTGCCCGCCAGCCTGAAGCCGCTTCAAAGATCCAGACCAATATGATCATTGCAGCCGCCCTCGTAGAAGGCGCTGCCTTGTTTGGTATCGTTGTAGCCCTTTTGGGAAACAATCCTTCCTAAGGAACGGATGTTTCAAAAGACCGACAGCCTGTCCGCGATTAGTGTCATATCAAGGATATAATGGCGGCAGGCTGTTTTAAAACAAAGACGCTCATAATTACATAAAAATTATTCAATGGATATCGTTACCCCCGAGATAGGAATGGTTTTCTGGACCACCGTAGCGTTCCTGCTGCTCCTGTTCATCCTTGGAAAGTTCGCATGGAAGCCCATCATGGCTGCGCTCCGCGAGCGGGAACAGTCAATCGAAGACGCCCTGCTGGCTGCCGAAAAGGCCAAGGAAGAAATGGTAAAGCTCAATACCGAAAGCGAACGCCTTATTAAGGAGGCCCGCTTTGAACGCGACAAGATCCTGAAGGAAGCCAAAGCTACCCGCGAAGGTATTGTGAACGAAGCAAAACAGCAGGCTCAGGCAGAAGGTGCGCGTATGATCGCCAAAGCAAAGGAAGAGATCAACACGCAGAAAGCCGCCGCCCTGGCAGAAGTAAAGAACCAGGTAGCGTTGCTTTCCCTTGAAATTGCGGAAAAAGTGATCGGAAAGCAATTTGAAGACCAGAAGAAACAGGAAACCCTGGTAGCTGACCTGCTCGAAAACATGAAATTGAACTAATGGCCGAATCAAAAGTCTCCGCCAGGTACGCCAAATCCTTACTTGATCTTGCCATCGAGCAAAACTCCCTGGAAGAGGTAAAGAAGGATATGAGCCTGTTCTATGATACCCTGGCAGCGCACCCGCAGCTGCGGGCCGTGCTTTCCAGTCCCGTGATAGACGGCGACGATAAGCAGGGGATCCTCCATAAATTGTTTGAAGGAAAGATCAACAAGCTTAGCCTTGCCTTTTTCGATATAATGATCCGCAAAAACCGCGAGGTATTGCTCTACGACACGGCAAAGCAGTTTTTTGAACAGTATAACAAGTATAAAGGTATTGTAAAAGCCAGTGTGGTTTCCGCTTCGGCGCTTACCGGCGAACAGCTGGAAAAGATAGGTACGATCATCAAGCAGATCACGCCGGGCGAAGTACAGCTGGAAAATAAAATAGATACCTCCCTCATCGGAGGATTTATTCTGAACGTAGGCGACAAGCAGTACGATGCAAGTATTGCCCGCAAATTGGGAGTGCTGAAACAGGAACTCACCTCCCGTTTTTATGAATCAAAGATTTAATTTAATAGAATATCATGGCAGAAGTAAGACCAGATGAAGTATCCGCTATCCTGCGCGAACAATTGTCGGGATTCAAGTCAGAAGCAGAACTGGAAGAAGTAGGTACCGTCCTCCAGGTAGGTGACGGGATTGCCCGGGTTTACGGCC
The DNA here is from genome assembly GCF_008033235.1 of Anseongella ginsenosidimutans. Taxonomy (GTDB): domain Bacteria; phylum Bacteroidota; class Bacteroidia; order Sphingobacteriales; family Sphingobacteriaceae; genus Anseongella; species Anseongella ginsenosidimutans. The sequence continues at coordinate 382,568 of NZ_CP042432.1, forward strand.
TCACCAAAGTTCAGTCAGGAGAACTGGTTGAATTTGATAATGGCCTCCAGGGCATCGTACTGAACCTTGAAGAAGACAATGTGGGGGTGGTACTGCTGGGAAGTACAGAAGATGTGAAGGAAGGTGACACTATTAAGCGTACCGGCCGCATTGCTTCTATTAATGTAGGAGAAGGCTTGCTGGGACGGGTAGTGAACACGATAGGCCTGCCCATTGACGGGAAAGGCCCGGTGGAAGGGGAAGTATTTGAAATGCCGCTGGAACGGAAAGCGCCCGGTGTTATTTATCGCCAGCCGGTAAACGAACCGCTTCAAACCGGTATAAAGGCTATTGACGCCATGATCCCCGTCGGACGGGGTCAGCGCGAGCTGATCATCGGCGACCGTCAGACCGGCAAAACTGCGGTTGCTATTGATACGATCATCAATCAGAAGGAATTTTACGAAAAAGGGGAACCGGTTTACTGTATTTATGTTGCCTGCGGCCAGAAAAGCTCTACAGTGGCACAAGTGGTAAAGGCCCTGGAAGAAAAAGGCGCCATGCCCTACACGGTAGTGGTTTCGGCTTCCGCTTCCGACCCCGCTCCCATGCAATTTTATGCTCCCTTTGCAGGAGCCGCTATTGGCGAGTACTTCAGGGATACCGGCCGGCCGGCCCTGATCATTTACGATGACTTGTCAAAGCAGGCTGTCGCTTACCGCGAGGTTTCCCTGCTGCTTCGCCGCCCGCCGGGACGTGAAGCTTACCCGGGAGACGTATTTTACCTGCACTCACGCCTGCTGGAGCGTGCGGCGAAGATCAATCAGACGAACGAGATTGCCCAGGCCATGAACGACCTGCCTGCTTCCCTCCAGGGAAAAGTAAAAGGAGGCGGTTCCCTCACGGCGCTCCCGATTATTGAAACCCAGGCTGGTGACGTTTCGGCCTATATTCCTACGAACGTAATCTCCATCACCGACGGACAGATCTTCCTGGAAGCTAATCTTTTCAACGCCGGGGTACGTCCTGCCATCAACGTTGGTATTTCGGTATCACGTGTGGGTGGTAATGCCCAGGTAAAATCCATGAAAAAAGTAGCGGGTACGCTGAAACTCGACCAGGCGCAGTTCCGTGACCTGGAAGCTTTTGCCAAATTCGGCGCTGTGGATCCTGCCACCAAAGCTATCCTGGACAAGGGTGTCCGCAACGTAGAGATCCTGAAACAGGGCCAATATCAGCCCGTACCGGTAGAGAAGCAGATCGCAATTATTTATTGCGGCACCAAAGGGCTGCTGAGCAATGTCCCGGTAGACCGGGTAAAAGAATTCGAAGAAGAGTTCCTGCACCAGATGGAAGTGCGTCACCGTGATGTTCTCGATAAGCTCCGCCAAGGTAAGCTGGACGAGCAGATCACCGGTACGATCGAGACCCTGGCAAAGGAAATCGCATCCAAATACTAATTGAAGATCAGCATAAGGAATGGCTAATTTAAAAGAAGTTCGGGGCCGCATCAGCTCTATCGTATCCACCCAGCAGATCACCAAAGCCATGAAAATGGTTTCGGCTGCCAGGTTCAGGAGAGCAACTGAAGCAATTGTCCAAATGCGGCCTTATGCTAATAAGCTGCGGGAAATTTTGGGCAATCTTTCAGCCAGTATGGAAGACAATTCCAGCGTGTTTGCGCAGGAAAGGGATGCCCGGAATGTCCTTCTGCTGGTGATCACCTCCAACAGGGGCCTGGCCGGCAGTTTCAATATGAACGTAATCAAAACGGCCAACAATCTTATTTCTGCTGAATACGCTGCTCTCAAAAAAAGTGGTAACCTGCATATAATTGCGGTAGGTAAAAAAGGGCAGGATTATTACCAAAAGCACCGCTACCAGGTGACTGGCGATCATAATGAGCTGTTCAACAATCTGAGTTTTGCCAATGCATCGGCAATTGCCGAAGAAGTAATGGAAGGATATGTGGAAGGCAAATATGACAAAGTGGTCATGATCTATAACCAGTTCAGGAACGCCGCCGTACAGATCCCTACCACCGAGCAATTGCTTCCTATTCAGAAAGCCGGAGCCGAACAACAGCAAGCCTCCGCCGGTTCGCATAGGGTGGATTATATTCTGGAGCCCTCGCAGCAGGCTATCGTGGAAGAACTGATCCCTAAATCGGTGAAAATGCAGTTCTATAAAGCCTTACTTGATTCGCATGCTTCCGAGCATGGCGCCCGTATGACAGCCATGGATAAAGCTACGGACAACGCCGGTGATTTGCTGCGCAGCCTGCGCCTGCAATACAACCGCGCCCGCCAGGCCGCCATCACCAACGAGATCCTTGAGATCGTCAGCGGCGCTAACGCTTTGTCTTCGGGAGATTAAGGCATCTTCCATGCCGGCGCATCCCGGCGGGTGAACAAGGCCTCACGGGGGAGCTACCTTGCCTGAAGGTCCTGTAAGCTATTGCCAGAGTATTGAAAGGGGAACCGCCCAAAGGTTTTTCCAAAAGGAACGGCTTCCCTACCCGGCAACAGCACCACACCGCCCCCGGAAGTTCTCCGGTGCAAGCTCAGCTAAGACTTTTAATCCTTTAAAATCCGAAGCATCAACCGCTTCGGATTTTTTTACTGCTAGACTCCTGGAAATTAAAGATAACCTTTAAATTTCTAAGAACTTTCATCTGCTTCTTTAGAGGGCGATAAGCCCGGTGAAGCGTTCCGGGTTACCGTCCCATTTTGGAAATAGCTCGATCCATCTCCCGGATCTGGCTCACCAGCTCCTTAGAAGTAGGTTTGAGGTTTTTAGCCTGGCGAAAATAATTTTTGGCGCCTCGGAAATCACGGCGGTTCATGGAAATCGAGGCGAGCGTCAAATAGGCTGTGGCCAGGTTCTCCTTATCCGGCAGTCCCAATTGTACGGATTTACGCAGGTTTTTAAAGGCTTCCGTTAGGTTATTCTTTTGATAAGCGATGTTCCCGAGCTGGAAATAAGGCATCCCCTCATAATCTTTGGAACCCACCCCTGATTTGATCGTCTGGCGAATCGTTGATTCGGCAGCATCCAGGTCTTGGTTGGCCATCTGGAGATTGCTTTGCATAAAATAATAGGCCGAACGAATAGGTTTATAAAGCAATTTAGGGAAGGTAACTTTTTTCATCATTCGCATCGCTTCCTCCACGTCTCCTTTTTCAACCGCTTCCTGTACCAGGCGCATAGGCCCAAGGAAGAGGTGCGTGAAAATAAATAAAGCGCCCAGCACCCAGCACGTGATGGCCCACCCCCAATCGCCGGTAAAAGCCAGTACGCCACCGCCAATTAATAAAAGGATCCCTGCGGGGAAACGATATAATTCAAATATTCTTAAAGCTCTCATTTTCTTTGGACAGGATTTCAGTAAAGGCCCAAAGATACGAAAAGCGCGCCTGATTCCTAAGCGGCTCCCTGCCTCGATTGTAATTGGACTTGTTTTTGTTAGGGTAAGAGAAAAATTGATATGAGAAAATTAGTATGCTTCCTTTTGCTGATCATGGGCAGCCTTGCAATGACTTCCTGCGTGACGACCCGTCATGACAACGGTAAACATAAAGGATGGTATAAAAACCCCAATAATCCGCATCACCCTTTATCTGATAAAAAAAAGAAGAAAAAGAAACCCCGTAAGGATCATAAATTCGAGTTGAAAGATCAAACCTTCTTTAGCGGGGCTTATACCCCGATAACCTGAGTATTTTCTGGGCATCAGGATCGGCCATTAATTCGGCGGGGCTAACGGATTTATTTTCTTCCATGTATTTGCGGACGATCTGCCAACCGGTAAAGGCTCCTGCCCGGGGAGCCGAATTGGGGCCCAGGCCGGATGTAAAAGGCGCTTCATCAAGGTACTTGCTGTAATCCAGCGCAACAGTGGAATACAATAAGTTCTGCTCAATAAAATAAGCCCAGATATTTCGTTCGTAAGTGGTGGCCCATCCCATTTGCTCCCGGGTGTACCCTATTTTAAGCGAATCAGGGGTTTCAGGCAGCAGGCGGTCAAGCAGGTAAAGTACCTTTCCCTCGTAGATCATACCTGCAAGAAATGTCGCCTGTTCCCCGCGGGGAGGAAAATGATATTGAATATAGCCTTTTATCGCGGTAGGTACCAGATGAGCGGGAGTAAACCGCCGGGTAACGTACCTGGGAAAGGAAGTGGTCTGATAGAAGTAATAATCAGCGCCCAGAAAGCAGTCCAGGCCAATGGCAAGCAGGCTGTCGGAATTCCAGACGGCTGGCCGGAAGGCGGACAGGCTTGCCGGATAGGTGAACACCTGCGGGACAGGCTGCCCCGGGAAATATTCATGGTAACGCCCGAACGCGGCTGCCAGATCAGCGCTCAGACCTTCCAGGGAAGGGTAAACCGAGTCGATGTCCGCAGCTACCGCCCTGATATAGGGATTGGAGAGCATGTTCTTTAAACGTGTATGCCCTGCCGTGTCTGCGGGATCAATTCCCAGGACATTCCGGAAATGGGTAGGAAGAAAAGAAGGGTACTCTTCAGACAGCGCTTGTATGGACGTGCTGAAGTGCATGGTATCTAACGCAAACAAATCCTTCTCGGCGCGCTGGATGGAAAGCGGCGACGGAGAACCGTCCTTCCCCGCCCGCGTACAGGCGAACAAAATGCAGCAAAGGGGTAATATTTTTGTTAGCACGCTAAACTTTACCATGAATTTTTATTTTATTAGCAGACGTCTTCAAAAGCTTAAAATTATGAAAAAGTTGGCCATTCTAATAGTATTTGTTTCCGCCGCCTCACTCGCCTCGGCCCAGGAAGTGGAACTGGGGCTCCGGGCTCACCCGGTTTTTGGCTGGATCAAACCCAGTTCGGATAATATGGGCTCAGACGGGGGGCTTACCGGGTTTTCCTATGGTTTAATGGCAGACTTTTACATTTCCGACCGCTACACCTTCGGCACAGGACTGGAAATTACTTCCACAGGTGGAAAAACACGCGAACCCGACCAGGAGGGCAATACCGTATTATCCAAATACCGCCTCCAATACGTGGAAGTCCCGGTAACGCTTCGGCTGAAAACGGATCAAAACGGCCCGCTCGTATTCTACGGCTTGTTCGGACTGGAAGGCGGCGTTAACATTAAAGCCCGGGCTGACCGTACGATCCTGGACCTGGCCAATCCCGACCTGAAGACGGACCAGTCCAAGCTGGACGTCGACGATGAGATCAGCGCATTCCGCCTGGGGCTGGCCATTGGAGGCGGCGCAATTTACGACCTCAGCGGCAATACGCGCCTGCTGGGCGGGATCACTTTTAATAACGGCTTTACCGATGTTTTTGAGGGCGGACGAAAGGGAACGGCTTCCTATATTTCCCTGGATATCGGCGTATTCTTTTAACACAGCTTTTCATGAAGATCGCACTTGCACAACTGAATTATCATATCGGGAATTTCGAGGAGAATATTACCAGGATCACCCGCGCCATCCATGAGGCAAGGGAAATGGGCGCCGACCTGGTTGTGTTCGCCGAACTGGCCGTCTGCGGCTATCCTCCCCGGGATTTCCTGGAGTGGGACGAATTCATTGACCGTTGTGAAGCATCCGTAGAAGCTATTGCAGCAGTATGCAAGGGAATAGCGGCCATTGTCGGGGCTCCCGCAAGGAATCCTGTCCCGGAAGGGAAGAACCTGTACAATTCCGCGTATTTTCTGGAAGATGGCGCGGTAAAGGCCCGCGTGGACAAATCTTTGCTGCCTACCTATGATGTTTTCGATGAATACCGCTATTTTGAACATAACCGCAGCCATTCCGTTATCGAGTTCAAAGGACAGCGGATAGCCCTCACCATTTGCGAAGATCTTTGGAATTCGGACGAGGATCCCATGTACGTGGCCTCACCCATGGATGAACTGATCAGGCAGAAGCCCTCCCTGATGATCAATATTGCCGCCTCTCCTTTTGATTATGTTCACCGCGAAGCCCGGATTGCCGTACTGCGCGCCAACTGCCGCAAGTACCACCTTCCGCTGCTATATGTCAATCATACCGGCTCTCAGACGGAGTTGATCTTCGACGGAGGTTCTCTGGCCTTTGACCGGCAGGGCAACCTGCTTGGCGAACTAAAATACTTCAAAGAAGACCTGCAGCTCTTCGAAATAAATGAAACAGCCGCTCAGGAGGAAAATTCCCCGCCCGCCTTCGATCTTACACCGGCCGCCGGCTCCCCGGCATCCTCCGCCGCCGAACGGACTCCGGAGCAACTGGCTGCCGTTTATGCCCCGGCTCTTCCCTCCTCATACGATGACAGTATATCCGCAACGGCTATTTCCCGTATCCATCAGGCCTTGCTCACAGGGATCCGGGATTACTTCCGGAAATCCGGTTTTGATAAGGCGATTCTTGGCATGTCCGGCGGAATAGATTCCGCGCTGGTACTGGCTTTGGCCTGTGAGGCGCTGGGTAAAGAAAATGTATTGGCGGTACTGATGCCCTCCGGCTTTTCTTCGGAACATTCCGTGAGCGATTCGCTGGAAATGATCAGCCTGCTGGGATGCAGGCACGAACTGATACCTATTGCAAACGTGTATGAGTGCTTCCTGAGCGAACTCAAGCCCCAGTTCAGGGATCTCCCCTTTGGCCTGGCAGAAGAAAATCTGCAAGCCCGCGTAAGAGGGACGCTTCTGATGGCCTTGTCCAATAAATTCGGCTATATCCTGCTGAACACCTCCAATAAAAGCGAGAACGCGGTTGGTTACGGCACCCTTTACGGGGACATGTGCGGGGGGCTGTCGGTGATCGGAGATGTTTATAAAATGCAGGTCTATGCGCTCGCGCGTTACCTTAACGAAAAAGCGGCGCGGATCCCTGTTAATATAATTGCTAAAGCGCCTTCCGCCGAGCTGCGTCCGAATCAGAAAGACAGCGATTCGCTTCCGGACTACGCGCTGCTTGACAAGGTATTATTCCAGTATATTGAAGGTAAAAAGACCACAGCCGAAATCGTGCAACAGGGATTCGAAGCAGATACGGTGGAAAGGATCATTCGCATGGTCAACCTTAACGAGTATAAACGATACCAGGTCCCTCCCATTCTCAGGGTATCGCCCAAGGCCTTCGGCATGGGAAGGAGAATGCCCATAGTTGGCAAATATCTCTCATAATCAGATCTACATCTTTTACAGAAGAGCTTGCACAATTTTTGCAGTAGCAGTCCTGTATCCTTTGTAAAACTAAAATAATGATTATGAAAAAGCTATTCGCCTTAACAGCTTTGCTGGCTGCTGTGACTTTTGCTCATGCACAAACCGAAGAAGGGAACTTGCTGGTTGGAGGAAATATCTCCAACTTCCGGCTGGACTTCCAGGATGAAAGTACCACATTCCAGATGACGCTCACTCCCAAAATTGCGTATTTTGTCAGGGATAACATGGCCCTGGGCGGCTACGGTGAACTGGGTATAATCGCATCAGAAGGCAACGACGCCATTGTTAACTATGGTATTGGCGCCCTGGGCCGGTATTATATCAGCGATGCCGACGTCGTCATCGTACGTGACTCCAGGTTTTTCCTGGAAGCCAATGCAGGTTTCCACGGGAATAACGGAGCCGCGAACACCAACGGGATCGGGATCGGCTTCGGCCCCGGATGGACCTATTTCATCACGGAAAATATCGGCCTGGAGGCCCTGCTGAAATACAACCTGACAGTTGGCCTGGGTAATTCCACCACCAACAACAATCTTAATCTTGGAGTAGGATTCCAGATATACCTGCCTACCAGGCGTTTAGCAGAAAGAATGGAATAAGTCCGGGCCGGGAGAACCGGACCGGATGGGCAGCCCGGGTTACTTACTGTTATATTTTACTGCAATAAACAATTGCGTAAAGTAGAGATTCCCGTTGCGGGAACGGACGATTCCTACCCCTGTCAGGTCAAAGGCGCCAAGCATGTGTTTGCGGTGGCCGGGACTCCTGATCCAGGCGTCAACCACTTCCCGGGCTGTCTTATAACCTTCCGCCACATTTTCACCTGAACGGCCTTTTACACCTGTTTTCTCCCGGACGTTCCGGATGCGGCCTTCAAACCCATTATGGCTTAAAGGAATGCGGCCGCGGGCCATATTCAGGCTGTGCCTTTCCGCCTCCTGCTGCATGGCCGGATCGGTCCGCAACGGAGAAAGGCCTTTGGAACGACGGTACTTGTTCACTAATTGTACCACCTGCTGCTCCATTTCATTTAGTGAAGGAGGAGGTGTTTCCTTCTTTCCGTAAGGAGAGCAGGTTACCAGGAGTAAAAGCGAAAAGGTTAGTTTTAAAAACATACAAATTGCTAACGAAGATACGGTAGTTTTATGATCGCCCTCCCTGCTTTCCGGCATTTCGGGCTACGGAAAGGATCAACAGGCCTACGAGTGACAAAAGTGCGATACCGGTCGCTATCCGCGCCAGATAATTGCCGTGCTTCACATAAAAAGTGAGATCGGCATTCAATTTCAGCTCTCCCCCGATGGCAGCGGGAACCCACCAGCTTGTCTGTTTCATTACGTCTCCGCGCTGGTTGATCAGCATCGAAATGCCGGTATTCGCCGAACGCGCCACACTCCGGCGGCTTTCAATGGCTCTTAGCCGCGCATAGGCGGCATGCTGTTTATAGCCGGCTGTATTTCCCCACCAGCCGTCATTGGTAACAATACAGATCAGCTGGGCGCCTTTTTGAACGAAATCTGCGATAAAACCGCCAAACACCGATTCATAACAGATTGCAGGGACCACGCCAATGCCATTCTGACTGTAAAATACCGTTTGTTCATCTTCATGGCCCAGCGTTCCTGAAGTTCCTCCCATATCCATCATCAGCTTATCCAGGAAGCCCAGGTATCTCCGGTAGGGAAACTGCTCCACGCCGGGCACCAGTTTGTTTTTATGATACACCTGTACCCGTCCGTTATTTTCGATCTGCAGGGCGGTATTGTAATAATCGTAGTATTGCTCCGCATCCCTGAATTTCCGGGCGGTAGGAGAAGCGGGCGAATCGTAGATGCGCACGGTACTTGCTCCCGTTATTACGTTCCCATTCCGGTATTTTTCGAGGAAACCCTGGATCACTTTAATGGAGTATTCATCGTAAAGCCGGTTTTCTACCAAGGGCTGCCCGGTACCGATCGCGGTTTCCGGCCATATAAAATATTCGGTATTGGGCTGCCCAAGGGAATCGGAAAGCGTGACCAGCCTCAAAAGCTGCTCCTTTTCCGAAACACCATTGTATTTTTCCCCGTAAGGGTCCAGGTTAGGCTGCACAACCACTACGTTCACAGGACTCCCTTTTTCCTCGTAATTGAAATAGATCACGAGTGAGAAGATCATGGGGAATAGAAGTATAATGGTAAAAGGGAGGCACCTTTTCAGGTAGAACTCCCGCCGGCCTAGGCTCAGCTGCTGTGAGGCCATTAGCCGCGGAACGCCGGCATCCGTCGCGGCGGTTCCTGGCGGCGTTTCTTCGGGAATGTCTTTTTTTGCGCGTTTCAAAGCAAGAAAGCCGGTCAGTAAACGATAGGCCAGGATATTCGCCAGCAATACCCAAAGTGTGCCGCCAAAGATCCCCGTGTATTCATACCATTGAACCAAGGAAGGGTAGTTGGCAAACCCATTTCCGAGCGAGAGCCAGGGAAAAGCAAAATCCCATTTGTGATGAAGGTATTCTGCAGCGATCCAGTAGGCGCAAAAAGCCGCCAGCCCTACGTTGGGCCCAGCGTACTTCCGTGTTTTGTGATAAAGAAAAAACGGCAGAGTCATTAATACCGTTCCAAACAAAATGGGCACCAGCACCACCGCGAGGCCCACGACGGCCCCTACTCCCGAAGCGACAAAATAGATCCAATAGAGGGAAAGCGTATTCCATGCGGCAAATCCGAGCAATGCGCCTGTCAGAACAGTTCGCCCGGGATTGCGCGACCGCAATGCTTCATCCGCGAAATAAAAAAGCGGCACCAGGGCCACCAGCAACAGAGGCGCCAGGTGGGTGGGCGGCCAGGCCAGCCAGCAGAGTACCCCGCTCAACACAGGGAGAAGCAGTTTATTTTTCCTCATATCTTTCTCCTGCCACGCAAATTACAAATTCTCCTTTTAACGCATTGTTCTCAAAATAGGTTTTTAGTTCTTCCAGGCTCCCCCGGACGGTTTCCTCGAATACCTTGGTCAGTTCCCTGGATACGGAAGCCTGGCGGACGGCGCCGAAAACAGCGATAAATTCATCCAGCGTTTTCAGCAGGCGATGGGGAGATTCGTAAAAGGCCATTGTCCGGTTTTCGCCCGAAAGGGCCTGCAGCCGTGTCTGCCGGCCTTTTTTTACGGGCAGAAAACCCTCGAAGCAAAATTTGTCGCAGGGAAGCCCTGAATTCACAAGCGCCGGAACAAAGGCAGTAGCCCCGGGCAGGGTTTCCACGGCAATCCCCTCCCGTATACATTCCCTGACCAAAAGAAAACCCGGATCCGATATTCCCGGCGTACCCGCGTCGCTTACCAGGGCCACCTGCTGGCCTTCCTGCAGGAGATGAATGACGCCCTTTAAGGCCTTATGTTCATTGTGCTGATGATGGGCATGCGTTTTCCGGTCAATACCCAGGTGTTTCAGCAAGCGGGCCGCGTGGCGGGTATCCTCCGCCAGCAGGGTATCGGCTTCTTTCAGGATGCGCACCGCCCGGTAAGTAATATCTTCCAGGTTGCCGATGGGCGTGGGGATCAGATAAAGTTTACCATTCATATCTTCACAATTTATATCTTAGTGCCGTATTTTAACAAACATAAAACCGATGCTGCAGATCAGCTATATACGCGAGCAGAAAGAGACCGTAAAAGAACGGCTAATTTTGAAGAATTTCAAGGAACCGGAACTTGTTGATGAAGTGATAAGGCTGGATGAGCTTCGCCGGCGCACCCAGAGCCAGCTGGATAATGTGCAGGCACAGGCCAATAATATGGCAAAAAGCATCGGGGAGCTGGTCAAGACAGGACAGCGGGACGAAATGGAAAAGGCGCGGCACACCTCTGTTTTATTAAAGGAAGATGCCAGGCAGCTGGCGGAAGAACTGGCCGAATACGAGCAGAAACTTGAAGATGCCCTGGTACAGCTTCCCAATTTACCCCATGATTCGGTTCCCCGCGGAAACACGGCAGAAGACAACGAGGTCATGCTCAGCCAGGGAAGTAAGCCATCCCTTCCCGCCGGCGCCCTGCCCCATTGGGAGCTGGCAGCCAAATACGACATCATTGATTTTGAACTCGGCACCAAGATAACCGGCGCAGGTTTTCCTGTTTATAAAGGAAACGGGGCGAAATTGCAGCGCGCACTTATCAATTTTTTCCTGGATGAAGCCGGAAAGGCCGGCTACCGCGAAGTACAGCCGCCCGTACTGGTGAATGAACAGTCCGGCTTCGGAACCGGCCAGCTTCCGGACAAAGAAGGACAGATGTACCATATAACAGGCGACAATCTTTACCTGGTCCCCACGGCGGAAGTACCTATTACGAACTTTTACCGGGATACGATCCTCTCCGAAGAAGAACTTCCGGCAAAGAACACGGCATATACCCCCTGTTTTCGCCGCGAGGCCGGATCTTACGGCGCCCATGTCCGCGGCCTGAACCGGCTCCATCAGTTTGACAAGGTGGAAATCGTTCAGGTGGTCCATCCGGATAACTCCTATAAAGTACTGGAATCCATGTGCGTGTACGTGCAGTCGCTGCTGGAAAAACTGGAACTTCCTTACCGGGTCTTAAAACTTTGCGGGGGTGACCTAGGCTTTGCCTCCGCTCTCACCTACGACCTGGAAGTGTTCAGCGCCGCCCAGGACCGCTGGCTGGAAGTAAGTTCCGTATCCAATTTCGAAACCTTCCAGGCAAACCGCCTCAAATTAAGATTCCGCCCCCGCGACGGAGGCAAACCTCAGCTGGTACATACGCTTAACGGCAGCGCGCTGGCCTTGCCGCGGATCGTTGCCGCCCTCCTGGAAAACAACCAAACCCCGGAAGGGATCCGTATGCCGGCCGCACTTGTCCCTTATACGGGCTTCGAAGTTCTCCGTTAGGACTTTTTCAGGTTTAAAGTTCAAGGTTTAAAGTTTAAAGTTCAAGGTTTAAAGTTCAAGGTTTAAAGTTTTTGGTTTTTGGTTTTTGGTGGGCGGCTGAAAAGATTACGCCCCGGGGGCTCCTGCTAAAGAGGGTTCCCGGGGCGTAATCTTTTTAAATGATTGAAAGGGCGGGTGATCTTATTGGAGATAGAACTGGACGATCACCTGCGCTTTGATGGAGATCTCGCCGGGCGCGATGCTTGCGGCTGAGTCAGCGGCTTTTGCTTCCATGCGGTACATCATGGGGCGGGGCTGATCATTATCGGACGTCTGATCGGTGATCTGGTAGGCTTTTCCTACTTTCTGGCCGAGAGGTTCGGCGAGCGTTTCGGCCTTTGCCTTTGCATCTACAACCGCCTTGGCTCTCGCCTCCGCCTGCAATTCTTTCATATTGGAGGCTTTGAATTCCACGTTCTCGATATTATTCACACCCAGGTCCACCAGGCCGGAAAGTATGCCCGACAGCTTATCCAGGTCTTCGAGGCGGAAGGTCACCGCTTGCTGTGCCATGTATAATTGTTTCCGCTCTTTATCGCTTACGTATTCCGTATAAGGGTTCAGGCTCACGCGGGTAGTACGGATATCGCTTTTCGCTATCCCCTGCTTTGCCAGGTAAGCAAGCACCTTTGCCACAACCGCGTCGTTTGCCTTTTGTACTTCCGGGGCTTCCTTCAGTTTGCTGGATACCATAAAGCTCACTTCGGCTTCATCCGGCGCCACTTTAATAATGTGTTCTCCTCCGACTGTTACCAATGCTGGTCCGGGCGCCTGCTGCGCCGTTGATGCGGTAGAAAATGCAGCGAATGCTGCTGTTGCTGCTGTAATAAGTAAAGTTTTCATGTCAATGTAAATTTGTATTTGTATTAGAGATGCTTTCAGCTGAACAATTCCACAAGCCAGTTATAGACTTCCGGAAATGCATGGAAAAACCCGGAAATAATGATGCCAATCAGGTACACCAGGGCAATGAACAGGCCCAGCAGCAAGATCAGGGCCCCTAAAACAAGGCCTTTCCCGCTTCCGGTATGTTTTTTCTCCAGGATATGCTCCCGCAAAAGTTCCAGGTTTTTGGTATTTGATTTATAAAAGAAGTCAAAAATCGCCCCGATCAGGGGAATGCTTCCCCCAAGGGTATCTACCAGGATGTTCCCGATCATCATTACCACCAATTTCCCGCCTGCTCCGTTGCGAAGGGCGATGGCAACAAGTAGCAGAGACATGACCAGCGTAATGATATCGCCTACGAAGGGAAAAAGCCCGATAAGGGGATCAAGGCCGAAACGAAAACGGGTTCCTGGCAAGCGGACGGATGTATCCAGCAGCTTTGCCAGCCGCTCGGCGAATTGCAGGTCCCGTTCTGCCCTGGATATGGTCATACCATTACTGGTTCACACTTCGATCACTTCCGACTGAAGATCCTCCTTCCCGGAGTGTTTCCTCTCGGACGCAAAAAACTTATTTTGGAATATCAGAATAAGGATAACGCCTACGCTGATCGCAGAATCGGCCACATTGAAGACCGGCCGGAAAAAGATAAAGGATTCTCCGCCCCAGAAAGGAAACCAGTCCGGGTAATAGCCGCGTATGATCGGAAAATAGAACATATCCACGACTCTGCCATGCAGCAGCGGTGCATAATCGTAAATCACGCCGTAGAAAACACTGTCAATAATGTTTCCCATCGCCCCGGCCAGGATAAGGCTGATACAGTAAATAAAACCCCGGTGATAGCGGTTCCTGATGGCGTAATGCAATCCGTATCCCAGCACGCCTACTGCCACCAGCCGGAATACGGTCAGGAAAAGCTTTCCGTATTCCCCGCTGAACTCCAGGCCAAAAGCCATCCCGTTATTCTCGGTGAAATGAATAAGAAAAAAGTCCCCTAACACCCGGAACTCTTCTCCGAGCTGCATATTGGTCTTTATCCAGGTTTTACTAACCTGGTCGATCACCAGCACAATAACGATCAGCAGTATGGCTTTTACGCTTCTTTTCATTTGTATATGTTAGCTCTGCTGCTTCAGCTTGGCTTCCATACTAAGTGTCGTATGGGGTACAGCGCGCAATCGCTCCTTGGGGATCAGCTTGCCGGTTTCCCTGCAAACGCCATACGTCTTGTTTTCAATTCGAACCAGCGCGGCCTCCAGGTTGGCAATGAATTTACGCTGCCGGACCGCCAGTTGGTTCACCTGTTCTTTTTCCAGGGTAGCAGAACCATCCTCCAGGGTTTTATACGTTCCGGCGGTGTCGTCCGTGCCATTGTCATTGGGGTTGCTTAGGGTAGCGGTCAGCAGTTGAAGCTCATGCTTTGCATTAGCCAGTTTGTCAAGAATAAGCTCCTTAAACTCTTGCAGTTCAGCGTCTGAGTACCTCGTCTTTTGTTCCTCTCCGTTTACTCCGTTTGTTTTACTCATGGCTCTTTAATATTTCAATCCTTATATCCTGATCTTCCATCTCGATGGTATCACCATTGAGTTGTTCCTTCCGGGCCCATTCCAAAGAATCACCCAATATTTCGGCGCAAATATAAGCTAAATTATTCTTTACTGCAGTTTTCACCAATTCCGCTTCCTCCAGTTTCACAGTAATCCGGTCGGTTACTTCAAAGCCTTTTTCTTTCCGGAGATTCTGTATGCGGTTCACCAGCTCCCTTGCAATTCCCTCATTTTTAAGCTCTTCGGTAATAGTGATGTCCAGCGCAACCGTCAGTCCTCCCGAAGAAGCAACCTGCCAGCCCGGGATATCTTCGGAAGATATTGTTACCTCGTCAAGGTCAACTGTGAAAGTCCGGTCGCTCAATACCAATTCGATATAACCATCGTTCTCCAGCCTGGAAATATCCTCCTTTGAAAAACTGCTGATCGCCTCCGCTACTTCCTTCATTTGCTTTCCGGCTTTCGGGCCCAGTTTCTTAAAATCGGGCCTGGCCTTCTTCACGAGAATCCCGGTAGTATCATATACATATTCTATTTCCCGGACATTGGTTTCTGAAAGGATCAGGTCCTTTACCTTATCCGCCTGTTCGCGAAACGATTCGTTCAAAACCGGCAACAGCACCTTTCTCAAGGGTTGCCTCACCCTGATATCGGCCTTTTTCCTCAGCGACAGGATCATGGAAGAAATATCCTGCGCAAGCTGCATCCGCTCTTCCAGCGCTTCGTCTATCAATGCTGTGTTCGCAGGCGGGAACATAGTCAGATGTACCGAATTTACGTTCCGCCTTCCCGTTACTTCGTTGAGGTCCATAAACAACCGATCGCTGTAAAAGGGCGCGATGGGAGACATGAGCTGTGCAATGCTCTCCAGGCAGGTATACAGCGTCTGGTAAGCTGAGATCTTATCATGCGTATAATCTCCTTTCCAGAAACGGCGCCGGCAAAGCCGTACGTACCAATTGCTGAGATGCTCATCCACGAATTCCTGGATAGCCCGCGCGGCTTTGGTAGGTTCGTAATCTTTGTAATACCCGTCTACCTTTTCCGTGAGGGAATTCAGGAGGGAAATGATCCACCGGTCTATTTCCGGGCGGTCAGCGGCGGGGATCTCCTCTTCCTTGTACACAAAACCGTCTATATTGGCGTACAGTGCGAAGAAGGCATAGGTATTGAACAGCGTTCCGAAAAACTTTCGCTGTACCTCACCCAGGCCTTCCATATTGAATTTCAGATTGTCCCAGGGCGAAGCATTGGAGATCATGTACCAGCGCGTTACATCAGCGCCATACTTTTCTATCGTTTCAAACGGATCCACGGCATTTCCATGACGCTTGGACATTTTGTTCCCTTTTTTGTCCAGGACCAGCCCGTTGGAGACTACGTTTTTAAAAGCCACTGAATCAAACAGCATGACGGCAATGGCATGCAGGGTAAAAAACCATCCGCGGGTCTGGTCCACCCCTTCGGCAATAAAGTCAGCCGGGAAATTCTTGCTGAAAAGCTCCTTATTCTCAAAAGGATAATGCCATTGTGCATAGGGCATGGAACCGGAATCAAACCAAACGTCGATGAGGTCCGTTTCCCGGTACAGTTTATTCCCGCCTTCGCCTTTCAGCACGATCCCGTCTACATAAGGACGGTGAAGGTCGAAATCGCCGTTTCCCAGCTTTTGAAGGTACTCCTTATTTCTTTTTACTTCTTCTTCGTTCAGCAGCCCGCTTCCATTCGCTTTCTGCAATTCTTCCTTCAGTTCAGCTACTGAACCAATGCAAATTTCTTCGCTTTCGTCTTCGCTCCGCCAGATAGGCAGGGGCGTTCCCCAGAAACGGGAACGGGAAAGATTCCAGTCAACCAGGTTCTCCAGCCAGTTTCCGAAACGGCCGGTGCCTGTAGAAGCAGGTTTCCAGTTGATTTGCTTGTTCAGCTCCACCATACGCTCCCTGGAACCGGTGGTACGGATAAACCAGGAATCAAGAGGGTAATACAATACCGGCTTGTCAGTACGCCAGCAATGGGGATATGAGTGTTCGTATTTCTCTACCCGGAAGGCCTTGTTCTCTTCCTTTAATTTAATGGCGATCAATACATCCGTTGATTTGAAGCCGGGTGCGTGACGCTCCTCCGCGGTATAAAATTCTTCGCGAACGTACATCCCGGCGAAATCAACGACTTCCTTCACAAATTTCCCCTGCCTGGTTACCAGGGGAGCTTCTTTCCCGTTCTCATCCCGAACCATGACGGAAGGCACCCCGTTCTCACGGCATACCCGGAAGTCGTCGGCCCCGAAGACAGATGCCGTATGAACAATGCCTGTCCCGTCTTCAGTAGTGACGAAATCGCCGGGAATCACCCTGAATGCATGTTCTTCCAGCTCAGGGGAGCTTACATAAGGCAGCAATTGTTCATAATGAATACCCAGTAACTGTTCGCCGCTAAACCCGGCCGCTTGCTGCCAGGGTATATGCTTATCGCCGGGGCGGTATTCTTCGGGGACGCCTTCATCTTCTTTCCTGAAAAAGCTGCCCAGCAGGTCCCGGGCAAGGATCACGCTCACCGGGAGGTTGGTGTAGGGATTAACGGTCTTTACTTTTACATAACCGATCTTCCGGCCTACCGCCAGGGCGCAGTTGGATGGAAGCGTCCAGGGCGTGGTGGTCCATGCCAGAAAGTAAACAGGCTCCTCCGCCGATTCGAACAGCCAGGAGGAAATATCTTCATACTTCAGCTTGAACTGTGCCACAACCGTTGTGTCCTTTACCATTTTATAGGTGCCGGGCTGGTTCAATTCATGGGAGCTGAGGCCGGTGCCGGCAGCCGGAGAATAGGGCTGAACCGTATATCCCTTGTAGAGATAATTTTTCCGGTGCAGTTCTTTCAGCAAATACCAGAGCGTTTCAATGTATTTGTTTTCGTAGGTGATATAGGGATTATCCAGGTCCACCCAGTAGCCCATCTTCCGGGTAAGGTCATTCCAGACATCCGTATATTTCATGACTTCCTTGCGGCAGGCCTGGTTATACTCCTCCACGGAAAGTTTCACCCCAATATCTTCTTTGGTAATGCCCAGCGCCTTTTCAACAGCCAGCTCAATAGGAAGCCCGTGCGTATCCCAGCCACCTTTGCGCTCCACACGGAATCCCCGGAGGGTTTTATACCGGCAAAAGATGTCTTTAATAGCGCGAGCCATTACATGGTGGATACCCGGAATACCGTTGGCGGAAGGAGGGCCTTCATAAAAGGTGAACGATTTATCCTCCGGCCTCGAACGAATGCTTTGTTCGAAGATGCCGTTTTTTTCCCAATATGCTAATACTTCTTTTCCTACCCCAGGTAAATCTAGCAGTCTGTATTCTTTGTATGGCAATGGTCTGTATAATTAATAAAAGAAAAATAAGAAGAAAGACCCGGTGTTTCCCGCTCCGGGAGCTTCTTGTATTAAAATGCAAAGATACAATTTGTTGTAGTTTTCTGCCAGTACCGGGCAATGTCCGGTCATATCCCGGGAACATATTTTTAAGGAAGAAGGGTTTCTACGGGTAACAAATTTGTAACTTTTGTTAAATTTCTATTTGAGAATGTTTAAATTACTCTTAACTTTGTTTTTGAATCATGAAAAATACGGACAATACAATCGGAAAAAACATCAAGGCTTTGCGTCAGACAAAGAATTGGAGCCAGGAGCAGGTCGCAACAAGGTTGGGAATCACAGCTCCGGCGTTTTCAAAAATCGAGTGCGGTTTTACTGACATCAACTATTCAAGGTTGAAACAAATCGCTGACCTTTTCGGGCTTTCTGTGGTAGAACTGATCACCTATCACAACCAGGAAGAACAAAAAAAGTATCAAAGCGAATTGCAGAAGCTCAAGGAAAAACTGTACGACAGTGAGGGCGAGATCATTACTCTTCAGAAAAAGATCATCGTTTTACTGGAAGAAAAGCAGCGGCTTGAAATGGAAAGAGATCGGGCCCAGGCCGCTCTTTAAGTTGTTTCCGCGCTGAAATTCCTTATTGGTTCTGCCGTTCTCCTGTACCAGCAAACAGCAGGAGCAAACCATCCTATGTAAAATATAAAGCTACGGCAGAATCATTTGTATCTTCGTTCTATGCTGCATAAAACCAGGGGTATTGTATTAAAAACCACCGGATATAAGAATAGCAGTATAATTGCCCAGGTATTTACCGAGAAGTTCGGATTGCAGTCTTATCTTGTAAACGGAGTACGAAGGCCCGGGAGCAGGATTCCTTTTAATGTGCTTCAGCCGCTTCACCTGCTGGACATGGTGGTTTACCATAAAAGCACGGTTTCCCTGCAGCGCGTAAAAGATATCAGGAACGAGCCTGTTTTCCTGAGCATACCCCTTGATATTGCTAAAAGTACCGTTTCGCTGTTTTTATGCGAGGTACTGTATAAGGTATTGCGGCGACAGTCGGGTGAAGACACCGCCCTGTTTCAGTACCTTTTCAATTCCCTGGAATGGCTGGATCATCACGAAGGGAAGATCGCAAACTTTCACTTACTGTTCCTGATGGGCCTTAGCCGTTACCTGGGCTTCTTTCCCGATACGCGGAACCCGCAGGACGCCTATTTTGATCTGCAGAACGGACATTTTCTGCAAAATGCTCCACTGCATCCCTGGTACATTGGCCCTTCGCTGGCGGGTCTCTGGAGACAGCTGAGCCAGGGCAGTTATGGCCAGCTTACCGGGTTAAAGATCAGCGGGGAAGAACGAAAGCTACTGCTTCGCAGCCTACTGGAATATTATGCTCTCCATCTGGAAGGCTTCGGGCAAGTTCGCTCCTATGAAATATTACAGGAATTATTCGCCTGAGATTCCAATGCTGAGGTCGCCAGGCGCGTCCGCTCCGGCCTTCGTCAAATACCGATATCGCCGTTAAAAGCGTTAAACCGCGGCCATCCGGTTGTATTTATTGCGGTACACCATGGGAGATAAGCCAGTTATTCTCCTGAAAATGGTCCTGAAAGCCTTCACGTCCGTGTAACCCACTTCATACATTACTTCCGTCACATTCTTAGCGCTGTTTTCCAGCAATTTTTTGGCCGCTTCGATCTTTACCCGCTGAATGTATTCAACAGGGGTGTTATTGGTCGCTTTCTTGAATCTCCTTTCAAAGTGCCTTCGACCGATCGCATATTTCAGCGCCAGGTCTTCGACGGATATCCGCTCCCCTACATTATTTTCAATGAAATCCTGCGCCTGCTTTATTGGCTCGTCTTCATGTTTCTTCTGTCCCTGGAACATGATAAAGGGCGACTGGGTCTTGCGGTCTATTTCGATCGCGAAAAATTTGGAGGCGCGGATAGCGATGGTCCGGTCGGTGTATTTTTCAATGATATGCAACAGCAGGTTCCAGTAAGAACTGGCGCCGCCGCTGGAATACAGCCCCTGTTCGTCCGAAATGATCCGGCCGTCCACGAGGCGCACCTCGGGAAACATGCGCCTGAATTCATCCGCGAATAACCAGTGGGTAGAACATTCCTTGCCGTTCAGCAAACCTGTAGCGGCCAGCAGGAAGGCCCCGAGGCACAGGCTGGCCACTTCAGCCCCATTCGCGTGTTGCCGTACGATCCAGGGAATAAAATCTTTGTTCAGTTCCAGGTTTGTTCCGATATCGCCGCTCAGGGCAGGTACGATCACCAGGTCGGTTTTTTCCACTTCATCGAGAAGGGCATCCGCGCGAACGCTAAAGGCTCCCCTGTTCAGGGGAACATCCCGGGAAAGCCCTACCAGCTGGATTTCGAAGGCGGGGCCTTTGCCAGCTTCCTTAAAGAACTGGTTTACGGCCGAAAACATATAAGAAGGGTCCACGATGCTCGCGGGGACCGCTTCATTAAGGACCAATATGGATATCTTCCTGGCGCTCATTGTTCGTGCTTTGGTATTATACCATACTAAATTAACAAACATTCATAAAAGTCGCAATCCGCACCCTATTTAGTCTCATTTACACAGGCCATGGATTATCAAGGTGAAATACCTTTGTAACAGGATAAGGCCAAAGAAATGCGAAAATTAGTTGCATCGATAAATCTGACACTTGATGGTTTTATGGCAGGCCCGCGCTGCGAACTCGACTGGCATTTCCGCCACTGGACGGAAGATATGGCCGGGATCACCGGCCGGGAGCTGAGCAAAGCGGATACGATCTTACTGGGCAGGATCACTTATGAAGGAATGGCCGCTTATTGGTCATCGGCCTTTGCGGACCTCTCCTTCCCGAGAGGAGACCTTGCCATCGCCGAAATGATGAATAATCATACAAAAGTTGTCTTCTCCAGGTCACTGGTTAAAACCGGCTGGAGGAATGCGCGCCTGGCCGGGAAAAATATACGCCGGGAAATTTCCATGCTAAAACGCTCCGGCGCCGCCGGAAATAAAAACATCATCCTCTTCGGCAGCGGCACCCTGGCATCCACCCTGATGCAATTGGGCCTGATCGACGAATACCTGCTTTGGATCCACCCGGTGATCCTGGGCCAGGGCAAGCTCCTCTTCAAAGACTCCATTTCACAGCAACTCCGCCTGACCGCCTCGGAAACCTTTAGTTCCGGCGTCGTTCTGCTTCGCTATGAAATACAGCATCAGCCTGAACTCGTTTTTGATAATATGCCGCTCTCCGGCTGAAGTTCATTCCTTCAACCTGTTCACAGGTACGGGTTCACTGTCAGCATTCCTTTCCTTTAACTTTTCAAAAAAACGAAGCGTCCTTTTCTTAAGAAACTTGTAGCCGATTAGCTTTTTTATGTAAAGCTTTAAAATAATATATATCGTATTTAGATTTCTACTCATTTTAAAAGCGGCCTTGGCCTGCAACAGGGCCGCATGGGTGGTCCCGTACTCATTATATAACTGATGAGATTTGTGAGCGATATAAATTGATTTATATTTTCTCGCTGATCTTTTATATGACTTCCTTTTTTCCGGCGGAAGATAATGCTGAATGATATCGATCGCCTTATAGATATCCAGAATGTTCTGTCCGGATAAAAACGAACGGGTGGTAATGTTATTTGTATGGTACCTGTACCGGGCAAGCCGCTCGGGGAATAGGCCACCGGGTAATGAGCCGCGATCCGTACCCACATTTCCCAGTCTTCGTTAAAATGAAAGGCAAAAAATCCCCCCAGGTGTTCGTATACCAGTCGTTTTACGACGATGGCGGGAGGCTGAAGACGCTGGCGGCGGGCGATGGTACTCAACCAGTCGCTGAGGACGCCCGGCTTGTCCATCAGGCTTTGCCGGCTATATACTTGATTTCCGCATTCATCAATCACGATATGGCTGGTAAATGCGGCGCCCACCTGTGGATGCGCGTCAAAAAGCGCCCCGGTTACGCGGTAAAAACCAGGCAGCACAGCATCGTCACCATGCAATAAATGGACTAAATGCCCTTTGGAACGGTTCAGGCAGGTCTCAAAATTCCGGAGACTGCCGCGATTATATGGCTGCCGATAATACCCAACGCGGCCTTTCCCTACTCTGGCGACCAATGCGCGAACATCCCCGTCCGTACTATGATCATCCACAACTTCGATCTGCATGATTTCCGGACCGGGGTCCTGGATGAGTACGCTTTCGAGAGCGGTTTGAAGATACCCGATGCAATTATATGCGGGGATCATCACGGACCAACGGGGACGGCTTTCGCAATCTGTTACCGCTTTAATGATGGGTGGGGTTTGTGGAGTACGGTCTTCGTTCATCGGTTTGAGGAAGTTTTCTCAACATACTATATATATACCTGCCCGCAAGCTTTAACATGCTGGCGGAGGTAAGGGCGTTCGGGCTCATTATCCAGGCCCGCCAGGCCTGGGTAAAGGCAGCTTTGGGGTTGCGGAACTCCGTAAAGATCCTGTGGGAAGTATTGGCGAAATACGCGGCGTAGTTTCTTCTGGCAGCCTTTTGCAGGTGGCGCTGCTGATCGCGGGGCAGGTACTGCCGGACAATGCGGATGACGGTGTGAATGTCGCGGATACTTTGTCCGGACAGGAAGGAACGGCTGGTAATGTTATTCCTGTGGTAACGGTATTTGGCCAGGTGCCTGGGCGAATAGGCAACGGGGTAATGCGCGGCTATGCGTACCCACATTTCCCAGTCTTCGCCAAAATGAACGGCAAAAAAACTTCCCAGATGCTCGTACACCCTGCGTTTCACAACCATAGCGGGAGGCTGCACATATTGCCGGCTCGCAATCCGGGCCAGCCAGTCCGGCAACAGTCCGGCGCTGCCGGCAAGGCTCCGGTAATAAGAGAGTTCACCGCCCGCCTCGTTTATAAAGATGTGATTGGTAAACGCGGCGCCGGCTTGCGGATACCTGGCAAACAAATTCCCGATCTCGCCGTAAAACCCTGGCTTTACCAGGTCGTCTCCGTGAAGCAGGTGGATCCACTCACCCTTTGCACGGTTCAGGCAGGTTTCAAAATTGCGCAGGCTGCCGCGGTTATACGGTTGCCGGTGGTAGCCTACGCGTCCTTGTCCTAAACGCGTCACCAGGGCAGCGACATCGCCGTCAGTACTGTGGTCATCTATTACTTCGATCTGCATGATGTCCGGGCCGGGATCCTGCAGAAGTACGCTCTGCAAGGTTTCTTCCAAATACCCGATGCAGTTGAATACGGGGATCATGACCGACCAGCGGGGGCGGGCTTCCCCTGCCGGCACCGGAAGGATCTCCGGAGGGTTATGTGGTATCCGGGGTATTGCTTTTGCAGTTTCTGGTGGTGTTTCCGCTGCCTCGCGGATCTTGCCGTTCCGGTGAGCGGCCACCGATCCCGGCTGGGAAAATTTAGCGCTCAACAGGAGCGCGGCCTTTTTCCAGCAGCCCAGGCTGATGAGCAGGAAAATCAGTTCAGGCCCGGAAAGCCTGCCTGCAAAAAAAGAAAGCATCCACTCTTTCTTGAAATAGGCGGCTTCCCGGATAGCGGCTTCATCGCGATTGACATTTTCCATTGCCAGGATGTACCCGGTAATATGATCCAGCTTACGAAAGCAACGGGCAATGGCCATTATACCTTCCTTCAGGACAGGCTCGCAGTCCAGCATCAGGCAGCGAACTTCATGATGGCTGAGGCGAAATCCTTCCCCGGTATAATACCGGATATTGCGCAGAACCTGTGCATGCTGCGCCGCTTCATATTCTGCTTTCCGCGTAACCCGGCTCAGGCTTTCGTCGGCAAGGCGGTAATCCAGCAGAACTTCCGGCAAGTTATGGATCTTGTAATTGCGTGCCATTTGCCACCACAAATTGTGGTCTTCGGCGTAGCGGGTACTGTATTTACCGCTGGCTGTTACGGCGCTGCGCCGGTACATAACAGTAGGATGGTAGATCCAGCAGGCGAAATTGAGGTTGTAATAATAGTATTGGGATTTCCATTTCTCCGTCCGTAAAGGAGTTTTATCGGCTGCAACGACCCTTGCCCAGGTTGAAAGCAGTGCTATTTCGGGGTGTTCCCGGAAAAAGGCCACCTGTTTTTCGAGCCGCTCCGGATAGCTGATATCATCGGCGTCCATGCGGGCGATAAGCCCGGAAGAGGCCAGGCCGATCCCCTGGTTAAGTACGGCCGAGACGCCCCGGTTTTCTTCGTTCCTGATAAACCGGATCCGCGGATCGGTGTACGAACAGACGATCTCCGGGGTAGCGTCTGTGGACCCGTCGTCAATGATCAGGAATTCAAATTCTGTATATGTCTGCCCTAATATGCTCTCAATAGCCTCCCGTACATGCTTCCGGGCATTGTAGACAGGCATTAAAACGGTTACAGAATGACAAGCTTCCATCTTCCTCTTTCGCTAATAAAACAGCCGCGCCCACCATCGAACCACCGGATGCCGGTACCGGCACAGGGCTCTCCTTAATAAGTTGTCGATGCCGGGATACACTATTTTATGTTCCGCCATATATTCCCGGAGCCATTGCAGGAAATACTGCCGTACCACATGATAATTCCCCTCCCCGGTTACCTGGCGTACCAGTGAGCCTGCCCGCTGGCGGTACCGGTTGTGGCATAGAGGAGATATGTAAACAGGCTCATTCAGGTATATTTTATGCAGGAAGGCCTGGTCTTCATAAAGCTGGTACTTCCCCGTAAAATGCGCTTCAAACCCCCGGTATTTCTCCAGGGCGGACCTGCGGACGATGATCCCGGAAGGACAGGGCGCCGCCCCGCCCGATAAGGGGTAAAGCAGGTTTATGAGCTCGGGAGGGTCAAACAGCCCTTCCCGTTTGACGCCTACCGGGATAATTACATCCTGCGCAGACGGTTTTTCCCAGCTATACCAGTACTCGGATGCCTCGCATAACATGGCCGCTTGCGGGCAGGCATGCATGATCCCGGCCTGCACCTGTAATTTTTCCCGCCTCCAAACATCGTCTGCGTCCAGGAAGGCGATCAAAGCGCCGCGTGCCCTGGATATTCCCAGGTTCCGGCTGGCGCTCAAGCCTTTGTTTTCCCCGCGCTCATGTTGTACGCAGCTGATCTTCCCCGGATACCGGGCTGCATACTCCTGCGCAATATCCGTGCTGCTGTCCGCCGAACCATCGTCGACCAGGATCAGCTCCCAGCTATCGTAATGCTGGCCGATCACACTCTCTATAGCTTCGGCCAAAAAACGCTCCTCGTTAAAAAAAGCCGTTATCACGGAAATCTCCGGCATCATGCCTTTCCTCCCATCCATACGGAAAGCTGTTTTTCGAATGTTTCTCCATTCCAGTCCCCCACCTGGAAACGGCCCAGCCGGTAGGGATCCGACTTTCGGGTGATCGCTTGTTCCTCGGTGGTAAAGGCTGCCTCAAGCTGCTGTTCCTTTACCGTCCTGAGCGTATCCTTATTGTAGTGGCCGTGCGGATAGCTGATCACCGGAATAAAGCGGCTGGTGGCTCGCGCCAGGTATTTCCTGCAGCTTTCGATTTCGCGAAACTGCCGCTCAGGCGATTGACATCCCAAAGCCGGATGGCTATGGGTGTGCAAACCGATATCCAGCAGGGGATGCCGGCTCATGCTCATTAGCTGCTCCGTATTTACAGGAAGCCGCTCCTCTTCGGAGGAGCCGCTGCTGTCTTCCCGCCAAAGCCTGATCTCCCGGGCGGCACGCTCCTGCGCTTCGGGTGGCAGGCTTTTCACGCGCTCATAAATATCCAGGTAAACAGCTGCTCTGCGGCCCGGCGGCGGGGCCGGATAACGCCATAAAAGGTATTTACGATGCAGCTCCCCACTGAGGACGACTTCCCCATTGAGGGGATAGGAACAGCGCTCGCCTTGCAGATCTACAGAAACCGCTTCGGGTAGTTCAGCGGTATTGAGCAACAGGTCTCCGAGGGTGTCCCACCAAAAGCTATGCTTCCGGTCAATACAGCGCGTCACAATAAAAAAAGTAGCCGGGCATTGGTATTTTTCCAGCAAGGGGCGGGCTGTCAAATAATTGTCGGCGTAACCATCGTCAAAAGTCAGGCATACGCTGCCCGGCAAAAGCTTTCCCTCCTCTAATTGGCGCAGAAGCTCCGGTACCGGGATAACGCTGTAGCGTTTTCCCAGCACCTGTAACTGCTCCTCAAAATGCTCCGGCCGGACGGCCATCTGCCAGGGGTCGACCGGCACATTGGCGACGCGGTGGTACATCAGCACAAGGGCCCGCCCTGCGGTCGGCTGCCTGCTTTTGTATATCCAGCCGAGCTTCATGATAAACCGGGTTTGGCTGCCACAGCGGTGATGATCACCTGGTAATGGGGATCGTGAAAATCCATCTGTTCGCGTTTCAGTTCGGGCAGGCCCAGGCCGTATAAGAAGGCAGAAGCTACCAGCACGTTGCCATGGGTTTCAACAGCGGTTTCCGCCGGCGGGAAAACTTCCGCGAGCATTCTTGTGACCGAACGCGCCGTAAATGACCAGAACCAGGTTCGCTCCCACTCCCCGTGGTCGATGGATGTTATCCCCGGCACGGTCAGCAACAGCTTGCCTCCGGGCTTTAAAATGCGATAACAGGTTTTCAGCGCATCCTGGTAGTGGTAGATCAGGTGCAGGGTCTGGGTCAGAACAATGCAGTCAAAGCTGTTATCAGGCACGTGCGGCGCATGGCTGAGGTCACCCGTCAGCGTTGCCTGCGGATGGTATTCATCCACATGCAGCACATCGCTTTTCTCCACGCGACCGCCGCCGAAACGCATTGTATAGGCATTGTCGCCGATCTCCAGCACGCTTCCCCGGATGTGCAACGCTTGTCTTTGCAGGAAATTCTCAATATAATACCGGTCTACCGGCCCGCCCCGGTCGTACCCGAACTCCGTGCTGTAGGGCTTGAGGCGGTCGGGCATCTTTACGGCATCGCCGGATTTTCTGCCGAAATATTTGCGGAGCCCTTTCAGCAGGGGCGCCGGGGCATTTTTCCTGACAAATGTTTTAATGTTCATTGTTAAGTATCTTTTCAGGTATTTCCCGTAAAGGTCCGGCCGGTATTTCCGGAGTGCTGCCAGCGCTTCGTGACCGTTTTCCGAACCCGCAGGCAAAGGGGCAGGCAACCGGCGGTAAAGGTTTTCACAATAGTAATTGATCCAGTTGCTCCGTCCGTTCTCCAGGCACTTTTTCTCCTCTTCCGTGTTTACCTGCTGCCTGTCCAACACGTTCAGGACAGCGCCAAGCATAAAGGGAATGCTCCCGGACATATTGGTATTATGGATCCGGTAAGCGGCAATACAGGCAGCATGGTGGACAATGGGGTACTCCCGGGCTATTTTCAGGTACAAGTCGTAATCCTCGCAGGCTTTCAGGGATGTATCATAGCGAAAACGACCAAAAACCCAGCGCGGGTACATGACGGCCCCGTGCATTCCGATATAGTTTCCCTGAAGCAGCTCCAGGTAGGGATTTGCCCCGGGCAGCGCAGTCTCTTTTTCGATCACCTGGCCTGAAGCGTTTACCTTCCGGTGCGAGCCGGAAACAAATCCCGCCTCTTTATTCTGCGCAAGGAAAGCCAGATTGGCTGGTATTCCTCCGGGAAGCAGCCAGTCATCAGCATCAAGGAATACCAGGTATTTTCCGGAACTCAGGTCGATCCCCGTATTGCGGGCGGCCGAAAGGCCCTGGTTTGCCTGGTGTGCGTATTTTACGGTTGGATACCTGCCCGCAACGTCCCGCGTAAGGTCAGAGGATCCGTCGTCTACCACGATCACTTCCAGGTTGCGGTGATCCTGACCCAGCACGCTGTCGATCGCTTCTGCCAGGTAATGTCCCTGGTTAAAGCAAGGAATAATAACCGAAACCGGGATGGAGGATGTATCGGCAAAAGCGTTCATGGCTGGCTGAATAGTGTTTGCGAAGGCTTGTGCCGGTTTTTCCGGAAGAACAGTACGCCCGATAAGATCCCTGATAGTTCGTTGACGATGGTCCGGTGCCGCCCGCGGTAGTGTGGCAAGCCTTCTTTCAGCAATCTCCAGTAATAAGGCGCCAGCACCCGGTAAAAATGCCTGCGGTAGCCTGCCTGGGGATTTTGCTTGTGCTGGATCAGCGCTGCCGCTGTAAACCCCCGCATATAATAAAAAAGTTGCTTGCGCAAGGCGCGCAGTTCCCCCCGGTGTTCGTGATACACGACCGCCCGGGGCGTATAAAGGATGCGCATCCCTGCGGAGAGAATACGAAACCAGATCTCGGAATCCCCGCTGCATCCGGCGGCGCCCACATCAAGGCGTTCATCAAAATAGCCCACTTTTTCAAGCACCATTTTGCGAAATGCCATGTTGGCCCCCGCCCCGATCTCCCATACCGGCGGCCCTCCCCTCAGGTTTTGTTGAATAAAAAAAGTGTCGAAAAGTTTGTCCCGGTATCCCCGGTTAAAACTCCAGAACTTCTCAAATATCAGCTGGCTTTCTGTGTCCAGGGCGGAGGCAATGACCAAACCCGTCATAGCGGCAATATCCGGGTCTTGAAATACTTCCCATACCCGGTATGTCCACTCCGGGTGGACGAGGACATCGTCATCGACGTAAGCCACCAAGGGTTGCCGTGCCAAGCGGGCGCCGGTGTTCCGGGCAATATCCAGGCCCGGCCTGGGCTCCGGATGATACCTTACTGCGGGATACCGCGCCGCCAGCTGTTCGGTACTGCGGTCTTCCGGCGCATTATCTACCACGATAATTTCGGCCGGCCGCCAACGCTGGCTCAACAACAGGTCGAGACAGCGCCGCAGCTGGCCAGCCCGGTTACGGGTACATATTATTACGGAAATATTCAAAGATTTCCCGCCGTCCGGAGGGCGGGGCGCCTCGTCAAACACCTTTTCCAGTACGGCGGCAAAGCCCGGATGATCACCGCCCAGGAAAGGCTCCCGGTAGTTCCCTGCATGGGCTGCGGACCTGGCTGTATGCCCGTTTCCGGCCGCATAAAAGTCGATAGCAGGCGACACTGCTTTCAGCACAGCTTTACGCAGGTCCGCGGCATCGGCATATTTTCCGGGAGCCAGGAAGAGATGGCCCAGCGGTATCTGCTGCCACCAGAACAGGCAGTAATAAGACTGATGAAGCAACTGGGAAAAGTCCTCGTCGTTCTTTTCAAGCTGTATATGGCGGATCGTACAGGGGACCATATTTTTCATATCACTATCACAGTTGTGTTAACGTTACCGGGAATTGCGGCCGGACATACCCCATCCATTTGCCAAACCACGCCATGTTTTCCCGGTAGTCCTCCACTTCAAAAAACAGGCATTCCTCGAAGTAAAACAAGGGCTGGGAAGTATCCTTTACCACTATAATGGAAAAGTAATAAGAGCCGTCATTCAGAAAATTTCCCGGGATGGTACACTCCCCCTCCAGCACGCCCTTCCGGTAAACTGCCGGAGGGTGGGAAACGTCGAAAATACATTCGCCGCCAAGGGTAAACAGGTGTATGCCCACCGCCAGGTTCACCTCCTTGTTTAAATTGTAGAAGCGGAACTTTACAGTAATCGGCGTGCGTATATCAACCGGGCACATCGGATCCTCCAGGTGAGGGAGCAGCTCCACCGACATCATCCTTATATGTTCATTCCCCGGCGCTTGTCCCGGAACATCCCATTGTTGTTTCCAAAGCTTCCTCTGAAAGGCCGCCAGGTAATTATTGGTGATCGTCTGGGGTTCGCCGCTTGCGATGATCTTCCCCTTTTCGAGCCAGATAGCCCGGGTACACAGGTTATTGATTGCCTGCATATTATGCGTTACAAAAAGGACGGTTTTTCCCTCCACGCTCGAAGCCTCTTTCATTTTACCCAGGCACTTACGCTGGAACTCCGCATCTCCCACGGCCAGTACCTCATCCACCAGCAGGACCGCAGGCTCCAGGTGGGCAGCCACGGCGAAGGCCAAACGCACGTACATACCGCTGGAATACCGCTTAATGGGCGTATCAATAAAACGTTCCACCCCCGAAAAAGCCACGATCTCGTCAAAGCGGGCAGCGATCTCCCTTCTTTTCATGCCCAGGATATTTCCATTGAGAAATATATTCTCCCGGCCCGTCAGCTCCTCATGGAATCCGGTACCTACCTCCAGAAGGCTGGCCACCCTTCCCTTGCCCCTCACCCGCCCGGTAGTTGGCAGGCTTATGCGGGAAATGATTTTCAGCAGGGTGGATTTCCCGGCGCCGTTCTTACCTACAAAGCCCAGCACCTCTCCCTGAGGCACGTCGAAACTGATATCCTGCAGCGCCCAGATATGATCCCGGCTCTGATCGTCTTTAGCCGGCGCCTCCTTCCGGCCTTTCCACCAATCCAGCAGGTCCCTTTTCAGCGACCCCGATCCCAGCGCCCCCAACCGATAGTATTTTGAAACGTTTTCTACACTAATAACCGGATCCATTTATGAGGCTTAAATAATGTCCATTACTTTTATTTCCTGTTTTTTGAATAAATATATACCAGTCAGCAGAAGTGAGAATACCAGCAGCACCGCAGACAGCATATAACCGGCCGGTACAGCATCCTGCTTGAGGAAAGCCGCGCGGAAAGTTTCAATAGCCGGTGTCAGGGGGTTCAGCCAGAATAAGAACCGGTAGGGCGTTGATGCTACCAGTGAAGCGCCGTATACCACGGGCGTCATAAACATAAACAAGCGCAGTCCGAACTGCACTACATTATTCAGGTCGCGGTACTTTGCCGTAAGCACGCTCACGATCAGGCCTGCGCCGAGCGCAAACAACCCGGTCAGCGCCAGTATCAGCGGCACCAGCCAAATCAGTACGGAAGGAGCAGCAACCTGGCGGGTGAACAGGAAATAGGCATACACGGCCAAAAAGACCAGCAGCTGAATACCCAGACGGATCGACCGGGTCACCAGGGCGCTCAGCGCAACGATGAGCCTGGGAAAATACACCTTGCTGAAGATCCGGGCATTATGCAAAAAAATGTGCATGACGTCTGTGAAACAATCTGAGAAATAATTCCAGATAATAATGCCGGACAGGTAAAACAGGATCGGGGGGATACCGTCCGTTGGGATGCCGGCGATCCGGCTGAAGATCAAACTATACACCATCGTGGTCAGCAATGGCTGCAAAAGGATCCAGAAGGGCCCGATAATGGTTTGCTGGTAACTAACAAGCAAATCCCTTTTAACCAGCCTGAGCAAAAGGTCCTTATAATGAAAAATCTCTCCCAGCTCCCGAAAAAAATCCCGCTTTTCAGGATGCACCTCCCATTCCCAGTCATTCCGGTGAACCAATTTTTGGCGCATTTGTAAGAGTTTATTGCAGAGAATTTTATTACGATTCCACAATAAATTTACATGATTCCCGGCCAATCAAGCCGGGAATTCCGGTTTTGTTCACCCGGGTTCACACTATTGCACAGTATGCCACACTATCTTTTCGGAAAGTCTTTAGTGAAGATCCTATGCCGGGTTTTTCTGCCGGAAGAATTTCAAATAATACAACTGCCGAACTTGTAACTCTTTGGGAGCAGCTATCAGCAGCCATTCTAGCGGCATTGAATACGAAAACGGAAGGTAAGCTATTGAATCAATCGTCCTGTTTCAATATCTCAATCTGCTTTTCCCTGATATTTCTCCAGTCGTCGCTATTTTCGCTATTACTGATAAGTTGATTTAGTTCAGAGTTCTCAATTTGCTTACCTAACTGTTTTTGAATATCTGCCAGTACCAATAGGTATTTCGCTTTATCCAGTCCTTGCAAACTGCTGCCAATGGCGGAATACCGGGGAAGCATCCTTTCCGCAAGTTTTGGGTCTTCTTTGGAATACAAAACGTCATAAAGGACAGCGAACAATTTTGCATATTCCGGGTTTGCCAATGTTCTAAAAAACCTGTCTTCTTCTGTAGACTTTGTTCCGATAAAGAGCGTATTACCACCCGGGTCGGTCAAAGTGAATCTGCGGTCTGCAATCAAATTACGTACTTTTGTAATCTTTGGAAATCCAGTCCGCGGGATTTTACCGTAATACTTTTTCAATGCAGTGGTAAAAAGACGGTTGACCTCATCCACATCCTTGACCATTAAAAAGCACATGGTTGAATTTTCTGAAGCTGTAGGTACTACCTTACGGTTGCCATAGAAATGTAATTCAATACTATTCCATTTCAACGAAGCATACGGATTGGGTGATGTGTATACTCCCAAAACTTCAAATCCCAACTCTTGGTAAAATGCTACCTGTGGCCGTATATCCGGACAAGGCATAATTGGAATGACTTTTTCCTGATTTTGTTCTCCCATCATTCATTTTTTTCTTTAAAAAGCAAAACTAACCTAATGAGATAAGTTAAAATTGGAAAAAATGGACATCCGGCTTACGTTGAAATCGGGACGTAGTTACTTGGGCTAAAACCGGAAAATTCCTTGAAATCGTTGATAAAATGGGCCTGGTCATAGTATCCGAGATCCAGAGCCTTATTTGTAAAACCGGCATAGTGGTGGCACGGAAATAAAGAGCTTTCAAAACGAAGTATTCTGGAATACAATTTCGGATTAAAACCCGCGAAACTTCTAAACCTTCTTTCAAACTGCTTTTGCGATAATAAGCTCTCTTTTGCTAAGTTTTTGATATTTACCTGCCCACGCAATTCTCTCATCTTTTTTATAGCATTTATTATAGAAAGATCAGTTTTTCGGTTGGAGTCAAACTTAAGTTTCAGGTATTGGGTCATTATTTCAACCCGCTGATTGAATCGATTACTGTTTGCTAAACGGTGAGCAATCAGGTCAGCATCCGAACGCATAATTTCATGAAGGTCTATATATTGATTACCCAAATCGCTTGCTGAAACTTCGAAAAAATAAGGAATGGCATCGGAGTATAACGATACTCCAAATATTTCGGAAAGCCCGCCCGTTTCTATGCAACTATAATTGGCGGTATGACCCTGTAAAACACTAAAAGCAGGCTGCGTTCCGGGATTAAAAGCAAAAACAAGTTCCGTATTGGTATTGGCTGTAGAATGATAGTTGCTGCGTTCCTGAACACCCGTGGTCCACCAGCCACACCAAAAATGGCTTACAAAATCCTTCAGCCCCTTATCAGGCAGAATGACTTCATAGGTAATTCCTCCAAAATGCTTCACATCGACTGATGGGCTTTTATCCAACAAAAAGCCGCTCTTCTTACGAAAAACGGCTTCTTTATTTTGTGGGAGCTACTGGGTTCGAACCAGTGACCCCCTGCTTGTAAGGCAGGTGCTCTGAACCAGCTGAGCTAAGCTCCCAAATGGGAATGCAAATATAGAGTTTACCGCGCTATTCCCCCAAATTATTTTAAAAAATTTGACATGGTTTTTGCATTGTTCCGGTTATGCCAAAACGAAATTTGCTGAAGAAGATCCTTTTTCTATTTAAGGGCTCCGTTGCGGGCTTTGTGGATGACAAGGTAATGAAGCTCAGCGCGGCGCTCGCCTATTATACCGTTTTCTCCATCGGCCCCATGCTAATGGTCATCATTATGCTTTGCAGTATATTTTACGGCAAAGAGGCCATTGAGGGAACGATCTATAGTGAGATCAGCACGTTCGTGGGGAGTAAGGCAGCGCTGCAGATACAGGAGATCATCCGAAATGCGGCCATTTCAGATAATTCTACCCTGGCGGCGATCATAGGCATAGGAACATTGCTGTTCGGCGCGACCGGGGTGTTTGTAGAGATCCAGGACTCCATCAATTTCATTTGGGGGCTCAAGGCGAAGCCCCAAAAGGGCTGGCTAAAGATGCTGCTGAACCGGCTTCTGTCTTTTTCGCTGGTGATTGGCCTGGGCTTCGTACTCCTCGTGTCCCTGGTAGTGGACAGCCTCATCGAGTTTCTTAATGAAAAATTGCTTGCCATGTTTCCGGAAGCAGCGGTGATCTGGGCCTATACGATCAATACCGCGCTTAACTTTGTCATCACGGCGCTGCTTTTCGGGATCATCTTTAAGGTACTGCCTGATGCCCGGATCAAATGGAAAGACGTGGGCGTAGGCGCCTGCTTTACCGCCCTGCTGTTTCTGCTTGGGAAGATGGCCATCGGGTATTATATGGGGCAGGTAGATACCGCCAGTTCTTACGGGGTAGCCGGTTCGCTGGTGGTGGTGCTGCTTTGGGTTTACTATTCGGCGGCTATCCTGTATTTCGGAGCAGAATTCACCCTGCAATACGCTCAGGAATACGGAAAACATATTTACCCGGACACCTATGCCGTTTGGATTGAAAAGGTGGAGGTACAGCACAAGGAATCCCTGGAAAAAGTAAAGAAAGTCAGGGGCCCGGCGGCTAAATCATCACCGTAATTTTTCCTTTCACCAGGTGAAGGGAAAGGATCGATCTTTTTTCAATAACGATATCCCCGCTGAAGGCAGGGTTCACGGCTCTCAGGATGACTTTCTTTTTATCCTTATGTTCTGCCAGAAGCCGGATCGTTTTAAGGCTGTTCGCATTCTCGTCCGTAATTACCAGATACGCTTCTCCCCAGAGGATAATATCGGGGTTCTTAACTGCCTTAACGGCAATAATATCCCCATGAAGGTATCTAGGGTACATGCTCTCACCATAATAAGGGAGGTAAGCGGTGCAATCATTGAAAGGCATAAAATCAATATAGTACTCCGGAGCTTCATTTACGAGGGAAAAGCCTTCCTCTCTGCCGTATTCTCCCTCATGGAGCTTTGTACTGAAATAAGGGACTCCGGTACGGTTCTCTTCGCGGTTTCTTTCTTCTTCAGGGCTCCCCGCTCCTTCCTCGCTCTGCTGGCTGAGGCCGGCCTGAACTGCCTTCCCCGTCAGGGGCCCGCCGGGGAGAAACATGTCCCCTTCCCCGGTTTTCAGCCATTCAGGGTTAGCCTGGAAGGCAAGCTTCAGCAGATGAGTAACGCCGTCCACCGAATTACGCCCCCGTTCAATATCGGAAATGGACCCTTGCCGGCGGCCGATTGCCTTTGCCAGATCGCCCTGGGAAAGATTAAGTGCGCGGCGAAGGGCTTTCATTCGAAGATGTTCGTTCATGTGTTGAAATTTTACAGGTAGAACTATAAAAAAATAGCAAAACTATTTTTACCTTTACATACCGGACGCTTGACCCACCCGGATATAACACATCTATAAAATTATGAATTTATCAGAAAAAAACGGCTGTTCCATTAGCGAGCGCTTGGAAAAAAGCCTAAAAGACTTCCTGGAGTATCATTCCCCGGCTTTTCTGGGAAGGAACATCCGGAGAATGGCCTTTCTTTATTTAAGGCAGTCACTCCGCGAGGGCTTCCATGATGAAATGCCGGACTTCCTGGATCAGCTGGACACGCTCCTGGACTTCCTGGATATTGCCGAAGAGGAAACCGCGGCCTGGAGAACCGGGAAAGCCTAACGTGGGTTTACCCGGCCGTTTTTCACCCGGCCGTTTCTGAAACGGCCGGGTGGGCGCGTGAGGTCCTTTATTAATATGGTTGCCCTTGTTACCCCGGCTGAGCGTCTTATGACCTCCTTCAGTTTTGTTCAGGCTCATTCTGCTGTTGCCTGTTCTCGCTCGCACGTTGTTGATTTTCCTTAGCGCGCTGCTGGTTTTCACGCACGCGTTGTTGGGTTTCAGCCGCGCGCTTCCGGCTCTCTTGAAGGTTCCGCTCTGCTTGTTCCTGATTCCGTTGTAGGTTTCGGTGGTATTCTTCCATTTTCCGCTCGTATTCTTCCAGCCGGGGTTTATTTTCCTTTTCCCAGTTTTTCATCTTAAGCTCAAATTCCTTCATTTTCGGCTCGTTGGCTTTGGCCCAGGCCTCCATCTGCTCTCCGTATTCTTCGCCCCATACTTCCATTCTCTTTCCAAACTCTTCCATAGAACGCTCGAATTCTTTCAAGCTCTCTTCGTCAAAATTGAACTCCGGGACCTTGCTGCTGTCGCCGCCCATCACAAAATTCATGGACCAGTTGGCGATCGCTGCGCCGAAATCTCCCATGCTTGCGCCGAATTGCGCCCAGCTTGCCGAATCAAGAACCGGTGGAGCCGGCGGCGTTGGTGGAACCGGAGCGGCGGACATGGACGGTAAGGGAGGAATAGCCGGAAGGGGAGGCATAGCAGGTACGGCAGGGGCAGCCGGTAAGGGCAGGGTATCCGATGCAAGGAACGGAAGTTCCCGGTTATTTTCCACGAAAACCGGGGAAGCATTGGCTGAAGGCGAGGGATAGGCTGAAGGGGAAGCCGCTGTGGTTCCGGTTTCAGCATTCACCTCCTCGCTATCCCCTCGCGGGTCGTTTGCGCGGCGGACTTCTACCGTATTTCCTCCTGATACAGGCAATGTATCGGCTCCGTCCGTTTGCCTTTGACCTGTTTCAATGGACAAAACCTGTGCATCTTCCTCTGTGGAAGAAGAAAATACGCGGCCTGAACCGGAAAGCAGTAAAAAGACGATCAATGCAGCTGCCAGCGTGCCGGCGGGAAGAAGGCCCGAAGGGCGGGCGGGTTCCTGGCCAAGCAAGCGCTTAACCCTTTCCAGGAGCGGTTGCTCGCGTTTTCCTGAAAAAGCCAGCAACAGCTTCCCGTTCTTTTCCGCCTGCATCCATTCTCCCATTTCAGAAAGAGCGAAAGCCAGCGTAACAGGATTGCATCCTTGCCGGGTGGCTACATCGTCACAGCATAACTCTCTTTCCCGGCGAACGACGCCACTGATCCACCAGATGCCCGGGTGAAAGAAGTAAATGATCTCCGCCAGTGACTGAAGGAGATTTATCAGGAAGTCGCTTCGGCGGATATGGGCCAGTTCGTGGGCCAGAATAGCTTCTACCTGTTCCGCAGGAATAGCGGCCAGCATGCCGACCGGCACAAGGATCAGGGGTTTCAGGTGCCCGATCATCACGGGAGCGTTTACCATAGCTGACTCTGCGAGCCTGACAACCCGGCGTATCCCGTTCTCTTTTGCCATGCGGGCGAGCCTCAGCGTCCATTGCGCCGGCGCCGGAAGAGCGTGTGTTTTCAGTCGCTGCAGGAACCAGATACTTCCGGCAAAACGCAGGCTCAGCATCACCACACCTGCCATCCAGCCGGCCAGGAAAAGAAAGAGGTTACGGTAAAAGAAAGCGGCAATGCTTTCAAAGTACCCCGGCGAGCCGGCTTCTTCCGTAAAGGCAGCCGGGAAGGCACCGGCGGCCCGGGCCGAAGCGCTGGTTCCAGAGAAATGCTCATAACAAACCAGGAAGGTACCGACAGACAAAACAGCGATGGCGGCTATCGCAGCCAGCGCTGCCCCGTAACGCAGTCTTGGAGAATGCCTGCGCAACATGGCCAGGACCAGCATTAATAAAAGGGCAATTCCGGCAACCTGCCAGATAGCATGGACCAGCGTCCAGCCTAATGCCTGGATCATGTCCGATTGCAGCAATGATTCAATAGTTTTCATTTTTTTCCTCCTTCCAGTTGATCTAACAGCTGACGGATCTGCTTCAGCTCGTCTTTAGTTGTTTTTCCGTTTCCAAGGGCTTGCATAACCAGGCTGGCAGCCGAACCCCGGAAAGAAGTCTCCATAAATTTTTCCAGCAGGTGCTGCCGGGTCTCTTGTTCTTCCGCAAGCGGCGTATAAATATGTGTTCGCCCCTCTTCCCTCCTGCTCAGCATTTCTTTCGCATACATGATCTGGATGATCTTAAGGGTAGTGGTATATCCCGTTTCCCTTCGCTGGTTCACCAGGTCATTCACCTGGCGCACGGTAGCCGGGCCATGCTCCCATAATATTTCCAGTATTTCCAGCTCTGCTTCGGTTGGCTTTGGCCTGTGTTTCAGCTTGTTCATA
This sequence comes from Anseongella ginsenosidimutans, assembly GCF_008033235.1. GTDB lineage: Bacteria > Bacteroidota > Bacteroidia > Sphingobacteriales > Sphingobacteriaceae > Anseongella > Anseongella ginsenosidimutans. The sequence goes on from NZ_CP042432.1 coordinate 420,323, forward strand.
ATTACGAATAGTTTCGTAGTTCAAATGTATACGAAACGTTTCGTAGTTCCAAATCCTCCATATTAAATTTCGGTAAAAAATTAATTACATTTAAAACAACCTTTCCGGATTTCCTTTGTTGTTGAATTTTTAGTAGTATTGAAAGAATGTTGATCAGCTTGTCATATAATCCCTCGTTTTCCCCTGCATGCTCCACCACGTGCAAGGGCGACGGTACAATGGCAACCGCCTTCAACACATTCACCCCGGACCTTTAATTCTACTTCGGTGCCGGGGTTACCAACCGGCCGAACAGTTTTTCACTTATTTATTTAACGAAGATTAAAAAAGCATACAATGGAACACTCCATCACAGTAACAGATCATGACTACAAAAAGCTCCTGCAGTGTCTTCAGGATGCAAGGTATTCTTCCAATGTGCCCACCATGGCCATTACCAAGCTCGGCGAAGAATTAAAAAAAGCGGTTAAGGTGCCGTCAAAGAAAGTAACTACCAACGTGGTTACCATGAACAGCCGCGTGTCCATTGAAGACATGGAAACCAAACGGGAATTTGAATTGACTATCGTTTACCCGGCGAACGCGAATATTGCGGAAAAAAGGGTATCGGTACTGGCCCCGATCGGGACGGCGCTGCTGGGTTATACTGAAGGCAGTATCGTTGAGTGGGAAATGCCGAACGGCATGAAAAGACTCCTTATAAAGAAAATTCTTTACCAACCGGAAGCCCACGGAAACGTGGAGTAAACTCCGGGTTTTGTCATATTGAAGCAGGTTCCGGCGGCAAGCCGGGGCTGCTTTATTGTTTCACAATTCTTCCAGCCCGAAAATCTTCTCCATCAGCATCCATTTCTCGCCGGGTTTTGCCTGCGGAAGGGGTTGCTGGAACTGCCAGACAAATTGCTCCCATTCCTGTACTTCCGGATTATTGCGGTCCATTTCTTCCTTCCGGGCAAATGAAAAGCTTTCATTCACTTCCATGATCATGAACATCCGCGTTCCAAGCAGGTAAATATCCATTACCTCCACACCTGCATCCCGGATGCTTTTGATGATGGCGGGCCGCAGCCGGCGGTGCTGCCGCTTATACTCCGCTATCAGGGCCGGATCATCTTTCAAATCAAGCGTCAGGCAATAACGTCTCAGGCTCATGCGGACACCTCCCTGATCTTATACCCGCTAAGGCCATAATACATGACCACCAGGAAGCAAAGCGCCGGAAGCCAGAAACAAGCCTGAATGCCTGCTGTGTCGCTTACTGCGCCGACAATAGGCGGAAGCGCCGCCCCGCCGACGATGGCCATTATAATGAACGATGATCCAAGCTTGGTATTCGTTCCCAGGTCTTTTACACCTAAGGCAAAAATGGTAGGGAACATGATGGACATAAAGAAATTCAGGCCCAGAACGGCATACACAGCCACATACCCGCCGGCGTAAATTCCCACGAGGCAAAACAGGAAGGCGAAGAGCGCGAATATCCAAAGTAAGCGCTGCTCCTTCACATAGCTCATAAGAAAGGTGCCAATAAAACGCCCGGCAACAAAGAGAAAGGTCCCTGCGGCAAGGAAGGTTCCCGAAGCGGCTTCCTTGGAAATCCCCGGAAGCAGGTGAGTCACGTAGTCAATGGTAATGCCCCAGATGCTGGCCTGGGCCCCTACGTAAAAAAACTGGGCGATAATGCCCCTGGTCAGGTGTTTGTGCTGGAAAATAGAACGGTCAAATCTGAGCTTTCCGCTATTAGCCGGCTCCGGCATTTTTGTAAGCGAGAACAGGAAGGCCACGAAAAGTACCGCCACAGCGATACCGATATAGGGCACAATGACGGCATCGGCAGCTTTCTGTTTGCTGGCCTGGGTAAGCAGCTCGCCTTCGTTACCCGCAAAGATCAGCTGGGAAGCGAGGACAGGCCCGACGATCAGCGCCACGCCGTTAAAAGACTGCGAAAGATTGAGCCGCTGGACGGCGGTCCGGGGGTTCCCGAGGATGGTCACGTAAGGATTGGCAGCGGTTTCAAGAAAAGCCAGCCCGCTGGCAATAATGAACAAAGCGCCCAGAAAAAAAGCAAATGTTAGCGTTTCCGCAGCCGGAATAAACAGCAGCGCCCCGGCGGCATAAAGCAGCAGGCCCAGGATAATGCCTCTTTTATACCCCTTCGTCTCCATAAAGAGGCCGGCGGGGATAGCGACCAGGAAATAACCAAAATAGAATGCGGTCTCCACCAGCAAGGCCATGGACCTGGAAATATTGAACAGTGGCTGAAAATGGGCGATCAGGGCGGAATTCAAAATATTCGCCAGCCCCCAGAGAAAAAATAAACTGGTTACCAGGATAAAGGGAATCAGGTATTTCTTTCCCATGCCATTGGACATTTCAGATCCGGCAGGGTTAACGGGAGTAGCGGGTATTGCCATTGATTAGGGTTTAGAGTTCCAGGTTATAAACATCTACTGCATTCTGATACCATACTTCATTTTCCTGCGCAAAGAGACGGTCTTGCAGGTAATGGGTAACCACCGCCTTCGTCCGGGCGTAATCCGCAGCCAGCAGGCAAACCGGCCAGTCAGAACCAAACAGCAGCCGGTAAGAACCAAAGGCGTCAAACACAACGTCCAGGTAAGGCTTAATATCTGCTTCCTTCCAGGACTTGTGATCGGCCTCGGTAACCAGCCCCGAAACCTTGCAGTAAATATTGTCAAAACGAGCCAGGGCGCGGATTTTTTCATCCCAGGGATAAATGATCCCCTGCCTGATATAGGGTTTCGCTATGTGATCCAGTACAAACTTCTGATCCGGGAACTGCTTCACAAGCGCAATGGCATCGTCAAGTTGATTGGGATAGATGACGATATCATAGGTATAGCCGAACTTCTCCAGCTTTCCTATCCCATGAAGAAAAGCTTCCTGCAGCATAAAGCCTTCCGGCTCCGCCTGCACGATATGGCGGAAGCCCTTTAATTTTTTATACTGCGAAAAATGGGCGAGCCGTTCTTCCACATCCGGAGCGAGCAGATCGATCCAGCCTACTACCCCTTTTATAAAATCATGCTCCTCAGCCAGCCTGAGCAGAAAACGCGTCTCCTCTTCGGACTGCGCGGCCTGCACGGCCACACAAGCATCAATCCCGTTCTCCCGGTAAACCGGCAGGAGGTCTTCGGGCAGAAAATCCTGCCGGATAGCCTGCATTTCGTCCGTTATCCAGCTGTCACGTACCGGGTCAAAATGCCAGAAGTGCTGATGGGAATCAATAATCATTTTTTACACGGTCGTGGTTTTCCTTACTGCTTCATAAGCAACCGCTTCCTGGCGGGATTCTCCCAGTTTTTCAATGCCCAGCTCCACTACATCTCCCGGGCGGAGGTAACGCGGCGGGTTCAGGCCCAGGCCTACGCCTGAAGGTGTTCCGGTGGAGATCACGTCGCCGGGAAGCAGCGTCATAAAGCGGCTGATATAACTCACCAAAAAAGGGATTTTATAAATAAGATCGGAAGTATTGGAGTCCTGCAGCTTTTCACCGTTCACTTTGAGCCAGAGATTGAGCTGATGGGGGTCTTCTACTTCATCTTTCGTTGCCAGGAAAGGCCCCAGCGGAGCAAAGGTGTCGGCGCTTTTTCCCTTTACCCATTGTCCGCCGCGTTCAATCTGGAATTCGCGCTCACTATAATCGTTAAGCAATGCGTAGCCCGCCACATAGTCCATGGCCTCCGCCTCTTCTACGTAAGCAGTTCTTTTTCCGATAATAACGGCCAGTTCCACTTCCCAGTCCGTTTTAACGGAGTCCTTAGGGATTATCAGGTTATCATTGGGCCCGCAAAGCGAAGAGGTAGCCTTAAAGAACAGAACCGGCTCCTTCGGAACATCCATGCCGCTTTCGGCCGCATGCTTTGCATAGTTGAGGCCTACGCAAATTATTTTGGAAGGATTTGCAATGCAGGGGCCTAAACGGACGTCGGCTGCCACATTCGGGCAGGCGGGCATATTTACCCGGAACCAGGCATCTAAACGCTGGATCCCATCGGTTTCGAGGAATTCCTGTGTATAATCTTCACCAAAAGCGCTTACGTCGTACCTTCTGTCTTCGTCGTCAATTAAACCGGGGCGTTCCTCTCCTGCGTCACCGAATCGAAATAATTTCATAAAATATATCCTTGTTTGAACCGCAAGTTAAGTATTCAGTTTTATAAATCCACCGTCAATGGGATAATCGCAGCCGGTAATGAAACCTGCCTCGGCAGAACACAGGAACAAGGCAAGCGCAGCTATTTCTTCCGGGCTCGCCATGCGTCCGATGGGCTGGGTCTTCGCCAGCTGCTCAAACATTTCCTTCTCCCTGCCCGGGTAATTCTTTGCCAAAAAACCGTCCACGAAGGGAGTGTGTACCCGCCCCGGGGAAATACAATTGCAGCGGATGCCATCGCGAACATAATCTTTTGCTACCGAATACGTCATGGTCAGGACGGCCCCTTTGCTCATGGAATAGGCAAACCGGTCAGGAATACCCACCGAGGCTGCCACCGAGGCCATATTCAGGATCACGCCGCCGCCATTCGCCTTCATACTGCCAATCAATGCATGCATGCAATTGTATACTCCCTTTACATTCACCCGGAAAATCCGGTCAAAATCACCTTCGGAAGTCCCTTCCAGGTTGCCTACGTGTGCGATACCGGCATTATTCACCAGGATATCCACCGGTTGCCTGTCCAGGATAGCCGCCACCTGCTGCTTCACCTGTTCCTGGTCGGAAACATCGCAGCTAACCGCGGTGGCATCACCTCCTTCGGCCTGAATTTCTTTTGCCGTCCATTGTGCCTGCTCTGCATTCATTTCAAAGATATAGACCCTGGCCCCCTTGCGGGCAAATAATTTGGAGATAGCGAGTCCAATCCCGCTGCCTCCTCCCGTTACAATGGCTGTTTTGTTATTTAAATTGAAATCGGACATATTGATTATAGCTATATTTTCACCTGAGGATCATTCTGCTCCGATATTCGATAAAAATATTCAAACCAGCAAATACGCCAGAAAAATGCCGGTTCTAAGCATGGAAAAAACCCGCAAAATGACTATCTTTAAGCATTTCATCATAATTAGCGGATAATTAAACACCAGCGCCATGAACCGAATTTCTATACTGCAAGCAGCCTGTCTTTTGATTCTTTCTTCCTGTAACCCGGCCCAGGAACAGCGAACGCAGGAAACAGCCGATTCCCTTCAACGTGAAATGGAACAGGAAATGGATACGGCAACCCAGAAGATCGATAGCCTGGGGGACACCCTTAAAGATGCTACTAACGAATTCCTGGACGAAGCAGGAAAAACGCTTGAGAAAGCCGGGGAAAAGCTAAAAGAAGCGGGTAATTAACCGCTTTCTTATATTGCATTAATGACCGTAATATAAATAGATGGCTCCATAAGTCCAGTTGGGCCCTTCAACACCCGGGTAATTATACCTGTCCATCATCAAAGCCACGTACCTGACCGGGTACCCGTCCGGGAGCTGGACCACATTGGGCCATATCCGTGTTCCTGCGTGTTCATCCCAGGGCGGCAAATCCATTTTCAGCGTACCCACCTCTTTTAAATCCGGGTAGGAGTAAATATAGACTTCCCGCTCACTGCTTCCGGAAAAGCAAAAAAACCTGCCGTCAATTTTCTGAATGGAGGTACCGGTGGCATCCCGCGTACCCGGGCCGGCAATCTGGCTGTAGTCCCCGTTCCATTTTGCGGACTCAAGCATAATGCATTTAAATCCCGATATGTTCTCGCATGCCAGCATCCGCCATTTATCCACGGCTTCATCATAAATAATGTGCGGGTCTTCAATATTCCCGACGATTCCCATGGGTGCCGCCTTCATTACTGAAAAGCCAAACCTTGGGTCTTTATCGCTCAAAACTGCCAGCAGCTGCTTTTTTTCGGTATCCTTATTCGCAAATGCACTGAATCCGGTGGTTATTCCTTTCCAGCTTTGGGAGTTCCTGTCATAAAAAATATGAGAGGCGACTTCATTTCGTAGCAAGCCGTCATTGCGGTCGAATACGATAATGCCTTCCAGCCTGAGGTCGAATACACCCGGGTTAAGGCTGAATACCCCCTGGACAGGATGCGGCAATCCTCTTCCGCGAATAGTCATGGTGTACCAAATCCTCCCCTGGTCCAGCAAGGGCTCACCGTTCTCATAAGTGATCGCCCGTATATCGGCCAGCCCTATGCCGGTTGTAAGCGCTGATTCAATCCTGCTTATCTCCACCTTTCCGGACTTCAGCGCTAAATGCAGCTGAGACTGGAATGATCGTATATGTTTTATCTCCCTTAAATCAAGGTATTGATTGAATTCACCCTGGCCGATCACCTGCGGCAAACCTTCGTCCTTTACATAGACGCTTAATCCGCTGCCCAACATCTGAACGATAAGCTGGTTTCCTATCTTCAGATCTTTATCAGCGTTTTTAGCAATGGACCCGCTGAAAACCGTTGCGCCGCCGGACTTCACGGTCAGGCTCACATCTTTAACCGTATCTTCTATAAAGGCTACGGAAACGATAAATTGCTGCCGGCGCCCTGCATCGGAAAATTCAAACCCTATTTCGCCTTCCCCCGTTATTGCTGAAATATCAATAAAATACGTGGAAAACGGATTAAACCCGCCGAACCAAATGCTTGTTTGGGTTTCTTTTTCCGACTGAATAACCAGCTTTTCATTGCGGACAGCGACCCCGGCCTTTTCAGGAAAATGATGCCCGACAGGATACATGGATGGCAACCCGACGATCTCCTTTGGGTTCAAACTTGCCAGGGAGATGGATTGAGCCGGGTCAAAGATCAGCCGTCTGACACTCTGTCGTACGAATTGGATCTCATCCGGGTTTGTTTGGGAAAACACTTTACCGGCATCAAAAAAGAGGATCGCCGGGAGCAGAAGATAGTGAAGTTTCATGTAAAGGCTGGTTCGGGTATATTTATACCTTCGATATTCGATAAAAATATTTAAACCGGCAAATTTCCGACGGGAATACCGCTTTAGTGATCGAACATTCGTGCGGTGAATCAGGGATTTCCCTGCGTGGACCCTTTCTCCAGGCTCCACCACGCCGCCGACGGGTAATTGCCGCCAATCACTACCGGTTCCCCGATTTTGGGAGTAGCTACTTTTACGTTCATTTCATTTGCCTCTTTCACCAGGCGGATAACAGGGTCGTCCCAGGCATGGAGCGAGAGAGAAAACCGGCCCCAATGCACGGGCAGCAGCGCCTCGCCTTTCAAGTCAATGGCAGCCCGGACGGTTTCTTCCGGCATCATATGGATAAGCGGCCATTGAGGATTATACTGCCCGTTCTCCAGGATCACCATGTCAAAGGGGCCGTATTTCCGGCCTATTTCCGCGAAATGTTTCCCGTATCCCGAATCTCCGCCCAGGTACAAGCGGCAGTCAGCGGTTTCCAATACGTAGGACGCCCACAACGTTTTATTCCGGATAAAGCCTCTTCCCGAAAAATGCCTTGCCGGAGTGGCCGTCAGTTTCATTTCTCCCGGCAGTTCTGCAGACTCTTCCCAATCCAGTTCCGTGATCCGGCTTTCTTCAATTCCCCAAAACGCTAAATGCGACCCAACCCCCAATGGAGTATAAAAAGCCTTTACCGTTGAGCGAAGCTGCCGGATCGTCCGGTGATCAAGGTGATCGTAATGGTCATGGGTAAGGATAACGATGTCAATACGCGGCAGATCCTTCAGGGGAATATCGGTGGAAAAAGCGTATGCCTTCGGCCCCAGGTAAGAAGAAAAAGAGGCACGCTGGCTAAAGACCGGATCTACCAGCAGGTTTACGCTTTCGGTTTGAATTAGATAGGAGGAATGCCCGAACCAGGTGACAACAGGTTTGCCGCTAACCGCCGGGAAGCCGCTGGACACTACAGGAAGGCTTTCGGCCGGCGACCTCCGCGAATCTTTCCGCATCGACTCCCGGATCATCCGCAAATAAGAAGCGTCTTCGCTAAGCATGGAGGTAACTTCCTGGTTCCGGAAGGCATTCTCCCGGTAATTCGGCGAGGCCTTTATACGCTCCAGCCGGTTACCGGCGGGCAATTTTCCTAATGAACGCAATCGCATAACGGAATTTAATTGTTCAAATTTACACTATAAGTATTCAACCTGCCGGACCCAAACAAAAAAGGCCCTTTCGGGCCTGTGTTATCGTTTGTCAAAGCTATTGAACATTAAAAGTGCGTTCTACTTCCTTGAGTGTCATCTTTTTCAGGTCAACTTCGGGATGCGCCTTTAACGCTGCTCCTTCTATCAGTACAATCTTACACAGGATCTCTCCAGAGGGAGGATCAATTTCAATATTATTGATCCCTACCATTTGAATTTCCAGGCTGTACGGAAATGTATTGTATAAGATAGAAACATCATTGTATACCTGCGGCAAGGCATCAAACAGGCCTTCCCCGAAGTCAAGATATACCAAAACCGCCCCGTTATCATGGATGTTCTCTGTCAAATCCGGTACTTCAAACTCCGTCAGGTAGCCATACACGCCGCCATTTTCAAACGGCTCCCATGAATTGGCGCTAATAGACACGTGGTCTGTAAAAGCGGCAGGCGGTATATAGATATCATCATCGTTATCATTACAGGCTACCAGGCCACCGGTTGCCATGGTCAGCATCAGCATATGTTTAATTAGTTTCATAACCTGTTTTTTTTAGTTAAACCATCTTTAAAGTGGAAATAACAAAAAACGGGCCGCATTGCGACCCGAATTGTAATATTTGGATTACCTTAAAATTGTGATCTTCTTTCGGGCTAAACCCGAACTTTAAACTTGTGTGACAGCATCCAGGTACACCTGCGATACGTCGCGGCATTCCAGCTTGGACGCTCCCTGCAGGTATTTGTCCACCTGGTAAGCAGCCTCACGACCTTCGGAAATAGCCCATACTACCAGGGATTGGCCGCGGCGCATATCGCCTGCAGCAAACACCTTTTCGATGGAAGTCTGGTAATTGCTGGCTTTCACATTTCCGCGTTCGTCCAGTTCGGTTTCCAGCTCTTCAAGCATTCCATTGTGCTGGGGATGAACAAAACCGGCGGCGATCAGGGCCAGCTCGCAGGGAAGTTCTTGTTCTGTACCCGGAATTTCTACCATTCGCATGGGTTTTCCCGGCTCAGTAGCTTTCCATTCTACCTGTACGATCTTCAGTGCCCGCAGGTTCCCTTCCGCATCGCCGATAAATTCCCTGGTATTGATGCACCATTCACGGGAGCAGCCTTCTTCATGAGAAGTGGATGTCCGCAGGATCATGGGCCAGTTGGGCCAGGGCGTCGACGGGTTGCTTCCTTCGGGCGGCTTGGTCAGCAGTTCTACCTGGATCACAGATTTCGCTCCGTGGCGGATAGACGTACCCACGCAGTCAGAGCCGGTATCGCCGCCTCCGATCACGATCACGTTCTTGCCGCCGGCAAGAATATCTTCCTCCTGGAAAGGCCGGCCGCTTACCCGCTTATTCTGCTGACGCAGAAAGTCCATCGCAAAATGAACGCCTTTGAGATCTCTGCCCGGTACGGGAAGATCGCGCGGAATAGTGGATCCCCCGGTAAGGACAATGGCGTCGTATTCGTACAGGAGATTGTTCACCTTTATATTCACACCTACATTGGCGTTGGTGCGAAATTGAATTCCTTCTTCTTCCATCAGCTTCACACGTCGTTCCACCACCCATTTTTCCAGCTTGAAATCCGGGATCCCGTAGCGGAGGAGACCGCCAACTGCGTCGTCCCGTTCAAATACCGTGACCCAGTGGCCGGCGCTGTTCAATTGCGCGGCGGCAGCCAGCCCTGCCGGGCCTGAACCTACAACAGCGACCTTTTTACCGGTGCGTTCTTTCGGGACCCGCGGTTTCACCAGGTTGCGCGCCCAGGCAGTTTCAATGATGTTCTTTTCAATTTCTTCAATGGTCACGGCGGGCTGGTTAATGCCCAGCACGCAGGAAGCCTCGCAGGGAGCAGGACAGATCCTGCCTGTAAACTCCGGGAAATTATTCGTCGAAGAAAGCACTTCGTAGGCGGTTTCCCAGTCACCCCGGTAAACAGCGTCGTTAAACTCCGGAATAATATTTCCCAGCGGACAGCCACTATGGCAGAAGGGCACTCCGCAATCCATGCAGCGCGAAGCCTGCTCCTGTACCTTGTCTTCTCCGTATTGATCATATACGTACAGCTCCCTGTAGTCGCGAATACGTTCTTCAGGATCTCTTTTACCCGGAAGCATTCTGGTATGCTCCAGGAATCCGGTTGGTTTACCCATTTATCACTTCCTCCTTCTCAGCTTGTGCAGCTGCCTCTTGTTTCATTTTTCTTTCCAGGACTGCTTTGTATTCGGTAGGCATTACCTTTACAAAGCTCCTCAGTTTATTCGTCCAATCTGCCAGGATGGCGGCTGCCACCTCCGAACCGGTATATTCATTATGATTGCGGATCAGCTTGTTCAGCAGGTCAATATCGGCCTGGTCAAGGGGATCGAATTCAATCATGCCCATATTGCAGCGTGATTTGAATTTTCCGCTTGCATCAAATACATAAGCAAGCCCGCCGCTCATTCCCGCGGCAAAATTGCGCCCTGTTTCTCCAAGTATTACCGCAACGCCTCCTGTCATGTACTCGCAGCCATGATCGCCTGTCCCTTCCACTACTACGGTAGCTCCCGAGTTACGAACGCAGAACCGTTCCCCGGCGAGGCCGCGGATATAGGCTTCTCCGGAAGTAGCTCCGTAAAACGCGACGTTCCCCGCGATTATATTTTCTTCCGCCTTAAAACTGGCTGTCCGGTCAGGGTAAAGAAGCAGCCTGGCACCGCACAGGCCCTTACCGAAATAGTCGTTTGCATCGCCTTCCAGTTCAAGTGTCAGGCCGCTCGTCGCAAATGCGCCAAAGCTCTGACCTGCGGATCCGCGGAATTTGTAATGGATCGTATCATCCGGCAGGCCGGGGCCTTTATATATTTTCGAAATTTCATTGGAAAGCATGGCGCCCACCGTCCGGTCATAATTATGGATCGGGAACTCGTCCTTTACACGCTCCGCTTGCTCCAGCGCCGGTTTTGCCCTTTCAATCAGCTTCCAGTCAAGGACTTCCTTCAGCCCGTGATCCTGCGGGATCTGCTTATACAGCCCTACCGATTCACTTGCCGGTTCTTTATAAAGCATGGCTGAAAGGTCCAGGTTTTTGTATTTCCAGTGAGATGAATTGTCCCTTGCTTCCAGGCGGTCCGCTTGTCCTACCATTTCATTAATGGTGCGGAAGCCCAGCTCGGCCATGATCTCGCGCAGCTCTGTGGCCAGGTAGGTAAAGAAATTGACCACGTGCTGCGGGTCGCCGGTAAAGCGTTTGCGCAATTCGGGATCCTGGGTCGCAATTCCTACCGGGCAGGTGTTCAGATGGCATTTGCGCATCATGATACAACCTTCCACGATGAGTGCCGCCGTAGCGATTCCCCATTCTTCCGCACCCAGCAGGGTGGCGATGGCCAGGTCGCGCCCCGTCCGTATTAAACCGTCCGTTTGCACCGTTACCCGGCTCCGGAGGTTATTCTTAACAAGCGTCTGATGCGTTTCAGCCAGCCCCAGTTCCCAGGGCATACCCGCATGGCGGATAGAACTGATGGGCGAAGCCCCTGTTCCCCCGTCATGGCCCGAGATCAGGATCACGTCCGCCTTCGCTTTGGCTACTCCGGCGGCAATGGTCCCCACTCCGGCTTCCGACACGAGTTTCACATTGATACGGGCCTCTCTATTGGCATTTTTCAGGTCGAAAATCAATTGCGCGAGGTCCTCAATGGAATAAATATCATGGTGAGGCGGCGGTGAGATCAACCCTACGCCCGGTGTGGAATGCCGTACGCGGCCGATCCATTCATCCACTTTATGGCCGGGCAACTGTCCTCCTTCCCCGGGCTTTGCACCCTGGGCCATTTTTATCTGCAGCTCGCTGGCATTGCTTAAATAATAACTCGTAACGCCGAAACGGCCGGAAGCAACCTGCTTAATGGCAGAGCGTTCCCAATCACCGTTGGGCTTGCGTTCAAAGCGTATTTCATCCTCCCCTCCTTCGCCGGAATTGCTTTTTCCGCCGATACGGTTCATGGCAATGGCAAGGGTGGAATGCGCCTCGTGTGAAATGGATCCGAAAGACATGGCGCCCGTGGCGAAACGCTTCAGGATATTTTCGATGGGTTCTACCTCTTCCAGGGGAACCGGCGTTCCCGGCTTGATCCGCAGCCGGCTGCGCAGTGTACATGCCCGCTTTTCCTGGTCGTTCACCACGCGGGTGTACTTCTTGAATACCTGGTAATTCCCGGTACGGGTAGAAAGTTGCAGTAAATGAATGGACTCAGGGTTCATTAAATGAAACTCCCCGCGCCGCTTCCACTGGTAAACGCCCCCGGTTTCCAACTTGGGATTGGCTACGGGCGCCTCCGGGAAGGCTAATTTATGACGTACAAGCACTTCCCTGGCAATATCGTCCAGGCCCAGGCCGCCGATACGGGAAGTGGTGCCGGTAAAATATTTAGCGATCAGCTGTTTATTCAGGCCTACCGCTTCGAATATCTGGGCGCCGTTATAAGATTGAAGGGTTGAAATACCCATCTTCGACATGATCTTCAGCAAACCGTCGCCCACGGCCTTAATATAGTTCTGATGAAGCTCCTCTTCGCCCAGTGTCGTCTCAATAACGCCGTCCCGTTTCATGCTGCTGATGGTTTCCAGCGCCAGGTAAGGATTGATGGCGGAGGCGCCGTAACCGATAAGCGTCGCAAAATGATGGGTTTCCCATACGTCGCCAGCTTCCACAACCAGGCCTATCTTGGCACGAAGCCCTTTCCGGATAAGATGATGGTGAACGGCGGCAACTGCGAGCAGCGAAGGAATAGGCGCGTGGTCGCTGTCGATACTGCGGTCAGAGAGCAGGATAAACTCATAACCCTCCTCGATCACTTCGGCAGCGTAGCGGCAAACCCGGTTAAGCGCCCTTTCCAGTGACCCGGGTTTACCGTCGGCATGGAAGACGATGGGAATGGTACGGGTTTGGAAATTCGCATGATCTATATAACGAAGCTTTTCAAGTCCTTTATTGGTCAGTACAGGCTGCCGGAGTGAAACCACATGGCATTGCCGGGGGTTTTCTTCCAGGATATTCAGCTGGCTTCCTACATAAGTCACCAGGGACATCACCAGCCGTTCCCTGATGGAATCAATGGGCGGGTTAGTAACCTGTGCAAATAATTGCTTGAAATAATTGGCCAGGTGCTGGCTTTGATGGGAAAGTGCAGCCAGCGGCGTATCGTTCCCCATGGAACCAACCGGTTCCTTGCCGGCTCCCGCCATGGGTCCCAGGATCATTTTCAGATCCTCGGTGGTGTACCCGAAACTCTGCTGCCGCTTAAGGATCACTTCATTGTCCAGGAGAGGCAGGTAAGTACGGCGCGCCGCCGGAAGGTCTTTCAGCCGTATCTTGTATTTATCGATCCATTCCCGGTAGGGTTTACGGCTGCAAATATCTTTTTTCAGCTCGTCGTCACTGATGATGCGCCCTTGTTCGATATCGGCTACGAACATCTTACCAGGCTGAAGGCGTCCTTTGAAAATCACTTTTGCCGGGTCAATGTCCAGCACGCCCGACTCGGAAGCCATCACCACGTAATCATCGTTGGTAACCAGGTAGCGGGAAGGGCGCAGTCCGTTCCTGTCAAGGGTAGCCCCGATGATCTTTCCATCGGTAAAGGTAATGGAGGCCGGGCCGTCCCAGGGCTCCATCAGGGCCGCATGGAACTCATAAAACGCTTTCTTGGCATCATCCATTTCCTCGTTGCCGGACCAGGCTTCGGGAATCAGCATCATCATTACCTGGGGCAGCGGGCGCCCTGCGAGCGTAAGCAGCTCCACCACATTGTCCAGGCTCGCAGAATCCGAATTCGTCGGATCGCAAACCGGGAGGATCATATCCAGTTCTTCCTTCGTAAACACGGAAGATTCAAAGGTGGACTCGCCGGCCCTCAGCCAGTTCAGGTTACCCTTTACCGTATTGATCTCGCCATTATGGGCGATGTACCGGAAGGGCTGCGCCAGTTTCCAGGAAGGGAATGTATTGGTCGAAAAGCGCGAATGCACTACCGCAAGGGCAGAAACCACCCGCTTATCCTGCAGATCGGGAAAGTAGGGAGCCACCTGCTCGGTAAGCAGCTGCCCCTTGTATACGATGGTTTTGTAGGAAGAAGTGGCTATATAAAAATCTTCCGCTTTGGGAATCGCCTCCCGGATGATATGCGTGGAATGCTTCCGCCAGATAAACAGCTTCCGCTCAAATGCTTCGGGATCGCTGATATCGTCCGGAGACTGGATGAAAAGCTGTTCCATTACCGGCTCCCCTTCCAGGGCCATGCTGCCCAGGTCTTCGTTCGCCGTTGGCAGCGAGCGGTAACCCAGCTGCTTCATCCCCAACTCTTCCAGCTTGCGTTCCAGGGTTTCCTTGCATTCTTCACGCACCTTTTCGTTCCTGGGAAAGAACACGACGGCCACTCCGTATTTCCCGAAAGAAGGGAGTTTAAAGCCCAGCTTCAGGCATTCATCATAAAGGAATTCATGGGGCATTTGTATCAGGATACCCGCACCATCCCCGGTATTCTCTTCACATCCGCAGGCTCCGCGATGGTTCATACGCTTTAACATATGAAGCGCATCATTCACCAGCTGGTGCGATTTACGTCCCTTTAAATGAGCAATAAACCCAACACCACACGCGTCATGCTCGAACTGAGGATCGTATAGTCCCCCGGCTGTCCCTTTTTCATTCTTTCCCTTTCTCTCATATAATCAATATAATCCTACCTTATTTATACTTTCTGCAACAAAAATTGTTTTAACAAGGTATTTTTTTAATGGAGCGTGAAATTAATTATAAAATTCGTAATTCTGAAATTATTCCTGAAGCACTTGAAAATCCTTGCAAAATTATTTATTTTCCGCATCAAATACAATATACAGCGCTACAGGAACACAATCTCCTTTTTTTCAAACGTCAGCAGCCCCGTTTCTGTTTCCACCAATAGTTTTCCTTCGTGAGTGATACCGGTGATGACCCCTTCGAAGGGCTCCATCTCACTTGTACCCGGCTTGCTTTCTCCCGGGCCCGGGAGCGGCCTTTCCACGGCAGACTGGGGCGCTGCCGGCTGACTGCCGGCCACCTGTTGCTCCCGGCCTGGGCCGGACCGGAACAACTGCTTTTTTCCATAGCCCAGAAGATGCCTGAGATAGCTTTCCTTCAGGTCCTTGCGGCCGCCACCCTTTAATTGAAGAAAGCGGGCCTCGATGCTTTGACAGAGTAGCCCCAGCAGGGGCTCCAGGGGTAAGGCTGTATTGGTTTCCCGCATTAAAGAAGTAGCGCGGGGCAAGCCGGGGAAGCGTTCCTGGTTCACATTTAGCCCTATGCCTATCACGGAGGTTTTGAGTGCAGCGCCTGCTAGTAAATTTTCTATAAGTATTCCCCCCAGCTTTTTCTTACCTGCATAAATATCATTCGGCCACTTAATATGGCAATCGTTCCCAAGAACCGGCTTCAGGGTGTCGAGAATCCCAAGGCTTACGGCCATGCTCAGGTAGAACTGGTCGGCCGGAAGCAGGAAACTGCATCCCAGGACGATGCTGAATGTCAGATTCTTACCAGGTTCGCTAAGCCAGGAATTACCTGCCTGCCCCCGGCCTTGTTCCTGGCCTTCTGCCAAAATTACAGTACCATCAGGCAATGGCCCAGAATTTGCCAGTAATAACTTAGCATAGTTATTGGTGGAATCGACCTTCGTTAAAGTAAGAAGATTTTTACCGATAAACAATGCGTTATTTGTGGAAATTTGCAATGTAAAGCTTATTTTAGTGTCCTGTGCAGTATTGACAGGATAGATCTTACAAAACTAAAAGATTTGAATGGTATTAAAGAAAAGAAAGGATGATCCCGGGTTGATACAGGACATTGCCGTTCAGGGGATCATCGAAAAAAAAGGCCAGGAAATCGTCTGCCTTGACCTTCGAAATGTTAACACTTCTGTAGCTGATTATTTCATTGTTTGTCATGCCGAGTCGGGGACTCAGGTCCGCGCCATTGCGGATTCGGTCGAAGAAGAGATCTATAAGGCATTCAGGGAAGATCCCTGGCAAAAGGAGGGCGTGGAAAACAGCGAATGGATTATTCTGGATTATGTTACTGTAGTAGTACATATATTCAAGAAAGAAAAACGCTATTTTTACGGCATTGAAGAATTATGGGGCGATGCCGAAGTGATTTATCAAAGCGCCTGACACCTGGAAGCACCTTTAAAACAAAACAGGTGGGCACAGGTTATTACAGAAATAATCCCGACAGGGGATAATCGATTGAATAAGAATTAAATGGAAAAACAGCGAGCGAGAAAGGGAGAACAACGAATGCCCCAGGGAAAGCGAAAAGCGCCTAAACCGCCGAAATTCAATTTCATGTGGATATATGCCATTATTTTCGCAATAATAATTGGCTTTCAACTACTCAATAATTTTGGCACCAGCCCTGTAAATATACCGAAGCAGCGTTTTATGGCCGAGATGCTGCAATCGGGAGATGTCGATAAGGTACAGGCTTATAAAGAAGGAGACGTCACCAAGGTGGAGGTCTTCATCAAGAAGGAACGTCTTGCCGATGCTGAATACAAGGATGCCCCTTCTTCTTCATTTGGAAATAATACCGGCCCGCATTACTTTTTTAACGTACCGTCCTTTGAAAGCCTGGATGCTGAAATGCAGGAGGCCCAGAAGGAACTGCCTGCCGCCGACCAGGTGGCTCCCAGGCTGCTGACCCAGCAGAATAATTATTTTACCGATCTCCTTCTTACCTGGCTGCTGCCGGTGGGGATCGTCATTTTAATATGGGTACTCCTCATGCGCCGCCTCGCCGGAGGCTCAGGCGGCCCCGGTGGCCAGCTATTCAATATCGGGAAATCCAAAGCCACCTTATTCGATAAGGAATCACAGGTAAACATTACCTTCAATGACGTAGCGGGGCTGGAAGAGGCCAAGCAGGAGGTAATGGAAGTAGTGGACTTTTTGAAAAGCCCGAAAAAATATACCAGCCTGGGCGGAAAGATACCCAAGGGGGTATTGCTGGTAGGATCGCCCGGTACCGGTAAGACGCTGCTCGCGAAGGCGGTTGCCGGTGAAGCGCAGGTGCCCTTCTTTTCCCTGTCAGGTTCCGATTTTGTGGAAATGTTTGTCGGTGTGGGCGCCTCCAGGGTGCGTGACCTCTTTAAGCAGGCACGTGAAAAAGCGCCTTGTATTATTTTTATCGATGAAATTGACGCCATTGGCCGGAGCAGGGGCAAAAACCAGATAATGGGCGGGAACGATGAACGCGAGAATACGCTGAATCAGCTGCTGGTGGAAATGGACGGCTTCGGCACGGATACCGGTGTAATTATTATGGCGGCCACTAATCGGCCGGATGTACTGGATTCCGCTTTGCTTCGTCCCGGCCGTTTTGACCGGCAGATCTCCATAGACAAGCCGGACCTGCATGGCCGTGAAGAGATATTCAGGGTACACCTGAAGCCCTTGAAAACTGCCCGTGAAGTAGATCCGAAAAAACTTTCGGCGCAAACCCCCGGCTTTGCAGGGGCGGAAATTGCCAACGTGTGCAATGAGGCGGCGCTGATTGCCGCGCGCAGGGACAAACTGGAAATCGACATGCAGGATTTCCAGGATGCGATAGACCGGGTCATCGGCGGCCTGGAAAAGAAGAATAAGATCATTTCTCCCGAAGAAAAACGCATTGTAGCCTACCACGAATCGGGTCACGCCATTGCCGGCTGGTTCTTTGAACATGCCGATCCGCTCGTGAAGGTTTCCATTGTTCCCCGCGGGGTAGCGGCGCTGGGTTACGCGCAGTACCTGCCCAAGGAACAGTACCTGTACACGACCGAACAGCTGATTGACGGGATGAGCATGACCATGGGTGGAAGAGCAGCCGAGGAAATTGTATTCGGACGTATCTCAACCGGGGCGCAGAATGACCTCGAAAGGGTGACCAAACTCGCTTATGCGATGGTTACGATCTATGGCATGAATCCCAAAGTGGGTAATATCTCCTTCAATGATCAGCAAAACGAATATGGCTTTGGAAAGCCGTATTCCGAAAAAACGGCCGAACTTATTGATAATGAAGTGCGGGAACTGATCGCGGGCGTATATGAGCGTACCAAGAACCTGCTGGTGGAAAAAAGGGAAGGGCTTGAAAAACTTGCAGACGCATTGCTGAAGAAAGAAATACTTTTCCAGTCAGACCTGGAGGAAATATTGGGTAAACGTCCGTTTGCGACGCATACCACGTATGACGAGTTTGTCAATGGCGCCTCTTCCGGCACCCCTCCCACCGAGCTGCCGGAAAGTCAGCCTTCCGACAGCCCCGCCAGTGAAGGAGAGTCAATCGAAAGTGACAACAAGGACGAAAAACCAATATTAAAGGACTGACGCTTTGAAACCTATTACTACTCCTAAGGAGAGAATGCTAAAGAAGATCAGGAAAGCGTTGATCGAAAAAAGAGAGAACCCTTACCCGGAAATTGAACCAACTTCTTTATATCCCGATCCGGAAGACTCCCTGGACATTGTTTTTGCCGAGGAACTCACCAGGGTGAACGGGGAGTTCCTGTATTGCGAGGACCAGATCCAACTGATAGAGAACCTGCTGTCTTTAAGCAGCCAAAAGAAATGGCGGCATATTTACTGCTGGGAGAATAAGCTCCAGTCCCTGCTCCGCAATTACGAATTTCCTTTCCGTTCCGATGACAAGGATTTTGAGCAGGCGGAAGTGGGAATCACCTTATGCGAGGCGTTGATTGCCCGGAATGGCAGCGTTCTCGTTTCTTCTGCACAAAACAGCGGCCGCCGCCTGTCCGTGTACCCGCATGCGCATATTGTGATCGCTTATTCCAGCCAGCTCGTAGCCGATTTAAAGGACGGCTTTGGCTTGCTAAAGGAAAAATACGGGGAAAAGATACCTTCTTATACCGGCGTTATCACCGGCCCGAGCCGCACGGCGGATATCGAGAAAACACTGGTGCTGGGAGCCCACGGCCCGCGGGAACTCTACGTGTTTCTTCTCGAAGAATAAAATTTCAGCCTCGCCTTTTGGCAGACTTCTTGCACTTTTTCCCGGAACCAACGCTTTAAAATTTATGAACAACCGGGAAAAGCTTGAATTAATGGACAAAGTCCTGCGGGAGCTGGAAGACCTCAAAAACAGTCAGGTAGCCCTTATTAACAAAGCCGCCAAACTGCAGGTGGACAACATGGAGCTGAACGACCAGGAACTGGATGAAAAACTGGGAGATGTTCACAACCAGCTATCCGAATCCCTGGACGCCATCACGGAAGTACAGATCCATTTCGAAGAACGGCGCGATAAATTCGAATCCGACCACGGCCTGATCGAAAACCCCGAAGGCGGCGAGCAGTAATTGATCCAGACCGGCGCAATCTTTTCCGCCGCCGCCTTCTATTCTATTCCACGGTAATAACTCCGTTCATCAAGCGCCAGTGCCCCGGAAAAGTACAAACGAATGGGTATTCTCCGGGCACTTCGGGCACCTTGAAAACCAGTTCATACGTCTCCCGGGGATTTACCAGGGGCGTTGTGAATAGGATTTCCGGCATCTGAGGAATATAATCCCGGCTGGCTCCCTGCGGATCCAGGGCCAGCTTGTCGGCGGCAGCCCCTACTTTTTCAAGAGAGCCGGGCTCCAGGATGAGCAGGTTATGCTGCATATGATCGGGATTCGTGAATACGATCTTCACGGTAGAACCTGCCCTAAGGGTAAGTTTCGTTTTGTCGTATTTCATTTCGTTCACGATCGTACTCAGGTTAATTACCTGGTCTGCTTCTTCGGTGCTAACTGCCGCTGTTCCGGCCTGAAGGAATACAAGCTGGCCATTCTCTATATAGCCTCCAAAGTTAAAATCATCTCCATAATCACCGGCATAGCCGTCTTCTTCCCGGTCATATCCGACGGAAAGTGAGTTTTCGGGCTGGCTTTCCAGCAAACCTGCCGCGTTTCCGCTTGCTACGGGTTTGCCGTCCAGGAAAAGGCTCATGGCGCCGTCTTTCGTTAAACTGGCCGTCAGCCGGAACTTGCCCGGCAGATCAGCTGAAGTCGCGATTATTTCGCTGCTGCCGTTCCTGTTTACCTGGAAATTCAGCCGCCCTTCTTTCATGTACAAAGCATAGCCGTTTTCGGCGTTACCATGGGCCAGGATCACGCCCTGTCTTTCATCCTCTTCCTGGTTCTGGGTGATATCCGCGGTAATACGAATTTCGCGGCCGGCTATATCCGGGAGATCGCGGGAACGGATCGTTGTCCACTTGTTGAAAGGAAATACCTTCATACGATCGCCTGCCGCAATACGGTCTGTCAGAGATGCTTCGGCGGCGGGGCCGGCCGCTGCCGCCCCCGTACTTTCATAGGCTTCCATAAAGCCCTGCCGGTTTACTTTAGCAGCAATAAGCAGCGCATGGGACACCCATTTATCTTTTGCGTTCTCAGGCAGGTTTGCCGCCTCATACAAGGCTTTTCCCAACTGGGCGGAGGGAGGCATTTCGGCAAGCGCCAAAAGTACCGCCAGCCGTACGCGCATATCGGGATCCTTCAGCAGGCCGGAAGCCAGCAGCGACTCCCTGATATCCTCGTTTCTCGGAAGCACCTGAACGGCCGCTTTCCGGACCCCTGCAGCAGGATGTTTCAGGGCCTGTAGCGCCGCGTCCAATGCTTCCTGGCTGGCACCGTCCATAAGGCCCAGGCCGTGCAGCGTCCAGAGCGCGTGCATGGCTCCGGCGTTAATTCCTGCTTTATCTACGTTCCGGTTGCTTACCAGGTCGTAAAGGTCGCCGGCAATTTCTTTGTTCCCGGTTTCCACCAGCAGGCGCTGCGCTGTGAGCCGCCAGAACATATTGTCATGCCGGAGCGCCCGTACCAGTTTCCCAGGTTCCTCCCTGCTTAGTTCAAGGGGATCATAATCAGGGGCGTTCTCATAAGAAATACGGTAAATACGCCCGCGGGTATATTCGCGGAGAGAATCAATGTACGCGTTCCCCTTGCCATTTTCAAAACCTTCCGGGGTAGGATTATGCTGAATGATAAAGTTGTACCAATCAAGTACCCACAGGGCGCCGTCGGGGCCAACTTCGGCATGCACAGGACCGAACCATTCATCGGCGCTGGCCGTAAAGTTCCATCCGTCTTTCTCGTCAAAGCCAGAGCCGTTCTGTTCCAGCACGGCCTGATGGATGACCCTTCCGGTAGGCTCGCAGACAAAGGCAATGCGGTTCCAGTATTCCTCCGGGAAGGCGCGGGCCGTATAAAGATTATGCCCGGCGGCGGCGGTAAATCCCCCGTGTACGTCAACCTGACGAAGGTTCTTGGTTACCACATGCATGGCATAGTGCCCGTCTATCTTTTCGATTCCTTTTTCCGCCAGCCCGGCCAGCTCATAAAGGCGGTCGGGAATGGCAAAGTGGTCGCTGTGTTCATTGTTCGCCGTGGAAAGAAAAACGTCGAATTCTTCCGAAAAACCAAGCCCCCAGGTATTATTGGTAGTTGGCGCCATAAACTCAAACTCCTTCCCGTCCGGGCTGAAGCGATACAATCCCGAACCGAAGCGCATATTCTTTCCGCCCAGGCTTCCTTCAAATCCTGAATAGCCAACGGTTCCCCAGACATTGTTGTCCATCCCGTACTTCAGGTTAGAGGGCCCGGCATGGGTATCAAAGGTCCCCCAGCCGTCAAACAGCACTTCCCGGACATCCGCCTTGTCATCTCCGTCCGTATCTTTCAGGAATAGGAAGTGAGGGGCCTGGGATACGATAAGCCCGCCGTTTGCAAAGACCATGCTGGTAGGGATATTGAGTTTATCGGCAAAGACGGTGAACTTATCGGCGCGCCCGTCCCCGTCGGTGTCCTCGCATATTTTGATACGGTCGTCACCCGATCCGGGTGTATCAATAACTGTATTGGGATAATCTTCCGTTTCGATCACCCACAGGCGGCCACGTTCATCCCAGGCCATGGCAATCGGGTTAATGATATCCGGTTCGGCGGCAAATAGCTCCAGCTCAAAACCTGCCGGCACCTGGATCTGGCTCATCGATTCTTCAGGGCTCAGGGGATGCTGGTATTGCGGCGGCGGATCTCTTTTCTCGTAATTCGGCATTCTGCCCGGTTCATAAACGGGCTCTGCAAGGGTAAACTGTTCCAGCCGTGCTTTTGCTTCATCTCCAACCGCCCAGAGGATACCGCTCCGGACAAGCTGCAGGAAGCCCGGATTATTGAACGTTCTCGCGTCATGGCCGAAGGCAGTATAAAATACCCGTCCTTTTCCGTAATCCCTTACCCAGGTATAAGGCTCCCGGTGATCGCCTTCCACCCGTTCCATCAGCACCGTGATCTTATCGCTCAGCTTATCGTGTACATAGGTTTCATCCCATTCGGTAGTAAAGGCTTCCACACCGTTCATGGACGGATGATCCGGTTTTACAATTTCCGCGGAAAAAGAACCTCCTTCGTGGCTTTTAAACTGCCCGCCTATCAGGTCCACCACTTCCGGGGAATTCCTGAAACACCAGGAAGCGCTGTGCAACGGAATAAAGCCTTTCCCGGATCTCACGAAGTCAAGCAATCCCTGCTCCTGAGCTTTGGTAATGCTGTCATGATTGGCATAAAGGATCAGCCCGTCATAAAGACCCAGGTCATCGCGGGTCAGATCATCCGGATCAGTGGTATACGTAATATTGATCCCTTCCTTAAAGTATTCGCGGGACAATATTTCCGCGAGCTGCTGCGAATTGTGATGCTCGCTTTCATGGCCCAGGAACAGGATCTCGAGTCGCCGCGGAGCATTGTCGTTTTTCCCGGCACATCCGGAAAACAATAAAAAAGGAATGGTTAAAAGGAGGAATAACTTTCTCATTTCTCGCATGGAATTAGTTCAGATCATCAGTTTAGTGTCAAGTTAACACCGCACTGAAACCAAATATGAGAAAAATTCCTCCTTGATTATTGCATAATTATTTCCATTGCTGAGCTTAATTTATCATCAATTATTGCCTAAGCGTCAGATTCAGGATAAAATTATTGCACTTTGACTTTATACAAAGGTTGGTGCAAGCTTTTCAACCGGGCCGGATCCAGCTTGATCACTTTCCGGTCGTAGGTCATCAGGCCGTTCACCTCAACTTCCACATCCGTGGTTTGCGTGTAAACGGCGGCCGATAAACCCCCGGCGATAAGGTCTTGCATCTTCTGCATGTATTCTGCGTAGCGGTCCAATAAGGCTTCCTTGTTGTCAAAGCTGCGGTAGCCCCAGTTGTCCTTTTGCTGCCAGGTATGCCCTTCGAGCGGAAGGCCCAGCCCGCCGAACTCGCCCAGGACGATGATCTGCTCGCTTCCGAAAAGATCGGGACGCGGCATTACCGGCTCCGGGTAGTTATGTAAGTCGATGATATGGCCTACGGGGTGAAAATTTCCGCCGCTGGCGCTGTTCACCAGCCTGGTAGGATCGTATTCCATGGTCCAGCGGGTGATCTCTTCCGTTTTGAACTGTCCCCAGGCCTCGTTGAAAGGCACCCATACCACAATAGAAGGAAAGTTATAGTTGGCATCCATGATCGCTTTCCACTCGGTTCTGAAAATAGCCTCGGATTCGGCCGTCCGATCCTTTTCGGTACCCACGCCGGTTACCCCGGGGCGCGGGTTCCATTGGTTGCCCAGATCGCCGCTGGGCATGTCCTGCCATACCAGCATTCCCAGCTGATCGCAATGATAATACCATCGGGCCGGCTCCACCTTCACATGTTTCCGGATCATGTTAAAGCCCATTTCCTTTGTTTTCTCTATGTCGAAGACGAGCGCTTCATCAGTAGGGGCGGTATAAAGCCCGTCCGGCCACCATCCCTGGTCCAGGGGGCCGTACTGGAACAGGAATTCTCCGTTCAGCAGCATACGCTGAATACCGGCCGCATCCTTTTCCATCGTGATCTTCCGCAGGGCGAAATAACTGTCAACCGCATCCACCACCTTGTTTTTGTGCAGCAGTTCAATCTTCAGATCATACAAGTAAGGATTGGAAGGGCTCCATAGCGCGGGATCATCCAGTTTAATGGTCGCTTCCGAGCCCGCTGGAATGGTTTCTTCGGCAATTTTATTCCCTTTATCATAAACGCTGACCCGCAGCTGGCCGGCTTCGCCGTTTTCCAGTTCCGCGGCCACGTGGATGCTGCTGTTATCCACATCGGGAGTATTCCTGATAGCAGCGATATGGGTTTCAGGAACGCCTTCCAGCCATACCGTTTGCCAGATACCGGTTACCGGCGTATACCAGATGCCTTCGGGGTCCTTTACCTGCTTACCGCGCGGCTGAGGGCCGTCATTGGTAGGATCCCAAACTTTTACTAACAGTTCCTGCTCGCCCCGGCCATCCAGGAGTTCGGTAATATCAAAGCTGAACGGATCGTAACCGCCTTTGTGTTCGCCCGCTTTTTTCCCGTTCACAAATACTTCCGCCTGCCAGTCAACGGCGCCGAAATGCAGCAGTACTTGCTGCTTTCGCATGGAGCGTGGCACGGTAAAGCTGGTCCGGTACCAGAGATCGTTGTCCTTCCCTACCCGTTTCGCCACACCGGATAAAGCCGATTCCACGGCGAAGGGAACCAGGATCTTACCATCGTATTCAGCGGGCGCTTCGGCTCCTGAAGCCTTGATGGCATAATCCCATAGTCCGTTCAGGTTTGCCCAGTTTTCCCGGACCATTTGCGGACGGGGATATTCCGGCAGGGGAGCCGCCGGATCTACGTCCGCCGCCCATTCCGTAGTGATCTTATCACCGGCAATCTTCCATTGTGCATCCTGTGCCTGCAGGGCGCCGGCTGACTGGCAGACAAGCGCCGAAACGGCTAACGTGTAAAAACGCTTTCTCATGTTCCTTCTTAATTTAAAAATTATTTTGTCGGCATCTGTTTTTTCATCATTCCTTCCGTGTTGCCAGGCGCATTTTGGCGGCTGGTTTCCGCCGCGCCGAGAAGCGGGGTTTGCCTTGGCGGAAGCATTCGCAGAACCGGGTAAGGCACTCCTTCCTGCTTCACAAACTCGCAGCGGTTAATATAAACTTTTCGCGGGTGTATCTTTTTTCTGCTGTTGTGAGCGTGATAAACATAATTCAGCCTGCCTTCCTTATCCTTGAAAAAGGCGCCGTGCCCCACGCCCCTAAGGGTGTCCGGCGACTGCAGGATGGGATTTCCGGCGAATTTCTTCCAGGGGCCCATAGCATTTCCGGCCACGGCAAAGCCTACGCCGTATTCCTGGCTGGTGTAACCGTTCCCCGAATAGAACAGGTAATACTTATCTGCGTGCTTCATCACATAGGGGCCTTCATTCACACTCCCTTCCTTCTTTTCCCATGCCTGCTCCGGCCGGACACATTCCTTCATGGTTCCCGTTTTCATGCTGAGCAGGTCTTCGTTCAGTTCGGCTACCCAGACTGACAAGCCATCGTTAAAATTGACAAAATAAATATAGGGCGTACCGTCCTCATCAAAGAAAAGATGATTGTCAATAGCTTTCGTCTCCAGCATGGGCTCCTGCTTTTCCTGTACAAAGGGGCCCAGGGGGCTGTCGCTTACGGCCACATTAATATGCTCATCCGCACTGAAGTACATGTAAAAGCGACCGTTAAGCGCGTATACTTCCGGCGCCCAGAACCAGCGGTCGCCCCATACGTCCTCTTTGTGGAGGGCCAGGCCGTTGCGAAGGCCTGCCGGGCCTTTCCAGTGCTGCAGGTCATCGGAGGTGTATACTTCAATACCGTCATCCGCGGAGGTGCCGTACATATAATAGGTACCTTCATGCAGCAGGATATAAGGATCGCCGAACAGCATGTTCCGCTGGCCGGCAGTGTCCGGCGCAGAAGCGGTTAAACCTGTGTTTGCCGCAGCGGGATACGAAAAACCGGCCGTAAGCAGCAGGAATGCGATGATTGCATGGTTCCGCTTCGTCATAGAGCGCTATTCATTTACGAGTTCAAATTTTTTAAAGTTCAGGGTTTGAGAGGGGTTTCCCTTCGCTACCAGCCCCAACCGGAATCCCATTCCCCAGGGGACAAACGGAGCAGCGTCTATCCCGGTTGCCAGGCTTTCCCATGCTCCGTCCTTTTCGATGGAAAAGCTTAACAGATGGCCTTCCGCAACTTCCATCCTGAGCGGAATGTTCGAAAGATCTTCCGGAAGGGGGGCCCCGGCAATAAGGCTCGTTTCGCCCTGCGTGGTTTTCCAGACCTTTACTCCGTCTTTGCCTGCGGAAATGCCAATGGCTGCCAGCGGCGCTCCAAAGCCGTTATTATCGGCGCCCACGAGGGCAAGCCCTCCTTCCGCCCCGGTTCCGGCAGCGGTCAGGTCAAGCGTGGCGGTTGCCTGGTAATCGAGTGTTTTGGTTAGCTGGACCAGCACCGTTCCAAGCTGTTGATTTTCTTCCGAAGCGCCAAGCTTCAATCCTTCCGGCCCGGTTTCATAGCTGATATCCTGGGTAACGCGCCATTGCCAGATTGGCTGCAGGCTGGCGCCGCTGAAATCATCGGTAAAATCAAGCGACCCTGTTTCCCTGCTGAATACCGCGTCATTCGCCACCACGGGCCAGCCGTCTTCGGTCCAGCTGATCTTTTCAAGCACGCCCTGGCGGCCTACGTATACATCGCTCTTAGTGCTGTAGGCATGGTAAAGGTAATAAAGGTCGCCGTCCTTTTCCACCACCGTGCCGTGGCCCGGGCAGCGGAAACTTTCATTGTCTTTAAGAATGGGGTTCTTTTCATATTTTTCCCAGGGGCCCAGCAGGTTTTTGGCGCGCGCCACCCCTGCTTTGTAATTACACTCCTTGTTACAGCAGGCGCCTGCGGAATAGGTGGCGTAGAAATAATCATCTTTGCGGAAAATAGCCACACCTTCTACTAGCTGGCCTTCCCAGGGTTTATCATTGCGAAATAATTCTTTTGGCTCGCCCAAAAGTTCGGTACGGCTTTCATTGATCTCCTGGGCCCAGATGGGCGTAGGCTGATCGCGGCTGTTTCCGTCTTCCTTCCAGAGCAGGTACAGCTTCCCGTTCTCGTCCCGGGCCTCAAAGGCATCGATAGACCCCAGTTCCTGGGCAACCAGGGGCCCGTGATCAAGGTAAGGGCCTTCGGGGCTGTCAGCGCTGGCCACGGCGCAGCTTAAGCGCCCGGTTTCTTTGTCGCGGGCCGTGTAGTAGATATAGACTTTCCCCTGTTCTTCGTCATAAGCCAGCTCGGGAGCCCAGAAATTATTCCTGGCCCAATCCGGCGCGCCTTCCGGGAAGACATAGGTTACCAGCTCCCAGTTTACCAGGTCAGTTGATTTAAAAATAGGAAATAAGGGCGACCACTCGTTGGAAGTGGCCGAAGCCCAATAGGTATCGCCGATCTTTACCACCGTAGGGTCGGGCCGGTCGCCGGCAAGCACCGGGTTGACAATTCCCTGTGCCTGTTCGTCCTGCGCCAGTCCGGACCGGGATTTTTCTTCCTTGTTCCCGCCGCCGGGGCTGCATGAATAAATGCCGCAGGCCGCTAAAGCGGCCAGCAGAAGTAGTCGGGTATTTTTCATTCCATTTATTTTTTCCGCGTTTATTTCTTTATCCGGAACGTCCCGGAGCCGCTTGCCGAAAAACGGCCTGCCGCGCCGTTAGCGCCTATTGTACGCTGTGGAAAGCCCTCCAGGACAGCAGGCGCTGGTTAAACCTTCTCAGCTGAATAATTCCTTATAAAAGGCCAGGCCCTCGCGGGCAAGTTCGTCGGGGCTGCCCGCAAGCGGCCGCCAGATACAGGCCGCCCGGGCGAGTTCCTTTGAAGGCGCGCCGAAGGTTTCAATAACCACAGCGCCCTCATACCCGATCTCATCCAGCGCTTCCTTTATGCCAGGCCAGTCAAGGTGCCCGGTTCCCGGTGTGCCGCGGTCGCTCTCATTTCCCTGGATATGGCAAAGCAGGTCTTTACCCACTTTCCGAATAGCAGCCGGGATATTCTTCTCCTCGATATTACAATGAAATGTATCAAGTGCAATTTTAACAAAAGGATCGGAAACTTCCTTTACGATGGATAACGCCTGGTCCGTAGTATTTACCATATCGCTCTCGAAACGGTTCAGCGGCTCCAGGCCAATAACCACCCCGCAGTCCGCCGCCACGCTGGCAGCCTTGCGAAGGTTTTCCACGCACCAGTCCCGCTCGCGCTTTTTTTGTTCTTCCGGAACCGGCCTTGTCTTGCCCACCGCGGAATAGACGGGCCCGCAGAAAACAGGACTTTCCATCTTTTCGGCGATGCGGACGCAATCGGTTATATAACTGAGGCCCTGTTCGCGAATACGGGGATCTTCGCTGGAGATATCCCTTTCGGCGCCGAATGCCCCGCTGATGGTCACTTTCAGGCCGGTTTCCCGCATAAGTTCCCTGAGCTTTTCCCAATTGATCAGTTCCTGCTGTTCCACGGCTACCTCCAGGATATCAAAACCCATGTCTTTGACCTTGTAAGCCAGGTCAAAGGCAGCCGTATCAAAAGGAGACACCCAAACAAAGGTGCTTACGCCGAACTGTATGCTGCGTTTATTCAAAATCAGGTATGCTTATTCTCTTACCATTATTCATTGCCGACTCATGCGCGCAGATCCCGGCGCAGGTATAATTCGCCGCAAGATCCGCGTCCACGGCTGAATTCCGGTTTTCCACGATGGCCGCCACGAATTCCTGGACCAGGTGGGGATGTGAACCTCCGTGACCGGCGCCCTGCAGGAAAGACACATGGTTAGGATCATCGATCTTTTCCCTTTTGGTGAAGTTCGCGATCTCGTTTATCAGCAGCTGATCGGTATCCGGCACGGCTATTCGCCTGGCGTTCTCGCCTCCGTCAAATATCACATGGTCTTCATCTTGCAGCTGCTCCCATTCGAAGGACATTTTAGTACCGTAAACATCGTAGCTTTCGCGGTACTGCCTGACCACGTCAAACAGGGAGCGGGTAGCTTCAGCGATAACGTCCGAATTCTTCAGGGTGAAGGTGGCTGTTTCCACAGCAAAGGGAGATCCGTACCTGCTGGCCAGGTCTTCGCTCAGCCTGCCTGATCCGTGGCAAACTACTGTTTCCGCCTTTGTATTATTAATACGCAGCAGGGGAGAAATAGCGTGCGTACCGTTGTGCATGGGCGGGAAGCCTTTCCAGTACTCCGCCCAGCCTTCCATGCTCATATCCTGTATATGGGATCCCCTTACAAACTGGATACGCCCGAGCTGCCCGCTGTTGGCCAGTTCCAGCCCGTACAGGAATTCACGGGTGTACAGGGCGGTTTCCATCATCATATATACTTTCCCGGTCCTTCTTTTTGCCTCCACGATGGCCCGGCAGTCTTCCACGCTTGTAGCCATGGGAATGGTGCAAGCCGTATGCTTGTTCGCATTGAGCGAAGCCAGCGTCATCTGGGCATGCTCAGGAACGGGGGTCACAATATGGATGGCATCCACGTCTTCCCTTCCCGGCACGTCCTCGAAATTGGTAAAGCAAAGGTTGCGGTCCAGGTTAAATTTCGTGACGAGTTCGTCAATCGTCTTCTCATTGCGGGTGCAAATGCCAACCGCCTTAATATTGGGATGTTGCTGGTAAATAGGGATAAATTCCTTGCCAAAACCCATTCCTACAATTACCACAGTGATTTTCTTCTGATCCATGCTATTTTCTTGTTTTTATACTGAAATTTCAAAATTAATTTCTGCCGGCGTGCCAGCGGCCAGCGCAGGCATGCCGAAAACCGGATGCTCCGTTTATTTACCGGCCGCCCAGGTCACCGCATTTCGCAGGATCGTCTGGTAAGCGGGCAGATCATGCGATTTGCTGTCATGGCCAAGGGTAAAGCCAACGATCCTTGCATCCGGATTAGGCGTCACCCAAAGCACCGGAAAAATGTCTTCGGAACCCTCCGCCTTCCCGGTAGCCAGCACGTCCATGCCAGGCCCTTCCGCATCCGTCTTTATATAGTAAAGCTCGTCTTCAAGCGAGAATTTCTCCGGCACATTCTCTGTAACAGGATGGCCGGCAGTCACGCTTACCTCGAATGGCCCATAGGGATTATGGCCGCGGGACCCGCCTCCTACCAGTTGTTTATTGTATTCGGGCCAGTCTTCCCAGTTGTACCAGGTGGCCGCATGCGCCAATACCAATCCTTTTCCGGATCCTACAAAATCAAAGATCGCTTTGCGAAGGGCGGGATCTTCCATCGGCTGATTATTGGTCAGCAGCAGCACGTCAATCCCGGGCAGGTAAGAAAGGATGGAATCCACCTGGTCGGTATAGGTTACCTCGGCAAGGCCTTCTTTTTCCAGCGTAGCCACGTCTGCCCCGCGGTACCAGCGGTCAAAATCATGCGAGGCCCCGCCGCCAACAATAAGCGTCCGGATAGGTTCATCAGGCTGGCTGCAGGCGGAAAATGCGCCCAATGCCATTAAAAAGAAAAACAATTTTATTCTCATATTATTCAACTTTCATTATTCCGTTCATGCCGCGCCAGTGTCCCGGGAACGTGCATACAAAGGGGTAATCACCGGGTTTTTCCGGCGCTGTAAACTCTAAAGTAGCCATTTCGCCGGGATTTAGCAGGTCCGTGGCATACATTACTTCCGGTATTTCCGGAACATATTGTTTCTTCGTATCCTTAGGGTTCCGGGCCAGGTCATCGGCTGCCGCGCCCACTTTTTCAAGCGTGCCGGGCTTTATGATCAGCATATTGTGCTGCATGGCATCATTGTTCTCAAATTCAATGATCACCCGCTGCCCTGCCTTTACCGTAAACGCCTTCTTGTTGTACTGCATCAGGTCCGGAACAACGCCCATGCTGATAATAACGGCTTCGCCGCCGGCTGCTGCCGCTTCTTTATCACCGGCTTTAGCGGCGCCGGCCGTAAATTTCAGGGAAAGATCCTGCAGGCCGCCCGAAAAATCAAAGGCGCCTTCGTAATCTGCTATCCCCGCACTTTCATCCGGTTCACGCCCTGTGCGAACAGGGTTCTGTAAGTCCGAAGTAAACAGGGAAGGCGCTTTCCCGGAAGCCACTTCCCGGCCGTTTACCAGGATGCTCATTGCGCCCCCTTCATCCAGCCGTGCTACCAATTCAAAGCGGTCCGGCAGGGAACGGGAAGAAGTTGCTGTATAGGCTTTTCCGTCCTGGTTCACCACCAGGCTAAGCTTTCCATCGCTGACGAACAAGCCATAGCCGTCCGTTTTATTACCCTGAGCCAGGATCAGTCCCTCCAGCGGCTTATTATCCCGGCGG
The DNA here is from genome assembly GCF_008033235.1 of Anseongella ginsenosidimutans. Lineage (GTDB taxonomy): Bacteria > Bacteroidota > Bacteroidia > Sphingobacteriales > Sphingobacteriaceae > Anseongella > Anseongella ginsenosidimutans. Next base: position 451,757 of record NZ_CP042432.1, read on the forward strand.
CTCACGGTAGCGCTGACCGAAATCGCTTTCCCCGCAACATGCGGCGGGTGGCGCAGCACGTCCCTTCCGTTCAGCCGGTATTCTTCATTGGACAGGGACGAGGCGATCCGCCGGGAGAGGCTTGCCTCCGAACCTGCGGCCTGGCCTCCGGCGCTCCCGCCGGAAGAAGCTGAAAGGAATCCGTCCTGGTGCGCGGCGGCGGCAGCCAGCATTGCGCTTGGGAGCCATTTATCGTTCGCGTTTATTGTGTCCTGCGTGGCCTGGTATATTTCCCGGCCGAGTTCTTCCGAAGCAGGGAGTGCGGCAATAGCCAGGAAGGCCGAAACCCTTGTGTTGAGGTCGGGATCATTCAGGATCCCGCTTTCAAGCACAGCTTTGGCGGTTTCCGCATTTTTTGGCAGTACTTCCACCGCCGCTTTCCGCACCCCGGCAGCCGGATGAGACAATGCCTTCACCGCCACCTGCAGAGCGGCTCCGCCGGGCTGTTCAAAAGCGCCGAGGCCGTGAAGTGTCCATAAGGCATGTACCGCCGGGCTGTTCAAGCCTATTTCGTCAACGTCCTGGCTGGCTACCAGGCTGAATAAATCTTCCTGCACCGCTGAAAGGTCCGCGGACCCTACCAGCAAGCGCTGGGCAGTCATTCGCCAGAACATATTGTCATTCTTCAGCGCATTCACCAGTCCGGCAGGATCATCCACGGATAATTCGGGATAAGAAGGTTTATCCGCTTCCTTGTAGACCACGCGATATATACGTCCGTGATTAATATCCCGAAGAGGGCTTTCAAAGGCGTTTCCCTGCCCGTGCGGCTGCTCGGTAAAGGGCAATACCAGTTCAGAAGGCGCCTGCGCCGGAACAAATACATTATGCTGAATAATAAAGTTATACCAGTCGGCCACCCAAACAGCGCCGTCCGGGCCAACCTGGGCCTGCACCGGTCCAAACCATTCGTCCGAGCCCGCCATCAGGTTCCAGCCGTCTTTTTCGGTAAAGCCCGAGCCGTCCGGCTCAATAATGGCGCTATGTACCAGCCTTACCGTGGGCTCCGATACAAAGGCGATCCGGTTCCAGTATTCCTTCGGATAGTTCCTGGCTGTATAAAAATGATGGCCCGCCGCTGCGGTAAAACCTCCTACCACATCCACCTGCCGCAGGTTCGGGGTCAGGGCGTGGACATCATAATGGCCGTCGATCTTTTGCACGGCCTGCACCTGCCTTCCGCCGGGCAGCTCCCTTGCCATGTATTTTTGAGGCATGGAGTACCAGGCGCTGTGCGTGTTATTCGCTGTAGAAATAAATACGTTGTTCTCTTCGGTAAAGCCCAGGCCCCAGGTATTATTACTGGTAGAAGCCAGGTATTCGAAATCGCTGCCATCGGGATTGAAGCGGTAAACCCCCTGCCCGAAGCTCATATGCCTGCCGTCCACAGTACCGTTAAAGCCCGAAAAGCCCAGTACGCCCCATACCTTGTTATCAAAGCCGTATACCAGGTTGGAGGGCCCTGCATGGGTATCATTCTTACCCCAGCCGGTAATGATATTCTCGCGCACATCCGCCTTATCATCCCCGTCCGTATCTTTCATAAAAACGAAATGCGGCGCCTGGGATACAATAATGCCGCCGCCGGCAAATACAATGCTGGTTGGAATATTCAGGCTGTCGGCAAATACGGTGAATTTATCAGCTTTGCCGTCGCCGTCGGTATCTTCGCAGATCTTGATCCGGTCATTGGCTTCCCCGTCCGTTTCAAGGAAGGTATTCGGGTAATCTACTGACTCCACGATCCACAGCCGTCCCCGCTCGTCCCAGGACATGGCAATGGGATTCGTTATATCGGGTTCCGCAGCAAACAGTTCCACCTTGAAATCTACCGGCACCTGCACCAGCTTCATGGATTCTTCCGGCGTCAGCGCCTTCTGCATTTCAGGCACCAGGTAGCGCCTGGTAAAATCAGACATGGTATCCAGGTCATAAATGGACACCTCCGGGATGTTCAGTGCAGTAATTTGTTCCTGCACCTGGCCGCCCAGCGCCCAAAGCACGCCGTTGGTCACCAGGTCCAGGAACCCGTCATTGGTCCAGGTACTGTCATTATGGCCATAGGCGGTGTAAAATATCCGGCCTTTCCCCTGTTCCCTGACCCAGGTATAAGGCTCGCGGTGATCTCCTTCCACCCTTTCAGTCAGCACCGTCATATCCGGGTTCAACCGCTGATGCACATAGGTTTCGTCCCAGGTGGTAAACTCCGGGATTCCCTGCATGACCGCATGCGCGGTATCCACGATCGTTGCCTTGAACCGGCCGGTCTCATGAGAGGCAAACTGTCCTCCGATAGCTTCTATATACCAGTCCGAATTCTTAAAGCAGCCGGTGGCACAATGAAGCGGGATCAGGCCCTTTCCTCCTTCCACGAAATTCTTCAGCGCGCTTTCCTGGGAAGACGAGATACTGTCATGGTTCGCGTAGATGATCAGCCCGTCATACTTAGCCAGGTTTTCCTCGTTGAGGTCATCCAGGCTGGTGGTATAGGTCATGTTGATCCCATCCTGGAACAACCTGACGGCGAGCCAGGGCGCATACTTATCAGAATGATGGTGTTCACTCTTATGCCCAAGAAAAAGAACTTCCGCCCTGCGGGGCGAATTGTCGGTGCAGCTGCTGAAGAACAAGCAACATAGAAGAAAAATACAGGATATCCCTTTCATCAATATGCGGTATATTTATTTTATGATCATTTTGCCTAACGCAGGCGTACAACTTGTGAATAAATGGCCTGGTCAGCACCTACGGTACGAAGGCCAACACGGGCGAACAAGGGCTTTCCGGCTTTGAATCCCTCGTTTTCGGAAAGATCCACGGATATTTCCATTGCGCTCCCCACCGTAACGTCTCTCAGATCTTCCCGGGCGCTGTAGGTGATATCGTCTACAAACGAGGTATTGCTTAGCAGTACCATGGCGTATTCAATCGTTGCATTTTCAACTACCTCGTTCACGGTAAAGGTGGCATTCAGGCTCTCTCCGTCCAGGGAAAGGGACACATCAGAAAGCGTGAAATAAGGCGTAACTTCCAGCGCTACCTCCGTACTTCCGCTCACGTTTACTACCGTTGTATCGCGGTCATTGACCCAGGGCCCGTTATTATCCCGGGTAACCAGTTTATACTGGCCGTCAAACAAGGTCGCTTCAAACGAACCATCCTGAGCCACATAGACTGGTATGGGTGCGCGCAGCTCGTATCCGTCCTGGTACAACTGCAACTGCACGGCTTCGCCCGTGCCGCGAAGGCCTAAAGGTTCCCCGTTATACGTGATCTGTCCCAATAATTTAGACTTAGGTTCAGCATAATTGTCAAGTCCGCAGCCGCCTGCAACCAGCAGAGACAGCCCCAGCGTCGCTAATATAAATCGTTTCATCGTATTTAAGCTTATTGATATGGATTTCTTACCAATTTTGGATTATTATTTATCCAAGCCTGGTCAATGAAGTTATAATAATTCCTCATCTGGAAATTCCGCGGGTGAGGGGAATTGGTAAAGGGCTGCTTGTCAAATACCCATTGGCCGTCATTGGGAGTGCCTGGGGCTACCACCAGGTACGGGAATAAAGCATACTGCTGCGCGGTAGGGCTGTTCTGTACACCATTCCAAACCTCGTGGGCCAGCCGCCACCTCTTCAGATCCCAGTAGCGATGGTCCTCGAATGCAAATTCAACCCGGTATTCCCGGACGATGTCTTCAAAGGTGATTGTTTGCAATTCCTGGATACCGGCCCGTTCGCGGATTTGGTTGATGTAGTTCAATGCATCGGCGGTTTGTCCCAGTTCGAACGAAGCCTCGCAGGCGATCATTAAAGCCTCGGCATACCGGAAGCGGGGAAACCACATATCGCTGTTCCTTCCGCGGGTGGATGCACCCCTGGTTTCGTCCATGAATTTGCGGAAAAAGAAGCCGGTCTTATTGATAAATTGTTGATTCGAGGTAACTGGCCCGTTCACCGAAGTCAGCAGCCGGCCATCATCATCGGTTTCCCCCGGCTGCCCGGTTCTGGTTCTCCAGGTACCGTTTTCCAGGTATTTCTGGCCCGCCTGCAATACAACCGGGCTCCCTTTGAACACCGCGCCGGGATAAATCACCGATCCCCATAACCGCGCATCCTTGTTCGCGAAAGCGTCTTCAGGACTGTCATAGAAGATATAATTCCCCTGGGCGTCCCTGGTGCGAATGCTTCCGTCCCGGTTATCGGTATACTCAAAGTCTTCCACCAGGTTGAGGATCGGACCGGCGTAGGCCCGATCGATATCCTCGGCATGGGAGGCCGGAATATTCTCCCTTGTAAAGCCCACCGTCTGTCCGGGATATTTATAATCCCGGGCCCAGATCACTTCGTTATTACTGTTCTTCACACTGGTGGCCTCGTAAAAACTGCGTCCCAGATCATCCGGATTGGTCATATTCAGCCTGTAGACGCCGCTGTTGATGACTTCTTCCGCCGCTTCCAGGGCCTGTTGATAATAGCCTTCGGCGCGATCGGCCGGAATGCCTACTTCCCCGCCCGGCGTGCTGATCGGGTTGGGCATTTTGTTATTATAGTTAGCAATTGAACCTGCATAAACGGCGGCTCGTGCCTTGAGCATCTGAGCGGCCCATTTGGTAGCTCTTGCGGCATTGACAGAAGGTTCTTCCGGCAGATACTCCGTAACCGCTTCGCATTCGGCGATGATATAATCGTAGAGTTCCGCTTCCGTGGACCGGGGATATTGCAAGGCGGTAATATCCGTGGTGGTACCGTTGAATTCAAACACTTCGTCGCCCACGATAGGCATTCCTCCCATTCCCCGAACCATATTGAAATACAACCATGCCCGGAGAAACCGTAGTTCCCCTTCGTAGGCCAGCCTTGCCTCTTCACCGATAACCGTTGTGGTGCGCAACCCTTCCAGGAACTGGTTCATATTCCGGATCAGCGTATAATCGTAAACGCGCCATAATTCGTTGCTGTAGTCCTGGATATTATCGGGCCCGCTGTCGGACTTTCCCGCCTCATCCAGAATGGTATAAGAATAGGAATCGCTTATGTTCTGCGCCCAGGTAACCCTGCCGTAAAAATTGGCCAGGACGGATTTGATCATCCCTTCATCTTCAAAAACCTGTTCTTCATCGATGATCGCATCCGGCTCCTGCTCAAGGAAATCCGAACAAGCGCTGAAGAAGGATATAAACCCGATCAGCACCGTAGTACGTATTATTGATATATGCTTTTTCATAAAATTCATTTTTTATCTCCCGGATTCTTAGAATTGTACGTTTAGCCCGAAGTTCATGATCCTGATGGTCGGATACCCCAGCCCGTTGGTAGCATCTCCCTCCGGATCAACTCCCTCCAGGTTAGAGATGGTGAATAAGTTCTGGCCGGCCAGGTAGAACCGGACGTTGGAAAGTGACAAGGGAGTTAACAATTTCTGGGGAAGCGAGTACCCGAGTTCCAGGTTACGCAGCTTGATATAACGCACATTGGTTTTCCAGAACGTACTGTTCCAGTAATTGCTGTGGGAGCTGTTTCCGATCAGCAGCATGGGATAGTCACCCGGAATAAGTTCGCTGTTAGGGTCCCAGATATCGGAAAGCCGCCAGGCGTTCTCCATGTAGTACTGCGGGTTATTTCCGCCGTCATGGAAGGGATTGCGCTGTTCCCACTCCTGGTAGAAGGTGAACATACCTCCACCGGTCAGGTCAAAAGACAGGTCAAAACCTTTCCAGCCGAAGCCAAAGTTCAAACCGAAGTTCAGCGCCGGAGTTTCGTTCTGCCGGTAGCCGATAGGCCGTTCATCCATGCCGTTGATCACTCCGTCTCCGTTCTGGTCCACGTATTTTATGTCGCCGGGACGCAGCGTTTTATTCCCCTGCCGGTCATTATCGATCTCCCAGCTGGCTATTTCCTCCCAGCTGCTGAATTGCCCGTCCGCCTCCAGGCCCCAGTTCAGGTAGCCGTAGCGCTGAACAAGCGAATTCCGGTACTCATCCCAGGAATTACTGAAACGGGGTTTATACTGCTCCCAGTCATAAAAACGGGAGTAGGTCACGTTTCCGCCAATGGAATAGGTCAGGTCGCCCGCTTTGTCGTTCCAGATAACCGAGGCGTCATAGCCTTTGTGCGCATCTGAATTCAGGTTTTCGTTCGGAAGCCCGAATCCCACCTCGGAAGGAATCAGGATATCATAACGGGCGGCTGGCAGGCCGGTACGTTTACGCTGGAAGTAATCCACGGTAACCGTCAGGCGGCTGTTCAGGAAGCTTGCGTCTATCCCCACGTCAAAGATCCTGGCCTTTATCCAGGAAAGCGTATTTACCGGCAGGCCTCTGGGAACGGTTCCCACCACGTACTCTCCGTCAATAACGGCGCCGCTCACATTATAATCATAGCCGCCCAGGTAGTCGAAAGGCGAATAGATAGGATCTCCGTCGATTTCTCCAAGATCATCATCACCCAGCAAGCCATAGGACGCGCGCAGCTTCAGGTCATTAAAGACATTGGAGATGCTTCCGTCTTTCCAGAAACTTTCTTCGGAAATCCTCCATCCAGCGGAAGCCGAAGGGAAGAAGCCCCAACGGTCACCGGGAGGAAATTTCCAGGAGCCGTCATACCTCGCGGAAAGCTCCACCAGGTATTTATTGGCATAATCGTAATTGATCCGCCCTACGAATCCCAGCCGGGCCTGTGTTCTGTCTCCAAAGTCGTCGTAGGTATCTAGGGTTTCAAAGTGGATCAGGTCAAGCGCGTTGGCGGCGGGAATGGAATGCACCCAGGTACGGGGCTCATCGCGTTTTATGGTTTCCATTCCGCCGATAACCGTCAGGTTATGATCCGCTATATTTTTAGTATAAGCCAGCTGCAGATTGGAAGTCAGCTCTTCCACGTGCCGCATATCCCGTTCCCGCCAGGGATTGTTGTTTTCAAAGATCACCGGATAGGTATCGGTGTCTTCATCATACCCGTATAATTTATAGGTATATTCATGATTGTCCATCTTCCGGTTAGCGTAGTAATAACTTACCAACCCTTTGGCGGTCAGACCATCCATGATCTCGTATTCCGCGTTGAAATTCAACTGGCCCACGCGCCAGGTATCCTCCAATTTACCCGAAAGCTCGTAATTCAGCCAGGCAAAATTCGTCCCCGGGTCGGTCGAGGTCAGGGTGGGATAATCAGGGTTGTCATTGGCAAATGGCCGGACGGTGGGCAGGTTCCGGTATGTTGCAAAACGGGGCAGCCAAAGGTCATCGCCGCCGGGGACGCCGGGGTTTACCCGCTTTTCAACACGGCCGTTAAGGCCCGCGCCTACCTTAAACCGTTCTGAAATGTTCGCTTCTACGTTCATCTGCACATTGGTCCTGGTGAACCCGCCATAGTTTACAATATTCGCCTCCTGATCCAGGTGTCCGACGCTGAAGTAGTAATTGATATTTTCCGATCCGCCCGATGCACTGGCGTTTACATTATACTGAGGTGCAGTTTCCCAGATATAATCGTACCAGTCAAAAGGAACATATCCCTTTTCCGTGCCCTGCCGCCACTTTTCGAGGTCTTCCTTCGAATAGGTATAATTGCTGGCTCCCTGCACCGTTTCCGATTGAATGAAACTTCGTATATAAGTGAGCGCATCTGCCGGTTTAGGAAAGGCGGACAAGTCCTGTAAGCCATAATTGGCCGTAATACTTACCGTGTTCTTGGAATTGCGCCTTCCCTTTTTTGTAGTTACCACGATAACGCCGTTTGCAGCGCGGACCCCGTAGATAGATGCGGAAGCATCCTTCAGTACGGAAATAGAGGCGATGTCAGCTGGATTCAGGTTATTGAACTGACCGGCATCCTTCTGCACCCCGTCGATTACATAGAGAGGATCACCCATGTTCCGTATCTGAAGCGCCGTACTCGCACCCGGACGGCCATCGGTTTGCCGCGAATTCAATCCGGGAATCTTTCCAACCAGGGCGCCTGAAGTGGTTGAGGATAATGAACGACTGATATCCTCCGCGCCAATGGTTGATATGGCACTGGTGAGGGATTCCTTTTTCTGCGATAAACCGAAGCCGGTAACAACGACCTGTTCCAGGGATTCGGCATCCGTTTCAAGGGCGACGTTCAGTTCGCTGCGTCCGTTTACCGCTTGTTCCAGGGTTTGAAACCCAAGAAATGTGAACACCAGTATCGCGTCTTCGGGAACATTCTGTAGCTGATAACGGCCATTCATATCTGTGGAAGCGCCGTTCTGAGTACCTTTTACCAACACGCTTACCCCGGGCAGGGCGGTACTGTCGCTTGCCGAAGTAACCGTTCCGGTAACACTGTTCTGCTGATAATAGTCAGCGGCTTGCAAGCGGCCGGAGCTAAAATCAGGATTTGTTCCGGAAATCCCCTTTGAACCGCCAATATCGCTGATGATCTTCCGGAACTTAACCGCGCTGATTTTTTCTTCCTTTTTGCCTGGAATGATCACATACAGGTTATCTCCGGCCGTTTTATACACCAAGCCGTGCTGTCTTAACAGCTCGTTCAGGTCCTTTTCAAAGCCGCCCGTGCCGGAAACAGCATTTCCGTCAACACGAAGGCCTTCTATCAGCTCCGTTTTATAAAAGAAACTCACCTTGTACCGCTCCTGGAGTTCGGCGAGCGCCTTTTCAAGGGTTTTGATCCCGTATCTCTGATCCCTGGGCTCCCCGGGCGGGACGGTGGAAGCCGCTGCTAAAATCTGGCTGAATGCAGGCGCAGAAGCGCAACATGCCAGTACTAGCAACATTCCGTAATAATACAATTTTCGACTCATAGCGATTAGGGTTTTATTTAACATTGAATGTGACGTTATTACCATTGGTCTTAATACTCAGGTTAAAAGAAAGGGCCAAAGCTTTCAGCAAGGCTTCCACATTTTCACTGGGAACGGCCCCGGAAAATCGTTCGTTGTATAAAGCTGTATCAGGAACAGTCACAGATAAACCATAGGTTTCTTCCAGGAGGAGGGCAATTTCCCTGAAACTTGTGTTATCCAATACTACTTTTCCGGTGATCCAGGAAGTGTATAGCTCAGGGTTTACATCCCGCTTTTCATATTTCAGATTTTCATCTAACTCCACCAATTCTCCCGGCCGCATATCCACCTGCCTGGGCGTTTCGTTGTCTTTTCGTATGTTCAGCTTTACCTTTCCCGAATTGAGGACAACTCTTGTTGCATGCGGGCGGTCGTATACATTAAACTCCGTCCCCAGAACTTCTACATCCAGCTGCTCCGAAGAATGCACCACAAGTTTCCGGTCATCGTGCGTATGCCTGACCGAGAAGAAGGCTTCCCCTTCTATCCAGACTTCCCTCACGCCCTGATCCCATTCCCGGCCAAAACTGATTTGCGAGTTCCCGTTTAAAACGACGGTCGAGCTGTCGGGAAGAACGATGGTTGCTATCTCGCCGTAAACAGTAGCATGGGTGACCATCGGTTTATAAATCAACAACCGGTAAGCGGCTCCCGCCAGCAACAGGATACCCGCGAACGCGGCAGCTATTCCCCAGAAAAAACGTCCTGTTGACCTGGCCCTGGCTTGCGGAATAGTTGCCGTCAACGGCATTGAAGGACCGCCGTTCGCTATCTGTTCAAAGATTCTCCGGCGTATGCCTTCGGATATTTCCGGATCGATCCGGCTTCCTGAGCTGGCTGTCTGTTGAAATTCCTGGGTGATAAGGGGATAAATTAACGATTTAGCGTTTTCATGTAATTTCAGATAGGCCAATACCTGTTCAATCTCTTCCGGGCTGCACCGGTTAGCTATGAACTTTCTGAAAAGCGCTTCCTTGTCGTTTTCTTTTTCCACCGTTATAAAGGTTAGCCTGGCAGCGGGGCACATTACCCTGCGTACAACTATATACAACGGGAAGCGTTGGGAGGTCTGCTCCTGCTGAAAAATTTCCGCTTTTATTTAAAAGTCCGCGTAAGGGGCATCTGAAATGATCTCGACACTGGTATTGCGATCATTAGCGGGATTTAAGTCGGAAAAAGGTGATCCCATTGAACCTTGCCAGGGCATTGACGGCAGTAAGGCCAACCCGGGACGCAGGAAAGTCATGGCTCATGCGGAATATTTCTTCTCCATTCACCAGGAAAATAAGGCTGTCGCTGAGTTTGACCACACGCACATGAGAGGATTCCCTGAACAACTCCCGTGTCCATAATTTATAGGTATAAAAATGATGATCGCCGGCTTGTTTGTTCACGAGTTTCAGAGCGGTGGCCCTGACAGGTTCAAAGCCGATCTCCTCAAAGCCGGGATGGGTAGAAGGTATTTCCCGGTAGCCGTCCAGGGGGTACCATCTGCCGCCCTGCCGGAAAAAAATATCCATTTTTCTATGAATATCTTCGATCAGGGTGTCCGGCTGCCCGTGCGGAGTTTTGCTAAATCGCAGGGCATTGATCCAGGCAGGCGAGTCAAAAGTAAAATGTTTTTCAATAAAGTCGGAATACTTCATGTCGGCGTAAAGGGGCCGGCTGGTTTCCAGGGAGAGCCGGTGTGTTTTTAAGGGCTTTCCGTTCTTCCTGCCTGAAATAAGCAGCTGCCTTGCCTTTGCATCGAAAAGGGCTTTAATATAATTGGCGTCGTCTACGTAAACGGCATAAATGCCGGCCTTTCCGGCTGCACCGGCATCCGGGTTTGCGCCGGCATTCGGGTTTTGCGCCGGGTTTTCAGCCGCCTCCGCATGCGCATCTAGGCCTTCTTTGCCACCCGCGAAGGTTACCTGCAGGCTAAACTCATACAGGTTTACCGGGTCACCCTTAAATACGGAATGCCGGCCTTCCTTCCTTGCGGGGCCAATCCCTTCTTCCGACAGGTGCCAGCTATCCGCTTCCGCGATGGTACCGGAGGCCGTTTTCCAGCCCGTGATCTGCGTATCAAACTCGTCCCAGCCTATCGTATAAAGTATGCCGTCAAAAGCTGCCGCAGCTTCGGCGTAAAGGCCGGGAAGCCCTTTTTCGAAAAGCCCTTTGCCTGGAAACTCCGTTCCCGGCTGACCGGAAGGGTTGAAAAGATATTGTCCCGGCGCGGGAAGCCCGTCTATCAGAACCCGGAATTCGCCGGCATTTTTAAATACCGTCAGTTTGTGATAAGCCTCATAATTAAAATTATCCGGCAAGGGGTAGGAAGCGGTTTGGGTTTCGCCTGCTTTCCGAAGCTCAAGGGCCCATTTCCGGGCTTTACGGTCTAATAGGATCTTCATCCAGTTATCTTCATCCTTCCGCCATGCATATATCCCTGCCCGGCCATGATCAGCGATTATTTTTACGCCGGCTTCGAAAAGATAGTGCGTGGAAGGCTGGCTAAGGGGCAGCGCTGTTGCAGGGTCCGCGCTCAGTAGTACCAATTCTTTATTTTCCTGTTTCCAGCTACCGCTGAGTATTTTCCATTTTTCCTTTACAGCCTTCCCGGCGCCATTGAAAAGGTCGCCGAAAGTGGGTGCGGCCGGTACGGCATGATAACCAGGTGTTCCTCCGGCGGTAATGCCGTCCACCACCAGTTTTTTGTCAAAGAAATGAACCCGGTTAATGTATTGCCCTCTTCGCTCTGCGTTCTTATTGGCCATGTAAATAAGCCACCACTCAAAGCCGTTGGGCCCGCGGAGGATATTGGGCTGGCCGGGAGAAAACAGGATGTCGTCTGCCCGCCGGTCTTTCATATCGAAGAGGGAAACGTCCAGGAAGCCGGAACGGTGGCCGGCGCTGCTTTCAATGGCCAGGAGATTTTTCCCATCCTTCAGCAGTGCAGTAGCTTCCCGGTCGAAATTCCAGTGCCGGTACTGCCGGCCTTCATCGCTATAGATCAATGTTCCGTTCAGAAAGACCCTGGTTGCCCCATCATGGTGGATGCGCAATGATAAATTGCCCGTCTTTTCCTTTTCGACGGAAAATGTTTTCCTGAGCCACAACTTTTCTGTTTTCCAGGCGGTTCTCACTTGCCGCGTTGTGGAGTTTTTAACCGGGGCAGAGCCAAGCCCGGGCATTCCTTTTAACCAGGCGGAGTCGTCAAAACTTAGCTGGTTCCAGTTTTCCCCGGGAGCGTCAGCGGTATAAAGAAAGAGGCCGACGGAAACACGGGTTGGCCCCTGACTGCTTCCTTCGGTTTCCGGGTCGGATCTCAGTAGATCAGGATAAATATCCTCCAGGTCTTCCTGGTTGGATTGCACGACCGGGTGCGGGTACTTGCTCCCATGATTAAATTCCATAGGGCCGTCTGCCTGGGCAACGCCAAGGGTATAGTTCCCCCAATCCGGTGAAGTATGATTGGCGTTATACATCAGGTAGTACTGGCCGCGGTAGCGGACCACCCAGGGGCCTTCCGCCACCCGGTTATCCCGCGTTTCCCAGGTGCCGGGAAGGGAGGCGAACAAATACCGGGGGGCTCCTGAAAAGCTTGCCGGGTCTTTCATGGGCCTGGCCCAGATGGTATTGCCATCGGTAAACTTGACCATATAGAGATAAAGCTTTCCGTCCTTGTCCCTGAACAGATGCGGATCAATGCGGTTAGCCAGCCAGGTTTCCTTTACCGGCTCCTTGTAAGGCCCCAGCACGTCCGGGGAAACGGCATGACCGATATGGACAACATGATGGTCCTTGCCCCAGTAATTTACGGACCAGTAATGATGAAATACGCCGTTCAGGTAGTGAATATCGCTGGCATGGATCTGGCTGTCATCAGCCGAAGGCCCTTCCGTCCAATCATTATCCATGGAAAACACGTGATAAGGGCCTTCCCAGTTTACCAGGTCAGGTGATACGTAAAAGCTGCCCTTCGTGGAAACGCCGCCGATATAATATTCGCCATTGTAATGCAGCACACCTGCGTCTGCCACGCCGGGCAGTACCGGGTTGGGAATATTCGCTGTATCCTGAGCCAGGCTATTGTAAACAGTCAAAAAAAGTGCGGATATAATAAGGTACGGCACACGCATACTAAGGCATCGATCTTTTCCAGGTTAATAATTCAGCGGCCATTTTCCGGGCTGTTTCCGGCTGCGTCTCTGCGAGATTGTGATTTTCAGCCTGGTCTTCCGAAAGGTTATACAAAGCGATATCCGTACTGTCCGCGTTGATCAGCAGTTTCATATTTCCTTTCCGCATGGCCAGCTGCGGGCTGATAAAACGGGGGTTGCCGGGCTTTAAATTCACCCCTTCCCGGCCGTATTCCCAGAAAAGAGCTTCTTTCCGCTGAACGGGGCTGCCTTTCAGGGCCGGAAGCATGTCCCTGCCATCCCTTTCTGCCGGGGGTTGCAGCCCCGCGGCGCGGCAGAAGGTGAGAAAGAGATCGGTACTATGCATCACCGTGGTACTATCGGTAAGGCCGGAAGGGATGCCGGCGGGCCAGCGCGCCAGGAAGGGCACACGGATGCCGCCCTCGTAAAGGCTCCACTTGCGGCCGCGAAAAGGATCCGCGCTCCCCGGCGGCTGAAAATATTCTTTATAATAAAAGTGCCAGTCGGTAGGGCCGTTGTCACTCGTGAGGACCACGAGCGTGTTCTCCCTCAGCCCCATCGCGTCCAGGGAATCGAGCAGGCGCCCGATCTCCCGGTCCAGCTGGTACAGCACCGCGTAGAAATCACGGGCGTAGTGATTATTCGCGAACCGGTTGAACTTTTCGCGGTGTCCGGGCTTAGGCTGATGCGGATCGTGTACGTCGTTTGTCCAGAGATCGATATAAAACGGTTCTCCCGGGTGCCTTTTTATAAAATCAATCGTACGGTCCACGTAAATGGGCGTCATTTCATGCTTTTCTACCCAGGTGATCTTGCCGCGGCCGAGTTTGGCGCTGGCTTCCGACAGCTTATCTCCTTTGATCAAAAGACGGTCTCCAAGCCCTTCGAAGGATACCAGCGATTCATCGAAACCGTATTCCGATGGCAGCGGCGCATCTCCCACATCCCTGCCGCCGCCCATATGCCATTTGCCGAAGTGAGCGGTGGCATAACCGGCTTCCTTCATCGTTCGCGCCAGCGTTGTCACATCCGGATCCAGGTAATCAGGCATTTTCCGCCGGGCGTTTTTTTCCCGGCTGTCAAGATAAGAATGAAAGCCATGCCGCACGGGATATTGCCCTGTCATCAGCGCCACCCTGGATGGCGAACAAATGGGAGACGCCACATAAAAGTTGGTGAAACGGATCCCTTCTTCGGCCAGACGGTCAATATTAGGCGTGTTCACCGGCCCGTTCCCAAAGGCGCTCAGGTCCGCATAGCCCATATCATCGATAAGTATAAAAATGATATTTGGCCGGCCTTTGCCCGCAATCGCCTGCGCGGAAGCGGCGCTATTAAAGATAACAAACAGCAGCGCGCAGCCCGGTACAACCAGGCGCCGGGCGACGCGGCTGAAAACCAGCGATACTTGCTGAGAACGTTTGTGATAAAACTTTATCATTTTCCCTGTTCCGCGGCCGCGGTAAGTTCGCGGATCAGGTCAACTTCTTCCTGCCGGTAAGGCGTACCGTCTTTCCTGATTATATCGTGGAACCAAACTTCCGGTTCTCCTGTGTACTGCTTGTCCCAGCTGTCCCAGGGGTATATTGTCTGGCTTTTCCCGTCTACCAGCCCCCAGTTGTACATAGCGATGTTATACTTTTTGCCAAGGGGCAGGATGTCCTCGAATGTACTGCCATTGGGCCTGGCCATGTATTCCGTACATAGTAGCGGCCGTTCGTACCGCTGCAGCCATTTTACCCGTTTTTCGAATTCTTCGGGGCCGTCGTAGTTGTGAAAGGAAATAATATCTGATTGTTCGATCTGCAGCTGCTGCAGCGGGGTCATTTTTTCATGAGAAGACCAGTCATCCAGCCATACACCTGAAGTAACAGGCTGGGACGGATTAGCTGAGCGGACCCATTCAAAGGACTTTTCCAGCAAGGGAAGCACGTACTTCTCCTTTTCTTCAAGTTCCACCTTTCCGTAAGCCCGGTCATTGGTATTGTCGGGCTCATTCCAGACATCCCAGCCCAAAACGCGGTCATCATTAGCGAAATGGCTGGTGACACCTTTTACATAGCGTTCCAACCGGGGGTATTGAGTGGAATCTTTGAGCGCATTTGCCCCCGGGCTTTGCACCCATCCTGAATTATGCACGTGAGGTTTCGGCTCCCGTTGTTTGCCCGGCTCCGGAAAGGGGTCCCAAACCGAGTCAAAGAAAACAAAAAGCGGGAGGATCCCATGACTGTCGGCTATTGCAAGGAACGTATCCATTCTTTGGAGAAAACCGGTGGAATCCTGTTCCCACAGCAGGTCATGCAGGTACACCCTGGCCGTATTCATCCCAATGGATGCCGCCCAGCCCAGCTCGCGGTTGATCGTGGCCGTATCAAAAGTTTCGGCCTGCCACATCTCCAGCTGGTTGATAGCCGTGCTGGGGGTAAAATTGCTTCCTACCAGCCAGCCCTGCTTTTCATACCACTGGTTGGCTTTTTCTTTGCTCCAAATTTCAGCAACCTGGCCCGGGCCTGTTTTATGGCCGGCAGTTTCATTTTCTTTCCTGTCCGGTGAATTCGTGCATTGCTGAAATGCCATGCATATTGCGAGCAGGCATAGGCTTAATCTGAGTTGTTTCATTCGTTTCTTTTGTTTGCTTTATATAATTATCAATAACCGTCGTTTTGTTCCAGGTTAGGGTTATTATCCACGTCGCTTTGCGGGATCGGCAGGCGGATATGCACGCCCACGTCAAAGTTATTAAAATCCGGGTCACGCGCGGCAACGGCATCAACACCTTCCTGGGTATCCAAATCGCCCCAGCGTTTCAGGTCGGCCCATCTGACGCTTTCTCCGCACAGTTCCAGCACCCTTTCCCTTTTCAGCCTTTCCAGGAACAGGTCGGGGTTATTCCCGATGGCCGGGTAAGCTGCAGCCAGGGGGCCATACCAACGCGGGCCCGCACCATGTCCACATATTCATACGCTTCGGAAGTTCTTCCCAGTTCATTGAGCGCCTCTGCATACATCAGCAACACATCTGCGAAGCGGATCATCCTGAAATTTACGGGGGAAAAATAATCTTCGCCAGTGCGCATATGGTCCCGGGCGTATTTACTGAACCAGGCTTCGTTCTCTCTCCATTGCCATTCTCTTCCGTAGACCAGCATCCCGAAGTCTTCTTTTAGTGCCGGGTAGAATAAGGTATGCTGTAGACGCGGGTCAATTTCCCCGCCTGTCGTTTTCTCTTCTTTAAATGCCTCTACGAGCCAGAACCGGGCCTGCCCGTCCGACCATCCGATGTCCCGCGGAGCGAAAAATTGCGGACGGTGCGTGCCCATGTTCTGGTTAGGGCCGTCGCCTTCTCCGCCGCCTATGTTTGCGTCTGAAAATTGCACTTCGAAAACCGATTCTTCATTATTTTCGTTTTCCGCGCGGAAATTATCCTCATAATTGTCCACCAGGCCGTAAAGGCCGGCTCCTTCCCCGTTAATATGGTAATCAAAAGCATCCAGGGCCTTCTGCCATTCATGTTTTTGCATATATAATTTGCCCAGCATGGCCATAGCGGCGCCTTTCGTGGGCCGGCCCACATTGGCGGCATCCCATTCCCCCGGAAGCACCTGGGCAGCCTCGGTCAGGTCCTTTTCCACCTGGGCCCAGACTTCTTCCAGCGTGTTTTGCTGCGGCTGGTCGTTCGGTTTGGAAGGCTCCAGTACCAGGGGTACGTTTTCCCACAGGATGGCGGCATAGTAATAATGCAGGCCACGAAGGAATTTTGCCTGGGCCAGGATCCTGTCTTTGGCTGCCTGGTCGGTAAATTCTATTCCCGGAACATTAGCCAGTACCTGGTTGCAGCGATAAACGGCTTTGTACGTATCACTCCAGGTATTTACATTCCCTTCCCAGAAATTATAGTTTACATATTGAAAACGGGTCCAGTCTCCGAGTTCAATCCAGGGGCTGTTGCTGAAGCCCTCATCAGAAGTGAGGTCCAGCCGGAAATAGATCCACCGTGACCAGAGGCCGGTCTTATAAAACATATTGTAGATCGAATTAACAGCTTTGCGGGCATCCTCTTCCGTTTTCCAGAACTGTTCTTCCGTCAGATTATTGGGATTCTCCTGTTGCAGGTGTGAGTGTCCTTGATAGCTGACTCTCGCACCTTGCCCGTTTCTCAGTGGAAGACTGGATCGAATTTGGCCACTTTAAGACAAGCTTCCCACTTCGCTCAGGCAGATAGAATGTCCTTGCTGCCTCACAGCTTGAGTCCGGGAAGTGCGGTAATCACACTTCAATATTATGCGTCTTCTATCGTTCCTTCACAATTCTTCATGATGTTTGGAAACCCATGCCTTCTAAGGGTTCGTAAACAATACTTGTCTTTTCTCCACCCGATTCTCTGACAACCTATTAATAATCGTTTTCTTATATTACCATTATTCGCAATACCGTTCAACATAAGAACTCACAAGAATGTATTGACATTGGCTGTTATAGCTTGGATGGCCGCAAGGATATGCATATGGATATGGAGAACGTGCACTTGTGGTTGTTACATATTGGGCACAAGATAGGGGGCCACCGCCACCACGTACATAAGTACAAACAGTCCAAAAAACACATTCCCAGGCAGTATTGCTCTTTTCTATAAGTTTTCCATTGTTGTAATTACGTAAAGTGGCGTTATCGTTATCTAGATTTTTAACCAAAATCATTCCAGTAAAGTTATTATCCAAAAAGTCATCAGCTGAAAGAGTTCCAGAATCGGCCTTCTTGGAACTTTTTAAGACATAAGTTTTTAAAGAATATTTAATTCCAGAAGTTTCCTTTTCTACAAATAAGTATCTTTTAGTTAACGGCATCTCAAAATCTGATTCCAGGCAACTATTCTGAGCGTTGGTTAGTACAGGAGATAATGGAACAAGAGCCTTGGTTATTGGATTGCCTTCATTAACAAAATAGATTTTCTCCCAGTTGGGGCGCCAAATGATTTTGAGTTTTGTATTTACCTCTGTAACTAATTTTGACTCGAAACTTTTTTCGGTAAAATCATCTTTAATAACTGCACTTATATCCGTTTTGTCCGCCCAGCTACCGAATAATATTACAAGAAAAATAATGGAGATAGGTCTTTTTAACAGTTTACTTAGCATATTCATAATAAGAAGGGTTAGATTTGAAACACTATTTGGTTCTCCGAACAAATGAAACAATTATTTTTTTAGATGGGCAACACTTTCGTTTCAAAATTTCCTCAATTTGTCTCAAGTAAATGTTTCTTTTTTAGCGTTTTTTGCAACATTACCGTACAAAGAGTTACCTTTATACTAGAACTGGGTGGTTGACTCCTTAAGGTAATTGCCTTTCGCGGTATCTTAAAATCAGCCCCTTCCATAAGCGAATAGCGGTTAACATTCAACACCTGCGCCGCCTAAGACCGGACAGGAAGTTTAAAGTCAATCTGAATCGATGTGAAAAGGCTCTTATTGTCAGCTTAGACACTTTTCAATTCATTCGCATCAATGGGGGGAGTTAATAGAAGTGACGAAAACTGTTGCCCTAAGCAATGTAACTAGGTCATTTATTACCTGCCGAAGGGCATTGAAGCTTATAACCGCTTTAGTTCGAACTCACGCTAAAGCGGCAATTTTACAATATGCACTATTCTAAACCCGGAATGGGAGCAACAATTTTCGAAAGGGTGAAAGGGGTGGTTCGTTTTAACCCGGATGAGTTTGTACGAAATGCTTATGCAGCTTATATCACTTATTTTCAGACGAACAATCAGGAGTCGAAAACTGGTTTTTTCGATTACCCGCTGAGAAGCTCCACTACCTTCGATGCCCTTATCCGGAAACGAAACCAGTCTTCGTGCGGTATTGATTTTGATATTCTGAGCTATACATTCTTTTTGATGACGGGTTATGTCTACAAAATGCAGAAGCTTAATAAGGCGCGAATTTTCCAGAAAGGCAATAGAAAGAATGCTTTTACCGCGCTGCCTTCTTGGAATTCTATGTTAATAGTAAATACCCGAGTAAGCGGTGCCGGGCCTGGTGCTACGCCTGCTACAATAGGTGATATACATGACTATTTAAAATGAGTGGACATAATACAAATATCGGGAAGCCAGTTATTTTACTTGTAGATGACCAGTGGGAGATATTCGATTCAATATCAGATGGTCTGGACGAGCAATATATCGTACTCAAAGCAGTAAACGGGCGAGATGCCCTGGATATTTTAAAGGAAGAGCCGGTGCAACTGATCGTGAGCGATATCGTAATGCCGGTTATGGATGGTTACGAATTATGCAAAACTATTAAATCTAATTTTGAACATTGCCATGTTCCGGTCATTCTCTTAACTGCGAAAAGCACCCTGCAATCCAAGATCAAAGGCCTTGAACTCGGTGCCGATGCCTATATTGAAAAACCCTTTTCCCCCGAATACCTGAAGGCACAGATTGCCAACCTGCTCGCCAACCGTAATAAGATCCGGGAATACTTTGCCGGTTCCCCACTCGTGCATATCAAAACTATGGCGCATTCCAAATCAGATGAAATTTTCCTGGAAAAGCTCCAAGAAATTATTCTGGAAAACCTCTTCAACATCAATCTCAATGTGGGCCATCTGGCTAATATGATGAACATGAGCCGACCTACCCTGTACCGCAAGATCAAGTCCATTTCCGACCTCACTCCGGCCGACTTGATCAATATCTCGCGGCTGAAAAAAGCAGCCGAGTTGCTGGCGGAGGGGAGTTATAAAATATACGAGATCGCTAACTGGATGGGTTACAGTTCCCAAACCCATTTCGCCCGAAATTTCCAAAAACAGTTCGGGATGCTACCGTCCGAATATGTTTTTAAACGGCAAGACAATTCTGCATCACGCCACGACTAACAGTTGTAAACCTCCTTAAAATTTCTTTTTACTATTTGCACTAGAGCTTATATTCTTCCTAAAGTCTTCTTTAGTAGGGCACCTTAGCCAATATGATG
The DNA here is from genome assembly GCF_008033235.1 of Anseongella ginsenosidimutans. Classification (GTDB taxonomy): domain Bacteria; phylum Bacteroidota; class Bacteroidia; order Sphingobacteriales; family Sphingobacteriaceae; genus Anseongella; species Anseongella ginsenosidimutans. The sequence goes on from NZ_CP042432.1 coordinate 471,749, forward strand.
CCGTGAACCGAATAGTATAGCGCATCCATAACCACACAACCAACCAGAAAACGGATATTCATGCCTTACAAATGCATGACTGGGGTCGCGAAATGCAAAAATACATGGAATTAGAAAATGGAAGTGACCTTACCCGTAATAGTTGTCGCCTCCTGGGAAAAAGCGACCGTACCGGTAAACAGGCAAAACAGCAGCGGGCCCATGCTTGTCATGAACTGTCGGATCTTTGTCTTCATAATATATTGGTTTTAGTGGAAAATCGCGATCAGCCAGCCAAAGACCATTGAAATACCTGTTTTCAGGTACAGATGCTCCCGGACCGACTTTAGTGCCTTGACCATATGGTCCCGGACGGTACTTTTGGATATCCCGAACGTACCGGCAACTTCTTCATAACTTCTGCCCTCCTGCCTGCACATAATAAAAATGCGTTTCCGCTGAGGCGGAAGCTGTGCTATCGCCGTATTCATGACGGCATGGTATTCCGAAAAAAGAAGGTTGTCTTCCGTGGAATTACTGGCCGTTGCAGCATGCATTCTTATTTGCTCCCTGATCCTGCTTTCACGTGCGCTTCGCTTGAGCATATTGAAGATGTGGTTACGGGCCATTGTATAAAGGTAAGCGGCAAAAGAAAGGTCTTCATTGAGGTTTTGCCTGTTTTCCCACAGCTTAACAAATACTTCCTGGACAATTTCGCCGGCAAGCTCTTCCGATTTAATGAATTTAAGGGAAGTACGGAACAAGACTCCATGGTATTTATTGTAAAGCTGCTCAAACGCACTCATGCAGCTTTGCATATCCCCTTCTTCGCGAAGTGATTTTACCAGGTGCCTATCGTCGGATGACAAGTTGGTTAAGTTAAGTTTTAAACAATCGATTACGTAAAACATAGTTACGCAAAAAAATTGAATAAGCAAAAAATGTCCTATATATTTACGCAACCGATAACGTAAAATTTGGAGAGAAAAACTACCATACACGATATAGCCAGGGAGCTTAATACCACTGCCGCCACAGTCTCCAGGGCTTTGAATAACCATCCTTCCATTAGCGCAGCCACTAAGGAAATGGTGCGGGAAACTGCCGCACGCCTGAATTACCGGCAAAACAAACTAGCTTCTTCCCTGCGTTCCGGGCGTACGCACACCATAGGGGTGATCATTCCCAGTGCAGAGATCAGTTTTTTCGGCTCCGTCGTACACGGCATAGAGCGGGTGGCTCGCAGCAAGGGCTACAGAGTACTACTGTTCCAGTCCAATGAAGACCCCTCCTGCGAGGCGGAAGGGATCGAAGCGCTCCTCCAGTCGAAAGTAGACGGCATTATCGCCTCGGTGGCCAAGGAAACGACCCGGTACCAGCACTACCTGGAAGTCAAGGAACGAAATATTCCCCTGGTATTATTTGACCGGGTGGACGATTCCCTGCAGGTGCCTTCTGTAGTGATCGATGATTACAAAGGTGCGTATATGGCTACCATGCATCTGATTGAACAGGGTTATACACGGATTGCACATATCTCCGGGCAGCAGCATATAAAGATATTCAATGACCGCTTACGAGGATATGCCGATGCATTGCGGGTTCGGGGGCTTCCTGTGGAGGATGATCTAATCGCTTACGGGAAGGTGTCCGTGGATTCCGGCCGTGATTGTACGGACAAGCTGCTGAGCAGCGCCGTGCCTCCGGATGCCATTGTCGCCGTTGAGGACTTTACCGCCCTTGGCGCCATGCAGTCGATAAAAAGAATCGGGCTGCACATTCCCCGCGAGATTGGCCTGATCGGCTTTGCCAATGAAGCCTTCAGTTCCTACATAACTCCGTCCTTGTCTACTATTGATCAGCAAACCATTAAAATGGGAGAAGAAGCCGCCTTGCTTTTCCTGGACCTCCGGAAGAAAAAAGAGAACGGGCAGACGAACGCGGAAAAGATTGTCCTGGATCCGGTGCTGCTCATCCGCGAATCTTCGCAGAGAATAAATGTCTGAGCATGATGAAAAAAATTTGTTTCTTTGTGCAATCGATTACGGAAAGGAATGGAACAAACCCAAAAAATCAAAAGAACTTTTAGAGAGCTATTTGGCGCCAGCCCCCTCATTTTCCGGGCTCCCGGAAGGATCAACCTGATCGGGGAACACACAGATTATAACCAGGGCTGGGTGCTGCCTGCGGCAATTGACAAAGCGATCTACCTTGCCATAGAGCGTCGGGAAGACGACAGCATCCACCTTTTTTCAGATGACTATAGCGAACATTTTGAAACCAGGGCTGGAGAACTGCGGCGCTCCGGGAAGCTTTGGCCGGACTATATTCTGGGGGTAGTGGAACAGTTCCTGAAAGACGGGCATTCCCTGGGCGGATTCAATATTGCATTCGGCGGCGATATCCCCTGGGAGCCGGGCTGTCGTCCTCCGCCGCCCTGGAATGCGCTACCGCCACCGCTCTAAGCAGTCTTTTCGATCTTCCTTACAGCCGCCTTGACCTGGCTTTAAAGGCGCAGGCGGCGGAAAACGAATTCGTTGGGGTTAAATGCGGCCTGATGGACCAATATGCAAGCATTTTTGGAAAAAAGGGGCACCTGATTAAACTGGATTGCGCCAGCCGGGAACACGATTATGTTCCCTTTGCTGCCAGCGATCTCCGTATTGTACTTTTTGATACCCAGGTAAAACATTCATTAGCCTCTTCCGCATACAACAGACGCCGGGAAGAATGCGAAGCAGGCGTCGGCCTTGTAAAAGAACATCACCCTGGTGTAAGCAGCCTGAGAGATGTCAGCGAAACCATGCTGCGTCAATATGTAAAACCGCATGACGAAACCGTTTACCAGCGATGCAGCTACGTCGTTGGCGAAATGAACCGCCTGCAAGAAGCCTGTGAACATCTGGAAGAAAATAATTTCCGGCAATTCGGGCAATGTATGTTTGAAACACATTACGGATTGAAGAACCAATATGAAGTCAGCTGCTTTGAGCTGGATCTCCTGGTAGAAATGGTAGAAACCCGGCCTGACGTATTCGGAGCCCGTATGATGGGAGGAGGCTTCGGCGGCTGTACCATTAACCTGGTCCGGGCAGAGGCTGCGGAATCCCTTGCAGCAGAAATAGCCGGCATCTATCACGAGGCAACCGGCATGCGGCTTGCCGCTTATTTTGTAAGCATTGAAGACGGCGCCGGCTGTGTTACGGCCTCTCACGCGTGAACCACCAACCATCTGAGATGGCTTCAGGAAACGGACATAGCGCCAGCGACCCGCACCAGGGCTGACTTGTACCGGGATTGGCCTTTACCGGGATAGCCTGTACCCGGGGATTGGGCCTGCTTTCCTTTCCTGCAATTGGCTTATCAGAGTATTCCTAAAAGCTCTACGAATTTTCTTGGCCTTGACGAATTTGCTCCCTACCTTTACCCTTACAATCATTTAACCGGCGTTACTATCGCTGATCTACATTTTCCGGCGATTAACGCTTAAACAAAACCTGTAAGAACATGTATCCATTGAAGAACACCGGGTTGTTTTGTCGTTTAACCGTCGGGATTATCCCCTGCCCCCGGGAAGAAAGAAAAAGCCTCCGGCAAGCCAGCATGCAGGGACCGGACCTGCGGGCGCCGGGAGAAAACAAGTATTATCCTTGCCTTGAAGAGCAATCTGCCTTGAACGATCTACAGGTAATGGAGCCGCCTGCCGACTATCAGCCTTCTTACCTGGATCTCCGATCCGACTTTGCCTTTAAGCATATTTTTGGCAGGGAAGCAAATAAACACCTGTTGCTCCATTTTCTAAACAGCCTTTTCGAGGGCCGGAAAATCATTAGTGATCTCCAACTCGGTCCTACAGAGCGGCAGGGAGAATTAAAGGAAACGAGGAAAGTGCTTTTCGATCTGCAATGTAAGGGTGATAAAGGTGAACAATTCCTGATAGAAATGCAGCGCGAGCGCCAGGACAATTTTTTAGCCCGTCTCATGCATTATTTGTTCCGTTTAGGGAGCGAGCAGGTCCCGGCCGGAAAAAATGGCGATAATTATCCTCTCCCGGAAATCAATGGAATCGCCATTGTGGATTTTAATCCCTGGGAGGGCATCGATGTGCCTTCTGGAATACAGAACGAGTATGTTAATTCTTATGGATTCCGCCATATCAAAACCTGCGACCCCTATCCGGTTATGGTTGAACTAATGCTCGTTGAACTCCCTAAGTTCAAAAAAGGAATTGCTGACCTGCAGACCAATCTGGATAACTGGCTGTATGTCATAAAAAACCCGGGTCCTGTAAAGAACGCATCTCCCTTGTTGGATGAACCATGGTTCCGGAATCTATTACAAATCACAGAAATAAAAAAAATAAAAAAGGAGGATAGAACAATGTTAATCGACTATGAACGCGACCAGAGAAACATTCGAAAGGTGTGGAAACGCGAAGCCAGGAAAGAAGGCCTGGCGGAAGGACGAATAGAAGGGCGGCAGGAAGGACTAAAGGAAGGACTAAAGGAAGGACTAAAGGAAGGGCTAAAGGAAGGGATAGCTAAAGGTGAACAAAGAATGAAAGAACTCAAGGACCTTGCCTTTGTGCAAGCCCTGGTTAAAAAAAGCGGCTTCGGCGATCAGGAAATCGCCGACCTCGCAGGCGTAGAAGAAGACTTCGTTAGAAAGGTGCGGGCGGAATCAGCTATTGCAGTCTGAGGTGTATGTTTGGCAAAGCCGGGGTCGCATGGCCCCGGCTTTTGCTTCCTCTTTTTTCCTGAATTACCGTCAATACCCTGGATTTTGGACCAGGTTGGGGTTTTTATTGAGTTCTGCTTCAGGAATGGGAAATATCGTTTTGTCCGCTGAGGAGGGACGATGCTGAAACCAGGTCTTGGTAGCGAATACTCCGAAACGGATCAGGTCCCGCCGGCGGCGACCTTCAGCGGCGAATTCCCAGCCCAGCTCATCGAGGAATCTTCCGTACTGTATGTCTTCTCCTCCCTCGGGTTCGGTGACACTTCCGTTTTCCCAATAACCGTATTGATAGGTACTGCCCTGTTCAAGCATTGCCCCGGTAACAAGGGCTTTCTCCGGAACAGTACCATTAAAGGCTCTTTCCCTTACCCGGGTGACTAATAGGGCCGCTTCTTCTGCGTGACCGGTTCTTAACAGGCATTCAGCTTTCATCATGAGAATGTCCGCATAGCGGAAAACAGGAAAGTCATTGCTCAGCCCTCCCCTGGTATCGGGCCGGATTTCGTATTTACCGATCCGGTATCCCTGATTACTTTCGCTGGATTCGATGCTGTTCACTGTTTTTACATAATTGATCAGCTCCTCGCCTGTGACGGCATCATACTGAGGGCCCATGATCCAGGTATCTTTTAAGCGGGTATCATCAGGGTCATAGGTATCAATAAACTGGGGAACGGCGCAGTTTCCGCCCCAGGGCTGTACCTGCATCGGATAGACTCTTTGCATAATGGGATCAAGTGTTTTCATGTGGATAATGTTTTGGGTGGCAAAAATATCGTCGTAAGGAATGGCAAAGATCAGCTCGGAAGAACCTTCATTATCAGTTTTAAAAATATCGCTGTACCTGGCCTCAAGGGCATAAGCGCCCTGTTCTGCGGCGGCGATAACATCATTGCAGGCTTCTATGCATTTATCCCATTCCGCCGTGCCGGTATAAACTTCAGCGTTCAGATAAACTTTGGCCAGCAGGGCTTTGCCGGCCCACTTATTAAATCGCCCGTACATGGATAAGCCGGCCTCTTCCGGAAGCTGGGGAATATTTTCCGTCAGCTCCTTGATAACAAAGTCATACACTTCCTTCCTGGTATTTTGCGTAGGCGGTTCCGTCGCAGCAAAATCGGTAACAATGGGTACATTGCCGTGACTGTCACATAGGAGCCAATAGTAAAAGGCGCGCGTCGTCTTCAGCTCTGCAATGATGGCTTCCTTCCCGGAGGCGACGGGAATAGTTCCTGTTTCCAGCTGCATAAGCACCCTGTTGGCCGCATTGATCCCGCTGTAACAGCTATTCCAGAGATTCGTTGGCGGCCACTCCTGGATAGTCCACTTATGCCAGTGCATTCGCTGGTAAATACCTCCGTCATACCAGCCGTTAGGCCTCACAGGGGTAATGATATGGTCGGCGCTTTCTTCCTGAAGGTCAAAATAACCTTGCCAGCCGGCAAACATCCTCAGCGGGGTATAAACCGGGGCAATTAAAGAGATCAGGTCATCTTCGGTAGGGGTAAACTCGCTTTCAATGACTTCATCGAATACTTCCACTTCCAGATCAGTACAGCTATTCAGGTTTATTAAGAGCAGAATCGACAGGATACCTGCTATTCCGGGTGTTATCGTTAAATATTTCATGACGTATTGCTTTAGGATCTTACAATGTAAAATTCAGGCCCAGGGTAAACGTAGTGGTAGTGGGGTACTTATCGCGATGATCGCTCCCCGGAGCGGTCCCGTTGAAATTCACTTCCGGGTCAATTCCCTTGTACCCGGTTAGGGTAACCAGGTTCAGGGCAGAGAGATAGAGGCGCAGGTTCCGCACTCCCTTAATGCTGCCTGCGGGGAGCGTATATCCCAGGGTGATATTGTCAATTTTCCAATAGTCGCCGTCTTCAATATAATAACTTACATAGGCGAGGTCATTATTTAGCACGGTTTTTCCGTAAACAGGATCAAAGGCCGATTTCAGCATATTATACTGGGTAATCTTCGGATTTTCATAATACATTCGCTGAAAATTGAGTATCTGAAAGCCGAACGCGCCCCTCATTCCAACTGTCAGGTCCAGATTTTTATAGCGGAGGTCATGATGCCATCCCAGAATATGTTTCGGAACGCCGTTGCCCAGGATCTTTTTATCTTCCTGAACGGCTTCGGAAATAGGTTTGGGGGCACCGTCAGCTCCTTCGATGATCCAGTGCCCTTCTTCGTCGATATCAACGGATTTATACCCGTAAAAACTACCGATCTCCTCGCCAATCCATACCCTGTGGGTACTTTGCTGAATAGGTTCACCGGTATGGCCGGCGTCAAAGAAATCATTGGTAGTCTGAAATTGCTCATTCGATAAGGATACGAGCTTGTTCGAATTAGTAGAATACGTGACCCCGGTACTCCAGTAAAAGGAGGGCTTCCGTATGGCCTCCACGTTCAGAAGCACTTCAATCCCCTCATTTTTCATTTCCCCGACGTTTGCGAAGATGCTGCTGAAGAGATAGGGGGGTACGGGAACCTGGTAGTTATAAAGCATGTCTTTAGTGGCACGCCGGTAAAGGTCCAAAGATCCGCTCAGGCGGCGGCCGAAGAATGCGAAATCAAGGCCCAGGTTGTATTCTTCCTTTCTTTCCCAGCGAAGGTTCGGGTTAGGGTTGCGGTTGGGCGCCAGCGACTGGATCCAGGTGCCGTTATCAAAAAACCTGTCGCCGTAATTAAGGCTCACAAGCGATTCGTAATCCGCATCCGGCGCGGTTCCCGTCACGCCGAATCCCGCCCGGAATTTCAGATCGTCCACCACGCTCCAATTGCTCATGAAGGGCTCATTGCTGATCCGCCACCCCAGGGAAACCGCGGGGAAAGTACCCCAGCGGTAATTGACGCCGAACTTGGAAGAGCCTTCATGCCTGACACTTGCCATGAACAGGTATTTATCCTGCCAGTTATAGTTGAGCCGGCCGAAAAAACCTATGAGCTTGCTCATGCTGGCCGAACTGTTCATCGGCGCTTCTCCCCTTCCAAGGGCATTTCCGCTTTGCATGCGGTTGTAGGAATATTCGTCGGTAGGGAAATCCCAGTTCTGCATCCAGAAGCCTTCTGATTTTTCGTCCTGATAACTATATCCTCCCAGGAGGGAAAGGCGGTGTTTGCCCAGATCCCTGGAATAGCTGCTCGTAAATTCCAGCAAGTTATCTACGCGGGAGGAAGTACCCCGTGAAGCATAGCCGTTCCGCCCGTTCTTTACCGTGGAAACGTGCTGCTTTGTTTCAGAATAGCCTCTCACTTCCGTCCACTTATTCCCGGATACCAGCAGCTTCATGTCCAGGCCTTCGACCGGGTTAAGCATGACGCTGCCGTTCAGCCGGTATTCCCTGCTGCTGTTAAGGCCTGTCGATTCATTCAAAAAGGCTACCGGGTTATCATAAAAGTAAATACTGCGTTCCATCCAGTCGCCCCGCCAGTTCCGGATGCTATCGGTAGGATTACGTATTACCGACTGGCGGTACACATAGTCGTTGAAGCTGGAACCGTCGCCGCCGGTCCAGTATTCCTGCGTCCCCACAATGGCATTCAGGTTGAACTTTAGCTTGCCCTCAAACATGGAATGATTCAGGTCTGCCCTGCCCGTGATCCGCTGATCGTCAGAATTGATGAATAACCCTTGCCATGAACGATAATTTATGGAGGCAGTATAATTTGTCTGGCTCCCTCCCCCTGAGAAGCTGAGATGGTGGGTGTGGCTTACAGGGGTCCGGCTGATTTCATCAAACCAATCGGTAGAAGCTCCGTAATCCGTAAAATCATATCCTTCTCCTATCAGCCTGCGATAATCCTCCGCTGTCAGGAATTCCGGCCGGTTCGCAATTCGCTGGACGCTCAGGTATCCGTTGTAGCTGATCGTCGCCGGCCTGTCCCCGCCTGCCCGCCGGGTAGTGATCAGGATCACGCCGTTGGTTCCCCGGGTTCCGTAAATAGCGGCCGCCGAACCATCTTTCAATACATCAACCGCAGCAATATCCTCAGGAGCCACTGTGCTAAGGTCTCCCGGGATGCCGTCAATCAATACAAGGGGTGCGGTTGAAGAGGCTAAAGTGGTCATTCCCCGCATCCGGATTTGTGTGCCGGCGGTTGGGTCGCCGGAGGTGGTGGCCACGGATAAGCCGGCAACTTTTCCCTGGATAAGCTGGGCGGCATCCCTTACCGCACCCTTTACAAAGTCCTCTGCCTTTACGCTGGCAACAGCGCTGGTGACGTCTCCCGCGCGCTGCGTTCCGTAACCGATCACGACTACTTCTTCCAGCTGCTGCTGATCCGTTTCCAGACTCAGGTTGATCGTACTCCTTGCGCCGCGCGGGACTTCGCGGCTAACATACCCCAGGAGTTGAAACACGATCACCGCATTTTCCGGAGTGCTAAGTGTATAAATGCCTTCGGTATTTGTTTGAGTGCCGCCGCCGCTTTCTTTTATCAGAACGGAAACTCCCGGGAGAGGATTGCCTTCCTCATCCGTAACCTTTCCCGTCAGCGGGGATTCCTGCCCGTAAAGGACCGCAGTAACTATCATACCGCAAGTGATCAAACAAATTGTTTTCATAACTCATTAGCTTTAGGTTCCAGTATTCTTTACCTAAAGGTACGCGCGAAAGGCAGGAATATCTATTTGTATTTTTGCTATTAATGACTTTATATTATCATAAATTAAAATCATCGGCCGAATAATAAGATATAATAATATTTTGAAGATAATTTTATTATACCTAAAGATCAAAAGAATTCCACGCCGGAGGATATCCGGCTTTCAGGCAGAAGGTAAGATTGGAAAGAAACAGCGAAGGCTTGCCTGACCTGCTGTTATTTATTATAAAATCTCCAGTTGGTTTTGAAATCGCGGGCGGGTGCCTGATCGGTTAAAATAAACCTTAGCATTTCAACCGGGATGTTATTTTCCTGCAGCACCGCGTCATGATACTCCCGGAAGGTCATCTTTCCGCTCTCCACCAGTTCTTCTTTTAACGAATAAAATTGCAGGCCTCCGATCATATAGGCGAGCTGGTACAAAGGGCTGTAGCCGCCGGTGAACGAACGCCTTACTTCCCCTTCGGCATTCGCATATTCATGTCCGACACGCTCCACCAGGAAATCGATGCATTGCTGGGGGCTCCATTTGCCCAGATGATAATTAAGGGAGAAAATGATACGGGCACAGCGGTGCATCCTCCAGAAGAGCATACCAATGCGGTCTTCGGGCGACTCCGGGAAACCCTGGTCCCACAGGAGCATTTCCCAGTATAATGACCAGCCTTCCGTCCAGAACGGGGTATCAAAATCACGGTACACCTTGTACCGCCGGTTCATAAATTGCTGCAGATGATGACCGGCGATCAGCTCGTGATGAACCGTGGCTCTTGAAAAATGTGGGTTATTTCCGCGCATACTCATGAGCTTGGCGGACTGCTCCATGGTATTTGCCGGGTAGGAAATGCTGATGACTTCCCCGCCTGTAAAAAAAGGATTGACCAATTGCCGTTCAGGGCTCATCATGATCATCCTCCATGATTCTTCGGCAATGGGGGAATGCTGACCAGGTCCTTTTCTTTGAGGAACGAGACGGATGCGTTGTAAAGCTGCAAGATCAGCTCCGGCTGCCTGCCGGGGGCCACGTAGGTGTTCTTCACCTTTTCAAGGGCTTTTTTCCAATCCTGCCCAAAGCCCATCTCCGCCGAGGCTTTCAGCATTTCACGGTCGCACCAGGCAAATTCCTTGTTCGCAATTTCAACCAGCTCTTCCGGAGAATAGGGGATCATTTCATATTCGAGTTGCCGGATAATCTCTTCCCGGCCAATGGGATTTCCGCGGATTCCGCTGCCATCCTCCTTTTGAGAGCTGATCACTTTGCTTTTACTTTTGAACAGCTTGTCGTATCCGGCCAGGAGCGTATCCAGTTCCTTGTAAGGCGCAGGCGCCCACCAGGTGAAAGCAGGATCATACCCGTTATAAAAATCATACACGCTTTTGAGGGCTTCCCGCAATCCTTCAATGGTTTCCGTGGCAAAAGCAGCTACCCGGCTGTCAATAGCATCTGCTTTGCCGAGAGAAGCGCTTGCCGCCCTGACATCTTTCGCCAGGCCGGAAAGCAAGGCTCCCGTTTCCTGACCCTCCAGGGAAGCTCCTCTCCGACGCTGCTTTTCCAGGTCATAAACCGCGGCTGCAAATCCAAACCATTGCTTTGTTTCGCGGAATTTTTCCTCCTCCAGCCCGAGTATGTGCAATTGTTCTTCCAGGTCCCGCCGGAACAGGACGAAATCTACTTTTCCGTTAATGCTAAAACGTCCGAACTGCTCTTTTTCCAATTTTTCCAGGTAATCTCCTGCAAGCTGCCTCAGGCGCTCCCGCCGCTCCGGAGAATGCTTGATGAAATAAAAACGGCTCAGGCTCCTGTAGTCAGCCTCGTACTGCTGCATGAGGTGATGCATTTCGCTTGTCTGCAAATAGTGCCCCGCCGAAAGCGTTTGCGCCTGCAGCGCAGGATAAAAAGCCCATGAGAGCAAAATAAAGGCTGTTAGCCGGAAGTAGTAGAAACTCATAAGTCGTTCATTTATTTCTTGATTTTTCCACAATTGCTTCTGATGCTCACGGCAGGGCTTGCTTCCCGAGAAGGTGTTCAATAAAGTAATTCCACCTTTTACGCGTAAAGTATTCGCCGTAATGGCCGGTATATCCGTGCCCGCTGCCAGGAATTATAAGCATGTCAAAATTCTTTCCGGCCCTGATGAGGGCTTCGGCAAGCTTAAAGGTTGCCGAGGGATTTACATTTTCGTCTATTCCGCCATGTACCAGTAAAAGCTTTCCCTGCATTTTATCGGCCATGGTAATATTGGACTGAAGATGATACGCGGAATCAACCGGCCAACCCATATACATTTCCGGCCACCAGGCTTTTTCCATGCGATGGTCATGATCTCCTGAGGATGCCACGGCGACCTTATAAAATCCAGAAAAAAGCATCAGGGCATGTGCGGCATCATAGCCGCCGGCTGAATGCCCAAAAATGCCTATACGCGTGGTATCAAGCCAGGAATACTTCGCCGCCAGCTGCCGGATAGCCACTACATGGTCGGTAAGGCCATAACCCAGGCGTTTATAGGACCAGTCATGAAAGGCTTTTGACCGCCCCGCTGATCCCAGGCCGTCAACAGCCATCACCGCGAACCCGAATTCAGCCAGGGGCTGCGCGGCACTGAAAACGGCGCTGCGAAAGCTTTCCGGAAATACATTTGCCTGGGGCCCGGTATAGCTGTTATCTATCAAGGGGTACCGGTCGCTTTCGCTAAAACCGGAAGGTTTCCAGATCGCTCCGTAAATATCGGTAAGCCCGTCGCGGGCCTTGACCTTGAAAATTTCAGGAAAATCCCAGCCGGCGGCTAAGAGTTCCGAAATATCTGCCTTGCCGAGTTCCTTGATCATCTTGCCATCCGGGAGGCTGCGCAGCACCGAGATCGTGGGCTGCCGGGCCGTGGAGTAATTATCTACGAAATACTGGTTGCCGGGTGAAAGATGGACTTCATGATGGGCATTTTCCGGTGTCAGCAGCTGCAGCCCTGAGCCGTCAAAGCCAATGCGGTAGAGGTGGTTGAAATAAGGGTTGCGCCCCTCTTCTTTTCCGCTGGCAGTAAAATACAGCAGCTCTTTTTCTTCATCAATCGCCACAAACTTTTTGACAACAAAATCTCCCCTGGTGAGGGCCGTGACGGAACCGCTTGCCCAGTCAAGCCGGTAAACCTGGTTCCAGCCGCTTCGCTCGGAAGTGATAAAAGCAATACCCTTGTCTTCCAGCAGCCTGAACTCCGTCGTATTCTCCACATTGGTGCGGCTGCTATCGCTGAATTTGACGTCCACCTTACCGGTCCGGGGGTCCACGCAGATCAGGTCCATCCGCTGGTAACCACGGTGCCGGTAAAGGCCGTAAAGAAAAGAGCCGTCTTTGTTCCAGCGCAGCGGATTACCGATAAAATGCGGGAGCGGAGGAAGATCAACCTTGATCATTTTCCGGGTATTGATATCGAATATGACCGGTATATAACAGACAATGTTGGTATCGCCTGGTCCCCCGCGGTAATAGGAAAGCAGCTTTGGGCGATACAGGCTGTCAATGGACCAGTCCAGCAGGTACATTTTCCTCCCTTTTCGTAAGTCTGCTATTTGGGTAAGTATCCTGGAGCCGTCCGCGGACCATACCGCGGTAAAATTTTCAGGCCTCTCCCCGTTCTCACCTTCCATGATATCGCTCCAGCCCAGGTAGCTGGCATACGCATAATCTGGCTTGCCGTCGGTGCTAAGAGCGATCTCCTGTGCCTGGCTGCGGACATACAGATTATGATCCCTGCTGAAGGCGACCCATTTCCCGTCCGGAGACCTTACCTCCCTTACCGATACTTCTTCCGCGGGCAAGACGCCGGTCTTATTTACTGTATAGTCCTTCAGGTTGGCCTGGTACGTTACCCGGTCGGTAATAAAGGAGATAGCACGGTCATTTTCCCACTCAATCTGGCCAAAGGGCAGATTTTTCCGTTCAATTGGTTTTCCCAAAGCGTCCGATAAGGCCCTGGCAAGCCGCTCATGGTCGAATGCTTCCTTAATTGTTCCGGAGGGTATATGGACCTTGTAGAAGGTCTTCCCCCGGGGAGTATTAGTAGCGTATGTGAATTCGGGAACATCTTTCAGCCAATTCGGATTCACTTCCAGGTGATAGATCTTCCGGCTGATATTATTCGCCAAAAAGCTTTCAGCCCGGCGGTAATCTTCCGGCGATATTCCGCTGCCTGGCGCCGGGGACTGACCGGAACATATGCCCCCGGTAAAGAATAGCAATAAAAACAGGTATATTCGTTTCATCATTTTAATATCAGGTGTCAAACCTGTCGGGCCGGAATGCTTCCAGCCCCAGGGAAGGAGCCTTTCCCTCCGCTATTTCCGCCACGAGCCTGCCGGTGGCCGGAGCCGCTCCCAGCCCCAGCATGGAATGACCTGTGGCGATGATCAAATTGCCATAACGCCGCGTTTTCCCGATATAAGGTAAACCATCCGCCGAAACGGGCCGCAGCCCGGCCCATATATTTTCCCTGGCAGGGACCTCCGCATGCAGGGCGGGGAAGTACGTGTTCACCGCGTCCGTAATGCCTTTTACTCTTTTCATATTTATCCCGCCGGCGGCTGACCCTATTTCCATGGTGCCGCCGAAACGGAGGCTCCTGTTCATTGGCGTAAGGGCGACCCTGGCTTCGCAAAGAATGGCCGGGTGCCGCAGCTGAGCCCCCGGCATTTCCAGCGTTACCGAATATCCTTTGCCCGCTACCAGGGGCATGCGAATCCCCAGGCTGGCGGCAAGCGCTGCAGACCAGGAGCCGCCAGAGAGAATGAACAGGTCGCCGGTAATTAATTGCCCGCCGGCCCGGACGCCGGCAATGCTTCCGTTCTTTTTCTCAAAGGTCCCGGCGGTGTTGCGGATCCACCTTACTTCATCTTTAAGCTGCTGCAGTAACTGTTTCATCAGCTCTGCAGGATGAAGGTGGGCGTCGCACTTATAATGCACCCCGCCAAGGGCTTGCACGTCCATTGCCGGTTCCATCATTCTCAATTGAGACAGGTCGTACACCTGGGTTTCCAGGCCAAGTTCTTTTGCTTTTACAGCCAGTTTAATCTCTTCCCTGGCTGCTTCTTCCGATCTGTAGTACATGATAATCCCTTTTTTCTGAAGCGAAAATGATAATTCCGGTTCCAGCTCTTCATAAAGGGAGCGGCCCATCAGCAAAAGATCTCGCAGCGGCGCCGCCGACCTTTCGGCATGACTTTCCGATGCATTCCGGATAAAATGACGGCTCCAGCTGATCATATTCCGGTTAAGGCGGGGACGGATATGAAAAGGGCTGCTTGTACTGAACAGCCATTTAAAAGCCTGGCTAAGCACGCCCGGCGCCGCCAGCGGCACAAAATGGCTGGGTGTGATCATGCCGGCATTACCGTAGGAGCAGCCGTTAAGCAGATCGCCTTTGTCCACCAGCGTTACTTCCCAGCCGGCTTTGCGAAGGTACCAGGCTGAAAAAAGCCCTATTATTCCGCCTCCTATAATTACTGCCTGCATCCTGTATTGCGTGATCTATATTACCTGGAATCCGCCGGCATAGGGGTCATCTTCATCTACCAGGATAGTATTGAACCCTGTGACCATAGCCCATCCTTCAATGGAAGGTATAATGGCCGCCTTTCCGCCTACGGACGTTTCCTCCTCGATGGTCCCGGTAAACCTGGAACCAATGAAACTCTCGTGGATAAAGGAATCGCCTTTTTTTAACTTCCCCTGGGAATACCATTGCGCCATGCGGGCGGAAGTGCCTGTACCGCAAGGTGAACGGTCTATGGCTTTATCCCCGTAAAAAACGGCATTACGTACAGGCGCCGATACAGAAGAGGATTCCCCTCCCCAGAGCAAATGGCTTACTCCGCGGATATTACCGTTTTCGGGATGAATGAACTCTTGCTCTTCATTGATGCGCCGCCGGCACTCGCGACTCCAGGAGATAAGCTGCTCCGCCTTCACATGCTCAATGCCCGGGAAGTTTTCCTGCCGGTCAATGATGGCGTAAAAATTCCCTCCGTAGGCCACGTCCGCCGTTAATTTTCCCAGGCCGGGGCAGTCTATTATTATATTTTCAGCGGCAAGATAAGAGGGCACATTAGTGATCCTTACCGAAGTCACCTTTTTCCCCTCCTGCTTATACGTTGCAATAACTAACCCGGCCGGTGTTTCCAGGCGAAGCATGCCTGGAACTTTAGCTTGAATAAGCCCATGTTCAATGGCAATGGTTACCGTACCGATCGTGCCGTGCCCGCACATAGGAAGGCAGCCGCTCGTTTCAATGAACAATATCCCCATATCATTTTCCCGGTTCTGCGGCGGATAAAGTATGCTGCCTGACATCATATCATGGCCGCGGGGCTCGAACATCAGGGCTTTGCGGATCCAATCGTATTCCTTTAAAAAATGTAGCCGCTTTTCCATCATATCGTTTCCTTCAAGTACCGGGGCTCCTCCCGTCACCAGCCTCACCGGGTTTCCGCAGGTATGCGCGTCAATACAGAAAAAAGTCTTTGCTGACATGAATGTGCGCTTATGCTTCTTTGGACAACGGGTTCCCGTTTAAAGGCACATCGGACGGCAGTACAGGCCGGATCTCATTCGCCTGATGAACAATTCCCAGGATACGTTCCCTTTCTTCGCCTTCGAGCGGAAGGCGCGGCGGGCGTACCGCTTCGCTGCCGATGCCTGCGACGGCTCCGGCCAGCTTGATATATTGCACCAGCTTCGGATGAATATCCAGCTCCAGCAAGGGCATGAACCAGCGGTTCAGCTTTCGCGCTTCTTCCAGCCTGCCGGCCTTTGCCAGTTCGTAAAGCACGACCGTCTCACGGGGATACGCATCCACCAGCCCGGCCACCCAGCCGTCTGCCCCCAGAAGGAGGCTTTCCATCGCAAGGGTATCCACTCCGCAGAAAAGGCGGAAACGATCTCCGAAGCGGTTAATCATGCGGGTTATGTTGGTCAGGTCGCGCGTAGATTCCTTCACCGCCTTTATATTTGACAGCCTGGCCAATTCCCCGAACATATCCAGGGTTACCAGGATCTTATAGTCAACCGGGTTATTGTAGATCATTAAGGGCAATGGGGTGCTTTGGGCAACCTCCCTGAAAAAGGCGAGGGTTTCCCGGCTATCGGCATAGTAACGCATGGGAGGCAGCAGCATTAAGCCGTCGGCGCCCCCCTTCTCCGCTTTCCGTGCCGCCTCAATGGCCGCGCGCGTCGTTTGTTCGGCGATATTCATGATCACCGGGACTTTCCCGTTTACCAGCTCCATCACAAAGCGCAGCAATTCCTCTTTTTCTTCCTGGAGCAAACTTGATGCTTCACCAAGGCTTCCCCCGAGTACCAGACCATGTACACCTGCGTCCAGCTGGGCCCGGATGTTCAGGGCAAGCATCTCAAAATCCAGTTCATCATTCTCTGTAAACTGGGTTGTTAATGCGGGAAAGACTCCCTTCCATTCAAATTCCATCATAAAGGCTTCTTTTTAACAAAGTTAGGGCGCCGGAGCCCCGGCATTTTACAGGTTTTAACCATCTTTTTACAGAAATTAACCAATTAACCTTTCCGCTTAGGTCAAACACGTTAATCCTTGATAAAATCTTATATTTGAATGAGGGCTAGTATTCTGTTAAACCTGAAATTGCAGTACCACAAGCCTGGGTCTTTTTGCCCCAGGCCGCTTTGGGCGCAGCCGACGTCTGCAAGATAATAAGCGGTATCAGCGAAATGAAAGCTTTAGTATTTAAAATACCGGTAATTGAAGACTGTTCTGTGTACACACAGGAAGATGATCTGCCCTATTTCTACGATCACCTGCACCTCCATCCGGAAATCCAGCTAACCCTTATCCTAAAAGGGACAGGTACGGTGTTTGCCGGTAATTTCATAGGTAATTTCGCCCCGGGAGATATTTACTGGATCGCCTCTGATCAGCCACACTTATTTAAATGCGACCCGGCTTATTTTGCGCCGAAAAGCTTGCTGAAAGCACATTCCCTTTCTATTTATTTTCTGAAAACCGGCATCCTTGGTCAGCTCTTCAGGCTTCCGGAGCTTGGAAAGGCCAGCGACTTCATCTGGAAAAGCAAAGGCGTTTACCGCCTGCGGTGCGCGCCGGGCGCGGGTGTGGAAAGGGCATTCAGGGAGGTACAAGCATCCAATGGCAGTGAACGCATCATCCAGTTTCTCCGGCTGCTGCAGGAATTCATTTCAAATACGACGAAAGAAACCTTATCCGGGGAGGCATCCCAAACGCTGAACGAGCAGGAATGCCTCCGGATGAACGAGATTTACCAGTTTACCATGAAACATTTCCATGAGCATATAAGTCTTGAAAAAGCAGCCGCCATTGCCCATATGACCCCTCCGGCCTTTTGCAGGTATTTCAAACACAGCACCCGGAAAACCTATATGCACTTTCTGAACGAAGTGCGGATAGACCATGCACGCAAAATGATACGCAGCAATAAAGATATTCCCTTGTCGGGAGTAGCGGCGGCCTGCGGCTTTGAAAATGCATCCGGCTTCACCCGCGTCTTCCGGCGGATCACCGGAATAGCGCCCATGAGTTACCGCAAAGAACTTTTAAAAGGAGCAGCCGGGTAACCGGTTCGTTCCCGCGGAGGTTCGTTCCCACAGAAGGTTCACGCTCGCGCGAAATTTGTACCCGCGCAGGATTCGTACCGGGAGAGATTCGCTCCCGCGGAAGGTAAGTCCCCCACGGGGGATACGCCCCCCGCGGAAGACTCACGCTTGCGCGGGGGGCGTACCCGCGCGGTATTCGTTATTGCAGAGCCTCCCTGGATTGCTAATCCTTTAAAAAAGTGAAATCCGGCAGCTGCACGATTTCCCCGCCTTTCATGGCCGATTCATGTGCCAGAATTCCTACGCAGGTGATATTTGCAGACTGGCGGGCGTTCGGGAAAGGCTGGCGGTTTTCAACAAGCGAGCTAACGAATTCATGAACGAGGTGAGGGTGGGAACCTCCGTGACCGGCGCCCTGGGTAAAAGAAAGGTGCTGGTGTTCATCTTCGTCATATACGCCTTTCGTCGTGAACCGCTGGATGGCTTCGGGGAGCAGATGCGCGTAATCAGGGCATTCCATTTCTTCGGGAATTTCCGGCTCGGGGCGCTTGGCGGTATGGACCACCAGGGGGCGGCCCTCGATTAAGGGCCATTCAACAGCCTTCTTCGAGCCGTATACTTCAAAACTTTCGCGGTACTGACGCGCGGTATCAAAAAGGGAGCGGTATACATGCGCGCTGAGGTCGGAATTCCTGAACTTGATATGGGCGGTTTCCACGGCGAAGGGAGAGTTATAGTGTGCATGCAGCTCTTGACGGATGGTACCTGAACCGAAACAGGAAACGTATTCCGCTTCTCCGCGGGTGATACCCAAAACGGGCCCTACGCAGTGGGTGGCATAATGCATTGGAGGAAGCCCCGGCCAGTAATTGGGCCACCCGTCCATGTCCTGCTGGTGGCTGGCCTTGATAAACTGCAGCTTACCCAGTTCTCCCTTATCGTAAAGTTCTTTCATGAACAGGAACTCCCGTGCATAAACGACGGTTTCCATCATCATATAGGTGAGGCCAGTTTCCTGTACTGCCTCCACTATCCTGCGGCAATCTTCCACGGAAGTGGCCATTGGCACCGTGCAGGCCACGTGCTTGCCCGCACGCAGAGCTTTGAGCGCCTGGCCGGCATGATCCGGAATGGGTGTATTTATATGAACGGCGTCAACCGCCGGGTCATTCAGCAGCTCATCGTAATCGGTATACCTTTTTTCTATGCCAAAGGCATCTCCTACCTGGTTCAGTTTCTCCGCGTTCCGCTGGCAAATAGCATACATATTCGCGTTCGGGTGACGCTGGTAAATAGGAATGAACTCCGCTCCGAAGCCCAGGCCGATAATTGCGATATTAACTTTTTTATCTTCCATCATTATTGATTTTATTCTTTAATCCGTGTTCATTTCCGGAATAATTCCGGAGGCCCATTGCTTCAGAAAGGCAAGCCCTTCCCTTGCAAACTGATCCTGGCTGCGCGCCAGGGGTTTCCACACGCAAACGGCCGCCGCCAGTTCCTGGTTGTCAGGAGTAAAACTTTCTATTGAAACAGTACCGGTGTAGCCGATCGCTTCAAGGCCCTGGTACCAGGCTCTCCAGTTTGTCTGCCCGGTTCCGGGAGTCCCCCGGTAGTTCTCGGCTACCTGCACATGGATCAGGTGTTTTCCCGCGGCGCTTATCGCATTCTGAATACTTGGCTCTTCGATATTCATATGGAAACCGTCCAGTATCATTTTGGCGGCCGGATGATCAATATCGGCAATCAACCTGGCAGCGTCGGCCGCTGTATTGACCAGATCGGATTCAAAGCGGTTCAAAGGCTCCAATGCAATCTCCAGGCCGCGCGCTTCCGCCATCCGGCAAACTTTCTGCAGGTTGCTTACCGCCAGCTCCCATTCCTTTGTTCTTTGCCCGGGGCTGACCATCCTGGCTTTTCCCACAGCCGCATACATGGGCCCCGCAAAAAAGCGGGCTCCAAGGCCAACACAAATATCGAGACATTCTTCAATGTAATGAAGGCCGTTTTCCCGGAGGCTGCGGTCATCAGCGGTCAGATCCCTGGACGGGCCAAAAGCGCCGCAGACGATTACCTCCAGGGAGTACCTGTTTAACAGCTCTCTTATCTTCGCGCTTTCAATCAAGGCAGGGTCTTCCACGGCTATCTCTACCGCATCGTAACCCATGGAACTGATCTTCGCGAAAAGCGGTTCCGCCAGCGTTGTGCCGAAAGGAGATGTCCAGAGCCAGGTACTCACGCCAAATTTTATATCCAGTGCCATAAATATTTCCGGTTCAAATGCACCTAAGATAAGCGAAACAGCCAATATGTCTCTTATCCGATTTTACCAAATAATGACTGTATTTTGTTGAAAAAAGATATTAAACAGCCCGAAAGGAGTAAAAAGACAGTAATACATTCAATTTTAGTATATTTGAATAAGTGTGGTTGTTATGAAATCGGCAGTACAAAAATCATCCATTCCCGAATCCAAGATCTTCGTCGTCAGGGACCTTACAGAAAAGCATTTCGATCCCGAATGGCATGCCCACCAGGAATACCAGATATTCTTGGTGCTGAAAGGAACCGGTACGAGATTCATCGGAAACACCGTAAAATCTTTCAGTAAGGGCGACCTTACCTTCCTGGGCCCTAATATCCCGCATCTTTGGCGAAGCGATGAGTGCTACTTCGAAAAGCACAGCAACCGGGAGACGCATGGCATCGTCATTTATTTCAAAGAGAATTTTCTTGGAAACCTGCTTCAAAAGGAAGAGATGAGCCAGGTGAACGCCCTGTTCAGTAAAGCCAGAAAAGGATTGGAATTTTACGGAAAAACCGGAAAAGAGATCAGCCGGTTAATGTCGGAACTTGCCTCCCACCACGGCATTGACAGCCTGGTTCAGCTACTACGCATTCTTGATATCCTGGCCCATACCAGGGAATACAACCAGCTGCATAATGAGAATTACATCTATAAACTGAAAGAGGCGGAAACCAGCCGGATCAATATTGTTTACAATTACGCCGCCCGGTATTTTAAACGGAGGATCACCCTCGAAGAAGTTGCAAACCTGCTAAACATGACGCCCACCTCCTTCAGCAGATACTTCACGATGAAAACAAGCAAGTCCTTCTCCAATTTCCTGATAGAACTGCGAATCAAGCACGCCTGCAAACTCCTCTCAGAACAAGAACAAAAAAACATTGCCCAAATCTGCTACGAATGCGGCTTCAACACCCTTTCCAACTTCAACCGCCAATTCCGCGACTACATGAAAATGACCCCCAAAGAATACAGAAAAGAATTCATGACCCTATAGCACAAGCAAAGCGAAGTGCAATAGCCGCGGCGAAGCAAGCGCAGGAGCGCGAGCGAAGCAAAGCGCCGAAAAAACGCACAAGCGAAGCGAAGTGCTAAAAGCGCCCCGCCGAAGCAAGCGCAGGAGCGCGAGCGAAGCAAAGCGCCGAAAAAACGCACAAGCAAAGCGAAGTGCTATAGCCGCGGCGAAGCAAGCGCAGGAGCGCGAGCGAAGTAAAGCGCCGAAAAAACGCACAAGCGAAGCGAAGTGCTAAAAGCGCCCCCGCCGTCCGGTCTGAGTGCAAACCCTCGCTTAAACCTTTTTATTTTGTTCCTGGCAATGCGAAAAATGTGAGCGTAGCAGAGCTACGTGACCATTTTTCAAAGCAGTCCAGGGGCAAAATAAAAAGGTTTAAGCAGTTTCGGGGATGAAACCTTCGTCCACCAGTATCCTCCCACAATGCTCACAAACAATCACCTTCTTGCGCTGACGGATATCCATCTGACGTTGAGGGGGAATCTTATTAAAACAGCCCGAGCAGGAATCGCGGTCAATGGTAACCACCGCAAGGCCGTTCTTTGAATTATTTCTAAGGCGTTTATAGGCTGTAAGCAAGCGTTCGTCAATTTTCTTTTCCTGCTTTTCAGCCTTGGCGAGCAGCTCGTCCTCTTCCTTCCGGGTTTCAGAGGTGATACTTTCCAGCTCACTTTTCTTCACTTCCAGATCCTTGATGCGCCCTTCGTAATCGGCTTTAGCCTTTTCCAGCGCCTGCTCTTTTGACTTGATCTCGAATTCGTATTCCTTGATCTTCTTTTCGCTCACCTTGATATCAAGTTCCTGGATCTCCACTTCTTTGGAAAGTGCATCAAACTCCCGGTTATTCTTGACATTATCAAGCTGCCCCTTATATTTCTTTATCAAGGCGTTGGATTCCTTGATATTGTTTTTCCGGGCCGTGATCGTATCTTCCAGCTCGTCCATCTCATCCTTGAACTTACCAATCCTTGTTTCCAGGCCGGCTACTTCGTCTTCCAGGTCGGTAACCTCAATCGGTAATTCTCCCCTGACGACCCTGATATTATCTATTTTGGTGTGGATGGTTTGTAATTCGTAAAGCGCCTTCAGTTTTTGTTCTACTGTTTGTTCCATTCGTTCGTTTACGTTTATAAGTAATTGACTGGATTGGTATTAACTTTAGTCAACAGGGCTGCAAAGTTAGGAAATTGTTTTGATATATTCTCACGTAATAATTCCCCGGTAAACTGTTCGCTTTCATAATGCCCTATATCGGCTATTACGATCTTTCCGTCGGCATCAAAAAACTCATGGTATTTATAATCAGCGGTGATAAACACATCGGCTTCCACCCTGACAGCGTCGCGCAGCAGAAATCCGCCGGCCCCGCCGCATACCGCAATACGCTGCACCGTCTCCTTCACGGGACGCGTGTAGCGAATGCATCCCGTTCTCATTTTGCCCTTTACTTCTTCTAAAAAATGACGCAGCGGAACTTCCTCCGGAAGCGTTCCGATCATTCCGGCTCCCGCCTGTCCCCAGGTATTGGCAAGAGGATAGATATCGTAAGCCGGTTCTTCATAAGGATGCAGCCGGAACAAAGCCGCCAGAAGTTTATTTTCGAGAAAAACGGGGTAAATGGTTTCTATCCTGGTCTCCGGCTCCCGGTGCTGCCTGCCCTGCCCGCCGGCAAAGGGTTGCGTACCCGGTCCCGCCCGGAAGGTCCCATATCCTTCGAGGTTATAGCTGCACTGGTCATAATTACCGATATGGCCCGCTCCCGCCTCAAACAGGCCCGCCCGCAGCGCCTCCGCCTGTGCATGCGGGCAAAAAGTAACCAGCTTTTTTAGCATTCCCGTTTTGGGAGACAGGATACGGGTTTCCCGCAAACCCAGTTTCTCACATATCTTCGCATTCACCCCGCCCGGGACATGATCCAGGTTAGTATGAATGGCGTAAATGGCAATATTGTTCCGGATAGCGCTTAAAACCGTGCGTTCTACATAGGTACTTTCCGTCAGCTTCTTCAGCCCCCGGAATACCACCGGGTGGTGGGCGATCACCATTTCAGCGCCTTCTGAAACAGCTTCTTCAATTACTGCTTCTGTACAGTCCAGGCTGATAATGGCCTTGCTCACTTCCTGTCCGGGATGCCCCGTGATCAACCCCGCGTTATCGTAATCCTCCTGCAGCGAAAGCGGCGCCAGCGATTCCAAAAATCCAGTCAGTTCCTGAAGCAGCATGTTGATTGAACCTGTTTAAATTACAAGCATGTCATGCACCACCACCTTGGTCCAGTACTTCGAATATTTTTCTATGGCCCGGTGATGAAGATCATCTTCCTGGTAACTATCGTGGTCCTCGAGACTCGCGAAAGTAGCCACCATGGAATAAGTAAAACTATTGTCAACAACTGCCCGTTCCCCGGTAGACGCCGCCCGGCCAAACTGTAATTTCTTAACGGTCGGGATCTTCTCCAGCTCTTCAAAAAACCCCTTAAAGTTTTCAACCTCTTCAGCCGGCAGCGCAGGGTCTAGCCAGAATAAAACGGAGTGCAGCAGTTCTTTGTTCATGTGAATTTTTTAAACGTTAATTTTTTTCAAACCTAACCAAAAAGGAGCAATATTCAAGGGAGCTATTCCGGATGAAAAGCCGAAAAATCATCTCAAAAATGCTTAAACAGTAGTTATTTTTAAAATATAACTTCCTTTTTAAGAGTGCAATATGAAGATTATTAATACCTATGATTTAACATTATAAATCTAAACACCGCGCCGCGCCGGCTTCCCTGAGACGCACTTAAAAGCCCTTCCGGGAAGGAAATAAGCGGAATTCCGGGCTCCCTGCGGCGTATTTATCAATGTCCCGAACCGGTAAAATCCTGATATTCAATTCCAAATTAAATTTTGCGAGCCTAAAAATGAATTCATATATAGCATTATTTCTTGTATTTACAATTGTTATCTAAACAATTAGTTCACATTTGGAAAATAATTACTTTATCAGCTGATTTCCAGCCGGAAAAAAATTGCGCTACCCCGTTGGACAATAATTTAGTACCGTTAATTAACCGAAAAATTAAGCTCACTCCATGTCGCTGAAAGGCACCTTTGTTGCAAAAGAACTCGCCTTATTCAGGGAAGTAAAAGCAGGTAGCGCCCCGGCTTTTAAACTTCTTTTCCTGCGGTATCACGAGAAGTTACATGCCTTTGTCCTGGCTCTTTCTTCCGATCCTTTCCTGGCCGAAAAGTATTCGCAGGTCACGGGCCCCGACAAGGGAGTGATCCTTGAGATACGGAGGGAAAGAAGTATTGAGCTGGTCATGGAGGGCTTCCGCTGGGATGATATTATGCGCTGGAAAGCCGGTCAGCTATTAGTCCGGCCCTTCAATGGCGAATATTTCCCCGGGCCGGGTTCTTACGACCTGGACGGCGACGCGAATAACGACCTGGTACTTTATACCGGGGACAAACCCGCCGGAACCCCTGGTGTACAATACCTGGAACTGGGAAGCGACATAACGCTAGAAAACGGGACAAGCGGAGGAAAGATCATTGTGAATCCGAATATAACCAAGGTGTTTAATGAAGACAGGGATTACCTGTACCCTATTCCCACTGAGGAGCTTTTGCTGAACCCGAACCTCGATCAGAACCCCGGCTGGCAATAGTGCTGTAAAAACCGGGTTTTTTCCGTAATTTTGCATCCGAAATGCAGGACATTTCCGGAATGCTAAAAGCCTATACCGCCGACAGGCGGACAGGCGAACTTTCATCGGCCCTGTCTAAGGCAAGGGCACGCGTTCATCTGAAAGGCCTTATCGGCTCTTCAGATGCATGGGTAGCGTCTGCCCTTTTTCAGAGCGCCCCTTATACCGGGGTGTTCGTGCTGGCCGACCGCGAAGAAGCTACTTATTTTTTAAACGACCTGGAAAACATCGCGGGCAAAAAAGCCCTGTTCTTCCCGGCATCCTGCAGGAAGCCCTTTGATTTCAGCCTGCCTGACAGCTACGGCATTTTGCAGCGTACCGACGCATTGAATGAGCTGCAGCAGGGCAATGCCCACCGGCTCATTGTGACCTACCCCGAAGCCCTGGGCGAAAAGGTGATCAGCCACCAGGCCCTCGAACAAAACACCCTGGAAATTCGCCTGGGCGACAAGCTGGATATTGCTTTTGTGAATGAATTTCTTAGCGAATACGGCTTTGAGCGGGTTGATTTTGTCTACGAAGCCGGCCAGTTTTCCATTCGGGGAGGGATCGTGGATGTCTTTTCTTTTTCACACGACCTGCCTTACCGGGTGGAATTCTTCGGCGATCAGGTGGAAAGCATCCGCAGTTTTGATATTGAGAGCCAGCTTTCGGAAAAAAAACTGGCCCGGATCACCATCGTGCCCAATATCCAGTCAGACCTGCTTAAAAACAATAATACCTGCTTTACCGATTTTTTGGAACAGGAAGCTTTCTTCTGGTTCAAAGACGTGGAATTTTGCTTCGAGAGCCTTGAAAAGGGCACGAAAAAGGCCCGGGAAGCCTATAAAAAAACCGGTGCAGATGAAATAGCCGTTCATCCCGAATGGCTCGACCCTGATTCCCTTTATGAAGAAGCTAAGATCCTGCGGGGATTTACGGAGCAATTCCGAACGGTCGAATTCGGGAAGCAATTCCATTATAAACCGAACGAGGTGCTGCAGTACCAGATGCAGCCCCAGCCCTCCTTCAACAAGGATTTCGAATTTTTACGTCATACGCTGGTGAAAAACCAGGAGGCCGGGATCAGGAACCTGATCTTTACCGACAGCCCGCGCCAGAGCGAACGGCTTTATTCTATCTTTAACGACCTGCCGGGAACGGAGAAAGATGCGCCTGTCCCGTTCAGCACGGTGCAGCTGGCTATGCGGGAAGGCTTTGTTGACCTGGACCTGCAGGTAGCCTGTTATACGGATCACCAGATCTTTGACCGTTATTATAAATACCGCCTGCGAAAAGGTTATTCACGCTCTCAGGCCATCACGCTGAAAGAACTCAGGGAACTGAAACCTGGCGACTTTATTACCCATATAGATCATGGCATCGGAAAATACGCCGGCCTGGAAAAATTCGAGAGTGACGGCAGGGTGCAGGAAATGATCCGCCTGGTATACGCCGATAACGACCTGCTGTACGTCAACATCAATTCCCTTAACCGCATTTCCCGCTATACGGGAAAAGAAGGCACAGCCCCGAAACTGCACAAGCTGGGAAGCGATACCTGGGATAAGCTGAAGACCAAGACAAAAAAAAAGGTTAAGGACATTGCCCGCGACCTGATCAAATTATATGCCCTGCGAAAATCCCAGGAGGGCTTTGGCTTCATGCCGGACACCTATCTTCAGGCCGAACTCGAAGCCTCCTTTATTTATGAAGATACGCCCGACCAGGAAAAGGCCAGCGCTGATGTAAAAAAAGACATGGAAGAGCCACATCCCATGGACCGCCTTATTTGCGGGGACGTGGGTTTCGGTAAAACTGAAATAGCGGTAAGGGCGGCTTTCAAGGCGGTGAACGATAGTAAGCAGGTAGCCATCCTGGTGCCTACCACCATCCTGGCGCTGCAGCATTACCGGACCTTCAGCGAACGCCTGAAGGGGCTTCCCTGCAATATCGATTATATCAACCGGTTTAAAAGTGCCAGGCAAATCCGGGAAACCCTTGAAAAAGTGGAAAACGGGAAAATCGACATTATCATCGGGACGCACCGCCTGGTAAGCAAGGACGTAAAATTCAAGGACCTGGGCTTGCTGATCGTTGATGAAGAACAAAAATTCGGGGTTACGGTCAAGGAAAAGCTGAAAAAGCTGCGGGTAAACGTGGACACGCTCACCCTGACGGCCACGCCGATTCCACGAACCCTTCACTTTTCACTGATGGGCGCGCGGGACCTGTCGATCATCAGCACGCCTCCCCCCAACCGCCAGCCGGTAGTTACGGAACTTCATGTTTTTAACGAGACCCTGATCCGGGAAGGCATTGAGTTTGAAGTGGAACGCGGGGGCCAGGTGTTCTTCATCCATAATCGCATCAGCGATATACAGGAAATTGCCGGGCTGATCCGGCGGCTTTGCCCAGATGCAAAGGTAGCCGTAGGGCATGGCCAGATGGAAGGAGAAGAACTTGAGAATATTATGCTCAACTTCATTGAAGGACGATACGATGTCCTGGTTTCCACGACCATCGTAGAGTCGGGGCTGGACGTACCAAACGCCAATACGATTTTCATCCATAATGCTCATTATTTCGGCCTGAGCGACCTGCATCAGATGCGCGGCCGTGTGGGGCGGTCGAACAAAAAAGCATTCTGTTACTTGCTGAGTCCTCCCCTTTCCACCCTTACCCCGGAAGCCCGTAAGCGCCTGAGCGCCATCGAGGAGTTCTCCGAACTGGGTAGCGGTTTTAATGTAGCTATGCGCGACCTGGACATCAGGGGAGCCGGCAACTTGCTGGGAGCCGAACAAAGCGGCTTTATTGCCGAGATCGGCTATGAAATGTATCATAAAATACTGGATGAAGCCATCCAGGAACTCAAGGAGGAAGAATTCAAAGACCTCTTCAAGGATGAAAAACCGCGGCCATTTATCAGCTTTACCCAGGTAGATACCGATCAGGAAATGCATATTCCCGACGAATATGTTAGCAGCATAGCCGAACGCTATAATTTATACACTGAAATTTCCCGCATCGCGGACGAAACTCAGCTGCAGGAATTTGCCGCCAAACTGGTGGACCGCTTCGGCCCGCTGCCTGCCCAGGTGGAGCAGTTATTTGACGCCATGCGTTTGCAATGGATAGCCCGGGAAACGGGTTTCGAGAAAATTTCCCTTAAAAACAATAAGCTGCGGGGGAGCTTTGTCAATGATCCCGCTTCCGGGTATTTTCAGTCGGAAAAATTCATGCAGGTATTAAAATACGTTCAGAGCCACCCGCAGCGGTCCCGCCTGAAAGAAGGAAAAAAGGGCCTCAGCCTCACGTTTGACCACATTAATGACATTCACGGGGCCATTGAACTGCTGGAAGAAGTAAATAACCCGGTGTATGCCTGAATCTCTGATGAGCCTTCAACAAAAGGGAAATCTTCCCTTGTTCTGCCTCCTGCTCCTGACCGCGTTCTTCTTTACTTCCTGCGGTACAGCCAGGAAAGCGGGGCGGGCTTCAGCCGCAAAGCCCCGGGAGGCCGGTAAAAGCGATCCTTCCGCATCTGCGGAGATCAACCATATGCTTGATTTCGCCAGGGAGTATATTGGCATAAAGTACCGGTATGGAGGCAATACGCCCCGCGAAGGCTTTGACTGTTCAGGCTTCGCCTGCTTTGTATTCAATGAGTTCGGGGTACAGCTACCCCGGGTAAGCGCCGATATGTCAAAAGCAGGCAGGTACGTGGGAAAAAACGAACTGGAAAAGGGTGACCTGGTTTTCTTTGCCACCGGTTCCACCAGGCGCATCAATCACGTAGGCATCGTGATAGAAACCCGGCCGAATGTCCTGATGATCCACTCTTCCAGTTCAAAAGGTATCCGCCTGGACGACATCAACAGCGAATATTACCGGAATCGCTATGTTACTTCCAGGAGGGTCGACCTGGACCAGTGAACCAGCAGGGGTTCTACCGCCCGGTCACAGATCCCGGATTGCCATAGTTTTGCTACCACGATAAAGATAATATCCTGTGCAGCATTCTTTAATAATTTCATAAAACACCTGTACGTTTTTGAGCGCGAAATCGCTACGTTGAACAAAAATTTCTTTCCGGCCGCTGATGCGGGATAGCAGCCGCCGAAGATCGGGAAGCCTGCCGCCGCTGATACCGGAAGCCTGCCGCCGCTGATACCGGAAGGCCGCCGCCGAAGCTATCGGGCATCCGCTTAAAGAATGAATTGAATACCCGCCGAAGCGCCGACATACCATTGACGTAAATGCCCGTCGCCGTATCCGTTCTCCCAAAGCGGATCCTTAAAGAGGTCTTTCCCTTCCTGCATGTCGCTATCCACGAAATTCAGCGACGGCCCTGCAAAGACCTCGATACGCTCCGACACTTTCAGGGCGGGCAGAATATGCAGGGAATACTTTGAATACTCTCCTTCATGAAAATCGTCCAGCACCAGGCTTTTTAGCTCCGTATTAAGCCGGAAACGGTCGGAGAAAGCAAAATGCGCGCCAAGGCCGGCGCCGAGTGCATACAAATCCCCCTCGCTTTTAAGATTATAGCCTATTTCCAGGATGCCGTACAATACTCTTCCGCCCGAACGGAAAGAAGCAAGCAGATTAAAGGTTTCATCGGTAGAGATCCCGATGGACTTTTCGCCGTTCTTAATGAAGTTAAGGATGGCTACCGGGTAATCGCTGCTGTCCGCTATGTTGATGATCCCGGCGAACTGCAGGCCTTTTACTTTTTTAGCCACGTTCACCACACCGGCAAACTGGGAACCGTTTACATCCCTGGCTTTATTCATCACCCCCGCGAATTGCAGGCCGTCAGCATCCCCGGCATAATTCATCACTCCTCCGAACTGGATCCCCTGCAGTTGATCGCCGGTATGGTTGTAGACGCCGGCAAACTGCATTCCTTTTGTTTGTTTGCCCACATAATTACTAACGCCTGCGAATTGGAGGCCTGCTGCCTGTTCCCTGATCACGGTGGACACGCCGGAGAGTACAAAAGCGTTTTCCGCTTTGGAAAGCCCCATGAGCAGGTGAAAGGAAAAATCATTGCTGTACATGGGAGCTTGCCTTCCGTTGGTACTTAAGGGATACAGTAAACCAAGGTGCATCCTGCTGTGCAGCCGCTCAGCGTCTTGTTCCGGTAACTGCTGCCCGGACGGCGCCCGGGAGACGCTCCCGGCCTGCCCCTTCAGGGATGATTCCCGAGTGGACAATCCCTGCTGAGCGTTTGCTGCGAAAGCCGTCCCAATTGTGAGTAGCAGGCAAATGCCTTTTTTTAGTTGTTTTGCATGAAAGAAACTGTTCATATCTTGTTTTTGCAGATAGGACAACCGGGGCAGGCCCTACCCCTATGCAAACGGAGATTATCTTTGGAATTTTAAAGAGGCCGGAGAATGCTTATCCCTGCTTTCCAGCCAATCCAGCCTCGCAGCCCGTGTCCGTTCAGGCCGAAGCTGCCCCGGCGGGCCGAGGGAATAAAGCCGTACCCGTCCACGGGACTGCCCTGGTTGGAGTTCCAGATATTGAAGGAAGGCCCCGCAAAAACATGAATTTTTTTTGCCGCCCGGTAATGCAGCCCCAGGTTGAACCGGTATAACTGATTATTATAAATTGAACTGCCCTGGTAGACTTCCTGGAACAGAAGCTCCGGCTGAAGAGAGAAGCCATGCTTCAGCAAAAGCTCCTTTCCGAAACCGGCGCCGTATGCATACAATTTCCGCGGGCCCGGAGTGATACCGCCCTGCAGGATCGCGAATATTTTTGAGGTTCCGCTTTTAAAGGCCAGGTTCGCCTGGAGGGATTCATTGGTAAAAAGGCTGACGCGCAGGAAGCCGCTTTTCCTGATGATATTCACCAGACCAATGCTATATCCGGCAGAGCTGTCCGCAATATTCACAATCCCCACCTGCACGCCTTTTAATTGCCCGGCATAATTCACCGCTCCGGCAAGCTGCACACCTTCCACGATGCCGCGGGTAATATTCACCGCCCCGCCTATCTGCACGCCTTTAACGGAACCAAGTACAGTATTATGTGCCCCGGCGGCCTGCAGCCCTCTTACTGAGCCGCCCACGATATTAAAAGCTCCGGCAAGCTGCACATGCTCCACGCTTTTTTTATTCATATTGAAAACGCCCGCCATTTCCATCCCGTCCACTCCCGCCGTATAGCCTCCAATCAGGTTGATCGAAACCCTGTTCACCACCTGGGCGCTCATCCGGCCCTGGGAACTCAGGCCAGGGGTAAGGGAGGCTTGCACCGGGCTTTCCGTAAAGAATTCCCGCAGGTTCAGGCTTTGGACACGCTGCCTGGAAGAGAGAAGGAACATGCCCAGGCCGGTTCTTTCCACGTCCCCGTTTTCGTCCTGGCCTGAAAACCATTTGCCCGGCTTGCGGCCTTGCTTTTTGCCCGGGAGTACGACCACGCCCTGAAGCTGGATGAACATCGTCGTATCTTCGTACAATGCCTTGCTGGCCGTAAGCGCTACCGTCTTATAGCGATCCCTGACCCGGAGCAGGAAACGACCTTTTTCATCGGTCAGGGTGGCCAGCAATAGCTGCCTCTCGTACACGCTGGCGTCCGGAAGGCCCGTGCCTGTGCTGGGATCAGTTACGACCCCGCTAACCAGGTAGGTATTTCCCCGCTCGCTGATATCCTCCAGGGTCAGGGCCAGCGTGTGCCCGCGGGGACGGAGAATTATATAGTTCCCCGCTTCCAGGTATTCAAGGGGCCTGCTCAGTACCAGGTCTAGGACCTCTTCTACCGTTTTATTCCTGGCGGAAAGGCTTACCAGGCTGTCTTCAGGAAGCGCTTCGCTGTTATAGGAAAAATTGAATCCTCCCTGCCGGCCCGTCTCTTTGAGCAGCCGGCCAAGTGGCATGTTTTGCGCCTCAAAAGAAACTGTTTTTTCCAGCAGGGATTGTGCTGATGCCCTTTCGGGGCAAAAGCAGGCAGCCAATGTAATAATGTACAGGAAACGTATTATCGTTTTAATATGATTTGTTTTTCTTCGTATTGGACAGTTATATCAAACGTATCAGCGATCACCTCCAGTATACGCTCTAATGATTCATTATCAAATTCAGTAGTAATGGTCAGTCGCTGCAGGGACTTATCAGGGATTACGATATGAACACCGTAAGCTTCATTCAAGGTATTTATCAGCTCCTGCAGCGGGGTGGCGCGGCAGACAAATTTATTCGTTCTATAATATTTATACAGGGCGCCGCCGGTGTGCTGCTTTACCAGCTCTTCGTTTTCATTACTGCTTACCGCTTTTTCTCCGGGCCGCAAATCGATCCGGCTGCTGCCCCGGCTTACATGGACGCTGCCTGTTTCCACGATCACTTCTGTTACTCCGTTCCGGCTTTTAACGTTAAAGGAAGTGCCGGTAACTTCGACCTTCAAGTCATTTACGCTAATAATAAACGGTTTGCTTTTGTCCGGCTCCACGTTAAAGAATGCCTCCCCCTCTAAGGAAACAAGGCGATCCGTCCCCCTGAATTTCCGGGGGAAAGAAATCAGGGAGTTTTTATTCAGCGTTACCAGCGAACCGTCCGGCAGCATTTCTTCCCGCACCTGCTGTTCCGAAGCCAGTTCCACCATCGCAGGAAAGCGGTTTTCCTGCAGCAGGTACCGGGCCAGCCAGCCCGCGCTGATCAAGAGCGCCAGGGCGGCCGCGGCCTTCAGCCAGCGGGGTGCGGACCCGGCCGGACGCAGGGAACGTATTTTTTCCGTTGGGGTGCTGACTTCTTCCCGGAGAGTCCGGAGAGTTTTCCGCTCCCGCGTGCTTTCATTCCACCGCAGCCAGGCTTTTTCTTGTTGCTGACCGGTTTCCTCCTGTTGCTTCACCCGATGGCGAAACCGCTCCCAGGCGGCCTGTTCATCGGGGGAGTTGTGCAAAGCGAGGTTTTCACTTTCGTTCCATATCCGTTCCAATTGGGAATAGTAGAGCGCGTTCTTTTCATTCTTTCCCAGCCATTCCTCTACACGAAGGCGTTCCTGCATATCCGCCTCGCCGGCAAGGTATTTTACAAGTAGATCATCATTCATAACAAGCCTCCTTTCTTCATCTCATTAGGTTCAGCAACAGGAAAAGCAGGGGTAAAAACTCCGCAAGCTTTACCCGCATCAGTTTCAGGGCCTTACCCATCTGGTTTTCTACTGTTTTAACCGATATTCCCAGCTCAGCCGCAATTTCCTTGTATTTAAGCTGTTCAAACCGGCTTAACCGGAAAACGGCGCCGCACTGCGGCGGCAATTCATCCAACGTTTCCCTGATACGAGCGCGGAGTTCCCCGGCGGCAAGCTGCCTGTCTGCCGGAAATTCGTTGCGTTCCGCACGGGCTGTATAATGTACCTGGTAAGCTGCTCTCACCTTCAGGTGCTTAAGATAATTCAAGCTTTCATTACGAACAGCCCGGTATAAGTAGGCTTTCAGGGAGCCTTCAATCACCAGCCGTTCTTTTTTATTCCAGATATTGAAAAATACCCGCTGCACCATTTCCTCCGCCGCCGGATCGTCTTTCAGCATGGTAAAGGCATAGGCGTGCAGGGGCTTAAAAAAAGCCTTGAACACCTGCTCGAAAGCACGCTCATTACCGTCCTGCAGCAGCTGGACAACAGCGGTGTCGCTATATTCCACGTTAAGGGTTTGCAAATTTTCGCTAAATATACAACACTGAGACAACCGGGCCCGGGTTTACCCCTACGACCCTGCGTAAATAAAAGATATTTTTTGTCCCCTTTCGGAGTACGACGGAACATTCCTTCTGCGCGTTACCTGAAGCGGGGTCCTGTTTTTATGTGCGGATTTTCCGATATTGGCCTTCGATATGGAAATTGCATTGATCGCTCACGACGGCAAGAAGGCTGAAATGGTTAAATTCCTGATGGAACATATAGCCTTGCTAAAGGAAAAGAATATTCACCTGATCGCTACGGGGACCACGGGCGGTTTTGTGGAACGCGCGGGGCTGAACGTTGAAAAAGTCCTTTCCGGCCCTCGGGGCGGGGACGCCCAGATCGCCTGCCGGGTAGCTGAGGGAAAGACCAATATGGTCATCTTTTTCCGGGATCCAATGGGTAAACATCCGCACGAGCCCGACATTACGATGCTTATGCGTATGTGCGACGTTCATAATGTTCCCCTGGCCACCAATCCCGCTACTGCCGAGTTCCTGATAAGAGCGGTCTAATATCCGTACTTACCTTTCCATAATTTATTCAGCCAGCTGCGCAGTTCCTTTTCCCGGGCATTGCTGCCGGGTTCATACAAGGTGGTTCCGCCAAGTTTCTCCGGCAGGTATTCCTGCTCGGCAAAATTGCCCTCATAACCGTGCGAATACCGGTAATCTTTCCCGTAATCCAGCTGTTTCATCAGGCGGGTGGGCGCGTTCCGCAGGTGCAGAGGCACCGGCAGGTTGCCGCTTTGCCTGACCAGTTCCACTGCCTGCCCGATGGCCATATAGGCCGAATTACTCTTAGGCGAAGTGGCCAGGTAAACGGCGGCATGAGATAAAATAATTCTTCCTTCGGGCATGCCGATGACGTTTACCGCCTGGAAACAATTATTGGCCATTACCAGCGCGGTGGGATTGGCCAGGCCTATGTCTTCCGCCGCCAGGATAACCAGCCGCCTGGCAATGAAAAGCGGGTCTTCCCCTCCTTCAATCATCCGCGCCAGCCAGTAAACGGCCGCATTGGGATCGCTTCCGCGAATGGATTTGATAAAGGCCGAAATAATATCGTAATGCTGCTCCCCGGCTTTATCATAAAGAGCGAGGTTTTGCTGCACATGGTCAAGGACCAGCTCATTGGTAAGAATAATCTCCCCGGAGGGAATGGCGTTCACTACCAGTTCAAAGGTATTCAGCAGCTTGCGGGCATCCCCTCCCGACAGGCGCAGTAGCGCCTCCCATTCTTCGATCCGGATACTTTTCTTTTTTAACACTTCATCCTGTTGCATGGCTTCCTCCAGCAAATGCTGCAGGTCTTCCTTTTCAAGCGGCTTCATAATATAGACCTGACAGCGGGAAAGTAAGGCCGGGATCACTTCGAACGAAGGATTCTCGGTAGTAGCGCCAATCAGGGTGACAATACCCCGCTCTACGGCGCCAAGCAGAGAATCCTGCTGCGACTTGCTGAAACGATGAATTTCGTCAATGAACAGCACCGGGTTATTAGTGCCGAAGAATTGCTCCCTTTTTGCTTTTTCAATTACTTCCCGCACATCCTTTACGCCGGAATTAATGGCGCTCAATGCATAAAACGGCCGCTTTAGCTGGCGGGAGACAATGAAGGCAAGGGTGGTTTTGCCCACTCCCGGAGGGCCCCAGAAGACCATCGAAGGAATATTCCCGCTCTCTATGGCCTTGCGGAGTACGGCGCCTTTACCCACCAGGTGCTGCTGTCCTGTAAAGGCCTCCAGGCTGGAAGGGCGCATTCGTTCGGCCAGGGGCGTACTAATTTGATCAGCCATATGGAAATGATTTTTCAGCCGCCTTTCTTTTTTCCGGCTCGCGCATAATAAAGGGTCGCCCGGCCAGCCGCGGCATATTGCAAAACTAAAAATTTTTGCATCGAAATAAGCACGATCGCTCTGAGTGGTATCAATAAAGGGAAAAACTTTGTTACCCGCCGCATATATAAATTAAGGATTTTTAGTACTTTTAATCACAGGCTTTCAAACGTTTTAAAAACAAATCAGTATCAAATATTTAAAAAATTCCCGGCTATGAAAAGAAAAAAGACAATCCTTGGCGGCTGCCTGCTAATGACGGTTTCCCTAATTGCATTTACGCCCGAAAGAAAGACTCCCGCGCCCGGCGATATAGAAGGAGCCTGGGAGATTGAAGGAAACCCAAAACGGGTTGCGCTTCTCGTGGACGGGTATTTTACCGTTACAACCTATAAGGAGAACGCTCCTGAATTCATCAGCACCATGGGCGGGACTTTCTCTTACGATGGCAGCGCCATGTCCGGCGCTCTGGAATTCAATTCCGAGGCCGCGGACCAGGTAGGAGCAAATTTTTCCATTCCCGCAAAACTCGACGGAGACAAGCTGACGGTTACTTATGAAGACGGGAGTTCCGAAAACTGGACACGCGTTGACAAGGCCGAAGACAATCTGTCCGGCGTCTGGCGTATAACCGAGCGCGAAAGCGAGGGCGAAATGCATGACATCCCCCTGCGGGCCCGCCGGACGTTAAAAATTCTTACCGGAACAAGATTCCAGTGGGCGGCCATTAATGTGGAAACCGGGGAATTTTCCGGAACCGGGGGAGGCACTTATACGTTCGAGAATGGCAAATACACGGAAAATATCGAATTCTTTTCCAGGGATAACAGCCGGGTAGGTATGAGCCTTAGTTTTGAAGGCGATTTACAAAACGATAACTGGCACCACAAGGGAAAGAGTTCAAAAGGAGACCCGATCTACGAGGTTTGGAGCAGGTTTGAGTAATAAACCGTCTTCTTCAAGCTAAACCTGGTTATTTATATCCCCGCATGAAGGCTTTACAGATTTGTTACAGTACATAAACAGGTAAGGGATAAACTTTTGCCTGTTTCTGACGTTTCTTAAAGGGATGAGGGGATACGCTTTTTCAAAATATACTCCGCGGGAACTGCCGGAAGGCAATTTCGATGATTTGCTGAAGCTTTTCACGGAATTGCTGAACTATACCTCAGGCGATGCAGCGGAAGCCCTGGCCTGGATGAATGAGCTGGATAAGCAGCATCGCATTACAGCCGATGACTACGGCATGGGCAATTTTATCGAAGACCTGAAAAAACAGGGTTACCTGACCGAAGACAACGAAGGGGGAGAGATCCGCATTACGCCTAAAACCGAACAGGTGATCCGCCGGTCGGCGCTGGAAGAAATATTCGGTAAGCTTAGAAAATCCGGGAAGGGCCAGCATACCACAAAATTTTCCGGGCAAGGCGATGAGCTGAATGCTGAACGCCGCGAATACCAGTTTGGCGACAGCGCGGAGCAGATTGATATGACCACCTCCCTCCATAACGCACAGATCAATCATGGTATAGGCGATTTCCGCTTAACCGAACGCGATTTGGAAGTGGAAGAAATGGACTATAAGACCATTACCTCTACGGTGCTGATGATCGATATTTCCCATTCCATGATCCTTTACGGGGAAGACAGGATCACCCCGGCAAAAAAAGTGGCCATGGCGCTTTCTGAACTCATCTCCACAAGGTACCCGAAAGACACACTTGATATCGTGGTATTCGGGAACGATGCCTGGCCCATACAAATAAAAGACCTGCCCTATCTGCAGGTAGGCCCTTATCATACAAATACCTATGCCGGCCTGCAGCTGGCCACGGATATTCTCAGGAGAAGAAAAACCAATAACAAACAGATCTTTATGATCACCGACGGAAAGCCCACCTGCCTGAAAGAGGGGAACCGTTATTATAAAAACAGCTTCGGGCTGGATCGCAAGGTAATCACTAAAACACTGAATATGGCCGCCGAATGTAAAAAGCTGCGGGTCCCCATTACTACTTTTATGATCGCGCGCGATCCTTACCTGCAGCAATTTGTACGGGAATTTACGCGGACCAACGGCGGGAAAGCTTTTTACAGCACGCTGAACGGACTGGGAGAGTATATTTTTGAAGATTACATACGTAACCGGAGACGAACGGTACGATAAGTCAAGCGCGCTACTAAAATATGGATTTACTGAACATAAAAACTTTCGGAGCATTAAAAAAGGCAGGATACCGCACGCGCAGCATTAAGGACGAGTTGCGGTCAAACCTTGTTGATGCGCTTAGAAACGGGCAACGGACCTTTGAAGGGATCATCGGTTTTGAAAACACGGTCATCCCTGATATAGAAACGGCGATTCTTTCCAGGCACAATATTTTATTGCTGGGCCTGCGTGGCCAGGCAAAAACACGGATAGCGCGCCTGATGACGGGCTTGCTGGATGAATATATTCCTTATGTGGAAGGTTCCGAGATCTATGACGATCCCTTTCATCCGATCAGCTGGTTTGCCCGCACGCGCCTGCAGGAAATGGGCGACGATACGCCTGTTGCCTGGCTGCACCGGCAGGAGCGCTACACGGAAAAGCTGGCCACGCCGGATGTAACCGTGGCTGACCTGATCGGAGATGTGGATCCCATTAAAGCCGCCACGTTAAAACTTCCCTATTCGGATGAGCGGGTGATCCATTTTGGGCTGATACCACGGTCGCACCGGGGTATTTTTGTGATCAATGAATTACCCGACCTGCAGGCCCGCATCCAGGTGGCGCTGTTCAATATCCTGCAGGAATCGGACATCCAGATCCGCGGGTTCAAGCTGCGGCTGCCCCTGGATGTGCAGTTCATGTTCACAGCCAATCCGGAAGATTATACTAATCGCGGTTCCATCGTAACACCTCTGAAAGACCGCATTGAAAGCCAGATCCTTACCCATTATCCGAAAACGATAGAAATCTCCCGGAAGATCACCGGGCAGGAGGCTTTGCTTACGGACGGGCAGCTGAAAAGTGTGCAGGTACATGATTTGCTGAAGGACCTCGTGGAACAAATAGCCTTCGAAGCCCGAAACAGCGAATATATTGACAAAAAAAGCGGGGTTTCCGCCCGTTTAACGATCAGCGCTTATGAAAACCTGGTGAGCGCAGCCGAAAGGCGCCTGCTGCTGAATAATGAAAAAAATACCACCGCCCGTATTTCGGACTTGTTCGGCGTGTTGCTGGCCATTACCGGGAAAATTGAACTGGTTTATGAAGGCGAACAGGAAGGGCCGGCAAAAGTAGCGCATATCCTGATTGGAAAAGCAATTAAGTCGCTGCTTCCAGCCTACCTTCCCGATCCTGAAAAATCCAGAAAGAACAAACGCCGGAATCCCTATGCTGAAATTGTAGATTGGTTCGGACATGAAAACAAGCTGTCCCTTTCCCAGGACCTGAGCGATAAGGAGTATGCACGGCAATTACGGCTGGTCCCCGGGCTGAAAGAACTGGTAAAAGAGTTTCAGCCGAAGGCAGACGAGAAAACCAGGCTTCTGCTGATGGAGCTGGCACTGCATGCGCTTGCAGAACATTCCATGCTCAGTAAGCATTACCTGGAGAACGGCTACGAATTCAAAGATATGTTCAACAGCCTGTTCAATACGGCCATTGACGATGAAGACAATTTCAATGAGGACAACATCAACCTTTAAACTTCCTGCACGATGTCTGATTCTTATTTAAGACTGATCGTTATATCGCTGGTCATGTTTGCCGCCGACCTGTACCTTTTCCAGGCGGTAAAGGCAGCTTTTCGGAAATACAGCGAAAAAACCCGACGGATTGCAGGCGTCATCTTCTGGTTTCTCTCGGCGGTAGTGATCATTGCCATGTTCCTGGTCGTTTTTGTGACCCTGGAAAACGCCGTCCGCAAGGCGCTCATGCTGACAGCCATCCTGCTGGTCCTGTTTAAATTCTTTGCACTTCCCGCCTTGATCATTGATGACCTGCGTCGCGGACTGGTCCTGCTCATTCGCTGGATCCGGAAAAAATTCAACCCGCCGGCTAAAGAAGAACTCAAGGAGGCCGAACGAAAAATATCGCGTTCAGAATTCCTTTCAAAAGCCGGGCTGCTCATCGGCGCCGTGCCGCTGACCACGCTTGGTTATGGGATCGTCAGCAACAGCGTTTATGATTACCGGGTACGCCGGGTAACCTTGAAGTTCCCTAATCTCCCAAAGGCATTTCACGGCCTGCGCATCGCCCAGCTCTCCGATATTCATGCCGGCAGCCTGGCCGGGAAGCACAGGAACGCCGTAGCCGCCGGAATTGAATTGCTTCTGCGGGAAAAACCGGATGTCGCTTTTTTTACCGGCGATCTGGTCAACGATGAAACGGCCGAGATGCAGAACTGGACAAGCGTATTCGAAAAGCTGAAAGCCCCCTGGGTGTTTTCTCGGTAACCGGCAACCATGATTACGGCGACTACCGGGACTGGAAAAGCGCAGCAGCGAAAAAACAGAATTTCGAAGACCTGAAACGCGTACATGCCAACATGGGCTGGGATCTGCTGATGAACGAACACCGTATCCTGGAGCAGGGCGGGGAAAAACTCGCCATCGTGGGCGTGGAAAACTGGGGCGCCATTGATCGCTTTCCCAAATACGGGAAACTGGAGCAGGCCCGGGAAGGCACGGAAAAAGCCGCGGTAAAACTGCTGCTCTCCCATGACCCCAGTCATTGGCGGGCCCAGGTATTGCCTGAATTCCTGGATATGGACGCTATGTTCTCCGGCCATACCCACGGCATGCAATTCGGCGTACGCATGAAACAATTCCAGTGGAGCCCCGCCCAGTATGTGTACCCTGAATGGGCCGGCCTTTATAAGGAAAATAGCCGGCAATTATACGTGAACGTGGGATACGGCTTTCTCGGTTACCCCGGCCGCGTAGGCATGCGCCCGGAAATCACCGTTTTCGAGCTGGAACGAGGTTAAAACCTGAACCTTCCCTTGCGTAATTTATTATATTTGGCAGCAAGCCCGAAAGCTATGTCAAAGCTGATTTCCCGCTGGTTCGATTTCCTGGTATTCAGTAATACCTTTATTGCGATTTGCGCGGTTGGACAGGGATGGCTTACCTATATGCTGCTCGGTGCGGGCCCTGACCCGGAAGTACTGGTGCTTCTTTATTTTGCCACGGCCTTCGTGTATAATGCACAGGCTGTACTGGATAAGATCCCTAAAGGCGGCACATCGGTCTATTACCGTATCGACTGGCTCATCCGGCACCGGCGGCTCATCCGGACGCTGAGTTTCATCGCTGTCGGAGGTATCCTGGCATGCGCCCTTTTCCTGAAGGCAGCCACCTGGCTTGCACTTGGCGTAACGGGATTGCTCGCAATTTTTTACTCTTTTCCCCTGTTTAAAACGGGCGGATTAAGGCAGGTCCCGGGGCTGAAATTATTCCTGATCGCGGGCGTTTGGGCCTCCGCCTGTGTGCTGATCCCTTATTTCGAATCCGGGATCCAGCTTGAAACGGGAAAGCTTGTCATGCTTTGGCTGAAAAGATTTCTGTTTATCGCTGCCATTACCCTGCCCTTTGATATAAAGGACATTGCAACAGATCGTTCCACGGGACTTATTACACTAGCTACCAGGCTGGGCGCAAAGGGCGCCTCTCTCCTGGCGATTATTTTCCTTGCCGTTTACGTTGCCTTATTGTATTATTTTCACCAGCCCGGCCAGCCGGCGTCTTTTTACAGTTTGCTTTTTAGTGCATTGCTGGCAGCCATGCTCATTTTATACGGCTCAAAGCAGCGAAAGGACTTCTTTTATTTGTTTATTTTCGACGGTATCCTCCTGCTTCAGCCTGCGATCGTGGTCGCAACGCGGCTTATTGTTCCTGGGGTTTAGAGTTAAAACGGTATCCAACGCCGCGGATAGTGACCAGCAGCTGCGGGTCTTCCGGGTTATCTTCAATCTTCTTCCGGAGGCGCACGATGTGCATGTCCAGGGTGCGTGTATTCACATCGGAATTGTAGCCCCAGACCATCATCA
The DNA here is from genome assembly GCF_008033235.1 of Anseongella ginsenosidimutans. Taxonomy (GTDB): domain Bacteria; phylum Bacteroidota; class Bacteroidia; order Sphingobacteriales; family Sphingobacteriaceae; genus Anseongella; species Anseongella ginsenosidimutans. The sequence continues at coordinate 513,225 of NZ_CP042432.1, forward strand.
TCAGGTCATCCCGGTTAATAACACTGTCAATATTTTTGAGAAAGTGCAGCAATATGCGATTTTCAAGGATAGTAAGCTCTATTTTCCGGCCATCCTTTATAAGGCAGTGAACATTCGGCTGATGCTCCATGCCGGCAAATTTATAGACTTCTGATTTCTCATTGTTCAGGATGTATTTCACCTTATTGTCAAGCAAAGCGACCAGCACGTCCATATTAAAGGGTTTGGTCACATAATCGGAAACGCCGAAATTATAGGCGTCGATCTTATCCACATCCTGCGCCTTGGCGGTCATCATGATAATAAGGTGATCAAATCCCCGCTCCCGGACTGCCTTGCACACTTCCGAGCCCGGCTTACCGGGCAGCATCCAGTCAAGCAGCACCAGGTGGGGCTGTTCGGCCAGGATCAAGGTTTCAGCGTCATTGCCATTGTCCGCCTCCAGCACGGTATAACCTTCCTTCTGCAATCGATTGGCAACAAGAAAACGGAGGTTTTCATCATCTTCGACTATAGCCACTTTAATTTGATTTCTTTCCATAAGCTAAATTTAAGATTTTGTATGCAATGGTAAAAGTATTATAAATTCAGAACCTTTCCCCGGTTCGCTCTTTACACTAATGCTTCCCTCCATATAATTAATTACCTCCTTGCAAAAAGCAAGTCCAATGCCAACACTGCCGTGCCGGTTAAAATCATTCTCCACTTTGTAAAACCGTTTGAATATATGGTCCTGTTCTTTCTTATCAATACCGATGCCCTGGTCTATAAACCGCACTACCAGGTTTTTCCGGAGCCTGCGTACATCAATGAACAGGTACCTCCGGTCCGGCGGCGAATATTTATAGGCATTTTCAATAAGGTTGGCAAACACACTTCCCAAAAGCACCTTATCTCCTTCTATATGCTCCAGGCCGGTAATGTGGTAATCAATATGAAAGCCCGGGTAGCGGATCTGGTACTCGTCAACCAGGTTCTGGCAGAATACTTCCATATTGATCTTGTCTTTCCGGACCTTGATCGATTTACTTTCGATCTGGGTAAAAGAAAGCAACTTGGTCATGAGATCGTTCAACTTATCGGACTCCTCATCCAGGATCTTTCCGTAATGCTGCAATTCCCTTTCACTCAGATCTTTCGACACTTTGATATTATTGCCGGCTATCTTGATCACGCTTACCGGCGTCTTGAACTCATGCGTAAGGTTATTGATAAAATCATACTGCAGCTTGAACATGCGCCGGTTTATCTTCAGGTTCCTGAATAACAGGTAAGACATCAGGATGAGCAGGCCATAAACGATGCTTACCATCACGGCAATGGGCCTGAACACATTGATCACCTGGGCCGTGACGTGTTTGTTGGATGAAATAAAATAAAGTTTATAATCGGCGAAGGCGCCCGAGAGGGCAATATCAGTGATCATATGATCCCTGCTGGTCGCCAGCGAATCAAATACGACAGGTTTGATAAGTACGTGTTCATAAAGGGCCGGCTCGCCGTTTTTAATAGCCAGGTCACCCGGATCCAGGTTGAAAAGCATCAGGTCCTGGTCATAGCGGACTTCCGGAAGGTTCTCATTGAACATTAATTGTTTGTAAACGGCAATATCATCCCTCCGGAGCGCATTCAGATAGCTTACGCTGTTATCGTTGATTGTGTAAAAAATATTGAACTGCTCTTCAGGCGTAAGCGCCGCGTTGGTATCGGCAACCTGTATATAACTGGTCAGCTTTAAAATGGAATTGACCATGCTGTTGTTCAGCTTCGTGAAAAACTCGGTATTCTTGGATACCTTGCGCATGCTGAAGCGCTTCTGCCCTTCCCTCTTGAACTCAAAGACATCCTTCACCCCGGCGGAAAAGCCATCTACCCTTAAACCGTCGTCAATCGGATGATTTCCGATTTCCAGGTCGAAAAAATAGATGCTGTTTATAAAAGAATAATCCGAGAAGTTATTGTTTACGAATTCGGTGGCGGATGTAGAGTCAAGGAATCCCTGGTAGTAGGATATTTCCTGCATCTTATCGTACACCAGTTCATTATACGGCTGAATAGTCTCATCCAGTACTTCGGATTTATTGGCATAAAACCGGCTTTCTATCAGTTCCAGCATGAACTTGTAGCCCAAAAAAAGCGCAATAAACAGGGTAAGCGTCAACAGCAGGACAAAGGCCGCCGACAGCAGGTTATTGCTTTTGTACAGATCATGGATGTTAATCTTTTCCAAAACCCACGAAGATAGCTTTAATTAAGAAGATTTTTTGCCAGGAACTCTTCCAGTTCCGCATAAAAGTGAAGGCGGTTTTCTTCCTTACGGAACCGGTGCCCCTCGTCTTTTTTCAGAATATAGTTCACTTCCAGCCCATTCTCACGAAGTTTCTGAACAAACTGGGTGGTTTCGTTAACGTTGACCCTGGGGTCTTTCTCACCCTGAGCAACAAGCAGCGGCACTTTAATTTCCGCCGTATGGAAAATGGGAGAAACGGCCCTCAGGTAATCGGCATCCTTCTCGGGATGTCCGACCGCGTTAAATATCATTTGCTGGATAGGCTCCAGGTAAGGCGGAATATCTTTCAGAAAGGTAAAAAGATTTGTCATGCCGGAATAAGAAACGGCACAGCGGTAGAGGCCCGGATGCTGGACCACGCCGCTCAGGGCGCAATACCCGCCGAAACTGAACCCGCATATGGCAATCCGCGCAGGATCGGCCACCCCTTCGGCGATAAGCCATTCTACTCCGTCGGTAATATCCTGCTGCACTTTATTGCCCCATTCCTTGTTGGAAGCTTTCATAAAGGCTTTTCCATACCCGGTTGACCCCCGGTAGTTCATCTGCAGCACTGCATAGCCGCGGTTGGCCAGGAACTGCACTTCAGGATCAAATCCCCATGTATTCCGTGTCCAGGGGCCCCCGTGGGGATTGATGATCACCGGCAAATTCACTCCCTCGCTGCCTTTTGGGAGCGTCAGGTAACCATGAATGGTAAGCCCGTCTCCGGTTTTATAGCTTACTGGTTTCATTTCCGCCATATCCCGCGGGTCAATCCAGGGCGACACTTCGCTTAATTTCCTGAGGTCGTCCCCTGCTGCTTCATACAGGTAATAACTCCCGGGAGAGCGGTCACTATAGGTCCTGACAATAAACTTGTCTTCATTCCTGTTCCAGTTAACGATATCTATTTCGAGTTCCGGCAGACGGTCCGCAATTTTTTCATAGATGCTCTTTATGTTTTCGTCCAGGAAATGCGTTTCCTCCTTCCAGGTAATGTAATTTACAAAAAGCGGCTTCTCCTGCTTTTTCGAGTACCGGATACTCCTTACATCCACTTCATCATGCTGAAAAATGATCTTGTCTTCCTTCCCTGAAGTCAGGTCCAGTTCCACTACTGCTTCCTTATCGCGGCCAACGTTGGAAATGGCAATTACCAGATTGGGATCCTCTGCCGAAAAATAAACCGGTTCAATACTTTCAAACACGTTCGTGGTCAGTACTTCCTTAAAGGGGCTGTCTTCAGTAGGCCGGTATAACAGGGTCTCGTTCACGCCGTCGGAACTTTTTACCAGCCGCACCTTATTCCGGTGATCGGGCATCCACCAGATGACATTCCCCGGATTTTCCAGGATGACTTCCATTTCCCCGGAATTGATATTCAACCGGTAGATATCAAAAACTTTGGGATCGCGCTTGTTCAGACCTACAATAATGATGCTGTCCGCCGGCGTATCATGTACCATCACTTGTGTTCCTTTGAACGGGGTCAGGTCACGATTGCCGGTTCCGTCCCGGTTCACAGAATACAAATGGTAATCTTCGTTCCCGTTGCTGTCTTTTATATACAGCAGCTGCTCGTCGTTCGCCCACCAATAATACTTGATGTTATCCTGCTCATAAGTCGTTACCTGGGTCACCTCGTTGCTGCCGAGTTCCCGCACATAAATGTTCAGCCGGTTATTATAGGGCTGTAAATAGGAAATAAATTCCCCACCGGGCGATACGGAAAATTCTGTTTTCTCCGGGTTCCTGAAAAAGTCCTCCAGCGCTACCTTCTCCCTCTTATATTCATTTGTGCAGGCTGATGTTACAGCAACCAGCAAAAGTAATATTGATTTTCTCCTGATTCTCTTCATTTTGTTCCTTCCATATCCATTCTGCATCTCATCCTCACCTGCCTACGGCAAGCAGGCTGCTGTACCCATACAAAACAAATTCCAATGTATAGTAAAATACCGAAAAACACCCCTGCGGTTTAAGCTGTAACAATATTTTTACCCCTGTTTCGGCTTTTAAGTAATTGATTTATTGTCCATTAGAATGGCCAGCGGATTTTTTGTAATTTTAACCTGTGAAAAGGACCTTTGCTATCTGCTGTTTTATACTCCTGCACCTTGCGGCAGGGGCTCAGTCCAGCCGGGACGAAGCGCTCGCCGACCAGTTTTTCCGCGAAGGGGACTATGCAAAAGCGGCGGAACTATACCGGCAGCTCTATGCCGGAGATAATTCGGAACAGTATTATGGAAGGCTTGTCAACACGCTTATTTACCTGAAGGAATTTGAAGCCGCTGAACAGGTAATCCTTGAGCAGTCCGCCGCCGCTCCGGGCGATTACCGATACCAGCTGGACCTGGGCAATCTTTACAACAAAAGCGGGAATCCTGAAAAAGCGGGAACGCATTTTGAGGCGGTCCTGAAAAATCTTCCGGCCGAAAGCCATCTGGTTTCAGGGATCGCCTATTCCCTTTACAATTACGGTGAAAATGAACTGGCCGTTAAAGCCCTTTTGAAAGCGCGGGAGGGTTCAGGGGACCCTACCTCCTTCAGCTTCGAACTGGCGCGGCTGTATTACCTGGATAAGCAGCCTTCCAGCATGATCCATGAGCTGCTTACACTTGTTGAAAGACGCCCGGAATACCTGGAGAACATAAAGGGCCAGCTGCAGTTTTACCTGCAGGACGAAAAGGAGTTTATACTACTGCAGGAAATGCTGGAAAAACGAATGAAGCGAAACGATGGCAATCCCGTATATTCCCGCCTGCTCATCTGGCGGCTTCTGCAGCAAAAAGAATTTGAAAAGGCGCTCGACCTGGCGATCGCGATGGACAAAAAAGAAGAGCAGGGGCAGCACCTGCTGCAAATAGCGGGCATATGTTCGGCCAATGAAGCGTTTGGAACGGCGGCCAGGGCATACACTTACCTCATGGATAAGGGAGAGGCAAGCCCCTGGTATCCTGCCGCGCGCATCCATTTCCTGGACGCCAAAAGAAAGCACCTGCTATCAGGCAAGTATAAGCCGGCAGACCTGGAGGCCCTGGAAAAAGGATATGAAGCCTTGCTGCAGGACCTCGGTAAAAACAAGGGCACAGCTCCCGTCATGAAGCAGCTGGCACTCCTGAAAGGCCGGTACCTGGGTAAACTGGACGAGGCCGTTTCACTCCTGGAAGAAACCGTTACGGTAGCCGAAGACGCCTCTTTCCGGGCGGAATGCAAGCTGGAGCTGGGCGATCTTTATATCCTGGCAGACGACGTGTGGGAAGCCACTTTAATTTACGGACAAGTAGAAAAGGAGTTCAGGGACAGCCCGCTGGGCCAGGAAGCACGATTCCGCAATGCGCGCCTTTCTTATTATATCGGCGAATTTGAGTGGGCAAGGGGACAGCTGAACGTATTAAAAGCAGCGACCTCACAACTGATGGCCAACGACGCCCTTAACCTGAGCCTGCTGATCAGCGAGAACCCAGGCCCCGACAGCAGCTACGGAGCCCTGCGCATGTATGCCCGTGCAGAACTGCTTGCATTCAGGCACCTTCCCGGGGAAGCCCTTTCGACACTGGACAGCATCAACACACGTTTTCCGGGCCATGCCCTGCATGATGATATACTCATGGCAAGGGCCGCTATTTTTATTCAGCAGGGACAGGTCGAGGAGGCTGCCGGCACGTTTACCCGGGTGATTGAAGATCACGAATTCGGTATATGGGCAGACGATGCGCTCTTCAAACTGGGAACTCTTTACGAACAACAGCTGAAAGATCCCAAAAAGGCGATGGAATACTATGAAAAATTACTGCTGCAGCACTCCGGAAGTTTATACATTACCGAAGCCCGGAAGCGTTTTCGCACCCTCCGGGGAGACCTGCCCCCGGCATCCGGGGAAGAATTTATCAATGAACCTGTCCGCTTTTAAAGCCGATTCGCCTATTTTTGCAAAAAAAACCATGATCCTATATAATATTACGGTTAACGTAGAAACCGGTATCCAGCCGGAATGGCAGAACTGGATGCAGAACCACTACCTTCCCGAGCTGATGAAAACGGGGGCTTTCAGCGCCTGCAAGCTTTGCCGCTTAATCGATTCCCCCAACGAAGGAGTTACGTACAGCATCCAGCATTTATGCGGCTCCCTGCAGGATTATAAAGCTTACCAAAAAGAATATGGCGAAAAATTCCGCCAGATGCACACCGCTCAGTTCCCGGACAAGTTCGTCAGTTTCGAATCATTAATGGAAGTCGTCGAAGAATACTAAATCAAGCTATCGCATGCAAATTACTCCAACGCCCCTTGAAGGTGTGCTGATCTTTGAACCACGCGTTTTTCATGATTCACGCGGCTATTTCCTTGAAAGTTTCAACAAAAAAGTACTGAAAGAAAACAACCTGGCCTTTGATTTTGTGCAGGACAACCAATCCCTGTCCCAACAGAACACCCTGCGCGGGCTTCATTTCCAGGCGCCCCCCTACGCCCAGGCAAAACTGGTACGCGTTGCCCGGGGCGCCGTTCTGGACGTAGTGGTGGATATCCGGAAAACCTCCCCTACCTACGGCAAACATTTCAGCATTGTCCTTAGCGATGAAAACAATCTCCAACTCCTGATCCCGGAAGGATTCGCCCACGGCTTCCTGGTCATAGAGAACAACACGGTCTTCGTCTATAAATGTTCACAGTATTACCATAAGGAATCCGAGGGCGGCATTTTCTGGGCCGACAAACACCTGGCCATTGACTGGGGTACCGATAATCCTATTGTTTCGGAAAAAGACCAGCTTTTGCCGCAGTTCGATAGCTTTGAATCACCTTTTTAAATTTTTAGTTCAAGGTTTAAAGTTCAAAGTTTGTAGTTTCAAGTTTTTAGTTTAAAGTTCAAAGTTCAACGTTTAGCGTTCAAGGCCTATAGTTTAAAGTTCAAAGTTTTTAAGTTTAGGGCTCAGAGTTCGGTTCAGGGTTCGAGGTCCGTCTGGTCGAGGTTTTTAGTTTCTTGTTTTTAGTTCAAGGTTTAAAGTTCAAGGTTCAACGTTTAGCGTTCAAGGCCTATAGTTTAAAGTTCAAGGTTCAACGTTTTTGATTTAAAAGCTTTTAGCTTGAGGGGCAAAGTTAACGCTCTGAATAGACGGAAAGCTTGGCTTTGGGCTTGAATTCTACCTATCGCGCCGGGCAGCAACAATTGATACATGATCCTTCCACGGGCCTACGTCACTCGAATTCAAACCAATCGGCTGCGGAGCAACTTTAAACGAACGCAAGGCACCCCTAAAATCTGAACTTTAAAACTTTAAACTTTAAACTGTTGCAAAACAACATTGGAACTTTAAACTGTAAATGGTTGCGAAGCAACTTTGAAACGTTAAACTTAAACGGTTGCAAGCAACCCTGGAACCTCAAACTGTTGCGAAAAACTGTTGCGAAGCAACTTTGAAACATTAAACTTAAACGGTTGCGAAGCAACCCTGGAACCTCAAACTGTTGCGAAAAACTGTTGCGAAGCAACTTTGAAACTAAAAACTTTAAACTTTAAACTGTTGCGAAGCAACATTGGAACTTTAAACTGTTGCGAAGCAACAATGAAACATTAAACGGTTGCGAAGCAACCTAAAACTGTTGCGAAGCAACATCAGTAGCTGAGCGCAGGAACTGGTTCAGGGGCGCAAGGGCGGCCCAGCCTGCGGCAACCGTGCGGGCAGCCTTGGGAGTGGTAAGCACCATATCCTTGAAAGGATGGCTTACAGTGAAACTTTTCAGTTTAAGAAGGGCGATCTCGGGATGATCTTTGGGGTAACCTTGCGGGGCTGTTTTCAAGGCGTGTTCTTCGTCCAGCCCGCCGAAGTATTTACGGAACGAGTTTGCTTCCAGTAGTTGTTTGAGGGCTGTGCTGTTATAATCGATCTCCTGCCGGATAGCTTTGAGGTCATCCGCGGGCGGCATCCAGTAGCCCCCGGCGAGAAAGGAGGCCCCGGGCGTTATGTGCAGGTAATAGCCGGGCCCATTGCTGTTCCTGCCGGAAGGGCATAGCCATAAGCCCATATGGGTTTTGTAAGGGGTTTTGTCCTTGCTGAAACGGGTGTCCCTGTAAATGCGGAAGAGGCAATTTTTGGGAAGCAGGTCCGCCAGCAAGGGGTCGAAACGGGAAGCTTCCCGGATGAGTGCAGCGGTAAACGCTTCGACATCTTCTTTGGCCGCCAGGTAAGCCGTTTTATTCGTGTTGAACCATTCCCTGTTATTGTTTCGTGCGAGGTTCCCGAGAAAGTCCAGTGTACTATTTTGCAGCATGGTAGGTTCTGTCGGCATAAGAGCGGTCAAATTTTATTGGAGAGATCCAGTAAAGCATGAGTACGCGGGCATACCTGAAATTTATGGGCATCAGGAGAAATATTGCCGCCACCAGTATCCCGACATACGTCCAGGGTCCCGGATCATTGAGGATGAAGCTGGTAAGAATGGCCACGCCAACCATCTCGGCAACATTCAGGGCATAGCTGAAATACATGGCGCCCCAGAAAAAGCCGGGTTCTATCTCGAATTGAAGATTACATTCCGGGCAGCGCTTGTTCATCACGCTGAACTTCCGGTGAAAGGCAGGATGAGCGAACATTTTCCCCTGCCTGCAGCGGGGGCACCGGCACATTAAAATTGCTTCGGTTTTTGACACCATGATGCAGGTAATTAGTTCAAGCTGATGTTTTTATCTTCCACCTCCATGATGATGTTCTTCTTCCGGTACTTTTTATACCACAGATAGCCTATTCCCATCACCGCGAGGTAAGGAATGGCCAGCATATAAAGTATGCCGGTATTAAGCCCGCTGGCTTCCTTACTTCCCTCGTTGGAAGCGCTGTTCACCGTAGAACCGCACATAGCGCACTGTGCATCCGCCGTGAAGTTAACGCCGGAGAACAACACGATGAGGCAGGCCAATAATAAGAACTTCTTCATTTCCTTTGATAACATTTTCCTTAACGAACTGTTTTCAAAAACTGTAATATGGCGAGATCAGCAGGTAAACCGCCACTCCGCTCATGGTCACGTACAACCATATCGGGTAACTCCACCTTACTAATTTACGGTGCTTACTGATATTACCCATTAAGCCGTGATAAAAAGAAAGCAGCACCAGGGGCAGTACCAGCGCCGCCAGGATAATATGAGAGATGAGAATGACCAGGTACGCCGGCCGGAAGGGATTGTCCGCAGGGTACTTTGTTTCCGGCACATAAAAGTGAAAGGTCACATAAGAAATCAGGAATAGCGCGGAAAGCACGAAAGCGGTCAGGTTGATCCGCTTGTGCATAAGAATGTTCTTCCGCTTGATAAAATAAAGCGATACCAGCAGCAACAGGCAGCATGTGCCGTTGATAAAAGCGTTCAGGCCGGGGAGCAGGTAAATAAAGGACGGGAAGGTCTCCGGAACGGGCAGGAGCCGCCGGTTCAACACCACTACGGTTGCCAGCACCAGCAGGGAAACAGCCAGTACAATTCTGAAAACTAATTTATCATTCGTTATCATCCCGGTTCATTTCTTCTTTCCACAATACAGAAATCTCGTCTTCCAGTGTATCTGTAGCAAAATAGGAAGTGCCGTCATAGTATCCCCGGATGCGCTTCCGGCTGTCTATTAATACCAGGGTATCGCTCATGGGCAAACCTGTACCGCTGCTGCTGTTCGGCGCAAACAAAAGGCCTTCCCTCATAACTTTTCCGATAGCAGCCTCCGGCATACGCAGCCTCAGCCACTTTTCTCCCTCACCTGCATAACTTAGCAACAGTTCTTCAGAAGGTGTAATGGTTTCCGTGCTGTCAGTAGCAATAAAAGCAACGAACTTCAGCCGCTTTAGGTCATAATAGGTTTTCGCCAGGCGTACCATATTCACCGCCAGCGTTTCTGCCTCGGCGCTGACCGGCCCCCGGAGAAAACCAGCCACATACATCTTACTGTCAAGTGCCGGGACTTCACCGCCTGGAGAAATAAAACGGGAAAGATTAAACTTAAACCAGGCCGAATCGGGAAGGCTGTCGGAGAGTTCGATTGCTCCTTCAGGCCCGTAAACCGGTAAACTATGATAATAATTGGTACCGGTTCGCAGCAGCATGTAGCATATTCCTGGGATCACCAGCACAAACAGCGCCAGAACGGTTTTTTTAAGACGCTTTGAAAGGCCCATTCATATCAGCGGATTAGCAGCCAATAATCGCCTTCATGCAGCAGGGCGCCGATGATACCCAATATAAGTATCAGCGGTACTACGATAAGGTAGATAAGAAATAGCTTTTCGAACTTGAGGTGCATGAAATAGGCCACGATATAAAAGGCCTTGGCCAGGGTCAAAACAATATAAAGGATGTTTTTGATCGAATGCGGCATAAAGCTTTCAGGAATGGCCAGGGCAATGACGAACTCAATTACCGTAAGGCCCAGCAGGATAAAGAACACCTTCCAGATGTCTCCCCTTGTCATGCTTGCATGTTCCGCATCGTGCGACTGTGAATGTTCAGCTGCCGTCATATCTGTTCAGAATTATTTTATTATACCAGGTAAAAGAACGTGAATACAAATACCCATACAAGATCTACAAAGTGCCAGTAGAGTCCTACCTTTTCCACCATCAGGTAATGCCCCCGGCGTTCATAGGTACCTTTTAGTACATTAATAAGAATAATGATATTAATGATCACCCCGGTGGTAACGTGAAAACCGTGAAAGCCGGTAATGGTGAAAAAGAGATTGCTGAAATTCACATTGTGTTCGGTAGGAATACGCCCCCACCAGTAGCCTTCATGATGAAGATGAGCCCATTCATAGGCCTGGCAGGAAAGGAACGCGATCCCCCCCAGAATGGTCCAGACCATCCACTTGGTCACTTCTTTTTTTGATCCGCGATGGCCGGCTTCCACAGCCAGTACCATAGTAACGCTGCTCATGATCAGGATAAAAGTCATGATCCCGACGAAAACCAGCGGTGCGCCGCTGGGAATGAACGGCGCGGACTGAAACACCACGTCCGGATCAGGCCAGTTATCGCTGTTGCTAAAGCGGATAGCTCCGTAAGCAGATAACAGCGCCGAAAAGGTAAAAGCATCTGACAGGAGGAAAAACCACATCATCAGCTTACCGTATTCAATGGAAAAAGGAGACTTGCCTCCTCCCCAGGAGCTGCCGGTTTTCAATTCTTCTGCATTGGTTACTGCACTCATTATTTTAATTTGAAAATGGTTTTCAGCGGTTCAAAAGTAAAAAAACATACAGATATATCCATAGAATATCTATAAAATGCCAGAACACGGATGTTACTTCAAAACGCAGGTTCTGTTTTATCTGCGCGATGTTCCTGTACAATCCGGTCAGGCAGGAGGCGATCAGGCACAGGCCGGCGACAATATGCAGGCCATGAAATCCCGAGATCACATAAATGTAGGATCCGGACACGTGCCCGGCAAAGTACATATTCATTTCAGTAAGCCGGACCCAGCCGCCAACCTGGCAGACAAGGAACCCTATGCCCAGCAGCATGGTGATCCATAATGCGAGCTTTGCCTTCCCGAAATGAAGGCGTTTGGCGGAAACCCGCGCCCAGTGCATGGACGCGCTGCTCAGCACGATCAGGGCGGTGGATACCATAAATATCCGGGGCAGTTCAAAAGTGATCCATTCCCCGGCTGCCAGGAGACTTACCCGGCTAACAATAAAACCGCTCGTCCAGCCTCCGAATAACATTATGGAACTTGCTACAAACAGCCACACAATAAACTTAAGCGGGCGCACATTTATGAGCGGCTCCTTTTTCATGGCGATCATCATATCATTTTATCTATCATCAATACCAGCTGAATAACAGGCAGGTAAATAAATGAACCAAACATCACCTGGCGGGCATGTTTATCCTCGCAGGTACGCAGCAGGCGGATGGACTGGGCCAGCAGCATCAGCCCCATACCAATAGTAACGACATAAGTTACCGCGCCGCCGAAACCGAAATACACGGGCAGCAGGCTCACAGGCAGCAATAACAGGGTAGCAACCAGGATGAACATGGCGCTGCCGCGGTTCCTGCCCGACCGCAGCGGCAATAAATGGTAATCCGCCTTGCGGTAATCCGCATCAGCTACCCAGGCGATGGCCCAGAAATGCGGAAATTGCCACATAAACTGTACGGCAAAAAGCAAGCCGGGCAGCAGGCCGTACTCACCGGTTGCGGCAACCCAGCCAAGCAAGGGAGGCATAGCGCCGGGTATGGCGCCAATATATACAGCTATCGGCCCTTTTTTCTTCAGAGGCGTATATACAAAAGAATACAGGACGAGTGACAGGGCGCCGAACAAAGCAGTCAGCCAGGTCGTAAAAAACCCCAGGATCAGTACTCCGCTGATGCCCATGAACACACAAAGGGCAATCACTTCCGCCGAACTCATCCTGCCCGTAGGAAGGGGCCGGTTGCGGGTGCGGTTCATAAGCCCGTCTGGCTGTTTTTCAATTACCTGGTTGAAGCCGTTGGCCGCACCGGTTACCAGGAAGCCGCCGATCACCAGCATGATCAGCCGCGACCAGTCGATTGCTTCCGTACTGGCCAGCACAAATGCGATGACGGCAGAAAAAACAACCAGCATCGACAATCTGAGCTTTACCAATTGGGAAATATCAGCGAATTTCCGGCCAAGGGCCACCGGGAGCTTTTCTTCGTATCTCTCTTCAGCTATCACGATCTATAACGCTTAATTTTCTATTGTAAATTCTGTAAACAAAGTAAAACTGCAATCCAAACACCACACAGGATACCAGAAGGTGCAGTGGTTGCAGTACCGGGAGTAAACCAAACCTTGATAAAAGTATTCCCGACACAATCTGCAGCACTATCAACAGGAACCCGGCCATAAAAACATTCCGGAGCCGGCTTCCTTTTTCAAATGTCCTTCGCACCAGCCAGGCACCGAACAAAGCGGCCGCCATAACCGCCAGCGCCAGGTCCCGGTGGATATTAAAAATATTTCCGGTCCGGGCCACCCAGCTATCGCGAAACTGGTAATCGTATGCTTCAGCTATGCTATCGATCATTTCCCTCACCTGTGTGCCAATGACAATCTGCGCGAGGGTAAGGAGCATCAATAAAAGCATAATTGCCTTTACGCCTTTCAGCCCCTTCGCTGACCATATTCTTAAGGCCTCCTGCCTGCCTTTCACCAGCAGGCGTGCGTAAATAAGCAGCAGCACAATCGCCAGCGCCAGCAGCATATGTATCGTGATCAGCCCCGGGAAAAGATTGGTGGAAACCACGATAGAGCCCAGCCAGCCCTGAAAACACACCAGCAGGAACGTGAAGAGACTCAGCCAGGTCACGCGCCTGTGTGTATGAAAAAGCTGCAGGGAAAACAGCAGGGTAAGAAAAATAAATATTCCAATCAGCACTCCGACTACGCGGTTTAAATATTCAATCCAGGCCTTTACCGGGTTGAAATAAATATGCTCCCCTGCCGCATGTTCTTCTGAAAGCTCGCCATGCGGAATGCCCAGTTTATCCAGCATACTGTAAAAGCGCGCGTTTTTATCAAGCCGCTTTTGTGTAAGCTGCTCTGCATAGTCCGCCGGCAGCTGACTCTCGTCCGCGGGAGGAACCCAGTTGCCGAAACATTGCGGCCAGTCGGGACATCCCATGCCTGAACCGGTACTTCTGACAATTCCCCCGACAAGGATCAGCACATAAACTGCAATGATCGCTGCCAGGCTCCATACCAGAAATCGCTTTTCAGGTTTCGAATACATTACAGCACCGCGTCCGTCGACTCTTTAAATCCCTGCCTTATTCCTTGGCAGGCGTACGTTCCTCTTTAGTCCCTTTGTAAAACTCATGGCTAAATCCTTCCGCATCCCCGTGGAAGCCGAAATCATACGGCACATTCGAGCTGATGGTTTGTGAATAAGGTACGGTTTGCGGTATATAATCGTCCTCCGCTCCCGGCTTGCTGTAATCATATGGCCAGCGGTGTACATGAGGAATATCTCCCGGCCAGTTGCCGTGGATGCGCTCTACAGGAGTAGTCCATTCGAGCGTATTTGACTTCCAGGGATTCTGCGTCGAAGGCTCTCCCTTAAAGATGCTCCGGAAGAAGTTATAAAGGAAGATCAGCTGCGCTGCACCGCCGGCAATAGCCGCCACGGTAATGAGTTTGTTCACCTGTATCCATTCCTCGAACATGCCAAAGGCCGTAAACTCATAGTAACGCCGGGGAACCCCGTCAAGGCCCAGGAAGTGCATAGGGAAGAATACCAGGTAGGCCGCCACGAAGGTTAGCCAGAAATGGAGATAACCCGCCCTGCTGCTCATAAGTCTGCCGAACATTTTCGGGAACCACTGGTAAATACCGGCGAACATCCCGAAAATCGCCGCGCTGCCCATTACCAGGTGGAAATGCGCAATTACAAAATACGTATCATGAAGGTTGATATCAAGCGCCGAGTTCCCCAGCCAGATTCCCGTAAGGCCGCCTGAAATGAAGAAAGACACCATCCCGATGGCGAACAGCATCTGCGGCGTAAAATGAATATTACCGCGCCAGAGCGTAGCAATATAGTTGAACGCCTTTACGGCCGATGGCACCGCAATGATCAGCGTGGTGATCATAAACACGCCGCCCAGGAAGGGGTTCATCCCCGAAACGAACATATGGTGCGCCCATACGATAAAGGAAAGTCCGGCAATAGCCAGCATGGACATGATCATGGCACGGTAACCAAAAATAGGCTTACGTGAATTTACGGACAGTACTTCGGAAACAATCCCGAAGGTAGGCATGATCACGATATATACCTCAGGGTGTCCGAGGAACCAGAACAAATGCTGGTACAGAATGGGGCTGCCGCCTGTATTCGGTAAGGCTTCCCCGCCGATAAAAATATCCGACAGGTAAAAACTGGTACCAAAGCTCCGGTCAAAGATCAGCAGCACCACTGCTGCCACGAGTACCGGGAAGGAAAGCAGCCCAAGTACGGCTGTCAGGAAGAGCGCCCATACGGTAAGCGGCATTTTGGTCATGGTCATTCCCTGCGTGCGCATGTTCAATACGGTACTGATATAGTTAATACCGCCCAGCACCTGGGAAATAATGAACAGGAAGATGCTGATCAGCCAGAAGGTCATTCCGAGGCCGGAACCGGGAATCGCCTGCGGCAGGGCGCTAAGGGGAGGATATACCGTCCAGCCCGAAGAAGCAGGCCCGGCTTCCAGGAAGAATGAGCCCAGCATTACAATACTTGCCGCCAGGAAAAACCAGTAGGACAGCATATTCATAAAGGGCGAAGCCATGTCCCTTGCGCCAATCTGAAGGGGGATCAGCAGGTTCGCAAAGGTTCCGCTCAATCCGGCGGTAAGCACGAAGAACACCATAATGGTGCCGTGTATAGTTACAAGAGCGAGATAAAAGCTGGGGCTGATACGCCCCCCTTCGGCGAATCTTCCTAAAAGCACTTCCAGGAAAGGAAACGTCTGATCGGGATAAGCGAGCTGAATCCGGAAGAGCAGCGACAGGCCCATTCCGACGATCCCCATTACAATCCCCGTGATCAGGAACTGTTTGGCGATCATTTTATGGTCCTGGCTGAACACATATTTTGTCAGGAAGGTTTCCTTATGATGATGCCCGTCCGGGGTATGCGCTAAGTTATCGTGCAGTCCGGTTGGTTCATGTGTCACAATTGTTGCCATGTCTAAATCTCTTCTACTGTTAATTAATGTTCAACGCCAATGATTTGTTTTCCGGCGAAGACGCTGTGTCACCGGACTGTGCATTCTGCAACTGCTCCTTCATATCTCCGCTGTAGAAGGGCTGCTGCTCCTTCAGCCATTGCTGGTAGTCCATCTCCGAAAGTATGGTTACCTTCATGGACATATTATAATGGGAGGAACCGCATATTTTATTGCAATAGAGCATGTAATTGAACTCAGCATTCCCGGTTTTCTCCTTCATTTCTTCCGTAGTAAGCGTAGGCGTAAAATAAAAGAAGGTAGGCATCCCGGGCACTGTATTCATCTGTACCCGCAGCGTAGGGATATAAGCGCTATGGATCACGTCCAGGGCGCCGAATATCATTTTCACCGGCTTCCCTACCGGAAGTACCAGTTCGGAAGGCATCAGGTCATCCTGAGAGGTCTGGTTCGTAAAGTCGACACCCAGCGCGTTTACCGAATTGATCAGCTTGTAATCCCTTGGGCCGAGTTCGCCGTCGCTGCCCGGATACCTGACCAGCCAGTTGAACTGCCGCCCTACCACTTCCACCACCAGCGGGTCCTTGGCCTGCTTATTGGGATTGGTCATCCGGTTCCAGTTTACCCAGCCGAATACCACCAATAAGGTCAGCACCACGGCCGGCACAGTGGTCCAGATAATCTCCAGTTTATCATTATGCGGATAGAAGAAGGCTTTCCTGCCCTTCTTCTGCCGGTATTTAAAAGCAAAGCCCAGCAAAAGAATATGCGTGACGACGAACACGAACATGGTAATAACGAAAGTCGTAATATACATGCTGTCCCAGCTCTTACCGTGTTCGGAAGCCGCATCCGGCAGGGTCAGGGCGCCGTGTACCTTTATCTCCCAAAAGGAAAAGTAAATGCCCGCGATAAGGAAGACAAAGAACAAACCTCCGTTTATTGCGTTCCAGGGAATATTCTTCCTTGTCCCTGCCGCCTCCGTACTTAATTCATATACCTGCAGCACACGACCGATAATGATCAGCGCCTGGCCAATCAACACGATCAGTACCGCGTAAAAAAGAACTGTCAACCATACGCCCCCACTTTCTGAAGCAGTATCGCCAAACTCACCGGGCTGTGCGGCTAAAAGCGCATTAGTAAAAAAGCACAGCGCCAGGGCTAACAGAAAAGATAATTTATTTCGCAGCGACATCTCGAAGATTTAAACTTTTATATATGATGGTGTAAACTCTCTTCCATATAAGGGTGATTCCTGGCATAAAGAGGAGCTTTGCTCAGTGCCTTGAGTACCAGGAAGGCAAACAAACCGGCATATCCGATGAACGTTCCCAGTTCCAGGTAACCAAACTCGCGCTCGGTCCCCATCATCCCCGGCATGATCATCAGGTAAAGGTCAAGCCAGTGGGCGCAGATAACCAGGAGGCAAACGTATTTTACCGTTTTCAGTTTTCTTTTCGCATCCCTGGTCATAAAGAGCATAAAGGGCGCGAAAAAGTTCAGGACAAAGCTAAGCCAAAACCAGAAACGGTATGTTCCCGTCCACCTTTTGTAGAAATAAACAACCTCTTCAGGGATGTTTGCATACCATATCAGCAGGAGCTGGGCAATAAAAATATAGGCCCAGAAAATAGTGAATGCAAACACGAACTTCCCGATATCATGAATATGACTTTCATTAACGGCGGTAAAGTATCCTTTTTCTTTCAGCGAAGTTACGATAAAACCAATGGTTGCCAGCCCGCTCACCCAAAGTGCAGCCAGGTTATACCAGCCGAACATCGTGCTGTACCAGTGCGTTTCAATGGACATGATCAGGTCAAAGGCAAACAGGGGAAACGTGAAATTGAAGATAGCGCAGAAGATGGCGGAATAAACGATACCCTTTTTAAAGTACCGCAAGCCGCCTTCAAAGTCTTCTTTAAGTGAAAACTGACGCAGTTTCCAGGCAAAAAAGCCCCATACCAGCATAAATCCTATGACCCTTGCCATAAACATGGGAACGTTCATATAGCTGGTCTTCCCGGCTATAATGGGATCATATTCCGGGCTGGCCGGATCCGAAAGCGCGGGGTCCGCCCAGTGATGATACAGGTTATGCGTACCCAAACCCGCCGCCAGCACAATCACCAGGAGAATGGCGGCATAAGGAATCACGGCCATGAAGGCCTGGGGAACACGCAGAATATTGGTACCCCAGCCGGCCTGGGCTATGTATTGAATGGCGCAGTACATCACTCCCGAAAAAGCGATCAGCACCATGTAGTAATTATTGAGCAGCAGGTTGGCCCAGGTACGTTCGGTATCGCCGGTAATAAAGCCGGCAGCGATACAGATCACCCCAACAGCAACCATCGCAAGGCTGATGGTCTTTGTTTTGCCTGAAAACTCATATTGTTCGTTCTGTAACTGCATTCTGAAATACGTTTACCAATATTATAACTTTTGTAATTCCTGTACATACAATACGATCTTCCACCTTTCCTCCGGGGTGACCAGGGAAGCATGCGGCCCCATCACGTTATAGCCGTAGGTAATGGTATGATAGAGCATACCGGGAGTATATTCGATGAGCGGTCCGCCCGTACGGGCACGTACACCCGTCGCATCATTGAACTTAGGCGGAGGTGTCGGATAATTCCCGTTCACAACCACTCCTCCGTCAGCCTGCCCTGTTTCGCCATGGCAGTGGGAGCAGTAAGAAAGATAAAGCCCCTTTCCCTGTGCGAGGGCGCCTTTTGTGCCGGCGAGAGGATTCGTCGTAAAAGCCCGTCCGGCAGCCACGAAGCCCGAATCTTCCTTGGCATAAGGAAAGTAAAACTCCTCCTCGGCCCGTACCGTTCCCTCAGGGGGCAGCTGCGCGGTTCTGCCGTCAGCAAATGCGGAATTCGGCTGATCCGGATTATAAGCTACCGGTTCATACATTTGGGGAGCATATTCCCATCCGGGTTTCCGCCGGACCTTTGAACAGGATACCAGTATCAAAGCCGCAACAAATGCACTTAAAAATAAAATTCCGGCTCTCTTCATTTTAATGTCTTCAAATTATTCACAGAATCAATTTCAAATCAGTAAGCAGCTTCCTTTTGCTTGATCTCCACCGCTCCCGAATCGCGAAGCAGGGAATTTATACCTTCAGGATCTTCCGCATCATTCAGGGAAACGGCCACTACAAAGCGGTCATCCGTTGCCCGTTCATCCATGATCCGGGGAGTCGAACCGGGAATATTGCGGTTCACGATGAAAAACGTAAGCCCCATACCGTAGGAAGCAAACAAGACCGTCATTTCAAAACAAATAGGAATAAAGCTGATGATCGGGAAGTTTGGTTTTCCGCCAATGTTCATGGGCCAGTCATACGTGATCATGTACCACATCATCAGGAATGCACAGGAAACGCCCAGGCAGCCGAAGCAAAAAGCGGCAATATCCAGCCTGGAGCGCCTTACCCCAACCAGGTTCTCCAGCCCGTGTACCGGGTAGGGGGTATAGACATCGTGTATCTTTATTCCCGCCGATTGCAGGCGCCCGATACCGGATTTCAGTATATCCTCGTCGTCATAGAGGGCTACTGCATATTTATTCATGATTCTCTCCTTTCCTGACATTTGTTGTTGCTGCAATAACCACTCCCCCTGTTTCAGGCGAGAACTGGTAGGTCTTCCCTTCTTTGGCCGCCATACGCTTTTTTGCCGCTTCGCTGGAATTCCTCAGCAGCAGTTTCACCTCAGCCATCGCTACACCGGGCAGGAACTTAATAAAAAGCATAAACAGGGTAAAGAATACCCCTATGGATCCGACGAATACGCCCACATCGTAGAAAGTAGGATGGAACATCGCCCAGCTGGAGGGAAGGAAATCCCTGTGAAGCGAAGTAACGATAATTACAAAACGCTCAAACCACATCCCGATATTTACCACGATAGAAATAAAGAAGGTGAAGGCCAGGCTTGTACGAAGCTTTTTGAACCACATTAACTGCGGAGAGATCACGTTGCAGGTCATCATAATCCAGTAAGCCCACCAGTACGGTCCGGAAACCCGGTTAAGGAAAAGGTATTGTTCATACTCCACGCCGGAATACCAGGCGATGAAAAGCTCCGTCAGGTAGGCGGCGCCAACGATGGACCCGGTGACCATGATGATAATATTCATCAGCTCAATATGGTAGAGGGTAATATAATTTTCAAGCCTCATTGCTTTCCGGGCTACCAGGAGCAGGGTCTGCACCATGGCAAAACCGGAAAAGATAGCGCCCGCCACAAAATAAGGCGGGAAGAGCGTCGCATGCCAGCCAGGGATCAGGGAGGTGGCAAAGTCCATGGATACCACCGTGTGTACGGAAAGTACCAGGGGTGTTGCCAGGCCCGAAAGAATAAGCGAAACCGCCTCGAAGCGAACCCAGGAACGCGCCGAGCCCGTCCAGCCGAAACTTAAAAAGCCGTATACTTTTTTTGCTACACCTTTTGCCCGGTCGCGGATAGTGGCGATATCAGGCAGCAGGCCGATATACCAGAACAGCAGCGATACCGAGAAATAGGTGGAGATCGCAAATACGTCCCATACCAGCGGCGAGTTAAAGTTTACCCAAAGGGAGCCGTACTGGTTTGGCAACGGCAAGGCCCAGTAAAAAAGCCAGGGCCGCCCCATATGGGTAAAGATATAGGTGATGGCGCAGATTACGGCGAAAAGCGTCATGGCTTCCGCCGAGCGGTTAATGGAATTCCGCCAGTTTTGCCGGAACAGCAAAAGGATGGCAGAGATCAGCGTCCCTGCATGCCCGATACCTACCCACCAGACAAAGGTGGTAATGTCCCATGCCCATCCAACGGTTTTGTTAAGGCCCCATGCACCTATACCAACCGTCATTGTATAGCCGGCGGAATACAGCCAAAGGCAAAGCCCCAAAAACGAGAAGATAAAGCCTATCCACCAGGCTTTGGTGGGTTTTCCTTCTACAGGTCTGCTGATATCCTCCGTGATATCGTGCAGGGAAGGATTGCCAGTAACAAGTGGTGTTCTTATAATTGATTCGTGCATAGCTAAATCCGGTTCCTAATTAAATTATCCTAACCTGAGCAGATCCTTGTAAATATTCTCCTGGTGCTGATTTTCCTTTTTCTTATCATGGTCATGCCCGTGTCCCTCTTCGGCGTGGGCAGCCTTTGTCTTATTCCTCACCAGCGTCATGTACCCGATTCCGGGCTGTACGTTGTACTCGGCCAGCGCATAGTAAACGCGGTCATCTTTGAGCAGCTGACTTACCCTGCTTTCGGGATCGTTGATATCGCCGAAGGTAATGGCGTCGGCCGGGCAGGAAGTAGAGCAGGCGGTTTCGATGTCCCCGTCCTTAAGAGGGCGTTTCTCCATCTTCGCCTCCAGTTTGCCAGCCTGGATCCGCTGCACGCAGAAGGTACATTTTTCCATAACTCCCCTTGAACGGACCACCACATCGGGGTTAAGGGCCAGCTTGCCCAGGTCATTGTTCATATAATAATCAAAGGCGTCGTTATTGGCATAGTTGAACCAGTTGAAACGGCGTACCTTGTAGGGGCAGTTGTTCGCGCAGTAACGGGTACCGAAGCAGCGGTTATAAGCCTGCTGATTCAGGCCGTCAGAAGAGTGCATCGTGGCAAGCACCGGGCAAACCGTTTCGCAGGGTGCATGGTCGCAATGCTGGCAAAGCATCGGCTGATGCACTACTTCGATGTTTTCCGGGTCTTCCTCATCAACCGCGTAATAGCGGTCAATACGGATCCAATGCATTTCCCTCCTGCGCCTTACCTCATCCTTTCCTACTACCGGCACATTGTTCTCCATGCTGCAGCTCACCACGCAGGCGCCGCATCCGGTGCAGGAATTCAGGTCAATAGCCATTCCCCAGTGATGACCGGGCTTGCTATGTTCATCCCATAAAGAGTAGTAAGGATTATTCGGGTCCTCGCCTTCTTTTAGCTTATCGTGATTATGATTGGGATTGCTTCCCGCGTTATGATCTTCGGAATATTGTGCAAACGTCGTTTCCCTTACCGTATCCCGGCCTTCCACGCTATGGTGCATCTGGGTTTGGGCAAGTTCGTATATATCGCCGGTAGGAGTCACGCTGACCCCGGCTGCATAACGAAAGGCCCCGTTTGAAAGATTGACAAAAGGATAGGCATTTTTACCTACGTTATTGCCGGCTTTTCCGCAATGCGTACGTCCGTATCCCAGGGCAACCGATACGGTTCCAGCGGCCTGGCCGGGTTGGATCAGTACCGGGAGCTGAACGGAATAGGAAGCCGACTTCAATTCCACTACATCCCATTGCTTCACGCCCAGTTCCAAAGCGGTCTGGGGAGAAATAGCCGCGTAATTGTCCCAGGTTACTTTTGATACCGGGTCGGGCAATTCCTGCAGCCAGGGATTATTGGCATGACGGCCATCGCGCATAGCGGGCTTCTCATAAAGTGAGAGTTCAAACTCGCCTTTAAGCGAAGCGGCAGCCTGGATGATGGCCCTTGCAGGCGAACTAAGATCCTGCGAAAAAGTATAGGCGGCCGCACCGGCGGTTACCGGAAGTACCGCTACCCCTTTTTGAAGAAGAAGCGTCCAGTTATGCGCCGCATCCGTGCCTTCTCCTCCCGCTGCGGGAAGTATATTAGCTTCCCAGTGATCCTGGATATAATCCTCCCACCGCATCGGGTTCAGCATCCAGGCGAGCAGGCTTTGCTGCATTTGCCGGGTATTGAAAAGAGGGTTAATGGTAGGCTGGGCAACATAATAAGCGCTTGGGCGCGGCTGGTAATCATTCCAGGATTCAAATGGATTATGATCCGGAGCAAGTATGTTGCAATGCGCCGCAGTTTCGTCCACCCTGTCCGAGAAGGACACCTTCATCCGCACATTTTTAAGGGCTTCAATAAATTTACCCGCTTCCGGATAATCGTATGCCGGGTTTACTCCGTGGAAAAACACCGCGCCGATCTCTTTACGGCCCATCCGGTCAAGCAATGCGGCAAAAGCAGCCTCATCACCCTGATGAGTGAAATGCGGATTATCCAGATCTATTGTGGTACCGTAACTACCCAGAAGGGAATTAATGGCATTTACTACCGTTTGAACGGCAATGTCATTTACGCCACAAACTACCAGGGCGCTTCCTTTTGCCTCCCAGAGCGCTTCGGCAGCCTCTGTAATCTTCTTCGTCGCCGTCTGAGGCAGTTCGCCAGCCTGCAGGCCGGCTGCTCCCGCCCGTTTTGCAATTTCATTATACAGGGCAAGGGCGGCTGTTCCATGTTGTGAAGGCTTCAGCGGAATACGAATGTCCGCGTTCGTCCCGGTCATTGAAAGCCCGCTCTCGATATGGATATGCCTGGACATCACCCCTTCTTCCCTGATCGACTTCACGTTGCGCCTGGAAACATACTGCTTTGAAAACTCCACCGGAGAGATCCAGGTACCCAGGAAATCCGCACCAAGGCTCAGGATCACAGAAGCCTGGTCGAACCGGTAGGACGGCAGTACCGCTTTTCCGAAGCTGTTCTGATTCGCCTTTATAATAGCTGAATGCGAAACCGGTTCGTAAACGACATGCTCCGTATTCGGGTATTTCTGTATAAATTGGGCTATAAGCGCTTTAGTTGAAGGGCTGATGATGGTTGAGGAAAGGATAACAGCGTTTTTCCCTTCCGAATTAAGGGAATTCATCTGGGATACCACGACATTATCCACATCATCCCAGCTGGCTTCCTGCTCGTTCATAACCGGCTCCTTCAGGCGCCCGTTGTCATAAAGGGTAAGCAGGGAAGCATGCCCTACTGCATCCACACCGCCTTTGGCAATGGGGCAGGCAGGGTTACCCTCAATCTTAATAGGACGGCCTTCGTGTGTTTTCACCAGTATCCCGTACCCGTCCGGCAGAGCGGATGCGTAATAATCGGGGACACCCGGGGTTACACCTTCCGGCTTTACCAGGTAAGGCACCGCCTTGCGCACAGGCGCCCTGTTACAGGCGGCCAGCGTGGCCGTTCCCACCCCGAATCCGATCATTTTCAGGAAATCGCGGCGAGGGGTAACGGTATTTTTATTGATCTCTTCCACAAGGGCCTCCACGGGGAGGTCCTCCGCAAATTCCCGCTGCTTCGATTCCTGATATTCGGGAGTGTTATAAAGCTCCTCGAATCCTTTCCAGTACTTTTTCGTCAGTTTTTCCATTTACAATGGCTAATAAACAATCAATAATGGCATCTTGCACATTCGATGCCGCCCAGATCAGCTACAGAAATCCCCTCACCACCTTTTTTCATCTGCTCATGAGCTGCCAGGATCTTATCATAGTATGCGTTATCTTCTGCATGGATCACTTCGGTTTCGCGGTGGCAATCCACACACCACTTCATGGTCAGCGGGGAGAATTGGTAGATCTCTTCCATTTCCGCAACCGGCCCGTGGCAGGCGTAGCAAACCGGGTCGTCTGCTTTCAGTCCTTTGGCTTCCCGGATGGAGGCTTCCGCAACGGTCACGTGCTGGGAATGGTTGAAATAGGCAAAGTCGGGAAGATTATGGACCCTGATCCATTCAACCCCTTCGGGATTGTCGCCGTACTCGCCCGTTGCCGGGTCGTAGTCAAGCGCTTTATATATTTTTGCGATCTCCGCCTCCGCAGTCGGAGAATCGCTTCCCTGTCCGTTTGCCACATTATGACAATTCATACAGGTACTTAGTGAAGGAATAGTTGCGTTCTTGCTTTTCCAGGCGCCCCCATGACAGTAGCGGCAGTCAATTTCCATGGCGCCGGCATGCAGGTCATGCGGGAAACGAATAGGCTGTGTAGGTTGGTAATACTGTTCCACACCTACGTTCCACATGACGTTCCAGCTCAGGGCGGAACCGGCCATCAGCACGACCAGGATGGAAACAGCAATGAATTTCTTATTGCGGGCCAGCTTTTTAAGGCCCCCATATAATCCTTTTTGGCCGTTACTTCAGGCGCTACCTCTACTCCCTGGTTCTTCAGGATCACTCTTTTTAACGAACCGATGGTGCGGTTCAGGACCAGGGTAACCAGGAACAGGAGTGCAGCCAGCACAAGCAGGCCGATCACGGTAATGCCGGAAGTCCCCTTGTCTTCCGCCTGTTCTGCACCGCCAGCCGCGGGGGCGGCAGGCTGCTGCAGCGCCTGGGTTTCCGCCTCTATATAAGACAGGATATCAATGACCTCCCCTTCCGATAACTGGGGGAAAGGAGGCATGGGAGACTGGTTGTATTCTTCGAAAATGGCTACGGCTGCCGGATCGCCGCTGGCAACCATCCCGGGGGAATCGTGGATCCAGTTGATGAGCCATTGCTGATCATGACGCTGGTTCACGCCTGCAAGGGCAGGTCCGGTGATCTTCCTGTCCAATGCATGACAGGCGGCGCAATAGCTGCTGAATAAGGTTTCACCGTTGGCAATATCTCCTGCAATGGAAGCACCTCCGGTAGCTACGGTATCCTGCATGGCGGCAGCGGTATCGCTGGCAGGGGCCTGAGGCTCCTGCGCCGTTGCTGAATAAGTGAAAAAGGTGAATAACAGGAAGAAGGAAAATGCGAATCCGGATAATCTCCGCGTGAAACAGATGGAAGAGTTATGACTCATTGCTGCGTATATCTATCTCTTGTAAAATAGTCTTTAATGTGTGTCAAAGTACGTTTTTGCGGCACGTGACTTTGGGATGACAAAAATATGACATAAAAAATTATTTATCGCAGGTACCCCCCGATTTTAATAATTTATAATCATTCTAAATTGATTTTTCAATTTTTTTTATTTAATTTTTTGGCCTATGTCCTTTCGGCATACTGCTGCTATCCAATTACATATCAAGCAGCCATGCAAAGATCAGCGGCGCCACAATCGTGGCATCTGACTCAATTACATACTTAGGCGTATGGATATCGAGCTTGCCCCAGGTGATCTTTTCGTTGGGAATGGCCCCCGAATAAGATCCGTAGCTCGTGGTGGAATCGGAAATCTGGCAGAAATAACTCCAAAACGGAATGGTTTCCATTTCAAGATCCTGGTAAAGCATAGGCACTACACAAATGGGGAAATCGCCGGCGATACCGCCTCCGATCTGGAAGAAACCCACGCCCTTGCCTTCCGAATTTTTGATATACCAGTCCGCGAGCCAGGTCATGTACTCAATCCCGGACTTCACGGTGGCGGGCTTCAGTTCCTTTTTAAGGCAGTAGGAAGCAAAGATATTTCCCATCGTGGAATCTTCCCAGCCGGGAACTACAATGGGAAGGTTCTTTTCCGCGGCCGCCAGCATCCAGCTGTCTTTCGGGTCAATCTCGTAGAATTGTTCCAGGTCGCCCGAAAGCAGCATCTTATACATGTACTCATGCGGGAAGTACCGCTGCCCACTCTCCTCGGCGTCCTTCCACTGGCGGAAAATATACTTCTGCATGCGGCGGAAAGCTTCTTCCTCGGGAATACAAGTATCGGTAACCCGGTTATAGCCCTTTTCCAGAAGTTTCCACTCCTCTTCCGGGCTCAGGTCCCGGTAGTGTGGCACCCGCTTATAGCTGTTATGCGCCACCAGGTTCATGACGTCTTCTTCCAGGTTGGCCCCGGTACAGGAGATGATCTGGACCTTGTCCTGCCGGATCATTTCCGCCAGGATCTTCCCCATTTCCGCCGTACTCATGGCGCCGGCCAGGGTGATCATCATTTTACCTCCTTCGGCAAGATGCTGCTCATACCCCTTCGCCGCATCTACCAGGGCGGCGGCATTGAAATGGAGGTAATACTTTTCAATGAAGGCGGAAATTGAATTACGGGTTGTATCCATTTTGAGAAATTCTTCGTAGAATGAACAGGATATTGTTTCCTGATGCGGCAAAAATAGAAATTTTATCCTATATATGTTTATTATACTTTTGTAACGGGGACAAACCCAGCTTTTTATGAGGAAGATTCTGTTTTTACTGCTGATAACTTCAGCCATGAATGGTTTTGCGCAAGAGGATACGCTTTTTAGGAAAAACAGCTTCATCCCACTTCCTGTTTTCGGCTACTCGCCGGAGAAAGGATTCGAATTCGGCGCGGGCATGTACTACGCGTTTTACACCGATAAAAGGGACCCGGTTCCGCTCACCAGGAACTCAACAATGCAGGTTTCGGGCACCTTTTCTACCGAAAGCCAGTACAAGCTGGACCTGAAAGCGGATCTCTGGACCCCGGGAAACACCTGGCATATTCAGCCGCAGGTCCGCTACCACGATTCCCCCTTCAACTTTTACGGCCTTGGCGACACCGCCCTGAACAGCCTCAAGTCAAGGGTAAACAATGAACAATACAAGATAAGCCTGACTGTTGAGCGGCTCCTGCTGAAGAACTTCTACGGGGGCGTTTCCTTTCTCTACCAGAAAGACGAATTTTCTTCCCGGGACAATGAAGGGATCTATCCTTCCCTCCCACTTATTGATAAGGAAGGAGGCCATGCTACTTTTTTAGGCATTTCCGCGGTATACGACAACCGTGACAACCAGAATTATACGAGAGAAGGCGCCTTTCTGCGTCTCAGCATGAGCTATACGCCCCCGGTCTGGAGCAAGCGGGAACTTACCACCATTTCCCTGGACGGCCGTTACTTCCGGACGCTCTCCAAGCACTTAACCATTGGAACCAATGCCGTGTACAGCACGCTTCAGGGAAAGGAACGCCCGTTTTACTTTTTGCCATCCATGGGCAGCGGGCAGATCATGCGGGGTTACCAGGGGGCCGTTACCGTGATCAAAGCTACCTGGCCATGCAGGCCGAACTGCGTTATTTTATTGATCCCGGCATCCGGATCAAGCTGCCTTTCCTGGATGACACCCCCAGCTTCGCCCTGGCAGCGTTTGGCGGCGGGGGATCGGTATTCAGGAACGGCAATTTCGACCCCGGGCGGCTGAAACCAAATTATGGCGTGGGCATCCGGTATTTCTATGACGAAGTATCCCGGCTCACCCTCCGGATGGATTATGGCTGGGGAGAAAAGCGGGCGGGAGAACCGCGCCAGGGCGCATTATACCTATCTGTCGGGGAGGCGTTTTAAGCTTCCTGGCATCTTAGCTCCCGGCGTCAGGGCTGGGCATTCCTCAACAAGGCTTCAAGATCCGCTTCAGGCTCTCTTCCTGTTGCCGGTCGTTCATACCAGGTATCAAGCGGCGTATAACCATCGAAAAATCCGCAGTTCCTTAAATAAAAGTGATTGCCGGCAAGGCCTCCCGCATAGTCCATGCGATAACGCATACGGGCGGTATTATCCCCGGTAAGGCGCGCCCGCGTGAGTTCGGTCCAGTTTCCGCCCTTATCCCGGACCCATTGGTTGCCAAACAATACTTCGCGTTTAATATCACCCGTTCCGGGGATAAAATTTTCAAGAAAAGAATGAAAGCGCTTCAACCAGGTGCTGGTTTCCGGCCGCCGGAAACTGGCGATAAGCCGCCATTCCTTTTCTTCGGGTGCGTAAAAAAATGCGGTATAGGTCGTACTTCCCGCGTCGCCGGGCTTCCCGTGCAATAAAAACCTGTACGTGTTCCCTGCCTTCCAGTTATACCTCAGGTAGCTTTGGCCGCCGGAGCCTTCATTGCCGAATTCGCCGGCGTATACATCCTTTCCCTTCTTCAGCAACACAATCCGCTGATCTTCGGGTATGTCTTCGGGGTTATCGGTCTTAAACGGGCTCCAGACGGAAAAGAGGATCCGCCTTTCCCGGGGGAATTTACCTGGAAACCGAAATAGCCTTCCGCGAAGCCGGTGGCCATGAAATAGGATCCCTGCACATCTTCCCCTTCCGGTACGGTCACCTCATTATAAAACCATTCCGCATCAAGCTCCCCGGGAACAGGATAACTCATATGTACGGAAGGCCCTCTTCGCCCCCAGTAAAAAAAATTACCTTCATTGTTTTTGACATACGCAATTTGCCCGTTTACGGCCGTTCCTTCAAGAACAATGCTGCTGACATCGGCAAATACCTCACCTGTCCTGGAAAGCCCTTTCAGCGTGATCGCCAGATAACCTGTATCGCGCAGCCGCCATTCGCCGGCCTGGATAAGAACGGGACCGGAGCCGGCGGCACTGACCTCCTTTCCGCGTCCCTGGACGATGACTTCGAGTTTGCTGCTTCCAGACGGAACGGATAAGTTCAGTCCAATCTTCAGCGAACCTTTCCGGGCAAGCCGGACATACGTGGTAAACGTGGTTTTCCCGTCAGACCACTCCCTGATGCCTTCATTGGTCAGCCTGCCTCCTTCCCGCTCCTCAGGTGATTGCCAGGTATTGCCGCCCAACGGCACAGTAACGGTGTCTGTGGATGGCGGAGCGCCGGCTGCCGGAAAAGCCTCTGCGTAAAATACCCCGCCGCATAGGAACAAGGCCGGCAGTAAATGCTGCCTGACCCTTTTGATGTTGAACTGCATACTTCTGTTAATCAAATCCGTATATTAAAATGTTCTTTCGCCTGCCCTTTCCGGAAGAAAACCAGCCCTATGTGAAAGAGGTCGGCGGTAAGGCTTACCGCGGGATGCTCTCTGATAAGCTCCCAGGCTTCCTCCATGCCTTTCGACCAGTGAATATCGTCAAAAATCACCAGGGAATTCTCATGCAGGGCCGGCAGGCACCATTCAAAATAATTCAGGGTGGCGGCCTTCCGGTGGTTTCCGTCGATAAATAACAGGTCAAGGGAAGGCAGGGTCCCGAGCAGCTGCGGAAGCACTTCGTCAAAATTGCCGGTCAGCGACTCTATCGCGAATTTTTCCGTTGTAACCGCTGATAATCGTTCAAACCCCTCCCTGGCAATGGCAGCTGTTTCTTCGCAGCCTTCGATAGTGATTACACGCGCGTGCGGGAAAGCGCTGGCCAGGTAGGCGGTGGTAATGCCCAGACAGGTCCCCAGTTCCAGTATGGTGGCGGGGCGTCTGTCGCCGGCGGCAGCATGATCGCCGGGATAGCTCCGGCGGAGATCCCGGGCAAGCCGGTAAATAAGCTGAGCCAGCCTGCGTGGTTTCAGCGCCGTAGCTGCCAGGTCGGAAACCTTCTTTTGCTTCCTGTTTCCGTATCGGGAACCGGCCCCCAGATCGGTGAGATTGATGATTCGGTCATCGGCAAGCAGCCGGCGACGCTCCTTTTCAATAAGATCGTAAGCAGGGTAGCGGTTTTTATCGTAAATTACCTCATCGGCCAGCCGGTACATAAAAGGAGAATGCAGTCCGTGACGGGTTTTAGCGGTTATGAAGTGGCGGAGCCAGCCTTTTAGCAGGTATGTATTCAGCATCCTGCAAAGATATTAATTTGACAATTTCAAAATTAATTTGTTAATATTACTGTACGGTGATGATCGATCCAAAAGAAGTGACGGCCCTGGTAAAACTCCTTGACGACCCCGACGAGGAGGTGTACAGGCATGTGGAAGAACGGCTGCTCTATCATGGGTATGAAGTGATGAACTTTCTTGAAAATTCCTGGGAGAAATCCCTCGACCCCGTTCTGCAGGACCGCATTATTAACATCATCCATAAGATCCAGTTCCGGGAAGTAAAAAAGGAACTTAATGAATGGGCCATGAGCGGAGCTTTCGATCTGCTGCAGGGCATACTGATCGTAAACCGGTACCAATACCCCGACCTTGACGAACAAAAGGTCATTAACCAGTTAGAAGATATCAAGCGGGATGTCTGGCTGCACATGAATTATGACATGAGCGCGCTGGAAAAGGTAAAGCTGCTGAATCACGTGATCTTCAAGACACATGGCTTCAGCGGCAATACGGTAAACCACCAGGACCCGCAGAATTCCTACCTGAACCTGGTGCTGGAAAGCAAAAAGGGAAACCAGATCTCGCTGGCACTGATCTATTCCCTGATCGCCCAGAAACTGGATATACCTATTTATGGAGTGAATCTGCCGCAGCATTTCATCCTGGCTTATGTGGACGACCAGGAGCCGGTTCCCCGCGGCTTTGAAAAGCACGACGGCATTTTATTTTATATCAATCCTTTCAACAAGGGTTTTGTATTCAACAAACGGGATGTTGATTATTTCCTGAAGCAGCTGCAGATTGAACCCAGAAAAGAATTTTACCTGCCCTGCTCACACATTGCAATTGTCCAGCGTATTCTTCGCAACCTCATTTCTTCCTACCAGCAGCTGGGCGCCAGGGAAAAAGCCGATGAATTGCGGGAGCTGCTGGAAATCTCCGGGTTTAATACTCCATCAGGTACGCCTTGATGAATTCATTGAGTTCCCCGTCCATTACGCCCTGAACATTCGACGTTTCCACGCCCGTACGCAAGTCTTTCACCAGCTTGTAGGGGTGAAATACATAATTGCGTATCTGCGAGCCCCATTCGATCTTCTTTTTGGTTCCCTCTACAGCAGCCTTTGCCTCATTACGCTTTCTCAGTTCCATTTCGTACAACTGGGATTTCAGCATCTTCAGGGCCTTTTCCTTATTCTGCAGCTGAGAACGTTCCTGCTGGCATTCGATAATGATCCCGGAGGGCGCATGGTGAAGCCGTACGGCGGTTTCCACCTTATTCACATTCTGCCCGCCTTTACCGCCTGCACGAAACGTATCCCAGGAAACATCCGCCGGGTTGATCTCAATACTGATCGTGTCATCCACCAGAGGATAGACATATACGGAAGCGAAAGAAGTATGTCGCCGGGCATTTGAGTCAAAGGGCGAAATGCGCACCAGGCGGTGAACTCCGTTCTCCCCCTTGAGATAACCGTAGGTGAAATCTCCGACGAATTCGAGCGTACAGGATTTAATGCCGGCAACTTCACCGTCAACCCGGTCTATCTCATTTACCTTATAACCTTCCTTTTCTCCCCACATGATATACATGCGCATAAGCATTTCCGCCCAGTCGCAACTTTCGGTACCGCCTGCTCCCGCGTTAATAGTAAGCACCGCGTCAAGCTGGTCTTCCTCCCCGCTCAGCATATTCCTGAACTCCAGGTCTTCGATCAGCCGGATGCTGCGGTGGTACTGCTCCTGCATTTCGGCCTCGGAAGCTTCGTCCTCACGGTAAAATTCATACATCACATAGGCATCCTCCGCAGAAGCGCTTACCTTTTCAAAAGCATCTGTCCATAGCTTGATGGACTTGATCTGGCCCATCACCTTCTCCGCCTCTTTCGGGGCATCCCAGAAGCCGGATACCAGCGTTTGCTCCTGCAGGGCTTTTAGTTCGCTAATCCTCGCATCATAGTCAAAGATGCCTCCTCAGGGACGCTATTCTGTCCCTCATGTCTTTGATCTGTTCATTTGTCATGGCAGCAAAGATCGTATTTTGATCCGGAATAGCAAGCAACAGGAATGGCAGGTTATAGCTTCAGGCTATAAGGTACAAACATCCCGGCTTCAGGCAATCTATTGGATCGTTTCAATCGGGGTACTCCAGTTCCTGGCTTCTTACCTGCTGAGAGGTTAACGTGCTGAGAGGCTAACAATCACAGCCGGAACAGCCGTTACAGCCCCGGAAAAAAGGCATCCTCAATATGGAATAATTCATAGGAGCCGTCTTCGCGAAAAGTAATGGCAATGATGTCAAAGCGGATCTCATCTTCAAAGTTCTTCAGCTGCATATAGGCCAGGGAGGCGCGCTGAAGGTATTTTTGTTTACGCCAATCAACCGCTTCCTCCGGCAGTCCGTACATATTGCCGAACCGGGTTTTAACTTCGGTGAATACCAGCACCCCCTCCCTAAGTGCGATAAGATCTATCTCCGTTTGTTTGAAACGCCAGTTCTTCTCCAGGATCCGGTAGCCTTTTTCTTCAAGATAGCTGCAGGCGACGGCTTCGCCCTTTTTACCCAGCTCATTATGGGTTGCCACAATTTGACTATTTTTGTGTTATTATTTTACTCCGCCGCTCCGGCAAGCGCTCCGGGCGCCGCACTACTCCGCCGCCCCGGTGACGGCAGCCGCGAAGGCGGAAAGTAATAAAGATAATTAAACCGGATGAAAGAAGTCATATTTGAAGATTGGGGGCTTGTCGATTACCAGGAAGCCTGGAACCGGCAGGAGGCGCTGTTTAATGAAACCGTGCGGATCAAGACAGAGAACCGCCAGCGGGAAAGCCGGGATATCGCAGGGACAAGCGTTCCTGCCGCCGGAAAAGCGCATGCCAGCCCACTTTCCCCGACCTCCAATTACTTGATTTTCTGCGAACACCCGCATGTATTTACCCTTGGCAAAAGCGGGAAGGTGGACCACCTGCTCCTGGACGAAGAAGCCCTGGGAAAGGTGAATGCTTCTTTTTACAAAATAAACCGCGGGGGCGATATTACTTATCACGGCCCCGGCCAGATCGTGGGCTACCCCATTCTTGACCTGGATCATTTCTTTACCGATATCCATCGATACCTCCGCACCCTGGAAGAAGCAGTGATCCTTACCCTGAAGGAATACGGGGTTGATGCAGGGCGTATCCAGGGACTGACAGGCGTATGGCTGGACCCGGACCGGCCGGAAAAGTCCCGTAAGATCTGCGCCCTCGGCGTCAGGTGCAGCCGCTGGGTAAGCATGCACGGCTTCGCTTTTAATGTGAATGTGGATACCGGCTATTTTAACCACATTGTTCCCTGCGGGATCGACGATAAAAAGGTGACTTCCCTCCATCTTGAATTGGGGAAAAGCCTTGATGTCCGCGAAACCAAGGAAATACTTAAAGGTAAGATCGCCGGGTTATTTGATATGTCTCTTATCCGCAACGCCAACTTGCCCGCTCATGCCTAAGTTTTACCTTTTCTATTTAATCCCCTTTATTGTGCTGGTCTGTACAGCCAATTCCTGCCAGACGCAGAACGGCAGCACCTGGTTCGCGATCAGGGACCGGGAGAACCGGAGCGTTTTCCGGCTGAATGATACCCTTCACCTGGAAATCAGCGGTTCCAAAGCCGGAAGAATTGCCGATTCGGCAGAATGGATGATTAACGGCGAAGCCATAGGTAAGGGGCTGCACCTGGACCTGCCGGCCCTGGAGATGGGACTGGGAGGAAAAAAGATAACAACACGGGTCTGGCAGGAAGAAAAGGAGTTTGAGACGACTGCAGAAGTGGTGATCCTTTCCGATATTGAACCTGCTGCCCTCGCCTATGAGGTGATCAACACGTACCCGCACGATACAACCGCCTATACACAAGGGCTGTTTTACAAGGACGGGCATCTTTACGAAAGCACCGGGAGAAAAGGTGAAAGCACGTTGCGTTTAACTACCATTAACGGGAAGGTACTCCGGCAGGCAACGCTGCCGGACGATATCTTCGGGGAGGGCGCCTGCCTGCTGGAGGATAAGATCTATCAACTTAGCTGGAAAGATAAAAGAGGATTTATCTATAATATGAACCTGGAAAAAACCGGGGAGTTTGCTTATCCCGAACCTTTTGATGGCTGGGGCCTCAGTACTGACGGCCGTTACCTGATACTGAGCGATGGCAGCCACCTCATCCGTTTCCTGGACCCGCGGGATTCCATGAAAGTGGTCCGGACCATAGAAGTTTTTGACGATGAGCATCCTGTCAAGTTGCTGAATGAACTGGAATATGTAAACGGCATTCTCTATGCCAATGTCTATACCAAGGATTATATCGTGGGTATTGACCCCGCCAGCGGCAAAGTACTTCTGGAAATTGACCTTGCCGGCCTGCTCCCTGATAAGGCCCATTACAAAGGTTTTGACAAGTACAATTACGTGCTGAACGGCATTGCCCATGATCCTTCCAGCGGCCATTTC
Organism: Anseongella ginsenosidimutans; assembly: GCF_008033235.1. Classification (GTDB taxonomy): domain Bacteria; phylum Bacteroidota; class Bacteroidia; order Sphingobacteriales; family Sphingobacteriaceae; genus Anseongella; species Anseongella ginsenosidimutans. The sequence continues at coordinate 547,944 of NZ_CP042432.1, forward strand.
TACCTTGCGGGAAAAAAGTGGCCCTTATTGTTTGAAGTACGGTTTTCAAAAGCCGGCGCCATGGCCGGGCGCTAGTGCCCGTTTAGTAATTTTATTCCGGAGAGCGTATAAGCGGCAATCGCGGGAAGTACGCGTAGTGACGCCAATGGTCGTAAAAAAGTTTATGGAATATTTTGCTAATTTCAGTCTTAAGGAAAAGAAGTCCGGATTATGAAAAGAAAACCTTTACTCTTTAGGCTGCTGTTATTTTTTTTCTGCCTGGCTTGCCTGTTGCCCTTTGCCGCCAGGAGCCAACAAAGAAGTTTTGACTATAAGGAAGCCTGGGATAAAGCGGATTCCCTGGCACTGGAGGGGCTTCCCCGCTCGGCGCTGGAGGTGGTTGAAGAAATTTATTCCCGCGCCCGGACGGAAAAAGACCCCGCTATGCAGATAAAGACGGTGATCCACCGCATGCTTTTCCAGTCATATACCGAAGAAGAATCATTTGCAAAAATTATCAGCGAACTTCAGGCGGACATCAGGGCGGCAGAATTTCCCGTAAAACAAGTCCTGCATTCCCTGCTGGCAGATACCTATTGGAACTATTACCAGCAAAACCGTTACCAGCTGCACCAGCGAAGTACGGTGGCCGACACGGCTGTTAACGATTTCCGGAACTGGGATTATGAGCGCCTGCTCACTGGGGTGATCCGCCATTACGGCCTGTCTTTGGAAAATCCTGAAAAGCAGCAGGAAACCAATGTATCCATTTTGTCCGGGGTTCTTGAAGGGGATACTTCCAGCCGGTTTCTCCGGCCAAGCCTGTATGATTTCCTGGCCCAACGTGCGCTGGACATGTATATCCGGGAAGAAAGCAGCCTGGCTCCCCGTCCTTCCGAAGAATATCTTTTTGAAGATCCGAAGCTCTTTTCGGACGCCGAAGCATTTGCCCGGATGCCGCTGATGCAGGCCGACTCCCTGTCGCTGCTGGCAAAAGGCCTCGCACTCTTTCAGGAACTCACGCAATTTCATCTGCATGATCAGGATGCTTCCGCCCTGATTGATCTGGACCTGAAACGCCTTGAATTTATCCACAGGAAATCAAAGCTGCCCCATAAGGACAGCCTTTATACACTGGCGCTTCACAGAATCATGGATAATCAACGGGACCTTCCTGTTTCAGCGGAAGCAGCCTATGCCCTTGCAAATTTTTATTATAACCAATCGCAGCTTTCGGTCCATATTATCTATGTAAATGGACAAAGGCGGCCTGTTATTAACGATGGCAAGGACCATCCGCTGGCAAGAAGGAAAGCACACGATATTTGCGTGAAAGCGATCGCTCAATATCCCGGCAGCCGGGGCGCACGAAATTGCCAGGCCCTGCTTGACAAAATAGAGAAGCAGGAACTGGATATTAAGGCCGAAGATGTGAACCTTCCCGGGGAGCCCTTCCGCCTGCTGATCACGTACAGGAATTTGCCCGACGTCTATCTGCGGGTCGTCAAACTATGGGAAGATGAAGCGGACTCCGTGGCCATGTTTACCCGTAATAGCTATCAATTCCAGGACAGGGCTGAAAACTTATTGCTTTCCAAATCGCCTCTGCTTCAATACACCCATGCTCTTCCGGCATCCGGGGATTTTAATATGCACAGCGCCGAAGTCAAAATAGATGCCCTGCCGGCGGGGAATTATGCGGTTCTGGCGTCAGAACATGAGAATTTCGAGACAGACTCCGCAGCGCTCTCCTTTACGCTCGTGGAGGTTTCAGGAATCGGCTTCTTTAGCAGGAACAGGAACCCGGATCAGGAGCAGGAAGTGTTCGTGACCGATCGCAAAACGGGGAAGCCACTGGCAGGTGTCAGGGCCGTGGCCTACCAGCAGAACTTTCAGGATCGCAGGCCCGGAGAGCGAGTGATAAACAAACAAGTGCGAAGCGATAATGAGGGTAGAATGCTGCTGGACCTTCCCAGGAAACACCAATACAGAGTACTGCTGACCAATGAGAAGGATACCCTCACGGCCATGCAGCACCTTTGGGTAAGAGGGCGCTTGAATACATCTCCCGTATCCAGGCAACAAGAGCGAACGGTTTTTTTTACCGACCGGAGCATTTACCGGCCGGGGCAGACGGTACATTTCAAGGGATTAATGTTGCTTTCCGGGTTACTTTCCGATGCAAAAACCAAAATATGGCCTCATAAACGAACAGAAGTGTGGTTTTCAGACGCCAACGGGGAAGAGATATCTGCCATTGAATTGATGAGCAATGAATTCGGGACATTCAGCGGCACTTTCCTCATACCGGAAAACGGCCTGCCCGGGAAAATGACCATCGGAAACGACTACGGGCGGGTCAGCATCGAAGTAGCGGAATATAAGCGTCCTACCTTCGCGGTGGAGTTTGATGCTGTCGGCGAAATTTACCGGCTGAATGATTCCGTCAGGATCAGCGGCAAGGCCGAAAGCTTTTCCGGTTTTTCCATTGACAAGGCCGAAGTCCGCTATACCGTTACCCGGGCGGGAAACGCCGCCTTATATCAGGGCAAACATTGGCGTAGCTACATTTATCCGCCGGCCGATCCCCTGCCCATTACACATGGCATTGCGAAAACCGATGAAGAAGGAAAATTCAGCCTGTCCTTCAAAGCCGAAGCCAGCGACACCAGCCAGGTATATTCCTACCAGGTCACGGCTCATATCACCGATATGAACGGCGAAACCCGCAGCAGAAGCATCTCTGTGAATGTTGGAAATAAAAACCTGCTGGTCACCGCCACTATTGCCCCGAATATTTCCTCAGAACAGGACGCCCGGTACCAGGTTAGTTCGAAGAACCTCAACGGCGAAGCACAGGAATCAGACATCAGCCTGAAAATATATGCCCTGAAAGCCCCGGAACACCCCCTCAGGGAACGTTTGTGGGATGCACCCGATCAGTTCATTATGAGCAGGGAAGAATTCAAACGTTCCTTTCCCCATGATATTTATAAGGATGAAGGCGATTTCCATAACTGGGAACGGGAAAATAAATGCCTGGAGCTGGACTTCCATACTGACAGCGTGGAAACCTTCGATCTTGCCGGACTGGAAGAATACGCATCCGGGTACTACCTGGCCGAAATTCATGCGACAGCAGCGTCAGGCGAAACAGCCGCTCAGCGGTATTTTTTCCACTTTCAGCAGGAAGAACCAGGAGTTCCGCAAACTGTTTCGAACTATATTAATGTACTTAAAAATGCAGGCGAATCCGGCGAATCGGCGGCATTCCTTGCCGGCACAGGCAATCAGCCCTCTTATATTCTGTATGAAGTAATTTCTGACAGCAGGATATCGGAGCAGCGTTGGATCAGCGCGGGGAAAGATCAGCGTGAAATACTCTTTCCGCTTGACAGCACGCTTACTCCCAACCTGGCCGTCCAGTTTACGATGGTGCATCAAAACCGCATTTACCGGACGATGTCTCCCATTGTAATTGAAAAAAATAATGCGAACCTGGAAATAGAGATGCTGAGCTTCAGGGACAAGCTCCGCCCCGGGGAAAAAGAAACCTGGACAATTAAAATAAGCACGCCGGAAAATGAACAAGCAGCGGCAGAGATGGCCGCCACGCTATACGATGCCTCACTGGATGCGATCCTGCCGCATTCCTGGCCACCTGAAAGAATAATTTCCCCGCCAGGCGTTACTTACTATTCCTTTTCCTGGGAAACGGCCGGATTCCTGAATGAAAGCCGGCATATAGTACTGAGAACGTTCAAAGAAAGGATTACAGAAGAATTAAATCTCCGGTCCTATGAAACGCTTCAGCTGTTCGGCTATTCCTACTATGGAGGCTATAACCGGTCCTACCGCGATTATTTGCAGCGTATCAAGGAACAGCGGCGTTTTGAGATGGAACTGGAGGGCTGGGAAGCGGCTTTTCAACGTCAAAGTAAATCGATGGCTGAAGGGATCATCGTAAGCGGAACATTAAAAGACGAATCGGGGAATCCCCTGCCCGGGGTAAGCATTCAGGTCGGGGGAAACCCGCTGGGCCTGACGAGCAACAGCCGGGGCGAATATAAGATCAAAGTGCCGGCTAAGGGAGTACTTGTGTTTACCGCCCTCGGGTTCAAAAGCAAGGAAATAAAAGTAAACGGGCGGAAGCGGATTGATGTCCTGCTGGAGTCCGATCATACGGCCCTGGATGAAGTCGTGGTGGTGGGTTACGGTGGGCAGAAAAAAAGCTCCGTGTCGGGGGCTGTGGCCGAGGCTGCCTCCAATGTGATGATAAGAGGATCGGCAGCTCCTCCTGAAGAGTTGCAGGAAGGCGCGGAGGCGGATGGGAACCCGGAAGCCGCTGCCAGCCCCGGGGCGGGGCTGCAAGATATCCTTCCCCGTAAAAATTTCAATGAAACAGCTTTCTTCTATCCTCAGCTCCGAACCGATGAGGAGGGAAAGATCAGCATCGAATTCACTATGCCCGAATCCATCACCCGCTGGAAAATGCTGGGCTTTGCCCATACCAAAGATCTCCGGTTCGCGGGAATCGAGAAAGAGCTGATTACAAGCAAAGAAGTATCGGTTAGCGCCAACGCGCCCCGCTTTCTCAGGGCCGGAGACCGCTTCGCCTTTACCGCAAAGGTCGTAAACCTCACCGGAGAGTCCCTGCAGGGGTCGGCGAGGCTTGAGCTGCTGGACGCCCTGACCCTGCAGCCCGTGGATTCGCTGCTGCTGAGGGAGGTTTCTTCGCAGCAATTCAGCATGGCTCCGTTTTCCAGCGAAACGCTAAGCTGGGAGATAGATGTACCGGAGGAACTTCAGGCCATCACTTACCGGGTGTTTGCCAGCGCCGGAAACCATAGCGATGGGGAAGAGAATACGCTTCCGGTACTTCCCAATCGTGTATTAATCACGGAAACCCTGCCCATGCAGGTGGAAGCAGGCGAAACCCGTGATTTCTCCATTAACGCCTTTGCAGGAAGGAAGCTGCGCGAAGCCCGCCCCTACCGGCTGACACTTGAGTACAGCGCCAACCCCGCATGGTATGCCGTACAAGCCCTGCCTTACCTGATGGAATACCCTTATGAATGCGCCGAGCAATTATTCAGCCGCTATTTCGCCAATAGCCTGGCCACGACCATTATGAACAGCTCCCCGCGCATAAAGGCCATTTTTACGCAATGGAAGAATACGGATTCGGACGAACTGCTGCCGGAACTTGAGAAAAACCAGGAGCTAAAATCTGCCCTGCTCCAAGAAACACCCTGGGTAATGCAAAGCAACAAGGATTCGGAGCGAAAAAAGCGGCTGGCCTTGCTCTTCGACCTGAATAAAATGCAGCGGCAGAACGCAGCGGTAATGCAGAAACTATCCGCCATGCAATTACCTGACGGGTCTTTTCCCTGGTTTGCCGGCATGCGGGGAAACCGCTTTATTACGCAACATATCCTTGCCGGTATCGGGCAGCTCAGGAAGCTGAATGCCCTGCCTTCTGACCCCGGTGAAAGAGGAGGGATGGTTAAACGTGCCCTGCGCTTTGCCGACCATGAACTGGCGGAGGACTACAGGAAACTCGCTGCCCGGGAGGACCTGCTCCCGGAACACCTGAGCGCCTTCACTATCCATTTTCTTTATATGCGCAGCTTCTTCCCTGAAATCAGGCCGGATACCGCCGCGCAAAAAGCCATTGATTTTTACCTGGGCCAGGCCGAAGAATTCTGGACCGGCAGACCGGTGTACCAGCAGGGCATGATTGCTTTGGTACTCGAAAGAAACGGAAGAACGGACGCGGCGGAGAAAATAATACGTTCACTGAACGAAAGGGCGCAGCACTCGGAAGACAAGGGCATGTACTGGAGCAGCAACCGGCGCGGATATTTCTGGCATGAAGCACCGATCGAGACCCAGGCCCTCCTGATTGAAGCCTTCACGGAAGTGCGCGGAGAACCCGGGACTTCACCAACCAAGGAGGTGGAAGAAATGAAAAAATGGCTGCTCCTGAATAAACAAACAAATAACTGGGAAAGCACAAAGGCTACCGTCGCGGCCTGTTATGCACTATTGTTGCGCGGCTCCGACTGGCTCGGTTCTGCTGAACAGGCGGGAATAAGCCTTGGCGGAAAAAGCCTCGCAGCGCTGAAGCCGGGCCTTAAACAGGAAGCCGGAACAGGCTATTTAAAAACTTCCTGGGAAGCCTCCGAAATAAACGGGGCCATGGAAAGCATCCGGATCAGCAACCCGGGAGAAGTGGTCTCCTGGGGAGCGCTTTACTGGCAATATTTTGCGAAGCCCGAAAGCGTGCCGGCATCCGGTGAAGAATTAGAAATCCATAAAACCCTCTATAAGGAAACCATGACGGAATCCGGCCCCCTGCTGGTCCCACTTAACGAAAACCAGGTACTGAGCCGCGGGGATCTGGTAAAAGTCCGCATGGAGCTTAAAGCCAGCCGCGATTATGAGTATGTTCATTTGAAAGACCTGCGCGCAGCCGCTTTTGAACCTGTGGACATACTGGCGCGCTACCATTACCAGGACGGACTGGGGTATTACCAGGCCACCAAAGACGCCTCCACTAATTTCTTTATCAGTCATTTGCCCAAGGGCAGGTATGTCCTGGAATACAGCCTGCGGGTAACGCATTCGGGAACCTTCTCAAATGGCTTTGCCCGGGTTCAATGCATGTATGCGCCGGAGTTTTCGGCGCGCTCGCAAGGGGGAAGGGTTCGTATCGAATAGGTGGATCAAGTCGCGGGGATCAAGTCGTAAAGATCAAGTCGCGGGGATCAGGTATAGAGTTGAGAGGCGCGTGGGCCTTCACGCCTGCGTGCTGGTTTGATTGCCCGGACTCGCTCAGGCGATTCTCCGTTCCGGAGAATCAACATCGCTCGCTGCGGGCAATCAAAGCCTTGCACGCGGGCCTTCCCGCAATCATTCAAAGAGTAACAACAATACCGGCCAGGCTCGCCGCGGACAACGTACATTCCGCGGGATGGCCGGCCTTGCTATTTGGTACGCGCTATTAATTACTCTTTCCGCTTACGGTCCGTGTTTTATTCAAGGGGAAGAATACCGTTGGGGCTGCTGCTTTGGTCGCGGTTAGAGATTTTCTGCGAGTGGAAGTACAAGGTGCCGGAAATACATCCTCCGGTCAAGAGACAGGGAAATGGATCAAAGAAGGTTGCGGGGCAGGACACATGACTTTGATTGCGAGATGGTCGCATGGCATGTGATTCCGGGAGGGCAGCATGCAAGGCTTTGATTACGGGGTGATCGCGTAGCATTGATTGCGGGAGGGCAGCGTGCAAGGCTTTAATCGCGAGGTGGTCGCGTGGCATTGATTGCGGGAGGGCAGCGTGCAAGGCTTTGATTGCCCGGAAAGAGCGATGTTGATTCTTGCGCGGCGGCGCAAGAATCGCCTGAGCGATTCCGGGTAATCAAACCAGCACGCGGTGCGCAGGCAATTCCGGCCAATCAAACCTGCACACGCGCAGGCAATTCCGGCCAATCAAACCTGTACGCGCGCGAAGCCTCGCGACAGCCCCCTGCAACTAAATTACTTCGGAAACTTGAACGTAAACCCGGCGCCGAAAAGTTGCTTGAACTGCAAGTGAGGCCCGAATTCGGTATTGTCCGCCGCATCCGACAAAGGCAGCAATACATCATCGTCGTAAATCAGCTGAAGCCCGAAGTAAGTAGTCAGGTAATCGTTGATCTTCATATTCAGGTTCAGTTGATTGTCAATATCCACATTTCCGGGATTTTCGAGGTAATTCGAAAACAGCACCAGCTTATTTTCCAGTGTAACGTTTTTAACAACGTCGAACTTAAGGTAAGCCATCGCGTTGGCTCCGAACTGGTAATTCAGGGTTTGACCTGTGTCCACTCCGAAAGCGCCCTGGGAAGCGAGGAAATCATCCGTTACTACGATCAGTTTGGAAGCCGCGGGGGAAATATTGAAATAGAAATTATTGGAACGCTTGTAACCTACACCGGGGCCAAATTGAATAAATGCCGGCGCAAAGGGTTTTGAGATCAGGGTCCGGCTGCCGTCATCAGCGTAATTATAACCGGGAGCAAACTGGCTCTGAAAATCCAGGAAGAAAGAATACAGCCAGTATTCGCTGAACTGATGGCCCAGAAAGGAGTTGATGCTCAGAATGTCTTCGCTTTTTCTCCAGCCAAATTCATCAATATTGCTAATGCCGTACCCGGCTTTGGCTTTCGTATCCCAGTTCCATTTGCCCTTTTTATAATTGAAATTATAATCAAAAAGCGCATTCAGGGCCAGTGAATTCTGGCCGCCTGCAGACCAATGGGAAAATGACGCCTGGTTAAACAACAAATTATGCACGCCGCTTACCTTCCAGGAAGTATCTGCTTCCTGTGCAAAGGAAAGATTAATTAAGAACGAAAAGAATACAAAAGGGAATAGTGCTTTTTTCATCGAATGATTATTATTTTTTACAATAGCTGCAATAACTCATCGGCAAATATACCATCTCATATGTAAAAAAGAAGATCCCCCTGCCGTATTTCAGACAGGGGGATCTTTTAGCTTTGTTAATGTTAAGCTTCAGGCGCTAACACCTAAGGGCTTACATCATGCCGCCCATACCGGGAGCGGGAGCAGCAGGAGCCTTGTCGTCTTCGGGCTCGTCTGCCAGTACGCATTCGGTAGTAAGCAGCATGGACGAAATGGAAGCAGCGTTTTCGAGCGCTACGCGAACCACTTTTTTCGGGTCAATTACACCAGCTGAGATAAGGTTTTCATACTTGTCTTCGCGGGCGTTGTAACCGAAATCGTCCGTACCTTCTTTCACGCGCTGTACCACTACAGAACCTTCTCCGCCTGCGTTTTCAACGATCTGGCGTAAGGGCTCTTCAATAGCACGCTTAATGAGATTGATACCGGTATTCTCATCCTCGTTAGCTCCTTTGAGATCATTCAGGGCAGCGATAGCACGGATATAAGCAACACCGCCGCCGGCTACGATACCTTCTTCTACTGCAGCACGGGTAGCATGCAGGGCGTCGTCCACGCGGTCTTTCTTTTCTTTCATTTCCACTTCGGTGGCTGCGCCAACATAAAGTACGGCTACACCGCCTGCCAACTTGGCAAGACGTTCCTGCAGCTTTTCCTTATCGTAATCGGAAGTGGTGGTTTCAATCTGGGCTTTGATCTGGCTAACCCGGGCTTTGATGTCTTCGGATTTGCCGGCGCCGTTAATGATCGTCGTATTGTCTTTGTCAACCGTGATCTTTTCAGCCTTACCAAGGTAAGAAAGATCAGCGTTTTCAAGCTTAAAGCCTCTTTCTTCAGAGATCACAGTACCGCCGGTAAGAATAGCGATATCTTCCAGCATGGCCTTGCGGCGGTCGCCGAAACCGGGGGCCTTTACGGCAGCGATCTTCAGTGAGCCGCGCAGTTTGTTTACTACCAGGGTAGCAAGCGCTTCGCCGTCAACGTCTTCTGCAATGATGAGCAGGGGGTTGCCGGTTTGAACTTGTTTTTCAAGCACCGGAAGCAGTTCCTTCATGGTAGAGATCTTCTTGTCGTAGATCAGTACATGAGGGCTCTCCAGGTCGGCCTCCATTTTATCGGCATTGGTGACAAAGTAAGGAGAAAGGTAACCGCGGTCAAACTGCATACCTTCTACTACTTCTACGTAGGTATCAGTACCTTTTGCTTCTTCAACGGTGATCACACCTTCTTTCTTCACCTTGTTCATTGCCTGCGCAATGAGTTCGCCAATCACCTCGTCATTATTGGCAGAGATGGAAGCAACCTGCTTGATCTTATTGTTATCGTCGCCAACTTCCGTAGTCTGCTGGTCGAGGTGTGCAACCACCGCTTTAACAGCCTTGTCAACGCCACGCTTCAGATCCATGGGATTAGCGCCGGCCGCAACATTCTTCAGTCCGCCGGTGATGATGGCCTGGGCAAGCAGGGTAGCGGTAGTGGTACCGTCGCCGGCAACATCCGCTGTTTTGGAAGCCACTTCCTTTACCATCTGGGCGCCCATGTTCTCAAGTCCGTCCCGGAGATCGATTTCTTTTGCAACCGATACACCGTCCTTGGTAATCATCGGTGCGCCGAATTTCTTGTCAATAATTACGTTACGCCCTTTAGGTCCCAGCGTAACCTTTACTGCATTTGCAAGTATATCCACGCCTCTTTTAAGAGCATCGCGGGCTTCAACATTGTATTTTACCTGTTTAGCCATGATTGTTTTTGTGTTTGAATTTTTGGAAATGAAATAATTTACAGGATAGCGTAAATATCAGACTCACGCATGATCAGATACTCCGCACCTTCATAGGAGAGTTCCGTACCGGCATATTTACCATACAGAACAGTATCGCCCACCTTAACAGTCAAGGGCTCGTCTTTCTTGCCGTTGCCTACTGCAACTACTTTTCCTTTTTGAGGTTTTTCCTTAGCGGTATCAGGAATAATGATACCTCCGGCGGTCTTCTCTTCAGCAGGAGCAGCCTCTACTACTACTCTGTCTGCAATTGGTTTAATGTTCAACGACATAGTATATACTTTTTATTTTTATTTACTTACAGCTTGCGACGATCACTTTCCATGCCAAATGCCAGAAAACAACAGTTCTATGACAACCTTGTCATTTCCCGTGAAATTTTGACAGAAAATGTCAGTCAATCCCTGCTATTGGGCGGAAGTATCGGAAGGCTGCGCGCTGCCGGAAGGTTCATCACCGCCTGCCGCGTCCGGAAGAAACGGGGACGCAGGTGCAGGCGCTGCCTGCCGGTCAATCTGTTCCTGTATCGCCGATTCACCCACGCTTCCGCCTTCGCCGATAAAGAACTTCGTGGAAAGGCTGATCGCAAGAAGGGTAATGGCAAATGCCCAGGTGGCCTTTTCCAGGAAATCACCGGTTCGCTGCACGCCCATTACCTGGTTGGAACCGCCGAATGTAGAGGACAGCCCCCCGCCTTTGGGATTCTGAACCAGGATAACCACTATCAATAAAAGACAGGCAATTATTGCCAGAACAATCAAAAATGCATACATGATATACAGAAATTCATTTTTTCAATTTCTCAATAAGGCCAGCAAAGTACGCGCTTTTTTCCGGGAATTTCAAACTTAATTTCTCGTACATGCGGATGGCTTTGCCAGTGAGTTCCTGATCGATATAAATCTTTGCCAGGGTCTCGGAGATCACTTCGTCATCCTCTTCCTGCCCGCCGGCCAGGTCAGCCGGCTGCTCCCTGGTCTGAATGCTCATTGCAGACTTGATCACCTGCGGATCTTCTTCAATAAATTTCGCAATGATCCGGTCTTCTTTCTTTTCCAGGTCAAATTCAACCTTCACTGTATCAAGATATTGCTTTTCCGTGTTCCGGGTAATCAATTCCCTGTAGTAATTCTTCTCAAGCGGGTCAGAAAGGACTACGGAACGACCGGGATCTCCTTCGCCGGTCACCTGCCTGATGCGCCTGAGCCAGAAGGTAAATGTCCGCGGCAACTGGTCGTCGATATTCAGGGCAATGCCCCTCGGGCCGGCTTCCTTCTTTTCCAGGCTGGCGCCGGAAGGCGCGTTTTCCGCTTCAGTTCCGGCTTTTGCGGCAGACGATTCAGCTTCCGCTTCAAGGCCGGTAGCTTCCGCCGCAGATGTTTCCGGTTCAAGGTCAGGGGTTTTCGCCGCGGATGCCGCGCCTTCGACAGAAGGGTCTGGGGTTTCCGCCGCGGATGCCATGCCTTCGATAGATGGAACAGTAGTTTCTGCCGGGGGCATCGCAGTTTCCGGATCGCGTATTTCCTCAGGGCTGTCAGCTTCCGCGGAAACGGCTGCATTATCCTCCTCCGGCAATATCGTTTCACTTTCCCGGGCTCCGGTTTCGCCGGGGGGCAGGGTTTCCGCTGACACGCTTACGCCTTCCGGCTCCGGGGTTTCGACCTGTGAGGATACAGCCTCCATTCCGGGAGCAGCGGCTTCGGTTAAGGGCGGGGCGTCGGCGGAAGACTGAGCTTCGGTTAAGGGCCGGGTTTCGGCGGAAGGCCGCGTTTCTGCCGGGCTTGTCGCTTCATCCGGGGGCGCAGCGGCGCCGGGGCTATTCAGGAACAGGTATAAGCCTTCCCGGTCAGGCGAATAAGCAGCAGCTTTTTCGATAACGTCCTGCAGGCCGGTGCTTCCCTCGTTCTTATGCGCGCGGGCCAGGAGCAGGTACAACAATGAACAATAGGGATAGTTCCCGATCATTTCCTTTAATTCCGCACCGGATTTTCCGTCCAGGGCGGCGGGATGGGAAAGATAGTTTTGTATCTCCTGCCTGTTCATTCCAATCACCAATTTACAAATGCCCGGTTAAAAATATCGTCCACCAGTTCCGGCATGATCTCTTCGATAAGCCCGTTCTGTACGGTCTGCAGATTCTGGCCGGCAGGGAAATCCCTGTACCTGGTAAAGCTGGACTCAAAACTCTGTTTAGGGTCAAGCGCGTTCGTATATTTTACGGAAATGGAAACATTAAGCCGGTTCAATTCGGCAGTTTCCCCGCCGGTAAGGGCCACAGGCTGCACTGTAAATCCCGTAACCGTCCCTTCAAAGACAGCATCTCCGCCTCCGTTGCTAAGACTGAGGGCAGTCTGGTTAATGATCTTTTGTTTCAGGGCTTCCGTCAGCTGGGAACTCAGGGACGGAGGTGCAAGAGGCGCCCGGCTTTGAAAAAGCAGTACCGAACACGTCTTCATATCCGGAGAAATGGAAGCTCCGCTGAAGGAATAACAGCCGTACATAAAGAACAGCGGCAGCAGTAGCAAACAAGTATTTTTTATAAATTTCATTTTTTGCGTATCGGAAGTTTACTTATGTCGTTAATTTCAGGTATCAGTGCCACTGGCCAACCAGCGTTTAAGCGGGATGGCCAGTAGCGGTTTGCGTTGCCCGCAGCGAGCGATGTTGATTCTTGCGGCCGTGCCGCAAGAATCGCCTGAGCGAGTCCGGGCAACGCAAATCCCACGGAGCGCGCCGGGTTTCGGCGCCTTGATACTCGCGTCATAATACCTTTTATAAGTTCAGTTCTTTAATTTTCCTGTACAATGTACGCTCCGAAATTCCCAGTTCGAATGCGGCGCTTTTACGCTTGCCGCCATGCTTTCGCAATGCTTTCCGGATCAGGTCAGCTTCCTGGTCTTCCAGCGAAAGCGATTCTTCCACTTCCTCCGCATCGTTGAAGGACTCATCACTTTCGAGTACCTTCGGATTATTCAGGTAAGGAGCGTGAAAATCAAAATCCTTTTCTTCTTCCTTGATATCCGGGTCATGATAAAGCCTGCTGACCAGGCTGGGGTCTGAAGCCGTTGCCTGCCGCAGATCGTTCGGATGCTGGATAATGTTGAATACCAGCTTCTTCAAATCCACGAGATCCTTTTTCATATCGAAAAGCACCTTGTAAAGCAAGTCCCGTTCAGAAAACTCGCGTTCCGCCTCCGGCCGCTCCAGCCTCATTGGTAAATTTTGCTGCTCCCTCGGAAGGTAGCGTGCCAGAGTTTCCGGCCCGATTTCCCGTTCCCTTTCAAGAACGGCAATCTGTTCCGAAATATTTTTAAGCTGGCGTACATTTCCCGGCCAGCTATAGTTTTCGAGCATCCGGCGCGCCTCTTCATTCAATTGAATATGAGGAGTCCGGTACTTTTCGCTGAAATCCACGATGAACTTCCGGAATAACAGGTAAATATCCTCCTTACGTTCTCTTAAAGCCGGAATATGCAGCGGCACCGTATTAAGGCGGTAGTATAAATCCTCACGGAACTTTCCCCGCTGCACGTTTTCCATTACGTCCTTATTGGTAGCGGCCACCACCCTCACATCGGTTTTAAAGACCTTGGAAGAACCGACCCGGATGTATTCCCCGCTTTCCAGCACCCTAAGCAGCCGGGCCTGGGTGGAGGGTGGCAATTCGGCAACTTCATCCATAAAAATAGTTCCCCCGTTCACTACTTCAAAATACCCCTTCCGGTCTTCGGTAGCATTCGTGAAAGAACCCTTTACATGACCGAACAGCTCGGAATCGACCGTGCCTTCGGGAATGGCCCCGCAGTTCACTGCAATGAACGGTCCATGCTTACGGTGGCTGAGCTGATGAATAATATGCGAAAAGGCTTCCTTGCCGCTGCCGCTTTCGCCGGTAATAAGGACGGAGATATCCGTTGGAGAAACTTGCCTTGCCACCTCGATGGCCCGGTTCAGCAAGGGAGAATTCCCAATGATCCCAAACCTGTTTTTAATATCCTGCACGTCCATTATTGCACTAACTTTCCGATTAAGGTAGCATTCGTACAGCGTTCCGCCAGGACATGAACATAATCGCCGGGCCGTATTCCTTCCTCGCGGGGAAACACGACCATCGCATTCTGGTCATTCCGGCCGCAGAGGTCCTGATCGGACTTTTTTGAAGGCCCTTCCACAAGTACTTTCTGCACTTTACCCAGCTGCTGTTCCATCCGGAGCCGGGAATGCTGCTGCTGCTTTTCAATCACTTCCTTCAGGCGGCGCGATTTTACCTCTTCCGGCACATTGTCTTCGTACTTACGGGCCGCCAGGGTTCCCGGCCGCTCCGAATACTTGAACATATAGGCAAAATCATATTTTACGTGATCCATCATGGAAAGCGTATCCTGATGCTCCTCTTCGGTTTCCGAACAAAAACCGCAGATAATATCGGTGGATACCGCGCATCCGGGAATGATGCGCCGGATAGCTTCCACCCGGTTCATATACCAGGCTCGGTCATAGGTGCGGTTCATACGATCCAGTACCGCGCTGTTGCCTGACTGCACCGGGAGATGAATGTATTTGCAAATGTTTTCATGCCTGCTCATTACCTCCAGTACCTCATCGCTCATATCCTTAGGATGGGATGTGGAAAAACGAACCCTCATCAAAGGGCTTACTTCCGCCACGTATTCCAGCAGGCCGGCAAAATTCATCGCCTCTGCACCGGTTTCGCTTGCCCATTTATAGGAATCCACGTTCTGACCCAGCAGGGTCACTTCGCGGTAGCCGTTCTCAAGCAAGCCTTCCACTTCCCTTCGGATGGAATGCGGGTCGCGGCTTCGCTCCCGCCCCCGTGTAAATGGTACTACGCAGAAGGAACACATATTATCGCAGCCCCTCATAATGGACACGAAGGCAGAAACCCCGTTTCCTCCTAAACGTACAGGCGCCACATCCGCATACGTTTCCTCCCGAGACAGCAGTACGTTCACCGCTTTTTCTCCTTCGTCCAGTCTGCCGATAAGATTGGGCAGGTCACGGTAGGCATCCGGCCCCACTACAACGTCCACGAGCTGCTCTTCTTCCAGGAACTTCGCTTTCAGGCGCTCGGCCATACAGCCCAGTACGCCGATCACCATTCCCGGCTTGCGAAGTTTACTCGCCCCGAATTCCTTCAGCCTGTTCCGAACCCGCTGCTCCGCATTTTCACGAATAGAACAGGTATTAATAAAGATCACATCCGCTTCTTTATAATTACCCGTGGTCGTAAAGCCCATATCCATCATAATGGACGCGACGATTTCCGAGTCGGAAAAGTTCATCTGGCAGCCGTAACTCTCAATATAAAGAAGGCGTCCGGCGGCTGGTTTCCGACCCTCCTTTTCTATTATCAGGGCCTCGCCCTGCCGGTTCTCATCTATTTCTTTCCTTACTGCGGTTTCAAACATGGCAATTTATTTTGCGGGGCTACAAAGTTAAAAATTTAAAATGACAAATTGACAGTTGAGCCAGCGCGGAGCCGGCATTGCCGTTAAAACGGTACATTTGGTAAAATTCTGATCATTATGCACCGGTTTTTGCTTTTTTTCCTTGTTTCCTGCTGCTTCCCGGCTAGTTCCTACGGACAGCAGCAAAAATCCCGGCCGAACATTTTATTTATTGCCGTCGATGACCTCCGGCCGGACCTGGGTTGTTACGGAAATGACCTGATCCATTCCCCTAATCTGGACCTGCTGGCTTCCCGCGCCGTAGTGTTCCGGAACCAGTTTGTGACTGTTCCCACCTGCGGGCCTTCACGGTTCAGCCTGCTGACAGGACGCCTGCCGCGTTCGCAGCAGGACCTCTCCAATGCGATCTTCGAGATCAGGAGAGAAGACAGCGCGGACACAGTCCGGCCGGAATCAATGGTGGAGCAGTTTCGCCGGAACGGGTATTATACCGTGGGGATCGGTAAGATCAGCCATTCGCCTGACGGCTATATTTATGGTTATACGGAGCCAAAAGGGAATGAACTGGAGTTGCCGGCAAGCTGGGATGAGATGCTGCTTGACGCAGGCAAATGGGGCACCGGCTGGAATGCTTTTTTTGGCTATGCGGACGGCTCGAACAGGAATGATCGCAAAAAGCAGGTGAAGCCTTACGAAAAGGGAGCGGTCAATGACCTGGGCTATCCGGACGGGCTTACCGCCAGCCTGGCCATAGAAAAACTACAGGAACTGGCCGGAAAGAAACAACCCTTTTTTCTGGGCATAGGATTTTTTAAGCCGCATCTTCCCTTTAACGCACCGCAAAAATACTGGGACTTGTATGAAGAAGCTAATATTCCGCTCACACCCTCTCCGGGAATTCCCGAAAATGTAAACATGGAAAGCCTGCATGGAAGCGCGGAGTTTAACCAATACCAGCTGGGCGAAGAAAGGGCTTCCTTATCCCAGCCTCTCTCAGACGGGTATGCCCGCAAACTGAAGCATGCTTATTTCGCCAGCGTGAGCTATGTGGATGCGCAGATAGGCAGGGTACTTGATCGCTTACACGAGCTGGACCTGGATAAAAATACGATTATCGTGGTATGGGGGACCACGGCTGGCACCTTGGCGATGACCGGGTTTGGGGGAAACACACGATTTTCGAATGGGCCTTAAGGAGCCCGCTGATCATAAAAACGCCGGAACGGCAAACCGGGGCGGCCCGCGACGAGATTATCAGTTCCATAGATATATATCCTACCCTGACAGAACTCTGCGGATTAAACCCGCCGGCCGGAACCGACGGCCGGAGTTTCGCCCGCTTGTTAGAGAAACCCCGAAACAAAAAGTGGGATAATGTCGCTTACAGCTATTTCAGGAGGGGAATTACGATGCGTACGCCCCGGTACCGCCTTAGCAGGTACTTCAGAAACGAGAAACCGGTCATCGAACTTTACGATCATCGTACAGATCCATATGAAAACCACAACATTGCAGCTGAACACCCGGAACTGGTTGAAAAATTAATGCCTTTACTGGAAAAAGGGAATACCGGCCTTTACAAGTTGTCAGACTGAAGCTCTTTGTGTTCCAGGCGATGTTATGAAATAAGAGTTCAGGAGTGGTTTTGTGAACGCACTTTTAAAGAAACAGGAAGTAAAGAGCGAGAAACGGGGCTCGAACCCGCGACCCTCAGCTTGGGAAGCTGATGCTCTACCAACTGAGCTACTCTCGCTTATATCCCAAATATAACCGCTTATTTTTCAAAAATAAAAAATTGTACAGGTTTAACGGAATGTTTTTTGCGTATATTAATACCACATGAGGTTAACGCGTAAATCAAAAAAGATCATGACGCTGTCCGCAGTTGTCGTCCTTTCTCTGTTCCTGCTTTTAATTATAGTCAATTCCATCATCATTCATTTCGCGAAACCCCGGCTTGTCGCGTATCTGAAAGAAACGGTGTACAAGGCAAGCGATAGCTTATACACCCTTGACTTTGACAAGATCCGGATGAACCTTATCAGGGGGAGCGCCGACATTTCCGAGGTGTACCTCCGGCCCGATACCGCCCTGTACGCTTCGCTTCGCAGCCGGGGCGCAGGGCCTCCGTTGCTTTTCGACCTTCATTCGGAACATCTGAAGATCAGGGGTGTCCATCTTTTTAAATTATGGCGAAGCAAGAAACTTGCTGTTGATCTGATAAGCATCGAAAAACCCGACATCGGTGTTCTGAAGCATGTCTTGCCTGAGGATACGCTGGCTAAACCCTTCGAGTTTGATCCCTACGGCATGATCGCTCCTGTACTGGCTTCCCTCCGGGTTGACCGGGTCCGGATATCGGACGGGAAGTTAAGGTATAAAAAAGAAGGCATACGGAACGGCCTCTCGCTGCACTTTAACAAGTTTTTTCTGGAAACCGACGGCCTTTATATTGATTCCATGAGCCGGAGCGATACCTCCGGCTCCTTTTATTCGGAAGATCTCCGGCTAAGCATCAAGGACTTTAAATTCCGCCTCCCCGACAGCCTGTATAATTTGCACCTGGGTACGGTCAGGCTTTCAAGCCGGGAATCTCGTTTAAGCATTGACTCCCTTTGGCTGGAGCCCCGCCATGGCGAGATGGAATTTCACAAGATCCAGGATAAGGAAACGGACCGCCTGGAATTAAAAACCGGCCTTATTACAGCCCGTGACTTTGACATACGGAGCTTCCTGAGGAATGAAGAACTGAAGGCGGGGGAGATCCTGATTGAGGATGCGGTCCTGGTGGATTTTCTCTATAATTTCAGGATGGATGACCGGCCATACCAGACACTACCGCACCTGGCACTGAAAAACGCGGGCATTACCCTGGATATAAGAAAGCTTGTGATTAAAAACAGTTCGGCCGTATACCGGGAACGCCTGGCAGGCAACAGCGAAACGGGGCAAGTAACGTTCAGAAACCTTAACGGTATAATAACCAATATCAGTAATATACCGGAAAGGATCGCAGCGGATTCCGTCATTCATGCGAATATAGAAACCTCCCTTATGGACGTAGGTTCGCTGAATGTGAAATTCGATTTTTACATGGACCGGGATGACGGCTATTTTACCGTGAACGGATCGCTCGGCCGGATGCCTATGGAAGCGATCAACCCCATGCTGGAGGCGGCGGCCCGGTTAAAGATAAAAAGAGGGACGCTGCAGAAACTGCTCTTTACTCTTCATGGAGACAGTACCCGTTCCGCCGGCTCCATGAAGTTCTATTACAACAACCTGAACGTAGAACTGCTCGGAAAGGAAGACTCGGAAAGCAATATGAAGATCGCCTCCGCCCTCACCAATATGCTGCTGCTTTACAGCAATAACCCGCCGCCGGAAGGGCCGCTTCGCACAGGCGTCATTTCCTTTACGCGCCTGAAAAACAAATCCATTTTCAATTACCTGTGGAAATCATTGCTCACCGGCTTTAAATCAAGTGTTGGTATAAGCGCCGAAAAGGAATCCCAGCTTCGCGGAATGGCCGAAAAGTTTAAGGAGCGCAAGGAGCGCCGTGAAGAAAGAAAAGGAGCGCGCCAGGAAAGAAGGGCCGGGCGCAAAGCCGAACGGCAGGCGGATCAATAAATCGGGGACGCCCGCGGTCTTACACGCGTACTAACCAGCCAAATTCATCTTCAGCTTTGCCGCAGCGGATATTGTTCAGGGTCTTCAAAAGCTTAGGAGCTACTTCCCGTTTTTCAACCGCCGGCAGCGTATACACTTTGCCTTCGTGTCCTATTTCGCTGATGTGGGTGACAGTAGCGGCAGTTCCTACTGCGAAAGCCTCCTGCAGGCGGCCGGAGTGCATCGCTTCTACCAGTTCGCTTACCGATACTTCCCGCTCCTGTACGTCCATTCCCCAGCTGCGGGCAAGCGTAACCACGCTATCACGGGTAATGCCTTTCAGAATGGTATCTTTTACAGGAGGCGTAACCAGCGCATCGTTGATCACGAACATGAAATTTGCGGTACCTGCTTCTTCAACGAACTCATGATTTGCCGCGTCGGTCCAGATGATCTGGTCAAAGCCTTCTTTTTGAGCCAGCTTGGTAGGCAGCAGGGATAAGCCATAATTGGCTGCGGCCTTTGCATAACCAATGCCTCCCCTGGCGGACCGGGTAAAATGACTTTCAATTTTCACCCTGAGCGGCTTGCTGTAATAAGCGCCGGCGGGGCTGCAAATGATGGAAAACCGGTAAGTATCCGAAGGACGTACGCCAAGGAACTGGTCGGTGGCGTACATAAACGGCCTGATGTACAGGGAATAATTATCAAGGGAAGGGATCCATTCGCGATCCATGTCAACCAGGCGCATAAGGCCATCCATAAATACTTCTTCGGTAGTTACCGGCATGCACATGCGCTCCGCGGAAATATTAAAGCGCTCAAAATTTGCCCTTGGACGGAAAAGCACTACTTCATTGTCCACGGTACGGAAGGCTTTCATTCCTTCGAAAATAGCCTGGCCGTAATGAAGCGCCATCAGGGCGGGTTCAAACTGTACGGGGCCGTAAGGCAGCAGCTGCAGATCAGTCCAGGAACCGCGGACAAAATCCGCCTGGAACATATGATCAGTAAATACTGTCCCAAAGGAAACTTTCGCAAAATCAACCTCCGGCAACCTTGAACGGAGGGCTTGATTCACCCTTACATTAGTTTGATGCACTTCAGCCATAACATTGCAAGTTTAGTATTTTTTTTACAATATTCCGGCATTATTCTGGTTAGATTTGAAGTCATGAGAAAACAGCTTTTAGTGATTGGATCAGCGCTATGTTTTTTTGGGGCAAGCGCTCAGGAACAGGAATTTACCCTGCGCGGAGAATTGGAGGGTATCCAAAACAATGAAGTATATCTTCTTTTACGCACAGAAACCGGCACCGATACTCTTGCACGGTCGGCGGTAAACGGAAACAGCTTTGAGCTGAAAGGCCGTTTAGAAGAGCCGGCCCTCTGCCTTTTATCTACAGGTCCGGCGGAAGGAATCCGCTTATTTATGGAAAATACGGAGATGACCATTACGGGAAAACTTCCCGATACCGAAATTACGGGCTCAAAAAGCCATGAACAGCTGGAAAAGATGGCCACCCTTTCCCCTCGCCTGACCGAAATACAGCAAAAGCTGGGAGCGATCTCACAAGCTTACCGGGAAGCGGCAAGCAGCAACGATACCGCCCGGGGCGAGGACCTGCTGGAACAGGCAACCTCACTTATTGCAGACCGGGAGGCCGCCCGGCAGGATTACGAAGACAGGCTTACCGAATATATCAGGACGCAGCCGGCCACTTTTGCCACACCCTATATTATCCTTTCCACCTTCCACCGGCCCGATCCCAATGCCTTTCTGCCTGCTTTCGAAAAGTTTCCGCCGGAAGTTCAGAACAGCATGCTGGGCAAGGTGCTGAAAGCCCGGCTGGATGAACTCGCGCCTACCGCGGTTGGGAAAAAAGCGCCTGAAATTACCGGGAAAACGCCTGAGGGCGAAGAAATTTCCCTTTCCGGCATGAAAGGAAAAATCACCCTTATCGATTTCTGGGCCTCCTGGTGCGGGCCCTGCCGGCGGGAGAATCCCAACGTGGTCAGGTTGTATGAGAAATATCATGCGAAAGGCTTTAACATTCTTGGGGTTTCCCTGGACAAGGACGCTGCCAGCTGGAAACAAGCCATTGCTGCCGACGGCCTGGAATGGTCCCATGTTTCCGACCTCAAGGAATGGGATTCAGAACTGATCAAACCTTATGCGGTAAGCGCCATTCCGCACACGGTACTCATCGACGAAAACGGGATCATTATTGCGGCCAACCTTCGTGGAAAAGCCCTGGAAGACAAGCTGGCCGAAGTATTGGGGGATTAATACGGCGTTACTAATTCCTTTGCCCCAGGGCGGGCTTTTTACCCCTCCCTGCGCAAAAAAGTTCAAATAGAACTCCGCTCTGATTCATTTGTCGAGGGCTTTTATCCGGGAAACAATGGTATCCAGGACGTTTAACGGAAAGATCGCGGGCTGCCCGTACCAGAAAAAGGACCCGTCCCCTTCATAAGTATGCGAACGAATATGCCAGTCCTGGGGAAGGTAACTGGAAACGTCGTTGCAATAACCGGCCACGCTCACCATTTTATCCGGCCATATGGCCCTGATAGCCGGCCCGTACCCGGTCACAACTTCTCTTGAAAGCCCTACCAGCTTCCAGTTGCCGATATTGATCGTTTGTACATACACCGGTAAATTTTCCGGCATCGAACCTTCCCTGTAGTAGCCAAGCATGAGATCGGCCCACCGCAAATTCCGTTCTGCAGTCAGATCCCCCTCTTTACCTTCGTTCTCTTTCCGGAACTGGCGGATCTTTTCCTCCGGCCAGGGTGTTACGGGAAATAAAATGGTATCGAGGGAATAGGAAATGGCGCCGCGGAGGTCTTGCATTTCCCCATTCAGTATATCCAGCACATCGCCTGCCAGCTCCCTTCCCGTAACAGAATGGTCATCGCTCCTGGGATTGATATCCCCGGCGCACCCCTGGATAAACAAGGGGTTTTCCACGCCGGTTTCCGCTTTCAGAACCTGCCGGGCAACCCCGGGATAATTTGCGGAGATGGTGTAGCTTTCTTTTCCGGCATTCCTGAAAACAGGGTGGCATCCGGTTAAAAACAAGAGGCCTTCGGTTTTTCTTTTCCTTACTATTTTCAGAATGTCCAGGCTCTGGTCATAAGGCGTTTCGCGATCAGGAGAGGTCCTGTTATGACCAATGTTAGTTGTGCCCCTTCCAAAGTACAAAGCAGCTGATGACAGGTCGTCCAATGCTTTTTCAATACTTTCGATAAGTCCTTTTTTAACGATATTGTTCAGGTAGGCGCTGTCGGGAAGCTGCCCGTGCCCAAAAGCCGGGTATTTTTGCATGGAAGGCGCAAAATGGGTGTGGGAGCTATTGATCAGTACAGCTGCGGGCGGAATTCCTCTCCGGCGGAAGATCGCTTCCTTCACCCCGGCAGCCAGGGAATAATCGATACCGCAAAGGTCCGCGCTCACGATCACTGCCGTTTCACCGCCCTTTTTCACAGCAAGCGCTGTCACCGAAAGATTGCCGTCCGAACTATGCTCCGCCCTGTAAAGCTTACCGTCGCCCGCAAGGGCATAAAGCCTGTTTCCCATTACGGCTATACGTTTCACGTCAATAGTATAGGTAAACCCGTTACGCCAGCCTATTTTAAGCCAGGTACCCGCCGCAGTGTTCAGTTTCCGCTGCCAGAGCGTATTATCCCCGCAAAGCGCGTAGCGCATTCCCTGATGATCCGCAGTGCTTAGCACACCTGCCGGAAGCCCGGGCAGGGATTTTTCCGTTACCGCTGTTTTTTTCATCCGGCCGGCCAGAGCTACCGCTCCGGGCGATTCAGCCGCCGGCTCCCAGGTGATACTGAAACGCCCTTCGCGCGGGGCGCCGTAGCCCGCAAGAGCAAGCGAAAAGACCGTGCTGTCCGGCTCTATACTTACCGTGGACGTACCTATCCGGTAACTTTGCTGTGCCTGCAAGCTATTAAAGCCGCAAACAGCTGAAAAGAGTAAAAGGAAAACTTTTCCGTATCTCATGGAAGCGCGGTATTCAACCATTTAAACTGCTTTGAAGGTAATCCAATGCCTTTTTCGCCCCTCCATGAGCCAGGACAAGCTTCCGGGCTTCCTCATAGTCGCTTAGTTCACCTTTTTCCATCAGGATCCTCACTGCGCGGTCCGTGATCTTTTCATTCAGCAGCAGCACATTCACCATCCGGTTATCTTCCACTCTTCCCAGCCGGATCATGACTGTTGTACTGATCATATCGAAGATCATTTTCTGGGCTGTACCGCATTTCATCCGGGTACTCCCGGTAATAAATTCAGGACCTGTAATAACTTCCACGGGAAAATCCGCCTGCCGGGCAATGGGAGAAGAGGGATTGCTCACAATGCAGCCGGTCGTAATGTGATGCTTTCGGCATTCCTCCAGCGAGGCAAGCACGAAGGGCGTGGTGCCGCTGGCCGAAATGCCTATTACGATATCCTTTTCATTAATGTCTTTTTCCCGGAGTTGCCGCCACCCTTCCCTGGTGTCGTCTTCCTTTTCCTCCGGCGCAAGGTAAAGGTTTTCAATCCCGCCGGCCAGTACCACATTAACCAGCCCTTTTTCTATACCGTAAGTGTTCGGAAGCTCAATGGCGTCCAGTACCGATAACCGCCCCCCGCTGCCCGCGCCCAGGTAAAACATGCGGCCTCCGGCCTGAATTTTGGAAACGATCGCATCAATAAGCCGGTTGACCTGCGGCAGTGAAGCTTCTATCGCACAGGCGACTGTTTTATCTTCCGCATTGATATGGGCGGTGATCTCTTCCACCGGCATTTTTTCCAGGTGCCTGTACTTCGACGGCTGCTCTGTTATTCTCATCATATCGACAACTCTTTGGCATATTCTCGGATCTTGCGAATGGCGTCCGCTATTTGCTCCATGTCAGTTCTTTTCCCCAGGAGCATGGTTTGATAAAACCAGACGCCCTGCTCAGTGGTAAGCTTGTCATTCTGCGGGCATTGACTCCGCTCAAGCCACTGATTCATAACCTTTTCCCCGTAAATCCGGAGATAGTGTTTATTCTTTGCCAGGCCTGTTACATAATCCTGCCGGTTCATGGGCCCATACCCGCTTGAACAGGGTACTCCTTCGGCATTCAGCGCTTCAATGAATTTTTCGCGGCTCAGGCCTGCAAAGTATTCCTTGTCATAACGGAACATATAGAGATGCCAGGCGCTCCTGGTCGTACCTTCATAAAGTTTGGCCGGCATGATACCGGGGATCTCGTTCAGGAGTTCCGTCAGGTAGGACGCATTCTCATTCCGGCGCCTGGCCTGCTCCTCTGTGCGGGTCATCTGTGCGAGCAGCAGGCCGCCCTGGAATTCGGTCAGCCGAAGGTTGCTGGCGCGTGTACCCTCTCCGGGGTTAAAAGCGGCTGTTTGCCCGCCCTGCCCCTGGTTATGAAAACGGTAACAGGCCTGGACGAACTGTTCGCTATTCGTGGTAACCGCGCCGCCTTCTGCGGAATTGAGGTTCTTGGACGACTGAAAGCTAAACGCTCCCGCCAGACCGTAAGAACCCACCTTTTTTCCCTTCCACTCTGCCAGGTGCGCCTGACAGGCATCTTCAATAAGAGGGATATTTCTTTTACCTGCAATTGCAAGCAGCGTATCCAGATCAGCCGGAGAGCCGCCGATATGTACCGGCATAATGGCCCTGGTCTGCGGGCTGATCGCTTCTTCTATTTTATTCGCGTCCACCTGGAAGCTCTCAATATCCGTGTCAGCAAAGATGGGCAGCGCATAATTCAGCACCACCACGTTATAGGTGGCGATAAAAGTATATACCGGGATAACGACTTCATCCCCCGGACCCAGGTCCATGGCCCCGAGTATCGTATAAAGAGCGCTTGTGCCGCTTGATACGCCAAGGCAATGATTCACGCCAAAAACTTTACTGTATTCCTTCTCAAATGCAGCAACCACGCTGCCGCCCAGGCGTCCCCATGTTCCGCTGTCAAGCACATCCAGCAAAGCCTTTTCCTCCGTCTGGTCAAAGACCGGCCATCCGGGAAATTCGCCTGGATGGGCCTTTGGCCCGCCGAGAAGGGCCGGCTTGGGGCCGGCGGCGCCCGAACGGGCAACAGAGGGCAGGCTCACTGCCAGGCCGGCCCCGGCAATTACCGCTGTGCGTATGAACTGTCTTCGTGGTACTGTTTTCATCGTTGCTTATGTTTAGGGTGTTGAAGGATGGTTTTCCTGCGGTTTATATGCGGTTTTGAAATCAAAACTAAACGCAGAAATCAATAAATCCAAATTTCCTGCAATCTTTTTATTTTTTGTACTTTCATGCCATGTTAAAGGAGGAAAGACAAAAAACCATTATGCGGGAAATCAATCTGCATAACCGCGTATTATCCGCAGACCTTTGCAATTTGCTGAACGTTTCCGACGATACCGTACGCCGGGACCTGAAGGATCTCGCCGATAGCGGAAAGATCATAAAAATACACGGGGGCGCCATGAGCAAATCCTTTGTATCTACATTTGAGACACAGGACGAGGTGTATGCGGTGCAGGCAAAACGGCAAATTGCCGCAAAGACGCTTTCCCTGTTTAAGCGGAACATGGTAGTCCTCACGGAAGGAGGCACGACTATTCTGGAATTTGCAAAAATGATCCCGGAAAAGCTTCCGGCTACGGTCTTTACGATCAGTCCGCAGGTAGCGATTACCCTTTCTGCTCATAGTAATTTAGAGGTAATCACCATTGGGGGGAAACTCAACAAGAACGCCAACCTGCATACCGGCTCCAGCGTCCTCAACCAGCTCTCTGAAATAAAAGTGGATCTCTGCCTTCTTGGAGCCAATGCCCTTTCAGTTCAGGACGGCCTGACGGATGTGGACTGGGAAGTGGTCCAGGTAAAGAAGGCGCTTATCCGCGCGGCCCGGAAAGTAGCTGTGCTGAGCATTTCCGAGAAGTTAAACACCGCGCAAAGACTGAAGATCTGCGACCTGAACCAAATCCATTACCTGGTCACCGAGCTATCGCCGGAAAGTCATTTCCTGGCCCCTTTCCGAAATAACGATCTGCAGCTTATTTAATACAGGTTTTTGGGATCTTTCCAAATCTCCGGATCATCGTAAAGTTCGCTATCGCTGTATTTTTTTGGCGGCGTTTTAAATCCCGCGGCCAGGAACTTTGCTTTCAGCCGGTCCAGGCCTTTAAAATCCCCTCCATGAAAAATATTGTCCATTACTTTCCAATAGCCGCTTAAAGCAAACGTTGCCTCCTTCCACTGCCGGGGATGCTTTTTGCTTAGCGAGTCATTCATGCCAAGACTGATAGCCATGTAAGCTGCACGGGCCTTTGCGTCTCTGTCTTGCTTTAGCAGATCGCTGAGTATCTTTTTTTCCTGTGCGTCGCTTAACAGTTCTTGCTGCCGCCGGGGAGAGGCCAGATGAATAACAGGCGCCGGCTTCTCAGCCGGGATCTCGTACACGAGGATATTGTTTTTGACCGTTTTCCGCCCGCCCTGCTCCTGGTTCACCAGCTCAAACAGTTCAATCAAACGGTCGGCAAAGCTGGTGATGGTTTCATTCACGGGCATGTTATCCCTGGTGGTATTCCTGTAGCGGTCAACGATCAACCATCCTCCGGATCCATTTCCGGTCAGCATATTACGATAACCGGTAGTAACTCCCAGGATCGTACCCAGCGTAGCCGCATTGCAGTCGGCATCCCAGCCTAAATTAAAGGCCAGTTTCAGGCTTTCGGCAAAATCTCCTTTCCCATAAAGCAAAGCCGTGATAATAGCGCCTGTATTCAGTTCGGATCCGTTGCTGTCTCTTGTATTTCCGCCTTCTACGCTGTATTTCTCCCGGAGCCTCCGCCGCGTCTCCTTCCAGTCCTTTGGATTTTGCGCATGCCAGCGGCGGATGTCCCCGATAATATCCGCAATAACGCTTCCGGTATCCAGAGCGGCAATTCCCGCCTCCAGAACCTTGTTGATATCTTCTTCAATAAAAGCTGTTGCAATCATCGCGGTAAAGAGCTGGGTCGTTTGTGCCGGCTCCCCCGAAATGGCAGCAGTGGTATAATTCAGGCCAATTTTTGCTGCCGTCTGTGGCATGGCAGGAACGATGAGCCCGAACGTTTCTGACAGGAACTGGCCGGAAATATTGAATTCGCCCCAGGGGTTAAGTACCATCTTCCCGGTAAGCGGCGGCTGGATCCCCAGGTCCATAAGATAACGGGCATACCGGTTTGAACACCATATCCGGTCGTTGATCTTTTCTTTCCATAAAGAAGCGATGGCTTCAGGCGACAGGAACACATTCCTGCTTTTTTGCATTTCAATGATATAGACCCACTCAAAATCCGTATCATCATCCGTTCGGGCTCCTTCGGGAAGGGAAGGCGTATAGTCCTGAACATTGCCCGGTTCATCGTAATATTTGAATTCATGAGGAAGGCCGTTGAGATTACCAAGCATCTGTCCCAGCAGGCCTCCCCTGATCTTGTCTGTAATGGTTTCCACCGGCACTTGTATAATTGTATTCCCGGGAGCTGGAGCAGCCGGGGGAGCGGGAGGAGCAGTTGCCGGGGCGACAGCGGCTGGCAAAGCAGGAGGAATAACTGCCTGGGCGGGAGCGGCAGCCGGAGCCGCCGCCGGAACGGCCCCTGCCGTTACCAAGAATAACAGGGCGGAAACAGCGATCAGCCCTGATCTTTCGGTGATATTTAAGATCATTGAATATATTGTTTGTCCTGAACAGGTACGTTTCCAAATACCAGCGCTTCGGTAACCTGGATCTTTACGCCCTCAGCAGGATTCTTCCACTCGAAAACAACGGTATGCCGTCCGTGGGGCAGATTAAATTTGAAACCTATTTCATCCCGCCGGGTGTTATGGTTGGCAGGCAGCTTTACTGATTCGGCCAGTTTTCCGTCAATGTACATGTCCACGAGCGCGACATACTCTTCCGGCCCGGTAACACTTCCTTTAAAGATGATCCCCTTTCCTTCAAAATCAAAGGAGCCTACCTGTTCGATGGTTTTTCGTATCCAGGCTTTCCTGGTAGGATAATGCCCTTCAAATCCGGCTTCCAGGCGAACAGGCCGCGGCGCCTGGTAACTGATCTGCACAGCCGTGTCGCTCAGCTTCCCTTCATTTCTTTTAACCACCTCCAGCGCCTGCTCATAGCTCATCCTGTACAGGTCATTGAGGGAAGCGTCCGTGTATGCAAAGTTCCTGTCTTCCACCGGCCGGAGCGCCTTGCGGTACTTTTCCGGGATATTGTCGTAGCCGATCATCGTTCCCAGTATTCCCGCCGCCGAAGCAGGGTTACAATCGGAATCCTGCCCGCAGCGCATGGCAATATCCATTGTTTTTGTAAAATCTCCTTCTCCGTATAAAAGACCAATAAGAATATAGGCCGAATTAAGGCTTGCATCTATATTGAACGGAACAAACACCCCGTCCGGGCAATACAGATCTTCGGACCAGTTACGTTCCACTTCAAACCATGCCTGTTTCCAATCGTCCGGGTATTTTTCATAGCTGGCGATCACGCTTTCCATGCAGCGTCTGTATTTACTTCCTTCCGGGATGCTCTTCAGCGCCTCCGTCACGACCCACTTCACATCATCTGAAACAAAGGCCAGGGAATACATGGCCGCCACATACACCCCGCCGTACCAGCCATCCCCGTAATTCATAATATGGCCGATGCTGTCGCTGATCGTACTGGCGGTATTGGCCATTCCCGGCGACATGAGCCCCGCGAAATCCGCTTCGATCTGGAAATCTATGTCATCCGCATGGGGGTTATTCATCCAGTGGCCCGATTGGGGAGGCCGGATCCCGTTAAGAATATTGAAGCGGGCGGCCTGGTTGGCATGCCAGAGCGGATAGGAAGCATTGGCAAAAGCATTAGCGAAAGAATCAACCGGGGCGTCCAGGCCGTATTCCTCGAAAACACGAACGAAGGTCAGGTCCATATATACGTCGTCGTAGAGCCCGGGAATGTTATCGTACCACCATTCTATACTGGTACTGTCCCACTCCACCGGCACATAGTCCTGTATCATGGTACCGTTGAACTTGAATTCGGTGTGACCTCCGTAGGTGACGCCGATCGTCTGCCCGGCCCAGCCTCCCTTTATCTTGTCCTGCAGCGTACGTTTATCCAGGCTAATCTGCGACTTATCCTGAATGGAGGGCTTTTCAGGAGAGCAGGAAAATACCAGGCAAAGTGTTGCCAGTGCCGGAAGTAATATAGATTTCATCGTTGTTTTATTAAATGTTCGTGACAGGGCATTCCTCTTTATCAGGGATTATAACCGGGATTCTGCGGAAAGTTTTCTTTTCCCATAATATTCAGCTCCGAATTAGGCAAGGGCCAGCGGATATTATGTTCCTGGATATTTGTACGAGGCAGCAGGTAGTTTTCCGCCGTATAGGGATTTTCTTCGCCTGCATATTGCCTTACCTGGCTGATCAGCTTGCCGATTCGCTTCAGGAAGAACCAGCGATGCCCTTCCAGCCCAAGTTCACGGGCCTGTTCGTCCATGATCATTTGCTCCGTGATGGTTCCGGTTTCGGGAGCATTTCCTGCTCTTGTCCAGGTTTTATTGTAATATTTCAAGGCATTCGTATTATCGCCGTTCCGCATGTACGCTTCTGCGGCGAAGAGGTAGGTCTGTGCCAGGCGATAGACCATAAAATCCTTATAAGACCAGCCATCATCAGGTGAGGATACGGTCCATTGATCCACAAATTTGGTGGTAGTCGGATGGAAAGCAGTATAGTAAAGGCTTTTATTTTCCTCGGTAACCTTTACCACGTCGCCAACTTTTGTACCCGCCGGCATGCCGGGAACAACCTTGGTAACAATGTATTCGGTTTTATAAAATTGCTGGTAACGCTGATCATGTTCCTGGTCATACAGGCCGAACAAATAGGCATTCGGGTACATCCACCCCCATCCCCAACCGCCGTTCAGGAAACTCCGTTCACCGCATACTTTATCGTACCAAGGAATAAAATGCGACTGCATCCTGTTGGTGGCGACATCGTATCCGCCCTTGGCGCTTCGCAATATATAGAGTGATTCGCTGTGATCCAGTTTAGCGCCGGAGAACAATTGATCAAGCGGGACCAATGCATAGCCGGTATGCTTAAAGATCTCTTCGGTCTGCTTAATGGCTTCGGACCAGTTTTCCTGCCACATGGCCACGTTAGCTTTGATATGGCGGGCAAGCGCTTCGGTTACCTTACCGGGATCGCGTATGCCTTTATCCAGGTTCTCAATGGCATAATCCAGGTCGGAATTCACCAGGGCATAGATCTCTTCCGGGGTCGCGGGACGGTAATCTCTTGGCTGGTTTACGTTTTCCGGAGTAGTAGGTTCGGTATTCAGCCAGATGCGGTCGTATTTCTTGAATAGCCAGAAATAAGAGTGCGCCCTGAAATACCTTGCCTGGGCGATGGTATTTTTCACTTCCGGGTTTGATTCCGCCAGCTGCTCTCCATAGTAGATGATTTCATTGGCCTTGCCAATCACGGAATAGTGGTATTTCCAGATGGTGGAAGCTACGCCGTCCCCGTTCTGCATCTCAATCTTATCGTATATCCGATAGCCGTTGGCAGGCCCTCCGTTCATTACCGTAATATCCGTACCGCCGATGATCGACAGTATCTCCGCTCCATCCCACCACGCGCCGTCGCGTGGCCCGCGCTGCTCGAGTACGTACAAGCCGATCATGGCTTTTTCAAGCCCGGCTGGCGTCGAATATAGTTCTACCGAGGTCAGGCTGGTTTCGCTTTCCTCCATGAGCTGCTCCGTGCAGCTTGTCGCTGTAAGTGCGAACAGGGCGACAATTATTGTGAATAGCTTCTTCATGATACGCAGTATTAAAAGGTAATATCTAATCCGAATTGCACGACCCGGGCTTCAGGGTAGTCACCGGGGTTTGATTCGGGGCTATAGGATTGATAATCAGTGAACGTAAGGAAATTCTCCAGGCCGGCGTAGATCCGCAATGACTTCACAAAAGCCTGGCTGGCAAGAGAAGCGGGCAGCGTGTAGCCCAGGGTGACATTCCGTAAACGTACATAGGACGCATCCTGATAGCCGGTGACATTCAGGTAAGGATTGTTCATGCCGGATTCCCTGGGCCGGGGCGCTGTGTTTGAGGGATTTTCCGGTGTCCAGTAGTCCACCTTTAAGCCATTGGTCAGCCCGGTCAGGGCGCCGCCTGAATTACTGTCAAACAGATAGTGGTTCAGTTTGTAAACCCCGTTTACCCAGTAAAGATCCCAATACAGGTCAAAACCCTTGAATTTAAACGAAGAATTGAGCGAGGCGATGAATTTGGGGTCTCTGTTGTAAAGTATTTTATCGTCTTCATTGATCAGGTCATCATTGTTCAGGTCTTCCACACGAACATCTCCCGCCTGGGCGTTCAATGTCGGGTGTGCGTCCATAAAGGCCTGGTCAGAAGCCTGCCAGATACCGGCGAATTTATAATCGAAATAGGAGTTAACGGATTCCCCGATGAACCAATTGTTCCTCAGGTCATTCAAGGGTTTCCCTTCTTCATCGGTCCTTCCGTCTATCTTTACCAGTTTGTTGACGTTCCTGGAAAACATCAGGCCCACGTTCCATTGCAAATCATTTTTCATGAGAGGTACCAGGTTCACCATGACCTCTACCCCTGAATTCCGGACTTCGCCAAGGTTCACCGTTTGGGAAGTATAACCCAGGATATTGGGCAGGGACTTATTAACCAGCAAGTCAATCGTACGGGTATTATAATACTCTATGGACCCGGAAATCCTGTTGTTCAATAAACCGAAATCCAGTCCTATATTGGAGGATAAGGAAGTTTCCCACTTGAGATCCGGGTTGTATAAGGAAGAAGAAGGAAGAAAGCCGGAGGTAATGGCCGGAGTTCCCGCGTTATTCATGAGGATACCCTGATACAGGACGGTAACGCCCAGGGAATTATAAGGGGAAATTGCCTGGTTGCCTACCGCTCCGTAGCTGACGCGCAATTTCAAATCATCAAGCCAAAGGCTTTCTTTCAGGAATTCTTCCTGGGATACCCTCCACATTAATGAACCGGAAGGAAAATATCCGAATTTATTATTGGCGCCGAATACGGAAGAACCGTCCGCCCGCATGGTAAAGGTAGCAAGGTATTTATCCAGCATACTGTATCGCAGGCGGCCCATAAAGGATAATATTTTGCGGTCAGAGATTCCGCGCGTGGGAATATTCGCTTCCTGCGCGCTTCCTATCCCGTCCGCCCCGAAAATATCGGAAGGAAAGTCGGTCGCTGAAGTCCCAATGGATTCGTAGCGGATCTTGTTGATACTTTGCACCAGGGTGACGTCCAGGCGATGGATATCCATGTCTTTATTATAGGAAAGGATGTTTTCCAGCAGAAAGTCCGTGTTTTTCGATTCGGATACCGAACCGTTCCCATTGTAGATCCGACCGTTCTGATGAAGGCTTGTCTGGTAGAATTTGTTGGCGGAACCGTTGTTATTTACGCTTGTGTTCAACTTATAACTCAGGTCTTCCAGAATATCCCACTCGACAAACATATTGGCCAGTAAATTATTATACCTGGAAACATTGGATGATTCCTGCGAATTCCAGAGCGGGTTCGTGCTGTTCGACTCCCCTATTATATAATTCAGGTTGCCGTTCTCATCATAGGGCGTAGCATAGGGCGGCGCCGTCAGATGACGGTAGAATCCATCCCAGGAGCCGTCTTCGAACGTTTGCTTGCCATAGGAATAAGCAATGTTCCCACCCAGGGTCAGGTTGCTCAGGAGCTGGTGATCCAGGTTCAGGCGAAAATTGGTCCTGTTATACCCCGCGTCCCTGGCCAGTCCCTGCTGGTCCATATTTGCCGCTGAAAACAACAAGCGGGTACGGTCTGTACCTGAACGTACGCTGGCGTTATAGTGCCGCTGCCAGGCGTCGCGGATCATCAGTTTCTCCCAATCCGCTGTTTGATTGTTTTTTATGGCCGACAAGATAGCGGCCGGAAAAGCTTGTTCATCAGTCGGGTATTCCCCGCCATTCTTGGTGCGTACGGCTTCCCGCCGAAGCTGAGCCCATTCGTCCGGCGAGTAAACATCAAAATTACGCTTAAGCTGATGCAGCGACTGCACCGTGCTTACGTCCACCTGGAACGTATTGGCCTTCGCCCGTTTGGTGGTTACCAGGACCACGCCGTTGGCCGCCCGGGCGCCGTAAATGGCCGTTGACGCCGCGTCCTTCAGCACCTCGATCGTGGCAATGTCATTGATGTTCACATTATCAACATCCGAAACCGGAACTCCGTCAAGTACAAACAAGGGGCTGTTCCCGCCATTCAGCGACCGTGTACCGCGAATGGTAATGTTTGACCATCCTCCCGGACGGGCGTTACCCTGCGTAATATACACGCCTGATGCCTTGCCGCGAAGAAGCTCGGAGATGCTGGTGGAGGATTGCTGCGCCAGGTCATCCGCATCAATAGACACAATGGAACCGGATATATCGCTTTTTTTCTGGACACCATAACCGACCACGACCACTTCTTCCAGGTTGATATAATCAGGAACAAGAAGGATATCAAGGCTGGTTTCTCCATTCAGGGGGATTACCTGGCTTTGATACCCGACAAACGAGACTTCTAGCAAAGCTTCGGCGGAAGAAAGTTGAATGGAATATTCTCCGTTCTCATTGGTTACCACGCCGTTTGCCTGCCCAGGCTCCCTTACACTCGCACTTTCCAGGGGAGTTCCGGTGATACTGTCGGTTATTCGCCCTGTTACCCGTACCTGCGCGATCACAAACTGGCTGAACAGCACAAACATGGCGATCGTAAACACAGTTTTAGTCAATTTTCCTTTCATGTATTTTGGTATTTTGGTTATGTTATTCTAAAAGCTAAGATCATTTTCCGGCGGCGATGATGAGGCCTAGCCCCAGCACGAACAGGAGGAACATGCCTGCAATGAGTTGGTTGACACTTTTGGAAGCGCCTTTAAATTCTTTCCAGATAAGGACTCCCCAGAGAGCAGCTACAAGTGTGGCTCCTTGTCCGAGCCCATAGGAAATGGCCGGGCCGGCCTTTCCCGCTGCAATCAGGTTGAACAAATTTCCAAGCCCCCAGATGCATCCTCCAAGTATCCCGACAAAATGCAATCCCAGGCGGCCTTTGAAATAGGCCGCATAGCTGATGGGCGCGCCTTCAAGAGGCTTGCGCATTAATACGGTATTGAACACAAGATTGCTCGCAACAATTCCGGCGGCAAATATTACGAAAGCAGTATAAGGCGTCATTTTACCCGCAGCAGGCTCCCTAAAATTTTCCAGCTCCATGCCGGCTGCAATAAACGGATAGAAAGTAGACATCAGCCCGCCCGCAACGATCGCGATCAGGATCCACTTGCCGACCTCCTTTTTCCCGGCCTTGCCGGAATGTTTGCTATAGGCGACAGCATTCAGGATAATTGCCAATACCACAAGCGCCACGCCTGCAAATAATAACAGCGGATCTCCTTTGCTGGCCAGGTAATAGTTCAGTACCACGCCTATTACCAGGGCCAGGCCAATCCCGATGGGGAAGGCGACTGCCATACCGGCTCCCGCGATGGCCGCGGTGAGGAGAATATTGGCAAGGTTGAACACCACCCCTCCGATAACGGCGGTTCGGATATTATCCGGATGGGCTTGCGCGATATCCTCAAGAAAAGGGCGGCCGGATTCACCGGTACTGCCTAATGTAAAGGCTCCGATAATGGCAAGGAGCAGGATTCCCAGTACATAATCCCAATAGAATAGCTCAAACCGCCATTCCTTTCCCACCAACTTCTGCGTGTTGGCCCAGGAGCCCCAGCAGAGCATCGTGATCAGGCAGCATATAACTGCAAGGGCATAATTTTCTACAATGAACATATGATTCAGGTTCTATTTTACAGCATGCAATAACACTTCATTCCTGTAGGGGATGGACGACTGCGCTCCGAACCGGGTAACGGCAATAGCCGCCGCCCGGCAGGCAAATGAAACTGCCTCCACCAGGGTTTTCCCTTCGGCCAGCGCCGTGACCAGCGCACCGTTAAAAACATCCCCGGCGGCGGTCGTATCCACCGTTTCTACCTCCGGGGCGGGTATATGATGGAAGGCGCCATTGTCCATCACTACCGCTCCTCGTTTTCCCAGCGTGATGATCACGCTTTTAACGCCCTGGCGGATGATATTTTCGGCCGCCTCCCGGGCGCTGGCAATATCTTTTATTTCAATACCGGATAACATTTCGGCTTCGTTCTCATTTGGTGTGATCACGTCAATGAGGTGGAAAAGCTCCGGGATCAGGTTATTGGCCGGGGCCGGGTTAAGAACAACCATAAGTCCCCGCTCCCTGGCATAGCGGGCCGCAAATTCCACGGTTTCCATGGGAATTTCCAGCTGAATAAGCAGGATGGTACCGTCGGAATGTTTATCCAGGGCTTCGGCTACATTCTCAGGCTGCAGGTTGGCATTGGCTCCGGGAGCGACGACAATACTGTTTTCACCTGCCTGGTCCACCGTGATCATCGCGATCCCTGAGGGGGCGCCGGGATCCGAGAACACGCCTGTAATATCAACACCTTCCTGATCGAACAGCTGCGCAGACTGCTTTCCGAAGATATCATCGCCTATCTTCCCGATAAATGTTGCATGTCCCCCAGGCGGGCGACAGCAACTGCCTGGTTTGCACCTTTTCCGCCGGGGTTCATAAAGAATTCTCCCCCCAGCACCGTTTCCCCGGGCTTTGGTATGTGATCTGTTTTCACGACCATGTCCATATTTATACTTCCTACCACCAGAATTTTTCTGTCACGCATATACATTGATTAGGGGAAAAGCCCCGGTTAAGATTAAAATGTGAGTCGCTCTAGCCAAATATAGGGGACAATACAGACGGGAAATAGCCATATTTTCGTATTTTCATGAATTACAATCTCTAAAACCACGCAGCAATTTGTACATAAAGTATTATTTATCAATATATTACAGATAAATTTATTCAGGATTATATTAAATTTACAGGGCTATGCATGAACTGGAGACCTTGATAAGCTCGCTTTCCTCTGCCGAGAAGAAAAGCTTTAAAATATACTCCCGCAGGTATGAGGGGGATAAAGATTATTTGTTATTGTTCGATATCCTGAGCAAGGGAAAATCGGAGAACTTAGCCGGGGCAGAAGCTATTTTCAACAGCAAATCGCCTACGGGGTCTTTTGACAATGCTGCGAACTACCTGTTCCGGGTCCTTACCGATCAACTGGTTTCGGTACGCATCAGCCAGGACAAATGGTTCATGCGCCATCATTCTTTTATGAAAGCCCGCCTTTGCTTTGAGCGGTCGCTTCCGGAAAAAGGTTTGCAGGAACTAAGAAAAACACAAAAACTGGCCGAACAGGCGCAGGATCATATGCTGTATTATCAATCCATCCGCGAAGAACTGAATTGGCTGGCGGATGCCGGGTTTGCCAACCTTAGCGAACAGGAACTCGTAAACCGGCAGATGAAATCCAAGCATTCTTTAAAACTGCTGCACCAGATACATGAACATTATTCTTTGTATGAATTGCTGAAACACCGGATATTAAATGAACAGATAGGCCTGGATCAGAATAAAAAAACAATCAATGACCTGATCCTCGGCGAATTAGGCATCATCACAACGGGCGCCCGCTTCCAGTTTGAATCCAGGAAGATACATCTGCTGTTCCAGTCCTTTTTCCTGATTTACACGAAGCAATATATTTCCGCGCTGGAGGTTTTCAAGGAATTGAATAACTTATTCGAGGAAAATGAAAATCTTTGGAACTATCCTCCTTATGACAATCTTTCTGCATTGGAAGGAATCCTGAATAACCTGCGAAGTATAAAATATTATGCGGAAATGGATTATTATATCCGGAAACTTGAGCAGCTCGGCTGCCGCCCATACCCCGAGCATTTCAGAAATGCCGTATACCAAACCCTTTGCCTGTATCGTCTGAATAGGTCACTTGGCTTAAAACAATATAAATCAGCATTGCAGCAGATAAGGAGCATCGATCTGAATAAGGCGGATAAACAGCTGGAACTGCTTTTATTTTCAGCATTGGCGTATTTTCATAACCAGCAATACCAGCAGGCGAATAAATACATTTCCCAGGCATTAAATGACAATAAACCGGTCCGGTCATCAAGTATTTACCGGGTATGCCGCCTGATGCACATCATCATTCATTACGAACTGGGCAACATAGATTACCTGGATTACGAGATACGTGCTTATAAACGGTTCCGAAGCCAGCAGGGCAGATCATTTAAGATCGAAAAGCTGATCTTCTACCTGATAAAAGTCAATCCGAAGAAATGCAGCACAGCCAAAAAAAGAATTGCATTCAAAAAGATAAAGAGGGACATTGAAGAGATCAACAACAGCAAACAGGAAGAAGCCATTCAAAAATACTTCGACTTCTGTGAATGGATTGTCAAATTCTTTAAAACTGAAACTGCGCTTAACTGAAACTGCGTTTATTTAATTCGCTCAAAAAAGAATACGCCTTTTTTATTGGCGATGAGAATATCTTTCTGTCCATCCCCGGTGATATCTTCGACCACATTGTTCAGGCCGACACCCGAGTCGCGGTCTATTTCATGGAGGGTCCAGGATGGTTCGTTACCTGGTTTGAATTCAAACCAAACCAGCAGCGGGTCATTCTGCTCACCGGGGTCCTTGCCAAGGTGAGCAAAATAGCGCATTCCGGTTACCAGGTCGGGATAGCCGTCTCCGTTGAGGTCGGTCAGGGAAGTGGCATGGGTTTGGGATAGGGCTTTACTGATCTCGTGGGTTTCCCAGGTGCCTTCCCCTGAAGCCCCTGCTCATGCCACCAGACGCCGAAGCGATGGGCGGACGTGCTGATCACGTCCAGGTCGCCGTCCTTGTCAAAATCATAGGTGTACATCTGTGAACAATCCTCTCCAAAATTTGCCTCGTGGAATTTCCAGCCGGGCTGCCTGGGATCCGCGGGGGATTCCCACCAGCCTTCCTTGATCAGGACATCTTTTCTGCCGTCGCCGTTTACGTCATCAAAACCCAGTCCGTGTGAAAAAATATGGGTACCGGGCGCGTTGCTGCCGCTGATGGTATATCGCTGCCAGGTTGTTTCGCCCTTTTCCGAGGGGGCGCGCAGCCAGATCATTTCCTTTGCCTTTGAATCTGCGCAGATAAGGTCTGGCCGGCCGTCGCCGTCCACGTCTTCGAACCGGGGCGATTCATTGCCTACGGTCTCAAAAATAGTATGCACCTTCCAATGGCCCTCCTTATTCCGGGGGTTCTCATGCCAGTAAGCCGCCTTGCCCGGAAAATCGATGCGTATCTGGTCAATCCACCCGTCCTGGTTCACATCCATGCTGAAATTGAGCATGGAATTGCTGTAGCCTTTATCCACCGAAAAGGTTTGCGGCGCGGAAATCTCGTGAGCTTTCCAGGAAGGGGCCTCAAACCAGAAGGCTCCGGCCATAATGTCTGTTTGGCCATCCTGGTTGACATCCCCGGCAGCTATGCCTTCGGAAATAAATTCGCTGCTCAGCGTATGTTTTTTAAATTCAGGCTCTACGCCCGATTGGGCATGACAGGCGCCGCCTCCCAGCAGGCAGGCCGCAAATGGTACTAAAATAGCTCCTTTATTCATATCGGTCGGTTATTTGCCAGGTACATACCAAGAATGATCGCAGCTACACAAAGTATAAAATTTCCGGCAATATTCAATAGAACCAGCCAGGCCATGCCCTGCTTGTAAAGTTCCATGCTTTCCAGGGTAAAAGTAGAGAAGGTACTCAGCCCGCCGCAAAAGCCGGTGACAAAAAGCAGCCGGAGCAGCTGGTTCTGCCCGCTTTTGAGGGCCAGCCAGCCGATCACGAAACCCAGCAGCAGGCAGCTCAGCACATTTGCCAGGAGGGTGGCATAAGGAAACTGCGCCTGAACCGTTCCGAAATACCGGTTGATCAGGTATCTCAGCAGGGCCCCCAGGCCGCCGCCGCCGAATACGATCAATGCTTCCTTCATATCCGCTATTGTATTTGTCCGCCGGAATCTTTGCTCTGCGTTAATAAAGCATTCTGAATTTCACTGTATGCGGTATTTTTTTCAGGTCATTGATGACCGTCTTATCGTATTCTTCATTCACATCCGTGATCACATAACCGATCTGATCGTTGGTTTTCAGGTACTGGGCGAGGATATTGATATGGTGGCGGGCAAATACTTCGTTGATCTTTGCCATGATGCCGGGTTTATTCTCGTGAATATGAATAAACCGGTGGGCGCCGGCTAACTCAAACAGCTGAATATCCGGGAAGTTCACACTGAAGCCGGTAGATCCGGTATTAACGAAATCGATCACCCGTTTAGGGATGAACTGGCTGCTATAGCGGTTATTGCGCTTGTCATCCAGGATCACGATGCCCCTACGGGCGCAGTACTCATGGTCAACCTGCCCCTTGCTGTTGCCCAGGTAACCGATGACCTTGAGGCGGGTGCATTTTTCTATCCATTTATTGGTTAGCTTTTCTCCGCCGCCGGCTACGAGTATGCCCATATCCTTCAGGTACTTTTCTTCGACTTCGGCCTTTTTATGACGAATGGAATAGCCTTCAGCTTTTAAGATATCAATTGTTTCCGCCGGCACTTCTCCCAGCACCAGGCATTTTATGCGGTTCTTGGGATATGAAATGGCCATTGGCAGCTTGTTTACGTAAAGAAACTCGTCAAAGCTGGGCGTCACATGATCCGCTTTTTCAGCTACCGCGGCGCGTTCGATATTCTCGGTAAAGGCGTAGAATTTTTTTACGATCCCGGCTTCCTTCAACTGGAAATCGGAATAACCATCGCCGATCACAAAGACATCATCCTTCCAGTTCAGCTGGCGAAGCAGTTTCACTTTCCCCCCTTCTTCAGAGAGCGGATTGCTCTTATCATAACCGGCTATATTACCGTCAAAGTCAAAGAGAAAGGTGTTCGCAAAAATATTTTCGGGAGGAATATGATAGGCAGCTACCACCGGCGTAATAAATTCCTTAAAGCCGCCGGAAACAATGAATATTTGGTCG
The DNA here is from genome assembly GCF_008033235.1 of Anseongella ginsenosidimutans. GTDB lineage: Bacteria > Bacteroidota > Bacteroidia > Sphingobacteriales > Sphingobacteriaceae > Anseongella > Anseongella ginsenosidimutans. The sequence continues at coordinate 588,346 of NZ_CP042432.1, forward strand.
CTGTGTTTTTTAAAGAAATTACTGTTGCGGGAAAATGACTGGGATACCTTTTTCTTCAGTACTTTTACCAGCTGCCCCAGGTGTTTCTTATTGGCATGCAGAAGCTTTACCCTTCTTTCGAGGCTTTCTGTAAAAGAAAGGCGCCCTTCCATCGCGGCGTTGGTAAGGGATTCGATCTCTTTAACGATCTTTTCCTTTTCCGGATGGTTTTCCAGCGAAATGCGGACCAGCTCGTCCAGGGCTTCTACCTGGGTAAAAGTGCTGTCAAAATCAATGATGTACTTCATGCTCATTTACGATATCTCTGATAGTTTGTTCCAGCGGAATGAAATGTATTCCTGTGGCTTTTTTGATCTTTTCATTGGAATAGCGCGTTTCCCGGAAACCGGCCTTTACCGCGTCTTTGCTGATAAGCGGCTCCTTTCCCGTGATCAATGCGTATACCAGGTTGGCCCGCCAGGCGATCTCCAGCATCCAGCGTTTCAGCTGAAAGGAAGGCTGCGGCTTCCCAAGGGCGCCGGCGATCGCTGAAAACACCTCGCGGTAGGAGCGGTTTTCGGCATTGATAATAAAGCGTTCACCGGAGGCGCCGTTCTCCATCAGGGCGATAAGGCAGCTGGAAACATCCCTTACATCCACGTAACCGTTGGCGCCGGGAGTATAAAAACGCATCCCTTTCTTCACCACCCCAAACATGCGGCCGCTGCCCTGGCTCCAGTCCTTATCGGCAAGTACGATCGTGGGGTTTATGACCACCGCGTTCAGACCCTCAGCCACGCCCCGCCACACCTCGCATTCACTTTCATATTTGCTGATGCCATAGGCCCAGTTCTGTTCATCGTAATCAAACAGGGTTTTTTCGGTAATGAATTTACCGTCCTTCTCCCGGCCAAGCCCGGCCACTGAACTCACATGCGCCAGCTTTTCGACACCAAGCGCCAGGCAAAGATTTACCACATTCGCCGTACCCTGGATGTTTACCCGGTACATCTGCCGCCGCTCCCGGTTAGCAAGGGAAACCATGGCAGCACAGTGATAAACCTTCTGCGCGCCTTGCATCGCCTCTTCCAGGGCGCCCACGTGAAGCACATCCCCTTCTACCCATTCAATATTTCTATCGCGAAGAAAAGAAGGAATAACAGATGTCTTTCTTTTAAGCGCCCTTACCGGCTTGCCGCCTTCCGTGAGGTCGAACAACAAACGGGACCCGATAAAACCTGTTCCTCCTGTGACGAAGATCATAGGGCACGAATTTCAGCAAATTAATTCTGGCAATCAAGATGCCGCCGAATTTGAAAAACGGCGCTCATTTCAGGATCACGGTTCCGAGTTCTTTGGAAAGTTCCCGCTTGATATTGGACAGGCGGATATGTTCGAGTTGCAGAGCCATTTGTTCTTCGGTATCGGTTACCTCTTTAAGCTTCAGCTGGTTCCCGGCGATCATACGCATTACTTTCCGCATTTTCAGGTGAAAGATCGCGCTCAGCACGGCCTGGGCAAGTAATTCCGTTTCAGAAGGCACATAAATTCCATGCATGTTCTCCCAGTTCTCACTGATCACGTAGGGATTGGAAAGCAGCGCCACGGCTAGCTGCCGGACATCTTCCTGCGAATGACGCGTAAATTCCAGGGGATTGAATTCCTTCTCCTGCTTCAGGGCATCCTTTATTTCATCCAGGATCTGTTTAACAGGCGTGTTGCCAAATTCCACATCCTCCAGGTTGGAAACCAGGAACTGGTTGATGGAAAGACCTTCGTTCAATTCTTCATGGCCATAGTTCAGCATCAGGCGGACAATCTCCCTTTCCTGGGCATCGTCATTATCCGAAAGGACGGCCGGTTCAATGCTTTCAGCGCCCGCTGCCTGCCATGCTTCCTCCCCGGGATGCGCTTCCCCGCCGGAAGCCGCGCCCTGTCCCGGATAAGCGCCCGTTTGCCCGGCGCCCCCCCTTTCTGAACCGCTTCCCGGAAATGCCGGGGCCCCGCCCCTGAAGGCCGCTTCCGCTCCTGCTTTAGCTGTTTCATCCGCAGCTTATTCAGCTCCGTAAGCAGCGCGCGTTCGTCTATCTGGAGTATGCGGCTGGCCTCGGCGACAAATACCGACGCTTTAATGCTGTCCGGTATTTTTGAAATGCTTTCCACAATCTCACTAATAGCCGTCGCCCGCTTTATGGGATCATTCGCCGTTTCCGCCAGTAACAGATCCGCCTTAAAAAGAATAAAATCCTTCTGATTCGCTTTGATGTATTCCCGGCAGGCCGCGCCACCCGATTTTCGCACAAAAGAATCCGGATCATGCCCTTCCGGGAACAAGACTACCTTTACGTTCATCCCCTCTTCAAGGATCATATCAATTCCGCGCAGAGAAGCCTTGATCCCCGCCGGATCGCCATCGTAAAGAATGGTAATATTTTTTGTGTAACGGCTGATCAGCCGTATCTGGCCGGCAGTAAGGGAAGTGCCCGAGGAAGCCACCACATTTTCAATCCCCGACTGGTGCAAAGAAATAACGTCTGTATAGCCTTCCACCAGTAAACAGCTGTCTTCTTCCCTGATCTTATTGCGGCCGTAAAATATCCCGTAGAGCGTATCGCTCTTGTGATAAATCAGCGATTCCGGGGAATTTACATATTTGGCCGTTTTCGCCCCCGTCCGCAGTACCCGGCCCCCGAAACCGATCACCCGCCCGGTAAGGTTGTGAATAGGGAACAATACCCTTCCCCGGAAACGGTCATAAAGGCTTCCCTTTTCCGCGTTTTTCACTGAGAGCCCGGTACCGATGAGGTACTCTTCGCGAAAACCTTCAGCGAGCGCTTTCCGAGTAAGTGGTTCCCACTCGTCCGGGGAATAGCCCAGCTGGAATTTCTTAATGGTTTCATCGCGGAAGCCGCGTTCCCTGAAATAGGCCAGGCCAATGTCGCGGCCCTCCTCCGTTTCAAACAGGGTTTCACCAAAATAAGCCCGGGCATACTCATTTAGGGCAAAAAGATTTTCCCGCTCATCTTTTTGGACAGGGTCTTCGGCTGGCCCCGTCTCATCCAGCTCAATGCCATACTTTTTCGCCAGGTAGCGAATGGCTTCCGGGTAAGAATATTTTTCGTGTTCAATCACGAAATCCACCGCGTTTCCCCCCTTGCCGCAGCCAAAGCACTTGAAAATGCCCCGCGCAGGGTTCACGTTAAAAGAAGGCGTTTTCTCGTTATGAAAGGGACACAGGCCAATGTAATTACTTCCCCGCTTTTTCAGGGTCACAAAATCGCCCACCACCTCAACAATGTCGGCGGTAGCGAATATCTGCTCTATGGAACCCGGGGAAATCATGGAAAGTCAAAGTTAAGTCTTTTCCCCCGAAATGGCCCATTCGGTTCCGCGAAAAGACCCCTTCAGTTTTAAAACAGCGACACAGGGTTTATCTTCAGAAATTCCTCTCAGGGAAGCCCGCGGCTGCCGATCAAAAGGGATTTGTGAACGCCGAATTGTTTTTCAAAGGCACTTATTCCCGGCGCAGCCTGCTCGTTATTACTTTTTACTTCCAGGCAAATGATCTTTCCTCTTCGCTCCAGCACAAAATCCACTTCCTGGTTTCCGTATCGCCAGTAATATACCTTATAACCTTCGGAAAAGGAGCAATTTAACAGATGTGCGCCAATGGAGGATTCAACGACATGCCCCCAGACTGACAGCTGCGACCGTACCTCCATAAATAACTCGCTTCGTTGAGCGCTTATCAGGGCATTATTATGTACCTGAAATTTAGGGCTGGAAGACCGCTTCCTAACCACATCCGCTGCATATTTTTCGATGCCTCCGAGCAAGCCAACAGTATCCAGCAGAACCAGGTAATGGGATAACGTAGTCGTGTTACCAGCATCCTGCAATTGCCCCAATATTTTTGTAAAAGAAAGGATTCGTCCAGAATAAAGACATCCCAATTCAAACAATCGCTTTAGAAGGGCCGGTTTATCCACCCTGGTCAACATCAGAATGTCCTTGGAAATACTGGTTTCAATAAGCGAATTACTGACGTATTGCTTCCAGCGCTCTTCGTCCTTTATAAGCGGGGCGGACCCGGGATAACCTCCACTGAATAAAGCGACGGGGCTCTCTAGCTCTATCTATAAGGCCCTGTAAATAAGGGCGTTGGAACATATTCGATTATTTACTCAATACGTTGAGTAAAATTACTCAATACACTGAGTAAAACAAATATAAAGACTATTTCAAATTGGCAGGTAATTTGTTTCATTCCCGGAGTGAAGAAAAATTATATGAAAATAATTCAGCAATCCGGTTTTGGCATACTAGCTTCCCTCCTTCTTTTCTCCTGCAATCCGGGAAGAGAAAATACTGAGAACAATGCCGGAACACAGCCGGACACGGTGACATTAAAAGGTATTTATACATACAGTCCTAAGCTAAGCAGCTTTATGGAATGTGGTGACGACAGTACAACGTATTGGCTTTCCGATCCGGACAGCCTCCTGGGAATACGGGCCCGGGAATTTCAGTTCTTTCCTTCTGACCGGAATTCCGTCTTCGCCGAACTGGAAGCGGTAAAACTGCCGCCGCAAGACAGAGGCACGGGCGCGGAATACGATAGCCTGCTGAAAGTGGTAAAGGTTCTCAACGTGAGCGCCAAGAATTTCAGGACCGATTGTTTTCCCTATGATTTCTGGTGCCTGGGCAACGAGCCTTTCTGGTCGGTGGAAATTTCAGGAGGCGAGAACCTTATCCGCCTGACGGACATGGGTACGGAATCCGCATATTATTACCAGTACACCGAACCTGTTATTGAGGGAGACAATTATACCTATGATGTCCCCGCCGAAGCCGGGCAGCCCTCCCTGAAGATCATCGTAAAAAAGGAAGAATGCTCCGACGGCATGTCGGACCGAAATTACGATTACAGCGTAACGGTTCATGCCGGCGACCGAACCTTAACAGGCTGCGCTATTTCGGGTAAAGGAGTTTCCAGTTTTTAGTCCGACATGTTCAGAAAATTGACAAAAATGTACACGTTATCAAAACATGTCGTTAATAAACTGGACGCGTCATGAAGACTTTCGATATCAATGACGACCTCGTTCGCAAATTAGGGAATTAAGCTCATCCTGTACATATCGAAGTTGCTTCGCAACAGTTTATAGTTTTTGGTTTGTAGTTTTTAGTTAAAAGAGGCTTCGCAACCATGCGGCGAACTTTGTATTTAAAACTTGAAACTCGCCGAACAGCGCTCCCACCTCTAAAAACTATAAACTAAAAACTTGAAACTCACCCCCCACTCTACAAACTATAAACTATAAACTAAAAAAGTTTAAACTATTCAAGGCTTTTTAATTCGGTAACGAGTTGTGTAATGGCGGTTTTGGCGTCTGCGAACAGCATGGAGCAATTATCGTAACCGAACAGCTCGTTGTCGATGCCGGCGTAACCGGTGTTCATGCTTCGTTTAACGACGATCACATTCCGGGCTTCTTCCACGTTCAGTACAGGCATTCCGAAAATCGGGCTGGAAGGATCGCTTTTGGCGGCCGGATTTACTACGTCGTTGGCGCCTACTACCAGCACGACATCCGTAGTGGGGAATTCCGGGTTAACTTCCTCCATTTCCGAGAGCTTTTCATAGGCCACGTTTGCCTCAGCAAGCAGTACGTTCATATGACCCGGCATACGGCCAGCCACGGGATGAATAGCGTATTTTACTTCTACGCCTTTAGCTTCCAGAATGGATTCCATGTCATGAATAGCGTGCTGCGCCTGCGCAACAGCCAGTCCATATCCGGGTACGACGATCACCTTTTGCGCATAATTCAAAAGAATGGCCACGTCCGATATGCTGGTCGCCTTCACATTGCCACCTTCCTTTGCGCTGCCTTCCGCGGCTTTTGCGCCTGAACCAAATCCGCCGAAGATCACGTTGGTGAGAGAGCGGTTCATGGCGCGGCACATAACAATGGTCAGCAGGGTACCGGCCGAACCTACCAGGATACCGCCTGTAAGCATTACCTGGTTATCATAGAGGAAGCCTCCAAAGGCCGCCGCTACCCCGGTAAAGGAGTTCAGCAGGGAAATCACCACCGGCATATCGGCTCCCCCGATGGGGATTACGAAAAGAATCCCGTACAGCAGGGACAGGGCAAAAAGACCATAAAAATATGGATACGGGTCAGCGGGGATCTGCCGGATGATGATGAAGGAAATCACCACGATCCCGATCATTATCAGGATATTAATAATATTGTAAAGCGGAAAGCGGATATTTTTCTTCATAATGCCCTGCAGTTTTGCAAAGGCGATCATGCTTCCGGAAAAGGAAACGCTCCCGATCACCAGGCCTGCGACCATTGTAAGTAAAATACCAGCGGTAGCGCTGCCGGCGGACATGTGCATCAGGTGGTCGAACTCCGAAATAGAAATAAGGGCCGCACAGGCGCCTCCCATCCCGTTGAACAGGCTCACCATCTGCGGCATGGCCGTCATTTTTACTTTAACGGCCGAAAGCCATCCGGCAATGGTGCCAATCACCAATCCGCCGATGATCCAGCCGTAATTCCCAATTCGTTCTCCCGCCTCGTTCTTGTGAAAGGCCATCGTGGCCAGGATAGCCAGGCCCATTCCCAGGGCGGCAAGTATATTTCCCCGCCTGGCTGTTTTGGGATCGCCAAGCATTTTCAGCCCGAAAATAAAAAGAACGGATGCTATCAGGTAGGTAATTGCGAGTATGTACTGCTCCATATATATTCAGTAGGGAAATTATTTCTTTTTCTTAAACATTTCCAGCATGCGGTCGGTCACAACAAAACCTCCCACTACGTTTAACGTTCCCAGCACCACGGCCAGGAAGCCGAGTATCAGCGCCGCTATATTTCCGGGATCGGCATGGCCCATGACAATAATAGCTCCGATGATCACGACGCCGTGAATGGCGTTCGCACCGGACATCAGGGGCGTATGCAAGGCGGAGGGCACTTTGGAGATCACCTCCACACCCACAAATATGGAAAGGATAATGATATAGATCATTTCCATATGATCACCTATAAATGAAAGGATTGATTCCATGATGGTCAGAATTAGGCGCTTTGCGCGGCGTTATTTAACAGTTGTTTTGTAGATTCATGCACCAGCTGCCCGTCGTGAGTAATAAGACAGCCTTTGGTGATCTCTTCTTCCCTATCCAGTTTGAATCCTTCTCCATTTCCAAGGTGAAGCAGCAATGTAGAAATATTTTTAGCGAATAGTTCACTGGCGTTTACCGGAAGCAGCGAGGGAAGGTTGGTTTGCCCCACGATCTTCACACCGTGGTTCACGACGGTTTTTCCGGCTTCGCTCAGCGAGCAATTCCCGCCTTGTTCCACGGCCATATCCACGATGACCGAACCGGGTTTCATCAGCCTCACCATATCTTCGGTGATGAGTACGGGCGCCTTTCTTCCGAAAACCTGAGCGGTGGTAATCACCAGGTCGGCCTGTGCGATATGTTTTTCCACCAGTTCCTTTTGCTTACGGAGAAAATCTTCCGAGACTTCGCGGGCATACCCGCCTTCGGTTTTAATCCCTTCAGCGGAGTCAACCACCAGGAATTTACCGCCAAGGGATTCCACCTGTTCTTTTGTTTCCGGCCGGACGTCCGTCACTTCCACTACGGCTCCCAGCCGCTTGGCCGTAGCTACAGCCTGCAGGCCCGCTACCCCTGCGCCAAAGATCAGCACTTTGGAAGGGGTGATGGTCCCGGCCGCCGTCATTAAAAGCGGGAAGATCTTTCCCATTTCATTTGCCCCGATGATCACGGCTTTATACCCGGCAAGATTTGCCTGGGAACTCAGAACGTCCATTTTTTGGGCGCGTGAGATCCGCGGTACGGCGTCAAGCGCAAACGACGTCACCCCTTGCCTGGAACAGGCCTCCACAAGGGCCGGGTTGGAGAATGCATACATCATTGAGATCAGCACGGCTCCTTTCTTCATCTGAGCAACCTCATCCGGAGAAGGAGGATTCACTTTCAGCACCACATCCGCTGCGGCCCAGGCGGCGCTTTGACCGGCAATTAACGCCCCGGCGCCCTGGTATGCTTCATCGCTGAAGCCCGCTCCGCTGCCCGCGTCCGGTTCAATATAACATTCGAACCCTTCGGCAATCAATTGTTTGACTACGGAAGGTGTTAAAGCCACGCGGTTTTCACCGGAACGGCTTTCTTTAGGAACATATATTTTTAAACCCATAGATTTTGGCGCTAAAATACAACTTTGCAATAAAAAACCGCCTCAAATTTATTATTTTGACGGGTGCAGCAATCATGCTGTCAATATTCATGATCTTATATACGGGAAATACCGGCGGTTTCAGTTCCCGAGTTCTTTAAGGGCCAGGAAAGCCATTAAACCGGGGCCGGTTTCCAGGGCGGTTTCATCTATATCAAAAGTTGGAGTATGCACACCTGAAATAATGCCCTTACTTTCATTCCGGATGCCTAATCGGTAAAAGCACGCCGGGGTCACCTGCGAATAAAATGCAAAGTCTTCGGCAGCCATCCAGATATCCAGGTCCAGTACGTTTTCCTTTCCAAGGTACTCTTCCGCATAACGGCGGGCGGACGCGGTCAGTTTTTCCTCATTCACCAGGAAAGGGTAACCTTTACGGACCTCAAATTCGCAGCTCCCTCCCATTCCTTCCGCAATGCTTTCGGCCATCTTTTTCATCTTTAAATGCGCGTCGCTGCGCCAGGCCTCGTCCAGCGTACGAAATGTTCCTTCCATCTTTACTTCAACCGGTATGACATTCGTGGCGCCCGCGGCGGTCACTTTTCCGAAGGATAATACCGAAGGTACAAGCGGGTTAGCGTTCCGGCTAACGATCTGCTGAAGCGCAACCACGATATGCGAAGCGATCAGCACCGGGTCAATATTCAGATGAGGCATGGCTCCATGGCCGCCCTTTCCGCGGACAGTCACATAGATCTCGTCCGTGCTGGCCATGTACTTTCCGGAGCGGAAGCCCACCTTACCCGCGTCGATCAGGGGCATTACGTGCTGCCCGAGTACTCCCTGGGGAACGGGGTTTTCCAGCACGCCTTCTTTGATCATCAGGCTCGCCCCTCCCGGAAGTTTTTCTTCACCGGGCTGAAAAATTAATTTAATTGTTCCGGAAAATTCCTGTTTTAGCTCCGAAAGGATTTTCGCGGTGCCCAGCAGCGAAGACGTATGCACATCATGCCCGCAGGCATGCATCACTCCTTCGTTCTTTGACTTGTATTCGGCAGTATTTGCTTCCACTATCGGCAAAGCATCCATGTCCGCCCGCAAGGCGATCACTTTTTCCGGACCCTTCTTCTCCCCTTTTAATAAGGCTGCCAGGCCGGTATTTGCTTTCTTTTCAAATGGAATACCCAGTGCGGACAGCTTTTCGGCCACAAACGCCGATGTATTATGTTCTTCAAATGATAATTCGGGATGCATGTGCAGGTGCCGCCGGTTCAGCACCGTTTCGTTGTGCAGATCGCTCGCTAACTGCCGGATTTTTTCTTTAAGCATTTGAGGTAAAGATAGGGGTTTGCTTTGAAAGACAGGAGATCCAAACGTCCGGCAATTACTCCTGTTACTGGTCCCCGCCGTTGACCGTGATCGTAGCTTCCACGACCCTGGCATCTTCAAAGTCCCCGAGCAGTTTATCCCTTAGCCGGTTAGCTTCGGCAAGCGTGCGGCAGTCGCCAACCTCCAGGCTAAATTGAGGAGCCTCGTAATGCAGGTGTGAGGTCCCGTCAGGGTACAGCAAGCGATACCTGTTCCTCATTTCTATATAGGTTTCCCGCTCGGAGCCGCGGTATAGCTGCACGCGGTAGCCCTTAACTTTCCGGGGGCGTGCATATAGTTCAGCTCTTTTGGCTGTCAGCGCATCAATTTCGGGGTCCTTGATCTCTTCTATCTTCCCCCGTTCCTGCGCGAAGAGGCTTCCCGCCGCAAGCAGCAGAACAGTTATTGATAAGAGTATTTTTTTCATATCCCAAAAATTTACCAAAGACCTTACTTACCGTGGCAATTCTTATATTTCTTTCCGCTGCCGCAGGGACAGGGATCGTTTCTGCCAACCTTTTCACCCACTCTGACCGGCTGGGTCTTCACCTCTGTTTCTACAGGCATGCCGCCGCCCGCGGAGGCTACCCTGGAAGCAGCCCCGGCTGAAACATATTCCGGGTGATTTGTCCGGAGCCGGCTGGTATCGGGCCGCGGCTGCTGCCGGGCCTCTCTCACCTGCTCAGGCTGCTGAAGCGGAATGCTTCCTTTGAACAGGAAGCTGATCACTTCCCTGTTCACCCTGGAGATCATCTGCTTGAATAGCTCGAACGACTCAAATTTATAAATAAGCAGGGGATCTTTCTGTTCATATACGGCATTCTGGACAGACTGGCGCAAATCATCCATATCGCGCAAATGCTCTTTCCAGGATTCGTCAATGATACTCAGCGTTACCATCTTTTCAAATGCCTTGATGATTTCCTTTCCCCTGGTCTCATGGGCTTTTTCAAGGTTCACCTGTACCTGCAGGCCCCGCACTCCGTCAGTAAAGGGAACGGCGATGTTCCGGAACGTTTCGCCCCGGGTTTCGTACACCTCCTTGATCACAGGGTAAGCCATTTCAGCTATCTGTTCGCTCTTGCGGCGGTACAGGTCGGTTAAGGCCTGATGCATTAACTGCAGCAGATCGGCTGGCTTCTTCTCCTGGAACTCCTGTTCGCTGAGTTCAATATTATAGGAGAATACGCGGAGCATTTCCAGTTTGAAGCCTTCGTAGTTCTGCCCCTGGCTGTATTCGGCAACGATCTCCTCGATAAGATCGAACAGCATATTATCCAGGTCTACTTCCAGGCGTTCGCCGAAAAGGGCATTGTGCCGCTTGGAGTAAATCACTGTCCGCTGGGAATTCATTACGTCATCGTATTCCAGCAGCCGCTTCCTGATCCCGAAGTTATTTTCTTCCACTTTCCGCTGGGCGCGTTCAATGGAACGGGTGATCATGGAATGCTGGATTACCTCATCTTCCTTCAGCCCCATTTTGTCCATCAGGTTGTAAACACGGTCTGAAGTAAACAGGCGCATAAGATCATCCTGCAGGGATACGAAGAACTGGCTGGCGCCGGGATCGCCCTGGCGTCCGGCACGTCCGCGCAGCTGCCGGTCTACCCGCCTTGACTCATGCCGCTCAGTACCGATAATGGCCAGGCCGCCGGCGTCCTTTACCCCTGGGCCCAGTTTAATGTCGGTACCACGTCCGGCCATGTTGGTAGCAATCGTCACCGTACCTCCGATACCGGCTTCCGCAACAATGTCCGCTTCTTTTTGATGCAGCTTCGCGTTCAGCACATTATGCCTGATCCCGCGTAGTTTCAGCATCCGGCTAAGCAATTCGGAGATCTCTACAGAGGTGGTTCCCACGAGTACCGGGCGGCCTTCTCCCGTCAGCTTTGCAATTTCTTCAATCACCGCATTGTACTTGGCCCGCTGGGTTTTATATACCAGGTCCTGGCGATCATCGCGAACCAGGGGTTTGTTGGTGGGGATCTCCACCACATCCAGTTTATAGATCTCCCACAATTCCCCGGCCTCCGTACTGGCCGTCCCGGTCATCCCGGCCAGCTTATGGTACATTCTGAAATAATTCTGAAGGGTAACCGTGGCAAATGTCTGGGTGGCGTCTTCCACCTTTACATTTTCCTTTGCTTCAATGGCCTGGTGCAGCCCGTCCGAATAACGGCGGCCTTCCATCACGCGGCCCGTCTGCTCATCAACTATTTTTATCTTGCTGTTGTCAATGATGTATTCCACATCCTTTTCAAACAGGGTATAGGCTTTCAGAAGCTGGTTGACCGAATGAATACGCTCGGATTTAACGCCGTAATCGCGCATCAGCTCGTCTTTCTTCTTGACTTTCTCTTCTTCGGGAAGATCCGAACGTTCTATCTCAGCCACTTCGCTGCCCATATCAGGCATGATAAAGAAACTGGCGTCTTCACCGGAGGCGGTAATAAGTTCAATGCCTTTTTCAGTGAGTTCCACGCTGTTGTTCTTTTCGTCAATCACGAAGAACAATTCCGCATCCGCCTTATGCATTTCGCGCTGCTGATCCTGGAGGTAATGGTTCTCCGTTTTCTGCAGGATCTGCTTTATTCCCGGCTCGCTCAGGAACTTGATAAGGGCTTTATTTTTAGGCAGCCCGCGGTGAGCCCTCAAAAGAGCCAGGCCGCCTTCCTCGGTATTTCCCTCGGCTATTTGCTTCTTCGCAGCATTCAGCGCCGCGTTAAGGTAATTTTTTTGAGCGGTCACCAGCCTTTCGATCCGGGGCTTCAGGTCATAAAACTCATGCTGGTCGCCTTTTGGAACCGGTCCGGAAATAATAAGCGGCGTACGCGCATCGTCAATAAGCACTGAATCCACTTCGTCCACCATTGCATAATGCAGCTTTCCCTGAACAAGGTCTTCGGGGCTGCGCGCCATATTATCACGGAGGTAGTCAAAACCGTATTCATTATTGGTTCCGTAAATGATGTCCGCCTGGTAAGCCTTCCGGCGGTTAGGGGAATTGGGCTGATGTTTGTCTATGCAATCCACCCTGAGTCCGTGGAATTCAAACAAGGGGCCCATCCATTCGGAGTCGCGGCGGGCCAGGTAATCGTTTACGGTAACAATATGTACGCCAAGCCCTCCCAGGGCGTTCAGGTAAGCCGGGCAAGTTGCCACCAGCGTTTTTCCTTCACCGGTAGCCATTTCCGAGATCTTCCCCTGGTGCAATACGATCCCCCCGATCAGCTGTACATCATAATGCAGCATATCCCAGACGATCTCATTCCCGGAGGCCAGCCACCTGTTCTGATACCGCGCCTTATCCCCTGCGATCTCCACGTGCCCGCGGGTAGCCGCCAGGTCGCGGTCCATTTCTGTTGCAGTTACTTCAAGTATTTCATTCTCCTTAAAACGCCGGGCAGTTTCCTTCATAACGGCAAAGGCTTCCGGAAGAATCTCCCATAATATTTCTTCCAGCGATTTATTCCGTTCCTTTTCCAGCTTATCCACCCGGTCATACAGGGTAACTTTCTCATGCACCTGTATGCCTTCCGCTTCGCCCTGCTTCTTCAACTCAGCTATTTCACCGTCGATCTTTTGAAGATATTCTGCAATGCGCTGTTTGAATTCAGTGGTCTTATCCCGGAGTCCGTCATTGCTCAAAGACTGCAGCTTATCGTATTCCTCATTGATCTTCTGCACAAGCGGCAGAAGGCCCTTTACATCTTTATCCGATTTGGTTCCGAAGAGTTTCGTGAAAATATTCAGCATTTTACCTCATTTTTATTGCCGGCCTGGTTCCGGGCAACTACCCTTTATAAACAACATTTACGCCAGTATTGATTGATTGCCAAAATGGCAGTATCACCACCTTCCGCGCATGCTATCAGCCTATCAATCTGGTAAAAGTAAGAATTATTTGGCGCGATCAATCTGCTAGGGCAGGTTTTTTTATCTTTGCCGGCATCATGCGCCATAAACAAATATAAAATGAACGTATTACTGATCGGATCCGGCGGCCGCGAGCATGCTTTTGCCTGGAAAATAGCCCAAAGCCCCCGTTGTGACAAATTATACATCGCCCCCGGTAACGCGGGTACTTCGGCCTGCGGAGAAAACGTTGCCATCGACCCGCTGGATTTCGAAGGCATCTCTCAATTTGCGCTGGAGAAGAAAATAGACCTTGTACTGGTAGGGCCTGAGGAGCCGCTTGTAAAAGGGGTCAGCGATTATTTTATGGCCAGTGATACCCACCGCCACATTCCGGTTATCGGCCCCGGGAAAGCGGGGGCGCAATTGGAAGGAAGCAAGGATTTTTCGAAGCAGTTTATGGAACGGCACGGCATACCCACCGCGGCCTATGCCAGCTTCACCGGCACCGGCATAACAGCCGCGCTGGAATACCTTGAAAACCAACCCCTTCCCATCGTATTAAAAGCAGACGGCCTGGCAGCAGGAAAAGGAGTGCTTATTTGCGAAACGCGGGAACAGGCCAGACAGGAACTGGAAGAAATGCTGCTGAACGCTAAATTTGGTGCGGCCAGCGAAAAAGTAGTAGTGGAACAATTCCTGGAAGGCATTGAGCTGTCCGTATTTGTCCTCACGGACGGAAATTCCTATAAAATATTACCCGAGGCTAAAGATTATAAACGTATCGGCGAAGGAGATACGGGATTGAATACAGGCGGCATGGGATCCGTTTCACCGGTTCCCTTTGCGGATAAGGAATTCATGGAAAAAGTCGAAAAGCGCATCGTGATACCTACTATCGAGGGGTTGAAAAAAGACGGCATTCCTTATAAAGGCTTTATTTTCGTTGGCCTGATGAATATGGATGGAGAACCTTACGTGATCGAATACAATGTGCGCATGGGCGATCCCGAAACAGAAAGCGTTCTGCCAAGGATCCAGTCTGACCTGCTCGAATTATTGCAGGCAACCGCGGAGAATAAACTGGAAGAACAGGAATTGCTTATTGACCCTCGCCAGGCGGCCACGGTAGTCCTCGTTTCCGGCGGCTACCCGGGCAGTTACGAAAAAGGGAAGCGTATCGGGGGCCTTGACGAAGTCGAAAACAGCCTTCTCTTCCACGCAGGGACCAGCCTGAACGAGGAGGGCCATTGTGTTACCGCGGGAGGGCGCGTACTGGCGGTAACTTCCCTGTCGGAAAAGGCCGAAGACGCTCTCCGGACCTCGATTAAAAATGCGGGAAGCCTAAACTTTGATGGAAAATACTTTCGAAGCGATATAGGTTTTGATTTATTTTAAGAATCTGCCTTAAACTTTGGGGAATCACGATTATTATTTACTATTTTTAGAGTACGTAAAAATTATTCTCATGAGAAATCTCAACCTATCCTCCCTAAAAGTACCTGCCTTACTGATTACCATGCTTTTACTGGCTGCTTCCTGCGCCCGCTCTCCTTATAATTTCGTGAAGGTGCAGCCTAAAAAACCGTTTGATCGCGTAGCTCCGGCAGCCGCTTTCAGTCCGGGCACCCCGGCAGTGATTAACAGCACCGCCCTTTCGCAACGGCCGCAGGCAGATTTCAAAGCGCCCGTTATCAACAACAGCCGGTCATTTAGCCGTCCGGCCGCCCCCGTGAAACAACGTCCGCACGTATTGAATCCCGGCAAAGTGAGCGGCAGCTGAAACGGCAGCAAGCCAGGGAAAAGAAGGAGCAGACCCACAAAATAGTCCGCCGCGAACTTAAAAACTCCTCCGCCTTCGGCGCCCTGTCCGCTAAACAACTGGAAAAAGTAGAAAAGATCATCAGCAAACAGGCTAGTCGCATTGCGGAGAAAAAAGCAGCGTCCCCTGCTTCACCCATTGGCTTTAATCAATGGATGAAGATTGGCGTGATCCTGCTGCTGATTGGTTTGGTAGTAGGCATCGCATTCGCAGACCTGGGTTACCTGGTTGCCGTTATCGGCATCGTATTCCTGGTTCTGGGCCTGATACAGCAATTATAAAAGCATTTAAACCAGTTTCTGGTAGGTTTTCCACCAGCGGTCGGGCATTTCGCCATTGCTCGCCTGCTGGTAATCTTTGTAGGAACAGGGAACCAGGTGAAACCGGTCGTTTTTAGAATGGTTTTCGGGATATGGGATCTGCATCCACCAGCGGCCGCTCCGGTTACTTTTATAGAAGATCACCTCGTGCCCGCCTTCGCCTTCCAGGAAAGCCCTGTACTTGGTAAAATCCGGATGAGTCCCAAAGGGGTAATCTGCCTGGCGCGCAAAAAATCCATCTATGAAATACCAGATCATCTGCGCCAGCAGGCCGGCTGTCTGACCATTCCGGTCGTAGGCAGGATTAAACTCATAAAATCCGGCGGACAATAAACGGCCGTTAATACCCGCGTACCGGCACAAATGACAAGCCTGTTCTCCGTACAAACCGTTAGGCGAAGCATTCCCGTTCCCGGGCGCATCGGGGCTCCGGATCGCAGAAATATCAAAGCTCAGCATATTGCCGTTCCTGATCACCGGCTCGGTCTCCTGCAGATCCTCCGTTACCTGTCCCAGCCGGTGTACATCAAAGTACATTTTATCCATCAGCCGAAGACTGTTCTGCGTGACAAAATAGGATTGGTAAGCCAGGTTGCTGTAATTAAAAAGCCAGTTGGGCTCGTGAAGAATAATTTTATTCAGGTAAGAATCGGATGAGGGCTTTGCCACCTCCACTTCCATTTCATCCAGGTCGAACCGGCTGTCCACCGCTACCATCTCCACTTTCTGCTCCGCCAGCCCGTACGCGAGGTATTGCGCAAAAGCAAGATCATTACTTCCTCCAATGATCACCGGCATAATATCCTGCTTGATAAGCTCCGACACCACCGTCTTTACCGCAAAATAGGTATCTTCTACCGTAGCCCCTTGTTTAATAGTACCAAGGTCAGCCACTTTCGACGCGTCAAAAGTTCCTTCGAACAAGCGGTAAAGATGCGGCCTTAACGCCTCCATCCCACCGGCGCAACCCTCGTTGGAAACCGCCTGCCGGTCTTCCTCCACCCCGAATAATGCGAGAGAAACCTTTTCGAGGTCGGGAAAAGACCGTTGGTGGGACTGTATACGCGCTCCCAGCTGCGCCGGATGCAGATCCGCGTCCGGACTGCTCACTGGAGAAAAAAAATCAGCTACTGACATGCGGAGGCTAAAATAGCGCAACCAGTGAGAAAATACAAATGCGCCGGTGGCTTCGGGCTTTAGGCTCATATAATCCTTACAATACTCCCTTTGGGTTCGCTAATCAAGAAAATTGTGAATAAACAATATGCATGCTTATATTTAATACCAAATACAAGTTTTATGAGTCAATACGCTGTAAACCGCCGCCATTTTTTAAAGGGAGCCGCCGCCTCGCTTGCTTTTACCACCTTTGAAGCCAGGGCCATGAATTTTCTGAATCCTCAAAAATCCTACCGCGTAGGCTTGATCGGAACAGGCTGGTATGGAAAAAGCGACCTGTTCAGGCTGATCCAGGTATCCCTGTGAACGTGGTCGCATTATGCGATGTGGACAAGAACCTGCTAAACCAGGCGGGAGACATGGTGAGTAAACGGCAGAAATCCGGGAAAGTACCTCGTTTGTATAATGACTATCGTAAAATGCTGGCGGAAAACGAACTGGATATCGTTCTGATTGGCACACCCGACCATTGGCACGCCCTCCAGGCCATAACGGCCATGAAAGCCGGGGCGCATGTCTATGTGCAAAAGCCCATCAGCGTGGATGTGATCGAGGGAGAAGCCATGGTCGCAGCTGCGCGAAAATACAAGCGGGTGGTGCAAGTGGGCACACAGCGAAAAAGCACCCCGCACCTGATAGATGCCAAGAAAAACATCGTCGATGCCGGCTTGCTAGGGAAAATATCCCACGTAGAAATGTGCTGCTACTACCATATGCGGGCAAACGGGAATCCTCCGGAAGAACCGGTACCTGACTTCCTGGATTACGAGATGTGGACCGGCCCCGCCCCTCTTCGCCCCTACGACGGCTTGCCCCACAGGCGTTGGTGGCGCACTTTCATGGAATACGGGAACGGGATCACCGGAGATATGTGCATCCACATGTTCGACACCGTACGCTGGATGCTTGACCTGGGATGGCCCAAGCGCATTAGCTCCACCGGGGGAATTTACGTTCAAAAAGACGGAAAATCCAACATTTCCGATACCCAATCGGCGATTTTTGAATACGAGGGGCTGAACTGCCTCTGGCAACACCGCACCTGGGGAACCCCGGCGGATCCTGAATACCCCTGGTCGTTCAAATTGTACGGTGAAAAGGGGACGCTGGCGGCCAGCACCATGCAATATGACTTTAGCCCTCAGGGCAAAAACGGCAAAGCAATACATAAGGACGTGGTTTTTGAGAAAGAAAAATATCCCGAAGACCTGACCGAACCGGATATCGAGCTGAACGCCGCCCCCGCCACCCGCCTGCATATGATCGACTTCCTTCATGCCATTGAAACAGGCGGCCGCCCGGTAGCCGATATCGAAGAAGGCCATATTTCAACCGCCAGCTGTATCCTGGCAAACCTCTCCATGGGAACCGGCCGGCCCCTGGTCTACGATCCCGCAAAACGTATTGTAAAAGGGGATCCCGAAGCCACGGAACTTCTCAGGCGGGCATACCGGGAAGGCTGGGAGCATCCGGAACCGGCGAAGGTTTAACAATGACCTGAATTTCCGGATTGATGCTAATCAAGTGCTGGAAAAAAATCTACAAAAAGCCCGTAAAAATTGAAAATTTTCTACATTTTTGACTATGCCCACGCGAAGGATAGAAAATATTCTACAAAATTCAGTTGATGAAATCCTGTTCGGAAGCTCCGACAAAGCGGTCTCTCAACAAATCAGCCGTTTGGAAAAAGCCGGGAAACTGAAAAAGATAGCTCCCAGGGTCTATACTTCTAATATAGCAGAATCGCCCCAGGTTCTGTTCAAAAGAAACTGGTACAAGATTCTTGCACATCTATACCCTGGGGCATTGTTGAGCCACCGCAGTGCGCTTGAATTCAAACCAACCTCCACGGAAGAAATCTTCATTACGTACAAATACACTAAAAATATTTCCCTGCCAGGACTCCTTGTTAGAGCATTAAAGGGTATCGGACCAATTGATGGCGACTCCTCTTTTTTTAAAGAATTATACGTTTCACAAGAGCCCCGCGCCTTTTTGGAAAATTTTCAGACATCTGCGGCGAAAAACAAGACATTAAAAACGCTACCAAGGGAAACTATTGAAAACAAACTGGATACAATTATTCGTACGAGGGGCGAGGAAGGGCTCAACTTGCTACGCGATCAAGCACGATCAATAGCCCCCAGGTTGAATATGGAAAGGGAATTCGGCCAATTGGACAGGGTGATCAGCGCATTGCTATCAACCGGAAATACAAAATCACTCTCCTCTCCCGTTACGAAGGCGCGACTTTCTGGTTTTCCTTATGATCCAGCCCGTATTGATTTATTCAATCATTTGTACGAGTACCTGGCCGGCCGTGATTATCCTTCCTTCGAAGAACGGAATCAATCACCCGTTGCATACCAGAATTTCGCCTTCTTCGAAAGTTATTTCTCCAACTATATAGAAGGAACCCGGTTTGAAGTTGAAGAAGCAAAAGAAATCATCCGTACGGCAACTCCTCTTCCAACAAGGGACGAAGATTCCCACGATATTCTCGGAACTTACCAGATAGTAGCCGACAAAAAAGAGATGAGCCGCACTCCAGCTACTGCAGACCAACTGCTGGAAATTCTAAAGTACCGCCATGCTGTTTTACTAAGCGCAAGGCCGTCCAAGACGCCCGGCTGGTTTAAAAACAAGAACAATCGGGCGGGGAATACGGTGTTTGTAGATTGGAAGCTTGTCGCAGGCACCTTGAAGAAAGGGTTCGAGTTCTATTCACTCTTAAGGAATCCATTTAGCAAAGCAGCTTATATAATGTTCCTTGTCAGTGAGGTCCATCCCTTTCTGGATGGAAACGGAAGGATCGCACGTGTGATGATGAATGCCGAATTATCATCGAGGGGATTGTCCAAGATAATAATTCCTACCGTTTATCGGGAAGACTATATGGGCGCGCTGAGACTGCTGACGCGACAGGGAGATCCCGCTCCATATATTCGCATGTTATCCCGCGCATATGAATTCAGCAATAGTGTGCATGATGAAGATATGGATAGTATGCAGTCCTATCTTAACGCCTGCAATGCCTTTAAAGAGCCGGAAGCGGGTAAGTTGAAATACCATGCCGTTTAATTTCCGGCTCAAGGCTAGCCATCACATACCGGTCATCTTTATATCACCGGCAGTAAAATCCACGCCGTGTACCGGCGCCCTGCAAAGTTTTTCGGGTTATAACCATAAAAACTTTATAATTCGGGACCGTTTTTCGGGTTATAACTCTAAAAACGCCTTATTTTCCCGGCAAGTTTACTCCCTCCAGCACAAATTTCATTTGAACGGCTACTTGGACCTTAATCTTTTCAAATTCGATGGCTGGCAATTTCTCCTTCATTTTAACACCTGAGCTGTGTATCCACTACTTCAATACAGGGTCCGTTCGCCACATCGTTTGTCTGGGTTCGCCCTTCAAGAGATGTTAGCATAAGCGCAGGCAAGAGTATCAGATATTTCGCTGCTGAGCCAATAAGCCTTAGGGCGGCTTTTGCTATACCACTGTCCGGAAATTCCTGCAGGGTTCTTTCAATATCCCCTGGCCATGATCCCGTCTCCCGCTTGCCCAGAGCAAAAAGCAATATTTATAAGTGCCATTTCGCGGTAGCTTAGCCTCCCTGAACTCAGCAGGGCCAGGTAACGATATTTATCCATCCAGGTATGACGGGTAAAGAACTCATAGCTTTTTTCAAAATGCTGAATCGCCTCCGTGAATCGCTCCTTTTTAGTTAACTTCATACCAGCTCTGTGTTCCTGAAGCAGCAGCGATCGCAAGCAGAATGACAAGAGAAGATAGCTCATGGAGCCCCATAAATATGGGTACGGGATCCCTGACTTATACCAAATAAACATTAAAAAAGCCATCACAGTCAGTTGCCGAACCAGGGAAATCCAGGCTACCGGGCGGAACACAGGGATTGCTGTACCCATAGCGTTATTCTTTTAACGTGGCCAGGAAGCTTACCAGATCGCGGATCTCCCGTTTGCTTAAAATGTCCTTCATCACGGGCATGCTGGAGGGGGCATTAGTGCGGCGGACCACCTGCTTTTTGTAGATCAGGGTGTCGGGTTCATCGCCGACCTTGAGGGTGAGGCTGTTGTCGTTTTCCCTTTGAAGCACACCTGTCAGGGATTTTCCGCCCTCGAGTTCTACCGTCACAAAACCGTAGCCAGGAGTAATCCTCGCGCTGGGCGCGATCAGGGATTCCAGCAGCTGTTCCCTGGTGTTCCGGCTGGCTACGCCGTTGAGGTTGGGAGCGATATTGGCCCCGTAGTCATCGATGGAGTGGCAGCGCATGCATTGTGCGGTTTGGTTGGAAAAGAGGATGGACCGGCCTTTTCCCACATCGCCGCCAAATAACAGCCCGGCATAGGCGGCCATACTGGTATCGGGAGCCAGCCCGGCGTTTATGGCTTGCAGTTTTTCGGTGAGTTCCGCAGAATGTGTGCTGTCGATGGCTTCGGCCAGCTCGAGGCGGATCTCCGGGGCGATTTTTCCGGCAGCAAGCTGTTCCAGCAGCCGGTCGAAGGCGGGCCGGGTGCTTTCCGCCGACAGGTTGCCAAGTGTTAGCAAGGCCGCCTGTTTTTCACCGGAGGTTTTAGTGGCAATCACCCCGGAAAGGAGGGAGACCTTCTGCTCTGCAGGTAGGTTCATTTCGGGGAGCAGGTCCAGGCCGGCGATACGCACGCTCTTTTCCGGGTCGGAAAGTGCCCGGGCAATGGCTTCGCCAATTTGCTCGTACTCCAGCAGGGCCAGCGCCTCCAGGGCAGCCACCCGGACTTCGGACGCCTGATCGTTTTCAAGACGCACAAGCAGGTCGGGGGCGCCGCGGCTTATTTTCAATTTGCCAAGGGCGTTTGCGGCGCTGAGCCGCAAGCCGGTTTCTTCATCGCTGAGCAAACGGAGAAGGGCTTCGGCCGATCGCTCCTGAACAAGAGCCGGGTCCCTTTCCACCTCTCCGCGGTAGCGTCCGGTAACACGGTCCAGCACGGAAGGCCGCGCCCAGGTGCTGAGGGCATCAACGGCTTCGGCGCGCATGGCTGCCGGAGCGTCTTCCCGAAGCGCGTAATCAATCAGGTTTTGCATGCTTGCTTCGGTTCCCGTCCAAAGGCAGGCATTGATGGCCCGCCTGATCAGGGCTTCTTCACGGAAACGGTCCTCATTCAGCACATTTGCCAGCGCCGGCAACGCTTCCTTAATAAAATGATCGTCGTTAATGGCGCGGGCGGCCTCGGTGACGATGAATTCATCCTGATCGCTCAGGAAACGGGCAAGTTCCGGGCTTTTCATTCGCCGCAAAGCCACTACCGCGGCAATGCGAACCGCGCGGGAGGGATGTGAAGCCAGCGCTGCCAGAGGCTCCGTCTTTCTTATCCGCGCCAGGGCCAGGCTTCCCGCATGCCGGATATACACATCTTTCCCGTCGTTTGCGGCAAGAAGTGAAATAATGGGCTGAATGGCCGGTTCATAAGCAATCCTGCCCAGTGCCTCGGCGGCAAAGAAACGGGCGCGTGCAGAGGTATCTTCCAGGAGAGGGATCAGCGCCGCTCCTGCTTCCGCGAAACGAATATCCCCCAGCCATTTAGCCGCCTGAGCCCGGATCTCGGGATCGCTATCGTTCAGCAGGGGCAGTAATAAGCGCCCGTGCTGCGAGTCTTCCCGTGCCATTTGGCTGATCCCCCATATGCCGTGGATCCGCGCAAGCTGGTTCCCGGTCCGGGAAATGCTTTCGCGGAAAACAGCCACTCCGTCCCTGCCGCGCTTAGCCAGTTCAAACTGTGCTTTTTGCCTTACGCGCATATCAGGGTTCGCTAATAACCCGGCAAGCTTGGCGGGTTCAAACCGGGCGAAATCTGCTCCCAGCAGGGCCTTGGTTTCCCGGCGCTCCGCCCGGTCGGCGCCGCTTTCCGCGTCCATTTTCCAGATGCGGCCATAGTTTTTCGTGTTCCAGCCATCTATCCAGTCCCCGATATACAAGGCCCCGTCCGGGCCAAAATCAATTCCCGTGGCCAGGATCCCTTTCATCACCGTTTGTGTCCCGGCCAGCTCAAAACCGGCGCCGGAAGGCTTCAGGCGGAAGGAATGAATCGCTGACCGCGCCGGGTTACCCACGAATTCGGAAATAAAGAAGGTATTCTTCCATTCGGGGCCAAGGGCCGTTCCGGGGTTATAAACCATGCCGGCCGGCCCGCTTATATAGTTGGAAATGGGAGGCACGATGTAAGCCGCCTGCCCTTCAAACCGCGGTTTGAACATCTGTTCGTCCATCCACACCTTATAGGTATTATTATCCGGATCGCGGTATTTTCCAAATTGCCAGTTAATACGCCAGCCGGCGTCGGAACCGTTAACAATATACACGAGTCGCTCCTTCTCCCCGGGATGGTCCCCATCATTGTCCACACTGATCAGGTTTCCATATTCGTCAAAAACAAACTCATGCGTATTCCGCAGGCCGGCTGCAAAGACTTCAAAATCACTGCCGTCCGGGTTGGCCCGCACGATCACCCCCTGGTTCGGGTATTTCCATTTTTTGCCGTCGGGGCCCACGCCGTTAAACCCGATATCGCCGATACCCCAGTAGATCCGCCCGTCCGGTCCTTTCGCCAGTCCTGACATCCCATGCCCCCCGAACCCGATGTGTACGCCGTAACCGTGCGAGATGGATTCTTTTGAATCGGCCAGCCCGTCCCCGTTCCGGTCTTTCATTCGCCACATATCCGGACCAACACCTACATAAAGATCCTCGCCGTCGGAAAGTACCGCACCCGCTACATCGGTCACTTCCTCATGGAAGTCTTCCACTACCAGCTGAGAAAAGTCGGCCACCCCGTCGCCGGAACGATCTTCAAGGCGGTAAACATGTTCTTTTTCAACCGTCATATCCCGCCAGTCATGAGAACTGTCGGCATTCAGGTCTTCCAGCCACTGGTTTTGAGCGCTGTTTTCCGGCGCCAGCACCTTATGCAGGAATGCCCGCTTATCTTCTACCGTTTCCAGCGCAATGGAAGCAATTTCCCAGTCCCGGTGCCCGCGGATATCAAATTCCGAATGTTTCTGCCGGTTTGTCCGGGTGTACCAAAGGCGTCCCCGGTCATCGACATGAATGGCTACGGGATCGGCTACCAGGGAATCAACTCCCCATAAGCTGATGGAAAGGCCTTCGGCCAGCTCGGGTTTCACCCGGGATTCGATCAGTCTGGCCATGCTATCGGCCGCGGCCGGCGCCATTTCAACTATTCTTTTATCGGCAGGGCCTCTGTTACATGCAGCCGCCAGGAAGAGCGGCAAACCTAACGCGAAAAATAAGTTTTTGTATTTCAGCATATGATTTAGATTAATAACACCAGGCCAGCATATAGCCTTCAAATTCCCTGTAGCAGGCATTCATTTCCCTCCATTGCCCGTCCAGCAGTACTTTAGCCCTCACGCATCCCTCCTTTTCCAGCGGGAAAGGCTGCAGGATGATCCCGCCCTGAAAGGCAAGCCCTCCTTTTCCGTACCATTTATAGATTGCTTCCTTGACGCTCCAGCAGGCATACAGATGATGCAGCCTGGCCTCCCCGTCTGCGATTCCGGCGCATGCTGTCTTTTCAGCAATAAAGGAAAGTTCTTCCGGCAGCAGGAAACGAAAAGCCACTTTTTCGATCTTAGGGCTGATCTCTTCAATATCTACTCCTACGGGTCCGTTGAGGCTCACCATTACAGCGGCAAAATCATGTGAATGGCTAATGGACACCTGGTGAGGCAAATTAGCCAGGTAAGGCTTGCGGTACTCGTCTATTTTCAGATTAATATATTTATCTGTGTTCAGGAGAGTGCGCAGTAACACCCTGCTGCCCAGCCAATGCAGGCTGCGCTTGTGCTGGTTTTTAAAGGAATCAAAAACCGCCCGCTCCCGTTCATCCAGCTGAAGCTTGCTATATAACTGGTCGGCGCTTTCAGCTATCCGCCAAATGCTCAGTTCTGTACCCTCTGCAATGTTTTTCCTGAAAACGATGGGCATCCCGGTGATTAGTTACGAAATTTAGGCCTATATTAGTCAAATTTTTCTTCATCCACATGATCTTATCCGATAAACGTATCCTCGAAGAAATAGAAAATGGGTCCATCGTAATTGAACCCTTTGACCTGAAATACCTCGGTACCAATTCCTACGATGTCCATCTTGGAAAATACCTGGCCTGTTACCGGCAGCGGGTGCTTGATGCCCGCATTCATAATGAAGTGGAACATTTTGAAATTCCCGCCGAAGGTTTTGTCCTGCAGCCCGGCACCCTCTACCTGGGAGTGACCATGGAATACACGGAAACACACCGGCATGTTCCATTCCTGGAAGGGAAATCCAGTACGGGACGCCTTGGAATTGATATCCATGCCACCGCCGGGAAAGGGGATGTAGGCTTTTGCAATACTTGGACGCTGGAAATCTCATGTGCGCAACCCGTGCGTATTTATGCCGGAATGCCTATTGGCCAGCTGATCTATTTCGTGGTGGAAGGCGAAATCGCCACCCTGTACAATGAAAAAAGCTCGGCCAAATATAACCTGCGCAGCACCTTACCGGTGGAATCCATGATGTGGAAAAATGATTTCATGAAGCCATAAAAAAGACGTAACTTTACGATGTGAAGTTGCTCATTTACAATGCGTTTATACTTTTCATCGCAGCGGCTTCCACCGCTTCCGCACAAGTAAGCGACAGTTCCGGAACGCTGCCGGAAAAAGCAATTACGGGCACCCCGCTGGAAAAAGCGGTAAAGGTGCTGGAACAACAACTTAGTCAACGCCCGCAGGAAAAAGTCTACCTTCATTTCGACAAACCTTATTATGCTGCCGGGGACGATATCTGGTTCCGGGCCTACCTCGTAAATGCCGCCACACATGTACCTTCAGATCTCAGCAGGATCATATACGTGGAACTCATCGGGCCCGCCGACACCATTGTGCAAAGGCTGGCGCTCAAAAAAGACCAGGGAAATTTTAACGGCAGTTTTCAGCTTTCAGACGCCCTCCCGGGCGGACATTACCGTGTGAGGGCCTATACAAGCTGGATGCGCAATTTCGGGGAAGAGTTTTTCTTCCGGAAAAATATCATGATTGGCAACAGTCTTTTATCCAACCTGCAAGCCCGCATTGAATACGAGGTGGACCGGGACAGCAGCCCGCCGGAAATAACCGCACTGATCCGGTTCCTTGACGGAAACGGAAAGCCGGCAGCCGGCAGGGAGGTAAGCTATGAACATGTGCTGATCGGCAAACCAAAGTCGCTGAAAACCGCCACTACCAATGAACAGGGGATCATCCGCATATCCGTTCCATATAATGAAAGTTCCTTGTATCCCAATAAATATATCCGTACCAGCATTAACTTTGACGGACTTCCCTTTGTGAAAGACTTTTTTCTGCCTTCTTTTAAAGTAGATACTGACCTGCGTTTCTTCCCGGAAGGAGGCGAGCTGATCGCCGGCGTTCCCAATATTGTTGCCTTCAAAGCCATTGATGCCAGCGGCCTGGGAGTCGGGGTAAAGGGGGTGATCCGGGATGAAGAAGGCAAAAAGATCACGGAATTTGAAAGCGTTCACCGCGGAATGGGAAAGTTCGTACTCACTCCACTGCCGGGTCAAGACTACACAGCGGGCATTTCTCTTCCCGGCGGCGGAACCCGGGAATATCCGCTGCCGGAAGTTCAGGAAGAGGGGTACTTGCTGACCATCCGGCCCGCTGACAGCGTTATCCGGGTAAGCATTGCCGCATCTTCCGCCAGGCTGCGTAACAGGCCGGTCTTTCTGCTGGGGGAAAGCCGGGGCCAGCCTTACTATGCCGCGCAGGCCGTACTGGAAAAATCCCTTTACCAGGCCAGTGTTCCCATCGCGGACTTTCCCGGCGGAATTGCCCGGTTCACCCTATTCGACATGGCTGGAATACCGGTAGCTGAACGGCTTGTGTTTATTCCGCCCCGGGATCAGCTGGACATCAGCATCCGCCCTGATCAGGCCGTTTACGGAGCCAGGGAAAAGGTACAGCTGCAGGTACAGGTGAAAGACGCCTCGGGGAAGCCGGTAAAAGGGGAGTTTTCCATCAGCATTACCGATGCTTCCGTTGTGGATTCAAACACCGTTCCCGGCATCCTGGCCGGGCTGCTGCTTAACGGGGATCTCAAAGGTTATATTGAGGACCCCGCCTGGTACTTTAACCCGGCCAGCGGGGAAAGGCAAGCCGCCCTGGACCTGCTGATGCTAACGCAGGGATGGCGTCGTTTTGAATGGAAAAACATATTGGATGGCCGGCTTCAGGAAATCGCCTATCCCCTTGAGCTGGGGTTTGAAACCTTGGGAAGAGTATATTCCGACTCCGGCGATCCCCTGCCTCATGCCCGGGTGATCATGCTTGCAGGTGACCGGAAAGAAGGTTTTGCCGCCGAAGACACCGCGGATGCGGCCGGGCGGTTCCGTTTCTCCGGCTACGAGTTTCCCGACAGTACGAGAGTGCTTATCCAGGCAAGAAATGAAAAAGGACGCCGGTTCGGGGAAATTGAAATACAGGAAGACTGGCCCCGCGTTCACTTTCAGCGGGAGCGTTTTCCGCCGAATATCCGGGACAGCATGGACGCCTACCTGGCGCTAAGTAAGGAGGCATTTACTATTGAAAGGGAAAAATTGGGATTAACGAGCATCCTGCTTGATCCTGTGGAAGTGGTAGCCCAGGAAAAAGCGCCGAATTCCACGGGACTGCATTCCTATGCAGACAATATCATTACCGCCGAAGACATCACCCGCATGGGAAGCCCTTCCAGCATCTATGATATTCTCCGGGGCCGCGTTCCGGGGCTGCAAGTAATCGGCAACCGGATCGTGATCAGGGGCATCAATACTTTTTACGGCAATACCGACCCCCTGGTTGTAGTAGACGGCGTCAGAAGCATGGATGCCGGCATCCTGGGGATGATCAATCCCTATGATGTGGCCTCCATTGAAATCCTTAAAGGCCCTAATGCCGCCATATATGGCATGGGGGCCGCCAACGGCGTTATCGTAATCAATACAAAAAGAGGGGAATATGAGCCCAGGGGAGCGTACGAACGCAGAGGCGTCATCTCCTTTTTCCCGCAGGGCTACCATGTGGCGCGCGAGTTCTATGTACCCAAATACAATGTTCCTAAGAACCTCCGGGATAAAACACCTGACCTGAGAAGCACCATTTATTGGAACGGCGACGTACGTACCGGCAGCGACGGTTCGGCTAGCCTGAGCTTTTACGCGGCGGACCGCCCAGCTCCTTATATGGTCATCATGGAGGGCATTTCCGCGGACGGAAAACCGGGGCAGGTAAAAACTTTCCTGAAAAGGGAATAATGGTATTTTTTTTGCTGAAACCCATACCCTATGGCCACAATTTTGCTCGTTGAGGATGATACCACATTTTCTCAGCTACTGGAAGGCTTCCTGAAAAAACATGATCATCATGTGGAAGTCAAAAACACCGTAAAACAGGGAATTTCCGCCCTTGAAAAGAATACATACGAGCTGCTCCTGCTTGATTACCGTCTGCCGGACGGGAACGGCCTGGAAGTGCTGAAAGCAGCGCGTGAAAAAGACCCTCCCCCTCCTGCCATCATTATGACCAGCTTTAATGATGTCCGGACAGCCGTTAAGGCCATTCGCATGGGCGCTTTTGATTATATTACCAAACCGGTGAACCCCGAGGAATTATTGCTGGTATTGAATGAGGCCCTCCGGAAAAAAGAACAGCGGGAGCCTACCGGAAGGGCCGCATCCTTTGACTTTATCCGGGGAAAAGGCGCCGTATCCAACAAATTATACGAATACCTGGAGCTGGTGGCCCCTACCGATATCGCTGTCATACTGCAGGGAGAAAGCGGGACCGGAAAAGAATATGCGGCACGCACCATACACATGCTGAGCAAACGGGCCGGTAAACCATTTATCGCCATAGACTGCGGAGCCCTGTCAAAAGAACTAGCCTCCAGTGAGCTGTTCGGCCATGTGAAAGGCGCCTTTACCGGCGCGCTGCAGGATAAAAAGGGGCAGTTTGAGGCCGCCTCCGGCGGAACCCTGTTCCTGGATGAGGTAGGGAACCTGAGTTACGAGGTCCAGGTAAAGCTCTTACGCGCCCTGCAGGAAAAAATAATTCAGCCCGTAGGCGGCAATACTCCCGTAAGAACTGACGTCCGCATTATTGCCGCTACCAATGATGACCTGCTGCAAAACGTGGAAAAAGGGACGTTCCGGGAAGATCTTTATCACCGGTTGAACGAGTTCAAAATAGACGTCCCTTCACTAAGGGAACGGGGCGGCAGCGATCTTACTCTCTTTAGCAATCATTTTACCGCTCAGGCGGCCGCGGAACTCGGCAAGGAAATCAAAGGGCTGTCGGAAGAAGTAAGGGAGATCTTCAGCCATTACGACTGGCCGGGAAATCTCCGGGAATTAAGGAACGTTACCAGGAGAATGGTCCTGCTGGCAAGCGGCGAAATAGCCGGCAGGGAAACGCTCCCCGAGGAAATGACCATTCAGCCGGATCAGCATCAGTCTCACCTCCCGCCCGTGGGAACAGATCTGAAAAGCCTGAAAGAAGCCAACGAAAAGGAACACATCCTGAAAGTGCTGGAAGAAACCAGGTACAATAAAAGCCTGGCAGCAAAAATGCTGAACATAGACCGCACCACGCTCTATAACAAAATGGCCAAATACGGGATCTCGCTTTAAATTAATTAAGCGGTATATTTTTCACCAGGGCGGTCATCTCCTGCATTAAGGAACTGATCTCCTTCTTATGCGCATCTTCCAGCGAGCTTTTCGCCCGCAGTGATATCTCCGTGATCCTGAATTGCGCCGCCAAATTCTTTGCCCCGATCTGGGCGGTACGGCCGGCCATCCGGTGCAGCAGCAACAGTAATTTTTCTTTGTCGGATAGTTCTATGGAATGATAGATCTGGCTGATATCCTTGCCTGTGTCCTCCACAAAACGGTCGAGGATCTTCCGGATTTCCTCCTTGTCGCCAAAGGTCATTGCTTCCAGGGAAGAAAGGTCCATGAACGGTTCCCCGGCCTGCACAGCCGGAGCTATTGTTTGTTCCCCTTCCAGCAGTTTCAGCAAGTCTGCTTCCCGGAAAGGTTTCATAAGGACTCCGTCAAAGCCCTGCTGCAGGACAGTTTCCTGCTCGTCGGGCAGTGCCTGTGCAGTCAGGGCAAAGATCTTCACATTCTCCGGGATCCTTTCCCTTAGCCGCCGGCATAATTCGGGGCCGTCGATCACCGGCATGCGGATATCCACCAGGACAATATCCACCTCCTTATCCCAGGCAGCATGCAATACTTCCTGCGGAAGGTTGAAACAGTGGTGCCTGACCCCGTGTTTTTTAAACACCGCCCTGCACCATTCCAGGATAAGCTGGTCGTCATCTACTACCCATACCTTGCCGCGATATCCCGTAGAAGGGGCTTTCTTCTCGCTTGTATCCGGTAGGATCGTACCGGCAACTTCAAATTTCAGGTTAAGGGTAAACACAGAACCTTTTCCCGGCTCGCTGTTGACCAGGATAGTCCCTCCCATCTTACCTGCAAGAATGCTCACAATATGCAGTCCCAGGCCCGTGCCTGGTTGTTTCGAAACGCCGCCTCCCTGCTCGTACTGCTGGAAGATCCGGCTTAGGTCTTCTTTCGGGATACCAACTCCCGTATCCGCCACCCTGAACGTAAGCCGGCTCTTCCTCCCCAGCGGCTCATCGGTAACGGTAAGGCTTACCTGGCCCTCATCGGTGAACTTGACCGCATTGCCCAGCAGGTTGTATAAGATCTGTTTCAGGCGGAAAGGGTCGGCAAGGATCAGTCCGGGCCCTCTTAAATCTATATTCGACAAGAGGCGGAGCGATTTGCCGGCCGCCTGGCTGCGTATCACAGCGATCACTTCCTCCAGCAATTCCCGCAGATTGACCACCTCGTTGCGGAACGTAAAATTCCCTGAAATGATCCTGTTATAATCAAGCACCTCGTTTACCACCTGGAGCAAATGCCCCGAAGACCTGTAAATGGCTTCCACATCGCTTTTATCGGGACGTTCCTGCTGCCGAAGCAGGTCCGCATAGCCAATAATGGATTGAAGGGGGGTCCTGAGTTCATGGCTCATATTGGAAAGGAAGCGCTGCTTCGCCATGCTATGGTATTCCGCTTCTTCCTTTGCCGCCTCCAGCTGCTCCTGGTAGGTGCTGCTTTTGGCGATATCAGTAAGAATAAGATAAACCAGTACGCCGGTGATCAGGAAGAACACCAGCATGGTGATCACCACCCTGCGGATACTGTCATGAATAACCTGCCGGGCCTGGGCATTGCTGAGTTCGGTTTGCTGAAGCGCCTCCTGTTCCATCTCCTGGAGGATGCCCAGCATTTCGTTTACGAGTACGTTACCGGCATTCAGCAATTCAATTTCCCTGTTTACAAAGCGTGCGCTCCGGATGCGCTGATCCTCCCGGATATCGTTCATCAGCTCTTCGACGGCCTGGATCAGGCTGTCCTGCTTGGCCAGCGCAAGGGTATCAATTTTAATATTGATCACCTCGTCTATGATCTTCCTGGGTTGAAGGGCCGTATCCGCCTCCCCGCTCCTGCCGGACATCGCTTCTTCCACTTCTTTTTTCTTGCCGAAGATCCTGCCCAGCAAGCCGGTAGGCTCGCGCGGAGCTGCCTGCAGGGAATCTGTGGGATAAACGGTCGTGGTAGACACTTTCTTTTCTGTCGTGATGACCGTGCTGTCTATCTGCGAAGCTGTGTTATTAATGAGGCCGGAAAGCGACTGCATCTGGTCGGCCAGTACTTCTCCGCTGATCAGGCCGCTCCGTACTTTTACATAATTGATAAATAGACGATCCCGCTCACGCAAAATGTCCTTCATGGAGTCGATCCGGTGTACCTGCCCGGGGTTGTTTATATAAAATTGGCGCAGCGAATCCAGCTTGGCGATCAGCGGTTCCGATTCATCAGAAATGGCCTTCAGGGAGGTTTTATGTTCCAGCAAAGCCTGCATTCTCTGCGACTGGCTCAACTGGGTAATGTCCAGGAAGAGATCGTTCACCATGCGAAGGCGTTCATCCGGCGACGAAAGTTGTTCCACCCGTTTCATCATTTCCCGGAAAGCAACCCGGCTGAATCCCCAGGCAAGCCCCAGGGCAATACAGCCCACGAGAAAGGCAATAATTACCTTTCCTTTTACCGAACGAATAAACGTGCTGCTTTCTGGATAAGCCATTGATTACTAAAGCATAAAAACCGCCATTTTGTTTGCGCCGCCGGGCCTTCTCTTATTAACGCAGGAAAGCTTCCCAGCGTATAGTTAATAATTGCAGCCCCTGAAACTGCAGCCGGGGGCACAAGGTGCTACCTGATATCAACACCGACATTCTGAAAGAAAAAGGCCCACTTATCGGCTTGCTCTTCTATGATTTTGGAGGTTGGCTTGCCTGCGCCATGACCGGCTTTTGTTTCTATCCGGATCAGGACCGGATCTTCGCCGGAATGGTATTCCTGGAGGCGGGCGGCAAATTTGAAGGAATGGGCCGGCACCACGCGGTCGTCATGTTCGGCGGTGGTTACAAGGGTTGCCGGGTAATCCGTACCGGGGCGCAGGTTGTGATAGGGGAATAGCCGTAGAGGTATTCAAACATTTCTTTCGAATCGCCGGCGGTCCCGTAATCGTAGGCCCAGCCCGCGCCCGCGGTAAATTCATGGTAACGCAGCATATCCAGTACGCCCACGGCGGGGAAAGCCACTTTGAACAATTCCGGGCGCTGGGTCATACATGCGCCAACCAGCAGGCCGCCATTGGACCCGCCGGCGATGGCCAGGCGTTCGGAAGAAGTATACTTATGCTCGATGAGGTATTCGGCCGCGGCAATGAAATCATCGAATACATTCTGTTTATTCATCTTTGTGCCGGCCAGGTGCCAGTCTTCGCCGTATTCTCCTCCTCCCCGGATATTGGGCACCGCGTAAATGCCCCCGTTTTCCAGTAAAATAATGTTGGAGACGCTAAACCCAGGGGTAAGGCTAATGTTAAATCCACCGTAGCCATATAGCATAGCCGGGTTGGATCCGTCTTTTTCAAGGCCCTTTTTATAAGTAATGATCATGGGTATCCGGGTGCCGTCCTTTGAGGTATAGAACACCTGTTCGGATACGTAGGCCTCAGGGTCAAACTGCACTTCGGCTTTCCGGTAAACTTCCGATGTTCCGCTGTCCGGGTGGTAACTGAAAATAGTGGGCGGGTAAATATAAGAAGTGAAGGTATAGTAAAGCGTGTCCTGGCCCTCCTTGCCGCTGAAGCCGCCCGCGCTGCCAAGCCCGGGGAGATCAATGGTCCGTTCCAGCTTTCCGTCCATATCATATTGCTGCACCAGCGAGGTGGCGTCTTTCAGGTACCGGGCAAATAGCTTTCCTCCGCCGGTACTGACTCCAAGGACGTTTTCCGTCTCGGGGATAAGTACATTCCAGTTATCCGGCTGGTGAGCGCCGGCAACGGCGGTTACCAGCTGCTGATTGGGGGCGTCCAGGTTGGTAAGAATATAAAGGAGGCTGTCCTGGTTTGCAACAATCGTATGTTCGTTTTCCATGTTCCGGACTACAGGTATAATGTCGCCGCCCGCCTGCTGCAGGTCCCGGATATATAATTCATTACCCGTTGTAGTATTGGCAGCTGTGATCACCAGGTAGCGCTCATCTTCGGTCAGGTAAGCGCCTATGTACCGGCGCGGCGTTTCATCGCCGCCAAATACCAGCCGGTCGCTGGCCTGCGATGTGCCCAGGCGATGGTAGTAAAGTTTATGCCTGTCCGTCATTGCCGACAAGCGGCTGCCTTCCGATGGCTTGTCATAGCTGCTGTAATAAAACCCTTCATTTCCCTGCCAGGCAATCCCGGAAAACTTCACGTTCATCAGGGTGTCTTCTATGATTTCCTTGTTTTCCGCATTCATGACGATCACTTTTCGCCAATCGGATCCGCCTTCGGAGACCAGGTAAGCGGCCAGGCTTCCGTCGCGGGTAAAACTGATGCCGGCCAGGGAGGTGGTACCGTCTTTGGAGAATTCATTGGGGTCCAGGAAGACCTCGGGCTCGCCGCCTTCTTTCTGCCGGTATAGTACATACTGGTTCTGAAGGCCGTCGTTCTTATAGAAATAGGTCCAGTCCCCTTCTTTAAACGGCGCGCTGAACTTTTCGTAATTCCATAGCTGCTCCAGCCGTTCCCGGATATTTTCCCGGAAAGGTATTTGCGAAAGGTAATCGAAGGTTACATCATTCCGGGCTTTCACCCACTCCGCAGTAGCCAGGGAGGTATCATTTTCCAGCCAGCGATACGGATCTTTTACAGTGGTTCCGAAAAACACATCTTCTACAGTGGTATCTTTCCTGGTTTCAGGATATTCTTTTAGTTTGATCTCCGACACGTTGTGATCCTTTTTTGTTAGCTGGCACGAAAATAGGAAGGCTGCCAGAAAAAAACAGCAGAGAATTCCTTTCGTACCCCGGTGATATATATTCATACTTGTTTGGATTAGTTATCTTTGGTGAAATTACATTTATTGGCTATAAAAAAGAAAATATACTTCGCATCTGACTTCCACCTGGGCACTCCTACGCATGAAAAGAGCCGGGAAAGGGAAGACCGGATTGTCCGCTGGCTGGACAGCATCCGGGACGATGCAGCGGCAATTTACCTGCTGGGCGACATTTTTGATTTCTGGTTCGAATACAAAACCGTGATCCCTAAAGGATTTATCCGCCTCCAGGGGAAACTCGCGGAGATCAGCGACAGCGGCACTCCCCTCTTCCTTTTTACGGGTAATCATGATATGTGGATGTTTGATTACTTCAGACAAGAACTGGGGGTGGAAATTTACCGGGAACCCATCGTCAGGGAATTCAGCGGAAAAAAGTTCTGCATCGGGCATGGGGATGGGCTGGGGCCTGGCGACAGGCGATATAAATTCCTTAAAAAATTCTTCAACAGCCCCCTGTGCCAATGGCTGTTTGCCCGCCTTCATCCCAACCTGGGTTTTGGGATCGCACAGGGCTGGTCCCGCAGCAGCAGGGCAGCCAACGATCAGAAGGAACAGTTCCTGGGTCCGGAAAAAGAATGGCTGGTGATCTACGCCAGGGAAGTCCTTGAAAAAACGCATTTTGATTACTTTATTTTCGGCCACCGGCACCTGCCGCTGGATATTCAGCTGGCTCCCGGCATCCGCTACGTCAACCTGGGCGATTGGCTTCATTATAATTCTTACGCGGTATTTGACGGAGAAGAGCTGAGGCTGGAATACTTTACCGAACGGGAGCCCACACACTTCTCCAGCGCGGTTGACAGGAAGAACTGAAGCTGGAATATTTTACCGAAACAGCCAGCCAGCCGGGTTGAAAACAGGCAGAGCTGCCAGGTTAGCAGGAGGCGCCGTCATTTGCGGCAAACTTGCATAAAAGATAAAAAAGCCCCACCTTGCAGGTATGCAACAGCATTATTATCAGACCGGTCTTATAGGAAATTGCGCATATCTTGCCCATATTCATAAAAACACTAATGTCTCCTGGATGTGCTGGCCCCGCTTCGACAGCAGCTTCATTTTCGGGAATATGCTTGACGAGCAGAAAGGGGGCGAATTCTCCCTGCTGCCCTACGGCAAGTATTCTTCGGTGCAGTATTACGAGGAAAACACCAATGTACTTTGCACGGAGATCACGTGCGAGGAAGGCCGTTACCGGATCACGGACATAGCTCCCCGTTTCCGACAATACGAACGCTATTTCAGGCCGCTGATGCTGATCAGGAAAATAGAACCCCTGGAAGGGACGCCCCGCGTGCGGGCCATTTGCAAACCGGTGGCCGGATACGGGCAGAAAGAACTAAAACCAAACCGGGGAAGCAGCCACATCGACTACCACGGAATGGAGGAAACCGTACGGCTTACCACTAATATTCCGATCAATTACATCCTGGAAGAACAGTTCATCGTGCTGAATGAAACCAAGTACATGGTACTTACCTACGGAAGCCCCCTGGAGGCTCCTCTTGAAAGCACCTCGGAGGATTTCCTGCGAAAGACCGTTCTTTACTGGCGCCGCTGGGTAAAACACACCACTATTGCTGAATTTCATCAGCAGGAGGTGATCCGCTCTTCCCTGGTATTGAAGATCCACCAGTACGAAGATACCGGCGCCATTATCGCTGCGAGTACGACCAGCCTCCCGGAATTTGACCAAAGCGGGAGAACATGGGACTACCGCTATTGCTGGCTCAGGGATACTTTTTATGTACTCACCGCTTTTAACCATATCGGGCATTTTGAAGAAATGGAAAGGTACTTCCATTACATGGCGGATATTTCCGTGCGTCATGTGGAGCGGTACCAACCCCTTTACACGGTAACCGGCGGCGATAAGCTGGACGAAAAATTCCTTGATCTGGAAGGGTACATGGGCAACCAGCCGGTCCGGATCGGGAACCAGGCCAGCGAGCATATCCAAAATGATATCTACGGCCAGGTCCTTATTTCCCTTTTGCCTTTATATGTGGATAAACGCTTTGCGCTTTCTGAACGGACCAATTCATATGATTGGATCAGCAATACGCTTCTTAAAATGGAAAGGATCGTCAACGAAGCGGACGCGGGCCTGTGGGAGTTCCGGAACCTGAGCCAGGTACATTGCTATACCAACCTCTTTCATTGGGCCGGTGCATCAGCGGCTTATAAGATTGCCTGTTTTATCGGGAAGGAAGATCTTAAGAACCGCGCATTGAAGCTGAAAGAACAGGCAGCGGCGAATATTGAAAAATGTTATGATCCCGCCCGGAAAGTTTACCAGCAGGCTATCGGGACCCAGCACCTGGATGCCAGCACCCTGCAGCTGATCATGATGCACTACCTGGACCCCGCTTCCGCCAAAGCCAGGGACCATCTGGCAGCCCTGGAGCAGAGTTTGAAAGCGCCCAACGGCCTGTTTTTCCGGTACAAGCATATGGACGACTTCGGCAAGCCGGAATCCACCTTCCTGATCAGCGCATTCTGGCATGTGGAAGCGCTGGCCTGTGTAGGCCGGGTTGACGAGGCCATTAAATCCTTTGAGAACCTGATGAAATACAGCAATCACCTGGGCCTATTCAGCGAGGATGTGCATTATGAAACCGGCAGCCAGTGGGGAAACTTCCCGCAGGCCTATAGCCACGTGGGCTTAATGAACGCCGCCTATCGCATTGCGCGGAAGCTGGATCAGCCGAATTTCTTTTAGTCCTTCACCGGGAAGGGGAGGCCCAAACGTTATTTACTGCAAAGGCGGAACAGCATCTTACGGGCATCTTTATAGGTAGGCACGGAATACTTTGCCGCAGACATCTTGTTTCCGACCTTCACGGATACGGCATCATCCGGCAGGACGCGAAAGGTATATTCATCCGTATAATCATCACCCAGGGCCATAGTAAAATCATAATCGTCCTCTTCCAGCCAGAAGGCCGCGGCTTTCCCCTTATTGATAAGGTTGCTCTTAACTTCGATCACTTTTTCCCCCTGGAGGATCTGCAATTCCCTGTCTTCGGCAAAAAACTTTAGGTTATCTTCCAACTCCATCGCCCGCTGTTCGCCCAGGCCGTTCTCTACTTTCCGGTAATGCCAGCTCAGAGAAAAACTCTTTTCTTCGATAAAGGCGCCGGGGGTGCGGTCAGTATAATTTTCCATAACGGGCATAATTTCTTTTTTCCAGGCATCATTAAGCCCGTGATATCTTCGCCAGGGCTGTTCATACTTTTTGGTCCAGGCCCCGTGTTCCGCGATCATGTCCAGGGGCAGATGGCTGAACCATTCATCAAGGGTTTCATATTTTCTCCCGCTGATAAGGATCAGCCGGTTTCGTTCATCTTCCAGCAGTTGACTAAGCAGGTCAAATAGTTCCTTGTCCGGGCGTGCCATCAGGGGATTCACGTCGAAGCCAACCAGGGTGCCGTCATAATCGAGGAAGATGATCCTCTTTTGGGCGGCCTTGTACTTTTTAATGATAGATTCGACGGTATTTGTACTTAATTGTTTGGTTGCTAAAGATCGCTGCATGCTTTTAACTTCGTTTAGCCGTTGCATAAATAATTTTACCCAATGGTGTATATTGAACTTTTCAACGGTTTTCCGCATGGCGATCATCCGTTCCTGCTGCTCATTCCGGGACATTGCCAGGGCCTCCAACAGGGTATTGGATAAACCGGGCACATCATTGGGATTAATAATAAGGGCTTCTGATAACTCCTTCGACGCCCCCGCCATTTCACTAAGAATAAGGACGCCTTTTTCGTCAACGCGGCTGGCCACATATTCCTTGCTTACCAGGTTCATGCCGTCCCGTTTAGGGGTGACCAGGCACACGTCGGCCATCTGGTACAAAGCCGAAAGCATTTCGACGGGAAAAGAGCGGTAAAAATAAAAAACCGGCTGCCAGCTCAGGGTTTGGTTCCTGGCATTAATATCGCTCACTACCCGGTCAATCTCTTCTTTCAGTTCCCTGTACTGCGGAACCTCGTCCCTTGAGGGAACTACGACCATCAGCAGGGAAACTTTTTCCTTGTATTCCCTGTGGTTCTTCAGAAAGAGTTCAAATGCCTGGAGCCGCTGAAGAATGCCCTTGCTGTAATCAAGCCGGTCAATGGAAAGAATGATCTTTGCCTCCCTTGCCGATTGTTTAATCTTCTTTATATTGCTCCTGGTCCTCGGAAGGGAAGATATTTCCACGAATTTTTCATAATCAATGCCCATCGGGAAGGCGTCGACGATCACCGGGCGATTATGCACAATAAGATGGTTTGCCGTGGAATTGACCCCCATGATCCTGGTCACAGAACTGATAAAGTGACGGATATCGTCATACGTGTGAAACCCGATCAGGTCGGCGCCCAGAATTCCTTCCAGCAGGGATTCCCGCCAGGGAATCTGCCGGAATATTTCGTAGGAAGGGAAGGGAATATGCTGGAAATAACCGACACTGATATCAGGCAGCTTTTCACGCAGCAGGAAAGGAACCAGCATAAGCTGGTAATCATTGATCCAGACAGTATCTCCCTTTTCCGCCAGCTTCAGGACGCCGTCTGCAAACTTCCGGTTCACTTTCTTATAGGCTTCCCAGTAGCGGTGGTTAAATTTTGCATACGACGGAACATAGTGACATATAGGCCATAATATCTCATTGGAGAAACCTTCGTAATAATCGTCTATCTCTTCCCTTGTCAGGAAAACGGGGTAGAGGTTAAGGTCTTTCAGATCTGCCTTCACCTTTTCCTGGGCCTTCTCCTCCTTCACGATCTTCCCCGGCCAGCCTATCCAAACATTTCCCTCGCCCTTATAGACTGAACTCAGACCGGTTGCCAGTCCGCCTTCACTAGGTTTATAAACTGTTTCGCCATTCTTGACCTGTATTTTAACAGGAAGGCGGTTAGACACGATTATTGTTTTGCTCATTTGAAGACCCCCGTTGCTGAGACACAGCGGTGTGCTTTGTCGCTTCAGGCAGCTGTAGATGTGCAAATATGGTGCCGCTCCAAATTCTTTTTCGTTATATTTATTGGCAGAAAACACATTATCTGCATGCAGAATTACCATAAATACCTTTCGATAAGCGAGGCAGATAAGAAATGGGGGCTTTACCTGGTAACAGCCGGCCAGGGGACGATCGAAAAAGGGACCAGCTATCCCGTCGGCAACCATCCCCGGGAATATCTTTTTAACTGGAACAGGGGAAGGATCCTGAACGGGCTCTATATTGTCTACATCGCCCGCGGAAAAGGTATTTTTGAATCAGAAAACATGCCGGCGACGGCTATCGGTGAAGGCACCTGCTTTATGCTTTTGCCAAAGGTCTGGCACCGGTACCAGCCTGATCCGGCGCACGGATGGCAGGAATACTGGATAGGCCTCAGGGGAAGGATTCTCGGAGATTGGATCCGGGAGCAATGTATCCCGGACGACAAGGCATTGTACCATACGGGGGTAAACAACCAACTCGAAAGCCTTTTCCTGAGCATCCTGGGATCCGTTAAAAGTAATTCACCCGGCCAGCGGCAGCTCATCACGGGCATGGCCCTTCAGGTTCTGGGATTGATTCTCGGGATAGACAAAAATGTGGCCCCCCGGACCATTGAGCAGAAGATCGGGTGGGCCAGGACCTTTATTGACGAAAACCTGGAGCAGGCCATTTACGGGGAACACCTGGCAAAGGAGCTGGCCATCAGTTATTCTCTTTTCCGTAAGCGCTTTAAAAGTGTTACCGGCTGGTCCCCTGCGCACTACCAGTTACATAAACGACTGGAAAAAGCCCGGGAACTTCTTTCAACTACGCACCTTCCTATAGAAGAGATTGCCTTACTGATGGGCTTTGATTCGGTATATTATTTTTCCAGGGCCTTCAAGGCCAAATCGGGCCTTAGCCCTACCGTATTCCGGAAAAAGTATTTCTTTCATTAAGATTTGCCGGCATCCCCTGAGCGCGTTGTTAACTGTCCATGCAGGATGAGCAATGCCTCCTGGGCCGGCTCCCCCCGGGGAAAGCCGGCAAAGTATGGCTCAGGGCGTGGTGCCTTCGTTAAAGAACACATACAAACCGTCTTTTCCGGCCACGACAATGTCCTGCCGGCCGGTGCCGCGGAGGTCGGCGGTGTCAAAATACAGTCCGGCGCCTTTTCCTTCTCCAAGCCGGCCGTAACTGATCACTTGCTTGGAAAAAGATTCGCCATTCCATTTGAAATAATAAAGTCCCAGCAGATCATTGGCTCCGGGGTCGTTACCATTGTGTGCGCGGTAACGTTTACCGGTTACGAGTTCCCCCTTTCCGTCCCCGTCCAGGTCCAGCCATTGCATCGTATGATACTGTGCGTTAAACGGATCAATCGAATGTTTTACCCAGGATCTTTTCCCGTTTGCTCCGTTGCTTTGCTCGTACCAGTCAAGGCCGTAACCATGCCCCTGCCCGACAATAATATCGGTTTTGCCGTCTTCATTCACGTCAACCAGGAGGATGGGCACGCTTGCACCTCCGAAATCAAATTCATTATGCAGGTTCCACTTCCCTTTCAACGGATCTGCCGGCGCTTCAAGCCAGCCGTTGCTGATCACAAAATCTCCCCTTCCGTCCCCGTTTATATCGCCGAAACCAAGCCCGTGCCCCTGGTTATCCGCGACTTCAACTATCGTGAATTCACCAGTGGACTTTCCGCCCGCATCCCGCTGCAGCTTATAGAACTTCAGCGGGTGGCCCGGGGTATTCGGAACAATCTCAATATGTCCGTCTCCGTCCACGTCCCATCCAATGGTACACTCCACGTTGCCGGTTTCGGCGATAATATGTTGTTTCCATTCCTCTTGCTTACCTGGATTCTCATGCCAGCGAATACTGTTGCTGAACCAGCTTCCGGTTACATAGTCCATCCGGCCGTCTCCGTTCACATCCATGGGAATCGTGGAAAAATCATCCCAGTATTCTCCGTAGGCTTTTACCGCCCCGATATAGTGTTTGGTGGTAAAGGCAGGGCCTTCATACCAGTAAGCTCCTGACACAATATCAGGTTTCTTATCCCCGTTCACGTCAAGCACACCGGCGGACTCATAACTTTCAGAGCCGATTTGTATTTTATTGAAACGAACCGGGCCTGCCGGCTTTTCCTGTGCCCCGGCGTCCGGAACGTACTGCCCGCAGGCAAGCAGGGCAAACAGCAATGGAGAATACTTAGTCATTTATGAAGTTTATTTCTGTTTAAGCAGGTAAGATAGCAATTTATTAAAATCATCCTGAGAAAGCACTTCGCCAAAGTTCCCTGGCATCAGTGTAAATTCAGAAGCCTCCTGTTCGGCAATATCGGCCTTCGCTACCGAGAACTCCTTCCCGGTGACATCGGCAAAAACAATCGTTTCACCTTCTTCCCTTCTGAAAAGGCCGGTTAACGTCTTGCCGTCCCTGGTTTTTATGATATAATTCCTGAACGACTCGGAAACATTCCGGTTAGGATCCAGGATCTTTTCGGCCAGGGCATTGGCGCCCCAGTTCCCGATGCCTGTGAGCTGAGGCCCAATCATTCCACCATCCCCGTTTATCTGGTGGCAGGCGGAGCAATTCTGAACAAAAACTTCCCTTCCGGTTTTCACCATATCCTCATTCCTGGGAGTTTGGTTGAAGTTGGCCATCCGTTCCCATAATAAGGCTTGCTTTTCTTCGCTCACCGGCGGAATATTTGCGGTAAGTGAATCGTATTCCTTTTGAAGCGCAGGGCTTAGCCCGGAGAGCTGTTGTTTTACCTGCGGGTCAAGCAGGGTGCGGGGAAATATTTCGCCCTTTTTCACTTTTTCGAAAACGAGTACGACGCCCCCGGGGGAGTTTACGAGAGATTTAACTATTTCAACCTGGAGCGCCGCGGGCGCATTATTGACAGCATTCAATATTTCCCTGGTAGTTCCGCCAGGAAACTCTCCCAGTACAATGGCCATCTGTTTCCTCAATTCCAGGTCAGCGGAATCACTTTTAAGGATGGCCCCTGCCAGGCTGGCGTTTTCTTCCGGATCAAGCTGCATAAGCGATCTTGCGGCGCTCACTCTGACGCTTCTATCAGCTGTTTCCTGCTGCAGGGCCTTTTCCAACCGGTCTTCCAGGGAAGCCATCTTTGCTTTTCCCACAAATTCAACGGCGAAACGCTGTTGGGAAATGTCCTGGCTGGAGGCCTCCGGGCCGGAACCTGCTTCAGCGGCAGGAAAATACTTATTCAATATATTCCTCGTTAATTCTCCTCCCCATGCCATAAGCTGAGCGTGCGTATCCGTCCCCCGCTGCGACATGCCCCGCTGAATGGCTGTGAAAGACATGAAAGAAGTATTCAGATCTTTACCATAGGCCCGTTGTGACGAAACGGTTAGCTCAGCGAGCTTTTCCTCCGGGATAAACCTGGCCGCATGCTCCAGTAAGCGTGATAATTGTTCATTGGGAACCGTATGCTCCTTCATGAAAGCAAATACGAAAGTTCCCGCCTGGGGAAGATTCACACCTGTCATCACGTCGGCGAGGGTTGAGGCCTGTAAATCATCCCATTGCCGGGCAATTACTTCCTTCGTCAGCGTTTCTTCTCTTAGAAGATTACGCAGGCACAAACGGGTAGTATATAAAAGATGCGTGTCATGATCAGGAATATGCTTCCTGAAAGCAAGTAATTGTTCCACCGAGGCTATTTGCGGGTAATTCGCCAGTACTTCCACCGCGGCCCGCTGCACATGAGGATCCCCGTCTTCCAGGGCAGCAATCACCAATCTGTAATACTCCGGAGCCGGTACGACCATTTCCGCAAGGATCCGCATGATGTGTATCCTGATCAGGGGGTCTTCATGAGCAGCGGCCTTTTGAACCGCCTGGCTTTCCAGGGCATCCAGGCGGTACAGCGCCCATAAGGCATGAACGTACTTTTGCGCATCCAACTCCTGTCCGGCGAGCATTTTTTTAAGCGGTTCAATAGCTTCCCTGCCTATCCGCTGAACCAGTTCGTTTGCTACCTTGAGCCGGACCTTTAAATTGCTATGCCCAAAACCTTCCAGCAACTCTTTGACGCCGGCCCTGGTCCAATCTTCTACTTCTTCGCTGTTGCCTTTATAGGTAATGCGCCAGATCCTTCCACGGATCCTGTCTCTGGCAGGGTGATCCAGGGGTACTTCATAATGCCCGATAATCCGGTTGTAAAAATCAGCAATATACAAGGCGCCGTCCGGACCCAGCTCCACATCTACGGGACGGAACCAGGGATCCTCGCTCATGACCAGGTCCTGTTCTGCCTTTGCGACCGGTGTGGAACCGTTAAATTCGAAAGAATATCGATGCACGCGGCAGGTAACCACATCCCCGATAAAGAGATTCTTCCGAAATTCCTCAGGAAAAGCCGTAGTAGAATAATAGGCCATGCCGGCAAGCGCGGTAGACTCTTCCCCGTGGGGTTTCGTGTCGGGCGCAAAGCCAATACCTTCTTCCCTCTTGCCAAAATGAGGGTAATCTCCGCCCCTGATCAATTGGTAAATAGGGGATGAATGACAGTCCACCGAATACAAGTAACCAAGTTCATCAAAAGCCAGCCCGAAAGGGTTAACCCTCCCGTAAGTAGTTTGCTCCGCCCGGCTTCCGTCAGGACGGAACCTGAATGTATTCCCCGATTGCATAGTAATAGAATCACCGTCCGAGCCCGCGACAGTAGAGTTATTGGTAAAACCATGATCCGCGTGTATCCAGCCGTCAAATCCCCAGGTAAAATTATTTACCATTCCATGTGTATCCTTATGCTCGAAGGGACCAAGTACGACAGCAGACCTGTCCGCGTTGCCGTCGCCGTTGCTGTCCCTGAACCGGTAAACATTCGGGATACTATAAGCGATAGCCCCGTCCCCGTGAGGCAGGATTCCTATGGGAATATTCATGGTATCGCTGAAATGGGTGAACCTATCCGCCCGGCCGTCGCCATCCGTGTCTTCCAGGATCGTAATACGGTCTTTCCCCCGGCCTTCTGCGGGAAAGGGGTATTCAAAAGACTGCGTTACCCACATTCTTCCCTTCGCATC
Source organism: Anseongella ginsenosidimutans (assembly GCF_008033235.1). Classification (GTDB taxonomy): domain Bacteria; phylum Bacteroidota; class Bacteroidia; order Sphingobacteriales; family Sphingobacteriaceae; genus Anseongella; species Anseongella ginsenosidimutans. The sequence continues at coordinate 632,702 of NZ_CP042432.1, forward strand.
AAAGGAAATATTCATCGGCTTTCCGATATCGGGTTCGGAAGCATATAATTCTATTTCAAATCCCGGCGGCAGCTTAAACCCAAGCCGCTCCTCCTCCGGAGTCCTTGGGTCCGTTGAGCGAACATGTTCGCTGAATTTCTCCCCGATGAACCGGCCCGCATCTTCTGTTTTCTCTTTATTAAGGCAGCCTGAAAGCAAAATGACAAAAGACAAACAGCCTATTGTCTGAAAGGTTCTTGAATTCATTGGATCAGGTTATCCCCGGTACTTTATTCCGTCCCGCGGAGCAAATATTCTCTTTTAAGACGGCCATGTCTTTGCAGTAATAAGCATAAAATGATACTATTTTGTCTTTAGTGCTTTAATCCTCCGCCATATCAGCAGTTTGCAGTTGCCACATACGATAATAGCTGCCTCTTTGCTGAAGAAGCTCCCGGTGAACACCTGTTTCTTTGATCTCACCGTTATCCAAAACAATGATCCTGTCCGCTCCGCAGACCGTACTCAACCGGTGCGCGATCATGATAATTGTCTTTCCTTCTTTGCGAAGAGAAAATATGGCATCCCGGATATATTTTTCAGACGCAGTATCGAGGGAAGAAGTTGCTTCGTCCAGGATGAGTACATCAGGCTCCCTGTACACCGCCCTTGCAATCGCAAGAAGCTGGCATTGACCGCCGGAAAGGGTCGCGCCGTTTTCGCCGATTTCCGTATGCAAACCCTGCGGGAGCTTTTCTATAAACTCCATCATTCCCAGTCTGCCGCAGATTGAAAGTACTTTTTGCAGATCCGGTTCAAATTCCCCAAGCGCGATGTTTTCTATCACCGTCCCCGAAAATAGATGGATCTGCTGAGGCACTACCCCTATCAGGCGCCTCAGGCTTTCCACATCAAAATAATGGATATCCACATCGCCAATGGTAATATTTCCAGACTCAAGGGGATAAACGCGCTGCAGCAAAGACGACAGCGTACTCTTTCCAGAACCGCTTTCCCCAACAAGAGCCGTTATCTTTGCCCTGGGAATACAAAGGTTCAGGCCGTTGAATAAGCTCGCCCGCGCGCCGTACCTGAATTTGATATTATTGAAGCAAATGGGACCCGCCATTCCCCTGGTCAGTTCCATTTTCTGGCCTTTTTCTTCCTGGTCCAGATCCATGATCTCGAACAGTCTTCCGGCGGCGATCAATGCGTCCTGTATGGTGCGGTTCATCCCGATCAGGCTGATAACCGGCCCCGTAAAGTACCCGAAAAGCGCATAGAAAGAAAGCAATTCTCCCGGTGTAATCCAGGTTTGCAATACAAAACCCGCCCCTGTCCAAAGCAATACGATCGTAAACAGGGAAGAAACAAATCCCGAAGAATTACCTGCCCACAGGGAGTTCAGCGAGGAAACGTAAGCCGTACGCAGTAAGCGGATAAATCGGCCCTCCATTTTGGTATTCGCAAAGTCCTGCAGTCCGAAACGCCTGATCGTCCCGGCGGCACGAAGGGATTCTACCAATTGGCTTTCCAGCTCCGCACTCCGCTCCATAAGCTGGCGCTGCGTTTTTCTATTCGCCCTGTTTGACGCATGATAGATTAAAGCATAAAGCGGCACCGCGACAAGCATGACCAGCGCCAGCTTCCAGTAATAGGTAAACATCAGGCCAAAGGAGAACAGGAGAATAAAAATATTGACCGCGCAGGTCACCAGCGCCTCATTGATAAAGAGGCGGATCCGGAAAGCGTCGTTTATCCGGGAAATTATCTCACCGGAGCTGATAGTATCAAAAAATCGCTGCGGAAGCCTGAATAAATGCCTGTAATAGCCCAGAACCAGCCTTGCATCTATTTGCTGCCCGCTTTTAAGCGTCATCACCGTCTTAATGTGGTTGATGAATACCTGTAAAAGCAGCAAGGTGATCATGATCACTCCCATCAGGTTCAGCAGATTCCTATTACCCGACGGCAGTACATGATCCACGATCTTCTGGACAAAAACAGAAGTGGAAAGCCCGAGCAGCGTATAAACCAATGCTCCGAACAGCACCTGCAACAGTACCGGCCGGTGCGGCCTTAATAAGTGCCAAAAGCGCCCTAGTACAGGAACCTTTTCATTTCCGGCTTTAAATTTTTCCGCAGGCAGCAGCAGTACCAGCACTCCCGTCCACATTTCTTTGAACTTTTCCGCTGATATCTTGTGAATGCCACCGTCGGCAGGGTCCATAATCCTGAGATGCTGCGCGGACACCTTCACTACGACAACAAAATGATGCAAGGTTCCTTTCACGACTACGTGGGCAATAGCGGGAAGTGGAATTTTGTCCAGGCTTTCAAAGGGCCCTTTCACTCCTCTGGCAGAGAAACCCAGCCGTTCAGCCGCTTGAATTAATCCCAGCACATTCGTGCCCTTTGAGTCCGTAGATGCATACTGGCGGATACGTGCCAGGGGCAGGTTCAATTTATAACTGGCCGCAACGGAAGCAAGACAGGCAGCGGCGCAATCCGTAATATCGTGCTGCTTAACCTTTATTTTGCGCATATGGATCCAACCAGTCATCTACGTTATCGTGTAATAATTGAAAAAGAGTTCTTTCTGTCACAAGGAATCTTGCCTGAAGCGTCATTCCTCTTTTCAGTTTGCCCGGGTAGCCGTTCGACAGCATCAATGCAGTTTTTTTCAATTTGCATTTTACTTCGAAAAAGGGACGGCGATCCTGTGTCAGCAAAACATCTTCAGAAATGTCTGACACAGTTCCTGTAATCATTCCCCATTGCTGATAGTTAAATGCGTCAACCTGTAACCGGACCGGCATTCCCTCCTCTAAAAGGCCGATATCCGCGGGAGGGATCAATATTCTGGCAAGCAGCCCCGAATCAGGAGAAAGCTGCGCCACCTGTTCCCCCTGGCTGAAGAAGCTACCCTCCTGAACACCTTGTAACTGCTGCACAATACCGCCCGCCGGCGCCCTTATCGTATAATACTCCTTTTCTTTATTGAGTTTATTTTCCCTTAAAACTAATTCCCTCATTTCGCTGTTCAGTTCGTTCAACGCAGCCTGCCACCGGCCGCCCTGCTCTTCATAAACCAGCTGCAGCCCGCTACGGGCTGCCTCCAAAGCATAGCGGTATTTGTCAAATTCAGCCGCGGCGAGGACCTGGCTTTTAAACAGGTATTCGTTACGTTTGAAAACAGCGGCCGCATTTTGCAACTGATTGGCTGCGCGGCGCACCTCCTGCTTTAAAAGTCCGAATTGTTGTATGTACAGTGGGGAAGCGAGCGATACCGGGAGTTCAAGGCTCTTTTCACGGCAAATAGTTAGTAATTGCCGGAGATCACCCTCCTGCCGGATAAGCTTTCTTTTCCTTTCCCGCAGGTAGGAAAACTCCTCTTCCAGAATAGCTGATTCCATCGTAAAAAGCACCTGCCCCTTTTTAACGGGTTGGTTTTCCTTTGCGAATACAACCGCCACTCTACCTGAAACAGGAGTCTTTATCCAGCTTCTTTCATCGGCTGCGGTAAGCATTCCGCTCCCTTTTACAATGACGTCCGCTTTTACAACAAACATGGCGGCAAAAACAAGGGCGATGAACAAGAGTACGGCGAGGTAAACGAACTGTGACCGGGCACCCATTCGGCCGAAATAATGCTCATAGGTAAGCTCAACCAGCTCAACAGGTAAGATAGTTTTGTTTTTCATAAGTAGATATTTGAAAAAGAGAGGGCAGGAAGTTCCCTGCCCGCCCTCCCAGGTTTAGTGATTAGCTAAATTTTCCGATCCGCTTGTCCGCGTCCCCTTAGGGAAAATGGTACATGAAACTTCCTACTAAACGACCCAGATGATAGATCGCCAACAAGATCAACGGAATGAAACATGCCCCGAACAGAAGCAGATTTTCAGATTTCTTCTTGCTAATCATCTTGTTATTATATTTAGAGAATTCCATACACATTACCTTCTGGCTTCTTCCCGATACCCTGCCATGAGGCCCAAATGAAAGGTTCCCAAGGCGGGGCATGCATCAATACCAGATAAAATCCCAGTTCTTAAAAATGACATAGAACGTCAGAAAAGAGATCAGTATAATTACTAAAAAACGCCATTCATTTTTTTCAATGATCTTCATTTTGGGTTTATCATGATTAACAATTACATGACCAGCTTGTACTGGCAGCGTCGGTCAATGCTGAAGGTACACCGTAAACAGCGGCAATTCCTATAAACCTGAATACCCGTCCGACATCATACGCGAACCCCCTTCCACCGGCTATATCCATCGCTTCCGCTTCTTCGATAAGTTCCAATCCTTCACAGTTGATTAAACTTTCCATAAGGCCTGTCTTATTAAATTCATTTAACCTTCACAACGTCCCGACAGTCCTGCTTTGAAATTATCCCAATCAGAAATAATTTCTGTAATTGCTGAAATGCACACTCCAGCAGCGACTGCTGTCCAAAATACCAGTCCTCCATTTACTGCCCGCAGCTCATCCTCGCTGAGGCTGACCAGTACGGTGTTCTCAATACTTGTGTTTTTCATAGTTGTTTGTTATTTAAAATTGCGCCTACTCTGTTAAAGGTTTTCGGCTCTCCCTGTTTTGTCAACCGGTAAACTTTGTTGAATAAAGGTAAGGCATTTATAAAGTATCCGCAAGAACTTTCTTAAACCCTGAGGTTTTAAAATATAGCTTTGAGCTATATCTGAAAGTTCCGATATTGCATTATCAAATTTCATCACCATGAAAAACGAAGATTATAACTCAAGCAGGGCCATAATGCGCCGTATTCGTCTAACGAGAGAAGAGAGGCGTTACTCGCAGGAATTCATGGCAGGCAAAATGGGCATTTCCCAGGAAGCGTACAGCAGGCTGGAACTGAATGAAACAACACCTTCTGTCGACCGGCTGTTACTGATGGCGAGGATCCTTGATATCCCGGCCGAAGAATTGCTGTTTACCAGCTCCTGAGCGGGAATAGCCACACACTTGTGTTTTCAAGACAGCAGCGAACCCTCACATAATTTGCCTATTTTAGGGGGGTCAGAGAGCCATGATCAATTATTATAAATATCTTCCGGTAAACCGGGATGCTGTAAAATGGGGATTATGTGTCACGGCTGCGGGCTGCGGGCGAATTGATCTCTCGGACACTTATCCCCACGCGGGCCATCCCGCCCATCATTATTTTGACTGGAAAAATGGCCGTGTCCTGCAGGAATACCAGTTGATTTACATTCCTCGCGGAGGCGGAGTCTTCGAATCGGAAAGCTGTCCTATGACAAATATTAAGGAAGGAGCTATTATCTTCCTTTTTCCTAACGAATGGCATCGCTATAAACCGGATGCCGGCACCGGTTGGGATGAATACTGGGTAGGCTTCACCGGCGGCATCATGGATAACCTCGTAAAAAACCGTTTCCATGAACCAACGGCCCCCTGCCTGCAGATCGGGATCAATGAGCAGGTGGTAAGTATTTTTGACGAGATCATAGAGAAAACAAAGCAGGAAAAATCCGGCTACCAGCCGCTAATCTCCGGCGCGGTGGTTCACCTGCTCGGGTTGATCCATTCCATTTCAAGAGAGCATCATTTCGAAGATGAGCAAACGATCGTGGAAAATATGGTCAATAAAGCCCGTATACTTTTCAGAGCGAACGTGGAACAGCAAATTTCTCCCGAAAAAATAGCCAGCGAACTGGGACTGAGTTATTCCTGGTTCAGAAAAACGTTCAAGGCGTACACCGGCATTGCGCCCGGGCAGTACCTTATTCAGCTGAAGATCGAAAAAGCGAAGATGCTGCTCTCCGACCCGTCTAAATCTGTGAAGGAAATCGCTTATAACCTCAACTTTGATTCCAGTTTTTACTTTTCAAAGTTATTCAAGGAAAAGACCGGCCTGCCGCCGGAAAAGTACAGGAAAAAGATATTCCCGCACCTCAAATAAAACCCGCTGGAAAGGCCTTAAAACAAACAAGGCTGTTCGGGAGAACAGCCTTTGTTTGTATGTAACCAAAACCTAACTTATGAGAAAAAAGTTTGCAAGAAGTCTTTTAAACTATTTGTCGTTCATTTCAACAAATATACTGTGTAGAGAAACGACAACTATCCTGTGGTATCCTGCCTACAGAAAATATTTTAAAATTTTTAAATAGGGCAGCACAAGTTATTTCTCCCCGAAGAATTCGGCGGGAACGCCGCGCACACCGGGCTTCACGGCAAACAGCCCTCCGCTGAGCGGGTAATCCCGCAGCTGTTCCTCGCTAAGGCCGTCGCGGGCCGTTGTAATATACAAAATGTCCAGGTTTTCACCTCCGAATGCACAGGAGGTAGTATGCGGCCCCGGCACGCTTATCTTTTGCAGCAGTTCCCCTGTCAGCGGATCCCACCTGGCGACACAACTCCCGCCCCAGTGGGCGATCCATAATTTTCCGTCTTCATCAATAGTCATTCCGTCAGGAGCGCCCATTCCGGGAGGAACTTTTACGGCCACCCGCGGATGGCTGATATTCCCCGTAGCATTATCGTAGCCGAAGGCCATTACAGTCATGGTTGGCGTATCCACATAATACATTGTTTTTTTATCGGCCGACCATACGATGCCGTTCGAGCAGGTAACGCTGTCAAGCAGCAAGTGAATCCGGCCATCGGGGTCTACCCGGTAAAGGGCCGCCTCTTCGTGCCCGGCCATCGTGCCCACCCAAAAGCGACCGGCGGGATCGCATTTACCATCGTTATACCTGATAGCGGAGTCTTTTTCCGCATTTACCAGGAAATCCATTTCGCCAGTGCTGGTATTCATCTTGTATATACCATCCTGCAATGCCACCAGGGCTTCTCCCGTACGGACCGGGACTACTGTCCCTATCTTTCCCGGAGTCGGCAGCCGGCGGTCTTCGCCCGTTGAAGGATCATAGATATGAAGCTGCTTCCCTTCGATATCTACCCAATATAGTTTTTGTTCGACCGGGTGCCATAATGCCCCTTCGCCCAATGTTGCTTTTGCATCCAGTACCAGCTGCACGTCCTGCGCCCCGGCTGCACCGGAAAAAAAAGTGAGAATGATCATTAATTTTAATCTGAGTTTCATGCCTGATTGCCAATCTGAAAGGGAAATATAATCATTATAGGGTTTGTTCAAAAACTTTATATTCGTGTTTATTAATTCAGTTGTATCATGCTAAGGTATTCCGGACAACAAAGGCTGCTGCTGGCAGCAGACTGCATTATTTTTGGATTTGACGGCAGGGACATTAAATTGCTGCTTATACAACGCGGGTTCAAACCGGCCCTGGGCAAATGGAGCCTTATGGGAGGTTTTGTAAGGAAAGAAGAAAGCGCGGATGAAGCGGCTAACAGGATCCTGCGGCAATTGACCGGGCTGGAAGGAGTTTACCTGGAACAGCTTCATACATTCAGCGTGCCGGACCGGGACCCGGTTGAAAGAACGGTAAGCGTAACCTATTTCGCGCTTATCGACATTAATAAATACCAGCAGCAGCTAAGTGACGAGTATCATGCCGAATGGTTTCACCTTAACGATATCCCCGAACTGATATTTGATCACCGGCAAATGGTGGATGTGGCGCGCAAAAGGGTTCAGTACAAAGCCACGCTTCATCCTCTCTTATTTGAACTGCTGCCGGAAAAATTTACCATCCCCCAGCTGATGCACCTTTATGAGGGGATTTATGATACTACCTTTGATAAGCGGAATTTCAGCCGCAAGCTGTTATCCACCGGTTTACTCATTAAACAAAACGAAAAGGACAAGAGCGGCTCCAGGAAAGGTGCTTTTTATTACGTACTGGACCGGCAGCGATACGCCCGCAGCCAGCAGTCTTTCCTCCATTTTATACCCAATCCCGACCACTTGCTTCGTAACGGCCAGGCCTCTTCTCTTGTAAAAGAGCGTAAGTCCTGAAGAAAGCACCCGGCTTCAGAAGGATTTGCCTTCCTCCAGGGGAAGTATAGCCTCCAGGGCGGAAACCAGGTAAACGAAAGGCGCATTCCAGTTAATGGCTATTTCGTTGGAAGCATAGGAACAGTCACTATCAATATATGCCTGGCCGGGGAGGGTTGAAGGATAATCACAACCATCCTGCATTCCCGCATTCGGCCCTCCTGCCAGCAGTCCCGGAACGGGCTCTGGTACACCATCCGCGACAGAAGGACGATGATGAGGATGCATGGGCGTTTTATCTCCGAATCCTGTGAGAAAGGAGTAGCCGGTAGCATTCCTGCCCAGCAAATAATCCAGGTTAGCAAGTGCGTACTCCAGGTATTTCTTGTCAGGGTCTGCGCGATATGCCTGGATCAGTAAAATGCCCTGGTTAGCTGCCACAGCGTTACTCCCCCAGGCAAAATCGTCTGCTGAACATCCCATTACGGTACCATAAGGCTGGGCGGCCGCCTGGGCAATCCATTTGCCGGCCAGCCGCGTCAGGCGATTCTTTAATTTCGTAATATCCTTCTTTACCACCGGCGATAACTTTTTTTCCCAGCGCAGCAGTGAGTAGTACCCTAGGAGGCGTACCTGACTCCAGCTGGGAAGCGGCAGCTCGTCATCCGGAAACATCTCTATAATGGTATAATACTTTTCCTCCCCCGTGCTAATGAACAGTTCAGCCGCGGCCCAGATAAATTCATCTTCCGGATAACGGTCGCCATATGCTCCGGTATGCACGTCAGGATCATACTTCCGGTTCATTTCTTCCTGGTTATAAATGCTGTCCGGGTTTTCCAGCGCCCATTCCCAGGCCTTTACAGCGGCATTAAGGCAGGAGTCAGAAAGACCGGGCAACTCTTGCTCCATATCGCTGAATATGCGGGCCGCCTGGGCCATCACCGCCGAGAAATCAAGGGATGCTGCCGTGCTTTTCTGTACCACGTATCTTTTGGAAACAGCGGTTTCGGGCATGACCATACCTTCAAAATCCGCTGCAGTCAGCTTATGATATACCCCGCCATCGTGGGGATCCTGCATACTCAGCATCCAGCGAAGATTCCATAGAACTTCATCGAGCAGGTCGGGAATGCTATTTGCGCTTTCGGGAATATCAAGATTTTGTTTTATGAAATATTCCGGAAAATCTTCATAAAGAGAGAGCAAGGTACCCACGGTAATTCCGGAGTTAACCATGTATTTATTATAATCTCCTGCATCATACCAACCCCCCGGCGCGGAGATTACCAAACCTTCCGGGCGCTGCGAAGACGCTGAGGCCCCATGTATCAGTACGGCAGTATCGGGATGCCCGCCCGCCCGGGCCCACTTGCCGGCGTGTTCAGGAAGGAGCGTAGTAGCCGTCCGCTGAAAATAAAAACCTTTCAGCGAAGCTTTTGCAATCTCCCGGTGAACTTCTCCCCGGATCTCAAAAGGATAAGATTTTCCCAGACCCGGAATGCACAGCACAAAGATTCCCTCTTTTTTTAGTGAAGAAAAATCGGCAATACGGGTGCTTCCCGCCGAATTGGCCGAACTGCGTGAGGTATCTAGCAAACCCGTATAAACCGTGTCCCGGAGGTCTGGCCCGGTGATATAAAACCTGTCCGCTTCGCCGGCGCTGATTGTACTGCCAGCCCTGGTTGTCTGGCCAGCCCTGGTTGTCTGGCCAGCCCTGGTTGCACCAACGGCCCGGCCGGGCGCTTCCGCTTCCACTACAACCGCTATTTTAGCCGCCTGCGGGTAAAAACCCGTTTGGTTAAGACGTATTTCCCCGGCCAGCCGCTGAGCCGACACCGGGAATGCGGTAAGCCCTGAAAGAAAAGCGATCAGGATTGAACAGTTATACCATCCTGCCGTTTCATACCGGTTCATTTTGTAATATAGTTATTTATGGATTAATCGGCCTCCGCATTGACGACCCTTATATTGTCGACGGCAAATACCACAGGAACCGGAGCCGGCGTCGGGTTAACAAGGACTACTCTTAAATGATGCTGCCCATCCGCATTTCCCTTCAGCAGATCATCATAAGTTGACATCCGGGAATTAGCATTGGTCAAAGTATTCAGGGGAACTGAAACGGTATACCATTTTCCGTCCGTACTTCGTACAAAATCCGTTAAGGAAACGTTTGCCGATAACTCTGTATTGTTTTCGTTCTGGTACATTACCTGCAATTCAATTCCCGCCAGGGAAGCAGCGGCAGAAACCGCCACCTCCATGCGGATATCAAAATCAGCGATCGGAACTCCCGGATCATACTTTTCCGGAGGAACTGTGGGATATATCTGCTCCCCTCCCCAATTTACCAGGTTAATGACTTTTTCATTAGCCCAGCCCCAGTCGGGCGGAAGTGTCATATTTATGAGGCCGAAGCTTCCGTCAATTGGCTGGATCCCCGGTGCGGTACTGGTGATATTGGCATTTGGAATACCCCAGCCCCAGTTATCCGGCCATACCAAGGCACCATCGGTATCAAAATCCGCCACCATCCCGTCCCCGTCGTAAAACCGGGTTGCCCGGTTTGCCTGTGAATTCCCGCTTTTCGTACTGACAATGAGGTCCCCGCCTCCGGAGGGGTCAAAACCGGGAGGAATGGTAACCGTAAGCGTGGCCCCGCCGGAGCCGCTGGCAAAGTCCCCGGTAAGATATACATCACCCGGGAACAATACCGAGTCCACGAAATAAAAATATTTGCCATACAAGGTGATGGGTTCTCCTGCTCCTGCGTATTGATTACTGATCTGTTCCACGACAGGAGCGGGCGGCAATACCTGGAACTGGTAAACCGCTTCCCCGAAAGGATTGACCACTTTGATCACATTCGGCACATCAGGATCTGTCGCTACGGTAGGAACGCTATCCGATACACTGACTATCAAATGATTATTGGTAGCGTAGGCGGCATTAACCCCCACCCGGTAATTGTTGATGAAAACCGCTTCCACGCTTCCGAGATTGTTGCCCACGATCACCAGGGTGCTTCCGAGCGTGGCGCTGCTCAGGGAACTGTCGGCGGTGGCCGGATCGCTCAGCCTGACCCGTTCGATAAAGGGCACGCCCTGACTGATCGGTTCTTCTTCCTTTTCACAGGAAACCAGTATAAACAAGGCGGTAATGAATGTTAAAATATATCTTTTCATGATATTCCTGTCTTGTTGAATTTATTAGTACCTGATTCTTACTCCCCGAAATCATAAGGCACCGGCGGCTTTCGCAGATTCGGCGCCCTTGACAGTTCTGTGGCCGGAAGCGGAAGGTAAAAATTACCGGCATTCACTACATAGGTCCTGGGCTGCGCCGAACCTTCGTCTATTTCAATCTCCCAGGAATTGGGATCCGGGATCTGATCGGGGTAGATCCGGAAAAACCCGCGGTCCTGCCCGCTTAAAATAGTATAGGCCTTCTGGGGATCATAATAGTGCAGCCGGGTGAACTCATACCAGGCTTGCCCTTCCATGGCAAATTCAAGCAACCGCTCGTTAAAAATATCTTCCCAGGTGACGGAGGTTTTGGGATCCAGGCCGGCCCTGGTCCGAACCGCGTTATAGTATTGTAAGGCCTCTCCATCGGAAGTAGAAGCGTTATTGCCTAAGACCGCTTCCGCATAGATAAGGTAAACATCGGCCAGGCGCAGCATATAGGTATTGATCTCGGTACGCTGCTGCTGCACCTTGCCGTCGTTATCCTCCGGCCGTCCAACCACATACTTCTTTACCCAGACCCGGGAATTATAACGCCGGCTTTCCTCATCGGTGCTGTTCACCGGCACCCGCAGTTCCTGGGGCTCTCCCCCGGAGGGCACCTGGGTGATATAAGAATAATGAGAAGCCGGCAGCATAAAGGTAGCCTTCCTTCGTTTATCCGCTTCTTCGTATTTTTCCAATATATAAAGGGAAGCGCCGATATCTCCTCCCCAGCCATCTCCGAAACCAGTTATTTCGGAGCCATAGGCCAGGTAAGCCTGCACGCTGTTATTCGTCCCCCAGCCGCCGTTATAGACCCATTGCAGAGCGAACAGGCTTTCGGGATTGTTATTGTTCTCCATCAGGAAGAGGTCGCGGTATTCCGGCAGGAGGCTGGCCCCGCTGTTATCGATCACATGCTTTGCATACCAGGCGGCGCTGTCCAGGTCCGCCTGGTTCCGGCTGCCGCTCTGCCCCACGCCGGATCGGGCCAGGAACATTTTAGCCAGCATGCCTTCAGCCGCCCATTTCGTTAAACGCCCCTCCTGCGGCGCCGTCTCCGGCATATGCTGAACGGCAAAACGCAGGTCCCGCATAATAAATTCCCAGACGCTTGGTATGGTATTCCTGGCAATGCTGGTATCCTGCAGCAAGGTTGAGTTATCTTCGATAACCGGCACAGGGCCCCAGTTCTGCACCAGGTAGGAATAGGCAAGGCCTCTCATAAAACGCGCCTCGGCAATAGCATACTGTTTTATGTTTGCCGGCACATTTTCGCCGGCGAACTGTTCTATATTCTTTATCAGCGTATTGGATTGCCCTACTATATTATAAAAGGACCTCCAGGACGCTCCGTTCTCGGCGGTCAGTCCGGTAGTGTTCATCTGGATATTTTCCAGCTGATAGGAGCCGGAAGTAAGAATACCCCCCTGGCATCGCCTATTCCATGGGAAGCCTTGTCGTTATAATCAAACCATACGAGGTTGTACAAGGGCGCCGTGCCTGCCAGCACTTGTTCAGCTGTTTGGTAAAAATTGGCATCCACGATCTGGGACTGTGGCGGACGGTCCAGAAATTCTGAAGAACAGCCTGTAAGAATACCGGCTGCGAGGCCGGCAAGGTAATATATATGATTAGCTTTTCTCATCTTGTTGTCGTTTAGAGAGGATTAAAAATCGAGTCCAACGCTGAAAGTGTAGATGGGGGTCGAAGGATAACGGCCGTAATCGAGTCCGGTTGGCTGCGTATCCGCAGCCACATCCCTGCCCACAAAAGACCCTATTTCAGGATCATACCCCTTGTACCGGGTAAAAGTGGCCAGGTTCTGTACGCCCACTGAAAGCCGGGCGGCCTGTATTACAGGCTGCCGCCCTAAAAAAGACTCAGGCAAATTATAGCCTAGCTGAATATTCTTGATCCTTATATACGATCCGTCTTCCACGAACTTATCGGTAAACCTGGCTCCGTTGCCATTAACATCCGAACCCGACACCCTGGGTACCGAAGTTTCCGGGTTCAGCAGGCGGGGAGCCCCGTTGTCGCCTGTGCCAATCCTGGCGTAAGCAAAGGTTTCTTCCAGGAGATTCCTGCCAAGATTGATATTGTTCGGATTGGTGTTTACAAAACGCAGGTAATTGAAAACATCATTGCCATAGGTTCCGGTAAGGAGGATGCTCAGGTCGAAGCCTTTATAACTGAATGAATTGCTGAACCCAAATGAGAAGTCCGGCCAGGGGTTTCCAATAAAGGTTTGATCCCGCTCATCAATTACGCCGTCATCGTTCAGATCCTTGTACCGGATATCCCCTACCCATACCGAGTTCGGGTTTGCAGCCAGCTCCGCACCAGTATTATCGGTAGGCAGGGCGCTTGCTTCGATCTCCTCCAATGATTGAAACAAGCCGTCATAGACATAGCCATAGAACAGCCAGGGCGCCTTCCCTATATCCGAACGCTGTGTCCAGTTATTAAGGTACCAGGCGGAACGCTGCAGGAAAGCTGTTTCCGAATACAGTTTAGTTAGTTTGGGCCTGAATCCAGATATATTGAAATTACTGTTCCACTGAAAACCCTTCCGGTCTATATTAATGGTGTTCAGGGTAAACCCGTATCCCCTGTTTTCCAGGGAGCCCACATTGACGATAGGAGGAGCAATAGAACCCTGTCCCGCGGTGCCCATATAATCGGGAAGAGGATTAGGCATCAACAGGTTATCCGTCTTCTTGATATAAAAATCTCCTTCCAGCTGCACACGGTTTTCCAGGATACTGAGGTTAAATCCAATATTATAGGTTTGGGTTTCCTCCCATTTCAACTCCTGGTTCCCGTAGCGCCCGGCAAGAAAGCCGGCTCCCCAGGGAGTAGCCACGGAATTCAGAGGAGAAAACACTCCCTCGCTTCCCTGGTTGCCGGTGAGCCCGGTTTCAAGACGTAATTTCAATTCCTCGATATACGTGACATCCTGCATAAATGATTCCTGAGAAATCCTCCAGGCAGCCGACACAGAAGGGAAAACGCCCCATCGGTTTTCCGGCCCGAAATTCGATGAACCGTCAGCCCGGATGGCTGCCTGGAGAATATACCTGCCATCATAACTGTAATTCAGCCGGCCCAGATAAGATTCCATGGCCCAATCGCCCCGGCCACCGCCATTTATGGCTCCGTCCGGGCTGCCGATATTCAGGTCGGGGATCTCATTGGTAACAAAGCCCGTTCTTGATCCGGATAAGTTTTCCCAGCTGGATTCCTGGGATTCATGACTTGCCATTATACCAATTTCATGTTTCCCGATACTTGTGTTGTACTGCGCCAGCTGGTTCAGGTTCCAGTAAATATTGGTTCCTCTGTTCACTGCCAGGCTTGCTACCTCATTTGGCCGGTCACCGAGCTGGTAGGTAGGTATGAAATAGCTGGAATTGCTATACCGCACTTCACCGTTCAGGGAAGTACGGAAGGTTAAGCCTTTGAGAATACTAATATCCGCGCTGATGCCTCCCATTGCGCCTCTCCGGTTAAGATCATTCCGGATGAAGCTGGCAACTGCAACCGGATTGAGCGGAGTAAACTGTTCGCTGCTGCCGTTCGCGGCATCGGGCCCTCCCCAGCTCCCGTCAGGATTTCTGACCGGCACATTGGGCGCAATATTAATCGCATTGTTGATGACATTTTCCTGGGAGGTCCCAAGTTGATCATCCGTTTGATTCAGGGAAAGGTTAGCGCTTAATTTCAGCCAGTCGCGGGTTTGATTGTCCACGTTCAGCCTCAGCGAATACCGTTTAAAAGAGGAGCCGATAGCTACGCCTTCCTGGTCGAAATATTCTCCTGAAAGGTAAAAGGTAGTGCGTTCGCTTCCTCCGCTCAGGCTGAGCTGGTGTTTTTGCAGGGGAGATGTTTTAAAAAGAGCGTCCTGCCAGTTTGTGCCTTCGCCGAGTACAGAAGGATCCAGAAAAGCCCCGGGGGAATCCCCTCCTGCTATGGCATGGTATTCATTCACCATTTGCGCGTATTGCCGCAGGCTCATTACCGACAGCATTTCCGGCTCATCCTGCACACTATACAGGAAATTATAATTGATCTTCATCTGTCCGGCCTCTCCTCTTTTGGTGGTGATCAGCACGACGCCATTCGTGCCCCGCGAGCCATAAATGGCGGTTGCGGAAGGCCCCTGAAGGACCTCCATGGACGCGATATCGGTTGGGTTCAGCCCGGCCAGGGGTTCATGGAACTGGTGGCGCCGTAAGCAACCGTCCCCGGAGCGATCTGCACGCCATCTATTACATACAGGGGTTCATTACTGCCGTTAATAGAATTGATGCCCCTTATGTTGACCGATATACCGCCTCCGGGCTGTCCGCTGTTCTGGGTCACATAAACTCCGGCAGCACGGCCCTGCAAGGCCTGGCCAATGGTCGTGTTTAAGGTTTTGCCGATATCTTCAGCGGTAACAGAAACCTGGGCTCCGCTGATATCGGCCCTTTTCATCTGCCCGTAACCCACTACCACCACTTCATCCAGGTTCGCGACATCTTCAGTAAGGGAAACATCGATAGTGCGCTGGCTGCCGACTATCACTTCCTGTGACTCATATCCAAGAAATGAGAATACAAGCACATCGTTGGGGGCGGCTGAAATAGTATAATTCCCTTCAAGGTCTGTCGAAATTCCGTTAATGGTTCCCTTTAAAAGCACACTTACTCCCGGCATGGGGCTTCCGTCAGCGGCGGCGGTTACTTTTCCGCTGACTGCATGTTCGCCGGGACCGCCGTCCTGGGGAAAAACCTTACCCTGGGACATTACCACAATAGCCAGCAGTATGGCCATGAACTTCCTCATAATTATTTGGTTTAGATCCTACGTATAAGTTCAGGTTTCCGAAACCCTGCCTGTCAGCTCGCAGCGGAAAATTAGCTGCACGCGGCGACAGGCGGCCCCGCAGAAGTAAAATTAAGAAGGCGCACAGGAAGCCAGGGTATCGAAATGTTTCCGTTTACCGTATAAAATGTTAAAACACTGGTATTTTTTGGTTATTTTTCGGTTACCATATGCGATACGTATACATACTGATATTCTTTCTCAGCTTCTCCTGCCTGCGGGCGGTATCGCAGGAGATCCAGTATCAGTTTGCGCACCTTGACATAAGCAACGGATTATCCCATAATCAGGTCAATTGCATTTTAAAGGATAAAAAAGGCTTTATGTGGTTCGGGACGATGTCGGGGCTCAACCGGTACGACGGTTATACTATCCGGACATTTAAGCACGACCTTCGCGACTCCTCATCCATCAGCGATAATTACATAAGCAATTTGTTTGAAGGCCCTTTGGGGGATATTTGGGTAGAAACCCTCGACGGTATCAATATTTACCATCCCGAAACCGGGTCATTTACGCGGGATATCGGGCCAGCATTAAAAAAATTATCCCTCCCGGATGCGCATATTACAGATATGATGGAAGACAGCCGGGGAAACTACTGGTTCGCATATTCCACTTCAGGCCTGTACCGGTATTCTCCGGCAAGCGGCGCCACCACCTCGTTGCATCCCGGGAAAGGGGATAAAAGCAGTTTAAGCTCTTCCAGCATTGCCGCGATCGAGGAAGACAACGAAGGTAATTTTTGGATATTTCACGCAGACGGGATGCTGGAGTTGCTTGACGGGAAAAGCTTCGGCGTCATCTACCGGAATAACAGCCTGGCTGGTGTAGCCGGAGAGCATACCGGAGAAATTTCAGGCCCTGACTTGTTCATTGATGCTGAAAACGATCTCTGGATCTATTTCCGCAGTACCGCCGGAGGGATCTATTATTTTAATACCACGCAAAAGGTACTCAGCCATTTCAGCAGGTCCTCCGGCCGGGCAAGGCTGAATAATGACATTATCACCGGAATAGTTCAGGACAGCAGGGGGCTGATCTGGATCGGCACCGACCACGGTGGCATTAACCTGATAGATAAACGCACATTCTCCGTCAGGCAAATTCTTTATAACGAAGACGATAAAAAAAGCCTCAGCCAAAACAGTATTTACAGCTTATACAAGGACGACGAGGGGATCATCTGGGCGGGTACGTATAAAAAGGGCGTCAACTATTACCATGAAAGCATTGTCAAATTCCCGCATTACCAGCACCAGCGATCGAACCCGGAAAGCTTACCCTTTAACGATATAAATGCTTTCGTGGAAGATGAAAAGGGCAACCTGTGGATCGGGACCAACGGCGGAGGCCTTCTCTATTTCGACCGCGAGAAGAATAGCTTCCGGCAATTCCTGCATGACCCTTCCGATCCTGGCAGTTTAAGCAATGATGTAATAGTATGCCTTTGCCTGGACCACCAGGGAAAACTTTGGATAGGCACCTATTACGGCGGGTTGAATTGTTATGACGGAGACAAGTTCATCCACTACAAGCACGATCCTGAAAGGCCGGAAAGCCTTTCCGACAACCGCGTTTGGGAGATCATCGAAGATTCCCGCCATAATTTATGGATTGGCACCCTCAACGGAGGGCTTAATCTGTTTGACCGGGAAAGCAATATATTTTCTCATTATAAAAGTGAAGACCCCAACTCGGTTACTTCCAACTACATTGCAGACCTTACAGAAGATGCGGAAGGAAATCTTTGGGTGGGCACTTCGCATGGAATCAACGTACTGGACCAGGCCTCCGGCAAATTCAGCCGCTACCTGCACCAGGCCGGCGAGCCGGGCAGCCTCAGTAACAATAACGTCGTCACCATCATGGAAGACAGCCGGGGCCTGGTTTGGGCCGGAACACGCGAAGGGCTGAACTTGATGGATAAACAGCGTAACAGCTTCCGGGTTTTCAGGAAAGAAGACGGCTTGTCGGATAATACCGTGCTGGGCATCCTCGAAGCAGAAAACGGAGATCTGTGGATAAGCACCACCAACGGGATCTCACGGCTCACAATCAGCAGAAAGGCCGGAACCGACAGCCTGAACTTCAGGTTTAAAAATTTTGACGAAGCCGACGGGTTGCAGGGGAAAGCATTCAATGAGAATGCCGAACTCAAAACCGGGAAAGGGGAACTGGTTTTTGGAGGGGCAAATGGTTTTAACATCATAGATCCCGCTAACATTCACTTTAATAAAAGCACGTTTCCCGTTGTTTTAACGGAACTTCAGCTATTTAACAGGGAGGTTAAAGCAGGAGACACGATCAATGGCAGGGTCCTCCTTTCCAGGAGCATTACAGAAACAAAATCCGTTACGTTCAAGCATACTGAAGACGTCATTTCCCTTGAATTTGCCGCCCTCAGCTTCTTTCACCCGCAAAAGACGCGCTACGCCTATATTCTTGAAGGATTTAACGATCACTGGCTGACAACCGACGCCCGCCAGCGCAAAATAACTTATACCAACCTGGATCCGGGCGAATACCGGTTCCGGATAAAAGCCGCTAACAATGAAGGAGCCTGGAGCGAAGATGAACTGCTGCTGCTGATCAGGGTCTTGCCACCCTTCTGGGAAACTCCCCTTGCATTCCTGATCTATGCGTTGCTGATCATTGCTACATTGCTGCTCGCCAGACGGTTTATCCTGGAACGGGAACGCATAAAATTCCGCCTGGCACAGGAACGTACCGAGGCACAGCGGATGCACGAGCTGGATATGATGAAGATCCGCTTCCTGACCAATGTCAGCCACGAGTTCAGAACCCCTATTAGCCTCATACTTTCGCCGGTTGAGAAACTGGTAAGGCATGCCGACAGCCCTGCTGATAAAAATCACCTGCTGATGATCCAGCGCAATGCCAGAAGGCTCCTGAACCTTGTAAATCAATTGCTCGATTTCCGGAAAATAGAGGTTCAGGAACTGCGGCTGAACCTGGCCGAAAACAATGTGGTACAGTTTGTCAGGGAAATCACCGCATCGTTTTCGGATGTTTCGGAGAATAAGAACGTAACCCTTAGCTTTTGCCCGGAAATACAGGACCTGCATATGGCGTTTGACGCCGATAAGCTGGAGAAAATCTTATTTAACCTACTGTCCAACGCCTTTAAATTCACTCCCTGCGGCGGAAGTATCCAGGTTAAGCTGGGGCTGCAACCCGCAGCAGGTTCCGGGGAACAACAGCTTAAGATACAGGTAATTGACAATGGCATCGGCATTCCGGCAGACAAGCAGGAAAAAGTGTTCGAACGATTCTTCCAGAGCGAACTTCCCGCATCCATATTAAACCAGGGCAGCGGCATAGGGCTCTCCATCGCCAGGGAGTTCGCGCAGCTTCATAAGGGAACCATTCACCTTCGCAGTCACCCCGGAAAAGGAAGCTGTTTTACCGTACTGCTTCCCCTGGAGAAGAGCGGCTCTCAGGGGATGGTTCGGGCCAGGAACCGGCCGGCTAACGGCCTTTGGGTATCCGGCAGAAGGCGCAGGCATGAAATAAACCTAATCAGCGCTCATGGAAGAAAGAAAAGCCAGGTACTCCTGGTGGAAGATAACGAGGATTTCCGGTTTTATTTAAAAGACGGGCTGGAGGAAAACTTTATCATACTGGAAGCAGGCAATGGCACCGAAGGCTGGGAAATGGCTGCCAAACATATCCCCGATATCGTTGTAAGCGATATCATGATGCCCGGATTGAACGGTATGGAACTATGCCGGAAAATCAAGTCGGACCGGCGTACTTCTCATGTCCCGGTCATTCTTCTGACGGCGCTTGCGGAAGAAGAACAGGAACTGGAAGGGCTGGAGACAGGGGCAGATGATTATGTAACCAAGCCTTTCAGCTTTGATGTGCTGCTTTTGCGCATCAAAAACCTGGTTGCCCAGCGAGAGCTGGTGAGGAAATCATTTCAGAAACACATGGAGATCAAACCCAGCGAAGTGAGCATTACGCCCCTTGATGAAAGCTTGATCCAAAAAGCCATCGCGCTGGTGGAAGAAAACATTGCCAACGCCGATTTTTCAGTAGAAGACCTCAGCGGAAAATTGAATATGAGCCGGGTTGCGCTTTACAAAAAACTGCTTTCCCTGACCGGAAAGAGCCCCATAGAGTTCATCAGGGTGATCCGTCTGAAAAGGGCGGCGCAACTCCTGGGAAAAAGCCAGCTCACGGTATCGGAAATAGCCTACCAGGTAGGCTTTAACAATCCGAAGTATTTTACCCAATATTTTAAAAAGGAATTCAACATCCCGCCTTCCAGGTACCAGGCAGAAAAGCTGAAAGAGGGGTAGCCGGCCTTTCCACATCAGCCGGCCGGCTCCCCGCGTTCCCTCAATCCATATGGAAAACCTTTTCAAGCGGAATGGAAACCGGCGAATTATCCGGGTTAGTTACGGAAATATCCGCCATGTAAGCCCACCATTTCTGCACCACTTCATGAGCGCCTAGCGCCTGGGATGAACTGTTTCCGGCCAGCATCTGGACGGCGAAAAGCGTATCGCTGGCCTCATCCAGGAAAATTGTATAATCACTGATGCCGTTTTCTTTCAGCAAAGCTCTTATTTCAGGCCAGAGCGCTTCATGGCGCCGCTTGTATTCTTCCCTGCAACCGGGTTTCAACTGCATTTTAAATGCAATTTTCTCCATACCGGGCGGCTTACAATTCCTTTAGCCGGATATTGCGGTACTCCACTTTCATGGGCGGGCCCACATGTACCTGGACCCCGAGATATCCGCTGGCTTTTCCGTTTACGGTATCGTTATCCGTCACATCGCTCATGAGTACGCCGTTCACATAATGCTGCAGATGATTTCCACTGGCCACGATCCGGATCTCATTCCAGTCGCCCAGTTTTACATGCTCCTTCAGGGAATCACTCGTTCCCAGTTCTTCGGTGACCTCTGCCGGCGTCCAGGCATTGCCTTTCACATGTTCACGTACCTCTCCTTCGGTAGCGGGGATGGTTACTTTCTGCCCTCGGTAAGCCAGTGTAGTACGGCCGCGTTCTTCGTAATTCTGGCCGGTATAGCGCGCTGCACCGTCAATATCAGCCTGGTATCCCCTCAGCGCATTGGGTATATCTCCGAGTAGCTCGCTGCGATAGTTGATCCCGCTGTTTCCGCCTTCCGATATCCGGAATTCCGCTTTAAGTTCAAAATCACCGGGAGTGCCTCCCTGCCAGATAATAAAAGAATTGTTTTCAAGGCTGTTTCCCGGCTTGATCTCTCCCACAAGATTCCCGTTTTCCACGCGCCACAAGCTGGTATCGCCTTTCCAGCCTTCGAGGCTTTCGCCGTCAAAGAGCTGGACAAAACCTTCGTCTTCCCCCGCCGGGGCCAGGGAAGCAGTATCCTGCGCCTGTTCTGCACTATTTTTCGGAGAAGGGTTACAAGCGGTCATAAAAATCAGGCAGCCCGTGGCAAGCATGCTAATGGCTGGTTTAAAGTTCCGGATCATAGTATATTTCTTAAATTTAATGGTAAAGGGCGCCCCCGGAAAAGCCGGAGTAGCTCCGTTTTAAATGTTACCGCTTACGCCGGTGTCTTTCCAGCTTCCGGAAGCAGCCGATTCCAGCACCGCTTCGCATACTTTTTGCGTTTGCAGCGCGTCCCGGAATGTAGGCGCGCAAGGCTCCCCGGTTTCCAGGCTTTTGAGAAAATCAGCCACCTGGTGAATAAAAGAATGCTCGTAGCCGATGCCCAGGCCCGGCACCCACCATTTATCCATGTAAGGCTGATCACCGTCAGTCACGTGAATGGACCGCCAGCCTCTTACATTTGATTCATCCGCGTGGTCAAAATATTCCAGGCGGTTCAGGTCATGCAGGTCCCAGCGGATAGAAGCATGCTCTCCGTTGATCTCGAAGGTGTATAAGGCTTTATGCCCCCGTGCGTAACGGGTAGATTCAAAAAGCCCGAGGGAACCGTTCCCGAAATGGCAATGGAAAATACAGGCGTCGTCAATTGCGACTTTCTGCATCTGCCCGCTGAGCTGGTGCATCCGCTCCTTAATGAACGTTTCCGTGACGGCGGACACATCCTTAATGGCTCCGTTCAGCCACATTGCCGTGTCAATACAGTGAGCGAGCAGGTCGCCGGTAACGCCGGAGCCGGCCGCGTTCGCGTCCAGGCGCCAAAGCGATTCCCCGCCCTGGGGCAGGTCAGCGCTGATGGTCCAGTCCTGCAGGAAATTAGCCCGGTAATGAAAGATGCGGCCCAGCTTTCCTGAATCAATGACCTGTTTCGCCAGGGTCACCGCCGGCAGGCGGCGGTAATTATACCAAATGGTGTTTTTTACGCCGGCCTTTTCAACAGCTTCCACCATCGCCACGGACTCGTCCATGGTGCGGGCCAGCGGCTTCTCGCAAAGTACCATCTTCCCGGCTTCCGCCGCGGCGATAGCAATTTCAGCATGCATATTATTTGGAGTACAGATATCAACCGCATCTATATCTTCCCGGGCCACCAGCGCCTTCCAATCCGTTTCTGTAGACTCATACCCCCACTGACTGGCAAAGGCAGCGACCTTTTCCGGGTTACGGGAGCATACTGCTTTTAAAACGGGCCGGTACTGCAGATCCGGGAAGAAGTTGCTTGCCCGGTTATAGCCGTTGGAGTGGGTCCTTCCCATGAAACCGCAGCCAACCAATCCTATCCTTATTTCTTTCTTATTTTCCATATTTATTTTGATTTAAGCATTCCAGCCGTGTAATTTCCTCACTTCAATCAGGGCCGCGAGGATATCATTCCAGGTTTTTTGCTGAGTCATGATCTCATTCGGGAACATGCAGCCATCCCAGCAGATATGTTTCACCGCCTTGGTGAGTTCCCCTTTTTCATCACGGAGCCAGAAACCCGCATCGTGGGCAATATCCAGCTTCCCGTTAGGGTCTGTCGCCAGACAATGCCTTCCTGTCTTATCATGGGAACCGGAACCAAAAACCGTCCCGTCATTCTGGGCGACGTGAAAGTCAATTGTCCAGGGCCGGAGAGCGGCGGTCAATTTTTTCAAACCTTCGGTAAGAGCCTCGCGGTCTTCCCACTTGAAATCCTCGGGGAGAATGCGGTCCTGCGGCGCGTTGTAGCCCAGCAGGTACAAAAAGGTATGAGACATATCCGCCTGGAACCCGATATTAGGACGGTCTACCGCTTCCAGGGTTTCCAGCATAGCACGCCAGCTGTGCATGCCTCCCCAGCAGATCTCGCCTTCGGCAGCCAGCTTTTCGCCGTAATCAGCCGCGACATCGCAGGCTTCGCGGAACGTCTGGGCGATCAGCCTGGTATTTCCCGCAGGGTCGGCCGACCAGCTTTCCGGACTGCTGGCGGAATCGATCCTGATCACTCCGTAGCTGCGAACCCCTTCTTTTTCAAGCTGCTTGGCGAACTCACAGGTTTTGCGGATCACTTCCACGAAGCCTGCCCGTTCTTCCTTGCTGCCCATAGCGGGAGTACCCCATACCGGCGCCACCAGCGAACCGATGTTCAGGCCGTAGGCGCCCACCTTTCCGGCAAGTTTACGGGCCTCTTCCGCTCCGCCGTCAAGATGCACATGCGGATCCAGCAGGCCCACGTCCACGCCGTCAAATTTTACGCCGTCCACTTCGGCCGCAGCCGTGAACTCCAACATTTTGTCAAAGGGAATAACCGGTTCCGAATCCGGCCCTTTCCCGACAATGCCAGGCCAGGTAGCATTATGAAGCCTGGGATAATTATTATTGCTCATAATCTTGTTTTTTTCAAATTTAACAATCTAAATGATTCCGGTAGGAGGCCCGCGGCGGCCGCCGCCCCCGCAGGCTGCTCCCGGCGCCCCGCCTACAGGACCAGGTCGGGATTCCCCGGGCCGAAATGTTTCAGCATTACAATAGGATCGCTTGCCGAAGCATTCACGATACGCACGCCTTCCCGGGCAGCTTTTTCGCTGACAAAGAATTCGTCATTTGTGAGCTGTCCGTAACGGATCAGGGAAGGTGTTTCCACATTCCACACGCCCATCTTTCCGTGGCCCTGCATCATGATCATGCCGTAAGCCGCGCTGTCTTTGATCACGACTTCCGCGCCGGGCAGTACAGTCAGTTCCTTAGCGCTGAAGGCGTCCGACTTATAGCAGATCCATTTTTCAACGTAACCGGCGGCTTCCATTTCTGCAAGGGAGCGTACGGGCAAAGGTTCCATGAACCGGTTCTGCATCATATTCGGATCCACGTTCAATTCCCAGTCAAGTACATCCAGCAGGTGGTCTACATCCCCTATCTTTTCCTTGGGCGTGCAGTTCCAAAGCAGTTCCTCGGGAATGATAGCTTCGTTCACCAGGGACTGGTACATTGCAAACACGTCCGAAGCCTTCTGCGGCTCATACGTACAGAGGCTTCCGGGCGCATGAAGGAGGCCCGGGGGAACATCCCAGCCCGTACCCGGCTCCAGCCGGAAGGCCGAAGAATAATTCGTGATCTTATTGTCGCCCTTGGTAAAATTAGCCAGGCATTCCCGGATTTTTTCCCTTGGGGTTCCGGGCGCAATCCCTATAAACGTATAGGGGAAATCTCCGCCGTGATTATTTACCTGCGGCGGGAAATAATATGCTTCCGGTTTGCCGAGCTGTCCTGTCAGGGCAGCCATTTCATCATTATGGTGTACATGATGAGGAAGGGGCCCCATGTTGTCGAAGAATTTGGAATACATGGGCCAGCTTTTATGCTCATCCCAGATACGGTCTCCGATCAGGTTTCCCCGGAGTTCATCCACCGCGTCCTTCAGCAAAAACTGCTCTTCCCTATTTCCATCCTTAAACACAATAAAACTAAGCCCTTCAAACTCACCGGTCAGAGGGCCGTTCTTAGCCGGGGTAGTAGACGAAAACCAGCGTTCGTCAATACCGCCGCGCACGCCGCCCAGCACATAGTAATCGTCCGGGTGCAGCTTAATTCTTCTTCCCGGCACGCAAAATGATCGTGGAACCCAGGTGGGGGCAAGACGTACGATCCCTTCCCCCTGCTCCAATGCTTTCTCTGCTAAACTCATTAATTCAGATTTTATAATTCAAAAACTCATTGATTTCTTTGTCATTGTCCATCAGCGCAATTTCCAGGTCGTATTCCCGGCGTTCTCCCGGTTCCAGGAGGATCAGTTCCTGCCTTTCCCTGGCCGCGGCCTGGCCGATGGCCGGGTTGGTGGCCGGTTCCAGGCCCGTCACGTATTCTCCCTTTCCCCAGTGCTGCCAGTTTACCAGCCAGGGCAGCTGTTTTTTGTAGAAACGAAGGGCAAGGGCGATCCCTATCCTGGGATTATACAGCCCGCAGGTACATCGGCCTGAAGCATCGGCGCTGATATCGATAAAAGCCGCTTCTTCCCCCGGGCCGTTATGTTCATCCAGCGGGGGCGGGCATTTCTTAAAATTATTTCCTTCCCTGAAGATGCGGTTGGCAGCACCCTGTTCCCGCGGCTGCCAGCTTCCCTGCCAGATAATGTCCGTCCCCTCATCCGCGAGCGGCCAGCCAAAATTACAATGGTACAGCAGCATATGGGGCGCCGGCGTATTTCCGCGGTTACTGACTTCGTCGCGGATCCGGATAAGGGGCTTGCCCAGGGTTCCCGAAATGGTCCTCCTGAGTTCAAGACTCGGGCCGAAGGGCTTTGTTTCCCTCATGATCCCCGTAATGCTCATCTCCGCTCTGCCTGCGGCAGGGTCCGGTTGTATGACCGATACTATTTCCGCCGGCGTATTGCTTATATGGCCATGAAGCCCGCGTTCGCCCTGCCCGTCGCTTTCCGGCCCGCCCACATGGCTGAGCCCGCAGGTGGTCAGCAAACCGCCGCCGAAAGTCCGCAGCCAGTTCAGGCCGGTATCGGAAAAAGGGGCGGGAGGCGTAATGCCGCCATGACTCAGCCAGGCCAGGCCATGACGGTTGTAGAATGCCTCGGCAATATCCATCGCCCGGTCAATGACCACTTTGTACCGCAATCCCGTTCCGGTATTGATCCAGGCAATGCGGGTCCCCTTTCCCGGGCCATTATCCAGTACAGCCGTTTCAATTCCGCCAAGCTGCAACGGATTGGATATTTTATCCAGCCAGTCCTGCATTCTTACTGCGCGTTTGCCACCGGCTCTCCCTTGAACACCGCGTTATCCTTGTTCCCGCCGGCAATCAGGTAAGCCATGAGATCCTTCAGCTCTTCTTCGTTCAAGGCATTGATCAACCCGGGCAGCATGACCGAAACCGTAGAAGGTTTGGTAGAAACCACGTCAGATTTAGGTACCTCCGTAATCGCATCCGGAACAAATGGATTTTGCGATACCGAATAGGATTCATCCGTTTCATTCATCACCCGTCCTACAATGGATTTCCCGTTTTCCAGCTGAAGTACGGTAGCTCCGTATTGGTCAGAGATCACTTTGCTGGGCTCTATGATCGCTTCCAGGATGTCCTTCGGCGCGAACCGGGTGCCAAGCTGCGTCAGGTCGGGCCCGGTAGCGGCGCCTTCTCCCTGCATGGTATGGCAGCGATTACAGCTGCTGGCCAGGTACATTCTCCGGCCGCGCTCGAAATCCCTGCCGCTGAGCCCGCCTTCCACCAGGGGAGCTGCTTCTTCCACCGTCCATCTTCTGCCTGGGCCTTCAGGGCCCTGGACGTCGGCAAGGTCAGTACCGGAGTTGGACAGAAGAGAATCCCCGGAGATGCTGCTGAAATACTCCTTCTTGTCTGCAGGGACGTTAGCCAGGGCCATTTGCCGTGCTTTGTCAATAAAGCCGACATAGCTTCTGCCTCCCTGGTAGCCGAAGGCTTCTTCGAACCATTTGAAATATTGTTCCCGCAGTTCGGGGGTCCAGCCGCTCTTTACCTTACTTAATATGGTCGCATAGTAAATCTGTCCGCCCGGAGGCATTTTTTCAAGCATTCCTGCCAGATCCAGGCCATATTGGGGGTTCCGCATGATCTTGTCAGAAATGCCCGTCATTGCTTCACTATCCTTATTGTCTTCTTCTTTTTCCAGCAGCGCAAGGGTTTTCTGAATTACATCGGGAGCTTCCATGAAGGCAAGCAGTTTGCTGAGTTCCTTATTGACAGCCGTCGAAGAGGCCGGGTATAATGGATTAAGTGCAGCCACCGCCTGCGATTTCAGGCTTCCGCCGGGCTGGCCCATGCGGTAAAGGATGACTTCATAAGTGCGCAGCGTATGCAGCAGCTGATCTTCATTCAGCTTTGACACATCGGTCTTCAGCAACGCGGCAAATAACTGGTCTTTTACGGAGGCATCCGATTGCCGGGCAAGTGCAAGCAGGGCGGTTGCCTGTATCTCCGGGTCTGTCTCTGCAAGGGCCTTGCTTTTCCATCCGTTCAGCGGCTGGTGTTCCACCGCGATCCGGGCGGCATAGCGGACAAAGCGGTCGGGATGTTTGAGGTATTGCCAGGCAAAATCGACGGCTTCCTGCCCTGCTTCTTTATGGTAAGCTTCCAGCTCCCTCCTCAGTTTATTTTCTTCGGTAAGTTCAGGCGCTTTGATCTCTCCGTCCACATCGTCGTTCCCGGTATAATACACCCGGTAAAGATCTGACTGTAAGCCCCGGCCGCCTGTAAGGAAATAGAGCGCGCCGTCCGGCCCAACCATTCCATCCGTTAAGGGAAGGGGAATGCCTGAAAGAAATTCTTCCTTGGTAGCCTTGTAAGAGGCGCCTTCCGGCTCCAGGAAAATATTATATACGATCCCGAAACTCCAGTCAAACGCGAATAATGCGTTGCGGTATTTTTCCGGGAATTTTGCATTTCTTGCATGAAGAAGGTTGGTAGGCGAACCAGGCCCGATATTCAGTACCGGGGGAAGGTTATCCGGCAAAGAAGGACTGAGCTTGCCGTTCCCGGTGCGCCATCCGAACTCGGAGCCGCTGGTCACGTGACAAATACGGGTAGGCCGGTACCAGGGAAGGCCGAAATCCCACTCCATATCCGAATCATAGGTAAAGAGGTCGCCGTTGGCGTTAAATGCAATATCAAAGGGATTGCGATAGCCCGCGCTTACCAGCTGCCAGTTTTCTCCCATGGAATCTATATGTGCGATCCAGCCGCCGGGAACGGTCCTGTCATTGGCATGCCCGCGGGGGTCTTTTATCTGGGGGAAAAGATTATCAATCTGCCATACTTTGGGCAGCAGGTAATCATCCATTTCCGGAAGATCCGTATGGTTTCCTGCAACTACGTAAAGCGACACGCTGTCGGGAGCCATGACCACGCTATGCGGCCCGTGTTCGCCTTCCCCGTTGAGCGCCTTAATAAGGGTGATCTTGTCAAAGCTGTCGTCTCCGTCGTTATCCTGCACCCGGTACAGCCCGCTTCCGCGAGGCGCGTTCTCATCGGCGCGGTGGTTCACCATTACATACAGGCTGTTAAAAGCCCAGAGCAAGCCATGCGCATAGCCGATCTCTACCTTTGCGTTAAGGCTGTCCCGGAGTTCGGGCATTTCCAGCTTTTCTACTTTCGTTTTGACGGTGGAATCCGACCCGATCGGGGGCAGCTCCAGCCGGTAAAGGGCTCCTCGCTGATCCGAAGCGATCATTCTCCCTTTATTGTCAAAGGTCATGGATACCCAGGAGCCGTTCCCGCCATCTGAAGGGCTGTAAATATGATCGGCCGTAAAGCCATCCTGAAGCTCCAGTTTTTCCAGGCGGGGATCCTGCGGCCCCTCCGGCTTATCCTGGTTATTGCAACTCGTCGCTGCAAGTGCTAAAACCAGCATGAGAAGACTTATTCCCCTCTTAAAAAGGTTTAGATTCATGTTGCTATATTTTATTCTTTTCCTTGGTTAGGCCATAAACATAAAACTTGATCTTTTCTTATCTATCCTGCTCTGTCCTGCAGGCGGGCTTGTCCGTTTGAGGCAAAGATCCCCGGGTGAATCAATTCATATTCACACGAAATTTAGTAATTTCACCGAATTATTTGGCCTGTGTGTTGTAAGCAGGAAGCTTTTTGTTGCGTTATGGAAGTACAATTCGATATTGAGTTTAAGGAAAACACGCCTAAATATCTTCAGATCATAGATTCCGTTATTCATGCCATCAGCAAAGGCAAGCTTAAACGGGGCGACAAGATCCCTTCCATTAACCAATTCAGCGAAGAATACCTGCTTTCAAGGGACACGGTTGAAAAAGCTTACCGGCAGCTGATCAAAGACGGCATCCTGACAGCCGTGCGCGGAAAAGGTTATTATATCAACCGGGTGGACGTAGAAGCGGCTATCCGGGTCCTGCTGCTGTTCAACAAGATCAGTAATTACAAAAAGCAAATCTATAACGGCTTCACCGAGGTACTGGGCAGGAAGGCTTTTGTAGACCTGCATATCCACCATTGTAACTCAGGCCTTTTCAAAAGCCTTATCCAGAACAGCCTGGGAGAATATCATTATTACGTGATCATGCCTCACTTCTATGCAGGCCTGGATGAAGCCATGGACGGAATTGCCATGATCCCCGCGGATAAGCTCATTATTTTGGACAAGGACATCCCGCTTCCGCAGCACCCGGTAGCCTGCGTTTACCAGGATTTTGAGAAAGATATTCTATATGCGCTGAATGAGGCGATTGACCTGATAAAAAAATATCGCAAGCTTATCCTCGTTTTTCCCGCAATGGTTCCTTATCCGAAGGAGATCATCAAAGGATTCCGCCTGTTCAGCATGCAGCATAACATTGAACATGAGATCATCCAGGAAATTGAAGAAGATACTGTCATTGCCCCTGATGAGGCTTACGTGGTAATTGAAGAAACCGACCTGGTGAACCTTATTAAAAACTGCAAGGAAAGGGGCCTCCGGGTAGGAGAAGACCTGGGCATTATTTCCTACAACGACACTCCGCTAAAGGAGATCCTGCTTAACGGCATCACCGCCATCACGACCGACCATGAACTCATGGGTGAAACCGCCGCCCGCCTCATCCTGGAAAACCGCCGGGAAAAGATCAAAAACCCCTTCTCACTTATCAGGAGAAAATCGCTTTAACCCCGGCTTTACCCGGCAAGCCCGTGTTTTTTACTCATTTCCCGGATAAATTCCAAGCCTTTCTCTGCCATTTCCCAGGGCTCGGAAAATTCCCGCCACACCCCGATGGAATTGGCAAAATCCGGATCATTGCGTGTAAAACCTTCAATTGTAAGCCAGCCGCTGTAATTTATCTTTGCAAGGGTGGCAAAGGTTTCGTCCCAGGGTACGTGGCCGCTGCCGGGCGTGCCCCTGTCGTTTTCGCTGATGTGGAAATGGCCAAGTACCGGGGCAATAGCGGTGATGGCGCCAGCCAGGCTTTTTTCTTCAATATTTGCGTGATGAGTATCAAACATCGCCTGCACATTCGGATGCGCTGTCTTGTTCACCAGGTAAGATAACTGCTGCATGGTATTGCACAAGTAGCATTCAAAGCGGTTGACTGCTTCCGGCGTCAGCAGGATCCCGGCCTGGGCAGCGTAATCCCCGGCGCTGCGAAGCACTTCGGCGCTCCATTCGTATTCCTGTTCGGTAGGCGCCTGCCTGGAAAACACTGTAAAAGCAGAATGAAAGGGGCCGCAGATCACCTTTGATCCCAGGTCATGCGCGCGGTCAATCGTCCATTTGATCTTATCAAGCGCCTTTTCTCTGACAGCGGGAGATACGTCAACCGGGTTTTCTTCCGGCCCGAGTACAAAAACTGATGTTGTTTCCAATCCCAGGCCGGCCGCATAGTCCCCGAGCCGTTTATAAGCAGGCTCATCCGGCGCGCCGACCAGGAATTCCACACCGTCATATCCCATCTCGCGAAGCCTGTCCAGTATGGGTTTCAGTTCATCGGAAACCACCGCGGACCAGGCCAGTACATTAAATCCTATCTTGTTCATTAATTTTTCTTCTTTACAACCTCACCCGGCATGATCAGGGAATCCCATCCCGCCAGGTCAGCCGGTTTTACCCCTGCTTTATAGCCGTCAAAATTAAAGGTAGTCGGCTCATAAGGCCCTACGAAATCAACGTTATTTTTCGGCTTTATCGCCTTTTCCATACCCATTGCCCAAAAGCAGGCATTGATTACCATGCGGCGGAAGCCTTCATTCAGCAAGTCTTCGGAAGCGCCGTGCGTGGTGGCGAATGCCCGCCCTCCGGCACCCGACTCCAGCTTATAATTCCGGACCCAGGCCACGGGAAGCTCTTCTTTTGTTTCATCAGCAGGGGAATCCGGCTTCATACCGTTCAGTACCTGTCCCCGGGCCAGCACCGTTGCGCCCATTTTTTCCGGGTAGGCGGTATATCCGCCGCTTTGCACGAACATATCTGAAACTCCCCGCAGGATGGGATGTTTTTCCTGGTCTTTTTCCACCAGCAGCCGGGAAGCCTGCTCATGATTGGTGCCATAATGGCTCACCCAGGTCTCACCCAGCACCAGTTTGCCGAAGCCGTTCTTCCAGGACTTCTTATCCCCGTCATAATTATAGCTGTAATGCGCCCATTCAGGGTTGTCCAGGTTGTTGAAAGCGTGGGTTGCGGTCCTGAAACCTACGACCGGCCCGCCCCTTTCCAGGTAATCGTTCACATGCTGCATTTCTTCATCGGCAAGATTCAGGAACCGGGTAAAGATCACCATGAGGTCGGCGTCTTTCAATACTTCCAGCCCGCGGAGGTTAGAACTTCCGGGCAGGATATTCCCTTGTTCGTCAAGGCCAAAAAGCACGCTGCATTCGAAGCCGTACCTTTTGGCAAGAATGCGTGCAAGGGCCGGCAGGCTTTCCTCCGACCGGTATTCATGATCGGAAGCAATGAACACAATATGCTTTCCGCGGCCGGGGCCGCCGGCGCCTTTGTAATCCAGCCGGTAATCCGCGATTTCCTGGCCTGATACGGCCTGCGTGAGGAGCAGTCCGCAAAGAAATAGTCCGCTTAGCAGTTTATTCATATTGAATTAGTTTATGACTTTAATGATCCCGCGCATCATGGTCCCGTGGCCGGGGAACGTGCAGAGGAATGGATAATCTCCCGGTTTGGAGGGCGCCTTAAATTCCAGCGTCTGCTCCTCGTTATTATTCACGAGGCGGGTAGCATGAAGCACCTTGCTGCTTTGGGGCACAAATTGTTTTTCAAAGCCTTTGCCTCCCATGTCTATCGCAAGCTGCGCCACCTCATCGGCGGCGCCGGGGCTTACAACAACCAGGTTATGCGGCATGAAATCCGGGTTTTTCAGCGTCAGCTTTACCGGCTGCCCGGCTTTTACGATCACTTCTTTTGTATCAAAAAGCATTCTTTCCGGGATGGTGGCAATGCTAAGCACCGCCTGGCTTTCGCCTGAGAGATCCACCGTCTTTGCGCCGACAGCGGTATCCCCTGCGGCATGCGCATGTGCCGCGCCTTCTGCAGGAGATGTTCGTTCAGTGGTATCCGCGCCGGCTGCCAGGCCGGCCTGGGAATGGGCGGCCATTTCCTTTTCCTGGTATTTCCGGAACCATTCCACGCGTTGGGCAGCGATCCGGGCATGTTCTACCGGGGAGCCCAGCAGCTTTCCGAGCAATTCCGGGTTCGTTTTATTTTGCCGCTGATGCAGCCAAAGCACTTCCAGCATGGCGTGCGCGCCTGCCTCATCCGAAGCGTCAAACTGTTTCACCCATTCCTTCGCTTTACTGATCACCTCTTCCCGGTCGCGGCCGCTTAGTTCAATCTGCACCTGGTGGCGCACTTCATTCACCGGGTGCTGCAGCAGGTCAAGCAGCTTTTCCACCGGTTCTCCCGCAATAGCCACCGGTTCGGAAAGCGGCCGGCCCGTGGCAGTAATACGATAAATGCGCCCGTGTTCGTGATCCCGCTTGGGGTCCCGGATATTATGCTGCATATGTCCAATGAGCGGGTTTTGCCAGTCGCTGATATACAGCGCCCCGTCTGCGCCGATCACTCCCGAAGTCGGGCGGAAATTAGGATCATCCGAATAGATCAGATCGCCGATTTCCTTGCCCTGTACCACCCCGTTATCGTATGTCAGCTGGTAGCGTTTGATCCCCAGGAAGCCGATCACGTTATATATCAAAAAGTTATTCTCATACTCCGGCGGGAAATGCGTGCTGGAAAGCACCTGGTTCCCCGGTACCGGACGCACGGTCTGCTGAAACAGCTGCCGCGTCTTAAAATCATCAGGCCCTGCCGATCCGTGGGTTTCCGGATCCAGGTATACCTGGGAAGCCCTTCCGGAAGTCCCGTCGGTGATGAACTGGTAACCCCATTTATCAAAACTGATACCATGCGCGTTAGGACTGTTTTCCACCACGAAGTCAAACTGGTAGGTGCGCGGGTTAAAGCGGTAAAGACCCGGCTTACGGGCCTCGTAATTCTTGCGCCAGGGCGTTTCCACGTTGCTGAGCATAAATACCCCCCGCTGATAGTAGATAAACCCGTCCGGTCCGTAAAATAAGTTATTCGCCGAGTGATGCGTGTCCGCGGCATCGATTCCGCCCAGCAGCACAATCCGCTCATCGGCCTTGTCATCGCCATCCGTATCTTTAAGGAACAGGATATTCGGCGCGGAAACCACGATCACGCCATTATTCCAGAATTCAAAGCCGGTGGGATTATGCACCCTGGCAAAAGTGGTGGACTTGTCGGCAACCCCGTCCCGGTCGGAATCCGCCAGGATCACCAGGCGGTCTTTCATTTCTTTCAGCGGCTCCCGCTTGGGATAGGTTTCCCAGGAGGCCACCCAGATACGCCCTTTTGTATCTCTTTTCACCGTTACCGGGTTCGCGATTTCCGGGAACTGCTCCTCGGAAGCGAAAAGGTTGATTTCCAGTCCCGGGGCCAAATGCATTTTATCAATGGCCGCTTCCCCGCTGAGGTAAACGACTTCGCCCTTAAAGTTGGAAACAACCTTCACCGGCTCGGGAACATTGCTGTCATCTATCGTTGTATCCACCGCCCAGGACTCCCAGACGCCCCAGAAAGGCTCTTCTTCATCACTGACCACCTGCACCCCCTTTTCTCCGCGGGCCACCGCCCATATACGTTTGTCACGGTTTGCGGTCATTGAATCCAGCATGACCAGCTCCCGCTGCAGGGTTTCAAAATTGCCGTGCAATTCGCTTCTTCCGCCCCAGACATCATTCCCGTCGGTTGCCCGGTAACGATTGAACCAGCGCCCGTTCTTGTTCAGCACCGCCTTTCTCAGTTTATCGAACTGCGCCTGGCGAATGCCGGGTTCGGCGCCCGCAAGCTCCACGGTTATTAACCTGGCCACCTCTTGGTTGCCTTTTTCGTTCAAATGTATTCCGTTAAGGGTCAGGGGAGCTTTGGATTCTTCATATAATCTTTTAGTGCCTTCAAAAAGGTTCACAAAAACCACCTGTTTCTCGGCGGCGGCCGCGGCCATCGCCTCTGTATACGCTTCCAGGCGGCGGTTGTTCTCTTCGCCCGAAGGAAGATCGGGGCTTTCGAGGTTCTCGTGGGCAATGGGCGAAAAAAGAACGATCCGCGGAACATTTACACCATCGTATTTTTTCAGACGGGTGGAATCTATCCATTCCCTTACCTGCTGCCCGAATTTCTCCGGTGTATCGTCAAAAGATTCGTTATAACCAAAGAACGCGAATATGACATTCGCCTTTACCCGGGACAAATGCTCATCCGCGTCCCCGTAGTTCTCATGCGCCCGCGGCCGGTGAGCCGCCTGATCGCCCGTGAACCCGAGGTTACGGAATACCAGCTCCTTTTCGGGGTAGGAAGCTTGCAAATAGGTTTCCAGGAAACCATGGTATTGCATACGTTCGGCAAGCGCATTGCCAATGAGCGCCACCCGGTCATGTTCCGCAAAATCAAATTTTCCCGAAGGTGCGCAGCCGGCCAGGGAAACGGCCAGCAATAAAAAAAACCGCGACAACAGGCGCCGGATGGAAATAGGTTGGTTAGTTTGCATTATGTGCGTCATTTAAAACCGGGAGGGAAGTTAGTCAATCTCCTTCAATTTCGCGATGATTATTGAAAGGCCGCTTCCTGTCGCAGCCTAAAGTATGACATAATACTTTTTATACTATCCTGCTCTGTCCTGCTCCTCCTGCCACGTTCTGAGCCAGTAGAGGCACCTTCCGAACCATTCTTCAAAGTCCGGAGCAGTAAGAAAGCCGTGTTCGCCCCTTCCGTATAAATGGATTGCCGCCGGAACATGATGATTTCGCAAAGCCCGGTAAAAATACAGGCTATTCTCCGGGGGAACCACCACGTCCTCCGCAGAATGCACCAGGAAAGCTGGCGGAGTTTTTTCCGTGACGCCGAGTTCGGCTGAATAAAATCTGATCTGTTCCCCGGATGGAGAAGGGCCCAGCAGGTTATCCCGTGAGCCCTTGTGGCCGATGCTGTCCGTAAAACTGATCACCGGGTTGATCAGCAGCATAAAATCGGGCCGCAGGCTAACGCTGCCGGCATTTTCAATCAGGGGCTTGTCAAAATGGGTTCCCGCCGTCGCAGCAAGATGCCCGCCTGCCGAAAAGCCCATGATCCCGATCTTCGCCGGATCAATGCCCCATTCAGCCGCATGCTCACGCACTACCCTGATAGCTTGCTGCGCGTCCCGGAGCGGCCCGCTGGCTTTGTCCTCCATGATCCGGTCATGGGGCAGCCGGTATTTTAAAACAACAGCGGCAATCCCGGCCTTATTAAATTCCCTGGCCACGAAACGTCCTTCCCGTTCAATGAGCAGCGCATGATAGCCGCCGCCGGGGCAGATGATCACAGCCATGCGGCCGGCGCCAGGCCCCTCCTGCGGCAAAGAAGCCCCCTTTTCAGGCAGGAACAGCGTAAGCGTGGGCCGGGACACCTGCGTAAGGACGGTATCCACCAGTTCATTGGGGGCGCTTATCTCCCTGTCCGGGCCCGGTTTCGCTCCGGGAATATCCCCTTCATAAAGAGGGATGGTTTGCTGGCTTTTTCCAGGCGTTGCGGTGATGAGAAAAAGAATTGCCAGGAACAGCCGCATTATTTCACCACTTTAATAATTCCCTTCATCATTCTCCAATGACCGGGGAAGGAACAAATGAACGGGTAGTCACCGGGTTGGGCAGGAGCCGTAAAATTCAGCTGGAAGACCTGGCTTGCGCCTACCAGGGGAGTGGAAAACAACACCTCCGGCAGGTCCGGTACGAAATGCTTTTCATAACCGTCTTCCCCGCTGGCCATATTATCAGCAGCCATACCTACTTTTTCCCAGGAGCCGGGTTTCACGATTACCACGTTATGCGGCATCTGGTCGCGGTTGTCAAAAACCAGGGAAACGGTTTTTCCGGCAGGAACCACGAGCGTATCTTTATCAAAAAGCATTTTGCCCGGCAATGCCGCAAGCTGGATAACCACCTCGCCCATTTCCTGCGCAGGAGCCGCAGGAGCTGCCGGCGCCGGCTCTTCCGTGGCCGTGCTGAACAGATCCGCGTTATTCTTCCTGAAATTGTCAAAAGCGGCTACTCCTGCCAGGGCCTTGAAATCTTCTTCAGACAGCGGAGCCACGCCATATTTAGCATAAGCAGGGTCATCCATGATAAATCCGGGCACCTGCAATTCTTTTTCGGATGAAAGCGGCCGGAACAGGTAGTTTGCCTTTTCCGGGCTGTCCGCCAGGAAATCCTTGTCGTTTTTGAACATTTCCATCCAAACCGGCTTCAGGTGTTTAAACGATTCGATAAGGGCGTAACCCGTATAATCGTCCACCGGCAGTTCAGTAGCGGCGAGCAGCGCCTTTACGGACGCTTCGCTTTCAAAATGGCTCAGGGCAGTAATGGCTTCCAGCCGGACCCTTGGAGAAGGGTCGCGCGAAAGCGCAATAAGTTTTTCTTCGGCATCGCTTATTCCAGGCGCCCAATAGTACAATACATGGGTGGCAGCAGCCCTCACATGGGCATCTTTGGCTTCCAGCAGCTTTCCCAGCAGGGCTTCCTCAGGCCGGTTGAACTGCTGGTAAACCCATAGGCCTTCCAGCTGATAATGCTCATATTCGGGATCGCCGGCATCCAGGCCGGCAAGCCATTTTTCAAGGGCGGGAAATACCTCTTCTTCCGGTAAAGCTCCCAGGCGTACTCTTGCCCGGTATCTTTCCCGGTCTTCGTAAGTCTTCAGCCGGTCCAGGAGTTCCGAGGTACCCAGCTGCGTCAGATCCGTTACTTCCAGTGCAGGTTTGCCCTTATAGGAAATTCTCCATATCCTGCCCCGGGTATGGTCCCTTAGCGGATCGCGGAAACCTTGTTCTCCGTGCTGGATAATGGGGTCGTACCAATCAACTACGTACAGCGCGCCGTCCGGGCCGAATTTAAGGTCCACCGGCCTGAAAT
Organism: Anseongella ginsenosidimutans; assembly: GCF_008033235.1. Taxonomy (GTDB): domain Bacteria; phylum Bacteroidota; class Bacteroidia; order Sphingobacteriales; family Sphingobacteriaceae; genus Anseongella; species Anseongella ginsenosidimutans. Next base: position 670,022 of record NZ_CP042432.1, read on the forward strand.
CAGGATCTTTGGACTGCAGGAGCGGCTCCGTCTCATCGGCCATGATCCCGCTGCCTTCTTCCCGGGGGACATGCTGACGCACGCCCTGGAACCCGATAAAGGTATTAAACAGTACATTTCCCTGCACGTTTTCGGGGAAAGCGCGGCTGGAAATGATCTCCACCCCGCAGGTCTTGGGTTTTACTTTAGCGGTCAGAAAATCCTTCATGCCCATGTGTTTCTTAGGATAATCGATGGCCACCGTAAGCGGAGGAGCGAAATAATTCATTCCCGTAGACACATCCGCAATAATATGAGTACCATCTCGGGTAAACACATTTCCCCAGGGATTCGCGTAAGGATAGGAAATATAGGGCTCCAGCTTCATTGTCCGTGGCTCGTACCGCCAGGTAGTACCGTATGCTCCTCTTTGCGGCCCGTAAGGGGTTTCTACCTGGGAATGCAGGAAGGTGCCCATGTGCATATACAGCGCGCCGTCGGGGCCCCAGGTATAGGCGCTCAGGGTATGATGGGAGTCCTCTGTGCCGAAGCCGCTGAGCAGCGTCTTCCTGGAATCGGCGCGGTCATCGCCGTCCGTATCTTTAAGAAAAACGAAATCGGGAGCCTGGGTCACGTAAACGCCTCCCTGCCCCAGCTCGAAGCCCAGCGGCAGGTACAAGCTGTCGGCAAAAACCGTATGCTTGTCCGCTTTACCGTCACGGTCGGTATCTTCCAGGATCACCAGCTGGTCATCCGGCGGGCTTCCCGGGTAGTAATGCGGGTAGGAAGGCATCGTGGCTACCCACATGCGGCCCTTTGGATCAAAGGTGATGGCCACCGGGTTCGCCACGGGAAAATCCAGCTCCGAAGCGAAAAGTTCGATCTCATAGCCCTCGGGCAGCACAAAGAGGGATTTTGCCTTTTCGAGTTCTTCGCGGGCAGCCTCCGGGCTCGCCCCGCTGTTTTGGGCCAGCGGCCGCGGTTCGTATTGCCTGCTGAAAGCGATGATCTCGCGGATCTTCTCCATGTCGGGTGTCGCATCTGAAGCGCTGCCCGCCCAGATAACGCTGTCGAGCCGGGCCACGATCTTATCTATTTTCAAAGCTTCTTCCGGGAGCGTCTGCCCCCCTGCCCATTCTCTTCTGCGGCCATAAATATATTCTCCGTTCTGGGCCTTGAAGCGGTAAAAGTAGTGCTGGTTCTTTTTCGCAACGGCCTGCCGGAGCAGCAGGGAGTGTTTGTCACCGTCCCAGGAAGCAGCGGGCAGGCCCAGCGAGCGGGCCATGACCTCGCTCACCTGAAGGTACCCTTTGTCATTGAGATGGATCCCGTTGGTGGTCAGCGAGTCGGCGCCGGCCGCTAATTTCGCGGTAGGCCCGTACAGGTCAATAAAAGGAATATCCAGCTTTCCGGCCACGTCCTCCATCCCTTCCGCATATAGCTCCAGGTTTTTATTATGCGCAGAGCCATCCGGTAAAAAACCGCCCAGCTCCTCATGCGCGATGGGAGAAACGAGGATCACTTGAGGGGCGGCCTTGCCATTGTATTGCTGCTGCTGTAAATGGGAAAGAAAACTTTCAAGGTCGCGCTTGAAATTGTCAAGACTGTCCGGCCCTTTAAAGGCCTCATTCAGGCCGAAGCAGGCAAAAATTATCCCGGCTTCCTGCTGTTGCAGGTGTTCGTCGAGCGTCCCGAAATTCAGCGGGCGGGGCCGCAGGTTCACTTCATCGGCGCTCCAGGCAAGGTTCCTTACCCGCAGGCGGCGATCGGGGAAGCTTTTATACAGCAGCGTTTCAAAATAATTATGTTCCTGGAGCCGCTCGGCAAAGGAATTTCCGATGAAAACAATACTGCTGTTCGGTTCCGGATCAAGCTGATAGACCGTTTCTTTCTTTCCGCAGGAAAAGAAAAGCGCAGCTGCCAGCAGGAGAACGCTTTTTTTTAATGGAGATTTGTTCATTTTAGTTTACAAGTATAAAATATGGCCTGGCAATATGCACTTACCAGCCGAGATTTTGCTCCAGGTTGGGATTCTTTTCAATTTCCCGTTGGGGAATGGGCATAAAGTACATTTTTTCCTGGAATACATAAGGGCCCTGAGTAGCAGGTTTGGCTTCGTAAGTATAGGAACCATCGTCATGCCTGGTAATGTACATGGCGTGAAAAGTCTTCCCATGCAGTTTTTCAACCGCCGTTTTCCATCTTCTGAGATCCCAGTACCGCTTTTGCTCAAATGCCAGCTCAATGTACCGTTCGTGTCTTATCGTTTCCCTCATTTCGGCCTTGCTCAGGCCTTCCGGAAGTTCAAATGGGTTAAGGCCGGCTCTTTCGCGAATGCGCTCTACCGCATCGTAAACGCTCTGGTCGGGAGCGGCCAGCGCTTCGTTCCGCGCTTCGGCGTAGTTGAGCAATACTTCTGCATAACGAAGCTCTATCCAGTTCTGGTCGCTGCCCGCATTGCCGTAGTAATCTTTATTGCTTTCATCGGTACCTTTTCGCATCAGGTAACCGGTGATAGTGGCGTAAGGAAGGTTGATCCCGTCGATGGGAGCGCCCACGTACATATAAACCGGCAAGCCCTGGAAGCCGAAAGTGGACCCGTTGACAATCAGCGTAGCATCGAAACGCGGGTCCCTGTTCGCGTAAGGATTGGCGGGGTCGTATCCCGAACCGGGCTCATCAATGGCTTTCCCGTTCTTCATCTCGAAAGCGTCCACAAATTCCTGCAGGGGGCTGCGCGCTACGGCGGACTGTTTGGACCTCGAATCGGGCATGGCCCAGGAATCCCATCCATGCTCGCGATAGGGTTTCAGGAACTGTACGCTGAAGATCTCTTCTTCATTGTTCTTATCCAGCATGATGTTCCGGAAACTGGGATGCAGGTCGTATACTTCCGCGTCCATCACTTCTTTATTAATGGCCGCCGCTTTTTCCCAGCGGGTCACATCGCCCTCCGGATTATAAAGCGGGCTGGCCCAGAACAGGTACACCCTGCCCAGGAAGGCTTTCGCAGAATACTTGTTGGCCTTCCCCACGTCTACGGCGATATCCCCGTAGGTTTCAGGCAGCAGCCCGGCGGCTTCTTCCAGTTCGCGCACAATGAAGGCAAAACTTTCGTCAGTGGACTGCCGCTTTACAAAGAGATCGTCGGAAAGATCCTGCGGTTCGGTGATCACCGGCACGCCTCCGTATCTTTTCACCATCTTAAAATAATGCATGGCCCGGAGGAATTTCACCTGGCCTTTCAGCACGGCCTTTTCTTCTTCTTCCACCGGCGCATCCTCGATCTTTTCCAGGAACATGTTGGCCTTCCGGATGGCCGCATATGCCCAGTATTCCATGGGATTGTTATCTGCGAACCACTGTCCCTGCACCACGTTCAGGGGGCCGCCGCCCCAGTAGCAGCGCGACTCATCGGTAATATTATCGTATAACCCGAAATCGAAGGAAGGCACATCCGCGTACATATTATTGACGAATAATTGCATCAGGGCCGGGTCTTCGAACACGTCCTCTTCGGGAATGGCATTGGTAGCCTGCCGGTCAAGGAAATCATCCTGACAGGAAACTGTGAAACACAGGCCGGCAAGCAGTAGTATAAAATTTTTCAGCTTTTTCATCATAAAGGTATTAAAGGTCAGAAAGTCAGGTTAAGGCCCAGGTTCATGGTCCGCTGCTGCGGGTAGTAGGAGCCGCCGGGGTTCTCTACTTCCGGGTCAAACATCTTTAGCTTATCGAGGGTAAGGAGGTTCGTACCGGAAAGGTAGATCCGCAGGCGCTCTACACCGATCCCCTTTACGACCTTATCCGAAAAAGTATAACCCAGGTCCACGGACTTCAGCCGGATATAACTGGCATCCCTGAGGTACAGGCTGGAAGTTAAGGAGTTGGTAGGATGAGGGCCTTCCCAGGGCCGCGGATAAAGTGCGTCGCGGTTATCGGGTGTCCAGTAGTCCAGCAGATCCGTGAATGTATTCCTGGACCCGCCCAAAAAGAAGTTCCTGGCCATACCGTCCAGCAGGCGGTTCACCTTGGTCGCGCCCTGGAACAGCACGGCAAAGTCAAATCTTTTTACCGAACCTCCGAACGACAGGCCGCCGATTACCTTAGGCGTACTGTTGTCCATGGAAATGATGGTGATATCGTTGGCATCTACTTTCTGATCGCCGTTGATATCCGCATATTTCACATCTCCGGGCTGCTGCCCTCCGTTGAACTGGGGATAATAAGAAGCAATATCCTCTTCCGACTGGAAGAAACCAATGGCCTGGTACCCGGTAATGAACCCCAGGGGGCGCCCGGTTTGCAGCAGGTAATCAGGGATATTGGCCGGCTCATCCAGGGTAATGACCTTGCTTTTGGAAAAACTGCCGTTCAGCGTGACGTAAAAATTCAGCGCTCCCACCTGGTTCCGGTGGGTAAAGGACATTTCAATACCCTTGTTATCCACTTCTGCATAATTTTCCGCCGGCAGCTGGGCGCCCAGGGTGGCCGGAATGGAGCGGATGCGTTCCAGCAGGATATCGGAAGTGCGTTTATAAAACACGTCCACGATAAATTCCAGCTTGCTTTTCCAGAGGGAACCTTCCAGTCCCACGTCCGCAATGGTGGCAGTTTCCCAGGTAACGTTCGGGTTGGGAAGTATCCCCGGCGCGATGCTGGACAGCCCCTCGCTGCCGGACACAATGGTCCCTGAGGGGTTAAAAGCCTGCAGGTACTGGAAGGTGGGCACTCTGCCGCTGGCATCGTAAACATTCCGGTCATTCCCCACTTCCCCGTAGGATGCCCTCAGCTTGAGGTTGTCGATAAAGGCCAGGCCGTCATTATCCCGGATAAAGGATTCCTCCCCCAGGCGCCACCCGGCGGAAACGGCCGGGAAGAACCCGTATTTCTTGTTTTCGGGAAATGCCACTGAACCGTCCCTGCGGAACGACGCTTCAAACATATAACGCTGCTTATAGGTATAATTCACCCGGGCCACGGTACTCCGCCGGCCATCGTTAAAGGAACCTCCGTTGGCGTCTTTCTGGGCTTCTCCTCCGTAAAAGAACTCATCCAGGCCCTCGGCGGGAAAATTCGTCCGGAAGCCGAAGAAATTATTGGACTTGGCATCAAACTGTTCGAACAGGAGGAGCCCGCTGACGTCATGGTCGCCGAAGCTGCGCTGGTAATTCAGCGAAGCGTTCAGGGTAGTCGTATTATATTCGTCAAAGCCCTGGCGGAGCGATGTTTTCCCGTTCCATCCGCCGTAAGGATAGATCTCCAGGGTGTTTCCTTCGGCATCCTGCCTGTTCATCAGGATAGGTACGTTATAATGCTTGTTATTGCTGTATTCCTTACCGAAAGACGCTCTTCCGGATACAGACAGGCCCTCCACAAAAGGAAGCTTTTGCTTCAGGGAAAGCGTGGCCTGCAGAATATTCACCTTGGTATTATTGTACCCGGTCTTGATCTCCTCCACGGGATGCTGTTCGTGCGTATAGAAGATGGTGCCGTCAGGATTGTAAGCCAGGTCCATCGGGTAGGCGGCCACGATATCGTCGAAAATGGCTTCCGCCGAATAGGCGCTGGCCCGGTGATCGCGGGTGCTGGCATCAAAATCGGCCGAAATGGTCAGGTTGTCATTGATATTCGCATCTACGTTAGAGCGGATCGAATACCGTTTGAAGTTGATCCGGTCATACATGCCGTCCTGGTCAAGGTAGCCCAGGGAAAGGTAATATTTGATCGCCTCGGTGCCCCCGTTGACGCTGATATTCTGCTGGGTCTGGAAAGACTGGTCTTTCAGCGTAAGGCCGTACCAGTCGGTTTCCGGGATAACTCCCGTCCTGATATCCTCCAGCTCCTGCGGCGAATACTGGGCGGGTTTACCGGCGTTCAGTACCGCCTGGTTCTTAGTAAGGGCATATTCATAAGCGCTCAGCACGTCGGGGTACCGGGTGGGCGACTGCATCCCTACGAAGCCGTTGTAATTGAAAGTCGGTTTCCCTTCGCTGCCCCGCTTGGTGGTGATCAGGATAACGCCGTTGGCAGCCCTGGAGCCGTACACAGCCGTGGCCGAAGCGTCCTTCAGGATAGAAACGCTTTCTATTTCATTAGGATCAATGAACTGGAAGTCCCGGACGATCCCGTCCACGACGATCAGCGCACTGTTATCGCCGAACGTGCTGGCGCCCCGGATGGAAATACTGGAGCCGGAACCCGGCTTCCCGTTCCCGTTCACAGCGATAAGGCCCGGCAGCCGTCCTACCAGGGCGTTACTGATATTGGTCACAGGCGCCTTGCTGATCTCTTTGGCATCAATAGAGGATACCGAACTGGTAAGCGTGATCTTTTTCTGTGTACCGTATCCTACCACAACTACTTCATTCAGCGCCTGGAGGTCACTGGCCAAAACAATGTCCACCTGCTGGCCGCTGCTGACCGGTACTTCTTTGCTCACGTAACCCAGAAAGGAAACGACCAGTACTGCCTGTTCTTCTTCCAGAGCGATCTCAAACTTTCCATCCATGTCCGTCACCGTTCCTCTCTGCGACCCCTTCACAATGATGGAAACGCCGGGCAGCGGCTCGTTCTCCAGGCTGTCGCTGACCGTTCCGCTGACAAGCGCCTGCGCCTTTTGTTCCTTCGCCGGCAGTTCAGGCGCCGGCTGCGGCGCGCTGCCCGGCAAAGAAACAGCCTTTTGCGCCGGCAAAATAGCATAGACTTGAGCCGAAACCTGCTCAAAGCGCAAGTCCAGGGGCGTTAAAATGCGGGCCAGCTGCTGTTCCAGTTCCAGGGACCGGTCTACCTTCAGGCGGGTTTTCTTGTCTTTCAGCGTAGCAGCGTCGTAGGAAAAGAATACTTCGTAACCATTCTCCAGTTCTTTGAGTACCTCTTTCAGTTCACGTGAATCTGCATAGCGGTTCAAACGCTTACTTTGCAGCTGCCATTGCGCTTCCGAAATTCCGGGAAGCGCCAGGATAAAAAACAAAAAAGCCAAAACCGAGCTTCGTTCTCTTACGCTCATTTTCTTATTATTTAGGTTAATTTATACGATTATCGGCCTTGATTACCAGGGGGCACCGGTTTCCTGCGCAATTGCAGGCCACCTCCGTTTTCAGCCACTTCCAGGTTATACGTAGTCATCAAAGCTTTTAACAGGACTTCTGCATCGTTGGCGGGAAAAGTGCCGTTAAACAACCTGTTTCCCAGCAGCGTATCGGGGAGGGAAACCGCCAGCCCGAAATTATCTTGTATAAGCCGGCATATCTCTTTCACCGGCGTATTCTCAAATACCAGCCTTCCGCTGGTCCAGGAAGAATACCGGGAGGCGTCCACCTTCCTCTTTTCCAGCCTGGCGCCCTGTCCTTGCCTGGTGACCATTTCCCCGGGGCCATACTGACTGCTTCCCGGTCCTTGTATTCCAGCCGCACGCTTCCGGAATTAAGCACTACCCGCTGAATCCCCCTTCGGTCGTAGACATTGAACTCAGTACCGAGTACCTGTACTTCCATGCCTTCCGGGGTATTCACAATAAACCGTTGGTTGTTTCCGGTATGTACTACCGAGAAAAAGGCTTCCCCGCTCAGTTCCACGCTTCTGGGCTCCTGCGGCTGCCAATTGTTGTCAAAGCTGAGGGAAGAATTGGAATTCAATACCACCCGCGAACTATCGGGAAGGGTGATATGTTTCTGCTCACCGTAGCCAGTGCTATACAGTATGCGGGAAGAAGGTTCGTGGATAAGCCATATTGATACTGCCAGGAGCAATGCCAGGCTGGCCGCAATGCCCGCGGATCTTTTCCAGCCGGTTTTCCAGCTGGTTTTCCAGCCCGGACGAATAGCGCGTACCGGCTGTTCCCCTGCGGCTTGCTTCTTTTCAATAGCTGCCTGCAGCCGCCGCCACTGGTCCTGCACGTCTTTGTCGTTCAGATCGTCCTCAAATTTCATAATAAGTTCAGCGGAGATTGCTAACCCGCGATATATGTAAAGAGGAAGTCTTTCGTGTTTTGTAGTGTCGGTTTATTAAAAAAATGAAAAAGATCAGGAAGACCATCCGGGCATACCCTGGGCAGGGTAAGTAATGGAAGCGGCCTGCACGTCCCGCTGCAGCTCTTTGCGCAGCGTTTTAATGCCTTTGGAGATCAGGTCCCGCACGGTCTGGTATTGTACTTCCATTACAAGGGTGATCTGGGGATAACTCAATTCCTGGCAATACCTGAGATAGATCGCTTCCCGCCGCCGGGGAGGGAGTTTGTCAAATGCTTCCCTGAACCGGCTGCTAAAAATAAGCCGGCTCTCCTCTTCCATAAAGCGGTCTTCCGCCGATGGCTGAGCGGCAGCTTCTGTTTCCGGAATGATAACCGCTTCCGTTTGTTTCCCGCGTTTGCGGGTATGGATGATCCTTCTTCTGAAAGCAACCAGCAGGTAGTATTTGATGTTATTCACCGCAGCAAGGCGGTCCCGCCGCTCCCAAAGGTCCAGGAACAATTCATGCAGGCAGTCCATGATTACTTCCTTGTCGGCAAAAATAGTAAAGCCGTAATTATACAGCGGACGGTAATACCGGTGATAAAGTTCTCCGAAGGCTTTCATATCGCCCTCCCTGAAAGCGTCCCACAACTGGCCACCAGTATCCATGCACCTAAGGTGGCAAATATTTCGGCGGCAGGTATCCTGCCCTGTCCTGCCTTAAATACCTATATGATAGGGCTTGCGGTATTTTTTCCCAAGCAGCTTATTGGCTTTACTGTCCTTGAAGCGCTCCTTAACCGGGTCCCATTCCAGGGAAATTCCCAGTTGGTAAGCAATATTCGCCAGGTGGCAAACGGTCGCGGAGCGATGGCCTGTTTCTACATCGCAGACGGGAAGTTCCCGGCTTTTAATACAGTTCAGCCAGTCAAGATAATGGTTATCGCTCTTGTAAAGTCTTTTTTCGCCGGATTTTATTACCTGGGATGCAATGGAAGCCGGGTTGGTTTCCAGGAATTCACGGCTCACCTGCAGCTGTCCTTCGGTACCGTTGAACTCGACGGCGAATCCGCGCCCAAAGTCCTCGTGGGTCATGATTACCCCATTTTCATAGCGAAACTGCATTCCGCGCTTTGCTTCCCTGTCCGGCGGAGGGATCAGTTCCACCGGCCCGGAATTATCCATTCCCAGTGCCCATTGCGCAATATCGAACATATGCGCGCCCCAATCGGAAAGGATTCCGCCCCCGTATTCCCCGTATAAACGCCAGTTGGGAAAGCCGTCAAAAGACAAGGGCGGGGCCATGACAGAATTGAAAGGACGCTGGGGAGCGGGGCCCAGCCAGGCGTTCCAATCCAGTCCCCTGGGACTGGCTTCCGCCGGCAGGTCGCAGGAAACGGCCGGGTCGCCAACGTTCACCTTGACCGTTTTTACCTCGCCGATATAACCGTTCTGCACCAACTCGCAGGCATGCCGGAAGCTTTCCCGGGAACGCTGCATACTGCCGGTTTGCAGGATACGCTGGTGTTTCCGGGCGGCGCTGACCATGGCCCTGCCTTCTTCCACGGTGTGGGATAAAGGTTTTTCGCAATACACGTCTTTGCCAGCCTCCATCGCCTCAATAGCCGGGATAGCATGCCAGTGGTCGGGGGTTGCAATGATCACTGCGTCTATTTTTTCCAGCAGCTCCCGGTAATTATCGAATCCCAGGGTAGCATTGTAGGAGGACTTGCCGAGTTTTTCGGCATAGCGGCCGTTGACCTCTTTTACGAAGCGGTCCAGTTTGCCTTTATACACATCGCAGGCGGCTACTACCCGGCAACCGTCCAGCTTGATAAACTGGCCGGTAAGGCCGTGGCTTTGTTTGCCGGTACCGATTACCCCCAGGGTCACCTGGTCGCTGGGAGCGGTAAATCCTTTTCCCAGCACCTGCCGGGGAACAATGGTAAAAAGTGTTGCCGAAGCAAAGGAAGATTGCAGGAATTTTCTTCTTTTCATCGTATTGGTTGTTTGGGCTCCTTAAATATAAGAGGAATTCCTTATCACCGGAAAAATTTGTACTTGCGAAATTAAAAATTTAATATTTACTTTGCATTACAAAGTTCTTTTATGAAAGAAGAAGATGTTTATTCTGAATTGAGCGCCATCCGGAACCTGATGGAACGATCGGCAAAGTTCATTTCCCTGAGCGGATTGTCGGGGATCCTGGCGGGTACTTACGCCCTGGCGGGCGGATGGCTTGCTTACCGGTTAGTCTACAGGGAAAGCGGCGGGATACAGGTAAGAGAATACTACCTCAGCGATCCGCTGCTCTGGAAGCAGCTGGCGCTGATTGCCGCAGGCGTACTGGCCCTCTCCCTGGCAACCGGCGTCTGGCTTTCTGTCAGGAAAGCAAGGAAACAGCAGGAAGATTGCTGGAATGCAGGAAGCAAACGCCTGCTGGCGAGCCTGACGGTGCCTTTACTTTCCGGCGGCCTGTTTATTTTGATCATGTTGTTAAGGGGCCAATACGGGATCATTGTCCCCGCCTGCCTGCTGTTCTACGGGCTGGCGCTGGTATCCGGCAGCCAGTATACGTTCTCAGACGTAAAATGGCTTGGTTTCTGCGAGATCTTCCTGGGCCTGCTGGCTGCGCTGGTGCCCGGTTACGGGTTGATCTTTTGGATAACAGGATTCGGCCTGCTGCACATTATCTATGGAATTGTCATGCATTTTAAATACGACAGGTGAAAGCATTCCTGGAACACTTCGATAAGGCATTTGAGAATCGCGTACGTCTCCAGATAATGAGCGTACTGGTTGCAAATGAAAGTTACGACTTCAATTCACTGAAAGAATTACTGAAGGTAACCGACGGCAATCTTGCGTCCCATTTAAAAACCCTGGAAAAAGAAACCTATATCGAAGTGAACAAGAAATTTGTGGGACGGAAGCCCAATACACGGTATACGGCTTCAAAAAAAGGGAGAGAAGCTTTCAGGAAACACCTGGAAGCATTGGAACTACTAATAGAGCAACAGAAGAGATAAATTTTTTTACCCAAATACTTTGTATTTCAAAGTACTTTAAATCAAAAAACATGGATACGCCACAACAAACAGAAAACATCCCCGCCGTAAAAAAACTTGCGGATTCGGTGGTACTCAAAGCAGTCCTCATCGGCGGCCTCACGCTGCTGCTGCTTATTCCGACAGTCTGGATACAATCGCTGATACAGGAGAGGCAGCAGCGACAGGACGAGGTCATTGCTGAAATTTCAGACAAATGGGCGGGACAGCAGCTGCTGGAAGGGCCTGTACTGCTGCTGCCCTATAAGTCAATGGTCGGCCGCAGAGACACATCGGGAGCCATCACGTACAAGGAAGTAATAAGTACGATCCATATTCTTCCGGAAACGCTGGAAATTACCGGCAGCGCGGCAACGGAAACCCTGCACAGGGGCATCTATGACGCCGTGGTGTATGATGCAGACATCAAAGTAAGCGGCAGGTTCAGCCCGCTTGACCTGAAAAAGCCGGGCATCGACCCGGCCGGGATCCTATGGAACGAAGCAAAAGTAGTGATTGGGCTAAGCGACCTGAAAGGCCTGAAGAACAACCCCGTCATCCGGCTTGGCAGTGAGACGTACGGCGTGGAACCGGACTTCACTTCCCTGAAATTATTCAGTCATAACCTGGTCATCCTCCCGGACCTGGGAACCGTCCGGAATACGGGGCTCGATTTTAGTTTCGATCTTGACCTGAAAGGATCGCGGCAGCTCAGCTTTCTTCCGCTGGGAAAAACCACCACCGTAAAACTGGAAAGCCAGTGGAATAACCCCAGTTTTACAGGCCGTTACCTGCCGGAAGAACGCCAGGTAGGTCAGGACGGGTTCACCGCGGCCTGGACGATGCCTTACTTTAACAGGCCCTATCCGCAGCAATGGACCGGGGAAAACACGGCGCTGCAGGCCGAAGAAAAAGCGGCCTCTTTCGGCGTGGAATTTCTTTTACCGGTAGATCAGTACCAGAAGACGATGCGTTCCGCAAAATATGCCGTGCTGATCATCCTGCTGACCTTTGCCGCCTTGTTCTTTTCCGAGTTTCTCGGGAAGAGGAAAGTGCATCCTTTCCAGTACCTGCTTATCGGCGCGGCAATGATTATCTATTATATTTTATTGTTGTCCTTCAGCGAACAGCTTGATTTTAATACGGCCTACCTGATCGCTTCGGCTGCTACGGTGATCCTTATCGGTGCCTTCCTTGCCGCCATTCTGAATAAACGATCGGCCGCGGCCCTTGCGGCAATATTAAGTACTTTCTATGTCTTTATTTTCGTACTTATCCAATTGCAGGACCTGGCCTTGCTTCTCGGAAGCGTGGGTTTGTTCCTGATCGTTGCTGTCATGATGTATTTTTCCGCGAAGATGGACTGGAGCAGGCAACTGTCTTAGTGATCGCAACACTGGTTTTGCGGCCGGTTAACCCGGCCGGGAAGGATCAGAACAGCCCGAGGTGCATAGCAGCGCCCAGGGCTGTCCCTTCATGAAAGCCCAGCGACTCAATGGACAATCCCGGGAATTCCTTTTTCAGCATGGCAATGAACAGGGGGTTTTTACTGAAGCCGCCATCCAGGTAAAGGATATCATGTTGTCCTTCGCTGCCGGCTGCAAGACGGATGGCCCGGGATTGCTTTTTCACCAGGGCCCGCATCAGACTGGCGTAAGCATGGCGGAATTCTTTGAAATAGCTCATATCCCATTTCTCAAAATCCTCGCCAAGGCCGTTCAGATCTGCGTTGCGCCATTTTTCAACTTCTTCCCGGTCCCAGCCGATGATCTTGATAGCGGCGGGGTGAAATACGCTTTCCAGCCGTTTCAGCATTTCATCGTGATAATGCCCGAGGAAGAAGCGCGATGCCCGCACCGTTTCTCCTCCGGGGCTCATAAAGTTGAGGCAATCCGAAAGCAGCAGTTCGGGATTCAGCGGCTCCCGGGCAAAAGGGTTCAGCGTAATTCCCCAGGTACCCGTGGAAAGTAGCATAAAAGAAGTGCCAGCCTGTTTCCGGTAAGGGATCAGGGCGGAAGAACTGTCATGCAGGCCTGTCCCCAGGGGAATATACCCGCCCCTGAAGGGAATGGCCCCGTTAAAAGGATCGGTGACCAGCGGGGGAAAAAGCACGTCCAGGCCTTCATTCTTCACCCAGCGGTGATAGTCGCCTGCATTGAAATCCCACAAGCCGGTATGGCAGCCCACGCTTGTATATTCCGAACAATAACGGCCTCCGAGAAGCCGGGAAAAGTACTGCGGCAGGTGAAGGCTATAACGGACCTTGCTGAAAAGCTCCTTCCGGGCATATTTCAGCCAGTATAGCTGCAGGCCGGAATTCAGCATACCCAGCGGAGGAGAGGCCGTTTCCGTGCAAAACTGTACCTCTTCCCCGTAATCTTCGCGAAACTTCCGGAGAAGATCTTCCGGGAAAGGCTTTAGATAGTTGTAAAGCGCCCCCACCGTGTTACCTTCCCCGTCCAGATGGACAAGGCTGGCGCCGTAGGTGGTAAAATTAAGGGCTTTAATATCAAAATGCCGGTCATCTTCCAGCTGTTTCCAGGTGGAAAGTACCCAGGCGCTTACCTCCTCCAGGTTTTCACTGGGATACCCATCTTCATCCGTTATTTCATCAAACTGCCGGGCAAGGGAATGGATAACGTTATATTGCTCGTCAAAAAGCAATAATTTTTTATTCGTTTTACCTATATCAAATACTGCAATACAAGGAATCATAGTGATTTTAGCTACCGCAGAGCGAATCTACAAACCTGTGGCTTGTGAGGAAGCGCCCCTTTCTTCAATCAGCCTTTCGCGAACCTTTAACTCCCTGAAAAGCCCCAGGGGATCCAGCGCGGCCCCCGACCGCAGCATGGCTTCCTTTACCAGCGGCCGTACATCGGTACGGAAAGCCTGCTGAAGGATCTGCTGCGCCCTGCCGGCATCATTGGCCAGCTGCGCGTTGTCCAGAGATTCCCTGTTGATCAGCATCGCCTGTGCATAAGCAAGCAGGATAGCTTCTACCGACTGAAGAAGGTCTTCAAGGGGATCCTTCACATTGTGGCTGGCATCGATCATCCAGGCATAGGCATTACTGTCGCCGCCCGACTGACGGATCCCCTCCACCAACTCGTTAAAGATAAGAAAAAGCATGTAAGGGCGGATGCTTCCGACGGTAAGATCATCGTCTCCGTATTTGGAATCGTTGAAATGAAAACCGCCAAGCCGTTTTTCATTGATCAGGATAGCCACGATCTGCTCAATATTCGTATTGGGCAGGTGATGCCCAAGGTCCACCAGCACATTTGCTTTTTCGCCAAGCTTTGAACAAAGTAAATGGGAAGTGCCCCAGTCCTGGATAACGGTTGAATAAAAATTAGGTTCGTAGGGTTTATATTCTACCAGGAACTGCCATCCTTCCGGCAGCGCCTCGTAAATTTCCCGCAGGCTTTCCAGCGTATAATTAAAGGCCCTTGCCAGATTCTGCTGCCCCGGGAAACAGGAGCCGTCCGAAAGCCAGAGCGAAAGGGATTTGGATCCCAGCGCCATGCCGTGGCGGATCACCTCAATATTATGGGCAACCGCCTGCTTACGGACGGCAGCATCGGTATGGCAAAGCGACCCGAACTTATAAGAAAGCTGCTGCCCCTTCTGGTCCTGGAACGTGTTCGAATTGACGGCGTCAAAACGAATACCGTGCGACTCCGCCAGTTTTTTAATATGTGCAGGATCCTCCGGGATATCCCAGGGAATATGCAGGGAGATGGCGCCGCTGCTTTTATTCAGGGCGTGCAGCAGGCCGATGTCTTCGATCTTTTGTTCCAGGCTGCCGGGTTCCCCTCCGCCGGCAAAGCGGCCGAACCGCGTGCCCCCGGTACCCAGCGCCCAGCTGGGAATCGCTACCTGGAAGGCCTGCAGCTGCGCTACCAGCGCTTCCGTATCCACTCCCTGTTCGGAAAGCTCTTCTTTCAGCCAGGAAAATTGCCGTTCGTGTTTTGCACGGTACTTCCTGTTGAAGGATTCAACCGCCTCCTTTTCTATGATCATAATATTTCCTCCTTAGACCTGGACTTTTACCTGACAAAAGTAGCAGGAATGCCGCCGTCCACATTTAACACGTTGCCGGTGCTTTTCTTCAGCAGCCCGCTTACGAACACGAATACAGCGCTGGCAATATCTTCGGTGGAAATAGCTTCGTTCAGGATGGTACGCTTGGCGTAATAGGCCGGGAGTTCTTCCACTGTAATGCCGTAGGCCTTGGCCCGGCCTTCGGCCCAGCCGCTTTCCCATATTTTGCTTCCCTCGATCACAGCGTCAGGGTTCACGACGTTCACCCGTACCTTGTCCGGTCCCAGTTCAGCGGCCAGCAGGCGCGACATGTGTAACTGAGCGGCTTTGGCAGATCCGTAGGCCACGTTATTCGGCCCGGACATCAGGGCGTTCTTGCTGGCAATGTTCACTATGTCCCCGCCCATATGCTGCTGCTTCAAGATAGCTGCCCCTTCCCTGGAAACCAGGAATTGTCCTTTTACCAGCACGTCATAAAGAATGTTCCAGTCCTTCTCCGTTGTTTCAAGGAGGGATTTTGAAATGGATAATCCCGCGCAGTTGATGATGATATCCACCCCGCCGTACTGCAGTTTCGCGATCCTGAGCGCCGCCGCTACTTTTTCCGCGCTGGTAACATCCGCTGGAGCCACGGCCGTCACATCTTTATTGAAAGCTGAATCAAATTCCGCTTTCGCGCCGGCAAGCGCATTTTCGTCGATATCGGAAAGCACTACGCAGGCGCCTTCTGCCAGGAAACGCTGGGCAATGGCCTTGCCGATCCCTCCCGAGCCGCCGGTAACAAAGGCTACTTTCCTCGACAGGGGCTTTTCTTTCGGCATCCGCTGCAATTTCGCTTCTTCCAGCAGCCAGTATTCAATATCAAAAGCTTCCTGTTCCGGCAGGGAAACATAGGAAGAGATCGCTTCAGCGCCTTTCATCACGTTGATGGCGTTGATATAGAATTCCGCCGAAACGCGGGTAGTCTGCTTATCCTTGGCAAAGGCAAACATGCCCACTCCCGGGTAAAGGATGATCACCGGGTTAGGATCGCGCACCGCCGGGCTGTTATCGCGCTTGCAGCGTTCATAATAAGCCTGGTAATCCTTACGATAAGCTTCAAACTGCGGACGCAGATGCGCAATAATTTCTTCGGAACTGCCTTCCAGTTTTTCAGCGGGTAAATCAAGTACCAGCGGCCGGATCTTTGTCCGGAGGAAGTGGTCAGGACAGCTGGTACCCATTGGAGCAAGCTTATCCAGGTCATTACTGCCGATAAACTCCAGCACGCGGGGATCATCTGTAAAATGGCCGATCATGGCTTTCTGCTCGGAAGCAAGGCCGCGAAGGTAAGGTATTAACTGCGCCGCTATTTCCCGGCGCTGCCCTTCTTCCAGGGACGCCACTTTCTGACCGCCGAATACAGGGCGCTTCTTACCGTAATTCTCTTCCAGGTAAATAGCTGCCTTTTCAATGGTCTCCAGGGTATTCATATAAGATTCGTAGGCGGTATCCCCCAGGTGAACAAACCGTGCCCGCCCAGCATAATGCCGCGGATCCCTGGGTTATCCTTTACCGCTTGCTCCATTTTCAATCCAAGGTCAAAGCCCGGCCGCTGCCAGGGCACCCAGGCCAGCTGGCCGCCGAACAATTCCCGAGTAATAGCCTCTCCGTCTTTGGAAGCGCATATGGCGATAATAGCATCCGGGTGAAGGTGATCTACATGTGTAAAAGGAAGAAAGGCATGCAAAGGCGTATCGATGGACGGGGCTTTTGAATCCAGGTCGTAAATACAATGGCTGAACAAGCCTACCATTTCATCCTCGTACTCCAGGCCCCGGTACCTTTTTTTAAGATCGTGAAGGCGGTCCAGGTACAGGCCGGCGAGCCCGCTGCGTTTCAGCGTTCCCAGGTCGCCCCCTGAACCCTTTACCCAAAGTACCTCCACTTCATTCCCTGTCAGGGGATCGGTTTCCCTGGTTTTGCAGCTGGTATTTCCACCAGCGTAGTTGGTAAGCCGCAGGTCGGCGCCAAGTAAGTTCGAACGGTATAACAATAACGCTACCTCATCGTTTTCCAGGGCTTTTGCCCTGCTTTCATCCCAAAGGTAACTGACGTGTTTAAATTTTGTATCCATTGTAAAATATGATTTAAGATGCCAGGGAATTGCCGTAACCGACTATTACTACAGACAATATGATCACAGCAATCCCCGCTAATATAGTTTTAAAAGTTTTATTACTTACTCCCTGCCATTCTTTCAAAGCAATCCCCCAAAGGTTGGATGCGAGTATGATAAAGGCCATGTGCAATATCCAGGAACTGGCCCCGTTGCCCAGCTTGCTTTCGCCCATTCCGTAGAAGAAAAACTGGAGGAACCAGGTGGTACCGGCCATGGCCGAAAAAAGGTAGTTACGCGCCAGTGGCGCAGCCTTATTTGTATAATCGCCAAATGTCCTGTTACGTGCGTTCAGTATCATGCACCAGATAAGGTTAGTCGTGAGCCCTCCCCAGAGGATCACTACAAAACTAATGTTATTCCGGAAAAGCGGGTTCGCTCCTGCCAGTTCGGCTGCTTCGGCCATGGGCCGGCCGGCCTCAATCCCGTAATTAAAGCAGGCGCTGAGGATCCCGGAAATAATGGCCACGATCAATCCTTTTTTTACGGAAAACTCCTTTACGCTTTTTGTTTCTGTTCATCGCTCAGCTCCGCTTCCTTCAGCATGCCGGCTTTTCCGCATATATAGATGCCCGCAAGGCAAACAAGCGCTCCAAGAAGTACCAGCCTTCCTCCCGTACTGGTCAGCATCGAAGAAAAGGTTCCTTCCGAACCAGGAGAAAACAAGTCCCGGTAAATGGGCGGCAGCAAGGCGCCAAAGGCCGAAGTGAAACCCAGCGCTACCGACTGGCCCAGCGAAACCCCCAGGTAACGAATGCCCAGGCCAAAGGTAAGCCCGCCTATCCCCCATAAAAAGCCCATTGCATAGGTCCAGAAAACCGTTTCTCCCTCCGTTCCGCAGATAACGGACATAAACCCGGGAATAGTTAACCAGGCAGCTATGAAGGGAACGACAAGCCAGGAAAATATTCCGCCGACGATCCAAAAACTTTCCCATGCCCAATTTCTAACCTTCTTAAAAGGAATATAAAAACTGCCGGAGGCAAATCCGCCGATCGCATGAAAAATAACACCTAAAACTGCTCCCATATATCCTGGCAATTGTCAGGGTGTAATGTTAATAAGGAAGCTAGCCAAAACTATCCTGTTCTGTCCTGTAAACGCGGGAAATGTACTTTTAAGTTATAGATACGGAGGCGGAATATTATTCTGACACCATTCGGCCCTGGTTCAAACGACACATGGTAATTATTTCGCCTGGTTATTTATCTTTAGCGCTTATCGGAAAATATGACAACCATAACGGCAATTTTAGGTGTACTACTGTCAGTTTCAGCAGGAATGAGTGCATCGACAACGGTGCCCGGAACTGGCGACACGCTGGCTGTACTATATGAAAAGCAGTTAAACAACAGTGGTTCATTCCCGGAGTTATTATTAAACGGAGTTGGGGAATTCACCGCGGATGGGCTACAAATTACCGGAAAAGAGGATGTCGCAAAGCTGGATAAGTTTTACGCGATTGCCGAACGAAAGGTGCAGTACCTGGTAAGTTTTTCGGCGGATGCCAAAGCTGTATTTCGCAGCAGTGAAGGTGATTTTATCGCCTATGTGGATGTGCAGCATAAGCGCATATCCATTGCTACCAGTCCGGGTGTTGAAGAAACAGTGAACTTTTTGCAGGCCGACAGGGATTACCTGGTGGAAGTATACCATATTTACCAGCAAGCGAAGTTGCGCATAACTGATGTGCTAACAGGCGAGGCCGCCGAAATTGCGGTTGTACATGACGGTCAGGGCGGCGTAGGCAAAGGTGTATTGCAGCAAGGATTTAACGTTGGCATGCAATGGGATCGGTATTGTTTCGGACTGGCCGGCGGCGCTTCAATGACAATAAAGAAAATCGCCGTTTATGCCTTAAAGAAAAAGGTGAAACTGCTCATTTACGGCGACTCCATTACGCAGCCAGAAGGATATTTCCCAAGCAAAGATTTTCCGCTTTCCTGGACGCAGCGGATCATCCGTAAACTAAAAGGGGATGCCATGTCAAGCGGACGCGGCGGCGCTACGATAGATATGGTGCTTGAGTACATACAAAACGAATTACCGTATATAGAAGCAGAGTATGTAATGGTTACTATTGGCACCAATGGCGGAAATACAGCGCCTAAATTGACCCAACTGGTGGACTATATCAAGTCCCGGGGCGCTATACCCATTTTAAATAACATTCCCTGCAATGAGAGCGCTACGCAGATCGCCGAGAATCTCCTGATAGAAGAGGTACGCAGGCAGTCCGGAATAAAAGGATGTAAGTTTGATTTAGCCACTTCACTTCCGGACGATGGCAAGGTGGTGGACAAATCAATGATGTATTGGGAAGATTACAGCGGCAGCTATGGCTGGCAAATATACCATCACCCTAACGAAAAGGGCGGCGCCACCATGTATGAACGAACACTTTCGGACGTTCCGGAGATATACGAGTGAGAAAGGCCCGGGCTGTATGGTTCGTTATTTCCGCGATTTAAGACTGCTTAGGTAGGCGACCAGGTTCGCCAACTGGTTTTTTCCCATTGCTTGCCCAAGGCCGGAGGGCATCAGGGAATGCTCATAGCTTTCCCTGGAAATAATATCCGCCGTTTGCAGTTTATGCGTCTGGCCGCCAATGCTGCGCAGGGAAACTTCTGCAGCGGTTTCGCCGGTGATATAGCCGGTCAGGCTGCTGCCGTCTTTAAGGTGAACGGTATATCCCTCGAATCCGAAATTAATGCCTTTGTCCGGGTAAATGATGGCATCGTACAGGGCTTCTTCGGAAAGTTTAGCGCCTATTTCAGAAAGTTCCGGCCCGAATTGTATTCCTTTTCCGTTTATTACATGACAGGAGCTGCACCAGGCGGTAAAAACAGTTTCTCCCGCTGTAATGTCTCCGTCAATACTGAGCAGGACGGACATTTCAGGAAGAGGCTCCGCTTCTTCGCCTCCCTGGTAAAAGGCACGCGCCCTTGCGAGTACGTCAGGCCGCCAGGTGGAGGTGAGTATTTCACGTGCCAGTGTTTCGAATTGAGAGGGTAACCGGTCCGTTTCGGCCAGCAGCATCAATTTGTCACTGCCGGTCCAGGTGGCGCCCAGGGAATTAAGCGCTTCCCGGCGAAGGTCTTCGCTAAAATTTTCTTCCAGGATAATACGCTGCAGCTCTTTAAAAATGCGGTCGTCGTCGGCTTCCTTCAGCAAGCCAGCCAGGAGCAGCGAACCTTCGTCATCGCGGTCGATCACCGAACGGATGTCGCCGGTAAGGTCCAGGTTCACTATCGTATTCAATGCATTCTCACGCATTTCCTGCCCGGCAAGCGTATCCAGGGCGATTTCCATTAGTTCAGGAGACTTCCCTTTGAGCTGAAAGCGGGCAACGAGATGGATGTACTCCGGTTCGCCCTCCAGGTCCCGCAGGCTGTTCTCAATGGCCTGGCTCATGGCAAAAGTCTTAGGAAGGCTTTCCGGTTCGGCCAGCATCAGCGCATAGGCGGCTGTTCTTTCGCCAGCGTCCTGTTTCCTGATAAGAGACAGCAGTATTTCCTGCTTTTGTTTTCCCTTATGGAATTCAATGGCCCGGAAAAGCTGCCTTCTTTCTTCATCACTGATTTCCCTGGCAGCGGCCATTTCTGCCAGCAGCGGCAGCGCCATTGCGGAGCCGGATCGCCACACGATCTTTTTGCCGGCCGGGGAAGCAGGATCGCCGCCGTTTTCCAGCCAGGCCGAAAAGCAGGCATCCGGGTTATTTTCCGCGGCTATGCCCAGGGCTTCAAGATACCAGGGGTCGCGGCCGTCATAATGAGATGCGAACCGGGCCCATAATGCGGGCATTTCCGGGGAATTTACGTAATGCATAGCAACCAGGGCCGTGCGGCGGACCAGCGGGGAAGGATCATCCGCCACTTTTCCGAGTACATCTACAAGGTCAAGGTCCATTTGCCGGGCTGCGCGGACGGCTGCTGCCCGGATCCTTTCGTCACTGTCTGCAAGCGCCAGCTCCAGGTAGTGCTTCCCGTTCTCCGGCAATTTGCTAAGCAACCATAAAACCCGTGCCCGCAGCCGGGATTCCGGTGAAGCTACTTCGCGTGCGGATGATTCGGACGGCGAACTTACCGCCGGCCCGCCGGCAGAGTTGCCCGGCATCGTCCGATGCGAAGAAGTAAAGGCCTTACTGAGCGCCGGTTCGGCCCGGTTTCCCATTTCGTGCAAGGCTGTCCATGCCAGATAGCGAACGGACTGCGCCGGGCTTGCCAGCGCTTTTACCGCGGCTTCCGGCCTATCAAATGCGGATTGTTCCGGGCGGTAAGCATGCCCCTTTGGCGCAATACGGTAGATCCTACCAAGTTCCACGTCACCCGCACGGTGCCCGCCCACACCCGGATCGTACCAGTCGGCGATCATGAGGGAACCGTCCGGGGCGGCGCAAACATCCACCGGGCGGAACCATTTATCTTCGGTTGAAAAAAGCAGGTTAGCCCGGGTTGCTTTGAAACCGGCGCCATCGGGACTAACCGGATAAACGCGCACCGCGTTCATGCCCGCTTCCGCGTGAATAAGCTGTCCCCTGTATGCCTCGGGAAGCAACTGCCCTTCGTACATGCACAGCCCTGAGGGCGATCCGGCTCCGTTTACCAGCAGGTTGGGAACTACTCCCGGGTCGGTCTGATGCCAATGCCGCAGGGGAACGGAGTCTTCGCGGTTGATCCGCCAATCGCCCCACCAGGCGCCGGTCAGCTCGTCAGAGTAGCCGTAATTGCCGTACTCCATCACATAATTCACGCGGGTGCTGCGATTGCCGTCATCGTCATTATCCGTTTGCCAGACACTCCCGTAGGAATCCACAGCCAGTTCATAAGGGTTCCGGAAATTATGCCCGATTACTTCCAGTTCCGAGCCGTCGGGGTTACAGCGAAAAGCCATGCCCTGACGGTACGGCTCCCCTTCCGCACTGATTAGGCGGCCGAGCGGATCGTATAAAGCTTTCCCGTTTTTGTCCAGGATCGTCTTCCCCTCATTCCCGAAATTAAAATATAATTTGCCATCCGGCCCGAAAACAAAGGCATGAACAGCATGGTCATGCTGCTTGCCGCCGATGCCGGTAAATAGTAATTCTTTGGTGTCGGCTTTGTCGTCTCCATCGGTATCTGTCAGCAGGTACACACCCGGGCTGCAGGAAACAATTACCTGCCTGCCCAGTACCGCGATCCCCATAGCGGAATTAATAAGCGTATCCTGGTAAAAAACTTTCGCGGTATCCGCCCGCCCGTCCTGGTCCCTATCCTCCAGTATCACAATGCGATCTCCGTTTTCACGGTAAGGATTCTCCGTATTCAGCCAATTGCGATAATTCCAGCCCTCCGTAACCCAAACCCTGCCCCTGGCATCCACATCCATATTAGTAGGATTACTCACCAAAGGCTCACTGGCAAAAAGCGTCACCTCCAACCCATCCGCCACATCCAGCGCCTCCAGCCCTGCCTCCGCCGAAAACGGCTCACGCTCCGCCGAACCATCTTTCGCCCCGCGTCCACAAGAAAAAACCATTAAAACCCCAGGCAGAAGTAAGCTGTAGAAAATACACTTATTCATATACAACAGTTTAGGTCAATCCATTTCGCCACCCAAACCCGCGAGGCCGCAGGCAAGCGAAGCGAAAACCAAGTCCAAAGCCCCCGCGCGAAGCGAAGCGAAAGCACGAATCCGTCCGGTGGTAAGCGAAGCGAAACCACAAATCAAAAACAAGCCTTGTTATTTTTGTTCCTGGCAAAGCCGGGCAATGTGAGCGTAGCAGCGCTTAAGCACCATGGATATCACGTTTGTAATACCAAGTCTTGGTCTTTCCGCCCGTCCTTCTTCAAAAAACTTCTCCATAGCGACTGCTATGCAGAAGTTTTTTTATTTTCGTCCGGAACGAAAATACCGGCGACTTATATTACAAAACCGCGATATCCGTGGTGCTGTGACCATTTGCCCATGCCGCCAGGGGCAAAAAGAACAAGGCGTATTATAACTTGCGTTTTATTTGGACCTCTTCGTACCCCTCAATAATATCTCCCGTTTTGATATCATTGAAGTTCTGGATATTCAAACCGCATTCGTAACCTGCGGTAACTTCCTTCACATCTTCCTTAAAGCGTTTAAGTGAAGCAAGTTCCCCGGTATAAACCACGACCCCGTCGCGGATCAGGCGTACATTCGTGTTACGGGTAATCTTTCCGTCGAGGACCATACACCCGGCCACAGTACCCACCTTAGTGACTTTAAACGTGTCCCTGACTTCCAGGTTACAAACGATCTTCTCTTCTACATCCGGCGTTAACAAGCCTTCCATTGCGGCCTTTATTTCCTCGATGGCCTTGTAAATTACGGAGTAGAGGCGAATATCAATTTCTTCCTGCTCGGCAAGGCGGCGGGCCTGCGGGGAAGGACGTACCTGGAAACCAAGTATGATTGCATCGGAAGCCGAAGCCAGCAATACGTCCGATTCGGAGATCTGACCTACTGATTTATGGATTACATTGATCTGTATCTCTTCCGTTGACAGCTTCAACAGCGAGTCGGAAAGCGCCTCCACGGATCC
This sequence comes from Anseongella ginsenosidimutans, assembly GCF_008033235.1. GTDB lineage: Bacteria > Bacteroidota > Bacteroidia > Sphingobacteriales > Sphingobacteriaceae > Anseongella > Anseongella ginsenosidimutans. The sequence goes on from NZ_CP042432.1 coordinate 693,758, forward strand.
GTCCACATCGCCTTTCACGATCAGGTTCAGTTCCTTGAAGTTGCCGATCGCAAGACGGCGGCCGATTTCATCAAGTGTAATATGTTTTTGCGTACGTAAACCTTGCTCGCGCTGCAGCTGCTGACGCCTTGTAGCTATGTCTTTTGCTTCCTGTTCGGTTTCAACCGCGTTAAAACGGTCGCCGGCCTGCGGCGCACCCTGCATGCCTAATACCTGCACAGGAGTAGCCGGCCCTGCCTTCTCTATCTTCTTTCCGCGTTCATTGAATAAGGCCTTGACACGGCCGCTGAACTGGCCTGCCAGAATGGGCTCGCCGACCCGCAGTGTACCCGCCTGGATCAATACGGTGGTTACTACGCCCCTTCCTTTTTCCATGGCCGCCTCAATGACGGTACCAAGGGCTTTTTTCTCAGGATTGGCTTTCAGGTCAAGAAGCTCTGCCTCCAGCAATACTTTGTCAAGCAGATCATCGACGCCCATACCTGATTTTGCGGAGATTTCCTGGGTCTGGAATTTTCCTCCCCACTCCTCCACCAGGATATTCATGTTTGCGAGCTGTTCGCGGATCTTGTCCGCGCTGGCTCCCTGCTTGTCCATTTTATTGAAAGCAAAGACCATCGGTACTCCTGCAGCCTGCGCATGGTTAATGGCCTCAATGGTTTGCGGCATCACGCTGTCATCGGCTGCGATCACGATAATTACCACGTCGGTCACCTTTGCTCCCCTTGCACGCATGGCGGTAAAGGCCTCGTGCCCCGGGGTATCCAGGAACGTGATCTTGCGGCCGTCGTCCAGGCCTACTTCATAGGCGCCGATATGCTGGGTAATACTCCCGGCTTCACCCGCAATTACGTTCGCTTTCCGGACATAATCCAGTAAGGAGGTTTTACCGTGGTCAACGTGTCCCATTACCGTAACAATAGGATGGCGGCCAACGAGATCTTCCTCCGCGTCTTCTTCTTCCAGCAGATCGTCCTGATCGTCGGAAGTAATAAAGTTAACGTCAAAACCAAATTCGCCGGCAACAATACTGATGGTTTCCGCATCCAGGCGCTGGTTAATGGAAACGAACAAGCCCAGGCTCATACAGGTGGCGATGATCTGCGTAACAGATACGTCCATCATGCTGGCCAGCTCATTAGCAGTCAGGAATTCCGTTACCCGGAGTACCTTTGACTGTAATTCCCTTTCCTGCTGTTCCTCTTCAGCCACCCGGGCAATATCGTCCCGCTTCTGGCGGCGGAGACGGGCCCGTTGTGCGAATTTCCCGGATTTACCGGCGCCGCTCAGGCGGGCAAGCGTAGCCTTGATCTGCTCCTGCACCTGCTTCTCATCCACTTCCTCTCTTTCCTTGCCCTTACGGTGGTGATCTTTGGCGCCGGTCTTGCCCGGCTTATTATCTTTAGACGGATGCTGCTGGCCGGTACTTACCGGAGCTACCGTTCCTTTTTCCCTGCGTTTCCGCTTCCGCTTTCCTTTCTCCGGCTGACCCGAAGAAGAAGCGACCGGCTTGGATTTTCTTTCCGCCGGAAGCTCGATGCGGCCGATTACTTTCGGACCTGTAAGACGGCGGGCTGTGGCTCTGATCACTTCCCGTTTATTGGGATCTTCTTTTCCCGGTTCAGCATCGGCAGGAGCGGGAGTTGCGGCTTCCGCCGCCGGCTGTTCCGCAGGAGCTGCTTCTTCCGTCGTTTCCGGGGAGGTCTTTTCCGCGCTTTCCGCAGGAGCCTCCTCCGCACTTTCCGGGGCGGTTTTTTCCGTACTTTCCGCGGGAGCAGCTTCTTTTGCTGTTTCAGCCGGAGTTTCCGCCGGCGTTTTCTCCGCACTTTCCGCCGTGGCTGCCGGCTGTTCCTTTTCTTGTTCCGGCGCCTTTTCTTCCTTCACAGGCGCCTGTTCGGCTTTGGCCTCTTCCTGTTTCGGCGCTGCTTCCGCCTTTTCAGGCTTTGGAGCTTCTTCAGCTTCCTTTTGAACAGGTTTCGGTTTTTTGCCCAGCGCGTCGAGGTCTATTTTCCCTACTATTTTCGGCCCCCGCTTCTTGGCCTTTCGGCTGCACCGGTTGGCTCTTCCTTCTCCGGCTTTTCCTCTTCCACGGGCGGAGCAGGCGTTTCTTCCTTTTTCTCCGGTTCCGGTTGCTGAACCTTTTCCGGTTTGGTCATGCCTGCAGAGGAAGCCGTATTTTTAATAAGGATCTCTTCCTGTTCGTAATCATCGCCGCTGCTCTTGGCGGCCTTTACCTCGTCAATGGATACGTCCTCACGGCGGGCACGGCCAATATGGATCTGCGTAGCTTCTTCGCGGTATATCTTATCGGTCTGATATTCCTTTAGCAGCAACTGGTAAAGATCGTCGCCGATCTTCGTATTGGGCCTTGCCTCAACCGGGTATCCCTTATCGTCGAGGTAATCAACAATAGTGGTGATACTTACGTTAAGTTCCTTGGCTACTTTTAGTAATTGATATGTTTTCTTGTCTTCAGACATTAGCAAAATTATCTTCCTTTTTATTCTTCGAATTCTGCCCGCAAGATCGACAAAATATCCCGGATTGTTTCTTCTTCCAGGTCGGTCCGTTTCACCAGTTCTTCCATCGAAAGTGCAAGTACGCTCTTGGCTGTATCCAGGCCGATCCCTTTCAGCTCATCGATCATCCAGCCTTCTATTTCGTCCGAGAATTCGTCCAGGTCCACGTCTTCGTCGTCCCCTTCAGATTCACGGTATACATCTATTTCGTAGCCGGTCAGCTTTCCCGCCAAACGGATATTATGTCCGCCCCGGCCAATTGCAAGGGAAACCTGGTCCGGTTTCAAATATACCGAAGCATATTTAGTTTCTTCGTTGATCTTGATACTATTGATCTTCGCAGGGCTCAGGGCGCGCTGAATATACAGCTGAATATTGTTCGTGTAATTGATCACGTCAATATTTTCGTTCCGGAGTTCCCGGACGATGCCGTGGATACGGGAACCTTTCATTCCCACGCAGGCCCCTACCGGGTCAATGCGGTCGTCGTATGACTCTACCGCTACCTTAGCTCTTTCACCAGGCTCGCGAACGATCTTCTTTATCGTGATGAGCCCGTCAAATATTTCAGGCACTTCCAGTTCAAACAAACGCTCCAGGAATTCCGGCGCCGTGCGCGAAAGGATGATCCGCGGGTTCCCGTTCACCATTTCCACTTTCAGCACCACCGCTCTGATGGTTTCTCCCTTTTTGAAGAAGTCGGCAGGGATCTGTTCGGTCTTGGGAAGGATCAGCTCGTTCTTCTTTTCATCCAGTAAAAGGATTTCCTTTTTCCAGATCTGGTACACTTCGGCAGTAATGATCTCTCCAACCCGGTCTTTATATTCGGTATAAACCGCATCCTTCTCCAGTTCCAGTATCTTGGAGATCAATGTCTGCCGGGCAGCCAGGATGGCGCGGCGGCCGAAATCTTCAAGGGTGATCTCGTCAATGTAGTCATCACCTACTTCCAGGCTGTCATCCAGCGTCTTGGCTTCAGCCAGTTCTATTTCCAGCGCGTCGTCTTCTGAAAACCCGTCTTCCATTACCTTCCGGGTTCGCCATATCTCAATATCGCCTTTGTCTACGTTCAGAATAATGTCGCAGTTCTCATCAGTCCCGTATTTTCTCCTGAGCATGCTTTTTACTACTTCCTGCAGCACGCTTTCCATGTACGGGCGGTCTATCTTCTTTTCATCCTTAAAATCCTTGAAGGAATCTATCAGATTAATATTACTCATAATTTATGAATACGCTAATTTTCAATTAATTGTCACTTTCGCTTCGGAGATTTCAGAAAAAGGCAGCTCCGATTCAACCAGGACCGTCTTCTTACGCTCATCCTTTATCTTTTCCTCGAGAACCATCGCTTCTTCAGTCACCTTCACCAGCCTGCCGGTTCGCCTTTTGCCGTCCTGCATCTTAAGGGCCAGCATCCGACCTGTATTCTTAACGAACTGCCGCTTCAGCTTCAATGGCGCATCGAGCCCCGGGGAAGATACTTCCAGCGTATAAGCCTGCTCAATGAGGTTTTCCTCTTCAATGGCATGCCCTACATGCCGGCTGACGGCGGCGCAGGCCTCAATGGATACACCCTTATCCCCGTCGATAAAAACCTGCAGGCGGTTTGCCTGGAGTCTTATTTCCACGATAAAAAGATCGGTTCCCGCGATCTTTTCTTCTACCAGCTCCGTTATCCGTTGAATGCTATCCATTCCCTTGCGCTGTGTTAAGTCAAACTGTGTATAAGCCCTGGTACTGCAAGGTTTAACGCTTAAGGCAGCACCGCCAATAAAAAGAGGGGACGTTGTCCCCTCCTTCCAGTTCCAAAAACGAGTGCAAATATAATAAAAAATTTCTATAAAAATTTAAAATTCAACAGTTTTCGCTATGGAAAGCCGTAGGCTACCGGTTTTTTCCCAATGCCTTTTTCGCCGCATTCTCCACCGCCGGAGATTTATCCTTTGCGGCCTTCTCAAACAAGGCTTTATTATCTTTTTTCGGAAACAAGGTGGCAATTGTTTCAACGGCAAGGGCTCTTACCAGCGATTTCTCATCACCTGAAGCCAGATCCGCCAGCGCCGAGTAGGCTTTTTCCTTATTCTCCTCCGAGAGCCTGCCCGCCAGGTGGACAGCCCCCAGACGGATGGCCCAGGTTGTTTCGTCCCGGAACGCATCCAGCAACACTTCCTGTACCCTGGGATCCGCGGAGTGCGCTACCAGGTACTGGAGTGCGCGGTACTTGTCCATATACAAGGGTGCGTGATAATACTGATATAACCATTGTTCCAATGGTTTATCAACTCTAACCTGGGCCAGCAGCATCTTTTCGGCATCCATATTCACCAAATCGGGCCGGGGCATCTCAAAGGCAAAGGTCTGCACTATTTCGTCGATGACCAGCTGCTTCCGTTCCACCTTCCCCCGGTATAAAAATCTACCTTCAGGGGAATTTTGTACAGCGGGTTATTTTCAAGGTTCTGGGTTTGTTCGGTCCTGATCACCACCTGTCCGGCTTCCTGTTCGTAGGATACCTCGAAATTCAGTTCAGGATGCCCGCTGGCCAGCATCCATTGGTTAAAGAACCAGTTCAGATCTTCACCGGTCACGTCCTCAAAGGCCAGGCGAAGGTCATGTACTTCCACGGGCTGAAAACGGTGCCGCTCCAGGTAGAGCTTCAGCGCGGCAAAAAAAGCTTCGTCCCCCACGTATTTGCGAAGCATATGCAGCACCCGCCCGCCCTTCTGGTAAGTGACCACATCGAACATATCTTCCCTGTGCGGCACCTGGTACCGGATCAGGTCTTTATCATGGGAATCCTGGTCAAAGAAGTAATAGGCCATGTCATTGAAACCATGCACATCGGCTTCGGCCCGCCCGTACTTATGCTCCAGCCAGAGATATTCGCCGTAGGTCGCAAATGCTTCGTTCAGCGGAAGATTGGACCAGGACTCGCAGGTGACCAGGTCACCGAACCAATGGTGAAACAGTTCATGTGCGATAATATCTTCATGGTCTTCGTCCAGGTATTCCCGGTCAGTCATATTCATTTGGTCGAAAAAGACCGTGGCCGTGGTATTCTCCATTGCCCCTGATACAAAATCACGTACCACTATCTGGGAATATTTACTCCAGGGGTATTCCACTCCCAACAGATCCGAATAAAAACCGATCATTTCCGGGGTATTCCCGAAAATGAGGGGGGCGTATTGTTCAAACTCCGGCTCCACGTAGTAGTTTACCTCCAGGTTGCGCCATTTGTCCTTCACCACGGCAAAATCACCCACGGCAATCATGGTCAGGTAAGTAGCATGCGGAAGTTCCTGCTCCCATATATCGGTGCGGGTGCCGTTGCCGTTTGATTTGGAAGAGACCTGCGTTCCGTTGGAAAGCGTAACATATTTGTCGTTCACGGTAAGCGCAATTCGCTGGGTATGGTTTTCCTGCGGCCCGTTGATGGTGGGGAACCAGGCGGAATTTGCCTCGGTTTCGCCCTGCGTCCATATCTGGGAGGGCTTATCCGGGTCTTTGTCAAGGGGATCAATAAAATAGAGCCCTTTGTCCTGGGTAATGGCCTCACTTCCGCCTGCTTCCAGCCGGTCGGGCATTGCGGTATAACCGATAAAGATCTCGTATTTTTCCTCCCGGGTGTACTGGCGGTCAAGCCCTATCCGGATCTTCTTTCCATCGTAGTCATATTCCAGGGGAACCTTGCCGCCCGCGCCTTTCAGCAGGGACACTTCATGAAGGCGGAAACCTGTGGCATCCAGAATCAGGGAATCGGAAGGATAGAAATAAGGTTTAAGCTGAAGGATCGCTTCGCCGTAGACAAAGCTGCTGTCCCAGTTAAACGACACCTTTAAATCCGTATGCAGGAGATCGGTTACCCTCGTATAGCTTTCCTTGTAGCGGTCATAGATATTCTTTTCCGTGGTGTCTTTTGATATATTTTCAGTAATGGTAAGGCCCGGCAGCATTACGTGCTTTTCAGGCAGTTTTCTGGCAGCGCAGGACACCAGCACCGCTGCGAAAAAAAAGGGCAACAGGATCTTCTTCATATTCGGTATTTAATTAAATCTTTGTCAGCCCGGCAGATATGGCCGGGAAAGGCGATGGGGGCTTATTCGTTCAGCAATTCATTGATCATTCGCGTAAACTCCTCAACGTAAACCTCGTAGTGCGCGCCGGTACCCGGCCCGTTAAAGCCGGTATGTACCCGCCTTACATTCCCTTCCCGGTCAAGGATGATCGTAGTAGGGAAAGCCATGAAGTTCCGCAGCGCAGGCATGCTTTCTTCTACCTGCTGGTTGGTATATCCTGTCAGGAGCATTTCGTATTCCACGCCAAAACGGTCTGTCATGCGCCTGACCAGCCTTTTGTTCTTTTCCATATCGGTAGTACGCTCGTAAGCCAGGCCAACCACCTCGAAGCCCTTGTCGTGATATTCCTTGTAAAAATCACTTAAAAAACGGGTTTCATCCATGCAATTAGGACACCAGGAGCCAAAGAACTGGATCACGACCACTTTCCCCCGGAATTTTTCATCGCTGAGCGAAACGCTGTCGCCTTCGAGGTTTACATAGGTAAAATCAAGCTGGTCAAAGCCTTCTTCCAGGTAAGTCAGGGAATTCGCGTCGGGCAGGCGGGCTGTGGAATCCTTGCGCGCCCGCCAGTCCTTTATACCGCTCCGGCCGGAATAAAACTTCCCGCCCGATAATACCGAATCGCCGGAGGCGGCGGCCGTGAACAGGGTCGCGTAGCCCCCGTCAAAAGAAGAAAGGAACACCTCATTACCGCTGATGGTCCCTTCCAGGAAGCGGTAATCCCCGTAAGGGGTAATGAAGGTCCCTGTAAGGCGGTTGCCTTCCTGCCGGAACTCACCAACGGCAATGGTCGTATCTCCCTCCCTTACAAAATCCGTTGCCCAGCGGCCCGAAATATCCGCTAAAGGCGGCTCCGGCGATTCCAGAAAACGATAGGAGGCACCCTGAACCGCATGGAAGGGCATGACCGCATCGCGGCCCGCAAGGTGCTTTATCCAGGAACCGGAAAGAGAATCCCCTTGCCGCCGGGCTTTAAATTCCGAATCGAAAAAGGGCATTAAAAAATGAATGGAATCGGCGGTAACGGTGATTTCGTCTGCTTTTAACCGGCTTTCGCCGTTAATGATCTCGATATACAGCGCTGTGCTGTCGCTTTTCACTTCAAAATTGAAAGGGATCTTCGCCCCGCTTTCCGTGGTCAGTGTCGCCCGCCATATCCCTTCCCGGAGCCCCTCCCCGCTTCCGGAAGGTTGCGAACAGGAAGTCATGAACATTAATCCCGCAAAGAGGGGAACTAATATATTTCTTAGTACGGGTGTCTTTTTGATTTGTATCATTTTAATAATTCCCTTGATATAATTATGCGCTGTACTTCTGAGGTTCCTTCGTAGATCTGCGTGATCTTGGCATCCCGCATAAGCCTTTCTACGTGATATTCTTTCACATATCCGTAGCCGCCGTGTATCTGCACGGCTTCCACCGTCGTTTTCATGGCTGTTTCCGATGCATACAATTTCGCTATCGACGCGGCGAGCCCGTAAGGCTTTCCCTGGTCTTTTAGCCAGGCAGCTTTGAGGCACAGCAGGCGGGAGGCTTCAATTTCCGTTGCCATATCAGCCAGTTTAAACTGTATTGCCTGGTGATCGGCCAGGGGCTTGCCAAAGGTCTTACGCTCTTTCGCATAGGATGTTGCCAGTTCAAAAGCGCCGGAAGCGATCCCCAGGGCCTGCGCGGCAATACCTATGCGGCCTCCTTCAAGCGTTTTCATCGCAAACTTAAAACCAAAACCTTCCGCCCCCAGCCTGTTTTCCTTCGGTACTTTTACGTCCGAAAACTGCAGGGAGTGAGTATCCGAACCGCGGATACCCAGTTTATTTTCCTTGGGCCCCACGCTAAACCCTTCCATGCCTTTTTCTACAAGCAAGGCATTGATGCCGCGGCTGCCTTTGGAAGTTTCAGTCTGAGCCATTACAATGCAGACGCCTGCATTCGCCCCATTGGTGATCCAGTTCTTCGTTCCGTTCAGCAGGTAGTGATCGCCCATATCCAGGGCAGTCGTGTGCTGCCGGGTAGCGTCAGAACCGGATTCCGGCTCGGAAAGACAGAAAGCGCCCAGCATTTCTCCTTTGGCTAAGGGAACAAGGTACTTTTCCTTTTGTTCTTCGGTCCCGTATTTTTCCAGTCCGTAACATACCAGCGAATTATTTACCGAAACGACCACGGACGCCGAAGCATCGATTTTGGACAGTTCCTCCATGACGAGTACATAGGATACCGTGTCCATTCCTCCGCCGCCGTAGCGGGCATCTGTCATCATTCCCAGGAATCCCAGCTCCGCCATTTTTTTAACTTGCTCCGCCGGGAAAAGCTGCTGTTCATCACGCTGGATCACGCCTGGCAGCAGTTCGGCGCGCGCAAAATCCCGGGCAGCCTTTCGGGTCATTTCGTGTTCTTCTGTAAGTGCAAACTGCATAATGAAAGGTTTATTGGATTGGTTTTACAGCTGTAATGTCAAAGGTAAGAAAATTTGATTTTTTCACCGGTTCCGCCGCGGGCAGCTTATACCGCATCCGACGGAGAGATAAAAGCCCGGCTACAGGTACGCAGGAATGCATTTGCGAAGAATAAGCATGGATTAAGAAAAAAATAAAGAAATTAGCGTTTCGCGTAAAGCAGCACATTTTTTTTATTTAAAATTGTCAAACATAAATTCCCATGCCTGAAATCGCCGCCAGACTGCAGCAAACAGAAGAATATTATTTTTCCCGGAAGTTACGGGAGATTGAGCAGATGAACCGCCAGGGGGAAAAGGTCATCAACCTGGGCATTGGCAGCCCTGACCTGCCTCCTCACCCGGAAGTGATCGCCGCGTTGTGCGACCATGCTCAAAGGCCGGACGTACACGCCTACCAAAGTTACAGGGGGGCGCCGGCGCTCCGTCAGGCGATCAGCGGCTGGTACCGGCGGTATTACCAGGTAGACCTGGACCCGGAAAGCGAAGTATTGCCGTTAATAGGCTCCAAAGAAGGGATCATGCATATCTGTATGACTTACCTGGCGGAAGGCGACCAGGCGCTGATACCTAATCCCGGTTATCCGACCTATCGTTCAGCCGTGGAGCTTAGCGGGGCCGCCTGCCTGGAATATCAGCTTTCGGAAGCCCGGGACTGGCTGCCCGACCTTGACGAGCTTGCCAAAAAGGACCTTAGCAGGGTAAAGCTAATGTGGGTCAATTACCCCCATATGCCCACCGGCGCCCGTCCCGGTAAAGGCTTTTTTGAGCGCCTGATCGCTTTCGCCACGGAGCGGGATATCCTGCTTTGCCATGATAATCCTTATAGCTTTATCCTGAACGACCGGCCGGAAAGCTTGCTCGCGGTCAGCGGCGCGAGAGAAGTGGCCCTGGAACTCAATTCGCTGAGCAAATCCGGCAATATGGCGGGCTGGAGGACCGGTATGCTCGCAGGAAAAGCAGAATTCATCAACAATGTCCTCCGGTTTAAAAGCAATATGGACTCAGGGATGTTCCTCCCCGTCCAGATGGCGGCCGCCAAAGCACTGAGCCTTGGTCCGGAATGGTATCATAGCTTAAATGAGACCTATGCGGCGCGGCGCGAAAAAGCATTCAGCCTGCTTGACCACCTGAATTGCACGTACGACAGGCAGCAGGCGGGCATGTTCGTATGGGCCAGGATCCCAAAATCTTATGAAGATGGCTATGCCCTTAGCGATGCCGTGTTGACGTCCGCAAGGGTTTTTATCACGCCCGGGGGCATTTTCGGGAGCATGGGTATGCCTTACGTCCGCATAAGCCTTTGCGCGACAACCGAAACGCTTGACCGCGCTATTGATGCTATCCGGCGATCAAACCCGGAACGGCAGGGTGCGGGACCGGGAAAAGTGTAACTCCTGCACCCGGCATTGATATTTGACACTTAACACTAGGTACTCTATACTAAAATGACCGCAGCAATCATCGGAATTGGCCTGATCGGCGGATCGCTTGCCCTGAGCCTGAGGGAAAAGGGAATTGCCGGAACCATTATAGGAGTGGATAACGACTCCGCCAATATTAAAAAAGCACTTGACCTGCGGCTCATCGACCGGGCCGCCTCCCTGGAAGAAGCCGTTCAGGCCTCCGGGCTCATTGTCCTGGCCATCCCGGTGGATGCCATACTTAAAGTATTACCAAGGGTGCTGGACCTTGTAAGCACGCAGGTAGTAATGGACCTGGGTTCCACCAAATCCAAAATACTGCAAGCTGTGGCGAACCATCCTAAACGGGGCAGGCTGGTGGCCGCCCACCCGATGGCCGGTACCGAATATTCCGGGCCTGAAGCAGCCATAAAGGATCTTTTCAAAGGTAAAACCATGGTATTCTGCGATGCGAGAAAAAGTGACGAAGACGCTTTTGAAATGGCTGAAGCCCTGGTAGAAAGCCTGGAAATGCGCAGGGTTTTCATGAACGCCTCCGAGCATGACCTGCATACGGCCTATGTCTCTCATATTTCCCATATTACCTCTTTCGCCCTGGCGCTTACCGTACTGGAGAAAGAAAAAGAAGAAGGCCATATTTTCGAGCTGGCAAGCGGCGGTTTCGAATCCACCGTGCGTTTAGCAAAAAGCTCTCCCGACATGTGGGTACCTGTTTTCCGGCAGAACCGAGAGAACGTCCTGGATGTACTTGAAGAACATATCCACCAGCTTAAAAACATGCAGAAGCTTTTGGAAAACGAGGATTACGAAGCCTTTTACAAACTGATCCAACGCTCAAACAAGATCCGGAAAATTCTTAAATGAAAATGTAGACCATCGTTTTATAGTTTAAAGTTCAAGGTTTAAAGGTTTAAAGTTTTTAGTTTCTAGTTTTTAGTTCAGGATTTACGGGTCAGTATATAGTTTAACAAATCAAGGGCAAATGTTTAGCGTTTGCGCTTAGGCTACGAAGAACGGTTCTAACGACAGTTCATAATTGTTTCGCAGGAAATGCTTTAAACCTTGAACCGTACACTTCGTCCACAGAAAACGCTTTAATATTAAAAACTAGAAACTAGAAACTTCTTCCCAGATTCACAGAACTTTGAACCTTGAACTTTAAACCTTAAACCGTACACTCCGTCCGCAGAAAACGCTTCAAACTATAAACTAGAAACTGCTTCACAGATTCACAGAAACTTTGAACCTTGAATTTTAAACTAAAAACTAAAAACTGCCTCACAGAAAAGTATAAAACCGAGGTTAAGAATTCCTGATCTTGGTTTCGATCGCCGTGGTGGAATAACCTTCCAAAAATTCGATGGTTTTTACTTCTCCGCCGGTGGAAAGCACCAAGTCGGCGCCTACGATCTGCTCAATGGTATAATCGGCGCCTTTTACCAGGACATCGGGACGAAGCAATTTTATCAGCTCATAGGGCGTGTCTTCGTCAAAGATGCAAACTGCGTCCACAAAAAACAAGGCGGCCAGCAACAGGGAACGGGAACGCTCGTCGTTTATTGGCCGGCCGGGGCCTTTCAGGCGATGATTGGAAGCGTCGGAATTTACTCCTACTACCAGTTTATTGCCGGCGGCAGCCGCTTTGGACAGGTAATCGATATGACCCAGGTGAAGAATATCAAAGCAGCCGTTCGTAAAAACGATTTTCTGGTCGCGTAATCTCCAGGTATTCAAACGCGGCAGCAGCGCCTGCCGGTCAAGGACTTTTGAATGAAGGATATCATGGCTGTTCATGCTTCCGGGTTTTTTTGGACGTTTCAAAAAAGACAGCCAGCAAACTAATGGCTCCCAGGGCTAAAATCAGCAATATCTGGGCCGAAGTATGACTAATGGTCGCATATGCCAAACCGGCTTCACGGGATAAACCGAAAAATGTCAGGCCTTCTGAAACCATCCAGTGGTAAGGGCCGATACCCCCCTGCACCGGGGCGGCCATGCCCAGGCTGCCCAGGGCCAGGATCACCGCCGCCACTCCCAGGTCAAGAAAATTCGTGGATTCCAGCACCTTAAAGCCAAAATAGGACGCCAGCAGGTAAAATCCCCAGATAATTACCGTGTATATCCAGAAAAGAGAATGATTTTTGATTTTCGCAATGGAGGTAAACCCTTTGCGGAAGCCATTCAGAAGATTTATTACTTTCCTGAAAAAGCCCCAGCGCAGCAGCCTGAACTTATACTTTCTGAAAAAGTAGCGGATGACCAGGTAAAACAGGAAAAGCAGGGCCAGTACCGCCAGGAACGCGATGGTGCCGCTTACGCTGCTGTTAAACATTCCTTGCACCCTTTCTAATACGAAACCGCTGATCAGGTCGAATTTCAATAATACCGCCAGCACAGTCACTACCAAAAGGCAGAAAACGTCGATCAGCCGCTCGGTGATTACCGTACCCACCAATGCATTTACCGGGATCTTATCCGTCCTGTTCAGGACGCCGCAGCGGGTCACTTCACCCATTCGCGGCAGGGCCAGATTGGCCAGGTAACCAATAATAACGGCGTGGTAGGTATTGGATAATTTAGGGTGGAAGCCCAGGGGGTTTATCAGCATTCGCCAACGGACGGCCCTGAAGACATGCGCCAGCCATACTGCCAGGAGCGACATGAACACCCAGAAATAGTTGGCGTGCCGCAGATCGGAAATGATCCGGTCCATATCCTGCCCTCTGAACGCCAGGTAGAGCAGCAGCAGTCCAACCGCCAGCAGCAATAAGTATCGGAGTACTGAAAATAACCTGGCTTTCTTCTCCAAAGGATTATTTGATTATGCGGTTGTTATCGTCCGGAAAAACGATGCTGGGTTTAAATTTTTTGGCTTCCTCGAAATCCATGGTTGCGTAGGAAATAACGATGACCACATCGCCTACCTGCACTTTGCGGGCTGCCGGCCCGTTAAGGCAGATCATGCCCGAACCGCGTTCCCCGCTGATGACGTAGGTCTCGAAACGTTCCCCGTTATTGATATTCACTACCTGTACCTTTTCATTGGGAATCAGGTTGGCGGCTTCCATCAGTTCCTCGTCAATGGTAATGCTGCCCACGTAATTTAATTCAGCCTGGGTAACCTTAGCTCGGTGTATCTTTGATTTAAAAACCTGTATCAGCATTTCGGATGCAAATTTAGCAATAATTTCTCTAGTCCCTTACACGACGCTTCCGGCATCAGGCATCCTCTGCCGGCGCCGGCTTACTGCGATTGCTTTATAAACAGATTATCTATCAATCGTGTTTGCCCGAGCCTTATTGCCGCCAATACGATGATGTCGCCTGCCTGCTCCCAGGTTTTCACCGGCTGCAGGGAGCGGGCGTCTGCGATCTCCAGGTATTCCACCGTGATAAGGGGAGAAGATGCTAAGAGTTCCAGGGCCTTACTGCGCACTTCATCCGGGTTCAGGGTTTGCGCGGCTTCCCTTGCCATGAAAAGCGCTTCGGGCAGAAGACCGGCTTCTTCTCTTTCCCGGGGCGATAAATGAACGTTCCTTGAACTCATCGCCAGGCCGTCCGGTTCCCGTTCCGTAGGGCAGCAGATCAGCTCCAGGGGAATGGAAAACAGCCGGACCATTTTGCCGATAACCAGGAATTGCTGATAATCCTTCTGTCCGAAATAAGCGCGCTGCGGTTCTACGAGGTCGAAAAGCTTCTTTACGATCTGGGTGACTCCCTGGTAATGCCCCGGACGGTGCTTCCCCTCCATAATGCGCTCAAGTTCACCCAGTTCAATATGCCATTTTTCTTCTTCCGGGTAAATCTCCCCGACCGCCGGCATGAACAATGCATCGCAGCCCGTTTGACGAAGCTTTTCAATATCGCTTTCCACAGGACGGGGATACCGGTCCAGGTCGGCCGGGTCATTAAACTGCGTAGGATTCACAAAAATGCTGCATACAGTAAGGCCGTTTTCTTCGACGCTCCGGGACAGCAGGGAAAGGTGTCCTTTATGAAGGGCTCCCATTGTGGGGACCAGTCCCACGGAAGACAGATGCGGGCGCTGCTCCTGTAAAAAAAGGGCCAGCTGTTGACGGGTTTTCAGGATATGCAACACTGCTTGAAAATAAGCGGCAAAAATGGTAAAAATCCTTTTAATTCCTGTAAGAATTTGCATAAATCATTGATTTATCATAAGTTATTCGTATATTTGCAGCGGAAATCTGTTGTTTCACTGTTCTATAAATAGTTTTCACTCATTATGACAAATAAGACGAAGATCCTTTTCCTTTGTCAGGAAATGGCTCCCTATTTGGAACTTACCGAAATTGCTAAAATCACCAGACACCTACCCCAGGCCATGCAGGAAAACGGATATGAGATCCGTGTGTTGATGCCCCGCTTTGGCTGCATAAATGAAAGAAGGAATAAATTACACGAAGTGATCCGCTTGTCGGGGATGAACATTGTTGTGGACGAGAACGATAACCCGCTTATCATCAAGGTAGCCTCTATACAAGGCGCCAAAATGCAGGTTTACTTCCTGGATAACGAGGAGTATTTTCACCGGAAACACGTGTTTAACGATAACAAGGGAAAATTCTTTGATGATAATGACGAGCGTACTGTTTTCTTCTGCAAGGGCGTACTGGAAACGGTAAAAAAACTTGGCTGGTCGCCGGACATCATTCATTGTCATGGCTGGATGAGTTCCCTGGTGCCTATGTATGTTAAAACAGCTTACAAGAACGAGCCTACTTTCAAGGGCTCTAAAGTGGTTTACTCCGTATATGGAAATGACTTCAAGGAAGATCTGGGGGAAACTTTTTATAAAAAATCACTGACCGGCTCTATGAACGAAGGGGATGCCGAAGTATTCGGCACGGGAAACGCCGTATCCCTGCATAAAGGCGCCATCAAATATTCGGACGGAGTGGTCGTCGCCGACGAAAATATTGCCCCTGAAGTTGAAAAACAGCTCAAAAACGCGCGTATACCGGTTTCTACCATTATCTCTACCGAAAACTTCGAAGATTATCCTGCTTTTTACGAGGAGATACTCGAGGAAGATATGGCTGAAGTGGAAGCATAAACAATAGCATCATTCATATGAAATTAATCTCACGGGGCTTACTGCTTCCGCTAACGGGCTTTCTTTTACTGCAAGCCTGCGACAATCCGGGACTGATCGGTCTGGAAGACCAGCAATTTCAGAACGGTGTTGTAATCGATACCGCGACCATACTTACGCAGACAGTCCCCGTAGAGCGGACCAGGACAGACAATAACCTGCTCATCAGGGACTTCAGCGGATTTTTTTATAATCCCATCAGCTACCGTGCAGTAGGTCATTTCAAAGACCCCGTGTTTGGTTCCACCGATGCAAGAAGCTTTTCGCAGGTGTTCAGCACCGGTGGGCATTTCGGTGAAAACCCGGTGCTTGATTCAGCCGTACTGATCCTGAGGTACCCTCCCCTCTCCACCCAGGCCGTTTACGGAGATACCCTGAGCCGCGTGAATATCGTGGTAAACGAAATCACTGAAGAGCTGGTGGATACAGCGGAGTATTATTCGGACCGGCTTTTTGAGACGGGCCAGATTATCGGCTCCAGCGAGTTCTACATTAACCGTAATGACAGCATAATGCTGCAGGCTATCGTAAAAGACGGCCCAGACAGTCTTATTAAGTCTCCTCCGCAGCTGAGGATAAAGCTGGACCCTGCTTATTTTACGTCCAGGTTCGTGAATATTGACACCTCCATTCTCAATGACCAGGAGGAATTCCTGGAATATTTTAAGGGGATATCCCTGAGCATGGATTCTACGGCGCTCAGCAGCAACGGAGCCCTGATAAGCTTTAACCTGGCTTCCGAAGAAGCTTCGGAAATACGGTTGTATTACCGGACGAACGACAATGCGGATACGGTAAGCAAGTCTTTCCCCCTTAACTCCGCGGCAACACAGGCTTCTTATATTCAGCACAATTACAGCAATACCCCTGTAGCAGACGTGCTGAACGGTACCGACGACGGCATGCTTTACGTCCAGTCGCTGCAGGGACTGCAAACCCGGCTAAGTTTCCCTTACCTGACGGACCTGATCGACAGCGGCAAGGTCAACATCAATAAGGCGGAACTGATCCTGTCGGTCATTCCCGGAACCGGAACAACCTATCCTCCGATTCCCCAGATGAGCATTCACCAGGGGCCTGGGGACAACGGGTTCATCCGCCATATTGTGGATACTTATGCCAATTCCACAGTGGCCACCTTGTTCAGCGGAGTGTACCAGAAGGAGACCAATACTTACCGGTTCAATATAACGCGGTATATCCAAGCCATTCTTAATGAAGAAGCGGACGATGACAGCCTTTACGTAAGCGTACTCAACAATGTTTACCAGCGTAACCAGTTGATGGGCTCAATTAACGGGGTAAGCCGCGCCGCCAGGGTGGTGCTTGGCGGAGGCGAACATCCCGATTACAAAGCAAGGCTGGAGATTGTCTATTCGAAATGAGCAAACCGGTCATTACGATATATGACATTGCCCGGGCCCTCGGCATTTCCCCTTCTACTGTTTCAAGAGCGCTGAAGGATGATTCGATCATCAGCAGCGAAACCCGGAAAAAAGTAAAAAAAACGGCCGAAGAAATGGGCTACCAGCCCAATTCCATTGCCTCCAGCCTGCGCAATAAGAAAACGCTGACCATTGGGGTAATCACGCACCGGATTGACCGGAACTTTCAATCCAGGGCCATCAGCGGCATCCAGGATAAGGCGCATGAGCATGGTTATAATATTATCATCTGCCAGACAAATGATGATCCTGACCGGGAAGTAAAACAGTTCCAGGCGCTTTTCTCCAGCCGGATTGACGGGCTTATCGGGCAGCTTTCCATGTATACCCGGAATTACGATCATTTCCAGCTATTTCTTGAAAACGACATTCCTATTGTTCTTTTTGACCGTGTTCCCCGGAATCTGGATGTGCAAAAAGTAGTGAGCGATGATGTGGGAGGCGGTTACAAAGCAACCGAACACCTTATCCTGCAAGGCAATAAAAGAATCGCCTTTTTCACGGGTGCGCTGAGCCTTAATATCTACGAAGACCGGCTGAAAGGATACAAAGATGCCCTTGAGAAATACGGAATTCCCTTCGATCCGGACCTGGTATTTGAATTTTACCTGAATACGGAAAACAGCCGGAAAGCGGCCCGCGCGCTTTTAGCAGATAAAAAGAAACGCCCTGACAGTATTTTTGCCGCCAACGATACTTCTGCTATCGCTACCATCCAGGTAGCAAAGGAATTAGGGATTGAGATCCCTGCCGAACTGGCCATTGTGGGTTATGCAAATGACCCCAGCGGGCTGATCGTTTCGCCTACGTTATCTACCATAGACCAATCCGCTTACCGCATGGGCCAGATCGCCACCCAGCTGTTGTTGAAACAGATAGAAGAGAAAAAGCCGGGCAAAAACACCTCCCTGGAAACAACGATTCTGCCCGTCGAGTTAATCGTGCGGGAATCCTCGGTTCGGAAGTAACGCGGCGCCGGCGCCGCAAGGTTTCTGCCCGGCTCAGGTATTCACTTATATCGCGTTGCTATACCTTTTCGCTACAGCATCCCAGTTGATTACGTTATAAAACGCGGCAATATAATCGGGACGGCGGTTCTGGTAATTCAGGTAATAAGCATGCTCCCAAACATCCAGTCCAAGAACAGGTGTACCCTGTACCTCCGTTACATCCATCAGGGGATTGTCCTGGTTAGGAGTGGAAGTTACTTCCAGCTTGCCATCCTTCACGATCAGCCAGGCCCATCCCGAACCAAAGCGGGTAGCAGCCGCGGCCGAGAACTTTTCCTTAAAGGCGTCGAAAGAACCGAAAGCCGTATCAATCGCGGCAGCCAGCTCGCCTGAAGGAGTGCCCCCGGCGTTTGGCCCGATCACTGTCCAGAAAAGCGAATGATTAAAATGTCCTCCTCCGTTATTGCGAACGGCAGCTCCGTAGCTTGAAACGTTTTTGCAGATCTCTTCTATGCTTCCCGCTTCTTTGCCTTCGAGGGCTTTATTTAAGTTGGTTACATAAGCCTGGTGGTGCTTGCCGTGGTGGATCTCCATTGTTTTTCCATCAATGTGCGGTTCCAGGGCGTCGGGGGCGTAAGGTAACGCCGGTAGTTCAAAAGCCATAATTTTACTTATTTATATTAGTACAACAATCTATTAATTCGCTTGCTTTCTTCCCCTCATGCCTTCAACGCTTTCTCCTGAAGAACTCTTGTATCAGCGCCCCGCACTCTGCTTCCATGATCCCTCCCGTCAGCTGGGTTTTCGGATGCAGGACCCGGCTCCCGATCGTTCCGAAACCCCGCTTTTTATCATAGGCGCCAAAAACGATCTTATTCAGTTGAAACCAGTAAGCCGCCCCGGCGCACATGACGCAGGGTTCCAGCGTTACATATAAACTACATTCGTCCAGGTATTTCCCGCCAAGGTATCCCGCCGCTGCCGTCAGCGCCTGCATTTCCGCATGGGCGGTGACATCATTCAGGCGTTCGGTCAGGTTATGCCCGCGGCCAATGATACGATTTCCTGCAACAACAAGCGCTCCCACAGGGATCTCCTCTTCCTCGTATGCCTTTTCAGCCTCCTTCAGGGCTTCGCGCATAAAATATTCGTCGGAATATGCTTCAATCATCAAAACACGTTATTAAACGGATGGTTTTGCGAATATATATTTTATAGGTCATTGTGGAAAACTTAAAAGAGGTTAATACCCGGAATGGGTGTACTTTTGCAGGCTCAGAAAGAAAAAAAATCTGCACCTTTTTTCATTTTTTTTGTTTTAAATAGAGGTGAGAATGAAGTAATCAACACGGTAAGTGCTTGGTATATAAATAATTATCGTTAAATTGTGACTAAAAATATTTAAAAACGGGTTTGTTTTTTTTTGTACAAAGCCTAAATTGCTTGAGGCAATCCGCAAGATGGGGGTTGTCACTCTCGTAGGCCGGCCAGGAAAAACGATCTGTTCAAATTATAAAAATATGCGGATATGAATGATGTGATCACAATCGAAGAAAAGGTCTTTACTTCCGCAGAAGTAAAGAGTGCCGCCCTGGAGTATTTTGAGGGCGATGAACTGGCTGCCACTACCTGGATGAACAAATATGCGGTGAAAAATGCCCGGGGGCAATTTACCGAAAAGACGCCCGCCGATATGCACCATCGGATGGCGAAAGAGTTCGCGCGGATGGAAAAGAAGTTCGACGAACAGGCGGAAGGCCGTCCTAAAAGCGGTCTTTCTTCCTATGGTAAACGCCGCGCGGCCCTTACCGGCAAAAAGATCTTCGGATTGTTTGATCGATTTCGCTATGTAATTCCGCAGGGAAGCGTAATGGCCGGCCTTGGCAACCAGCATATGATTGCCTCCCTCTCCAATTGCGTGGTGGTTCCGCCGGTGTATGACTCCTACGGAGGGATATGCTACACAGATGAACAGCTGGCGCATCTTTTCAAACGGCGCTGCGGCGTGGGGGTTGATATTTCCGGCCTTCGCCCGAAAAATGCGAAAGTATCGAATGCAGCGGGTACTACCACAGGAGCGATTACTTTTATGGAGCGTTTTTCCAATACCACCCGTGAAGTTGCCCAAAACGGCAGGCGGGGCGCCCTGATGCTGACCATTGATATCGCCCATCCGGATGTGGAGGATTTCGTGACCATTAAACAAGACCTGAAGAAGGTAACAGGCGCCAATATTTCCGTCAGGCTTTCGGACGAATTCATGCTGGCGGTTATGAACGATACCGATTACACACACCGCTGGCCCATCGACTCCCGCCAGCCGGTCCATAAGAAAACGGTGAACGCCAGGGAATTATGGGATACCATTATTCGTTGCGCACATAATACCGCCGAACCCGGTTTGATCTTCTGGGACAGACAGCATCGCTACTCCACTTCTTCGGTTTATCCCGAATACAAGAACAGTTCCACCAATCCCTGCTCGGAAATCGCTATGCAGGGAGGTGACAGCTGCCGCCTGATCGCCCTGAACATGTTCGGCTTTGTCCAGAACCCGTTCAGCAAAGGCGCTCAGTTCGATTACGAAACTTTTTATGAGATCGTTTATGAAAGCCAGCGCCTCAGCGATGACCTGGTAGAGCTGGAACTGGAACATGTCCAGCGGATCCTTGATAAAGTGTATGCGGACGATGAACCGGACTTTATCAAACGGACGGAAATAGAAACATGGAAATTGCTGTACGAAACCGGGAAGAACGGCCGCCGCACAGGCCTTGGCTTTACCGCCCTTGCAGATACGCTGGCGGCCCTGGGCCTGCATTTTGACAGTGAAGAGGGCATGCAGGTCATTGACAAGATCATGCGCACCAAACTGCAGGCGGAATTTGACAGTTCTGTTGACATGTCCATAGAACGAGGCAGCTTTAAAGGCTTTGATCCCGCCATTGAAAATGAGTCTGAATTCGTGAAAATGATGCAGGAGGAATTCCCGGAACTTTACAGCCGGATGATGGAGCATGGAAGGCGCAATATTTCCCTTTCAACCGTAGCGCCCACCGGATCCCTCAGTCTGCTGGCAGGCACTTCTTCCGGGCTGGAGCCGGTTTACCTCCTCTCCTACAAGCGGCGGCGGAAGGTAAATACCAGTACCGAGGGCGCGAATGTCACTTTCGTGGACGACATGGGCGATTCCTGGGAAGAATTTACCGTTTATCATCCCAAGGCAAAACAATGGATGGAAGTAACGGGGAACGACAATATTGAAGACTCCCCCTATTCGGGTTCTACTGCGCCGGAAATCGACTGGATAAAACGCGTAAAGATCCAATCCCTGGTACAGAAATACATTACTCATTCTATATCCTCCACCATTAACCTTCCTTCGGATGTGAGCGTGGAGAAGGTCGGCCAGATTTACCTGGAGTCATGGAAGAAAGGCTTAAAGGGCATTACCGTATATCGCGACGGCTCCCGCACCGGGGTATTGGTGGCGGATGACAAGGATAAGGGAAAACAAAAAGAAGCGTCCAGGGAAACTTCCCAGCAGATGGCCGATACTCTTATTGAAACCCAGGCTCCCAAACGCCCGAAGAAGCTGGAAGCCGATGTGATCCGCTTTCAGAATGATTATGAAAAATGGATTGCGGTGATCGGCCTGCTGGACGACCGCCCCTATGAGGTATTTACCGGGAAGATGGAAGATTCCTTTAACCTGCCGGCCTACGTGGAAAAGGGCTGGGTGATCAAGGAGAAGGACGAAAGCGGAGAATCCCGTTACGACTTCCAGTTCCATGACAAGGACGGCTACCGCACTACGATCGAGGGCCTTTCCCGCTCCTTCAACAAGGAATTCTGGAACTACGCAAAGCTCATCTCGGGCGTGCTGCGCCATGGAATGCCTATTAATTACGTGGTAGACCTGGTCAATAACCTCAGTCTTTACGACGAACATATTAACACCTGGAAAAATGGCGTTGCCCGTTCACTGAAGCGTTACATCCCCGACGGCCTGGCCGGAAGCGACCGCAAATGCGGCAGCTGCGGAGATGAAGAAGGCCTTATTTACGAGGAAGGCTGCCTGAAATGCAAGAGCTGCGGGTACACCAAATGCGGGTAAGATTTTGCGGCGCCGGCGGGAGCTTCACTTTGGAGTTCCCGCCTCTTTTTTAGACCGGCGCGAGCAAAAGCATAAACTCACTTCTGGAAGAATAAAACTCATTATGAAAAACCCCATTACCTGGGATGATTTTCAGAAGCTCGATATCCGGGTAGGTACGGTCACGGAAGTGCGGGATTTTCCCAAGGCCCGCAAGCCGGCCTGGCAGCTGGTCATTGATTTCGGCCCGCTGGGGCTTCGCAATTCTTCCGCGCAGATTACCGGCTTGTACGACAAGGAAAGCCTCAGGGGCAGGCAAGTGATTGCCGTGGTCAATTTTCCCCCGAAACAGATCGCCAATTTTATTTCCGAATGCCTGGTACTTGGCGTCTATTCCGAAAGCGGCGAAGTAGTGCTGCTAACGCCTGAACGCAAAACCGGAAACGGGATGCAAATCGGCTGACATGCAGCTGCCGCCGCGGGCAGGCAGCTGCCGCATGATGAAAAACTTACCGGGCTCTCCGGGAATGGCCTCAATTTTGCTTCAAGTTCTTTATGCCCGAAATCTCTCCAGAAACAACATCCGTGGTGCTTCGCGCGCTGCAAAAAAAAGATTATAAAGATCTGAAAGCCTCCATGATAGAAGCCTATTCCGGCCTGGGAGGCAGCTTCTGGGACCAGGAAAAGATCAATAAACTGCTTCAGATATTTCCGGAAGGGCAGTTCTGCGTAGAAGTGAACGGCAGAGTCGTAGCCTGCGCGCTGGCTATCATCGTGAACTACAAGAAATTTACCGACCGGCACACTTATAACCAGATCACGGGGAATTATACATTCAATACGCACGAACCCAATGGAGACGTGCTGTACGGCATTGACGTTTTCGTGCATCCGGACCACCGGGGCCTGCGCCTGGGCAGAAGATTATATGACGCCAGAAAAGAACTCTGCGAACGGCTCAATCTCCGGGCCATCATCGCCGGCGGAAGAATACCCCATTATGAGCAGTACGCTGACAGCCTTTCTCCCCGGGAATATATCGAGAAAGTAAAACTGAAGGAAATTCACGATCCTACGCTGAACTTCCAGCTTTCTAATGACTTCCACGTCCGAAAAGTTCTCAAGGGATATCTCAAAGGAGATACCGAATCGATGGAGTACGCCACCCTGCTGGAATGGACCAATATTTATTACCAGGAAGACCAGACCGTGCAGCCCCTGGCCTCTACTGCCAGGATCGGGCTGGTGCAATGGGAAATGCGTCCGATGACCGACATGGATGCGCTAATGGAACAGGTGGAATTTTTCGTGGACGTGGTAAGCGGTTATAAATGTGACTTCATTTTGTTCCCGGAGTTGTTTAACGCCCCGTTGATGGCTGATTTCAATCATCTGGGCGAAGCTGATGCGGTAAGGGAACTGGCAAGGTTCACGGAACACATCCGGAGCAGGTTCATTGAATTTGCTGTGAGCTACAATGTAAATATTATCACGGGGAGCATGCCCATTGTAGAAGAAGGCATGCTGAAAAATATTTCCTATCTGTGCCGGCGCGACGGAACCTGGGATTCTTACAGCAAGATCCATCCCACCCCTATAGAAGTTAAAAGCTGGGGAATGTCGGGAGGGGACAAACTAAAAATATTTGATACGGATTGCGGGAAAATAGGCATACTCATCTGCTATGACGTAGAGTTCCCGGAGCTTTCCCGCATTTATGCCGAACAGGGAATGCAGATTCTGTTTGTACCCTTCCTGACCGACAACCAGAATGGCTATACGCGGGTACGGCATTGTGCGCAGGCCAGGGCTATTGAAAATGAATGTTACGTGGCCATCGCGGGCTGCGTAGGGAACCTGCCCAAGGTGAATAATATGGATATCCAGTATGCGCAGTCGGCCATTTTTACGCCCTCCGATTTCCAGTTCCCTACCAACGCCATAAAGGCCGAAGCCACGCCTAATACGGAAATGACCCTGATCGCCGATGTAGATCTTAACGCCCTCAAGGAATTACACCAGTATGGCACGGTCCGCACGTTAAAAGACCGCCGCACCGATCTTTATGAAGTGAACTGGTTAAAAAAACTCACATAAAAAAGAAAGGAAAACCACATGGCTAAGAAAACCACCAAACTCACCCAGATAGGACTGGAAAAAAAAGATTCCAAGAAACTAGGCGATAAACTGAATGAGTTACTTGCCAATTACCAGGTATTTTACATTAACTCCCGGGGCTTCCACTGGAACATTAAAGGCGATAAATTTTTCGAACTCCATGCAAAGTTTGAAGAATTATACTCCGATTCCCAGTTAAAGATTGACGAAATCGCCGAACGCGTGCTGACATTAGGCTTTACCCCCCTGCATTCCTACAGCGATTACCTGCAGGTTTCCAAAGTGAAGGAAGTGAAGAACGTATCCAATGACCGGGAATGCGTCCAGCACATAGTAGACGGCTTCCGCCAGGTCCTGAATATCGAGCGTGAAGTGCTGGAAGCTGCAGACGAGGTTGCAGACGAAGGAACCAGCGACCTTATGGCCGGGTATATCCGCGAGCAGGAAAAACAGGTGTGGATGTATAATTCCTTCCTGCAATAGCGCGTCCCGGCCGGGCGGGATTTTTCCTATCTTTGCCGGCATGAAATCTATACTTACTGCCCTGCTCGTTTTAGCAACCTGCTCTTTTTCGCATGCCCAGCTTTTTGATAAAATAAAGAAAAAAGCGGAGGAAGCTGCGGAAAAAGTAGTGGATGATGTTATTAATAAAGAGGAAGATACCGAGCCCGCACAGGCGCCGGAAACTGATGTTCCGGAAAATGCTCCTGCCCGGGCAGCCGTTAGCGGCGCTTTTGATTTTGTACCCGCAGATTCCCTGCTATTTCACGATGATCTTTTGGCCGACAAGCCGGGAAGTATGCCGCGGCAGTGGAAAAGCAGCGGATCGGGCCAGGTGGTAAGCTTTCCCGGCATCGAAGGCAACTGGCTTTTACTTAAAGAATTCACTACGTATAAGGCGGACACGCTGCTGGCTATGCCTGAGGCCTTCAGCCTTGAATTTGACATCCTTACCCGCAGCGATCAGGCCAGGGACCTGTTACAATTCAGCTTTGGCTTTGCCAGTGATAACAGCGTCCGGGATTATATCGGCGATGCCTATAATTCCAATGCAATTACCCAAACCACCATCCATTACTGGAATAAGGAAATAATCAGTTCGAGCAGTGATACCAGGATCTATAATACCACGGATCATGAGCTGGAAAACTATGCAAATGAAATAATGCATGTTTCCATCCGGGTAAGAGGAGAAAACATGGCCGTCTACCTGGATGAAACGAAGGTCCTGGATACGGAGATGTTCGATCCCGGCGCAAAAAAATATTTTTACATGAGTACCGGCACCGAACTGAATAATGAGGCGCAGATCGCCGTCAGTAATTTTATGCTGAAAGAATAGAACGACTCCGGCCATGACAATACAGGAAACCAATGAAAAGTGGAACAGGCTCACTCAAAAAATAGCCAGTGAATTCGGGAATGAAAAACCGGATGTGAAGAGCCTGCTTTTTCTGATCGGGGTGCAGGAACTGGGCAAAGGGCCCCGGCGCTTTTCCAAACGGCAGAAAGAAGAACTGATGCATATCGCGAATTGCCGCCTGTTCAGCGAGCTGGGTTTTTATGAACTCGAGGGGCTTGACCAGGACGGCTGGCCGCATTGGAAAAGTGTCAAAAAAATCCCAAATTACACTGTTTTTGAGCAGGAGTTGCTGATCAAACAACTCATTATTCATTATTTTGAGGAACAAGGCTTCATCTGACAAGTATGCATTTAAAAAAAATCCTTCTTTTTGCTCCCTTCTTACTGCTGACGGCCTGCGGGATTCCCTTACTTAGTAAAAAAGGGGGCAGCAGCCGCATTATATTGAGCTGAGTACTTCCTATGGCAGCAGCATCATTCGTTTATATGACGAAACGCCGCTGCACCGGGACAATATGCTAAAGCTCGTAAGGGACGGCTTTTACGACAGCCTGCTTTTCCACCGCGTTATTGAAAATTTTATGATACAGGGCGGCGACCCTAACTCGAAAGACGCGGCCCCCGGGGAACGCCTGGGCGAAGGCGAGGCGCCCGGCCCGCGAATCCCCGCTGAATTCAGGGACTCGCTTTTCCATAAAAAAGGCGTACTCGCAGCGGCCCGGGACAACAACCCGGAGAAAGCCTCCAGCAATTGCCAGTTTTATATTGTGCAGGGCCAGGTTTTTACGGACGAGCAGCTGGATATGCTGGAGCAGACAAGGCTGGAAGGCCGGGAAATCCCTCAATGGCAGCGGGAAGTTTACAAAACCATTGGCGGAACGCCTCACCTGGACCAGACGTATACAGTATTTGGCGAAGTAGTGCAGGGCCTAGCCATGATCGACACGATCGCGGCTGTAGAAACCGATTCCTTTGACCGTCCGGAGAAAGATGTAAAAATGACCATCCGGGAGCTGACCAGGAGGGAGGTACGACGACTGGAATATGAAGATAATCAGCTATAATATAAACGGGATCCGCTCGGCCATGAACAAGAACTGGCTGGCCTGGCTGCAGGCGACCGCAGCGGATATCGTGTGCCTGCAGGAAGTAAAAGCGGAAACAGGTCAGATTACAGAACAGCTGCAGCTGATCGAAATGATGGGCTATCATGTTTTCTGGAATCCTGCCGTAAAAAAAGGCTATAGCGGAACGGCTATTCTGAGTAAAATAAAGCCGGACAACGTGGAATACGGCTGCAGTATGGATGTCTATGATTGCGAAGGGCGGATCGTCAGGGCGGATTACGGCGACTTCTCCGTCATGAGTGTTTATTTCCCTTCCGGCTCCAGCGGCGAACTGCGCCAGGCTTTCAAATTCAAGTTCCTTGATGACTTCCAGTCTTATATACACCGGCTGAAATGGGAACGCCCCAACCTTGTCATCGGCGGCGATTACAACATCTGTCATCGCTCCATTGATATTCATAACCCGAAATCAAACGCCAACTCTTCCGGCTTTCTTCCCGGGGAACGCCAGTGGATGGAAGACTTTTTCAGCAACGGCTTCACCGACACGTTTCGCCATTTCAATCCGGAACCGCATAATTACACCTGGTGGAGCTATCGTTCCAATGCGCGTTCCAGGAACCTGGGCTGGCGCATTGATTATCTTTCCGCTACATCGGAAATGAACGACCTCCTGAAAAGAGCGGCTATTTTGCCGGACGCGCGCCATTCCGATCACTGCCCGGTACTGCTGGAGCTGAAATATTAAGCCAGGGCTGAAGTACTGAAATGATCATCGTCAGTAAATGGTTCCTGTATATTTTCACGTTCGCCTTCGCGGACGCCATGGCCCTTTTCCCTTTCATCATTCTTCGGTCCCGGGCTCTTAACGGCAACAGGGAGCTGATCATGCATGAAAGAATACACCTTCGCCAGCAGGCGGAAATGCTTGTCATCTTTTTCTATCTATGGTACCTGACGGAATACCTTCTCAGAAGGCTTCGCGGGAACGGTCATATGACTGCTTACCTGGGCATTTCGTTCGAACGGGAAGCCCGGGCGCATGCCCGCAACCCGGCTTACCTGGCCTCGCGGAAATTCTGGGCTTTCCTTGCCTGGATCTGACACCGGTGCTGCGTTAAGCGGGAAGGCTTGGCGCTGCAAGTTCAGGCTTAACGCAACGCCAGTGTGGTGAATACTAAAATTCATTCACCACACTGGTTCGATTACGCGAATTCAATAATTCCTGAAGGAGTAATGCATTTTTTGAGGGGAACGTCCTGCAGGCCGGTATCTGCGATCTCTTCCAGCGGATCGAAAAAAGATACGCCGATAGTTTGCACGTCCGGACGGCATTCGATCAGGAAGCGATCGTAAAAGCCGCGTCCATAACCCACCCGGTGGCCGCGTTTATCCACGGCTAAGAGGGGTACGATAGCCATGTCAATGGATTTAATGGCTACTTCCTCACCCGAAACAGGTTCAGGAATGCCAAAGCGGCCTACCCGCAATTCTATTTCTCCCAGCGCGTAATGGGACATGATATTTGTATTGAAATCAGACTTCGGTACTACTATCCTGATCTCCGGCAGGTTTTCCTTTAGCCAGTCAATCAGCAGCATGGTATCCACCTCGTTTTTTTCCCTGATTGGTAAATAACTATGAAGGTACCGCACTTCCCTGAAATCGATCCTGCAGAAATGCTTTAAAATTGCCTCGTTCCTTTTGCTGAGTTCATTCGCGGGCAAGTTCAACCTTTTTTCCAGGTATTCCTTTCTTAGAATGTGCTTTTCAAGTGCTGCCATTGCACTAAAATATTAATTTTTTCCTTATTAAACTGTAACTTCGCGCGTATGAGTACTCCTATTAACGTTGGCCTTACTTCCTTTGGCATGTCAGGAAAAGTTTTTCACGGGCCTCTATTAAAAACCAACCCGGATTTCAAAGTAGTATCGGTGATGCAGCGTACTCCGCGGGGAGCTGAAGAATATTTTCCCGGGTGCCGCATTGTAAAAAAATTTTCCGGCCTTACTTCTGATCCGGAGGTGGAACTGATCATCGTGAATACACCTGACCAGACCCATTATGAATACGCAAAGGAAGCGCTGCTGGCCGGGAAACACGTGGTGGTTGAAAAGCCGTTTACCATGACCGTAGCCGAAGGCGAGGAACTGGTACGTCTGGCTGAGGAAAAAGGATTGGTACTCAGCGTATTTCATAACAGGCGCTGGGATGGCGGCGCGCTTACGGTGAAAGAGATACTGAAAAAAGGCTACCTGGGGCGAATCGTAGAATTTGAATCGCATTATGACCGGTACCGGAATTTCATACAGGAAGGTACCTGGAAGGAGGATAAAAGCGCCGGCACCGGTACGCTGTACAACCTGGGGTCTCATCAGATAGACGAAGCGCTTTTTCTTTTTGGAATGCCGCAGGGCGTTTGGGCGGATCTCCGGATCATGCGTACAGGAGGAAAAATAGTGGACTATTTCAACATCCTGCTCCGGTACGAAGACAAGTCCGTGATCCTGCGCTGCAGCTACCTGGTAAAAGAAGAAGGGCCCCGTATCGTCCTGCACGGAACCGACGGCAGTTACGTAAAGTATGGAATTGATCCACAGGAAGAACGCCTTAAAGCCGGGCACCTGCCGGACGAAGCCAACTGGGGCTATGAAGACGATATTTACTGGGGAACGCTTAACCGGCAAAAGAATGGGCGCAATACCAGGAGAGCCTATAAAACTGTCAACGGCAATTACCCGGCCTTCTATGAAAATATTCATAAAGCGATCCGAAGGAAAAAAGAGCTGGCCGTAAAACCGCAGGAAGCTTTAAATGTTATCAAGGTAATTGAAGCGGCTATTAAAAGCAGCGCAGAGCGAAGGGAAATCCCCTTCTAGCGGCCGGGCCGATAAGCTGTACTAAATCATTTCGAATGTATAAAGCTGTAGTTTTTGACGTGGACGGCACCATGGTAGATACCGAAGACGCCGTGGTAGAAGCAAAATTAAAGATCCTGGCCGAAAAGGGCCGTACAATGGATCGTACGGAATTGCTTAACAAGATCTGGGGCAAGCCCAGGTATAAGTCCTTCGAACTCCTGGGGATAGATGACACGCCGGAAAATCACGATAAAATGACAAGGTACATGCTGGAGTTTTCGTACCTGATCAAATTTTATGACGGCATAAAGGAAATTCTTCAACAGCTGCATGATGCCGGAATAAGACTGGGAATTGTGACATCCCGCATCCGCGAAGAACTCAGTTACGATATAACGCCCTCAGGACTGATCACCCTCTTCGAGGCCAGTATTTGTTATGAAGATTCTGATGAACATAAACCTCATCCTGAACCGTTACAGGTGTTTTTGAAAAAGAGCGGACTAAAAGCAGAGGAAGTACTTTTTATAGGAGACACCGTGTATGACATGCAGTGCGCCGACGCTGCGGGCGTGCATTTCGGACTTGCCCTCTGGGGCACCACTGAACCGGATACGCTGACCGGCGAATACCGCCTGAAGCATCCTTCTGAAATACTCAGCGTCCTGCAAGTTCCCTGTTAAGGCTTTTTCTTGTTATTTCCTGTGGGAGTACTGGCTGTTCCCTTATCCCGCGCCCTTTCGCTGTGGACTCGCGCCAGTTCCCTTATGAGCCCGGCGCCCGTTCCGTTATGAGTCCAGGGCCGTTCCGCTGTAGGCCCGGCGCCAGTTCCGTTATGGGCCCGGCGCAGGTTCCCCTGTGGCATTCATCAGGGCTCCGTCGAAGAGAGGCTGATGTTCACCTGGCTTACTTCGCCATCGTTTATTGCAATACCGGCCGTATCCACCGGGATCAGCCCGCTGGCGGAATCAGGCATAAAACGCATCGTGTAATTTCCCGGCGGAAGCGCTTTCAGCATATAATTGCCCAATGTGTCAGCGTACGTCCCCAAGGTATCCTTGCCCTTAATAGCGAGTACGGCAGTGTTTACGTTTCCCGGAGAAATCACCCCCCGCACGGTCCCGCCCGCCGGATCGGCTTCCAGCACCCGGATAACAGGCTTCAACACATATTTCCCGCTGTCGCCTGCCGGTATCACCGACCTGGCTGCATCAAAGTCAAGGAGTATCTCATAAACTTCGTCTTCACGAAGCTCCCCGTTCATATTCAATTTAAGCCCCGCCTGCAGGTCCGACGAAGTAATAAGTTCATACTCCCGACCGCCGGCTTTCACCCGGTTCTCATCTCCCAGCACGAGCCTCAGATGACCCAGATGCCCGGGCGGCACATTGCCGTCCACCAGCAGGGTATCACGGCCGTTCACCAGGTCCAGCAGGTTGTAAGTCCCCCTTCGCACTCCTTCAATACTTTCCCAGCCTTCCTCTCCCACGGAATCTTCCACTGAACGGTGAATCAGTATGTCCTCTATTTCAATAAAAACTGCCTCAAAATTTCCCGGCGCATCGGTCAGGCGGATCTGCAATTGGGCGTTCCCGTTTACCC
This sequence comes from Anseongella ginsenosidimutans, assembly GCF_008033235.1. Lineage (GTDB taxonomy): Bacteria > Bacteroidota > Bacteroidia > Sphingobacteriales > Sphingobacteriaceae > Anseongella > Anseongella ginsenosidimutans. The sequence continues at coordinate 724,850 of NZ_CP042432.1, forward strand.
GGTCCTCATCCAGCTTCGTACAGCTCCCCAGCATAAGGGCTAATCCGAAGGCCAGGAACGCCTTTCCGGTCAAATTTCTTGTCAAACCAATCATAATCAATTATTCCTTTCCAGCGCCGCATCCACCATACTGTGCAGGCGCCCCCGGGATGATTTTATCAAGTTTTGGGCCATACCGCCGCAGGCGTCCATAATTTATCAAGGCGGATTACGAACTTTGGCAAACGCGCGGATTTAAAGCCGGCCCGACTGCCGGGAAGCTTTCGGAAGGCTGGCGTAATTTTTGGCAGGGAAATTACCAAAAGATCACTGTTCTTTTGAACAGATGGCTTATTATTGCAGTATAATCCTTATTTTAAATTGAAAGAGCATGAAAAAACTATTGTTTCTGGCCTTTATGTGCCTCATATGCGGGAAAACTTTTTCACAGGGTATCACCATTCCCGGTCTCTCACATCCTGAAAGCGTCACATATGACGGCAAATTTTACTATGTATCCAATATCGGGACCGAACCCAACCCCACAGCGCAGGACGGCGACGGCTTCATCACCAAGATTTCGGAAGACGGCCTTATCCAGGACAGGCTGTACATTCCAAGGAGAGGAAAACTGGACGCTCCAAAAGGGATGTGCGTCATTGGAAAAATATTGTTTGTGACCGATATCAACAAAATATACGGCTTCTCGCTTAACAACAAGCGCAAAAAAGTTTTCGAGATGGAGATCCCCGAAAGCAATTTTCTGAATGACCTGGAGCCATTGAACCAGCACGAAATACTTGTTTCAGCCCCCGACGTAGACGCCATTTTCAAGATAGATGTACTTCAGAAAACCTATCAGCGGCTGGATATTGAAGGAACGGTAAACGGTCCGAACGGAATGGCTTTTGACGAAGCGAACAATACGCTTTATGTAGTCGGGATAGGCACTAATAATGAGCCGAACGGACAACTCGGCCGGGTAAAGCTGGACTCTTCCAGTGTACAATACGAAATTCTCAGCGACTACAAAGGCCACCTCGACGGCATATTCATTTACCAGAATACCCTGGTATTCACCGACTGGGTAAAATTCGGCGAAAATGTCGGCGCCCTAAAACGGCTGAACCTGGATACTAAAGAAGTAACGGAAATCGTAGGTAAATTAAAAGGCCCCGCGGATATCTACTACAATTACGAGAAAGGCCAGCTTTGGATGCCTATGATGATGGGGAATCACGTTTTTAGAATGGACTATTAAGCTATTAAAGCGGCGAGCCGCTTTAATAGCTTAAGGTTTAAGGTTCAAAGTTCAAAGTTCAAAGTTTCAAGTTTCAAGTTTTTAGTTTCTAGTTCAGGGTTTCTAGCTTGAAGTTTTTAGTTTAAGGTTTAAAGTTCTTAGTTTAAAGTTCCCGATTTCTGGTTTGAAGTTCTTCGTTCAGGGTTCAAAGCCGAAGCAGGCTATTTGAACCCTGAACTTTTAAACCACTACATTGACCCCACAGGGAACTTGAAACCGTCGCGCAACACCCCTTGAAACTTGAACTTTGAACTTTTGCGAAGCAACCCGTGCGAAGCACTCTTGAAACTTTGAACCTTAAACCTGAAACTGTTGCGAAGCAACCGCACGAAGCACGTTTGAAACTAAAAACTTTAAACTTTGAACTGTTGCGAAGCAACAAACTTTGAACTGTTTCTCTTCAAACGGTTGTTCGCAACCGTTTGAAGAGAAACTTAGTCCTTTACCCGTTCCAGGTATTCGCCTGTTCGGGTATCCACTTTGACTTTGTCGCCCTGGTTAATGAACAGGGGAACTTTTATTTCCCTGCCGGTTTGAAGAGTGGCATATTTCATAGCGCCTGAAGAAGTATCGCCTTTTACGGCAGGCTCCGTATAGGTGATTTCCAGCTCCACATGAGAAGGCGCTTCAGCCGATATCGGTTCATCATTCTCATCGAACGCAACCATCACCTGCATTCCTTCACTCAGAAATTCTGCTGCATCGCCAAAAAGATGCTTCGGTATCGGCACCTGCTCAAAGGAATCGTTATCCATGATTACGAAATTTTCGCCGTCATCATACAGGTACTGATAATTTTTTGTTTCCACCCTGGCAATTTCCACTTCCTCGTCAGGCCGGAAACGGTATTCAGCCATTTTTCCTGTACGTACATTCCGCATTTTAGCCTGGTAAAATGCCCGCAGGTTTCCCGGTGTCCTGTGCAAGTATTCCGTTACCTGCACCAACTCTCCGTTGAACCGCAGCATATTCCCGCTTTTAACATCTGATGCTTTTGCCATTACTACTGATTTTAAAGGGAAGCAAAGATAAAAAAATGAAATCAATTGTCCGGACGCGGATAATCATGTCCGGCAGCCAGACGCAGTCATGCCGGATCTTCCCCTGCTTTCAGTAATATTATATCAGCAATTTGTTGCTTTGCTTTCTTTGCTTCGGGAAAATTTAAAAACATCCAGGCATGGAACATACCCTCATATTCATAGTAGCTAATATCAATTCCCTTTGATCCGGCCATTAATTTTAACTTTTTTGCGTCGGCCAGGAGAATATCATTAGTCCCGATAAAAATGGAAATTTTACCCAGCCCTTCAAGGGAACCGTTTATCGGGCTTAGCTGATAATGTGCCGGATCGGCGCCTGCTGCATATAGCGCTCCCGCCTTGCGAAGGCCTTCTATTCCCAAGAAAGGAGGCATCCCTCCCAGATCGTTGATACGAGGATTGCTTAGTGTAATATCCAGCCAGGGAGAAAGCAAGATGATTTGCGCCGGCTGTGCTATGTGTTCCTTCTTCATCGTCTGCGCCAGGGCAAGTGCAAATCCACCGCCTGATGAGTCCCCATAAGGATCAGCTTTCGGGGATATGCTACGGCGGTCAAGCGCCGGTATAGAATTTCCGCCGCAGCGAAGGATTCCTTAAATGTATGATCCGGAGCAAGCGGATAATCCAGCGCAGTAATCGTACAGCCCGTCCTTCGAATCATTTCCGCCAAAAAATCCCAATGGAACAGTACAAAGTTTTGCACGTACGCTCCGCCGTGCAAATAAAGAATATGGGTGCCGCTTTCTTTCTTATTCCGCGGACTTAAGGTAAAAACAGACCGGCCATTCACCTGCGACGTACAAACCCGGCAGCTTTTGAAAATTCTGGATGGAGGCTGCGGACTATGGAAAAAGGCGGTGTTTCCAGCCGCAAGTCTTTCCCTGAGAAATCTTTTTTTATTGATCGTTCTCAGGAAAAAGTTCAATAATTTGCTTTGTGTGCTTGCCACTACCCTAATCTATACGTAATGAACCAATAATAGTATAGAATTGTTAGTATGATAATGTGAAACAGAAAGTTAAAGAACATGCAATGACCTTGGACACTGAACACAACGGTGATTTTTGGCTTCGGCTTGATAATGCCGCAAAAATTTATCCGGCCGTGAAAGACCGGGAGCTTACTTCCGTCTTCCGTATTGCGGCGCAATTAAAAGACAGGGTAAAGGCAAAGGAACTCCTTGAAGCAGCTCATGCCCTTGAAAGGCGTTTCCCTTATTTCAATGTTAAACTGAAAGCCGGGGTGTTCTGGTATTACCTGGAGCCGGCCGGCCTCCCGCTAATTCCGCGGCCGGATATAAAAACCCCCTGCAGGGCCTTTGACAGGCAGGAGCTAATGTTCCGCATACTCGCCAGGGAAAAGACCATAAGCGTAGAGTTCTCACATATACTAACGGACGGTACCGGGGCGTTTGAATTTTTAAAAACCTTATTGTTCGTTTATTTTGAAAAATGCGGTCATCGGCTCCCACCGGGCCTTGCGTACCATCGTCCGGAAGATCCTCCTTCAGAGGAAGAGTATGAAGACGCTTACAAAAAGCATTTTAAAAGAATCGATTCCCGTCCCCCGAAAAGATCAAAAGCGTTTCACCTCCCGTTCAGTTTAAAAAGGGCACCGCGTTTTGACCTGTTAACGGCTGTAATACCCGTTAAATGTATTATTGAAAAAGCAAAAGCGCACTCAGTAAGCCTGACGGAGTACCTGACTGCTGTTTATCTATATTCGCTTCAGCAAATTTACCGGCAGCAATCATTCCTCAAAAAACGGGCAACTAATAAAATCTTGCGCATTGAAGTACCCATTAACCTGCGAAAACTCTTCCCTTCCCGCACCATGAGGAATTTTTCCTTGTATGTGATTCCCGGAATGGATTTGCGGCTGGGGCATTATACATTTGAAGAGATCCTAAAAACAGTTTACCACCAGATGCAGCTAGAAACGGACAAAAAGCTTATCAGTAAAATGATCTCACGAAATGTAAGCGGCGAGAAAAGCCCGTTTGTCAGGGGCCTTCCGCTTTTTATAAAATCAGTAGTGCTGGCCAGGCTATACACATTGGGAACCAAACAATACAGCGGCGTGGTAACCAATCTCGGCAAGATAGATCTGAGCGAAAAAATAAACAAGCTGATCGATAAATTCGTCTTCATTCCGCCCCCGCCAAACGATATATTAAAAGTAAACTGCGCCGTGGCCGGATTTGATAATCAATTGGTATTGACATTCGGAAATATCACCAAATCAAGGGAACTGGAACGAAAATTTCTGACATTTCTAACAAAGGAAGGAGTTCCCGTCAGGCTTCTCCAACCCTATAAGTAAAAGACAATGGCCATCTGTAAGAATTGCGGCGTTGAACTGGAAGAAGTCATGTTAAGTTGCCCGCTATGCGGGGAACCTGTTGCCGGGAGCGGAGAGAGCGGTACCAGCCGCCAGACGACTCCGGCCGGGGAACCGGCATTTCAACCCCGTGCTGAAATGAGCCAGCCGCAGAAAAAGTTTACGTGGGAGATCATTTCCATTATTCTGCTTTCGGGTCTCATTGCCACCTTTATCGTTGATTTTGTTATCAATCAAACGATAACATGGTCTGAATACCCCGTGGCGATTAGCCTTACCATTTTTGCCTATATTTCCCTGTTTGCTTTCTGGCAACAGCCCACCCTTCTTCAAATAGCTGGCAGCCTGGCATTATCTATCGTCTTTCTGTTGTTGCTTGATTTGCTTACCAACGGCATCAGCTGGTCTGTCGGATTAGGGATACCGCTGCTGCTGGCAGCCAACCTTGTTGCGGCCGGACTGATCGGTGTTATTTACAGATCCAAATACAAAGGAATAAACCTGCTCGCCTGGGGTTTCCTCGGGGCCGCTTTTCTATGCCTTTGCATTGAAGGTATCCTGGTTCGTTTTATGACAGGCACATTTCGCTTCGGCTGGAGCCTTATCGTTTGCGGCTCTGTCATTCCCGTGGCGCTTGTTCTATTTTTTGTACATTTAAGGCTAAAGAAAGGGCGCAGCCTTGAAAAAACCTTCCATATGTAAAGCCCGATGAAGCTCTATATTAAATACATGGTAAGCCTCCGCTGCAAAATGGTAGTAAAAGAGGAATTGAAGAAAGTGGGGGTAAATTATGCGACCGTTGACCTTGGCGTAGCAGAATTGCCCGGCAAGATTACGGCCGAGCAGCGCAGCCAGCTAAAAACAGCCTTATTGAAATCCGGGCTGGAGCTAATGGATGACAAAAAGAGCATTCTTATTGAAAAAATCAAGAACGTGGTGATAGAATTCGTTCATTACTCTGACGAACTTCCAAATGTGAACTTCTCCGATTACCTAAGTGAGAAGCTGAATTACGATTATACCTACCTGGCCAATATATTTTCCGAAGTAAAGGGCATTAACATCCAGCAATTCATCATTACCCATAAAATTGAACGGGTAAAAGAATTGCTTGTTTATGATGAACTGTCACTTACAGAGATCGCCCACAAGCTTAACTACAGCAGCGTTGCACATCTGTCTAACCAATTCAAGAAGGTTACCGGGCTGACTCCTTCTCACTTTAAAAAGCTTCGGGAAAAGAGACGGAACCGGCTCGAAAACATGTGAAATATGTAAAACAATCCTTCTTTTATGTAACTCTTGCGACGATCAAACCGCGTATATTTGAAAAGTTATAGAGTTGAATAAGTAAGAGTGAACAAGAATGAGCCAGAAACTAAAATTTCTAAATGGAGATAACTCATCGTTTTTTTCTGTATTAAGAAAGCGCGTAGATGAATATTTCATAAACAAGCAGTTATCAAAACATGCCAATGCGTCCATGGTGTTTAAAACGGTGTTCTTCATTGCTCTCACCGTTGTTTTGTATGCACTGATCTTAACCGGGCTGTTCCCACTCTTTGTTCAATTAATGCTGGCCATAGCGTTGGGCGTCACAATGGCATTTGTAGGATTTAATATTTGTCATGACGCGCTGCACGGCGCTTATTCTTCGAATAAAAAAGTAAATAAAGGATTGGGGCTGCTATTCAATATCATTGGCGCCAACGGTTATTTATGGGGTATTACGCATAATATCGTGCATCACACCTATACGAATATCCCGGGACACGATGAGGACATAGAAATTGCACCGGGACTGATACGGGTGTCGCCTGAAGACAAAGCGAATAAGATCCAGCGATACCAGCATATTTATGCCTTCTTCTTATATGGGTTTACTTCTTTGTCCTGGTTTTTCCGTAAAGATTACGTAAAGTTCTTTAAGAAACGAATAGGGAACAAGGAGACCAAGCATCCGCGGATCGAATATTTCAATTTGTTTTTTTACAAAATTATTTACTATTCGCTGTTCATCGTAATCCCCCTGCTCGTGCTGGACATTACCTGGTGGCAGTTCCTGATTGGTTACCTTGCGATGAATTTCGCCGAAGGCTATGTGCTTGGACTTGTATTTCAGCTGGCGCACGTGGTGGAAGACACAAACTTTCCCCATCCGGACAGCGAAGGGAATATCCAGGAAGCCTGGGCTGTTCACCAGATGATGACCACCGCCAACTTTGCGGGCCGAAGCAACCTTGCCCATTTTTTGTGCGGCGGGCTCAATTTGCAGATCGAACATCACCTCTTTCCGAAAATATGCCATATTCATTATAAAGGCCTGTCCGGCATTGTAAAGGAAACCGCGCTGGAATTCGGCCTCCCTTATCATGAAAACCGTAACTTCTTTTCCGCATTACGCTCTCATTATTTCCTTTTAAAACGAATGGGCAAAATGGAAGAACGCGTTTAAAATCAGTTCCCCGCTAATGGAAGAGAATGAAACAGAAAAAGCAAAGGCGTTTATTATGGTTGAGATCATTGAATACATGCCTCATGCAGTCATCAGCAAAACCCTCTTCAAAAAACCAACCGGTTCGATCAGCATAACGGCCATTGATTCCGGGGAGAGCCTGGTTCAAAAGACCTCTCCCTTCGACATATTTATACAAATTATTGAAGGAAAAGCTGAAATTTTAATAGATAATCAATCTCACTTGCTCGAAACAGGCCAGAGCATCATCCTTCCCGCACACATCCCAAACGCAGTAAAGGCCAACGTGCGCTTCAAAATGATTTCCACGATTATCAAAAGCGGGTACGAGTAAGTGTCCCGCACAATAAAACATGACAAAAAACAACTCGCCGGAAATTAAAAAATCGGGCATTCTACTGGAAAAAACTCAGCTTGGCTTTGAGAACGAAGGCGTTTTTAATCCCGGCTCTTATCAGGACGGGGAAACAATCCACCTGCTCTATCGGGCGGTCAGCGAAGGTAATTACTCCACGGTCGGATATTGCCGGCTTTCCGACCCTTTAACAATAGCTGAGCGCGCTGAAACGCCGGTTTACCGACCCAGCCACCCCTCGGAAGCACACGGTGTGGAGGATCCAAGGGTTGTTAAAATAGACGGGATTTATTACATGGCCTATGTGGCTTATGATGGGATAAATGCGGCCGGCTCCCTGGCTGTCTCTACTGATTTGAAGCATTTCAGCCGGGCAGGCTTTCTTACGCCCCGCATCACCATGCATGATTTCAGGGAGCTGGCGGAAAAATACGGGGCTATCCCGAAAGGTTATTATTACAATGTAATGATACCCGCCGATCCGGAGCAACGCAAAAGCCGCCTGCTGTGGGATAAAGACGTGATTTTCTTCCCAAGGAAAATAAACGGCAGGCTCGCCTTTTTGCATCGTGTGTTTCCCGGTATTCAGGTGGTTTATTGCGATACGCCTGAAGACCTTACCGATGCTTTCTGGGAAGATTACTTTGGAAATTTCCGCAGCCATATAGTACTGGAATCAAAACATTCCTTTGAGCGGCAATACATAGGTGGAGGTTGCGTCCCGGTAGAAACACCGGAAGGCTGGCTGCTTATTTATCATGGAGTGGAACAATCCCGGGCGGGGAAGGTTTATCATGCAGCAGCGGCCTTGTTGGATATTAACGACCCAACCCGTGAAATAGCAAGATTATCCGTTCCGTTGTTCTCACCCGAAAAAGAGTGGGAAGTGACCGGCTGCGTGAATAACGTGGTATTTCCCACCGGTACCGCCCAAATTGGAGACCAGCTATATATCTATTATGGCGCGGGAGATTCAAAAATAGGCGTGGCATCACTAAGTCTTAGCGGACTGATGAAGGCCTTGTTAAAAAATAAATCCATAAAATCATGTCAAGTCAGTCAGGATCAACAATCAATATTTTAAGTGTCACTACTTATCCGCCATACGAATGCGGTATTGCCACCTTTAGCCAGGATCTGATCAATGTAATTGGAAGAAGCTTCGGAGACAGCATCGACATTAAGGTATGCGCTATTTCCGGAAAGAATTCGGGGGAGACCTACAGCGAACCGGTCAGCTATACCCTGAATGCAGGGAACCGGGATGCATATCTGGAGCTGGCCGCTAATATCAATGAAGACAGCGATGTTGATATGGTCTACCTTCAGCACGAGTTCGGTCTATTTGGCGGGAACTATGGCGATTACCTGCTGGGGCTGCTGCTCAATCTGCATAAGCCCTTTGCCATTTGCTTTCATACTGTATTGCCACATCCTGAACAAGAAATGCTGAAACTGGTCCAGGTGATCAGCAAACTGGCAGTAAAGGTAGTGGTAATGACGCAGGCGTCCCTGGAAATACTTCACCGGGAGTACGACATTCCCGTCAGCAAATTGGTACGCATACCGCACGGAACTCATTTGACCGAATGGGGGGACAGTCATAAAATAAAGCAAAAGCACGGTCTTGATAATCGCCTGATCCTTTCCACGTTTGGCCTGCTCAGTTCAAACAAGTCTATTGAAACAGCTATTGAGGCGATGGATAGCATCAGGATGTATTTCCCGAATGCATTATACCTTGTATTGGGAAAGACGCACCCTCAGATACTCGCTAATGAAGGCGAACAGTATCGTCGCCAGCTCGAAGAAAAAGTAGCCGAACTGCACCTGGAGGACCATGTTCATTTTGTTAACAAGTATTTATCCCTTAAAGAGTTACTGGAATACCTGTCCATGACGGATGTCTATCTTTTTACCTCAAAAGATCCCAACCAGGCGGTCAGCGGCACGTTTGTTTACGCAATGGGTTCCGGCTGTCCGATCGTTTCCACTCCGTTTTTGCAGGCAAGAGAAACCTTAAATGAAAACACGGGAATCCTGGTTGATTTTAATGACGCTGCTCAACTCGCTGCGGCTGCAATCCGCCTGTTAAGTGACGAGCCGCGCAGGCATAATATGAGCATGAACACCTACCATGCTACCCGCGACAGCATCTGGGAGAATGTCGCGATCTCCTATGCACATCTTTTTACTGAATTGGCTGGCCATAGTACTCCGCCCCGACCCTCCCTGCCCCCGGTTTTAACCAATCATTTCCGGAGGCTGACGGATGACACAGGCATGGTACAATTTGCCAAAATATGCACGCCTGATCTTGATTCGGGCTACACACTCGATGACAACGCCCGCGCCATGATAGCCATGTGTATGCACTACCGGTTAAAGCCTGTTATAAAAACGCTGGCCGCTATCAGGAAATACCTGGATTTCATACTTTTTTGCCAGCAGCCGGGCGGTAAGTTCCTGAACTATGTGGATAAGGAAAAACAGTTCACTGCGCAAAATAAAACCGTAAATTTAGACGACGCCAACACCCGGGCCGTCTGGAGCCTGGGTATATTACTGTCGTGTCAGCATTTGCTGCCTTACTCGGTGGTAGGCCCGGCGGAAAAGGCGCTGCTAAGCACGTTGGAATGGATAGGGAAACTCGAATCTCCCCGTGCAATTGCTTTTTCCATCAAAGGGCTTAGTTTTTATTTAAGCTCATTTAAAAATCCGGCGGCGGTAGAACTGGTCATAAAACTAGGCAACCGTTTGCAGGATAAATATAACGAAACGAAAGCCAAAGACTGGAATTGGTATGAAAAATACCTGACTTATGCCAATGCCGTATTACCGGAAGCTATGTTGTATGCATACCTCCATTCCGGGAAAAAGGAACATCATGATACGGCCACAGAAAGTCTGCAATTTTTATGTGATCGTGTTTTTACGGAAAACTACATGAAAGTCATCTCCAATAAAGGTGAATACACGATCAATAAAGCAAGCGAATTCGGCGAACAGTCAATTGATGTATGTTACACCATCCTGGCCCTTGACCTGTTTTATAAAACAACGGGCGATAAACAGTACCTGGAGGATATGAAAATGGCATTCAGCTGGTACCTGGGAAATAACCACCTGCATCAGATCATGTACAATCCTGTATCGGGAGGCTGTTTCGACGGGCTGGAAGAAACCCACGTTAACCAGAATCAGGGCGCTGAATCTACCGTATGTTATCTGATTGCCCGGCTAACAATGGAAGAATCCGGCCAGGCTGCCCGTAAAAGCGAGCGATCCTCCCTGAAAGTAAAATATAACCGGCCTTCCGAAATTTTATAATCAATAAAACAATGAGTAAAAACGACAAACAAAAAAAACCCCGGACTGACGTGGGAAAAGCCACTAAAGCGGTCTCGGATTATCAGGCAGAAAAGGGAAGTAAGCCGGAAAGCATTATACCGGATAGTAAAAAGCGGAAAAAATAGCTGCCCCAACCGGCCGTTCCTGACGGACAGGGGCCGGTTTTATCTTCTGACACGCAGAAATTTATTCCCGCACCCTTCATAGCACACCGTATATTGAGGAGTCAGTATTAAAAACTCCCCGATAAGAAGGAAATTTTCAACGAAACCTCCCTGCGGCGATTGAATTCCGCCGGAAAGCCGCTCACAGCTATAAGTCAGTATCAATTGATCGCCAGTAATGGTATACGTGCCCGTTACACAATCGCTAAACTTGCTGGAAGCAAAGCTCCCGTCTTTTTTAAACGTATAAGTATACGCGTCATCTACTGCCATCCATTGGGCAAAACTTCCACCGTCACTCACTTTGGTTTCCACCAGTATCCAGGTTCCTAAAAGTGAGCCCTCTCCGGAACCAGCTGCGTCTTTTTCGCATCCTGTCACCGGTAAAAGCAGGCACAGGAAAAAAAACTTTTACAACGAAAGATCAAGGTCATGATTTATTTGTTTGCCCGTAATTTCTGGTAAATCAAATAATACACAACTAATATAAGCCAATATAAAAGTATAAATACAGTAGCCAGGAACTATTTGAAATCCAGGACGGAGATGCGTTCGGTGCAGAAATCGTATTCGTGGGGTTGGTTGGAACAGATAATGAGGGTACGGCCGGGCGAAAAGCGTTCGATCAGGGAGTGGTACCAGCTGATCCCCTGCTCGTCGAAATTGGCGGTGGGCTCGTCAAGCAGGAGTAGGGGGGTGTCGGAGCAAACAGCCAGGACCAGCTTCAGCCGCTGTTTCATGCCGGATGAAAAATAACGGATCTCCCGGCCGGCGAATTTTTCGAAGCCCAGGAGGCGGATCACCTGGCTGGCATCGGTGCCAGGAATATATGTTTTGAAGCGAAAGTGGAAATCGATGCATTCGGCTAGCGTGAATTCTTCCACCAGTTCCAGGTAGGGAGCGGCCAGGGAGAGCTGCTCATACACCTTCTCTACTTCTACTGCCGTATTCCCAAAGCGGTAAACAACATCGCCTTCGGAGGGGGTAAGGCTGCCCGAGATAACCTGGAGAAAAGTCGATTTCCCGGAACCGTTCGGGCCAAGAACGGCGTAGCGGCCGCCGGAGCTAATCCGGTAATTCATATTCCGGAATATCCAGTCGCGGTTGAAACGCCTGCCGAGCTTTTTTATCTCAATATCCATATTTGCCTTGCCAGCCTGCCGGAACGTTGCGGGGCACCGGAAATTGTTGTACTGTTAGCTCCGGAACTTCATCTTTGCAGCCGGTTTTCAGTCTTTTTGTTGCGTTTGCCATTCCGGCATTTGCGGAATCGCTGCAAGTTGCCCCTACTGGAAAAACCCTTTCATAATTCCACGGTTGGAATTCCGAACGAAATTTACGATCTCGTCGCGTTCTTCGGTAGGCTCAATTTCGGCTTCGATAATGTCCAGCGCCTTGGAAGTATTGTTATGTTTTACAAAGAGCAGGCGGTATATTTCCTGAATATGATTGATCTTTTCGGACGAAAAACCTCTTCTCCTGAGGCCCACGGAGTTAATACCCACGTACGAAAGAGGCTCCCGCGCGGCCTTTGTATAAGGAGGCACATCTTTTCTGACCAGGGAGCCGCCCGATAGCATGGCATGTGAGCCAATATTTACGAACTGGTGTACGGCCGTAAGTCCGCTTAATATGGCCCAGTCTCCGATCGTAATGTGGCCTGCCAGGGTGGTGGCGTTTCCAAGGATCACGCGGTCGCCAAGGATACAGTCATGAGCCACGTGTGCGTAGGCCATGATCAGGCAGTCTTTTCCGATGCGGGTGTACCCAAGCGCCTTGGTTCCCCGGTTGACGGTAGCGCATTCCCGAATAGTAGTGCCATCGCCTATGATCACCAGGCTGTCTTCTCCCTCGAATTTGAGGTCCTGGGGAATAGCGGATATTACCGCGCCCGGAAATATGCGGCAGTTTTTCCCTATCCGGGCGCCGTCCATGATCGTGACATTGGAGCCTATCCAGGTACCTTCGCCTATTTCCACATTCTTATGAATGGTTGCGAAGGGTTCAATAACCACATTATCAGCGATTTTTGCCTGCGGGTGAACGTAAGCAAGAGGTTGTATCATACGTCTTTTTTTCTAACTATCTGCGCCATCATTTCCGATTCCATTACGATCCGCTCCCCCACGTATGCTACCCCTTTCATTTGGCAGATCCCGCGTCTGATAGGAGCCAGCAGGTCGCAGCGTATTACGAGGGTATCTCCCGGAAATACCATATCGCGGAATCTTGTATTATCGATCTTGAGGAAGTACGTCCAGTAATTATGCGGGTCCGGTACGGTATTCAATACCAGAATTCCTCCCGTTTGTGCCATGGCTTCGACCTGGAGTACGCCGGGCATTACCGGGTTCCCGGGAAAATGCCCCTGGAAGAAACCTTCGTTCATCGTCACGTTTTTCAGGCCCACCACGTGCATGTTGCTCATCTCCAGTATTTTATCTATAAGCAAGAAAGGAGGTCGGTGCGGAAGCATGCCCATGATCTGGTTCACGTCGTAGAGCGGCTTTTCGGCGGGATTATAATTCGGTATTTTTTTCTTGGTGCGGTCTTTTTTTATCAGGGCCTTGATCTTCCGGGCAAAGGCCACGTTCGCGGCATGACCCGGCCGTGCGGCCATAATATGGGCTTTCAGAGGTACTCCTACGAGGGCAAGGTCACCCACTACGTCCAGTAACTTATGCCGGGCAGGTTCATTTTGATGGCGCAGCCGGATATTGTTGAGAATGCCTTCCTTGGCTACCGAGATCTTTTCCCGTTTAAAGAGCTTGGCCAGCCGGCCCAGCTCTTCCTCGCTCACTTCCTTATCAACGACCACAATAGCGTTGTTCAGGTCCCCGCCGCGAATAAGATTATGGTTCAGCAGCATTTCAAGCTCATGCAAAAAGCAAAACGTGCGGGAAGAGGCGATTTCCTTGTTGAATTCGGAGATATGCATGATACTGGCATGCTGGCTTCCAAGCACCTGGGAATTATAATCTACCATCACCGTCACGCGGTAGTCATCCTGGGGCATGGCCACCATTTCCACCTTGCGGTCGGGTTCGGCATAGTGTACATTCTGCGGCAGTGTGTAATATTCCCGGTCCGCCTTTTGTTCTTTTCGGCCGGCCTTTTCAATGGATTCCACGAAAACGACCGAACTTCCGTCCATAATGGGCGTTTCCGGGCCATCCAACTCAATGAGTACATTATCCACCTCGCAGCCCATTAACGCGGCCAGTACGTGTTCCACGGTGCTTACGCTGGCGTCATTCTGGCTAAGGGTAGTGCCCCTGGAGGTATCGGTTACATTATCCACGTCCGCGTCAATCAGCGGACTTCCGGGCAAGTCTACCCGCTGAAACTTATAGCCGTGATTTTCAGGGGCCGGCCGGAAGGTCATGTTCACTTCCTTCCCGGTATGTAATCCAACGCCTGAAACGGTTACTGGAAATTTAATAGTATGCTGCTTTACATTCATCACCGAAATAAGGTTTGATCTTTTACCTTCCGCCCTGCCCGCCGTACCTTCTCCACATCCGCGTACAAAGGTCAGGCGGCGGAAAAATTTTCGCCAAATATCAGAATATCCGGAAAAGATACGAAATGTTTAATGCTTTTTAAGCATTCCTCTCTGCTTCCTCCCCGCTCCCGCCGCGTTCCAGCAGCTGTTTTTCAAGCAAGGCGATCTTGTTTTCCAATTCCGGCAGCCTCCTGTATACAGCCTGTATGCGCAACGATTCCCGGAAAGCCAGGGCAGGCGAACCGTTCCATTGTTTTCCTTCCTCGGTAATTGACTTGGATATGCCCGACTTGGCATTTATCTGAGTACCTTTCGCCAATGAAATATGGCCTACGATGCCTACCTGTCCGCCGATCACGGAGTTCTCTCCTATTTTTGTACTGCCCGAAATGCCCGTCTGGGAAGCTATTACCGTGTTCTTGCCAATCTCCACGTTATGGGCTACCTGTATCAGGTTGTCAAGCTTCACCCCTTTTCCGATAATGGTGGAACCCATCGTGGCGCGGTCAATAGAATTATTAGACCCTATTTCCACATCGTCCTCAATGACCACATTCCCGATCTGGCTCACTTTAGAATAGGAACCATCCGGCTGCGGGGCAAAGCCAAAACCATCGCTGCCGATGACTGTGCCGGAATGAACGATCACACGGCTCCCAATCAGGCAATCCGAATAGATCTTAACTCCGGCGTATAAGACAGAATTATCTCCCACCACGCAATTATCACCCAAATATACCTGCGGAAATACTTTTACGTTTTTTCCCAGCTTCACGTTATGGCCAATGTAGGAAAAGGCGCCGATGTAACATTCTTCCCCGATTTCGGCCGAAGGGCTTATAAAATTGGGTTCTTCGCGCCCTGTCTTATTCAGTTTACTGCTGTTGTAGAGGTCAAGCAGCACTGAAAATGCGCTGTAAGGATCCTTTACGCGGATTAATGTACTTGTCACCGGCTTTTCCAGCAACAGGTCCAGACCTACAATGACAATGGAAGCATTCGTGGAATACAGGAAAGGAGCATATTTAGGATTTGCCAGGAAGGTAAGCGAGCCCTCCTGGGCGTCTTCAATCTTTGAAACAGCAGACACTTCGGCCCCGGGCTCGCCTTCGACAATCCCGTTCAGTAATTTTCCAAGTTCGGCCGCAGTGAATTTCATTCTGAGTATGATTTATTGCTTGTATTTGGATACCCCTATCCTACAAAGGTGAATATTTTTTAAGAAAAAACGCAAATTTGGAAGATTACATCCCCGATAACTGCTTTGGGTAACAGCAATAATGCTTTTCAACCGTTCTGCTGAGCGCCCTGATGTTAAAATTATCCGATGCGTCGGTTATGTCTGCCACGCTGCCGTCCTTCATGAGGATATCGATGTTTTCCGAACTCTCCCTGTAAGCGCTGTTGCTCAGTTTCCCGCTGAAGACCAGCCAGGAAGCATCAGAAGCCGGAAGATCAAACGCTTTCGCGCATTTGGCCCGCAAGCCGGCAAGTTGTTGTTTTCCAAAGGTATTCTTCTGTACCTCTATCCGAAGCAGCTGCCGGTTTATCAATCCTCCGCAAAGAATGGAAAGCACCTTGTCAGGGTGACTTACCCAGGCTTTCACGCTTACGGTAATATCATGATCATCCAGTTGCAAAAAAGCGTCAAGGTACTCCGGTTGGGAAAGAAAGTCCTCCCGTGAAACCCGGTTGTGCAAAAAAAGGCCGAAAGGGGAAGTGCTGAATAAGGAGTCAGACTCCAGTGCCAGCTTACGCCCGCGGCCAAGGGCCTTTATCAGCATCTGCTCGGCAGCCACTACTGTTTTGTGAAGGTATACCTGCCAGTACATCAGGCGGCGGGCAATTAGGAATTTCTCAATGGAATAAATTCCTTTTTCTTCCACCACAAGCTTATCATCCTTGACATTCAGCATCTTAATAATGCGATCGAAACTAATCACTCCTTCGGAAACGCCGGAATAAAAACTGTCGCGGTTCAGGTAATCCATCCGGTCCATGTCCAGCTGGCCCGAGACCAGCTGGTGCAGGAATTTTTTTCATACGTTCCCTTGAAAATTCGAATGGCCAGGTCAAGCCGGCCTCCGAACTCTCTGTTCAGCCTGTCCATGACCAGGCCAGAAATATCCTCATGTGAGATCCCTTCTACAATGGTATGTTCCAGGGCATGAGAAAAAGGGCCGTGCCCGGCATCGTGCAGCAGGATGGCAATAGTAGCTCCTTCGGCCTCGGCTTCGGAAATAGCATGCCCCTTTCCGCGAAGCGTTTCCAGCGCCATACACATCAGGTGCATAGCGCCCAGGGCGTGATGGAGGCGCGTATGCAGGGCTCCGGGATAAACCAGGTGCGCCAGGGCCATTTGCTTGATCCTCCGCAGACGCTGCAGGTAAGGGTGTGAGAGCAGATCGAAAATGATCTCGTAAGGGATGTTTATAAACCCGTAAACGGGGTCATTGATTATTTTTTTTTTGTTCAGCGTCACAATGGAACCTCTTGGCAGCAAATTTGTTAAAATAAATCAGAAATAAAACAGCAACATGCAGGAAACAACAATTTTATGGGCCGATGACGAGATCGACCTGTTAAAACCCCATATTCTCTTTCTGAACGACAAAGGCTATAAAGTAAAGACTGTTACCAATGGAAGCGATGCCCTGGACGCTATAAAAACCGAAAACTTCGACCTTATTTTTCTTGACGAAAACATGCCGGGGCTTACGGGCCTGGAAACGCTGGCGGAAGTAAAAAGCCTGAGAGCGGATCTGCCGGTAGTGCTGATTACCAAGAACGAAGACGAACCGGTGATGGAAGATGCCATCGGCGCCCAGATTGACGATTACCTGATCAAACCGGTAAACCCTAAGCAGGTGCTGCTGACCATTAAAAAGATACTTGACAATAAACGGCTGGTAACGGCCAAGACGACTTCTGCCTACCAGCAGGATTTCATGAGCTTGGGCCTGACCCTGAACGATAACCTTTCATTCGACGAGTGGACAGAAGTATACAAGAAGCTGATATATTGGGAGTTGCAACTTGACCGGCTGGAAGACACGGGCATGCTGGAAATCCTTACCCAGCAAAAGGCGGAAGCAAACATGCAGTTTTCCAAGTTCGTCGAAAAAAATTACCTGAAGTGGGTGCAGCATCCTGAAGACGGCCCCACTATGTCGCATAATCTCCTCGCCAACAGAGTCTTCCCGCTCCTGGATGACACCCCTACTTTTTTTGTCCTGATAGATAACCTGCGTTATGACCAGTGGAAGGTTATCCAGCCCATCATCTCCGAATATTTTCGTTTTGAATCCGAAGAGTGTTATTACAGCATTCTGCCCACGGCCACGCAATATGCCCGTAACGCCATTTTCTCCGGCCTGATGCCCCTGGAGATGGAAAAGCAGTATCCGAATATCTGGCAAAACGACGAAGATGAAGGCGGTAAGAATATGTATGAGGAAGACTTCCTGTACTCCCATATTCAGCGGATGCGCAAACCCGTCAAGTTCAGCTACACCAAAGTGCTGAATTATGAAGCCGGCCGGGAATTAATGGAGAACGTTCACAACATCCTGGGGAATTCCTTAAACGCGGTGGTATATAATTTCGTTGACACGCTCTCCCATGCCCGCACAGAAATGGAGATCCTGAAGGAACTGGCCTCCGATGAAGCAGCCTACCGTTCCCTGACGCTCTCCTGGTTTGAACATTCCCCCTTACTGGACGCCCTGAAGCGAATTGCCGATAAGAAAGTGCGCCTCATCATTACTACGGATCACGGGACCATACGGGTAAGAACTCCGAGCAAAGTGATCGGCGACAGGAACACCAATACCAACCTGAGGTACAAAACGGGCAAGAACCTGGCATTTGACGCAAAAGATGTCATGCATATCCGCAATCCCCATGAAGCGCTCCTGCCGCGGCAGCACGTAAGTTCCAGCTATATTTTTGCAAAGGAAGACGAATACTTTGTTTACCAGAACAATTACAACCAGTTCGTGCAGTATTACCTGAATACTTTTCAGCACGGGGGGATCTCGCTGGAAGAAATGATCATTCCGTTTGCTATCTTCAGCAGCAAGTAAAGCTTAATTTTCCCCTTCGAAGGCGGTTTTGATATTTCCGTACTCGCTCAGGCTGATTTTTGAGGTTCAATTGCTTCGCAATTTCCCTCAAAAATCAAACATCGCTGCGTGCGGAAATATCAAAACCTTGTTTCAGTGGAAAATTAACCCAAAAAAGGCGTTTTCGCCTAATCGCTGCGCGATGGGCGGGCGCAAAGCGGCCGGGATCCCAAAAATCAGCTCGAGCGAGTACGGATCCGCCAAAAACCTGTATTTTTGCACCCCATGAACGACCACGAACTAAACTGCGGAAGCCTGGAGGAGCTGCGGGGCTGCGCGCGGCAGCTGCTGGACTTTGCAGGAGGCGAGCGCGTTTTTCTTTTTTATGGTGAAATGGGAGCGGGTAAAACGACCTTTATCCAGGCTATTTGCGCTGAGCTGGGGGTTACTGCTCCAGTTTCGAGCCCGACTTTTGCGCTGGTCAATGAATATGAGAGCCCGGGCGGGCCTATTTTTCATTTTGATTGCTACCGGTTAAAAAACGAACAGGAAGCTTACGATATCGGACTGGAGGAATACTTTGACAGTGGCCATTATTGCCTGGTAGAGTGGCCCGGAAAAGTGGAGAGCCTGCTCCCCGAAAAGCATATTACGATAAAAATGGAAGTACACAAAAATTTACGGAAGATAAAACTCCGGAATTTTACGTAAATTGCGTGCTATGAAATCGGGCTTTTCGGAAATTGCCAGACAGGCAATGCTAATGCCTCAGGAGTCGATGCTGGAGGTAAAGCATAAAAAACACGAACTCTATATAGGTATTCCCAAAGAAACATCCTACCAGGAAAACCGGATCGCACTTACCCCCTCTTCGGTTGCCGTGCTGGTCAATAATGGCCATGAGGTTATCGTGGAAGCCGGGGCGGGCAACGCCGCAAATTTTCCCGATAAAGAATACAGCGAAGCCGGTGCAAGGATTATTTACAGTCAGAAAGACGTTTTTCAGGCCGATATCATCATGAAAGTGGCCCCGCCGTCCATGGAGGAACTGGATATGCTGAAATCCGAGCAAACGCTTATTTCGGCACTACATGTATCCACCATGAAGGAATCTTACCTCCGCACGCTGATGGCAAAGCGCATTACCGCTATCTGCTATGAATACCTGAAAGATCAGGGAGGCATTTTCCCGGTAGTCCGGTCCATGAGCGAGATCACGGGCAACACAGCCATCCTGATTGCGGCCGAATACCTTAGCAATCTCAGGAACGGAAAGGGAATGATGCTGGGCGGCGTGACCGGCATCCCGCCTTGTGAAGTGGTGATCATCGGCGCCGGGACCGTAGCGGAATTCGCCGCCCGTGCTGCGCTTGGCCTGGGGGCCGAAGTAAAGATCTTTGATAATTCCCTATACCGCCTCCGGCGGCTGCAGGATAACCTGAAAACCCGGGTATTCACTTCGGTGGTGCAGCCTAAGGTATTAAGCAAGGCCCTGCTTACCTGCGATGTGGCCGTGGGAGCCATGCGTTCTGTAAACGGGCGCAGCCCCTGTGTGGTGTCGGAAGAAATGGTTTCCCGGATGAAGGCCAGCTCGGTGATCATTGACGTGAGCATTGACCAGGGCGGATGTTTCGAAACTTCCCGCGTAACTAACCATGACCATCCCACTTTCAGGAAATACGACGTCATCCACTACTGCGTACCTAACATTGCCTCCCGCGTTTCCAGGACCGCATCCTATGCCCTCACCAATATATTGTCACCGGTTTTGCTGGCTATCGGCGAAGCAGGCGGTATCCGGAACATGCTTTGGGAAAAATCGGGGCCGCGCAGCGGCGTATATGCCTACCAGGGCCATCTTACCAATAAGTATATCGCCGGGCTTTTCAATATTCCCTACAAGGAACTCGACTTGCTGGTTGCGGCCGGGATGTAATGCTGCCGGAAACCTCAGTGTTGCGTTAAGCCTTGCAATCCCTAGCCCTTGTAATAGTAAAGGGACCAGGCGCCCCCGTTGTATTCAAGCGCGCTCGTGTTCTCGATCCAATCCCCTGAATTCAAATACAATAGGGACTGCTCCCCGTTTTCAACCATCTTTATCTCCGGCAAATGATTGTGCCCGCATACGAGATAGTCCATTTTCTTCTCCAGGGCAATATCTATTGCCTTCTGCTGGAAATCCTCCACCGAACGGACCTTTTTCTTTACCCAGTTCTTGAGCGCTTTTGAAAGCCGGATCTCGCGGCCCGTAAGCGGCTTCCAGAGTACATTGAGGCCCTTATTGATCAGCACCGTAGCGCCATATGAAAACGCACCCAGTTTGGTAACCAGCTTTGACTTCATGGTAAAGTCATAAGCATCCCCGTGAATGAACCAGGCTTTTTTACCATCCAGTTCCAGTTCCAGCTCATTTACCAATTTAAACCGCAGCAATGAAGAAAACGTAAAACGGCGCAGCACGTCATCATGATTGCCGGGAAGATAATAGACGTTAACACCTTCTTCCAGGTAGTTTCTGAGCGTTTCAAGCACCAGCTGATGTGATTCCGGCCAGTAATAGGTACTCAGCTGCCAGAAATCAATGAAATCGCCATTAAGTACAATGGTTTCCGGGCGGATGGACCGCAGGTATTCGTATAATTTATTCGCCTTTGCCCCGAAGGTGCCCAGGTGTACGTCCGAAATAACTACCAGTTCTACTTTGCGATGTTGCATTGCCGGTAAAAATAGCAAGAAATCAATCAGAGAAGTAATCTTTCAGCACATCGGCCAGCCTTTCAAGGTCAGCGGTGGTATGCAGGCTGCTAAGCACGATCCGGCTCAGCGGTTCGCTATGAAATGTGGGATACCGAAAGGAAGATGCCAGGATATGCCGCTCTTCCAGGCAAGCGGCTACTGCCTGGTCTTCCAAAAAGAAAACCGGCAGCCCCGGCGCTTGCCTTACCTGTTTTAAGCCCTTTATCAACCGGGAAAAACAGGTAATATTCTTTGCCAGTTGTTTCCCCGCTTCCCGGTACAGGTCGCCGGCATGAGAAAAAGCGTAGAGCCCGGCGGGCGCGGGCGGCGAGGCGCTGATAAAAAAAGCCGTTTGCCGTAATGCCCGGGCACGGCTTTCCGTACTCCATACCGCTCCCGCGGGAATCCCCATGGCCTTACCCAGCGAGCCCAGGATGATCACTTCTACCTGTTTACCCTGTGGCAGCAGGCGGGCAATTCCTTCACCTTTTTCTCCCAGAATGCCGAAACCGTGGGAATCATCAATCACCAGAAGGACCTCCTTTCCCCGTGGCAGGCGGCCGGCAAAGGAGAAATCATATTTTTGCGAACGAAGCGGGTCCACACTGCAGGCGAGGATCGCCTGCCTGCCCTCTGCCGTTTCCAGGCCGGGCAGTAGGTTCTCCAGCCATTCGTTCCAGGACGTTTGCGGCGGCGGCCCGCCGCCGCCCAGCAATGCAGGATGGGAACCGGGCGCATAATGCAACTGGTATCCTGCTGCAAGAAGGGTATGGTAAACCAGCTGGCCCGCCATGAAACCTGAAGAGAGTACGGTGCAGGCTTCGCTGCCCAGCCATCGGGCCAGCTTTTCTTCGGCCTCCGGGTATATAGCTATTTGCAGGTTAGACGCTCTTGAACTGCCGTACACGGAACCGTACTTCTCCGTTCCTTCCGATAGCAATTTCCTGAAGGCCGCATTCCGGTGCATTCCCAGGTAGCTTGTGCCGCTAAAAAAGAGGTATTCAACGCCATCCAGGAATACCGTCCGGCCGGGAGCCGCTTCCGTTATATGCGTTCTTTCCATGTTAGTATTTTTCCCGGATCTCCATCAGCAGCCGTTCCATTTCCTTTCTTACCTCTCTGACCGGGGTCATAAAATTATTATTCATAAAGGAAAAAATAAGGACTTTGCCGCTTTTTCCCAGAAGATACCCGCTCAGGTTATGCTGGTTGGAAAGCGTGCCGGTTTTGGCAAACACATAGGGCGGTTCTTCTTTGAAGTACCCTTCAATGGTACCTTCTTTTCCTCCGATAGCCAGCATAGGAAACAATCGTTCTCTTGGAAATTCCTTATATAACCTTTCAAGTACTGCCACCAGGCTGCGGGGGGTCACCATATTGTACCTGGAAAGGCCTGAGCCGTCTACCCAGGCTATTGAATCGGGCAGGTTCTGCAGGAAATGTTCTTTTGCGTAATGGATCATATCTTCACTGGCCAGCGTGTCCCCCAGCAGGGAAGAGCAAACCAGCAGCATTTGTTCGGCGATAAAATTATCGCTCACCTTCATCATGCGGGCTAACACCGAATCCAGGGGGAGGCTGTAAATGCGGGGCGCGCCGTTGGGAATAGACCTCCGGATGGGTGTAATTTCCCGTCCCAGCGTATCCTGCAGGAAGGAAAGCAGGAGTCCGGCCGAAGGGCGGAAAGGTATTCTCCGGAAATAAAAACCGGGCAGCGGCCCGGCCGGGTAACGGAAAACGTTGCTTCCGTAATCTCTTTCAATACGAAATTTATCCGGCTGAAACGCGGAATCACATCGCAACCGGGGCGCCAGGACAGCCGGGAAAACCTCCGGAGGCACACCTGCCTTTACCTGGAAATCGGCTGAATTATCATGGAACGGGAATACCGAACGTTCAGGCTGAAAAGAATAAGGGTAATCATCCCAGGCCCAGCCCGGGCCCAAGCCGGGATCCTCGTAGGGCCGCTGACTGTAAAAAATATGGCGCTGAGGGGCATTTTCAAGAAAGTCAAGCGCCCGCCGGCTTTTCAGAAAGGTATGCACCAGCGAAGGGTCGCCGGTACCCCGGAAAAAAAGGGAGTCGCCGCTTATCATGTATTGAAGGGCGGGAACGGAATCGCCCAGCATCCTCAGCGATGTGTAAAAGGTGAGCAGTTTTGTATTAGAGGCGGGAGTAAAATATTTGCCGGCATTATAAGCTGCCAGAGGCTGGCCGCTTTCCGCGTCACTGATCATCAGCCCTGTAAAATGTGCGCCAAGCACTTCGGAATCCGCAATCATCCGCGCCAGCTTATTATCATTGATCTGCGATAGCGCTGTGCCGCAACCCAGCACCAGGCAGCAGGTAAACAAAATTCTCATACCCTTAAAAATAAGGAGATAATTTAGTAAATTGGTAATATGCTTGGCCGGGGATGTTATATAATTTTTCTGAGCTTGCTGTTGCTTGCCCCCCTTCTCAGCGCCGCACAGCGTCCGTTCAAATTTATCAGCGAGCAACGGCGGAAAGTGAAAATGCCCTTTCGCTTTGAACGAAACCTCATCGTGGTTCCCGTTTATATTAATGACAAAGGCCCCTTTAACTTTATCCTGGATACCGGGGTAAGCATCCTGATCATTACCGAGCCTTCGCTGAAAGATTCACTCGGGTTGGAGGGCGACCGCAATATAAAGATCCGGGGCCTCGGCGAAGGTGAAGACCTGGACGCCCGGATCATCCCGAGAATGAAGGTACAGATTGGGAAAACCCTGGCTCCCTACATGGCCGGAGCAGTCATTGATGAAGATCATTTTCACCTTTCCAGTTATATCGGCATTCCCATATACGGCATCATCGGCCACGATTTCTTCAATAGTTTTACCGTAAAGATTAACTATGTTACTTCCCGGCTCACAATTTATCAATCCGCCAGGTTCGACCGGGAAAAATTTATCCACGGCAAAAACTATGAACCCGTGCCTATACTGCTGGAAAACCAGCGCCCCTATTTACTCACGAGTATCCGCCTGAACGACGGCACTTCCATCAGTTCCAAGCTGATCATTGACAGCGGCGCCGGACATCCTGTTTTGCTGGATCCCAATTCCAACCCTGCGCTGATTGTGCCGGATACTTCGGTATCCGCTATGCTGGGGGTGGGGTTGAACGGCCCGATTCACGGCCACCTGGGCAGGCTTAATTCGCTCTCTCTAGGGGATTTCGAGATCATCAATCCGATTGCCTCCTTCCCCGATTATGATACGGTCCTTTATGAAGCCTACGGCATACACAGGAACGGAAATATCGGGAACGAAGTACTGAAGCGCTTTAACGTGATCTTTGATTACCGGCATTCCAGCATGTACCTGAAGCCCAATAATCGCTTCGGCGACCCTTTCGAACACGATATGAGCGGAATGAGCCTCGTGAGCGGAGGCGAAGTGTACCGGCGCTACTTTATTGCCAATATTGTTCCCGGCTCCCCGGCGGATGAAGCCGGCCTCGAAGTAGATGACGAAATACTTTCCATTAACCTGCGGCCGGCCAGGGAAATGAGCATCTCGGAAATTGATAACCTGCTCCGTTCCCAGGACAAACGCAACTTACTGCTGGAAGTCGGCCGGGAAGGCGAAACCGGCATGTTCGTCCTGGTTCTTCGCCGCAGGATTTAACGCTAGTATTTGCCACACTACGGTCAAACCTGCGCTGCCGGTTCAGGGTCAAACACCTCGGCAATACCCGCAGTTTCTCATCCGGGCCCGGCAAAATCTAAATCAAACCCCGCACCTGCTCAATCACTCTTTCCGGGGTATCGCCTAACAGTTACCTTTATTGACTAATTAACTCTCCCAGGTCATGCAAACGTTAGAGAATTCAATACTCAAAAAAACCATTCTTTCGGCAGCTATGCTGCTTGCGCGGAATGACGTGGAAGAAAACACGGATACGGAAAGCGTAGCCTTTACTATGAAGGTAGACGGCGTGAATCATCCGAATTATCATGCAATGATCGTAAAGGAAGAAGAAGACGGGCACGAATTCTTCAGTATCCTGGCCTACCAGGGAGAATTTATTTCCCAAAGCAATCTGCCCAGCATCTGGCTATCGGTAAACGCCAGCGGGGAAGGTACTTATGCCATCCAGAAACGCCTGAACTTTGACGGCGCCTGGGCGTTGTACAATGACGCAGAAGGAACAGGCTTCAATTTCTTCAACAGCGACCCCAAAGTGAATAAGGGATTTGTATCCACCTGCGGGGCCATTACCATCTCCAGCATAGACGTGGAAAGCCGCCGCATCTCGGGCAGGTTCCAGTTCAATGCCATCAATGCCGGCGGCAAAACCAAAACCATCTCGGAAGGCACTTTCAGCAACCTGAGCTATTTTGAACAGGCATAATCCAACGCGCTCTCTTAACTCTCTATAATTTAAAAACGGGGCCCACTCTAGGCCCCGTTTTTTTCAAACACACACACAGCATTCGCTTCTTCTTCTTGAATTTCTTATTTCCTGTCAACGATCCGCATCCGTGCGGAGAGATAAATCCTTTACCGGTTCCCTGCCTTCTTCCAGGAGTTTCGCTGTTTTCAGCAAAGCAATGAATTCCGCCCGGTAGCCCTCGCGGTCCTGCCCCCTGGCGCCCCGGGCAAGCTGTAACATTTCCTCATAGGTGGCCGTTCCCCTGAATTCCGAGTTTCGCAGCAACATTCCGAAGCCCGCTACCGAAGCAGCGAACCGCAAGTTCTCCGAAGCTGCTTCCAGGCTGGTTTTCGCGTCGGCCAATACCGCGCTGATTTCTTTGCTTACCTTACCGCCGGGCAGCTTGTAGCGCAATTTTACCGTCAGAACTTCATTTCCTTCCGCAGCGCCGGAAGGACGCAGGTCCTGGTATTTCAGCTTATCCGTTTGTTTCGCGCCGCCTGCGGGAATAATTTCGTACAGGGCTGTTACCGTGTGGCCCGACCCCATTTCTCCCGCGTCTTTTTTATCGTCTTCAAAATCCTCTTCGTTCAGCATCCTGTTCTCATAGCCGATAAGGCGGAAGGCCTTTACATAGCCGGGATTGAACTCCACCTGCAGCTTCACATCCCCGGCAATCGTGAACATGGTTCCGCCAAATTCGCTCACCAGCACTTTCCGGGCCTCATTAAACGTGTCGATGTACGCGTAATTCCCATTCCCTTTGTCAGCCAGCAATTCCAGCTTATTATCCTTATAGTTCCCCATACCAAAGCCGAGTACCGAAAGATATACGCCACTCTCCCGCTCCGCTTCGATCAGCCGCTGCAGTTCGCCGTCGCTGGAAACACCCACGTTAAAATCCCCGTCCGTGGCCAGGATCACCCGGTTATTGCCCTCTTTAATAAAATGTTCGCGGGCAATGCGATAAGCTTCCCGGATACCGGCGCCACCCGCGGTAGAACCGCCTGCCTGTAGCTCTTCAATTGCCTGTTTAATGGTTTGCTTCTCATCTCCGGGGGTCGAATTCAGCGCCACTCCGGAACTGCTGGCATAGGTGACAATGGCCACCCGGTCTTTTGCCCGCAGCTGGCCGGCCAGCAATTTAAAGCCTTGTTTTAAAAGAGGCAGTTTATCAGGCGCCTGCATAGAGCCGGAAACATCGATAAGAAACACCAGGTTCGATGCCGGAAGATCTTCCATGGGAAGGGTCTTTCCCTGCAAGCCAATATGGACCAGGCGGTGTTCCGCATTCCAGGGAGCTTCGGTAATTTCCGTTACAATGTTCACCGGGTCCTTCCCCTGCGGCTGCCGGTAATCATAGTCAAAGTAATTGATCATTTCCTCAATTCTTACCGCATCAATGGGAGGCAGTTCCCCGTTCTCCAGGAACCGCCGCACATTGCTGTAGGAGGCCGCGTCCACATCAATAGAAAAAGTGGAAAGCGGGCTGTTCATCACTTCCTGAAACCTGTTTTCATCAACAGGGCTATAGTCTTCGGTATTATGGTAACCGGGTGCGGGCCGGATGCGGATCATGGCCGGCTGCTCCCGGTCATAGGCAGCCGTAAGTTTTTGGCCGCCGCCTATCAACACTTTCTGATTAGCCGAAACCAGGTCGTTCTGAGGCAAGGGAACCGGCAGCATCTGCACGTCCAAAACTCGCTTGCCACCTACCGGCACTTCTATTGTCAGAAAACCAATGTAACTGAATACCAGGACGGCCTTATCATCCTCCACCCTAAGAGAAAATTCACCCTTTTTATTGGTAGTAGTGCCAATGGAAGTCCCCTTCACCAAGATAGAAACTCCGGGAAGTGCTTGCTGCCCATCGGTAACTTTGCCCGTGACCGTTCGTCCCTGATCAACTCCGTTAAAGCCGCTGCCGAGAAAAAGGACAGCAAACAACAGTATGAGTTTCGCCTTCATAATTTTAAGATTTGATGACAAGCTTAAGATGCGGGCGCCCGGGAAATTCCATAGCGCCGCCCGGGCATTAAAGATTATTCTTCTGTTTTTAATAATAAGTACCTATTATAGGGGTGATGCACAATAAATCTACTTTCCCTTTTAGCCGGCGGCGGTTTCTTGCTTCAGGCGCGCTCCTGGGCGCGGCCTTTTTACCTGGCGGGGCTTCCGCGGCGGACGTTGCAAAATTGCTTCAGGGCACGCTTCAGCCGGAAACAGGAGGTCCGGCGCCGGTTCCCTTCCCCCATTTTCCCGGCACCTTTCAGGCCTTTGTATGGCGGAACTGGTTCCTGGCGCCGGCAGAGCGAATGGCAAGGGTAGCGGGCATCAGTACCGGCGAACTGCTGAAGGCGGGCCGGGCAATGGGACTGCCCGATCCCCCGGCCATAACGGGAGAGCAGGAACGGCGAAGTTATATTACCGTAATCCGGCGTAACTGGCACCTCCTCCCCACCGCACAACTGCTGGAACTACTGGGATGGACGGAAGAAAAACTGGAGTTCACGCTTAAAGAAGATGATTTTCTTTACCATAAGCTGGGCAGCCTGAAGCCCGATTGTCCGCCTGTCCGGTACACCCCCGCTGATGAAAAGTGGGAGCAATGGATGTCTCGTGTGATCACCGAAGAATTTTCCGGAAGATACCCGCGGGCAGAACAGCCGCTCTTCCATTTTGTGGATGAATTGTCGGCGCCGCTTCGAAAGGCCCCTTCGCGGGAAAAGGCACCGGCTTCCGGCTTTAGTCCCAGGTTCGCCTATCCTTATTTCGCCCTTTTCGGCGATCCCCTGCTTGATCCGGGTATAGACCCCTATCCGGGCGGATACCTGGACAGGATGGCTGCTTCCGGCCTGGACGCTACCTGGATGCATATTGTACTTAGCAAACTCACACCGTTTCCCTGGGACCCGGCGGTAAGCGAACACTGGCAAGAACGGCTAGGCAACCTGCAGAAGCTGGTTCAGCGTGCGAAAAATCACGGGATCGGCATCTATTTATACCTGAATGAGCCCCGTTCCCTCCCGCTTTCCTTTTTCAAAAAACATCCTGAATTAAAAGGAGTGACCAGGGGCGGTGAAGCGGCTTTATGTACCAGCCACCCGGCCGTACAGGAGTACCTGGTGAATTCCATGACTACGATCACCAGCGCCATCCCGGACCTGGCAGGCTTTTTTTCGATTACGGCCTCGGAAAATCCCACTAACTGCTGGTCGCATTTCAACGGGCAGGGCTGTCCCCGATGCGGAGAGCGAGGGCCGACCGCTGTTATTGCCGAGCTGAACACGCTCTACCTGAAAGGGATCAGGCAAGGTATCGGCAACCAGCAACAGGCAAAGGAAGAACCGGCAGGGAACAAATCCCAACCGGCCATACGGGAGCCGCAGCTGATCGCCTGGGATTGGGGCTGGCCTGCGGACTGGGCCGAAGGGATCATCCCGGCCCTTCCTAAAGAGCTGGCTTTAATGAGCGTCAGCGAATGGGAGCTGGAAATTGAGCGCGGAGGGATCAAAAGCCACGTAGGGGAATATTCCATTTCAGCCGTCGGCCCCGGACCACGCGCCAGGCGGCACTGGTCCATCGCAAAACAGCAGGGCTTGAAAACAATTGCCAAGATACAAGCGGGAAATACCTGGGAAATAGGCGCAGTGCCCCATATTCCGGCGGTAGCCAATGTAGCGCGGCACGCCGCTAACCTGCGGGAACAGCAGGTAGACGGGCTCATGCTCAGCTGGACCCTGGGAGGGCATCCCTCCCCTAATCTGGAAGTAGTGGCCGAAATAGGCAGCAATCGTACGCTGACACCGGAACAGGCCATGCAGCAGGTGGCCGCGCGCCGTTACGGAGAAGCAGCTTCAGACGTTGTAACCGCCTGGGAACAATTCAGCCAGGCATTCAGCGAATTCCCCTATCATATCGGCGTCGTATATAACGCGCCGCTGCAGGCGGGCCCGGCCAACCTGCTTTGGGAAAAACCAACCGGTTACCGGGCAAGCATGGTGGGTATTCCTTATGACGATGTAAAAAGCTGGATATCCGTCTATCCCGAAGAAGCCTTTACAGGCCAGCTGACAAAGGCGGCCGAAGGATTCGATACAGCCCTGGCAGCCCTGCGGGCAAAAACCGGCATGCTCCGGCTGACAAAATCACAAAGGAAACTGCTGGACGAAGAATGCCACGCTGCAGAAACCGTCGCCATTCATTATCACAGCATTGTCAACCAGGTGCAATTCACCGGCATACGCGACAGGTTGCCGGAAATGGCTGCGCAGGAAAAGCAGCAGGCCCTGCGAAAGCTGGAAGCCATTCTGAAAGAAGAGATCATCCTGGCCAGGCGAATGAACGAACTCCAGGGCCTTGACAGCCGCCTTGGTTTTGAGGCTACGAATCATTATTTTTATGTTTCCTCCGACCTGACCGAAAAAGTGATCAACTGCCGCTACCTGCTTGACCGGTGGCTGCCTTCAATAAAAACCGACCATGAGTAAAATAGTAATTCTGTTAACCGCCATGTTATTCAGCACAAATCCGGGCTTGGCCGGCCCGGGAGAGGATTTAAAGAAGGTGAAATCTTTTATCAGCGATCTTGCAGATGACCGCGTAGATTACGATACGATCATCCAAAAACACCTCTGCATTGGGAATAAAGTGCTGAGCCCCCCGGAACAGGAAGAAAAGGACGCGGCGCTTAAGGCCATGCTTGAAGCACTCCGGGAACAACTACAGAAAAATCCAGCGCCGGGAATTAACAAATATTCAAAAGTCCCGCGAAAATATCAAACCCTTCAGATTGAAGAGGAGGAAGAATCTAATGTTTACGCGCTACAAGTCAAGGGCAAAGATGAACCTCCGGGCCTGATCCTGGTTAAAGATGGCCGGATCGCTTCATTTACCGCCATCAGCAAAAGCGGCATGCGCTCTTTCTTGTTGATTTGCTCTGACCTTTGATGCAAAGCCGCTACCGTACCTTCCGATGCACAGGGAGACAAACCAGGACGGCCCTCCGTTCGTTTATTTTTCCTACATTGCTTAGAAGAATGCACCCGGAATGTTTCTGAAAATAACAGGCGGCAGGAAGAAAACCCTCAGCGATGAAGAGCTGGCGGCGCATTACCGTAAAAACGGTGATATGATCCTGCTGGGCGAGCTTTACGGGCGGCACATGGAAATGGTGTTCGCGGTTTGCTTTAAATACCTGAAGGACGAAGAAGCCAGTAAGGACGCCGTGATGCAGCTTTTCGAAAAGCTCTCCGGCGACCTCCGGCGGCACGAAGTAAGCAATTTCAAAGGCTGGCTGCACCAGGTTACCCGCAACTACTGCCTCATGCATTTGCGTTCGGCCCAAAACAAGTTCCGCGAGAACATGGTTTCCATTGAAAATGAGTTAAGTGGGGATGTGGAAACGACTGCTTTCCTGCATCCTGATAATGGGGAAATACTGGAAAACCAGTTGAGGAAAGTGGAAGCAGGGATCGGGCAGCTCCCCCCGGAACAGCAGCAGTGTGTCCGGCTGTTCTACCTTGATCAGAAATGCTATAAGGATATTGCGGAAATGACGGGATACGAATTGAAGAAGGTGAAGAGTTATATACAGAACGGGAAGCGGAACCTGAAGTTATTTATGGAGGCGCAGAAAAATGAGCAGTGAAGGGAAATACATAGGCCACCTTACGCCGGAAACGATCAGGGAATACCTGGGAGGACAGCTGGACAGTACAAAGATGCACCAGATAGAAACGCATTTGCTGGAATGCGAATTCTGCGCTGATGCGGTAGAAGGATTCGAACTGTCGGAAAGATCCCATGTTAAGACGGACCAGGCGCTTCTTGCCCTCCGGAAAAAACTAAATCAAAAAATAAAGGAACACGAGCGTCCGCGCATGATGCGCTGGCCGGCCTGGTCCGCCGCGGCCGGGATAGCCCTTGCCATTGCGGGATACGTCGTGATCAAACAGCAGGAAAGGGAGCAGGAGCTACTGGCAATACAACAGTCCGAAGCCTTCCTGCAAACCGGCATCAACGACACTCTGATCATTTTTATGCCGGAAGACCCGCGGCCGGTAAATCCGGAAGGGCTCCTGGCTTCCAATACCGGGTATGCCCCGCAGCCAGGAGAACAGCATGCGGAAGCCGCGGCCTTAGCGAGGGATTCACGGGCAGCGCAGGCAGCTACCGCAAAGCAGGACGAAACTGAAAAACAACGAATAGAACATGACCCCACCCCGGATTCGCAAATCGCACAGGCAGCGGGGGCGCCCAGAGAAGGAACGGCGAAACCAGCGGCAGCGGCAAGGCAGGTAGCGGCAGTACAGCAGCAGCAGATGGCAGAAAGAACGGAAAGAATCCTCGATTCCCTGCCCGCCGGCAACGAACTGGCCAGGGCTGTTCCGGGGAACCGGGCGGTGGTTGTCAAATCGCCCGGGGTGCAGCGGAAGCCGCCGCGTACGGGAAAGGTATATATCAGGGGCGTAAAACGGGATACGGCTGCCGAAGGAATGAAAACCATCCGGGGAAGGGTGGTAGCGGGCGATACGATGTCGCTTCCGGGAGTATCGGTCACGGTGGAAGGCACCTCAAAAAGCACCTCTACGGATCATTTGGGCAATTTTACATTGCAAATCCCAAAGGGCGAGCATTCCCTGGTAATGAGCATGATCGGGTTTAAAACAGACACGGTACGGGTTGCCGAATATGCCGACAACCTTCTGCTGGCCATGCAGCCCGCGGAAATGGATCTTAACGAAGTAATCGTCGTGGGATATTCAGGAAATTCAAAAAAAGCCGGGCAGGTTTCGCCCACGCCCGTTATTGGGAAAGCAGCTTATGAAAAGTACCTGGCGGATAGCCTGCGCTACCCGGAAGAAGCGCTGGAAAAACAAGCGGAAGGCGAAGTGGTGGTCAGCTTTACGGTTCGTGCCAGTGGCAGGCCGGCGGCTTTTAAAATTATCCGTTCCCTGGGTTACGGCTGCGACAAGGAAGCCATCCGGCTGATCAAAGAAGGGCCGGATTGGGTTTCCCCGGTTGTAAAGCGCGGCCGGCCCCAACCGGCAGAAGCCGTTCAGACCGTCAAGTTTAATCTTCCTTAAAAGGCATATTTCTTATATATCTTATATTTACGAAAAATTGGTATGAATAATCTACGCTTTTTAAGTGGCGCATGCGTCATTACACTGGCCTTATTCACCGCCTGTACACCGCGGCAAAAACAGGAAAACAATACAAATACCCCCATGGACGTACATAGTTTTGCCCGCCCTTCAGAGGCCGTGGTTAAGCATCTTGACCTGAATATTTCAGTAAATTTCGGCAATAAGATCATCAGCGGAACAGCCGCCTGGGAAATCGAAACCAGCGGCGACGCTAGGGAGATTATTTTTGATACCCAGGGCCTGGAAATCGAAAAAGTCACGTACGGAAACGGCGATCCGGCTGAATTTTCGCTTGGCGGCGAGGAACCTTTCCTGGGGCAAGCCCTGAGTGTGCAGCTGGAAAACGGGACAAAAAAGGTGATCATCCATTATGTGACCAGCCCCCAGGCCGCGGCCCTGCAATGGCTTGATCCGCAGCAGACCGCAGGCAAGGAGTACCCCTACCTCTTCACCCAGTCCCAGGCTATTTTGGCGCGCAGCTGGATTCCCTGCCAGGACAGTCCCGGTATACGTTTCAGTTACACGGCAAAAGTGCAGGTCCCCCGCGAACTGATTGCCCTGATGAGCGCTGAAAACCCTACTGAAAAGTCAGCTGACGGGTCCTACAGCTTCCGCCAGGAAAACCCCATTCCCTCCTATCTCATGGCCCTGGCCGTAGGCGATATCCGTTTTCGTTCCCTTGGCAGGAATACCGGAGTGTATGCGGAACCGTCTATGATTGAAGCCTGCGCAAAAGAATTTGCCGGCATGCAGGACATGATGGACGCTGCGGAAGCGCTATACGGGAAATACCGCTGGGGCCGTTACGACGTGATCGTGCTTCCGCCCAGCTTCCCGTTTGGAGGCATGGAAAACCCTGAGCTTACCTTTGCCACCCCCACCATTATCGCCGGCGATCGCTCGCTGGTGAGCCTGGTGGCCCATGAACTGGCCCATAGCTGGAGCGGCAACCTCGTGACCAATGCCACCTGGGATGATTTCTGGCTGAACGAAGGCTTCACCGTGTATTTTGAACGACGCATTATGGAAGCCATTGAAGGCCGGCCCTATGCCGATATGCTGGCGCTTATCGGGTTCCAGGACCTGCAAAACACCATTCAGCGACTGGGAGAAAACCATCCGGACACCCGGCTGATGCTTGACCTAAAGGGCCGCAATCCTGATGACGGTGTCAGCGATATTGCCTACGAAAAAGGATTCTGCCTGCTTCGCACCATTGAAGAAGCAGCAGGGCGGGAACGCTTTGATGCATTCCTGAAACAGTATTTCAACAGCCAGGCCTTCAGTTCCGTTACTACCAAAGAATTTCTTGATTACTACCGGAAAGAGCTGATTGGCGGCGACTCCGCCCTGGCGCAGCAAATCAATATCCGTCAGTGGATCTATGAACCCGGCCTGCCACCCAATCATCCCGAATTTACTTCGGAGCGTTTTGCCGCCGTGGATGAAGCGCTGGCTGCCTGGAAAAACGGAACAACCACCGCAAGCCTTCAGACAAGCAGCTGGAGTACCCATGAATGGCTGCATTTTATTCGCCATTTACCGGAAGATATGAACCAGGAACAAATGGAAGAATTGGACAAGGCCTTTCAATTTACGGGATCAGGAAACAGCGAATTGCTGGCCGCCTGGTTCCTGCATACCATCCGGCACCGTTATGAACCAGCCTACCCTGCGCTTGAAAAATTCCTGGTAAATGTCGGCCGCAGGAAATTCCTGACCCCCTTGTATACCGAACTCATAAAAACGCCGGAAGGAAAGCAAATGGCAAAAAGCATATATGCAAAAGCGCGTCCCAACTATCATTTTGTTTCCCGGCAAACGATGGACGAATTACTCGGGCAATAGCCGATACAAACACAGCAAACCAGCCAAACCCAGCCAGAATATGAAAACCCTGAACCTCCTCTTAATCACCATGACAACCATCTCCGGCAACCTTTACGGGCAGGAGCCTCTTTACGATGAAAGCAAGGTTCCTTCATATCATTTACCAGCGCTCCTCGAAAGCGAAAACGGCAAAGCCGTAAAAAACGTAAAACAATGGGAAAACAAACGCCGGCCCGAGATCCTGGCCCTTTTCAGCGAACAGGTCCATGGAAAAACGCCGGCAGGAAAAATTCCTGTGATATTCCAGCTGCAGTCCATGGAAGAGCGGGCGCTGGACGGGACAGCCACGCGTAAACAGGTACGTATTTTTTTCGGGAGGGACAGCTCCAGGCACATGGACCTCCTGCTATACCTTCCCAGTAATGCAAAAAAACCGGCGCCTGTATTCCTGGGATTAAATTTCACAGGAAACCAGACCATTCATACCGATCCGGGCATCTTAATTTCCACCCGGCAAACTAACAATGGCAATAATCCCGGCTATAAGGATGGCTATGCCACAGAAGAAAGCCGGGGCCTGCGCGTGCGGCGCTGGCCGGTGGAAGAGATACTTTCCCGGGGCTATGGGGTTGCCACCATCTATTACGGTGACATTCAGCCCGACCGTCCGGATAGTTTTCGCGAAGGAGTACACAGCCTTTTCTTTAAGCCAGGGCAGGAAAAGCCGGGTCCCGGCGAGTGGGGCGCTGTAGGCGCATGGGCATGGGGCCTGAGCCGCGCCCTTGATTACCTGGTACAGGATCCCGGTGTAAACCCGGACCAGGTAGCCGTGCTTGGCCATTCCAGGCTGGGAAAAGCTTCCCTGTGGGCCGGCGCGCAGGATCCGCGCTTTGCCATCGTGATCTCCAACGACTCAGGTGAAGGCGGCGCTGCCATCACCCGGAGAAAATACGGCGAAACCATTAAGGACATCAATACCCGTTTCCCACACTGGTTCAGCGATAATTACAAACAATACAACAACAAAGAAAACGAACTCCCGGTAGACTACCACCAGTTAATAGCCCTGATTGCTCCCCGCCCCGTCTACGTGGCCAGCGCATCCGATGACCAGTGGGCCGACCCGAAAGGCGAATACCTTTCCCTCGTTCATGCCGGGCCGGTGTATGAACTCTACGGCCTGGAACCTCTTAAAGCTCCGGAACCTCCCGGCCTTGAAAAACCGGTTAGTACGGAAAGCATGGGCTATCACCTGCGGAAGGGGAAGCATGACATCCTGCTGTACGACTGGTCCAATTACATGGATTTCGCCGACAAAGTTTTCGGCAAATAAAAGCGGCAGCAGCAAAACCATTATTGTATATAACGCTATTTTTATCATATTAGCAGGATAGAAATTTTGACTAAATGAAATCACTTTGCAGAATGAACAGGTACAGCGTCGTCTGTATCGTTATTGCCGCTATTGCATTCGCCGGATGCGGGCAGCAAAAGAGAGATGGAGAACCTCGCATTTTAGTATTTTCCAAGACTGCCGGCTTTCGGCACAGCAGTATAGAAACGGGTGCTAAAGCCATCATGAAAATGGGAGAAGAAAAAGGATTCACCGTTGATACTACTGAAAACTCCGCAGTGTTCAATGACGACAGCCTTAAAAAATATTCCGCAATTATTTTCCTCAATACCACGGGCGATATCCTGGACGCTTCCCAGGAAGCATCCTTTGAGCGCTATATCCAGGCAGGCGGCGGTTTTTTCGGTGTCCATTCTGCAACGGATACGGAATACGACTGGAAATGGTACGGCAAACTGGTAGGCGCTTATTTCCTGTCTCACCCGCAAATACAGGACGCACGGCTGGTAAGGCATGCCACCCCTGATTTCCCGGAGCTGGACAGCCTTCCGCAGGAATGGAAACACAGCGACGAATGGTATAATTTCAGGGAAGTGCCTTCCCATGTGAATGTCCTGGTGAACATTGACGAGGCCAGCTATGAAGGAGGTTCCAACGGGGAAAATCATCCTATGGTATGGTACCATGAATACGACGGCGGCAGGGCCTTTTTCATGGGAATGGGCCACAGGGAAGAATCCTATGCCCTTCCCGCCATACAGAAACTCTTATATTCCGGTATCCAATACGCCATCGGCGACAACCGGGAGCTGGATTATTCCAGGGCCAGAACGCTCCTGCCCCCCGACGAGGACCGTTTCAGCAAAGTAGTGCTTGGCCGGGGCCTGGACGAACCAACCGAACTAACCATTTTACCAGACAATAACATTTTAATCGCCGAGCGAAAAGGCGGTTTGAAATACTACGACGCCCAGTCGAAAACGCTGAAGGAAATAGCGCGGCTGGAGGTTTACCATCATACGGATGTTCCGAATGTGAACGTGGAAATGGGCTTCATGGGCATCCAGGCCGACCCGGATTACGAAAACAATCATTGGGTATACGCCTATTATTCGCCTCTGGAAGGCCCTTCAGTGGACCGCCTTTCCCGCTTTAAATTCCAGGACGGCAAATGGGATATGGAATCCGAGCAAGTGATCCTTGACGTGGCTACCACCAGGGATATCTGCTGCCATACCGGTGGTTCCATTGCCTTTGATGCACAGGGGAACCTTTATCTGTCAACAGGCGATAACAGTACTCCTTTTGACGAGCCGGCAGTGGACGGGAAAAAGCCGCCCTATAATTCGCATGGATTCGCCCCCCTGGACGACCGGCCCGGCCTGGAACAATATGACGGCCGCCGAGCCCCCGGCAACAGCAATGACCTCCGTGGTAAGGTCCTGCGCATAAAAGTGCAGGAAGACGGCAGCTATACCATTCCCGAAGGCAACTTATTTGAGCCGGGAAATGAAAAAGCGCGGCCGGAAATTTATGTAATGGGGAACCGTAATCCTTACCGCATATCAGTAGACCAGAAAACCGGGTTTTTATACTGGGGCGAAGTAGGGCCGGATGCAAGGGGAGACAGCCTGGCAACCCGCGGCCCCAGGGGCTATGATGAAGTGAACCAGGCGCGTGCCGCCGGGAACTTCGGCTGGCCATACTTCATTGCCGATAACCAGGCCTACTGGCAGTACGATTACAGCACGGGAGAGTCCCAGTTCCAGTTTAACCCGGAACACCCCGTAAATAATTCAAGGAACAATACGGGACTCAAAGAGCTTCCTCCCGCCCAGCCCGCTTTTATCTGGTACCCTTATGATGAGTCAAAGCACTTTCCTATCGTGGGATCCGGCGGGCGGACGGCGATGGCGGGCCCGGTTTATTATCCCGAATCCTATCCGGAAGCCACCCGTTTACCGGAATACTATAAAGGCAAGCTGTTCATTTACGAATGGATCCGGAACTGGATCATGGTGGTCACCATGGATGAGCAAGGCGACCTGATGCGCATAGAGCCTTTTATGGAAGGCACGAAGTTCTTCAGCATCAATGATATGGAAATAGGGCCTGACGGAAGGATCTATTTCGTGGAATACGGGACCGGATGGTTCACCCAGAATGAGAATTCCAGCCTGTCGGTCATTGAGTATAATGGCGGCAACCGGCCGCCGGTTGCGGAATTGAGCATTGAGAATACCAGCGGGCAAACACCGCTTACGGTAAGCCTGGATGCCGGGGAATCCTCCGATCCGGACGGAGACGCCCTCCAATACACCTGGATAATCAATGAAAAAGAAGTCACTACCACCAGCGAGCCCGAATGGACGACAGAGCTGAAGGAACCCGGGCAATACAGCCTTTCAGTGAAGATCAGCGACGGGAAGGGAGAAACAGCCGCCAGCCAGCCTTATACGGTAGTGGCGGGGAATAACCGCCCGGAAGTAAGCATCCGTTTTGAAGGCAACAGCCAGTATTACTTCAAAAATAAGCCCGTTCGGTACTCGGTAAGCGTTACCGACGCGGAAGACGGAAGCCTCGGAGAGAAATCCATTGACGCCGGACAGGTGCTGGTACAGAAAGACTACCTGACCAGCCCCGACAAAGCAGCGACCACCCTGGGCCATCAGCAATTTGCTAATCCTGCCCTGGAAGCGCAGGCGGTAATGTCCAACCTGGATTGTGCAGCCTGTCACAAAACGGACGAAGTATCGGTGGGCCCTTCATTTATGCAGGTATCCCAAAAATACAAGGGCCAGGATAACGCGGTAGATTACCTGGCGGGAAAGATCATCAGCGGCGGAAGCGGCGTTTGGGGAGAAGTGTCCATGCCGGCCCACCCCACACTCGCCAGCAAGGATGCAAAAACGATCGCTACCTGGATCAAGAGCCTTTCCGGTGAAAAAACCGGACCTGCTTCCCTTCCGGCGCAGGGCTCCTTCGTTCCTTCCAACGAATTCAAGTTAACGGACCAGGGAATGGTCGCCCTCTTTGCTTCCTATACGGATAAGAGCGCCTCAGGTTCCCTTGCCCTTACCGGCAATTCTACGGTTTACCTGAGAAGCCCCTTCCTGCCGGCTCCCGATGCAGCTACGCTTGAAGGGCTAACCAAAGGGGAACATGAAGGTAAATCCTTTGCCCTCGTCGGGGGCAATACAGGCTCCCTGGCTTATGAGAAGGTGGATCTTACCGGGGTAGCTAAAGTGCGGATCCATTATGCCGTACTTGGAGAAAATAAGGAGGGCTGGACCATCAGACTGGAAGCAGGCAATGCGGGAACAATAGCCGAAGGCGTCATTGGACGCGGTGAAACTCCCATGAAGCCCCAGTCCACGGTATTGACCATTAAAGAGAGCGGAATGATCGAAAACCTTCGCGTGAGCATTCAGAACAACCAGGGCGAGGTCGTACAGCTTGCCCTCTCAGGTTTTGAGTGGATGCCTGAATAAGTTTCATCGTATTGTTCCAACCTTTCAGGGTTGTTCACGTCTATACTGGGCAATAATTAAAACCCGGTATAATGACGAAAATGAACAATTTGAAAGTTTGGGCGGCAGGCGGCCTGCTGCTGACGGCAGGGATCATCGCTGCTTGCTCAAGTGAAGACGAAGTCCGCGGAGGGCAATCCGGTTTCCAGGTACGCCTGACGGATGCTCCCGGCGACTATGAAGCGGTTTGGATCGACGTGGAAGACGTCCTTATTAAACGGGACGCGGACACCGCTGGCGAAGGAGGCTGGGAAAGCCTTCCCGGAGTACAAAGAGGGGTATACAACCTGCTGGAACTCGTTGATGGCCGGGACACAATGTTGGTTGATGCCGTAATTCCTTCAGGAACCATACATCAGCTGCGACTGGTGCTGGGAGAAGACAACTGGATCACGGTGAACGGGGAAGACATTGCTCTCACCACGCCCAGCGCTCAGCAATCCGGATTGAAATTAAAAATTAACGCGGATGTAAACCCCGGTATTGTTTACGGCCTGGTGCTTGATTTTGATGTGGCCAAGTCGATTGTAAAAGCAGGAAACAGCGGAAAATATATCCTGAAGCCCGTTATCCGTACTTTTTTGGATGCGCAGGGAGGAAACCTTGCCGGCGATGTCTGGCCTGATACGGTACAAACGGCTGTGCTGGCCATTGCGGACGGGGATACCGTTAGTACCTATACGAGTGAAGACGGCGGTTTTCTTTTCCGGTCCCTTAACCCCGGATCTTACCAGCTTCGTTTTCTGCCGGATACCCTGAGCGGCTTCCTGCCTTATGATACAGCGGGAGTTATCGTAGAAGAAGGGAAGCTAACCGATATTGGTACGATAACATTCACTGAATAAGGCATTTTTTTCAGACCTTTAAGCATGGTAAAATTATTTGCTAGGTCCTGCCTGCTGCTGATCCTGCTGCTGCCGGGATGCGAGAAGCAGGAATTTACCGAACCTGCCCCATTTGAGCTGGAGTTTTCGGCCACCGGAACGCCGGTCATGGAAGGGAGGCTGGGGTTCGGCGATATTACCATGCATCCTGAAAAAATCGAAATAGAAGGGATCCGCTCTGCCGGCGATGATGTGTTTTTTGAACGTGATCTTAAGGCCGGGGCATTGACCTTGGGCCAGCATCCGGTCCTTCATTTCGATCTTCCCCAAGGCATTTATAACCGGCTGACCATCAACCTGTCCTTTGAACCGGACGAAGAAAAAGAAGAAGAGTTCGAAGAGGAACTCGGGGACCTGCTGGAAGATCTCCAGGGGGGCGTTCTGTCCCCTATCGCTGAAGCAGCGCTGGGAGAACTCATTCTGGACTACCGGGAAGGCGAGCCTGGTTTCCTTTATTCGGGAACCTATAAGCACGGGCAGGAAGAATTTGAACTGCTCCTGGTAATCAATAACCCTTTCGTGCTGAACCTAACGGCGACGAATACAAGCGGTTCCCGGGAAATTGTCCTTGAAAAGGGCAAAGACAACAGGGCTGCCCTTTATTTCGATATTGAAAAATGGTTTTCCATCGTACCCGCCCAGCTGGTGGAAAAATCGCCTAAGGGAACAGCAAACGGCAAAACGTATGTGCTGATCCATAAGAAACTCAACCCGGGATTATTCAATATGTTATATAACCGGATTGAACAATTTACAACGCTGGTAGTAAATGAATAAGGTCGGGGGCGGCAATATATCGGACCGGGAACTAATAGCAGCCTGCCTGAGCAATTCAAGAAAGGCGCAGGAACAACTTTACAGGAAATACGCCAAAACTATGTTCCATGTTTGCCTTTCCTATTGTGCTGACAGGGACCAGGCTAAAGATATTTTGCAGGAAGCGTTCATCAAGGCCTTCAGGAAACTGGACACCTTTGCGACCGCGAATTCTTTCGAAGGCTGGCTGCGGCGCATTGTCGTAAATACCGCCCTGGACCATCTCCGGAAGTCAAAAAAATGGTCATTCATTACTATAGAAGAACAGGTAGCCGAACCGGAAGATACAGCCGACGTTCCGGCTTTTCCATACAGCACCGGGAAGGTCTTGCGCCTGATCGGCGAACTGCCTCCCGGAGCCAGAGCGGTTTTTAACCTGTATGCGCTGGATGAATTAAGCCATAAGGAAATTGCCGGCCGGCTTAAAATATCGGAAGGCACATCAAAATCACAGTATAACCGTGCAAGGGCCTTGTTAAGGCGATGGCTAAAAGAGGAGGAAGAACAGTGAAGAAGGATTGGATAAAGGAAGCGTACCGCAGCTGGTTCAGCAGGCTTGACGAAGACGTGCCGGAAGAGGTATGGACGGAAATAGCCGACGAGCTGGACCTGGATGAAGTATGGAATAATCTGAGCGAAGAGCTGGACCGCACACCCCGGCTTTCCCCCTGGCGATGGCTCCCCCGGGCCGCCGCCGTCCTCGCGCTGCTGGTTTCCGCACTGGCAGCCTATTGGTACCTCTTTCCTCCCCAGCGCAAAGGGGAAACGCCGCTTGCAACCCAAAGCCTTCCTTCCGCAGCGCTGCCGCCGGAAAACGGACCCGGCGGAAATGCGTCATCCGGAGATGCGCCAGCCGGAAATGAATCTCCCGCGAACGGCGGCCTTTCCGCCGCTAAGGCTCCGCAAAATGGATCTCCCGCCGACAACGAACTTGCCAGCGGCGGGGCTCAGGGAGATGCTTACAGGGAAAAGGCGGCGCCGGGAAACCGGATATCGGCTGATCACGGGGAAGACGAACTGCCGGAACGCGGGAGTCTGGCTGTTTCTCCTGTGGAGCAAAACGGCCTGCGTCTTTCGCCTGAACAAGAGCGATGGACGGCGGTACCGCTACTTCCTTCACTACCTGGCGGAATACCGGGGGCTGCAGGAGCAGATTCGACGAGGATAACGGCGACGGAAATTGATGGATTGAAAGTACCGGGGGAACTTATGGCGGGCATCCGGCCCCCGGACCAACCGGCAGCGGGCAGCGGAAAGCAGTCCCCTTTCATCCAGCTGCAGCGGCTTGGAGTAGTTTCAGCCTATAACAATACCTGGATGCTAAACCACGAAACCTTTAATGGCTTGCAGGCATCTACCCTCAATGCTACCACAATTACCTATAGTACCAGCACCGGGCTCAACGCAGGGTTCCTGCTAAAGGGAAAGCACAAGGTAAACGCCGAATTGTACCTGAGTTCCAGCACCGGCCAGGATTACCGGCAATACATTGAAGCCCGGTATCAAAGCCGCAGCATAGAACTTGATTACTATAAACTTCAGCTTTACTACCAGCTTCCTGTATTCTCCGGAAAAGGCGATGTACTGCTTGGCGCATATACGTCCTATCTTAAAAGAGGGCGCGAGAAGGTCGCCGGGGAGGCGCGCGGGGTGGGCCGGTTTTACCGCGATATCGACTACGGCATCATGACCGGGTACCAGTTTAACCTGCCGGTGAATAACCGCTTGCTGCTGCAGCCGGGCATCAGGCTTAATTACGGCCTGCCCAATATTTTCAAGGGCAACCAGCTGATCCCCGGAAACTTCCTCCGGACGCATAATGCCGCGGCAGGCCTTTACCTCGGGGTCAGTTACAGGTTGTATTAAAAATTCCGGAATATTTTTGCTGCCTTTCCAACCTTTCGCGGGCACCTACGTCTGACAGGGTATAACAAAGAACCAAAAAGGATTATAATGAAAAAGTACGCGATTTTCTTTCTGCCAGTAATCAGTGCTTCCCTATTCATGATGGGATGTGAGGAAGATATTCAGAACGACAATGCCCAGGCGCAAAGCGATGTCACGGTAGTAGCAAGGACTGACGAAGCTTCCGAACCCGAAAGTGCCGCCACCCGCAGTACCGAGGCCGCTGCAGAAGGGACCGTCATTACCGATGCAAAAATTTCTATAAAAGAATTTGAACTGGAAGTGCTGAACCTGTCGGCCGCATTGAACCTGCTCTCCGAATTGGAAATTGAACTGAAGGAACCGCGGGTGGTTACCCTGGTGTCTGAAGGCCAGGCCCAGTCAGAGGTAATAGCTGAAGGTAAATTGCAGAACGGCCTGTACAGCGAAGCTGAATTCAGCTATCATAAAAATCTGTCCGTAGAGACCTCAGATGAAATGTATGGGAAATCCATTCTGGTAAAGGGACAACATAACGGATTGCCTTTTGTATGCTGGACAGATGAAGAGAAGGATGTGGAAATCGATTTTGAAGGAGAAGGAATAGATGTTAAAGAACAGGGAGCGATTTACGTCACCTTTTATGTTAATAAGGTAATGAACGAAATTGACTTGTCCCTGGCCGTAGATGGGAACGCCAATGGCGTGATCGAAATCGGGCCGGATGGAGCTGACGGAAATGCCGCCTTATATGCTGCCATGCAGGCCGGGCTGACGGGAATGGCGAAACTTTGATGCAACGTGTGAGGGACGCCATCTCAAAGCCCGGCTAAAGGCGGTTCATGGTAAAACGCAGATCATGGATCTGCCCCTGGAAGGGATCGGCCACCGGTGCGTCACGCAGGAAACCGCAGGAGACGTAACCCCCGTTGATAACGGTATGAGCAGCGCCGGTGCCTCCTTCCAGGATCTTATTCCCGTTAAAAGTAAGTGCAAATTCCCCATCCGGGCCCAGGCGTAAGACAAAATGCCCCGAAATTTGCTTCAGGGGCCGGCTGTAAAAAGTTTTCCCGCCGTCAAAGGCCAGAGCGAGCTTTCCATTCTCGGCCAGGAGGGTAAACTGCCTGAAATAACGGCAGATCACGCCACCAGGAGCGTGACTTCTTGCATTCCCGCCTGATTTCGCGGGGCCTGCTTGCCGCCCGCCGGGATTCCGCGAGTTAGCTTCCGGCTGGCTTGCCGCTGGCCGGCCTGATCCAGCAGAGCCTGCATCCTTCCCACGTTCATCCCCTTGTAAGTAGCCGGAAATATAGAGGGTATCGGGATTCCAGCGATTTTTGTCAAACGAAAGGTGAAAAGCGGCTTCTCCCTGGGGCAACTCATAGGAATTGGCTTGAAACCGGGGGAAATGCCCCTCCCTGATCATTTCTTCCGTTTCGCCTTGACTTGCCAGCTCGTTGCCTAAAAGAGCGCCCAGCTGTGCTAACCGCGTAGCATAACGAGGATTTTCCGCCAGGTTTTGCAATTCTTCCGGGTCCTTGTCCAGGTCATACAATTCTATGGAAGGGCGGTAACTGTAGCGACGCAGTAAAAAAGCCGCTTTCTCGTCTTCCCGGGCTTTTTTAACCCAGGAATCAAAATAATACATATTCTGTTCCACCTCGTCGATATGCGTAATGAAGCGGCGGCCAGGGTGGTAATTGCGAATATAATGGAAGCCTTCGCGGGAAATAA
Organism: Anseongella ginsenosidimutans; assembly: GCF_008033235.1. Lineage (GTDB taxonomy): Bacteria > Bacteroidota > Bacteroidia > Sphingobacteriales > Sphingobacteriaceae > Anseongella > Anseongella ginsenosidimutans. The sequence continues at coordinate 769,747 of NZ_CP042432.1, forward strand.
CCGTGCGGGCGGGGGTATAATTATACCAGTAATGCGGTTCTACGGAGGTTTCGGCAAAAATATACTCCCGGTGTTCCTCTTTCTTTCCAAGCAATACCGGCGCAAAGCTCTTACCGTCCAGGTCCTTCGCCGGCTTTCCCCCCGTTAGTTCCAGCACCGTAGGCGTAATATCGGTAAGTGAAACAAGGGCATCCGAAATACTTCCTTCCCTTATCTTATCCGGCCAGCGCGCAATGAGCGGAACCCGCAGGCCCCGGTCATAGACGGTCCATTTCGCCCCGGGGAACTGGGTTCCCTGGTCAGAGAAAAACAGGAAAACCGTATTGCTTTGCTCACCGGTACTTTCAAGCGCCGCCATTATTTCTCCCAGCATTCGGTCCGCCTCACCAATGCTCTGGTAATAGGCGGCCAGGGCTGCCCTTGTTTTCTTTGTATCGGCCAGGTATTCCGGCAGTGCCAGGTTCGCAGGATCAAAATCGCGGTTTTTTACCCAGGGTACATGGGGCAGCCAGGGCGCCACTACCAGGCAGAGCGGCTGCTGCGGCTGCCCGCGGAAATGGTCCTGTATAAATTGCACGGTTTCCTTCCGGGGATCGCTCCGGGTTTCAATGGGTTCGTATCTTCCAAACTCCTGGCCGATATACTCAAAGGGGAAGGCCGCCCCGGGTGTCACGTGCGTTTTTCCCGCAAGTACCACCCGGTACCCCAGCGGTTTAAGGTAATGTGGCAGGCTTTTCACTCCGGCCCTGACAGCGAAATGATTCATCTGGCAGCCATTGCGGAAAGGATAAAGGCCGGTAAACAGGCTGCTGCGGGAAGGCGTACACATGGAAGAAGCCGCGTACGCAGACGTGAAGCGCATTCCCTCCGCGGCGAGGCGGTCCATATTAGGGGTTTGCACGTCCCCGTTGCCATAACAGCCAAGGTCTGACTGATTCTGATCATCGGTGATAAAGATCACGATGTTCGGCCTTTCATTACCGGCGGCCGGTTCTTCTGCGGCCATGGAAGAATCCTGAGAAAGTGCTTGCGAGCCGCTCAGGGCGAGCAATGCCGTAGCAAGCAATGCCACAGCAAGCGAAAAGCGTCTTAATTTCATATGAAAAGAAAATATAAACAAAATTCCGCCCCCTCGGAAGGAAAGGCGGAATTTGTTCCTAAACCTAAAGCGTTATTCTTCTTCTTCCGCAGGCGGTATTTCCGTCAGCGGCGGTACATTATTTTCGTAACCTGCATAGCCTTTGTTCTGGTTGATCTGCCCTTGCGTGTTGGTATTAATGGCGTCTGCCGGAATCGGCCACAGCACATGGAACGCACTCATCGTGTATTCGTCTCCGTGACGGGTTTTTACGCCCTGGTTATAGAATTCCGTCTTTTCCATGATCCGGTCATACCAGAAATTATTATCGGAAAAACTTTCCATATTGTAAGATTTCCCGTTATAGGCTGTCTTCCCGGTCATGGCAAAAATATAGGCTATACGGGTAAGCTCCGTTTTGCGCGGCTCTTCCCAGTAGAGTTCCCGTGCCCTTTCATCCAGAATGGCAGCGATATTCACATCAGCTGCTGTAATGGCAGCGGCCCCGGCGCGTGTTCTTACGGCGTTGATATCCGCGGCGGCCAGCGCCAGCTGATCTTTCCAGAAATACGCTTCCGCGCGCAGCAAATAGGTCTCCGCCAGCCTGAATACATACCAGTCCGTATGGCCGCCGGCAGGCTGAGCCCGCTCAGGATCAGGAATATACACTTTATAATGCGGCCAGGAATACCAGCAGCGGATGGTGTCAATGGTTAGCAGGGCTCCCGCATCGTTCCTGAGCTGCAGCGGCTTCCCATAATAGGGGTCCGGGGTTTGGGTCCCGGGGGCAATGCCGGGGTTGTTGTAAACAAGGTCTTCCATATCCATCCAGTTGCCCGGAGCATGACGCAGGTCATTGGGATCGCCCCAGATCATATTCGTGGCATACCAGGTGCCGCGCGAACGGCCGATTCCCCGCCCGTATTGTTCCACCTGGGGAATGGGCTCGCCGGCTTTGTCGCTGGTTCCCTTATTCCCGGTAGGCGTGTTGATATTGGAGCCCCAATAGGGAATTGACTGGCGCATGATCTGGATACCGCCGTCCATATTCCCATCCATGTCCAGCCGGTCTATTACCAGCATCAGCGCTTCCTTATTAATAGCCAGAGATTTATTGGCCGGCCGGTGAAGGTCCCAGATAATATTTTTGCTGGGATCCCCGGCGTCTACCCCGAAACGTTCCGTCATAAGGGCGTGTGTTCCGCCGTCTATGACCCGGCTGGCAGAAGCGATCGCATCGTCAAATAGGCCCAGCGCCAGGTTTACCTTTGTTAACAGGTGACTGACCGCGCCTTTTGAAACCGCGCCCTTATCCACGATTGCCGGAACCCATTCTTCAGCGAACTCCAGGTCTGTTTTCATTTGCTGAAGGATCACTTCCCGCTTGGTGGAATAAAAATCAAGTTTCGGCTTCGTAATCTCCTCAAGGATCAGGGGCACATCTCCGAACTGCTGCGTGAGCCGGTAATACCGGTAAGCCCGGTGGAAATAGGCCGCCCCCAGCACCGCGTTTTTCTGCTCTTCCGATTCCCATTCCGGCAGGTCAATATTGGAAATAGCCGTATTGGCATACTTTATTCCCTTAAAACCTTCGTACCAGTACCAGCCTATCCTGTTATAATCCGTATGGTTCAGCTGGGCATCCGGCGTAATCTGGAGATTCAGATCCTGCGCCGGCCCGGATTTGTCTGTAGTACCTTCTACAGCAATTTCGGAGAATATATTCTCGGTGATAATCGGGCTTCCATCCCCGTACCATTCGTAGCGCATATTCCGCTCACAGGCGATAAGCGTAGCCATCAGTCCTTCCGGGGTATTAAATGTATTTTCCGGAGTATAGAAAGACAATTCCTTGGTGTCGAGCCATTCATCGCTGCAGCCTGTTGTTCCGCCCAGCAGGAGCGCCAGGGAGGCGACGGCTATAACAGCTGGTTTTTTATAGTTCGTTTTCATGTCAGTTCAATTTAATATGCACGTTTACAGGGTAAGATCAATGCCGAAGGTGTATGTTCTGGGCGTCGGGCCGGCGCCTACTTCCGGATCCCATTCCGGATCCCAGTAATCCCAGTTCGGCGCCCACACACCCACGTTCCGGATATTGAAAAAGAATTTCAGGCTTTCCACCTTTGCTCTTTCCAGGAACTGATGCGGCACATTATATCCCAGGGCGATATTGTCCAGGCGAATAAAAGAACGGTCCCGGTACACGCTAAAGCCGCTGGAAGCGCCCTCGCTTGAATAAAGCCTTGCCCATTCATTAGTTGGATTCTCAGGCGTCCAGTAGGGGAAGACGTAAGAACTGGTCCTGTCCAGGAAGCCATCCCTGTTCTTTGCCTGGTTAAAGGCAGTTTTATGCCCCCAGTAAGAGTAGATCATAAAGGACACATCCAGGTTTTTGAAAAGGCTGAACTCGTTCCGGATCGTCCATTTAAACCGCGGCTCCTCAAATCCCTGGAATACCTTATCTTCCCTGGTGAACTGTCCGTCGCCGTTAAGGTCCACGACCTTGAAGTCCCCGGGCGATACCCCGTATTTATCGGCTTCTTCGGCTTCGTCCTGCTGCCATACGCCGTCCACCTGGTAGTTCCATATTTCGTCAATGCCATGACCGATGAACCATTCATTTTCCAGGTCATCCAGCTCGTTCCCGTTTTCGTCCGTATCCCCGTATAAATGCGCGATCTCGTTCCTGTTCAACTGGAAATTAAAAGAAGTCCTCCAGGAAAAGTTGTCCTTGCTCATATTCAGGCTGCTAAGACTCAGTTCTATCCCCTTGTTCTTCACTTCTCCCAGGTTATCCCAAACGAAGTTGAAGCCGAGGATATCGGGAAGGGACCGCTGCACCAGCAGATCAGTGGTGGACATTTCGTAGAGTTCCAGTGTACCGTCCACCTTGTTGAAGAGCGAAAAGTCCAGGCCGATATTGAAAGCCGTTGTCCGCTCCCATTGCAAATTGGGGTTAGCCATTTTATCTACGTACAGCTGGTTCACCTGGTACACCTCGCCATCGGAGTTTACATGCAGGTAGGGCCCGGCAGTCAGGTTCGAAAGGGCGGCATAACGTCCGCCCGGGCCCAGGTCCCTGTTACCGTTGCTTCCCCAGGAAACCCGGAGCTTGCCATAGTTCAGCCAGCTGCTGTTATAAAAAGGCTCTTCTGAAAATACCCAGCCGCCGGCGATGGAAAAGAAGGTAGCCCGGGGATTTGCTTCGCCGAATGCCGAATAACCGTCGCGGCGAACCGAAGCGGTCATCAGGTACCGGTCCCTGAAGGAATAGATTAACCGGGCCATTAACGCATCTCCTGTACTGTACTGGTCATCACTTTCAACAAGCGGGTTCGTTCCCGATTTAATTCCGTGATAACCCAGGTCATCGTGCGGAATGAAACCTTCATTGGTCATGGTATTATCCCAGCTTTGATATTTCTCAGCGTTGGCCAGAAGGGTCACGTTAAAGTTGTGGACATCTGCAACGGTCTTGTTCCAGTTCAGAATGTTGTCCACCTGCCAGTAATAGACTTTTCGCTGCCGCCGGGAAACATGGCCTCCGTCCCGGCCCCAGTCTTCATGTTTTGACGATTCGTGATTGTACCGTTCATAAAATTCGAACCGGGGGGTAAAGTTGAGCCGGTAGGTGATCCCAAAGGGCAGTGTCACTTTGGCGAAAAGCGTCGAGTTGAGCGTCGTTTCTTTTTGCCGGCGGTCCGTAAGGCTGGGAGCATAATAAGGATGGTTACCGCCGCTGTTCTCTTCATTGGGGCGGTATTTATAAAAGCCCTCTTCATCAAATTCCGATCCCCAGGGAGAAAGCGTCCTGGCCAGGCCCCAGTTAACAGGCACCTGGCTTTCATCACGGTCGGCAAACTGGGTGTGCATCCCAACGGAGAGAAAGTCATTGACCTTTCCTTCTATATTGATCCTGCTTCTCACCGTCTGGAAATCATCCCCCACCACAATACCTTCATTATCCAGGTAACCCAGGGACATATAGTACTGCACTCCTTCTTTCCGCCCGGAAAGACTGATCGTATGATCCTGCCGGAAAGCATTCTGGAACATCATATCGTACCAGTTCACACTTTTTCCCGCTTTATAATTTTCGATTTCCACGGGCTGCATATTCAACCGCCGCAGCCAGACGGACACCGGATCGCCGCTGGAGCCGTCATAGGCCATCCATTCGTCCAGGGAAATATCGCTGGGAAGGTTGCGCGGATCGGAAAACTCGTAAGGGTCGTACCCTCCGGCATTGATGTTCTTCATCACATCTTCCCGCCAGGCAATGAATTCATGCGGCCCGTACACCGGCTCGTTTACCGACATCGTGGCAATGCTCACATTGCTATTAAAGTTTACCGTGGTTTTGCCCTCCTGACCCTTTTTAGTAGTGATCAGGATCACCCCGCTGGCCGCTTTGGCCCCGAATACAGCGGCCGAGCTGGCATCCTTCAGGACGTCGATGGTTTCGATATCATTCGGGTTGATATCGGCAAGCTGCCCGGGGTAGATCACCCCGTCCAGTACGATCAGGGGACTTCCGCCTGCATTCAGCGTAGCCCGGCCCCGTACCTCCAGCCCGGCGCCTCCTTTTGCGGAAGTACTGAAGCCCACGTTCAGCCCGGCAATGTTCCCGCGCAGAATATCAGCAACGGCATTGGGGTTTTCGTTCTCCAGCTTCTCGGCGCTCACCTGGGAAACGGCGCCGGTAAGATCCTTTTTCCTTGCGGTACCGTAACCGATCACCACCACCTGGTCCAGGGAGGCCACGTCTTCCTCCATGACCGTATTAATTACGGACTTTCCCTCCACGGGAATTTCCTGCTGGCCGAAGCCAAGCAGGCTGAATACCAGTACGGCGTCCGGATCCACGCCTTCCAGCTGGTAATTCCCTTCAATGTCGGTACTGGTGCCCAGGGTGGTGCCTTTCACCGTCACGCTCACACCCGGTAGTCCGGAATTCTGGAAAGTTACTTTCCCGTTAACCTCGATGCGGTCCTGGCCGTAGGCCTGAAAACAGCAAAATAAGCATAAAACAATCGATTGCAATCGGAACAAGAGTTTGTTCCGGCCCTGTCCGGGACAGGGTGGGTTGGGTTTGGTTTTCATTAATTCGCTTTTTAATTAGGTTTAGCCTTACAAAACTGTAACAAGAATATCACACTAAGTTATAGAAAAGCTAATGCGGCTTTATTATTCACCGCCTCAGGCCCTTCCTTTTTTAAGGCAAAAACCGCCTTTCTGGGGGTGTTCAATCGTTTTCCTAAATTGAAATATAAATGTTACATTGACTCGTATTCATGAAGTTTCCTATATTTAATTATCATTATTTCAGATCAGGATGGCAAACGTTGAAACTTTCCGCGAACACATTGAAAAAGGCTATACTTTCCAGGGGGATAGCCTTTTGCTGGGCGCTTCCATGCTGGAAGGCAAAGCTGTTAAAGACAGCCAGGTAAAAGCACCGCTGTCAACTTTTAACCGGCACGGCCTGGTAGCAGGCGCCACCGGCACCGGGAAAACAAAAACTCTTCAGGGGATTTGCGAAAAATTATCTGAAAAAGGCGTTCCTGTGCTGATCATGGACATTAAAGGGGATGTAAGCGGCCTTTCCCAGCCGGGCGAACCCAATCCGAAGCTGGACGGGCGGCACCAGCTGATCGGCTCGCCCTGGAAAGCAGACGCCTTTCCCGTGGAACTGCTGAGTATCTCGGATGAACCGGGAGTACAGCTCAGGGCTACCATCTCCGAATTCGGGCCTGTACTCTTAGCTAAAATGCTGGAATTGAACGAAACCCAGTCGGGTGTGGTTTCACTGGTCTTCAAATATTGCGATGATAAGAAGCTTCCCCTGCTGGATATCAAAGACTTCCGAAAAACGCTTCAATACCTGGGCGACGAAGGCAAGGAGGAACTGGAGAAAGAATACGGGCGCATCAGCTCTTCGTCCATGGGCGCCATTATGCGTAACCTGGTGGCGCTGGAAGAGCAGGGAGCGGATAAGTTCTTCGGGGAACGTTCCTTTGACGTGGCAGACCTGACGCGGCTGGATGAGCGCGGCTACGGCTATATAAATATTTTACGGCTTACGGATATCCAGGGAAAGCCGCGTTTATTTTCCACTTTTATGCTTTGCCTGCTGGCCGAAATTTACGAGACTTTCCCGGAGCAGGGCGATGTGGAACGCCCCGAGCTGGTGATCTTTATTGACGAGGCGCACCTGATCTTTGAAGAAGCTTCCAAATCACTGCTCAACCAGATTGAGACGATCATCAAGCTGATCCGCTCCAAGGGCATCGGCATTTTTTTCTGCACGCAAAACCCCGACGATGTGCCTGCGGAGGTTCTTGGGCAACTGGGGATGAAAATACAGCATGCGCTCCGTGCCTTTACGGAGCGTGACCGCAAAGCGATCAAAAGCGCCGCGGAAAATTACCCGGTTTCGGAATTTTACGAGACCAACCAGCTGCTCACTCAATTAGGGATAGGAGAAGCCCTTATAACAGTACTCAATGAAAAAGGTATTCCCACCCCGCTGGTCCATACCCTCCTTACCGCTCCGGCATCCAGGATGGATACGATCAGCGAAGAAGAAATTCAAACGCTGGTGCGGAAATCGCGCCTCGTAGAAAAATACGGGGAACAGGTTGACCGGGAAAGCGCTTATGAGATCCTCGGAAAAAAGATGGAAGCCCTGGAGCAGGAGCTGCTGGAACAGCAGCAGGCCGAAGAAGCGCTGAAAGAAGAAAAGAAGGAACGCGCTACCCCCTCCACCCTGGAAAAAGTGGTAAACAGTACGGCCGGCCGCACCGTCATCCGCGAGGTAACCCGCGGCCTCCTGGGAGTACTGGGCCTCACCAGCCGCAGAAGGACCACCCGGCGCAGGAGTTCCGGCGGATTATTCGATCTTTTTAAATAATTTAGCGATCCGGCTTCAGGACCTTTGCCAACGCATTGCGCTGCTCCGGTGTAAAATTTTTTAATATGAAATCAAAGAACTTAGTTAATTCAATCACTACCGGTATGTTTATTTTTGCCTTCGGCTTTATCAGCTGCCAAATGAGCCCCTCCTCTTCGGATTCAGCCGGATCCCCTGATTCTGCCGCCTCGGCTCCTGCGGCCCTGGAAAGCGGAACCGCAGTCGCACCGGCAAAAGTGCAGCACATGGTTTGCTTTAAATTCAAAGAAGGCGTTACCGAAGAACAAAAGCAGCAGCATATGGCTGATTTTGCCGCTTTAAAAGATTCTATCCCCGAAGTAAAAAGCTATTCCGGCGCCTATACTTTTGAAGTAAGCTACGAGAAAACCGCCGATTACGACTGCATGCATATTGCGGGCTTCGATTCGGAAGAAGGGCTGGAAACCTATTTCCATCACCCTGCCCACCAGCGCTTTATTGAACGCAATAAGGATGCCTGGGCCGATGTGATCGTCGTCAACTCGAAGGAATAACATCCAATCTGGCAAAGCCCGGGCTCAATAGCCCGGGTTCTGTATCAGCAGGTTATTTTTATTCATTTCATTGCGCATGATGGGCAGGAAGTACGCTTTATCCTCCCAGGAATGCGTTTCGAACGGTTCATGGGTGACTGTCGGGACGGTGGCCGTGGTATGATCAGGCTGCAGTTCGTAAACGACTTTGGCTACATGAATAGGCTGGTAAGCTTCCGGGCCGATGACCCAGCGGCGGACATCATAAAAGCGCTGGTCCTCGAAAGCGAGTTCAATGCGCCTTTCATTGCGGTAGCGTTCGCGCAGGTCCGCTCCTGATTCAGTAACAGGGGGAAGGCCGGCTCTTCTGCGGATCTTGTTGATATAGGTCCTGGCTTCCTCTTCTTCCCCAAGCTCAATGCAGGCTTCGGCATAATTCAAAAGTATTTCTCCATACCTGATGAACCGCCAGGTGACCGCCTGCCTCACATATTGCGCGTCAATGGCCGGATCCACGTACTTGCGGCAATAATAACCGGTGTAAGAACCATTCCAGTCTTCTACCGTACTTTTCCGGGTATCTACCCCGTACATTTCCACCATTTTGCCGGCCGCCTCGTCCCAGGTTTGCCAGACGCCGGTCTGCACCCTGTTAAAAGGGTCCAGTCCCTTGACGTCGTCCGGGCGCTCTCTCCAGGGAGCCCCGTTATAAAGGATGGTCGCATAGAAACGGGGTTCACGGTTTTGGTAAGGGCTGGCAGCATGAGCAGGATTTCCCCAGTCGAATTTCGTGCCGTCCGCCATTTCGAAATCATCCACCAGTTCGCCGATAGGTGCGTTTGCGCCCCAGCCGTGATAGCCGTTGGGACTGGTGTACAGCCCGAAGCGCTGCGCCATAGGAGTGGTGAAGAATTTCACGAAAATATCCTCTTCCGTATGCCTGGACAGGAAAATCTCCGTGATGTTCCGGGCTACCGAATCGCCGGGACCCGGTTCAGCCTTGTACAGCTTGTACAACCCCAGGTCAATCACCGCTTTGGCGGCGTCCTTTGCCGCCTGCCAGCGGGCCGTCCTGTCACCGCCGGTATAGCCGATAAGTTCCGGATTGGGGTAATCTGAAAACACGGGCGTATTGTACAGGTCGCTTGCGGCATACAGCAGCACCCTGGATTTCAGCGCCAGCGCAGCTCCCCTGCTGGCCCGGCCGATATTATCGCCGGTATGCTCATCGGGCAGCAGGCTGGCCGCCTTATCGCACTCCTCGACGATAAAGTTCACGCATTCTTCGTAGGTGTTCCGCGCAATGTTGAACTCCGCATCCAGGTCATATACCTCAGTAATGATGGGAACGCCTCCATAAACGCTGGTGAGGAAGTGGTACAGGTAAGCCCGTAGAAAATGGACCTCGCCGGTCATCCTGTCCCGTTCGGTCTTGCCGTCTACCAGGGCGTCGCTGAAAGGAACTTCATCGACTTTTTCCAGGAAGATATTGCAATACCGGATGGTCTTGTAAAGATCATCCCACGAGCGGTACCGGGAAACACCCCATCCGGGCAGGTTATCGGAAGTGATATCGCTGTTATTGAAATTGAAAGCAGCGCTGTTGCCGCGGTAATGCGCCTCGTCCACGTAATTGGCCTTCATTCTCCCGTCGGTAAGCGGTTCGTCCAGGCGGTAATAGATCTGGTTAATAAAGGTTTCCACCAGTGCCGGGTCGTTCCAGACGGCCGTTTCGGAAAATTCCGTAGAAGGCTCGGTTTCCAGGAAATCCTCGCTGCAGGAAATTAGCAGCAAAACCGACATTATCAATATTGAATATTTGTTGATCAAAGCTTTCATACTCCAGTACGTTAAAAGGTTAATGTCACGCCGAAATTATAGACCTTATTAAGCGGGTAGGCCACCGCCGAGGTTGATTCCGGGTCAAAGTCCTCCACCCCGGTGAAAGTGAGCAGGTTCAGCCCGGTGAAGTAAATGCTGGCCGCGCTCATGTGCAGGCTTTCACAGAGTGAGGCAGGCAGATTATAGCCCAGCTCAAAACTCTTCAGCCTGACGTAATCGGAACTCTGCAGCCAGTAAGTGTTGTCATTCGACCTCCAGTACTCGCTGTAACGGTTCCATATCCTGGGCTGGTCCGCATCGGGGTTCTCAGGAGTCCATCTTCCTTCCACATCGCGCGCCAGGAAATTTCCAACCTCTCCCTGCATTTCATAGTAATCATTCCTTACCGCGCCGGCGGCCCATTGGAAAAATATGGAGCTGTAGAAATTCTTGTAAGCCAGGTCAATATTAAAACCGCCTGTTTGCGTGGGCAGGTCCGTTTTGTAAATACGCACCCGGTCAAGACCGTTGATCTCGCCGTCCTGGTTTACATCCTCGAAGATCACGTCTCCGGGCCGGGCGCCGGTCCAGTGGGGATAAGCGTCTACGGCAGCCTGGTCACGGAATATGCCTATTGCTTTGTAATAAAGATTCGTATTCATTGGATGACCGGTGGATTGCTGGTATTCGGGCACTCCGGGTGTCTCATCCCAAAACTTTATCCGGTTCTTGTTGAAGTTGATATTGGCTGAAACCTCGTAATGAAGATCTCCCGCCTTGTTCCGGTAGCCAAGCTGGAATTCCGCGCCCTGGTTCACCACTTCCCCGATATTCTCGCTGGGCAGCGTGAGCCCGCTGGAAGCCGGTACGGAAGCACTTCGCCGCCACAGGATATCCTCCCGGACATTATAGAAATAATCCGCCGAAAAGGAGACCTTGCTGTTGAACAATTCCCCGTCAAAGCCAATGTTCGACTGGTTGGCCACTTCCCAGGTCACATTCCGGTTGGGAATACGCAGTTCGCCAAGGATTTTTGATTCCACATCCCCGTTGAAGACATAGATCTCGTTAGCGCCCGCTTCATAGCCGTAGCTGGCCATATACTGGTAGGTGTCTATCCGGTCATTCCCCGTCTGCCCCCAGGACCCCCTGATCTTTAAATGGCTGACAACGGGGCGGATACCTTCCCAGAAATTTTCCTCGGAGATCCTCCAGCCGAGCGAGACGCCGGGGAAGAACCCGAACCGCTTTTCCCTGGGGAAGATAAAGGAACCGTCGTACCTCCATACGAATTCGAAGAGGTACTTGCTTTTGAAATCATAATTTACGCGGCCGAAGTAATTGAGCCTGGCTTCTTCGCTGGCCTGGCCGGAATTGGTTTTATCGGCATCGCCGCCGGCGAATAGCTGGTCAATGGCTTCGGAAACGAAATGTTTGCGGAAAGCGGAGAAGATCATGGACTCGCCCGAGATCCTTTCCGTACCGGCCAGGAACTTGAAATTATGCATCCCGCCAAAGTTCCGCTCATAGTTGAGCAGGGCGTTCAGGGTCAGGCGGTCGGCATCCTCCATTTCCTGGGTCAGTTCAGGATTGGTGAAGCCTTTCTGCCCTTCCACCAGGACAGGCTGACCGTTCTCATCGACGCTTTCCCTGTCCCAGGAATACAGGAACCAGGGCGTGCGCCAAAGCTTATCGTTATCCATTTGCCGGTCAAACGCTACGTTCCCGGAAAGGGACAGCCCTTCGATCCAGGGAAGCTTCACGTCCAGCTTCGCCCTGGTCATCAGGTTAGTGGTCTTATTGCGGTCGTACCCGGTCTGATTGGTGGTGACTACCACGGGATTATTGCCATACTCGATATCGGGGCCGTTCATGCCATTGGGCCAGTAGGCATGCATGTGAGGCTTACCCCTCCTTAGCATGGTGAAAATATCCGAGGCCGAACGGGTAGGATAATTTCGGTACTGCTCCCGGCCTGATACGTCAATGCTGTACCTTACGTTATCCGAAACTTTTCCGTCAAGGTTCACCCGGAAGTTCATTTGCTTGTAATTGGTCGCGCTGTTCTTATATATGGCGTCCTGGAACTGGGTCCCTGCGGAAATAAAATAAGAAAGGTATTCCTGCCCTCCGCTGATGGTCAGGTTGGCCGAACGCTGGGGGGCTGCATCGCGAAAGGTTTCCGCGTACCAGTCCGTGTTCGGATAAAGCCAGGGGTCGGTCCCTTCGCGGTAATTCTGGATCTCTTCTTCGGAATACTTGGGAGCCTGCCCGGCATATTCTCCGATCTCGTTCAGCATTTCCAGGTAGGTCGCCGCATCGATACTTTCGGGAAGCACCGTGGGCGTACTCAACCCTTCATTATAATTCAGGCTGATCTGCGGCTTTCCCAATCTGCCTCTTTTGGTTGTTACCAGGATAACCCCGTTGGCCGCCTGAGCCCCGTAAATAGCGGCCGACGCGTCCTTCAGTACGGTAATGCTCTCGATATCGGCGGCATTCAGCCGTTCCAGGCCGCGGTTTGCGATGCCGTCCACCACGATCAGCGGGGAATTGTCACCCAGCGTGTTGGCCCCCTGATGCGAAACGTTGAGCCGTCGCTCCCCGGTTCTCCGGAACGGGTAACGGCCACCAGCCCGGGCAGCCGCCCGACCATGGCATTGGAAAGATTGATTGCCGGGGCGGACCGGAGTTCTTCACCGCTGACATTGCTGATGGATCCCGTAATCGTGGCCGCCTTCTGCGTGCCGTAACCCACTACTACCACCTCGTCAAGGGAAGCGACATCCGGCTCCAGGCTCACGTTGATAACTTCCCGCCCGTCCACCGGCTCCTCCAGGTTCTTAAACCCAATGAAGGTGAATACCAGCAGGCCTTGCCCGGGAAGATTTTCCAGTGTGTATCTTCCCTCGGAGTCGGTGGAAGTTCCGTTCGTGGTTCCCTTCAGCTGAACGCTTACGCCGGGAAGCGGGTCCCCGGCAATATCCGTGACCCGGCCCGATACCTGCTGCTGGAAGATCTCCGGGCCGGCGGGCATACCGGACGGCGACAGGGCGGTCCGAAGGATACTCAATTCGTTCCTGGCCCCTTTTACCGGGAGCAGCATTTTTCGCAACACCACAAAGTCCTTTTCCATTACCGCGTAGCTGATTTCCAGGGGGGCAAGGAGGCGGGAAAGGATAACTCCTGCCTTTACGCCTTCATAACTCATCGGCGGGGCCTGCACATTATCGAAGAGATTGTTTACGTACACAAAGTGTACCCCGGTTTTTGTTTCAATAGCGCTAAGTACCTCTTCCATGGAAGTGCCTGGCAACTCGATAGAGATCTTTTTATCCAGGACCTTCTGGGCATTCAGGCCGTGGGCGTGAAGGATGCACGCGCCGGTGAGCAGGAAAATAAGCTGGATAAATGTGAAGCGCATAAGGGCTATGAGCAACGTTGCTCCATAAGAATTACATTTCATACATTTGTATAGGTTTGGTTAAATAATCGCATATAGACTGAACCTTAATTACTTGCCGGGAATGCGTCAACATTCCCGGCTTATTTATTTTACATTCGTTTTTTATTTACATCCGCCTCCTTCGAAATGAACGATCCTTTCTTCCTGTTTGTAGGTAATCCCCACAGACCTCGTGAGTAGTTTAAGCGTGTAATCCAAACCCTGGTCGGTCATATTCGCCGTAAAACGGCAGGAAGCATACCGGTTCAGATCGCCCCTGATATCTACGTCGAACTTTTGTTCTATCCTTGCCACCACCAGGCTGAAAGGGGTATTCCTGAAATTCATATCGTAGCCCGTACCCGCCGCATAGCTTGTGCTTTCCTCCCTACTGAGCCGTTTAACCGCCGGAACATCGCCGGTCAGAAGCTTTTCATCGGGAAGTACGATCTGCGTCCCAAATGAGGGGTTGGCATCCTTTCTTCCCACTTTCACTTTCCCGGTGAGAACCGCAAGCTGCATATCGCGCCGGTTGTCCGATTCCTTTATGTAAAAGCTGGTTCCCATCACAGTAGCCGTATAATCCCCCACCGATACCGTAAAGGGGTGAAGCGAGTCTTTCGCCACTTCAAATAAGCCTTCCCCCGAAAGGGATACCCTGCGCCCGCCGCTGAAGGAAGCGGGGTATTTTAATGTCGCCCCCGGCCTGAGCCAGATAATGCTACCGTCCGGCAGCATGGCTTTTTCTATCTCCGCACCGGCATCAACCATGACGATACGGGTAAAAGGAAAGGTGCTGAAACGGTTCTGTGTCCACCAAAAGGAAAAGGAAGTCAAAAATGCCACACAAGCCGCGCCCGCCAGGTAGCGGTACAGGTTCCGCATCTTTCCTTTCTCTGCCGGAAATTCGCCCCGCTGTATGGAATCGTAAAGGCGTTCCCGCAGCGCTTCCGGGGTTTCATCCTGCAGCATCTCCGGTTCAGCATCGTCGAATGAAGCGTACCATTGCTCAAATTCGGCCATTTCCCCGGCTGTGATGGTACCATCCATCCATTTCCTGGCCAGTATCGCCATATGGTCCGCCTGATTGTTTGCCGGCATTAACTTCCCTTTATTGCTAAGCCAGCCGAAGGCCACAATACCCTTGCTCCAAATCGAAAAAAAATAAAATAATTTGAAATAAACCGGAATACTATCCGAAGACGGAACGAAGCGCTTTCAAGGCACGGCTAAGGTGTCCTTCGACGGTTTTAATGGAAATGTTCAGCTCTTCGGCAATCTGCCGGTTGCTGAATCCCTGTTCGCGGCTGAGGCGGTAGACGATGCTGCACTTTGCGGGAAGGGTCTGAATGGTTGTTTCCAGCCGCCTCCGAAGCTCGTCGAAATCCAGCTGCCGGAGCATATCCTGGTCGGCTTCGGAATAACGCAGCTCCAGGTGCTGCCGGTAAGCCGCTGCATGAGCGCGTTTTGCGAAGCGGTTGATCACCTCGAATTTCACGGCGACGGCCAGGTAGTTTTCGAAACCGCCTTTCAGCGACAGGGTTTCGCGCCTGCGCCATAGCTTGCAGAAAACATCCTGGACAATTTCCTCCGCTTCCCAGGTATTGTCCAGGCGCTTGCGGGCCACTACGTATAGCTTGTCCCAATATTTCTCATACAAATAACGAAATGCTTCATGATCATTTTCGCGAAGTCCGTTAAGCAACTCCGTATCACAGAAGGTTTTCACTAGAGTTCGTTCTGGTCGTAGAAGCTAAGTTAGTATTTGTTTTCAGAACTTTAAGCGCAATTTTTTTGAATTAACCGAAAAATGATCCACGGTTAACGGCCTCCGTGCCAGGACGGAACATGCTTGACTGCTCAGCGTGTTTAGTGTTGTGATCGCAACACTAGCGCATCTCCAGCTCGACTACTACCGGGAAATGGTCGGAAGGGAAATGGCCTTTATAGCTCCCGGTCAGGATCCCGAAACGATTGGCTGTGAACTTTTTATTGATAAAAATATGGTCAATGCGCCTGTCATGACCGGTGTTGTTGAAATTGAACTGGTTAAAGGTTCCGTTTGGCGCCATACGGATGGGCGCCAGCTCGTACGTATCTTCCAGGAAACCTGATCCGGCGATCAGCTTGTAATTGGGATGGTCCTGGTCAAAGTTAAAATCCCCGGACAGGATCACCGGCGCGTTCCCGGCGATCTCGCGGATCTTCTCAAGCACCAGCAGGGTGCTGTTTTTCCTGGCTTCCTGCCCTTTGTGGTCCATGTGCAGGTTAAAATAGAAAAACTCTTTTTTTGATTCGTTATCCCTGAACTTGCCCCAGGTGCAGATCCGGTTCAGTGCTGCGTCCCAGCCTTTGCTGGGCGTTTCCGGAGTTTCAGAAAGCCAGAACGTAGCGTGATCCAGCAGCTTGAAGCGGTCCTTTTTATAGAATATCGGAGAATACTCTCCGCCTGTTTTCCCGTCTTTCCTTCCTACGCCTATACGGTCATAGGCTTCCAGCTGCCCGTCCAGGTCTATAAGTTGGCTTTCAAGGGCTTCCTGTACCCCCATAAGGTCAAAATCGAAAAACAACACCTGAGAAGTTATGACCGGGAGGCGGCTTTCCCAGCCGTCGCCTTTTTCGGCATCGCCTTCATTGGCATAACGGATATTATAGGAAGCTACGGTCAGTTCCTGCCCGATGGAAAGAAGCGGCAGCGTTATTATAAGGATCAGTAATGAAGTTATTTTTTTCAGGCTCATCTTACTCATTTTAAAAGTTCAAATATATTAGTCATTATTCCCAGCCCGGGTTTTGACCCAGTTCGGGGTTGTCCTCCAGGTCGGCTTCCGGGATGGGGTAAAGATAATGTTTTTCATCCCATTCCCTCGGAAGGTTTTCCAGCCAGGTGATCTCTCCCCGGGTGCCTTGAGAGAGCTGCTGGGGATTGACGCCCCCGCTGATGGTAGGGGCTACGTTGATATAGGTCACACCAGGCGCAGGAGTGGAAGGCGGTGCCTGTACGAAGGAAACATCCATGTCGCCGTCCTCGTTCAGATCCATAGGCGTGTTCAGGGCCGGCACATAGAAGCCGTTCCATGGCAATTCCATCAACTCCCCTTTTTTCCAGCGTACCAGGTCATAAAAGCGGAAGCCCTCGAGGGCCAGTTCAATTGCCCGCTCCCTGCGAACCTCCAGCAGGACCGGATCTGATATTTCAGGGAAATAATTCGCCTGCAGGTAGGGATCGGCAGTTACCGGAAGCGTATTCAGCCCGCCGGTAATGCCGGCCCGGCCCCGTAAAACGCCAATGGTCAGCTGCCAGTCCTCATTGTTCATCAGGCCCTGTTCTGCCCGCGCTTCGGCATAATTCAGCAGTACTTCGGCATATCGGATAATACTGATGGAATTGTCGTTCCGCGTGCCGCCGTCATAATACGTGTCGTCCAGGGTCCATTTGATTGGCTGGTAGCCGGTATAGGTGTAGGAAAATACGGGGGAGCAGGCTCTTCCACCCCGCCGTTTATTCGTTTGTAATCGCCCATGCGAATGGTCTGGCTCAGGCGCAGGTCCCTGTTCTTCACCTCCTCGGGAAAGGTCATGGTCTCATGGCCGGGAACATTGGTAAAGGGAGTGCCGTCGCGGTTCAGGTAGGTATTGATAAAGGTCCGCGTAAAGCTCACCCTGGACCCGTAAGTGGAGCTGGTCCACCACCAATTGGCATCATTGAAAACGCTCAGGGAAGGATCGGCCACCGCAGACAGCATCACTTCGCTGGCAACAGGGGCCTTGCTGATGAACACCTGGCGGTAAGAGCTTTCCGGCCCCACGCCTTCGTACAAGCTAAAACCGGAATTGTCCATGACAAATTTCGCCGCTTCTTCAGCTTCTTTCAGCCAGGTTCCGGCAGTAGACCCCAGGTCGTAGTTTGTATGGTATTTCCGGAAGGTCCCTTCGAAGAGGCAAACCCTTGATTTAAAGGCATAGGCGACGAAAGTGGTAATGAGACTGCGGGTCTCGTCTTCCGTTGTGCGGATATTTTCGCAGGCATAATCCAGGTCTGCCAGGACGGAATCCATTACCAGCGTCCTGGGGTCGCGGCTGCTGAACAGGCCGGGATCATCCACACTCATGGCTTTGCTGATCCAGGGCACATCCCCGAATCGCTTTACTTTTTCGAAATAAAACCAGGCGCGGAAAAACCGGGCCAGGCCAATGTAATGACGGCGTGTTTCCTCAGGGATGGCCGGATTGGTGCAGTTCTCAATGAAATAATTGAGGTTCCGAAGGCCTTCCCAATCCCAGCCCGAACTTTGCCGGGCGTCAAACGCACCAGGACGGATAAAATCCGGGACCTGGGTACGGGCCGCGTAATCGGCCAGTGCGTCCCCGCGGTGAATATCGTTTCCGCTGGGAAGAATATCATAGAAGGAAATGGAATATAGCTCCAGGCCGTTTTCGCTTCCGAATACGGCATCTTTTGTGGCAGTGTCTTCCGGCACCTGGTCCAGTTTCTCACAGGACACGAGGCATCCTGCCAGCAGGACAAGGTATAAAGGGTATCTTCTATTTTTCATAATACGGATAATTAAAAGGTGAGGGACAATCCAAGGGTGAAGCTTTTGATCATCGGGTAATTATAGCCGTTGCCGGCTCCCCGCTCATCAACATTACGGCTGGTAAGAACCCGGTCGGACCCGGAAGTACTCTCCACATCCAGGTCCCGTGTGATCCGGTAAAGCGGACTCCAGGACCAGAGATTCTCCCCGGTCAGGTAAATACGTGCCTGGCTCAGTCCCACCCGGCTTATCAGCTGTGCGGGAAGATTGTAGCCAACTTGCAGGTTTTTGAGCCGGATGTAGGCGATATTAAGGATATATTTGGTTTGAGGAGTAGACAATTCCCTGTCGGCCCCCTGGGCAATATAACCCCGGTAACGTGGCAAAAAGGCATCCGGATTGTCTTCCGACCATATATTCCCGATCTGCCATTTGGGCATGTCATTGTAGGGGCGGTTATACTGGCCCCAGAAAATGCTGGCCTCCCGGTCAGGAAACCAATCCTGCTTGGCAACGCCCTGGAAAAAGGCGGAAAAGAAAAAATTATTCCAGGAAGCGCCCAGGTTAATGCCGTAGCTATACCTGGGAGTGGAATTGCCGATCACCCGCATATCGCCGGCGCTGTCCGCCCGGTTAAGGCCGTTGTCAATAACGCCGTCGTTGTTCAGGTCGCGAAAACGGATATCGCCTGGCAGCAGCTGCCCGCTGGTGGAGGCCCTGATGTCCGTCTGGTCGGCGGCATTCTCGATCTCCTCTTCCGACCGGAAAAAGCCCTGCGTTTCGTAGCCCCAGATCTCGCCAAGCTTCTGCCCCACGTAATAATTGTCCAGGTCATTATTCTCGTTATTGAACTTGGTAATTTCGGCCTGGTAATCGGCCAGTGTGGCGCGGATATCGTAATTAAAGGGCTTGGAACCCAGCTCAAAGGCATCCCGCCAGGCAACCGTTAATTCCCAGCCTTTGGTACGGAGGTCGGCATAATTTCCCCTGGGAACATCTGTTCCGAATACCGCTGGAAGTTCAGGGCCAACCGTGAACATATCGGTGGTTTCACGGACATAGGCGTCGGCGACGATATTTAACCGGTCCCGCAGCATGGCCAGGTCAATCCCTATATTTCGCGTGGTGCTGGTTTCCCAGGTAAGCCCGTCCGGGATCACACTGGGTTGCCCGGTTTTCTGAGGCCGGACGCCGCCAAGTACGCGACCCGATTGCTCGATCGTGAATTTTTCCTGGAATGAATAGGATTCAATGCTTCCGTTACCCAGGCTGCCGTAGGACGCCCGGATCTTCAGGTTGGAGATCATGTTTTCGGATACTTTCCAGAAAGGTTCTTCGGACACCCGCCAGCCTACCGATACCGAGGGAAAGAAGGCGTAACGCTGACTTTCGGGGAACTTGGAGGAACCATCGTACCGGCCGTTCACTTCCAGCAGGTAGCGGCTGTCGTACGCATAGTTCAGCCGGAAGAAACCGCCCATGATGTTCCAGCGTTCGTAGCCTCCGCCGGTGACGATAGATTGCCCCAGCGCCAGGTTAATGTCCTTCGCATCTTCGAAGATAAGCCCGTTACGAAGATTGCTGATGCCCTTAAAGGTGGATTGCTCGTAATTGTAACCGGCCATTCCCTTGAAGTAATGTTTTCCTGCGAAGGTATTCTCGTATTCGCCGTAGAAGTTGGTGGCCAGGTATTGCGTGCGGTCAAGGACGTTCTGGATATCGTTGTAATTGGTGCCTACGTACTCGATCACGCCGGGCTTGCGGCTGTAGGGCACTTTTACCCGCAGGCGCTGTTCATCATAATCCGTGTTCTGGAACGTGAAATCGCCTTTCAGCCGGAACTTATTATCGTAAAAGTTAGTATTGAAGGAAGTGGTGTTCCTCAGGACCTTCCGGTTCATGTCAATCCCATTCTTCCCGTAGTAAAAATCGCCTACGGTATAGGCTGCCGAATAGGTGAGCGTACCGTCAGGATTCAGCAGCGGCGACATGGGATGCCCTTCATCAGCAATGTTCCGCCATATGCTCCCGCCTTCGCCAACGTTCAGAGGATTATGGTATTGCATTGAAGAATAACTGGCATTATTCTCCACGTTCAGCCAGGGAAAGAGCTGGACAGCCCCCTTGGCGCGGAGGTTATACATCTTATAATCGTCGGAGTTATACCGGAACAGGCCATCCTGGCCGAACAGCCGCCCGGTCACATAATAACTGGCTTTCCCGGAACTCCCCGACACGGAAAGATTATGTTCCGTAGAACTGAAATCGTCTTTGTAGAGCAGATCATACCAGTCAGTGCTTCCGTAGTACACATATTCGCCGTTCTCGTTCACTTCCACATCCGGCAGGCTCGGATCATTGGACCGCCTCTCCAGCTCTGCCAGGTATTCCTGTGAAAACTTCAGCGTTTTATTGACGTTCTGGGGAGTCTGCGAATAATCGTTCCATGCCGTCCAGGCTTCGTTGAACATTTTCGCCCAAAGATATCCGTCCGTCACCAGGTCCGGCACGGTGGTAGGCTGCTTAAAGGACTGGTTGATGGAATAGGACACGCTGGTCTTCCCTTCCGCAGGCGCTTTGGTCGTGATCAGCACCACTCCAAAGGCTCCCCTTGCGCCATAAATAGCGGCCGAAGAGGCGTCTTTCAGCACGGTAACCGAAGCAATGTCGGAAGGGTTCAGCGTTCTCGGATCGCCTTCCACGCCGTCGATAAGGACCAGGGCGCTTCCTCCCTGCCCGATGGAGGTATTTCCGCGGATATTAAAAGTTGGCGACTGGATAGGCTTGCCGTCCTGCATGTCAATGTTCAGGTTGGGGATGACTCCTACCAGGCCCTGGGAGACGTTTGGCATGGGCCGGTTTTCCAGCACCTCGCTGGTCACCTGGTCAACGGCCCCGGTGAGGTTAACCTTTTTCTGGGTTCCGTAACCAACTACGACCACTTCTTCCAGCGATGCGACATCGGGTTCCAGGCTGACGTTAACCAGCTCCCTCCCGCCTGTTGCTTCTTCCCTTGTTTTATAACCTATAAAACTGAATACCAGAACTCCGCCTTCGGGAATATTTTCAAGCGTGTACCTTCCCTCCGGATCGGTCGAGGTGCCGTTCAGGCTTCCTTTCAACAGCACGCTGACCCCCGGAAGGGGCTCCCCGGCATTGTCTGTAACCTGTCCGGATACGCGCTGCTGAAGCATCCTGGCCTCCAGCCTTCCGCGAACTGCTTTTCCTATCTCAGACAGGGAAATAACCGTATTTTTTGCCAGGAGCGAAGTCTGCCCGCTAAGTGGAACTGGCTCCCTTTTCGTATAAATGATATATTGCTCTTTCCCTGACTGCTCGCAGGCAAGGCCCAGCGGGGCCAGGAAGCCGTTAAGGCCTTTTCCAAAATTTCCCGAAAACCGATTGCCTGCGGGCGGGATCACGTAAATGCCGCTTACCGTTTTTCCAATATAATTCAATGTTACATGGTATTTTCCCGAGAGGTCGTCGAGGACATTCTTCAGCAAAACCCGGCTTTCCCGGGGAGCAGCGGTTCTTCCGGCGCTTATTTCATGCTTTTCGTTCTGTGCATACTGAGCAGAGGAAATAATGTCAGCGTCCTGCTGTATTTCCCGGCTGCCTGCACCGGCGCTGTAGCAGCAAAGGGAAGAAGCTATCAGCACGATGCAGCTTTTAACGACTTTTACCTGTTTTATCATGTTGCGAAGCTATTTTGCGAATATTAAGTTAGTACGAACTCCAAATCATCTTTTTACTATGATTATTTCCTTGTCATTCCGGATAATTTCCACGTTAAACGTCCGGGAAAGTGTTTTAAAGAATACATCCACGTTATCCATGGGTATGGTCCCGGTAAAGGTTTCCTCCAGGAGTTCCCGGTCTTCAAAGCGAATGGCGATCCCGAAATTATCCTGCAGTGAACGGGCCACTTCCAGGATGGGCGTTCCTTTAAAACGAAGAATATTCGTTCTCCAGGAAGAATAAAGCTCCGGGTCAACTCTGGCGCTGATCAATTTGCCTGTCCTGTACGACCAGCTGATCATATCGCCGGGCTTCATCAGGAGATTTTCCCGGTTTTTTGCATCCTGCTTTTGAGTTCCCGGATTGAGCAGAAGTTCCACAGCGCCATTATTCAGCACTACTTTAGTGGCGATATGCCTTGTGTTAACATTGAATTCTGTGCCGGTCACCTTTACGGTCATATCATTGGTATGCACCAGGAATTGTTGATTATTGCTTTTATGCACGACCGAGAAGAAAGCTTCGCCTTCCAGCCAGATCTCCCTTGGCCGCTCATTATCCCAACTGCGGGTATACCGGAGGTGGGAATTGGCGTTTAATTTGACGATGGAGTTGTCCGGAAGAACGATGGTGCTGATTTCGCCATAAGCGGTATCATGACTTACCGGCGCGCGGTAATAAAAATAAAAGGCAAGGGATACCACCATCAGCAGGGCTGCCAGCGCCGCGGCGTACCGGAGGCGGCGCGTCAGGACCCGGCGGGAAGGCGAAGCGCCCGGCAGGGGAATGACCGGCCGCTCATCGCGGATTGTCTGTCCGATCCTTTCCCAGGTTTGCGCCTGTTCCTCCGGTGAAGCCTGATGCTGCCTGAACCGGATCAGCTGTAAAACTTCGCGTGCCTGCTGTACTTCCTCCGCCTTTTCGGAATTGTTCAAAAGCCAGCTTTCCCAAAAAGCTTCGATTTCCGGATCGGGATTCATGACCCACTTGCGGAAACGCTCATCCAGCAGAAAATCCTTAACTGTGTAATCCTGGTATTGCATAACTTATACAATACCAAAGAGCGGTTCAGGAAAAACCTTAGCGAATTATTTGAAAAAAAATAAAAAAGCAGCCGGAAGCAGCTTGTCCCGGTGAGTTCTCAGGAAATCAAGCGCTTTGGAGAGGAGTACGTAGGTGGAGTTAATATTCAGGGACATGATAGCGGCGACTTCTTTCGGGCTTAAGCCTTCATAATAACGTAAAAACAGGGCCTCTTTTTGCCTCCTGGAAAGCTTATTGATAAGCTCCTGCAGCTTTTGCCTTTTTATTTGCCCGGTCTGTTCCAGGATGATGCTGTCTTCCGGGGAAAGGCAGAATTCAAATTCTCCGGGAAAACCGAACAGCCGCTTTACAGGAAGCAGCCGGTTCTGCCTGGAAAGGGCGATTATTCTTCTCTTCAGGCAGGCGTATAAATAGAATTTAACGGAGCTGGTAGCCGAAAGCCGCTGGCGGGATTTCCACAGGGTTACGAACACATCGTGAATTCCGTCACGGATCAGCTCCGCCTGCGGAATAAGCTTCATCCCGTAATTGAAGAGCCGGGGAAAAAACCTATTGTAAATCAGGGCGAAAGCCTGTTTATCACCATTCCGCAACATCGCCCAAAGCGCTTCATCGTCAAGCCCGGAATATGCAGGATCGCTATCCCGGGGGGCTCCGCTCGAAGGTCTTGGATGGACATGATTCAGGTTTAATTACCCTCTAATTTAGGGTTATTTTAGCAAGAAATCCTACCTTTGAACAAGAAAAGAGGACAGATATGGAAATCAAAGGAAAAGTTGTTGAAGTGTCGGAGGTAATGCAGGTAACGGACACGTTTAAAAAGCGCGAACTGATCGTTGAATATGTTGAAAATAACCCTGCTTATCCCGAATACCTGAAATTTGAAACGCTGCAGGAAAAATGCAATTTGCTGGATGCGGTAAAGCCGGGCGATGAAGTGGAAGTTGCCTTTAACCTCCGCGGCCGCCCATGGACCGGGAAAGATGGCCGGAAGCAATATTTTAATTCGCTCGTACTCTGGAAAATAAACATTGCGGGAGGTTCCTCCGCCCAGGAAGGAACGGATCAAATACCTGATTACGTTCAGCAGGATCCGAACTCGCAGGATGATGATTTGCCGTTTTAGCGGCGGCATCAAGCAGCATCAATTAGCAAGGCTTGGCGCGTAGTACCATTGCGCATAGTGCCTTACGCATAGTTGCTTTGCGTGTCTTTGCCTTTGCGCGCAGGCTGGAAATGGCATGGCCGGACTCGTTCAGGCGATTCTCCGGCGTGCCGGAGAATCAACATCACTCGCTCGGCCATGCCATTTCCGGGCCTGGGCCTGGGCTCCTGCCCCTGCCACAATGTTCATGTCCTGATATTTGCTGCTGAATGATTTTTCGGGTTCAGCAAGAGGATTGCGGCCCTGCCGGTGTTTGTAGAGGACTTTCACCTCCAAGAGTCTGCGCCCTGCCGGGCGCACCACGCAAAAAGCCCCGGCTTTCGCCGGGGCTTTTTTTCATTTGTCGGGGTGATGAGAATCTGTTAGAACACTTATTCGGAATTTTGAAAGTAATTGGTAATTTTATTGAGAAAAATCAAAATAAATAGTTTAAATAATGCCATTTTGACAATCGCGATGGCAACACATCAGATCCGCTTTCCTACATTTCCCTTTTTCTCCTCAATAAATAGAAGCATCGAATTTTGACAATGTTGTAGCTATATCAGGACGGGTCAAGGGATCAGGCAAGCCATTATAGCCGTGCCTGAAAAGGCTATCGGTTCAAGCTTTGCCGATGAGCCACTTACGGAATTCGGCTACCAATACGACTGGCATGTGAAGCCTGCTCAGGCACGACTAAAGGTCAAACATCACTTTATATGACCCATACCTTTCATTGTAAACTCTTCTTAATTCCCTCCTCTTTTCCTGCCGTATTTCCTCATTATTTTTAGTCAAATAATTGACGTGTTTTACCTTAAAAAAATCACTAATAACAATTTTTCGTTGCAATAACTTTGCCTGATAGGCAATTTCCCAGTCATAGCCCATCCACTTTTTGACATAGGAAATCCCCCGAAGCTCTCAATAAAATCAATATCCAAAGCACAGCAAAGAATGTCCGAATGCAGAACAGCTCTGTTCTTGTGTTCTCTATTACTCACCATCCACGGGTAATGACCTCCCTGATCAGAATTTTTAGTTATTGATGCACTCAATTGAACTATCTCGGGATGATTGTCAAGTATTATTTCAAAATATTTCATCTCAATTCTAGTAATTGGCACTATATCATTGACTACCAGAAATAAGTATTGAGCACCCTGATCTCGCGCAATTTTCAGGGAATCGATAATTCCACCGCCTACTCCTGAGTTCTCTTCGTTCTGATGAGTAATAACAGTGCTTCTACTTTCATGGCTGGCGTTGTCCAAACATTTATATCATAGCCAGGATTCCACTTTTTGAATTTCCGATAAAGTAGGTCGGTTCTCCAGCCACCGCAATATTCTAACAAAACACAGCATATTTTCTTTCTCATATTTTTTTAACAAATTAAATCCCATTTGCCTTAATCAACCGGACTATCGAATCAAGATACTGGTGAAAAGGATGAAGATTTTATCATAAGTGACAGTCTTTCAACTTTAGTCGGCTTTAGCCGGTAGTAGTTTAATTAATTCCCTCGCTCCATCACCAGTCGGACGTTCCGCATCAGTCGTTGCAGCAGTGAAGCATCCTCAGTAATAATCTCCGCCGTGCCCACCATCCCCGTAGTAAGCCGGATAGCCCCTTCGTCTGGTTCCGACTGGATATCCACTCGAGAGAGGAACACGCTGTCGTGGTAAGGTACCCGGTTCAACTGCCCTACCTCTCCATGGAGTACCCCATATTCTTGAAACGGGTAGCTGTCAAGTTTGAGAAGCACCTCCTGTCCCACCTTCACCTTGCCCATGTTGTACTGCGGCACATTCACCTCCCCAAAGAAATCCGAGCTGCCCGGGTTCACATAAAAGACCTCCTGCCCCGCTTCTACATGCTGATGTGGCTGGATGATGCCCGCATACACCACCATGCCCCTCTGCGGTGCACTCAGCACGTGCTGTACCTTCCACTGTTGCATCTCACTAACCAAACTGTTCAATGCCTGCATGAACTTCGATTTTTCCTCCGCGATTTGATTGTCCAAGTCGGCTAGTTCTTTCACTTTGGCCGTGCGCGAGGCGTCATTGGCCAATAGCGACGTTTCCGTTTGCTCTAACGGGTGTTGTTTGGCCAATAGTACGGTCCGCTGCTTCTGATATTCCGATGGCGAGATCACTTCTTTTTCCGCCAGTACCTTATACCGTTCAAACTCCTGCTCAGCCAACGCGTATTCTCGTTGCTGCAAGTCTCTCTGCTGTTCCAGTTGTGCCCGTTGCAGCCCGATGTTCCGCAAATCCTCTAACAGGTACGCTCGCCGTTTTAGGTAGATGCCGGTACCTACAGCCGATCGGTAGTTGAGATACGACTGGTAGAATGCCTGATAACTGCCTTGCAGCTCTCCCAACCGCAAGCTTGTAGGTGCTTCTATCACCGCATGTGCAGCATCCATTTCCTGCAGCAAGCTATCGCGCAACCCATGGAGCAGGTCCAGCAAAGCCAGCACCTGCCGGTGATCCGCCGTACTCTCCATCCACCCCAGTGGCTGACCTTGGGATACCGTATCCTTTTCGGTAACCAAGATGTTCACCAAGTTGCCCGTCATCCTTGCAATGACCGCCTTGGGTGCATTTGTCGCATTGATGCGTACCGGTGCCCGCACAAGGTCCGGGTACCGGATGAAAGCCGTCAGTGCCACAATGGCCACCAGCACTACAAACACCCACGTGATGCCCCAGCGGACCAGCGAGCTGGGTGGGGTGCCGATGATATCGGCGATATCATCGCTATGTATTTCCGTGCTGGTTGGTTGGTTGGTGGTCTCCTTTTTCATATTGTCAATCCTTATTCCCCGGCTATTGTCCCAATTCCAACTGGTTTTTCACCAGTTTATAATACTCGCCCCGTTTTGCGACCAGTTCTTGATGGGTACCCTGTTCCAACACTTTACCTTTGTCCAACACCACGATGTTGTCTGCATGGCTTACTGTACTGAGCCGGTGGGCCACGATCACCGCCGTACGGCCTTCCATAAATTCCTTCAGGTTGTCGATGATTACCCGTTCATTATTCGCATCCAGTGCATTGGTCGCCTCGTCAAACAGAATGTAGCGAGGGTCTTTATACACCGCTCGTGCGATCAGTAACCGCTGTCGCTGCCCCTGACTAATGCCCTTACCGCCCGTTCCGATCTTCGTCTTCAGGCCAAAGGGTTGTTCTGTGATGAAGTCTTCCAGGTTAGCCATCCGGATCGCCTTTTCCACTTTTTCCCTGTCGGGGTATTCGTCCCCTACAGCAATGTTGTTCTCAATTGTATCGGCAAAAATAAACCCATCCTGCATTACCGCCCCACAGCTTCCCCGCCAGGTCGCAAACCCAATCCGGCTCAGTTCGGTGCCTCCAACACGGACGATGCCCCCTTCCGGTTTAAAAAAACGCAGGATTAGTTTCAGTACGGTCGTTTTCCCACTACCGCTCATACCCACAATGGCAGTGGTTTTTCCCTCCGGTAATGACAGACTGATATCCCTCAGCACCGGCTCATTACCCGCGCCCGGATAACGGAAGGTGACCCCTTGTAATGTAAGGCCCTTGTTTGCCGGTAGTTCCCGCAGCCAGTCGTGGTCAGCCGGCTCCTCGTCCTCCTCCCTGTAAATCTCATTAATACGTTCGAGGCTAATCTTAGCATCCTGATACGACTGTATGAAGCCCAGCAGTTGCTGGATAGGGCTGTTCACCATCCCTACGATATACTGGATGGCCACCATACCACCCAGGGTTAAGTGGCCTTCAATCACAGCCTTGGCACTCAGAAAAGTGATCAGGATGTTCTTCAATTGGTTTATCGCCATAGAGCCCGCCTGCTGGTACTGACCCAGCGCCAGCGCCTTTACCTTAAAACGAAATAGCCGCGCTTGGATACCTTCCCATATCCACCGCTTCTGATGCTCGCTGTTGTTCAGCTTAATCTCCGGCATAGCAGTAATCATCTCCACGATGTTAGTCTGGTTGTCTGAGCCGATGGCAAACCGCTGGTGGTCGAGTTCCCTACGTCGTTTCAGAAACAGTAGAATCCACCCGGTGTACACTACGGTAGCCCCCATGAAAATAAGAAAGATACCGCCATGGTAGAACGCCAACACGAAACCAAACACGATCAGGTTCACGAAAGAGAACAGTGTACTTAAGGTGGACCCGGTAAGAAAGCTTTCTATGCGCTGCTGATCGGCCATGCGCTGCATAATGTCACCCGTTGTCTTAGTCTCAAAGAACGCCATTGGCAGCTTCATCAGCTTGATGAGCATATCGGTAAGTACCGAAATGTTCACCCGCGTACTGATGTGCAGCGATATCCAGGAGCGAATAAAATTTACGCCCGTTTGTCCTAAGAACAACGCCAGCTGGGCAATGAGGATGAGGTGAATAAAATTCAGGTTGCGCGTACTGATGCCAATATCTACCACCGATTGGGTGAGGAACGGCGTGATTAGCTGAAGAATAGTGCCTATCAGCAGACCCAGTACCAGCTGCATGAATAGTTTACGGTAGGTATAAAAGTAACGCAGCACAGTGCCCCAGCGCAGGCCCTTTTCTTTTCCCTCCTCTTCGGTTTCGTAGAACTGCGGGGTTGGGGCCAACAAGAGGGAGATACCGCTATGGAGTTCCTTATGTGCAAACCAGTTGTCCGCGAATTCCTTTTCGCTTAGTTTGCGTTTCCCTGACGCCGGGTCAGCGATATGAAACACCCCTCTTTTGATCCTATACAGAACCACAAAGTGATTTTGTCTCCAGTGCAGGATGCAGGGCAACGTGATCTCGGGAAGCTGCTCCAGTGCCAGCTTCACCCCCTGAGTGCGGAAGCCTAGCTTATCGGCGGCCTCGCTGATGCCCAGTAGGTTCACCCCACCGCGGGTCACCTGGCATAATTGTCGCAGCAGGTAGATGTCCCTGTTGCGGCCGTAGTGCTTGCACACCATCCGCAGGCAGGTGGCTCCGCAGTCCATCTGGTCCTGTTGGCGATAGTGGGGGAAGGGTGTCAAAATCTTAGTTGTTGATTGGTTGCATTGCTCTCATACATTTTTTACAGTGATATTTTTACCGTATCGGAGTCACTTATTAATTGCAATTGGTCTGTTAAAGCGATCGTCTTCTCTACCATTGTCTTGCGTTCTCGCCCCACATCCAAACCTTGTTGCTAGAGTTTATTATCCGCTGAAAAGCGGTAGATGAACATCTACCCGCAAGACAAAAAATAAAAACGTGCGGCCTATCTTTAACCGAGTTGTAATACACATGTGGGTTTGTCGTAACAGAATGCTAAAATCTAAAACCATCACAGTCCAAATAGCTTCTTCCGTCCCCTTGAGAATCGCTCATCCTTATCGAACTTATGTAAAGACGGAAGCGAAGGTCACTAAGAAGGATAGTTGCGCTTGATTTCATAATCTCCTTGGTAGGACTCATGTATCCGTTTGATGTGTTATTCATTCTCCAGCGTAAACGGGGCCTCGGTTTTATTCGATATCTCGTTGCCAAATGGTACCTCATGTTCATTAAGGAACCTATTCAGTTCGCCGATAGGTACGATGTAATCCACCTGGTCGGGGTGATAATAGTCCACTTGCCTACGGAAGTGTTCATCCTGGTGCAACAGGTACTCCTTACCCAACTCGAATTCCGGGAACTGAATGAAGCGGCCGAAGTCTATGTTTTCGTATAATCCCAATGTATAGAAATATTTTCGGAACTTCCGCTCAAGGCAGGATAGTCTATATGTAGAAATCACACGACCCACTGGATCACGCCACACCGTGAACTTCGTGAACTCCCCTTGTTCACGTTCATATGAGTCCATCTCTTCAAACGGGATGAGATATGGTGACTCTTGCGAATAACCGATCTTATCATGGATAGCCCAGAAACCCTCAACCCATTCTTGCTCCTGAGATTCATTGTAGACGACTACTTTTTTCAGGAATGTCCCCGCGTTCTTGGAGATGACTACAAACGTTAAATCGGCGTTTGGAATTAGGCAGAAACAGTTCCCAGAAAATGGAAATACTTTTTCATTAGGGACTTTCATAGACTTCGGTGTACTTTTTCTTCTATTGTATGTTTCCTGTTCCGTATCTATCCGCGATGGCCAGAATCTTGGTTAGCCGCTCTTCACTCCGGCAGAACAGATCCTTGTGTTTGGTCATTTTCAATCCCTGCACCGGAAGGTCCGAATACCCGAAATCTTTTTGGGCAGAAATGAATGGGTGGATAATCATCTTATGGCTGGTCATCTCCGAGAACTTGACGTCGGCGACTTCACCTTCAGTGAATGGCTCGTCCAATATCCGCTGAAAAAAAATGCGGTAGGCCACAATAAATTGCGTAGATTGAAATTGGTCGATCCAAAACCGCCCTTCAGCAACCGGGATAGCTTGCCCGAAGTGGTTGATCCCGCCCAGCATTATATTAGCACCCTGCTCCGCGGCACCAATGATTTGACGAAACAAGCTTGTTCTTGAATAATGTGGCGTGAACTCATGGTCGTCTTTGCAAATGACAATCACATCGTCATTGCGTTCCATGGCTGTCCGGATTACTTTTTTAATACTTTCCCAAAGGTTAATCACGCCTATCTCATGCCGATGGGCTTCGATAAACTCGACGTCAAACTCCTCCCTACCTTCGAATTGTCCCCGGATGTGGGTAATCCGATCTTTATGCTCCGGCAGGTTGATTACATACACGGGTACGCAAACGTCGCTGTAAGATTGTGTTTTTTTGCCCATAACTTTATTTCGTATTAAATCCATAAAACTTGCGTACCGAATCCAGTTGAGCAAGTTTCTCGCTCCCATTGTCGAACAATTCCGTCACCCACCCCTTTTTTTCATTCTTTTTCGTTACATCCGAATAACCAAACTCCTTCTGTACCGAAATGTACGGGTACATCACAAAAATCCCGTCCGTGAGGGAAGAAATCTTCCGGTCTGCCCCCCCTTCCCTAAATCCGCTTCCAATATTTTTTCATAAAATTTCCGGTATATCAGCATGAATTGCGTACCAGTGAATCGATCCACCCAAAATAAGTTCTTGTCAACCTGTAGTACTTGGTCGAACCAGCTCACTCCTCCCAACAATATATCGGCATCGTATTTTCTGGATTGATTTATGGCTCTGATCAGTCTATTGGACGTATAGGCTTCTGTGAAAACATGATCGTCTTCGCAGATAAGAATATTATCGATATCATCATTGCAGACTTTCTGTATGATTTGGCATATAGTTTGCCACAAGCCAATAGCTCCTACCTTATGAGCAATAGCTGGAACGACGGTCAATTGAAATTCGTTCCTTCCCTTAAATTCTGAAATCAAGCTCGCTTTACGATCTGTTCGCCTCGCTAGATTGATGGCATAAGTATTTATTTTACCCATGCAAGTCACAGTTTTGCTACGGATTACTTTGTTTAAATTTAAAGGAATTCCGCAAAGTCACAGTCTATCAATTTTGAGCCTGTTTTAGTTGGCTTGTCCTTACCAAATGCTATTCCATTGTGTGCTTTTGGCCTTTCGCAAATCGATGAGACTAATGTTGGGTGGGATCGACACGTGATCGTCCGAAATCACCTTACAAATAATTACCTATCTTTTCCTTTATACGTTCGAGCAGTATCGATTGCTCCATGATGCGATTATCTCTGGTACGGACTATGAAATAGCGCGGGACTCCCCCTACATCGATGTCCTTAAACCGATGAGCGTACTGCGACCAATCTATCCAGAAATTAGGATATGCCGAACCGTGGAGTTCCATATAGTTATTCCAGGATTCCTCCCCACACATTATAGCAAGGCCGACGATTGAGAATTTTTTGTTTGTGCCATGTTGCTGCGCCAGCTCCCGGAGTTTTGGATGATCCCGAATGCAAGGACCGCACCAGGTAGCCCACAACTCTATCAGCAGATAATCGCAGCTGTTTCGCAGCTGTTCATAATTCATCCCGATACCGGCCATTAAAAGCTGCGCATCGCCAAGAGCGGGAAAAATACCAGGGCGCGGAATATTGTTGAAATAAAAAGTTTCGTACCCCGCCAGCAAATCTTTAATTTTTTCCTCTCCAAGTACCGCTGGATCGAGTCCCGAAATAACCCTCAACACATCATCTTTCACCGGGAGTGCCGACTCTCGAAAGAATGTGAAAATCTTTTGAAAGGCATAAACCGAACCGGGATGTTTAGCTATCAACATGAGCTCTTCTCCGTATTTTTTCAGCTGGATCGAATCCAGATCGTCTTTGAAATTGAGCAACTCGTTTTTAAATCGGGTGTTAATCTCGTCGAATGCGGATTTCACATGGTTTTCGTACCCGCCATTTACAAGCATAGCCCCTGTTTCCAGATCGATATCAATATTGATGGCTGTGGTATCTAAAAGAACGTTAATATACTTCACCGATGGGGGAATATCTGTTTTAAGGCGAGGAGCAATTTCGCCGGGATCATTGAAACAATAAAGACGAACCGAACTTAATGCATTACCTCCACCGGGTGGCAGTGCCGTATAGCATTTGAATGAAAAGCCGCCATCGGCATCAATTTTGGCTTTATGCAAGCTGTTCTCACCGTTTAATACATAATAAACAGCTTCTGGAATTACCTCAGCCGATACCTGCCCGGAAATCGTAACCTGACTTTGCCAGACAACAGGGGAACTGCCAGCCCAACTATAAAAACCAGCTACCCCTAGAAGACTTGCTAACACTGCACTTTTCATATCTGAAATAGAATTTCACTCTTTGGTTCTTTGCAATTTATTGTAGAATCTTTCCCCAATGGTGCTTTCCTTGACCTCCTTTGGAAGCTGATCATAGAAATCGATGTATTTCGCATAAGAGAAGAACGGATCAGAAACCAAAATCCATGTTTTCTCGGCTATCTTGTTGGGTGTCGTTATAACCTCATCAAATAGCGCCCTGATTGCCTGGTTTATCGCGTCGACGTCCTGACTTTCGATATCCATTGATCCTTCTGTTTCCGGCAAACTCCCAAGTTCTTTCTTCATGCCTTCCAATTGAAGTAATTTCCCGTGTATAAACGAATCCCAATTATGATATTCCGAATCTGTAATAATCTTGGGATCATACGTATACAAACCTTTCTCCCGAACCTTCAAAGCAAATTTGCATATATACCGGCTATTGTCCAGATGCACCGCTACGCCGCCATACTGATAGGTGACAGTTGCTTGATATGGAAACGGAACAGTACCTTCGAACCTGAATTTTCCGTTAGCAATGGTAGTGGTATCCACTCTCTCCTTACCATAGAATTTTAAAAATACCTTGTCCCCATCCCTAAGCGGACCTTTTACGGTGGTGTCTGCAGCATTATCAATAATCCCTTCAATAACATAGTGACATTCCTGTGCAGCCGCGGTGGTTACCAATGCTGTTAGTGTGCAAAGAATTAAAAAGTTTCTCATTTGTCTACATTTCAGCCTTTAGATAACAATCCGTAACGAGAAACGGTAACATGCTTCTCGTTACGGACGATCGATTATTCGTCAGCTTCCAGACCCCCAAGTGGCGGTCCAGTCTGTTGCCGTACCTCCGGAGCTGTTAATATCATCGTAAGCACTTTCACATCGTGTGCTGCAGTCGGATTCTGTAGTTGGCTCGGGATTTAGTTCAATCGGATAATCGTTGCCATCACTTGCAGTTAAACGACACTCACAAGAAGTATCACTCCCGTTACCACCAACAACTTGCTTTAACTGTTCCCTTGTCAAAATTTCTTCTACATCTTTCAAATTTAATTTGAGCTTATTCATTTCAATTTACTTTTTTGTACAGACTCCGCATTTTATTTTATCAGGATTCCGTAGATTTGTAATTCTAGTAATTTGTAGCCTGCTTTAGTGGGCCAATCCTTGCTGCGGCAGTCCCCTCGGACTGCCGTGGCTTTTTTACACGTCTGTTTCTTATAATTCTCCTTTTTTAAAGATTTTCATCACCTATTTCTCATTTCAGTTCCTTAAATCAACTTTTCAGGAAATAGTTCAAATCCTCAACCGAATACATTTCCGGTAGCTGGTGGCCGTCCACAAAAAAAGTGGGGGTGAACCGGATATCCATCTGCTCGCACCATTTCCGCATGGCTTCTATTTTGTGTCCCTGTTGCTGCAGCTCGCTGTTCATCGGGTAGTTGGCCGCAAACGTGAAGTAGTCCTTTTTTTTCGCTAGGTACCAATCGTCCAATGCCTGTTTCAACTGCTGCTTGTCGCCCTGGCTCGATATGGCCAGCAGATGGCGAACGGGCGCGGCTCTCTTGTCTTTATCATCGCAGGTAGCGGTGAAAATAATCTGTACCTGCACCTCAGAATTGCTGTCCAAGATTTTCTCGATGACCGGATGCGCTTTGGCGCAGGGGCTGCAATAGGGGTTGCACACCTTGATGATTCGATGTTTGGCGCGTGGATTACCCAGCGAGATGCCCAGCCCCTCACTGCCCACGGCTGCTTTTTGTTTGTCAAGAAGCGCTGAGAATATCTGCGAATTGTGCTTCAGGCGTTGCAGCTGATGTCTCAGGGTCATTCCTTTTTTGGCCTGCTGTAATGTCGGTACAGCCAACGTGACGCCGATAAATGGAAGGATAGATGAAGTACACAAAGCAAGTGCCTCGTAATCGGGAAATCCATCAGCAGGCGTGAATGCCCAACCGGCCGTAAGAATAACTGCCGCTTGGAGTACGAGTATGCACTGTACCACCAGGCAAAGCGTACACCATTGTTTGGCTACCCGCCATTGGTAATACAATGAGAACACTGTGTAGCCGACGGCTGGTAAACCCAGCCAGGAAAGTAGCTGCAAAAGGGATAGATTACCCAGCCCCGAAATAAGCAGTACGATCACGATGCCGGCGAAGTAAGCGAATCCAATGTGTGACCAGCTGAGGCCGAGCAACCTGGCAGCGCTAGAGCCGAGAACGGCCCCGCAGTTGACATTTTTTATGTCGGAGCAGGCCTGCTTCAGTGCAGGATTGTGCCGGTCTACCTCGTGCCACAAAAGTAGCAGCCCTACGAAAGATCCAATGGCGGCCAGCAACAGGTATATTCCAGGGAAAACAGCATCCACCCCATATCTAAACAATCCTAGAGCAATGGCGGCTAGTACCAAAATTGGAACAATAGCCATTATAACTGTTCGAAGAATGGACGCACTATGTACAGCTTTTTGCTTCTTCTGGTAGTCCATTTCGCCGGCATTCTCTTTCACCTCGGCAATAAATACTACGTTACCAGCCATACTCGCAAATTCATCGATTGTACAAGTAATCCATTTATTTCTTACGGGGTGCAGATACGATATCCCTCGTGTACTATCCAGTCGGACCACTGTAAAGTCTAAGGGAGAAGAACCCTTATCTAGTTTGATTTGCGTAATATATGGTTGCTCCAATCCAGCCAATTGACCCTTGCTTATCC
The DNA here is from genome assembly GCF_008033235.1 of Anseongella ginsenosidimutans. Lineage (GTDB taxonomy): Bacteria > Bacteroidota > Bacteroidia > Sphingobacteriales > Sphingobacteriaceae > Anseongella > Anseongella ginsenosidimutans. The sequence continues at coordinate 805,449 of NZ_CP042432.1, forward strand.
GTACGGCGGTGGTTCCGACACCGAACGATCCGAATGCATCGCTCAGGGCCAACATGCTCGGATAATCCGGGTGCCCTTCCAGTGTTTCTCGCAGCGACTCACGAGTGACCTTTAAGCCTAACAACCGTGCATAATACCAGGCAACATGATTGACGTTGGACGTAGGGTATAATAGTCTGTCGATAAATGGAATCATCGGTGCGGTTTTTCGATTTTAAGGCTATATATAGAAGTAGGCAAGGTCATTAAACAAAGGCTAAAAAATATGCTGAGAATAATAAGTGAGCATTCTTTCATGGTTCTATTATTGGTTACAATCAAATGTAATACCCAGTATTTTCAGGCCGCGCTTGGCCTGTCCGGCCTGCCCGGACCAGAAGTAGCCTACGCCCGGGGTTTGTTTGCCGGACTTGGCTACAAAACTGGGATCAATGGCAATGACATAGTTTCCGCCGCTATGCTCATCTACCAGGGTTTTGTTGAAACGCAGAAAGTCAAACCGTTTTTTGAATTGCTGGCGATACCGCAATTCACTATATTTACTATGTCCGGCCAGTTGCAGAAAGCTAATCCGTCTCTGATGAAAAAGTGGTAACGTTTTCATTGGTATCTGTAAGTTGTTACCCATCTCTTAGGCTTATTTGGTCTTTCTTGAATTAATGTACTTTGATTACCTGTAAATATATTGCAAATTATTTTTCCGCAAACAGGGATAAATGACTGTTTGAATAAACAGGACTATTTATTTGTGTATTCCGGAGTAAAGGGTCCCAGTAAACCGGAGTAAAGGGTCCCACTGTTTTAGGTATAAACTATGAGTGGAATCCGGCGAAGAAGTTCGGAGCCGGTGTGTCATTCCGGCATAAGGGTCTCAAAAAATCCGGAGCAAAGGGCCCCAATCGGAAGATGGGTAAAGTCACCATCGGGATTGATAAATGCCTCCTTGTCCGGCTTGTATGCCTCCTATGCGATTCCTGTTCGTCAGGCCAGCGCTTTGCCTTCGGCTTCCTTCAGATTCCACCTCGCGATGGACACCCTTGCCGCTCGGCTAACAGTTCCCCTTACCGGGCCTGTAGAGGACTTCATCTCCGGGAGGGTTGCACCTTCGCGGGCGGGGATTGAGTAGGAGGCGAAATTGTTAGATTTCGCCGTCCTCTCACACCACCGGACGTACGGTTCCGTATCCGGCGGTTCCAGTGCCTACTGTTTTCTTGTAAATCAAATATCTGTCCAGCAGGCTTTCTAAGCCAAGGTGTCGGAAATACTTCTTAGGAAAGGCTTGATTCATGTGGCTGGCCCCGGAATTCCACCATGGGCCGCGGTCGTTGAACGAAGACTGAACAGCTCGCTCCTCCGACAGCCCTGCGGCCATCAGACGCAGGCGTCTTGTCCACCTTCGTTTCCATTGCCGCCACTTGATCAGTCGTAACCGCCTGCGGATCCATTCATCCAGCTCCTCCGCAATCCCTTTCATGTCCGCTATACGGTAATAATTCAGCCAGCCCCTGAGATGAGGGTTGAGCTGTTCAGTGATAAACCTTCCTATGTTTCTCCCTCTACCTTGCCTGAATAGCCTCTTGAGTTCCTGCCGGAGACGTCTCAGGCTCTCGGGGGATACCCGGATCCCCACCCCGCCTTTCTTCCAGTAGAAGCTGAAGCCCAGGAATTTTCGTTTTCCCAGACGATCTGCCTTGCTCTTTTCCTTGTTCACTTTCAGCCGCATCTTCCCTTCCAAAAAGCGTGTTAATGAGGCATATACCCGTTCCCCGGATTGCCTGGTTTTCACGTACACGTTGCAGTCATCAGCATATCGGACAAACTTATGGCCCCGCTTCTCCAACTCTTTGTCCAGTTCGTCTAATACGATATTGGACAACAGCGGCGATAGCGGTGACCCTTGAGGAGTGCCTTTACTGCGTGGTTCCAGCACCCCGCCCTCCATTATACCTGCTTTCAGGCAACGGTCTATCAGGCGGTGCAGCTGCCATTCTCCCCGGGTCTTTTCCATAATCCGGCTCATCAGTCTTCGGTGGTTGACCTCGTCAAAAAAGTTTGACAAGTCCATATCCACTACGTATTTGTAGCCCTGCTCCTGATAAGTCTTTGCTTGTTCAACTGCGGATGATGCCCTGCGCCCTGCACGGAAACCGTAGCTCTGATCTGAGAACGTGGGTTCCCAGATCGGACTCAATACTTGCTGGATAGCTTGTTGGATCAGCCGGTCGGTGACCGTGGGGATACCCAGCATTCGCTGGCCTCCTCCCGGCTTCGGTATGGTTACCTTCTTTACCGGCTGGGGGCAGTAGATGCCCCCTTCCAACTCTTCTTTGATTCGTTGCCAGTGTGTTTGGAGATACGGCCGCAGCTGGCTGACTTCCATCCCGTCTATCCCCGCCGAGCCTTTGTTGCCCACTACCTTTCGGTAGGCAAGCTCCATGTTCTCCTTACTAACAATTTCCTCTATCAGATACTTCTTTACTGGGGTCGGATTTTCTACCGCGGGTATAGAAGTATCCGCACCAGGTGCTTTCCCGACCACTTCCGGTAGTCGTCCTTCACCCCTGGCCAAATGGCTTCCACCATTCGCTTCTGCTTCTTGCTTCTGTAACATGATAGCTCCTTCCCGTAATCATTGGTTCGGCCCTTCGTTCCGGATAGTAGAACTACTATGGCCTCTGCTGACTCCTGATCGCTCAGCCGGATGTCTTCATCCGGGTTGTTCCTTACAGGGATACCGCACGTCCCCTCCGCTAACTTTCCGATCAGGTCTCCCCGGGTAATGCACAGCTCCTTCACGCTTATACCTGCCGCATCTACATCCATGCCTTCCGGATAAGTACAGGACTTTAGAGATGATGGCCTCCTTGTCCGGCATGTATGCCTTATATGCGATTCCTGTTCGTCAGGCCAGCGCTTTGCCTTCGGCTTCCTTCAGATTCCACCTCGCGATGGACACCCTTGCCGCTCGGCTAACAGTTCCCCTTACCGGGCCTGTAGAGGACTTTCACCTCCGAGAGGCTGTGCCCTGCCGGGCACACCAAAAAAAAAGGGAGCCTTTCGGCTCACCTTTTCCCCTTTGCTTATGAAAACAGAAATCGATAATGATTTGTCTTCCGCCGGGCGGCGGAAGACATCTCTAACCTAAACCAAAACGGTCTTTCAACCACACAATTCCACTTCACTATTTAAGACGGGCTAATCAGTCACCTGGTTGCACCGCTTGTTTCTTTCTGATGACAATTCAAAGGTAAGGCTTCGCGTACGGGGAATATGTTAATGCCTTGTTAAGAAGTGTTAAAAAGTGTTAAAGCTCCTCTCCCGCCTCCTTGCATCTGTTATCTTTGTATATGGCGAAAAAGGGATTGTTACTGATCGTGCTTATGATGAGCGTTGCGTTGCTGGGATTGATTGGCATGCAAGCTTATTATATTTCCGAATCTTATAAGCTGAACGCCCGGCTCTTTGACCAAAGTGTAGTCACCGCGCTGAACAATGTTTCCACGAAAATTGAAAAAGCGGACGCGGCGCGGTTTATGAAAGATAAGATCGCTCCCTTTGAACTTCCGGAGTTTCCGCGCTTTGATAAAGAATTTTTCATGACAGGTGCTTCCGGCAACAGGGCGTCCCGCGAATCCGGGGTGCCGGCCATCGTGACGGTTCAGCCCTTCAAAGGGGTAAACATTATCTCCCGCCGTGATCCCGGGGGTAATTTCAGCACAGAAATTTCCTTTAACCTGTATGGTTTAAAAATACTGTCCCTGCCGGAATTCATACAGTTCCTGGAAACCACGGTAAGTACGCAAATCGCTTACCGGGATGGCCAGATGTACTACAAGGAAAGCCCGCCGTTCGGCATTACGCCGGGGGAACTGCGGAAAAAGGTGCTTGAACACCGGGAAATTGTAGAGAAACAGCTAACCAACAGCTCTTTGGCAGACAGAAAGGCCGCGGAGGACATTCGCTTTTTACAGATCATGGCCGGCGGGCAGGTACAACCCATTACCTCGGAAGAACTGCAAAAGATCCAGCAGCAAATGGCCGCCGCTTCCAGGCAGCAGCAGAACTTTGCCTCGCCCGGAAACCTGGAACTGGAATGGAAAAAGTTCATAGATTCCCTGGAAAACTTCGAACAGCGGGTAAAGGTATTCGAGGAACTGGCCGCCGAAATGCAAAGTATGCATTTGCCCCTGGAGGAAAGGATCAATCCCAAACTGATCGATTCACTACTTAGAAACGAACTGCAAAGCCAGGGCATTACCCTTGCTTACAATATTGAGATCCGCACGGCGGGAAACGATTCGCTCCTGTTCGCCAGCCATCAAACCGGGGGAAATGATCCGGAAGTGTACAAAGCGGCGCTCTTTCCCCAGGATGTCGTAAAAGGCACTTCCGGCGAGCTGATACTGAAGATCCCGAATAAGGACCGTTACCTGATCCGGAAGATGAACGTACTCACGGGCTCTTCGGGCGCGCTGATACTGGTGATCATCGTTTGTTTTGCCCTCACCATTTATTCCATGCTGCGTCAGAAAAAACTTTCCCGGATGAAAAGCGATTTCATCAATAATATGACGCATGAGTTCAAAACCCCGGTGTCAACGATCATGCTCGCCAGCGAAGCGCTCAAAGACGAGGACATGAGCGCCAACAAGGACCAGGTACTGAGGTACGCGGGTATCATTTATGACGAGAACCTTCGCCTGGGAAGCTATGTGGAACGCGTGCTGAATATGGCACGCCTTGAGAAAAGTGATTTTCGTGTGGAAAGGAACGAAGTAACGATGAACGAACTGGTCAATGCAGTGGTTGACAGCATGGACCTGCAGCTGCAAAAGAAAAAAGCGAATGTGGAACTCAACCTGGAGGCAGAGGAGGATTGCATCATCGGGGATGAACTGCATCTTTCCAACGTCATTTACAACCTGGTTGAAAACGCGATAAAATATTCTGCGGGGGAACCCGGCGTGATTATTCGCACGGAGAACCAGGACGAACAGTTAAAAATAACCGTGGCTGACCAGGGCATAGGAATGAGCAAGGAACAGCGAAAAAAGATATTTGAAAAATTTTACCGGGCCCAGTCAGGTAATTTACATGATGTAAAAGGTTTCGGACTTGGATTAAGTTACGTAAATTCGATCGTGAAACTGCTCGATGGAGAAATTAAAGTGCGGAGCGAATTGAACAAGGGTAGTGAATTCGAAATTACGTTTCCTTTAGCAAGATCATGAGCCCCAAAATACTCCTCGTAGAAGACGACCCCAACCTTGGTACCCTCCTGGAAGAATACCTGAAACTGAAGGGAAATTATGAAGTAACGCTGTGTACTGACGGGGAAGAAGCCATCAGGGCTTTTCACAGCCAGTCTTTTGACCTTTGCATACTGGATGTAATGATGCCAAAAAAAGACGGTTTCGCAGTAGGGCGCGAGATCCGGCAAGTAAACGCCGGCATCCCCATCATATTCGCCACCGCCAAATCCATGATGGAAGACAAGACCGAAGGATTCAGCCTCGGCGGCGACGACTACATTACCAAGCCTTTCCGGATCGAAGAATTACTCCTGCGAATTAAAGCGCTCCTGAAACGGACCCGGCAGGATACCCCGGAACAAAATCAGGAAACCACGATATTCCGGATTGGGAAATATGAATTTGACTACCCCAGTCAGGTCCTGCGGATCAACGGAAAAGAACAGAAAATGTCCGGAAAGGAAGCCGAATTGCTGCGCCTGCTTTGCCTGCATGCCGGTCAGTTGCTGGCCCGGGAAGAAGCCCTGCTAACCATCTGGAACAACGACAATTACTTCACCGGCAGAAGCATGGACGTCTTCCTGAGCAAGCTCCGGAAATACCTGAAAGACGACCCGAATGTGGAAATCCTGAACGTCCACGGCAAAGGCTACCGGCTGGTCTGCTAACCCGGCCGGCCGGCTATTCACCTAACTTAAAAGCTTTTCAAGTTCGTCAGCCAATAACTTCTTACTTCTCCAGGTTCCCGATCAGCTTTTCTTCTATCTCGCCTTCCAGGTATTGATGCTACTGCTGTATGCCCAGAAATTCAAAAACATAAGGGTCTTTGATAATGTCTTCCGGCTTTTGAATATCTACTCCTTTATTGGCGATTGCCAAAACGCCTGGTTTATCTTTGCTTAGCGCCAATCGGTGAAACAGCATGCTTTTCATCTGGCGCTTTAGTTCGCGGACACTCCATCGTTCCTTTTCACATTGCTTGATATAAAAGCTGATTTCCAGGTCGTTGTCTGCCTTGAGTATCTCAAAATAATGGCTCCAGCGCAATTGGTGAGACAGTGTCTCACTTTTTGGGAACGAGCGAAAAAACTTGCGCATATATACCAGATTGGATCGACTAAAGCCTTTTCCATATGCCAGAGTCAAATCGCGCGAAAGTTTATCGAGCAATTCGCGGCCATAATCTGATTTCTGCTTTCCGCCTTGTTCAAACTCTACAATGTGCCTCCCGATATGCCAGTAGGTATGCACGAGAATGGTATTGACGGCGCGGCCAGCCTGTTCACGCCCTTTTTGCAATAGCTCATCTATCCGTTTTTTGAGCGATTGGTATTCTCCGCCGTTTTCAACTAGTTTCATTGAGCGAATATTAGCGTAAATAGATTGTATAGACGTGCGGCAAGGACTAAAAAATCCGCTTTTTTATGTATGTTTAAGGTATGGCTAAAATCTACTTTCCTTCCCTGGAATCACTGCTGGATGATTTTATGGCGGTACTCAGGCGTTTCCCTTTGGAGCTGGTATTTGCCCTGGCGGGAACCTGTGCGGCAATTCAATCTACGCTGCCGGGTCATGAACATACTGATACGGCCTGGATACGGGTGATCATGTGCGGTAACCTTGGATTGGTGTTTAGTCTTTCTGCCAGCACCTTTGCGACGTCCCTGCGGACAAAGGCGATCGTGACCTGGCTGCTGCGGGCGCTTGTTCTGGGGTTGGCTGTATTTTATTTTTTCAGGCTTCCCGCCATTTTACGTGATGAGGATATTTACAGGTTCTTCCTGTTTGCTGCAGCGGGGCATGTCCTTGTATCCGTGGCGCCCTTTTGGGAGCGCGGAAATATCGGCAGTTTCTGGTTTTATAATAAAACGCTGTTCCTTCGTTTTCTTACGGCCGTCTTATATTCCGCCGTACTTTTCGCCGGCCTCTCAATAGCGCTGCTGGCCCTGGACGAATTGTTTGGGGTTACGATAGAAGGGGAAGTGTATTTCCGGTTATGGATGGTGATCGCAGGGCTGTTCAACACCCTCATGTTCCTGGCAGGAGTACCGGTTCAGCCACTGGAAAAGAAAACGGAAGAAGCTTATCCGAAAGCCTTAAAGGTATTTACCCAGTACGTGCTGATTCCCCTGGTGAGCATTTATGTGCTGATCCTGCTGGCTTATGAACTCAAGATCATTGTGCAATGGGACCTGCCACGAGGCTGGGTATCCAACCTGATCATCGCCTTCGCCGTTTTCGGGGTACTCTCGCTCCTGCTCGTATTCCCGGTACGAAATTCCTCGGAAAACAAATGGATCACCTGGTACGGGAAAACTTTTCACTGGATCCTGCTGCCCCTGGTAGGCTTGCTTTTCCTGGCAATTGGCAAGCGGATATCCGAATATGGTTTCACGGAAGAACGGTTCATTGTATTGATTACCGGGGTCTGGCTTTTATTTACGGCAGTCTATTTTCTGTCGGGGCGAAGGGATAATATTAAGATGATCCCTGCTTCGCTCATTATTTTTATCCTGTTCACCCTTACGCTGGCCTTTCCTGTTTCCGCAGATAGCCAAATGCAGCGGCTGTTTGCCGTTTTTGAACGGAATAATATGCTGGAAACCGGCGAATCCGGCACTAGCGATACTGTACGCGTAGTCCCGGCGCAGAAACAACCTTCCGAAGAGGACCGGAAGGAAATCACTTCTATTGTTACCTACCTTTACCAGATGCATGGCTTAGAGCCTTTCAGGGGGCATTTTACCGGCCTTTCGGAAGAAAAGCTGGAACTTTACGCCTATAATTTTACCGACAATCTGCTCAAAAGCCTCCAGGTCGCCCCCGCTTACCGGTGGGATACCTTTCCCGGGCTTGACGGAATCCGTTTTTTCAACGTTTCTTTAAAAAGCGATACGGCGATTCCAATAACCGGTTTTGATTTCCAGCTGAACAAAGAGCTTCCCGGAAGAAGGGATGAATTCCATGCGGGCGATCATTCGATCACAGAGGAGCTGCTCCCGAAAGAAATGTCAGCTGCCCTGGTTATTGACAAGGTTGACACCCTTCGTTTTGACCTGGAACCCCTGATAAATACGCTGTTACAGGAATATATAAAGACACAAAGGGGTGCATCAAGCATCAACCCGGAAGAAGCCTCACTGGAAAAGGAAACGGACCGGTATAAAGTACGGCTGTACCTGCTGAGCGTCTCAGGCCATGTAAATGAACAAGGTGTGATCGATACCACCTCTTCACTGAATATTCAAACGGGGTACCTGCTGAAGTTTAAAAACTGATCTTGTCGCCTTTGCCGATCCCGTATTTATCGCTGAAGCCCGCTACCACTTCTACTACATACTGCGCGGGCGCGCCGGATGGAATGCTTTCCGTAGATTGCGGTTTGGCATACTTTCCGATAGACACTATTTCCTTTTCGGCGTTGACGTAAATAATATCCAGGGCTATATAGGTATTTTTCATCCAGAAGCCCTTTTCTTCTTCCTGCTTGCCGATGAACAGCATTCCCTGGCTCTCCTGCATATCCCGGCGGTACATCAAACCTATTTCGTGTTCTTCAGGGGTTTCCGCCTTTTCAATGTCAATGGTGATGACCTTTTCACCGGTTTCGCCATCAATAAAGGTAAGCTCCCCCTCCTTTTTGAATGAATTACCGGTGTGTTCCAGGAGGATTCCCGCTTTTTTTTCGGGTTTGTATAAGTACAGGTAATAGACCCCTGTGGAAACGGCGGCCAGCAAGAAGAGGCCAACAAAAATACGGACATTACGCCGGGCGTTACTCATTTCAAAAAGTTTAATGCTAATTTAGTATTTTCATTCAATAATCAGACCATTATGCAATCCAGTCACCAAATAGACTATTACATTCACGGCGAAGAAATGCAGCTGGTGGAAATCGAACTCGACCCGCAGGAAAGCGTGATCGCCGAATCCGGCAGCTTCCTGATGATGGAGGACGGCGTCCAGATGCAAACTATTTTCGGCGATGGTTCAGGGCAGCAGCAGAACGGCTTCCTGGGAAAACTATTCTCTGCCGGGAAACGTATTTTGACGGGAGAGAGTCTGTTCATGACCGTTTTCACCAATGCAGGGCAGGGAAAGAAAAGAGTCTCCTTCGCCGCGCCTTATTCCGGTAAGATCATCCCCCTTGACCTTGCGGTACTCGGCGGCAAAATAATCTGCCAGAAAGATGCCTTTCTATGTGCTGCCCGCGGCATTTCGGTGGGCATTGAATTCCAGCGGAAACTGGGTTCCGGCCTGTTCGGCGGGGAAGGATTTATCATGCAGAAAGTGGAAGGGGACGGCATTGCCTTTGTACATTCAGGCGGCTACGTGTTTGAAAAGGACCTGCAGGCGGGCGAAGTGCTTAAAGTGGATACCGGCTGCGTCGTCGCCTATACCCCTTCCGTCGATTTTGATATCCAGTTCGTGGGAGGCGTCAGGAATACCATTTTTGGCGGGGAAGGCTTGTTTTTCGCCACGCTGCGCGGACCAGGCCGCGTATGGATACAATCGCTGCCTATCAGCCGCCTGGCCAACCGCGTCCTGGAATATGCCAAGAGCGGATGGGGCCGGAAAGAAGAAGGAGGCGTATTGGGCAGCCTGGGTAACCTGCTTGATGGCAGGTAGCTTAGAGCCGGCAAATTTCCTTTTGTTCTCTTAAACGGTCAATAAAATCGTTTAAGATCGGATCGTTTTCTTTATCTTCCTGAACGATCAGCGTAAAATACCGTGATTCCTTAAAGCCCGGAAGCTTTATATTAACTCCTACAAAGGGATAATAGAAAAAAGCTATTTCCTCCCAGTCTATATAGGTTTCCGAATCGCCATCCATCAACTTTATCCACTCTTCGCTAAAAAAGATCTCTTCCGGGTTCAGGAATAGCTGGTGCTTTTTCTCGTTCAGCCATTCCGGTCCGGCCAGGGCCTCTGCCGTTTTATTTAAGGCCTGGCCGGCCGAGCTGTTAAAAATTTGAAATAAGTTAAGTAGAATTTCCTTCATTGCATATGTTCCGTTTAGTTAATCTATTCTGGTCATCTAAATTTCTGAATAACAATTCGTTCACAGTATAGTAAAGTTTGGAATTCGCTATAGAAATAATTGAAAAGGTTTATAGTAAAATTACTACATGGAAAACTTATAAAATCAAAGCCAACCGAACATTAGGTTTATGTTTAGCAATGTGATAATTTTAAACACTCTTATTTTCCACTATGACAAAATTTTTTACGATTACGCATTGTATTCTTTTTACGCTCGTACTGCTCACGCGGACAGTAAGCTCGGCACCCGGTCCCGATAGCAGTTCCTTTTATATTCAGCATTTTACCAGTGAAAATGGATTGCCGCAGAACAGTGTAAAATCCATTGCGCAGGATGCAAATGGCTTTATCTGGATGGCTACAGAAGGGGGGCTGGTACGTTTTGACGGAAGGGATTTTAATATTTATACGAGCAAACAGCTACCGGTTAAATCCAACAGGATCCGGGAAATGATCCGCGGGCTGAAAAGCGGGAACTTGTATGCCGTTGCTGAAGACTACCGGCTTATTCGCATCGCAGAGTCAAAAGTATCGCTGCTTCCGAAGATTAATAAAAGCTACTCATCTTTTGCTATCAGGCCGGGTGACTCCGTTATCGCCTACCGTTCAATTGGGATGCCGAATATGTATGCTGAATTTATCACAAAAAACATACACTACCAGCTTCCGCTGGGCCCTCATCGATACTTCTTAGCGGATGCCGATACTGTACGGTATTATGAGAAGGGGCAGGAACAATGGCATGTTCCCTTTCAAAACGAGAACTACCTGCATTTTTTTACGATCGGCGAGCAACTATATTACCTGGATAATGACGCCGCGATAACGGTCATACGTCGGGATACCTTGCTAACCTCTCCGCTTGAAGGCGATATCATTTACAATGCTGCTTATCGTGAAAAGCAGGCGGCGCTGTATTGGAATGTGGTATCCGGCGATGTATTCCTTTACCTGAACAAATGCCTTTACCTTCTGGAAGAACGGTCCGGAGGGCGGCTGCATACCCGGTTGATCCTTCCGGATTTTGATTTCAACCTAAATAACGTGTATTCGGTTCACTATGACAGGAAAAACGAGCGGCTTTTCCTGGGCAGCCAGACAAAAGGCTTATTTGTGATAAAACGAAGAGGCTTCCTTACTCTTACTGCGGGGAAAGACGGTCCCGGCGGCGCTGCCTTTTATGCCCAGACAGCTTATCCTGAAAACAAAGTATTGACGGACAAAGGGACTATTTTTGGTTTGGAAGGTTTCGCGGGATACCTGCCCCTGGTTGCCCGTCACGGCGACAGTCACAGTATTATAACTGACCCCGCGGGTAATATCTGGCGAAAAAAACTGTATCAGGTTTCGAAATTATCACCCGATGGCCGGCTGTTAAAGAAGTTTATTCTGCCTGATTATACCGCTCAACTGTACAGAGACCGGAACGGCGGCATTTGGATTGGAACCGTCAGCAACGGTCTTTATTATTTAGATACATTGGAAAAGGAAGTGCGGCATATTCTTCCGGTCAGCAGTGAAATCACCTATATGAAAGAGGATGCTGACGGCAATTTATGGGTGGGTACCAAATCAGGATTGTACAGGCTGCTTCTTCCTGAAATGAAGCTGGATTCTGTCGGGGGGCTCGAATCAAAATATATCAGGAGTATCTATCTCCCGGAACCGGATCAGCTCTGGCTTACTACCGCCGAAAGCGGCATATATCTTTACAGAGACGGAAAGCTCACTAATTTCCCCCTTGATAAACATGGCTACCTGGCAAGTTCGCACTGTATATTGGAGGATGAGCAGGGGTATTTTTGGATAACCACCAACCGCGGCCTGTTCCAGACAACAAAAAAAGATTTGGTGGACTTTGCTGATGGAAAGTCGGATAAGGTATTTTATGTCTACTACGGCAAAGAGGCTGGCTTCAACACCAACGAGTTCAACGGCGGGTGCCAACCCTGTGGATTAGCCCTTGAGAACGGCTATTTCTCCTTTCCCTCCCTTAACGGAATGGTATGGTTCAGGCCGGGGGATGTCCGGGCAGAGCTTCCGCTGAATGATATTTATATTACAAAAATTGAAATAGACAGTATTGTCAGGGCCGCGGAAGATACGTTAAATCTAAAATCGCATTTCAACAGGATGCAAATATTCTTTACTACGCCCTATTTCGGAAACCCCTATAATCTTTCATTTAAATACCAATTGAAAGGCCCTTCCGGCTCCAATGACTGGCTGGACGTCGAAAGCGGCAATATGATCTCCTTCTCCTCAATGCCATCCGGCACTTACAGGCTGACAATTCGAAAACAAAAAGGATTTGATGCCGCCGGCTACACAGAGAAACAGCTGGTAATAATTATTCCTCCTGTGTTTTACGAAACCTGGTGGTTCAAATTACTGGTAGTCCTTGGCGCTTTCTTACTTGTACTGCTCTATATCCGTTTTCGCCTGAACAATATCAAACGGCAGAATGAGGAACTTGAAAGGCGGATTGCCGAACGCACCCTGAAATTAAAAGAAACTATTTTTGCCGAACAAGCCTCGAAGGACAAACTCCGGCAGCAGAATTATATGCAGCAGCGGCTGCTCGCCGCGATTACGCATGACATTAAAAGCCCGCTCCAATATCTTGTCATGGCTGCCAAAGCCTTACATGAAAACTTCCCTGCCCGCGATGGAAACGTGGAAGATGATTTGGAGAGGATCTACAGGTCTTCATCCCGGGTTTTTCACTTTACGGAAAACCTGGTCCGTTATATGAAGGTGAACATGGCCGGCGCCAGGCTGAACAACGGCCCGGTCAACCTGCGCGGCCTCATCAACGAAAAGATCGATATTTTTTCGGAAATGGCCGAATCAAAGGGAAACAAGATCCATAATGATGTAGACTGTTCAATTTCCCTTCGCACCAACGGGCAGCTGCTGGGTATTGTCATTCACAACCTGTTGGATAACGCCATTAAATTCACCCGTTCGGGACAAATCCGCTTTTCAAGTGTGCAAACCAACGGACAGCTGAAGATCATCCTTGAAGACACGGGCAAGGGCATATCCTCCGAAATGATGGATTGGTGCAATAACTTTAAAGCAATGAACGCGGAACCTGAAACCGACCTGTCGCATAAAGGGCTTGGGCTGACCATCGTCATTGAACTGCTGGACATGATAGACGGAAAGCTGTTTATTGCAAAAAGAGAACAGGGAACCCGGATTGAACTCACACTATAAGCAGCCCTGCCGGTCAGGAATAATCATAGATCCTGTACTTTTCTATCAGCTCCGCGATATTGGAAACGGCAAGTTTTTCAAATATCCGGTATTTATGCGTACCCACGGTAGAAGTATGAAGATTCAGCTTCTCAGCGATCGCCGTCTGGCTGATACCCATGACGAGCATCCTGGCTACTTCCGTTTCCCGGTCTGAGAGTTCCGCCAGCGGGTTGTTCATATTCACTTCCTTCCTGATCATTCCCTGCAGGAAATATTCCCTTATATTCTGACTCATATAATGTTTTCCGGAAAGGATCGTGTTTACCGCGCTCTTAACTTCCACGGGAGATGTATCCTTCTGCAGGTAGCCGTCCGCGCCGGCTTTAAAATACCTGGTGGCATACAATTCTTCGCTGAAGGCAGAAAAAACCAGGACCTTTATATCGGGCTGTTTTGACTTAACAGTGCTGATCATCTGGAAATTATTACCTCCGGGGATATTAATATCCAGGATGAGCAGGTCAATTATATGTGCATTTAATAAACGGATCGTTTCATCGAAATCTTCAGCCTCATGTATGGTGCTTCCGGGGTCGATTTCTTTGATGATCTGGCTAACTCCGAGCCGGATGATCCCATGGTCGTCTGCGATCAATACTTTCATGTCTTTTTATAGTATCCATAAGAGGTGCATTGGTGCAAAAGCAAACATACTAATATGATCGCACGGATTAATGACATATACGTCATTAAATTTAATTCGTAAAACGTAAAGAACCACTCTTTTAAGGAGCAGCTCTTTACCGTCATGACCCGTTGAGGCCAGGATCTGTCGTTTGGCTATTTCTTCAGAATGGTGAATTCGGTTCTCCGGTTTAGCTGGTGCGCCTCCACAGAACAAGCAACGCCATTTGAACATTTGTTGACCAGGCGGGTTTCGCCGTAGCCCCGGGCTTCTAACCGTTCGGCGGCTATGCCCTTTTCAACCAGGTAAGCAACAGCCGATTCAGCCCTTCTCTGGGACAAGGCCATATTATAGGAATCGCTTCCCCTCGAATCGGTATGGGAGCTGAGTTCAATGGAAATGGTCGGGTATTCCTTCAGCAGGGCTACCAGCTTATCCAGTTCAAGGGCGGCATCCTCCCGTATATTGGATTTATCAAAGTCGTAGTAGATATTCTCCAGGACAAAGGTTTGCCCGGGGTACAATGACTCCAGGAACAGGTCCCGCTCCAGCGTTGTTGAGGCTTCAAGGCCGGCCGTGAAGGCATCTTCCGCCTTGTGTAACTGGTATTCATCCATTTCCGCCCGTACCCTGTACCGGGCATCCGGCGCCAGCTCAAAGCGATAGTTACCGTCGGCGTCCGTCCGGGTAGTGAACTCTTCCCGGGTATCCAGGTTGGTAAGGATCACTTTGGCGCCGGCCAGCGGTTCTTTAGTCCTAAGCGTGAGAACCTGGCCTTCCAGGGCAAAATGAAGCACTTTTTTTATCGTGAAGTAGTAGATATCATCATCTCCGCGGCCCTCCCTGCGATCGGATGTGAGGTAACCGGTTTCCTCGGTAAAGTAACGGAAGGTAAGGTCATCGTGAGAAGAATTGACCGGGTATCCCATGTTCCGGGGCGAAGCAAAAGAATTGCCGGACGCACTTGCATGGAAAATATCCAGGCCGCCCATGCCGGCATGCCCTTTCGAAGAAAAATACAGGTTGCCTTCCTGGTCAAGGGCCGGGGTACGTTCATCGGCGGCGGTATTGATCTCCGGACCCAGGTTTTCCGCCTCTCCCCAGGAACCGTCATCCATACGGCGGCACACGTAAATATCCGTTCCGCCCAGCCCGCCTTCCATGTCGGAGACAAAATACAGAGTTTGCCCGTCAGAGCTGATATAAGGGTCGCTTACCGACCAGTTCAGCCCGTTATTGTATCGGAAAGGAACGGGGTCCGACCAGTTTTCGCCTTCCTTTTTAACAGAATAAATCTCGATGGTAATGGTGCTGGGCACTCCCCGCTTTGTTTTCCCCAGCTTTTCGGGAAGGCGGGTCAGGGCAAAGAAAAGTTCTTCGCCGCCGGCGGTCGCGCTCACGGCGCAGATATGATAATCGGTATTCGCCTGGATGGGAAAGCGCTCTACGCTTCCGCCGGCCGATTGGTATAACCTGTAATATTTATGGCCTGTCCATCCGTATATCTTCCGGTTAGGACTTTTACCCCTGTCAAACCTGAGAAAAGGCCGTCGGCTAACCGTTTCCGCCACTTCTTCCGCGGCTTCCCTGTCAGAAGCAAACAACAGCATGTCCTTATAGGGAACGGCGCCCCAGTCGGAATATTCCGTATTCAATTCCGGTTTCGCGGTGACTTCTGCCGGGCCTGGGTTATCCAACCAAACCAGTGCGGAATCGCAGGAAGCAATCCGCGCCTGTAATAAGGCTTCGTTCGTTTCTACGGGCATAGCCGCATACCGTTCATACTGCTCCTTCGCTTCGGCATATTTCCGGTTATTCTGCAGTAACTCCGCATAACGAAATACATGAACAGCTTCATGTTCCGGGAACGCGACAACCTGCGCATACCAATTCTCCGCTTCGGCATAGGAACGGGTAAGCCGGTAACATTCCGCCAGCCGTTCGGTAGCATGAAAGGTTTCCTTCTTATCCAGCGCCTTTTTATAAAGTTCAATGGCCATCGTATAATCGAACAATTCATAATGTTCGTCAGCCTCTTTAAGTACATACTGCGCCTTTACATCCGTATACGAGGCCAGGATGACGGCGGTGAAGACTAGCGGGAGTAATTGCTTTCTCATGTTCATCATCCTTAAAAATATCTGGGGTTTAACATTCTGGTATCTTTCAGTTTAAAGTAGTAGCCAAGGGATATTTCGTGCGTGCCCCCGCTTAAACCCTGTAAAGGCTCCAAGGAATAATCATAAGCATAACCTATATGCAGCGATGGGGTAGCGAAAACTTCCGCCATAAACACAATGGAATTGCTTTTATACAGGTCGCCCTGGAGATAGCTTTTATCGTAAAGGCCCACAGCAGTCCGGTAAGAAGCGCCCACCCAAAGCCTTTCGGCCAGCAGCACGAAAGTATTCAAATCAAGGCTGGTGGGCCCTCCCCTGTCATCCTTCAGGAGGAAGGAAGGTTTGAACTGCACCTGCTGGGAAACCGGCAGCAGCACGCCGGCGGTAAGGTAATAATGGTGCTTCGGTTTCGGAATATACTGATGATCCTGCATCTTCACATGGGCGGAGATCAGGTTTTCCACCGAAAAACCGGCGTACCAGCGATCGTTGGAATAGAAAACGCCGGCCCTTGCATCGGGAAGAATATTCCGGATCATGCCGGTAGGCTGCTCCGGTTCAGGAGTATTCGGGTTCAGCATGGATCCGTCCAGCCCCAGCTGCACCAGCCCGATGCCCAGCCCGAAAGCAAGCCGCGAAGAGCCGTCTTCGCTGGTCCTGAGCCGGTAAGCATAATCAAGATAAGCGGACAAATTGCTTTGCGCGCCCAGCTTATCGCTCGCAAGCTGGAATGCCAGGCCCACGTTTCCTTCATTCGCGATGGCATCCACCGCCAGCGACATGCTTTCGGGCGCTCCCTCGATCCCTGTCCATTGGTTGCGGTAAAACCCGTGTACATGCAGCTGCTCCTTATAGCCTGCGTAGGCGGGGTTGATATAAATGCCGTTAAACATGTACTGGCTATATTGAGCGCTCTGCTGGGCAAGGGCCGCAAATCCCTGGAACAGGAAGAATGCTATAAATATATTCCGTTTCATCATCTTGATTGATTTAAATGCGGTGTTCATTAAATTAATCCTCATCGTGCAAATGTTCTGACCAGCGTGATATACCCTTTGTACACTTCTTCCTTCCCGGCGGCATCCCTTATCCGGAGTATATAGTAATAAGTGCCCTCATTCAGCCCTTCGCCGGTCCAGGTATTCTTATAATTCACCTGGCGGAATACTTCGTTGCCCCAGCGGTTAACAATGAACAGCTCATTATCCGGGAAGCCTTCCAGCCCGGGGATCACAAACGTATCGTTGCGGCCGTCGCCGTTCGGGGTGAACAAGTTGGGAATGCTCAGCGGCCGCGCTTTCACCGTAATATCCACGATTGCCACGTTACTCCAGTTGCCGTCCTCGTCCTGCACGCGGTACGTGAAGGCATCTTCCCCGGCGAAATCAGGATCAGGCGTATAAGTGATGGTGCCGTCCGGGTTGACTGTGAGCGTTCCGTGCAGCGGCTCGTCAATGATCTCTACAGAAGCGGGGTCAAGCGGCGATCCATCCGTTTCGTCATTGTCCATGATCGTAATAATGACTTCATCTCCGGTTTCCACTTCCCCTTCGTCATCATTCGCGATAGGGTCAGGAATGAATACAGGCACATCCGGCGAACTGGGTTCTTTAGGATCATCCGGGTTTTCAGGATCTTTCACCGTGGCGGTATTGGCAATCTGGTCAATGCCGGTCAGGTTGCCTGCTACTGTCACCTTGAAGCTCACACTTTTGCTTTCGCCGAATGGAATAGCCACCGTCCAGCTTAATCCGTTATTTTCAAACGTACCGTCATTATCGGCGCTGCCTTCCACGTATTCCGTATTCTCAGGCACGGCGTCAGTAATAATAAAGCCGGTCAGATCCACATTACCGGTATTTTCTACGGTAATGGTATAGGTCATTTCCTCACCTGCACGGGCATTTCCGTCACCGCCGGCATCGGCCACTGTTTTGCTGGTTTCAAAATCCCGTACCCGATCTACAGGCACTGGCGGTGTTTCAGGCTCTTCAGGCTTATCCGGGTTTTCCGGATCGGTTACCCTGGCCTTATTGGCAATTCCGCTGATGCCTGTCAGGTTATCATTTACCGTTACCTTAAAGGTGATATTGAGCGTTTCGCCGTAGGGAATATCTACGGTCCAGTCAAGGCGGCCGTTTTCGGTATCGTATATTCCTTCGTGCGTGGCGCTGCCGTCAAGATAGCTCGTGCCGGCAGGTATGGGATCGCTGATCGTCATCCCGGTCAGGTTCACATTGCCTGTATTGGTGATCGAGATCGTATAGGTCAGCTCTTCACTGGCCTGGGCCTTGCCATCGCCGCTGGCATCCGTCACCGATTTCTGCGAATCAAAGTCGCGTACCTCCTCAACAGGTACCGGCGGAGTTTCCGGTTCTTCCGGCTTATCCGGGTTTTCCGGATCAGTTACTTTGGCCTTGTTGGCTATTTCCGCGATGCCGGTAAGGTTCTCATTTACCGTTACTTTGAACGTGATATTGAGCGTTTCGCCGTAGGGAATATCCACGGTCCAGTCAAGGCTTCCTGTAGCCGCCGTGTACACCCCGCCGTTATCCGCGCTGCCATCAAGGTAGCTCGTGCCGGCAGGTATGGGATCGCTGATCGTCATTCCGGTGAGTTCAGTATCTCCCGTGTTCTCGATGGCGATCGTATAGGTCAGCTCTTCGCCGGCCTGGGCCTTACCGTCGCCGCTGGCATCCGTTACCGATTTCTGTGAATCGAAGTCACGCACCGGGTCAGTAGGCACCGGCGGGCTTTCCGGTTCTTCGGGGTTACCCGGGTCTTCCGGATCGGTTACCGTGGCCTTATTGGCTATTTCGATGACTCCCGTCAGGTTATCGCCTACTGTTACCTTGAAGGTGATATTGAGCGTTTCGCCGTAGGGAATATCCACGGTCCAGTCAAGGCTGCCGGTAGCTGCCGTGTACACGCCGCCGTTATCGGCGCTGCCGTCGAGGTAGCTTGTTCCGGCGGGTATGGGATCGCTGATCGTCATGCCGGTGAGTTCAATATCACCTGTATTTTCGATGGAAATAGTGTACGTCAGCTCTTCGCCGGCCTGGGCCTTGCCGTCACCGCTGGCATCCGTTACCGATTTCTGTGAATCGAAATCGCGTACCGGGTCAGTCGGTACCGGCGGGCTTTCCGGTTCTTCGGGGTTACCCGGGTCTTCCGGATCGGTTACCGTGGCCTTATTGGCTATTTCGGTGACTCCCGTCAGGTTATCGCCTACTGTTACCTTGAAGGTGATAATGAGCGTTTCGCCGTAGGGAATATCCACGGTCCAGTCAAGGCTGCCGGTAGCTGCCGTGTACACACCGCCGTTATCCGCGCTGCCGTCGAGGTAACTTGTGCCGGCGGGGATGGGATCGCTGATCGTCATGCCGGTCAGGTCAATATCACCCGTATTCTCAATGGAGATCGTATAAGTCAGCTCTTCGCCCGCCTGGGCCTTGTCATCGCCGCTGGCATCCGTTACGGATTTTTCCGAATCAAAATCACGTTGAGGATCAGTCGGTACCGGCGGGCTTTCCGGTTCTTCAGGATTATCCGGGTTTTCCGGATCAGTTACCGTGGCCTTATTGGCTATTTCTGCGATGCCGGTAAGATTTTCGTCTACCGTAACTTTGAAGGTAAGATCAAGCGTTGTCCCAACAGGTACATTCACCGTCCAGTCCAGGGCATTTCCTGCCGCATTGAATATTCCTCCATTATCTGCGCTGTTATCCACGTAGTTAGTGCCGGCAGGGATCACGTCATTAACCGTAAGTCCCGTCAGGTTAACATCTCCCGTATTCGCAATACTGATAGTATATGTGAGTTCTTCGCCCGCCTGGGCCTGGCTATCCCCGCTGGCATCGGTTACCGTTTTGCTGGCACTGAAATCGCGCGTGCATTTGCTGGACGGAACGACGATCACCAGGTCCGGGCAGTTTTGGTAGCTTACTGTAAGGGTAGCCGGCGTACCCAGCGGAATGCCGGTAATAATGCCGTTAGCTATATCAACGGTTCCCTGATCGCTTGTTACGACTGCGTCCGGCAGCACCGTGAATACTACCTCGTAGGTAGCTGAACCATCGGAAGCACACTGTGTCCCTCCAATGCTGATGGACGGATTCTTACAGGGGACGTCGCATCCGACAGGGCTGGTGACCGTCAGCGTTGAAGTACAGTTCCCATTGCTTGCCATTACCGTAATCGCCGTTCCGATGGTTCCCGTAATGGTTCCGTCACCGTTATCAGTACCGCCGGTTACCATAATGGCAGCGCCGGTAGATTCACTATAGCTAACCGTATAAGTATTACCCGTTCCGCATAGCGGCTGGCCCAGCGTAAGGTCAGGCATCACACAGTCATCCGGGCAGGTGGCCAAACCGGCAACCTGTGCTGTAACCGACGAACCGCTGCAGCTGGAGGTTACTGTAATACCGGTTCCCAATGGAATTCCGGTGATCATATTATTCGCCGCATCCACCGTTCCGGCGGTGGCGGTAACATCGCCGTTGCTGACATAGCTGACGCTGTAGGTGCCATCAGCCGGGTCACAGGTTAACTGCCCGATGGTAAGCAGCACGGTACAAGGATTCAGGCAGAATTCCGTAGGATCGTCTTCCGTTACCGTAGTGGGGTCATCACTAAGAATGGTCATTCCGCCCTGAGTGATGGTAGCCTGGTTGGTATAGCAACTCTCATAGGTGGCGTTATCGGCTACCTTTATCGAAACGGTAAATGTCAATGGGCCATTTGCCGCGGAAGGCGGTACCGTAATATCCGAAATGCTTAGGGTTTGACCTGATAGCGTTACGATTCCTCCGCCAGGGCTGGCCGGGACCACAGCGTCAGCCACCCAGCTCAAATCGGAAGAAGTAAGGATGTCTTCGAAATCGTAGGTCATCGGCAGCATCTGGTTGTTATAAATGCTGAACTGCACCTGCACTACGTCGCCGGGATTGATGCCGCCTGCAGGCTTCAATACTGTTTTCTCCAGGCTTGTCGGGAAACAGGCGGTTGCATCAAAACCGGGGAAACTAGTTACGTCAGTTACATTGACAAACGCTCCGTTTGCAGGATTATAACGGTACAGCCGTTGTCCGCCCTGAGCAGGTGTGCCCCCGTTGGCGTAAAAATAAACGCGGCCCTGCACGTCGTTCCATGCGCCGCCCGCTCCGGCAGCTGGCACGGAACCGGAGGCTGGAGGCACCACTTGCTGATCGCCGGTGGCCGGATTGGTGCGGATAAGTTGATTAGCTCCCGCAAGTCCGTACAACATACCATCAAAGGGCGAAAAAGCCAAATCAGCCGAAAGGTAGTCGCCGTTCAGCGGTATCGTTGTATAGGTCATTGACGTAAGGTCAACCGTGGCCAGGTGCATACCGCTTCCGTTCGCTTGCACCATTGCATAAAACTTATTATCCAGCCCCACGACTCCCGGCGCGCCATTAATACGGGCGCCATTTGGATTAACACTTGGGTCGGTCGTCCATGTTTCCATTCCACGGCCCACCTGGGTACTCGTAGGCCTCCCTAATCGCCGCACTGTCCCCTCGCCGTCGATTTGCACAATTTCATTGACAATTTCGGGGTCGTCAGGGCTGCTTACAAATCCGTAGATCAGGTTATCCTCGAAATTATAGCCGATCGCATTGTATCCGCCTGGTATCGAAGGAGCCAACGTAGCAAATACGTTCTTGGGATTATTGGCTGCCACAATGGACAGCGTAGACGGTACTCCTCCTCCCGGCGTACTTACCAGGTAAGCCGAACCGTTACATACAAACGGTACGGGGCAATCGGCGCTCACCTCGATACCCGGGGATGCAGCCGTCAGACAATCCCCGGCCATTACTGCCCGCACGGTATACATTCCGCTCTGCCCTGCCGCCGGCTGGTAGGTGGTCCCGGTCGCTCCTGAAATGGGCGCCCCATCCAGGTACCATTGGTAGCTGGCCCAGGCGGCATCAGGATTGGTCACTTCCAGGATGGCGCTGCCCACGCAGGTTGCCAGCTGGCTTTGGAAATCAATCTCCGGTGCGTTGTAGGACATGCTGAATCCGTCGAAAACCATAAAAGACCGGGCTGTAGGGCCAGAATAGGCCACGATATAAATACGGTCATAGGTCTCCGTAGAGGTAAACGTGAAACTATATTCTTTCCAGGCTGGATTGCTGGCTGAGATCTCGTTGGTGATCATGGGAGAATATCCCAGCGGATGAGCCGTCGTGAAATCAGCCTCACCCGGCTGTACGCCATAGAACCTGAACCGGCCCGCACCGGTATATGGGCTCTGCATGAGATAACCAGCTGAAAAGGTGAATGTATATGTACCTGCCGGCAAAGGCGCCACCAATGTGTTCTGGAAATCTTCCCGGGGCTGATTCACCGCCCCGCCGTGCATGCCTCCCCAGGCTACCCCGTCCGATCCGGCAGGGAGATCAGTACTGGCAGTCCAGCTGCCTGCGGGTCTTGGGGAAACACAGCCGGCAGCAGGATCGTTAACCATCAACTGCCCGCCAGTATCGCCGGTCGAGGCTGGCTGGCTGGTTTTCCAGGAGACCACATATTCCAGCGTACCCAGACTGCTGTAATTCGGACATTGGGTATACCGTTCCATGCTGCCATTGGCGAAATAATTCGCATAAGGATTACAGGCCGGGTCATCGCAATCGGCCACGCCGTTGCCGTCATCGTCAATGCCGTTACCGCAGACTTCAGGAAGAAGCGGTGTAAGGGTAAGTTTTACCGCTGTCCGGGGTCCGCGGCAATCGCCTGCTTGTATTTCGGCATAATAGGTAACAGATCCATTTGTGCTTAGAGAAGGATCGGCCACTACATTTCCGCCGGTTGGAGCATCGTACCATACAATGGTTGAACCAGCCGGAGCTGTCGCCGGAAGCGCCGCAGTAGCGGTAAGGGTCTGCCCGGTTGCGGTTTCTTCCTGGTCACCGCCGCTAATGGGCGCCGGAAGAGCGGCGCCAATGGTTACAGTAAAAGGTTCTTCATCGGCGCAACCTACCGTGTTTTCCGGGATAAAGGTGTATGAAGCTTCAAAATTGGAAAGCTCCCAGTTTTTTACGATGTTCAGCTGGCTTGTTTCCAATGCTATAAGGATAACAATATTACCCGCCAAGAGATCTGCCAGCGGAACCACTCCGGATACAACCGGGCTTGCAGAGGCATTCGCCGGGAAGTTAACCGGCAGGGAGGCCAGGTATAAATATTCCCCGGTGGTTTTATTCGCGATCGCCAACCTGCCGGGATAACCGAGGGCATTGCCCGGCCCCAGGTTGGTAATGGTAACGCTTGCTTCAATCTTTACTTCCGTACCAAAACAGTCGGCTGTGTTGCCAAGACTAACATCACCGGCTATCATATGATAAACCTGCTCATAAGATGATGCGCCATGCTGGATGAGCTGGTTTGCCGTCCCCTCCCAGAATGCCGCGTCAACGGTTCCCGGATAGGGAGGATGTGTCTGAATGTATAGCGGATGATCAGGTGGAAGCGTTGTATTGCCCGTAACGGTAAGGCTTCCCGCGCAGTTAGCCACGGACGCCGCCTTATCATAAATATACAACTGGTTGGCGCCGGCAGCCGTGATCAGGTCACCGGGCTCGTACCTGGTCCCCGTGCCGCCCGGTCCTGTGAAATAGGCTTCATTCCCACTCAGGGCGGTGCCGGTGATCGGCGGAAGCTCATAGGCCCCGCAGGCGACCTGATCTGCCAGGGGATTGATATCCGGGCCGGCTTCAATGACTAACGAAACGGGTGTGCGGTTACTGCTGGAACATGACCCGTTGTTTGCTTCAGCATAGTAAGTAACCGAACCTACTGAAGCAAGGCTTGGATCCGGCACGACGTTCCCGCCGGTGGGTGCATCGTACCATGTTATGGTGGAACCCGCTGCAGCGGTAGCCGTTGCTGTGAGGGTTTGAACAGGATCTTCGGCACAAACGTACTGGTTCCCACCGCTGACGGGCGCATCCGGCCGTTCCTCTACGTCCAGCGTCACAGTAGCCTGCGAAGTACAGGAGGCAGTTGTTACTTCCAATATATAATCGCCCGCCTGGGCAAGTGTCACGTTTTGAAGAATAAGGCTCGCTTCTGAAGAAGTGAAGCCGCCGGGACCTGTCCAGGAATAAGAAACAACCGGTTCCGTACTAAGCACGGATGGTGTAAAAGTCACCGATTCTCCCTCGCAAAGCTGGGCAGCTGCCTGGTTGAAATTAATGGTGATCCCGCTGTAACTGGAGAAATAGCCATACCTGGCGCCGCCGTTATTCGTATGGAATACGCCCATCTGGAATTTGACGCCCGGATCCGTATTGCTGACAATGACAGGATTCCCGGCGCCAACCAGGGCTGGAGGCACCTCTATGCGGGCATAATGCCATCCGCTGGTTCCAGCTGATGTAAACGCCGGTGCGGCCAGAAGGCCCGCGTCCCCGTTTACCAAAAAACCCGAAGTTACGGGTGAAACGATATTCACATAAAACTCCCCGTTATTGGCCCGAACTACACTGACAACATTGGAACCGTTGCAGGAGGAAAGCGGTGGGAGCAGGCTGAAGGATTGTTCCCCGGCTACGCCTGACAGCTGAAGGGCCGTCACCGGCTTGCTCGTTTCTACATAAAACGCGGCAGTACCGCCGGTTTGCAATTCATACGTATCGGTGGCATTGAGCGTTGCTACCTGCGTGCCATCAACGGATATCGTTGTAGCATCCTCAACCGCTGTGAAATAAACGATGTCGGTGGCGCTTCGGTAGCCCTTCACTACCAGGTAAGTAGTTCCGAGACTGCTGACAGGGACCAGTTGCTCACTTCCCAGGTCGGCGGCAGTTGCTCCGTAGCGCATCAGCTCCGAAAAAATGGTCACGGTAACCGGCTTGTCAGAATTTACGGTCGTTCCTGATAGTCCCGGCGCTATGCCGGGCGTCTGCCCGAAATAGGTTTCACCCCGGTTCAAATTAATGGTAAAGGGAGCGCCGGCAGGCCGACCCGTAATTTCGGCCTTTGGCGTAATCGTAACGCTTGTATTATCTTCGGTAGCTACTACTACAAATCCCTGCTGACCTTCAGCGTCCGCCCTTACGGACGATTCCTGCTGCATTGGCACTATAAATTCCGTGCCGAGCGCTTCGCTTCCCTTTAAGGCGATCAGATCCGGGCTTTGGCTTCCGCCGCCGGGCTCATAATACACGGATATTTTTGCATCCGTTTCTATCAGGATCCCTGTAGGCATATTCCCGTTGCCGGTTGTATTGATAACCTGACCTATCTCGGTGTTGGTTAAGGTCACCGTTTGTGTACTATTGGCAGGTACCACCACCGTTTTAGGTGTGAAGCCGCCGTTAAGCGGAATACTGATGGTTACCGTAGCCGGGCTATCAAAGGCCGAGATCCTGAACGCCGTACCCGGCCAATACGCCTGTGTGGTATAAGGCGCCGCAAACCAGTACTGCGTGTCAAATGTAATGCTGCTCTGGCCGCGGCTTTGAACTGCTGAAAAAAGGATCAGCAGAAAAAGCGGGCTCATAAAACGAAAAAATTTTCCTAAGAGTGTAGATCTGTTAAGCATAGAGACTACGGTTTAAATCATTTACGGGGTAATTGCCTTTTCGGCAAGACCGGCCGAAGAGGAACAAAGCTATATCAGCAAATAGTGAGTTACAATAATAGACCTCAACCATTTATAGAATATCAAGTAAGCAAATTGTTAAACATATAGTTGACAATACAAAAATAGATGATATACTTTTATCACATTGTAGAATTAATTCTATTCGGAGGTAGAATTTCTTGGTAATTTAAAAACTTTACTCACGCCTGCTTATCCATGCCTGCATGGCTTCGCTCAGCTAAGAAGCCGGCCGGCATCATTCACCGGCCTGTTGCAGGTCCAGCCGGAATTCTTCGATCAATTCGGATATATTGGCGACGTTCAGCTTTTCAAAAATGCGGTTCTTATAGGTGCTTACGGTGGATAATTTCAGCTCCAGTTTATCGGCGATGCCGCTTGTCCGTTCGCCGTTGATCAATAGGCGGGCTATTTCCAACTCCCTGTTGGACAAGGTTGAAAGGCGGTCAATCCTAAAATGAGGATAATTGTCCAGAAGAAGATCCTGGACCTGGGAACTGATGTACCTTCCTTCCGTCAGGACCTTCATTATCGCATTCCGGGTTTCTCTTTCGGAAGAACTTTTCTGAAGATAACCGTCAATGCCTGTTTTCAGGTACCTTAAACCGTATACCCGTTCATCATAGGCCGAAAAAAGCAGGATCCGGGTGTCCGGGCGGACTCCCCTGACCTGATCGATCATCTGGAAACTGTTACCGCCGGGAATGTTGATGTCCAGGATCAGGAGATCGAATTCCTGGGCTTTCAGTAAGGAAAGTGCATCGTCAAGTGAACCGGCAAGCAGAATACCCGCCTGCGGAAGAAAATCCTTGATAATCGCGCGCATGCCCTGTTGCACCACCAGGTGATCGTCAGCTATCAGGATCTTATAATTCTTATTGTAAAAATTTACCATATAAAACAGAATAGTTCAGGGTTTTTGAGATCAGAGGTCAAATCGGATACCCTGCGCCAGCGGCAGCTCAGCTCCGTAATTGATTGTATTGGTTTGCCGGCGCATATATGTTTTCCAGGCATCCGACCCGGACTCCCTTCCGCCGCCGGTCTCTTTTTCTCCGCCGAAAGCGCCGCCTATTTCAGCGCCCGACGTACCAATATTGACATTCGCAATGCCGCAATCGGAACCAGCCGCGGACAGGTAAAGCTCGACTTCCCGCAGGTTTGTGGTCATAATAGCAGAGGACAGGCCCTGGGGAACGCCGTTCTGAATCGCAATGGCTTCGTCCAGGCTGCCGTATCGCAAAAGATAAAGAATAGGTGCAAAAGTTTCCTGCTGCACGATCTCCATATCTTTTTCCGTTTCAATAATACAGGGCCTCACATAGCAGCCTGACGCATATCCTTCGCCCTCGAGTACGCCTCCTTCCACCAGGATTTTTCCACCTTCGGCTTTCGCTTTTTCTATCGCGTCCAGGTATCCCTGCACGGCATCTTTATCAATCAGCGGCCCCACATGGTTCTGCTGATCAAGGGGATTGCCTATTTTCAGCTGCCGGTAAGCCCCGGCCAGGCGCGCCTTAAATGTTTCGTAAATACTTTCGTGAATAATAAGCCTGCGCGTACTCGTACAGCGCTGCCCGGCCGTACCCACCGCGCCGAATAAACTTCCCGTAAGCGCCATATCCAGGTCCGCATTTTCGGTAATAATAATGGCGTTATTCCCACCCAATTCCAGCAGCACCCGCCCCAGGCGCGCTCCCACAACGGCAGCTACCGATTTTCCCATCCGGGTAGATCCTGTGGCCGATACCAGGGCAACGCGGGGATCCTTCGCCAGCAATTCACCGGTTTCGCGGCCGCCGGCAACCAGGCAGGAAACCCCTTCAGGCACCCCGTTCCTCTTGAATACGTCAGCCGCTATTTTCTGGCAGGCAATAGCGGTAAGCGGGGTTTTTTCCGAAGGCTTCCAAATGCAGACATCCCCGCAAACCCAGGCGATCATTGCATTCCAGGACCAGACCGCCACCGGAAAATTAAAGGCCGAAATAATGCCAACTATACCAAGGGGATGCCATTGTTCGTACATGCGGTGCTGCGGCCGCTCAGAATGCATGCTTAACCCATAAAGCTGTCTTGAAAGCCCTACGGCAAAGTCACAGATATCAATCATTTCCTGTACCTCGCCCCAACCCTCCTGTAAACTCTTTCCCATTTCAAGCGAAACCAGGGCGCCCAGCTTTTCCTTGTTCTTACGCAGCTGATCGCCTATCTGACGGACAATTTCGCCCCGTTTAGGGGCAGGAAAAGTTCTCCATTTGAGAAAGGCCTTTTGCGCTTCCTGCACCGCCTGCTCGTAACCGCCGGCATTGGCAAAAATAACTTTTGCAAGCGGCTGCCCGTTTACCGGTGAAACTACTGCTTTTGCTTCCGTATCAGGCGCAGTCCCCCATTTTTCCCCGGTACTCCAGGATGGATTTGTCTCCGCTATCCCGAGCGCCTTCAATATTTCCCTAACATTCACATCCATAATCCGTATATTTGTCATCGTGGCCCTTATGATTTGGAATTCAATTGATTAATATGACATTTGTCAGTATGTGGAAAAAATAAGGCCTCATTAAAAAAATAATTGAAATAACTTAAGATAAGCTAAGTTACATATTTAAATCCAACGCATGTTCAATGACTTTGAAAATGATCCTTCCGAAGACATGCGATTTTCGGTGGAGCGGTATGAAGAGATGATCAGGAATAAGGATCAGTATTTTTTTGACACAGAAGCATTTGAAAATATAATAGACTACTATCTTGATAAGAATGATCCGATAAAATCTTTGCAGGTAATTGATTACGCAATTAACCAGCACCCCTATGCCCCGGTTTTCATGATCAAGCAGGCCCAGCTTTTATTGCTGACCAATCAAACGGAAAATGCCCTGGAATTGCTTGAGCGGGCTGAATCCATGGAACCTTCCAACCCGGATATTTACATGATCCGCGGGAGTATTTATGATAAGCAGGAGCAGCATGCAAAAGCCCTGGAGAACTACCAGAAAGCCCTGATCTTTTCTGATGAGTCGGAAGAGATCTATCTCCAGATCGCCTATACCTATCAGAACCTGGGCAGGTTTGAAGATGCCATCACGTTCCTGAAACGCTGCCTTGAGAAGGATATGGAAAACCAGGAAGCGCTTTACGAATTGGCTTTTTGCTTTGATATTCTTGACCGCCAGGAAGAAAGCATCGACTTCTATCAGAAGTACATTGACGAAGAGCCTTATTCCTACGCGGCATGGTACAACCTAGGCAATGCGTTTAATAAGCTGGGCCTTTTTGAAAAAGCCATAGACGCCTACGATTACGCGCTTCTTATAAACGATAATTTTGGCGCGGCTTACTTCAACAAGGGGAACGCGCTCATGAACATGGAACGCTATTCCGAAGCCATCCAGGTATTCCGGCAAACCTTTGAGTACGAGCAGCCGGGTGCGGAGATCTATTGCAATATCGGCGAGTGCTACGAAAAGCTGGAGAACATGGACGAAGCCCGTGCATTTTACAAGAAAGCCGTAAAACTCGACCCGCATATGGCAGACGGATGGTATGGCATCGGTATCACCCTGGACTTCGAGGAGCGCTGGTTTGAGTCGCTGCACTTTTACCGCAAAGCCCTTGACCTGGATGCAGAAAATGCGGATTACTGGTTTGCGATGGGCGACTCCTATTATAAGCTCGGGAACATGGAAGAAGCCGGCAGGTGTTATACAAAGGTGACCGAAACCGACCCCCTTGACATAGAGATATGGCTGGACTTTTCCGCGATGCTTTTTGAACAGCGGGAAACGGAAAAAGCCATTTCCGTTATTAGCGAAGGTATTAAGAATAATCCCGCTTCACCGGAATTGTATTACCGGCTGGTCGTCTATCTTTTCAGCGACGGACAGTATAATGAAGCGCTTAACACCCTTCAACATGCGCTGAATATGGATCCTGAAAAATATGAGTTACTCTTTGATTACCTTCCCCAGCTACAGGACAACAAAGTGATCATAGACATTATTAACCGCTACACGAGGGAAAGGTAAATGAAACCACTTTGGGGTATAGACCTTGGAGGGACGAAAATAGAGGGCGTAGTTATCGAAAGCAGGGAGCATCCACGGGAGCTTGCCCGCCTCCGGATCCCGACAGAAGCGGGGGAAGGCTACCTCCACATTGTTCAGCAGGTAAACAAACTGATAACGGCGCTGGAAAAAGAAACAGGCCTCAAGCCTGAAAGGATCGGAATAGGGACTCCCGGCGTTCTGGAACCTTCCACGCTTACCATGAAGAACTGCAACACCACCGCGCTGAACGGCAAACCCTTTAAAACCGATCTGGAAGCAGTAACCGGCCTGCCGGTAAAAATGGCCAACGATGCCAATTGCTTTGCCATTGCCGAAGCCTGCCTTGGCGCCGGAAAGCCTTTCCTGCAGGAGTCCGAAGTAATTTTCGGGGTCATCATGGGAACCGGCGTAGGCGGCGGGATCGTGATCGATGGAAAAGCCATTACCGGCCTGCAGGGAATAGCCGGGGAATGGGGCCATAATTTCCTGGACGAGTCCGGCGGCCCCTGCTACTGCGGAAGAAGCGGCTGCGTAGAAACCATCCTTTCCGGGCCTTCGCTGGAACGCTATTATGCCTGTATCAGCGGGGAAAAGCTTCCGCTCAAAGAGATCGTTGCCCTTTACCGGCAAGGCTTCGAGCATGCCTGCGCCACCATGCAGCGGATGAACCACTTTTTTGGAAAAGCCATCGCCAACGTGATCAATATTGTAGACCCTCACCTGATCATCCTGGGAGGAGGCCTCGGGAATATCGATCTTCTTTATACAGAAGGCATTAAATCAGTCGAAAAATTCATTTTTAATCCCAGGCTGGAAACCAGGTTCCTGAAACCTGAACTGGGCGATAGCGCCGGTGTTTTTGGCGCCGCTTTATTGTAACCGTCTGCTAAAAGGTTTTAGAAGTTATTTGCACTTCACTTGCCTTTACCGGGTAGCCCCGGGCGCAAAAGATTGCATCAATCGTTTTGCATTTTTATAGGCTTTTTCTACCTTTATCATAAGTTTACCAAGTATTGTAATAATACTGTATACTAAACCTATTTTTAAACCAAAGCCACATCGCCGTGGAACACGACCTCGAAAAAGCATATGCTTATTTAAGAGACTTTAGCGATTTGGAAAGTTCCCTGGAGAATGAACTGAGAACAAACCAATTTATAAAAATCAGATCTTTCAGCAGGAAACATCGTTTTACCAGCATGGGAAGCCCGGCGCAGTACATCGCCTTCCTCGAAAAAGGCTATGCCTTAGCCTACCGGAAGCGAGCGGACACCAGGGTCGTCTCCTGGTTCAGATCGGCGCCTTCCGGGATCATCCCGGAAAATTTTTTCACCGGCAATGCCTGCCAGGAGGAGATTGTACTCAATGCCGGCAGCAGCATCGTATATACCTGCCGGCAAGGCATCGGCGACCTTTTCAGGAAACATCCTAAAACCGCAGAATTTATCCGCCTTATCCAGGAAAAACATCTCCACGAAAACGAAGAGGAAAAAATGCTGCTGCGAGGATTATCCGCCAGGGAAAAATACATCCACCTGGCAACCACTCGTCCGGAAATAATAGAAAACTTTTCCGGGAAAGACATTGGCTCTTACCTTGGTATCAGGCCCCGGCAACTCTATAACATCCGCAAAGCCTACGGAAAAGAGAAATTCCGGCAATATTGACACTTTCATTGCACTCCATCGCCCCGTAACTTTGGTATACAGGATTTGAATATGGAGGAACCGTATACATTTAACTTACCGGGGAAATCAATCCGTACAATGCCCGGACCGCACAGCTTCCCGAAGGACCTGGGTAGTCCCATTCCTCATACCCGGGCCGAATATATCATCGCCGGCCAGGCAGCTGTGATCGGAAAATAACAATGTACAGTTTTCGGAAAACAACGATGTACAGGAATCGGAAAATAGCAATGCACAGTTTTCCGGATTTCGGAAAATAAGGATGCACGATTTTTTCAGCGGGGAGCGCGCTCCCCGCTGAAAAGTTGCCAGTTTCGCGGCAGTTTTAACTAATACTTAACTGCTGCAAAGATGGACAAAAAGACCATTCATCACTGGATCATGTATCACGAAATTCAAAAAAGACACACCTCGGGAGAGAGTTATTCTAAGATCGCCGCTGATTTAGGCCTTGACCGCCGGACGGTGAGACGCTATACGCAAATGAACGAGGAAGCCTTCGAGGTTTTCCTGCTGGGACAGACAGAGCGCAGGAAGCTGCTGGCCCCTTACGAAGAGTTTGTAAGAGAACGTCTGACAACCCTTCCCTCAGCCAGCACCGCTCAGGTACACGATTGGCTGAAAGAGCATCACGCCGATTTTCCATCCACCATAGGTCCCCGCACGGTGTACAACTTCGTGATGTGGGTACGGGGAAAGCACCGGATTCCTTGTGAAGAAAAAGTCCGGGAGTACTTTCCGGTGGAAGAACTGCCCTACGGGTTTCAGGCACAGGTGGATTTCGGACAATGCGTACTGCGACAGGCTGGGGGCGGGCGACAGAAGGTCTATTTTCTGGCGTTGGTACTATCGCGAAGCCGGATGAAATACCTGTATTTCCTGGATCGTGCCTTTACCACCGAGGAAGCCATCGATGCCCATGAGGCCGCTTTTGCCTACCTGGGAGGGATGCCCATGGAGATCGTTTACGATCAGGACAGGTTGTTCCTGGTGGATGAACGGCTGGGCGATCTGCTGTTGACCCAAGGCTTTAAGCAGTATGTTTTTGAACAACAGTTCGGGCTTTACTTCTGTCGCAAAGCGGATCCTCAGAGCAAGGGTAAGGTAGAGAACGTGGTAGGTTACGTGAAAAAGAACTTTCTGTATGGCAGGGTGTATCATGACCTTCCCACCCTGCAGATCCAGGGAATCGCCTGGCTGGAGCGCACCGGGAATGCCTTGACTCACGGAACCACCGGGAAGATCCCGGCAGAGGAATGGGAAATTGAAAAACAGCATCTGAAATCCTGGGCCCCGGTCAGTCTGCTGAGCGATTGGGTGATGGGTACGGTGCGCAAAAACAATACGTTCAATTTCAGGGGGAATGTCTATTCAGTGCCTCAGGGGACTTACCGGGGAAAAAATAGTTACCTCAAGCTCCGCATCGGCGAAGGAGACGCCTTACTGGTCTACACCACTGCGGAGGAACTATTGTGCCGCCATCAGATCCCCCCAGGTAACGGGAATGTGATCATCAATACCGATCATAAGCGGGATAAGTCGGCCAAAATCACCGAATTGATCACCCAGATAGCCGCTTTGTTTGACCAGCCGGAAGCGGCCACGGGCTTCCTGGAACGTATCCGGCGGGACAAACCCCGCTACGTGCGGGATCATTTGCTGGTGATTCGCGAGCTGGCCGCCACGGGCAATACCGGAGCCTTACAGGATGCCCTTTCGGAATGCCAGGAAAAGCAACTCTTTTGTGCCATGGCTTTTAAAGCCTTGTTTAACGCGTGCAGCCAGCGAAACCAGGTGTGTTCCCCTGGAAATAAAATCAAACTGCTGGATCCCGCCAGTCTCACAAAAGCGGAAATCCTCCCCGCCAAAAGTGACGTCAACTTTTACGAACGCTTCTTTGAAAACTAACGAGAATCCTTAAAACAACAAACAACATGAACACGGTAGAAACCATTCAGAAACAGTGTCAGCTGCTGCGCTTAGGCGCCGTGGCCTACCAGGTAGAGGCCCTGGCCGATCAGGCGGCAGGCGAGGGAATCAGCTACTTGCAATTTGCTCAACGCCTGCTGGAAAGCGAAATCGATCAGCGCCGGGAGCGGGATCTGGAGCGTCGAAAAAAAGCGGCGCACCTGCCCGCCAGACATCGCCTGGAGCAGTTTGACACCACCGGGCAGGAAAACCTTCCTCCCGCACGCCTTCAGCAGCTGAAAGAGCTCTCCTGGCTGGATCAGCAGTTTAATATCATCCTGATGGGTCCCCCGGGAACCGGTAAAACGCTGCTGGCAGCCGGACTTTGCCACCAGGCTATCGGTCAGGGCTATCGCGCCTACTTCCGCACCATGCAGGAACTCGTCGATATCCTGAAGGCCCGGGAACTTTCTGCTCGTGCTAAAACCGATTACAGGCGATTGTGCAAAGCCCAGCTCATTGTCATCGATGACCTGATGATGACACCCCAGAGCAGCACTGAGGCGAATTTATTCTTTCACTTTATCAACCAGCTCCACGAACAGACCTCTTTTGTCATTACCACCAACAAATCTCCCAAACAATGGGTCGAGGTGCTTGGTGACGAGGTGTTGACCACCGCCTTGCTGGATCGACTGCTTTATCGATGTGAGGTCATCCAGCATGCCGGGCAAAGCTACCGGATGAAACATCGCAAATCAATCTTTGAAACTTTA
Source organism: Anseongella ginsenosidimutans (assembly GCF_008033235.1). Taxonomy (GTDB): domain Bacteria; phylum Bacteroidota; class Bacteroidia; order Sphingobacteriales; family Sphingobacteriaceae; genus Anseongella; species Anseongella ginsenosidimutans. The sequence goes on from NZ_CP042432.1 coordinate 839,808, forward strand.
AGTTAATCCATTACCTTTGGCCCCATCGTGCATCCTTATTGCCGATACAGCCACTTTCGTTGTACATCCTTATTTTCCATTAGATGTACATTGTTACTTTCCGTACACAGCAGCCCTCCTCCGGCAATTCCTTCCCGGGCACACGCTGTTCATGGATCTATGCTCTTATCGCATCGAAAGAAAAAGAGCGACTGTTTACGCAAAGGTAAAGCATCCTGTCCTGATCTTCTGTTATTTATTACAGGGGCGAATAGCCGGTTTGGATAAACAAGGCCAACCGGAAGCGCTGCTTTCAGGCAAACAATACGCGGGATTTAATTTACGCGACGGCAGATACCGGCTTGGCCTGGAAAAAGGACGTCACCTTGTATTGAACTTCGCATTGGACAAAAAGCTTATGCTTCTGATCCTCAAAAACTACCCAACCCTCGCAAGGCTGATCCGTGAACAGCCGTTTTTAGATGACAAACGCCAAGCCTTACCGCTTTGCAAGATCGACTTTGGAATAACACGAATTATCAGCCGGTTGCAAAAAATGCCCAAACTCAAAACATTTGCTGAGCCGTTTTTATTTGACCTGGTACTGGAGCTGCTGATGCACTATGAAACCCAGCTGCAAAGCGGGAACTTCCTTTATTACCAAACCACCCAGGAAAAAATATATGACGTAAAGGAATTCATCCAAAGCAACTATACCGATCCCGCCTGCCAGGTAAGCCAGCTCGCCCGCGAATTCAACTCAACCCGCAAAACCCTGGCGCGCGAGTATAAAAAGGAATTCGGCATAAGTATGAAGGAACATATCACTAAACTTCGAATGAAGCTGGCTTTACAACTACTTGAACAGAACTGCCTCATTAAAGAAGTAACCCGGGCCACCGGCTACCAAAACCCGTTCAGCTTCAGCCGGATGTTTAAGAAATACTACGGATACCCGCCAGAAAAGCGAAAAGGCAACAAAGGCTTCCTCTGTTTAGCCTATTAATCTGCCTGACCATCAGTAAAATACGAGCTACCGACCTGAACTTTTGGGACAAAATCCATATGATTTAGTTAAAAAATGTCCCATTTAGTCATTCCTTTTCCCGCATTTCTACCTGAATTTTATTCTGCCATTTGATGGGGAGTACTGTAAATACCACGCCCTGTTCCGGGCGTGCGAAGCGTGCGGATACTAACGTGGGCGCCCCTTAAAGTTTTACACCCACCGGTGTACAAACCGGCAGTACTGGCAACTTTCAACCGGAATCCGCACGAACAGAACGCTAAGCGCTGCGAGAGTGCGACGGGATAATTTCCTTTTATACTGCCGGCTGCGAAAACAAACGCGGCCGGTTTTTAAAAGCAAAGATGATGAATGAATTATTCTCCATATCAAGCAAACTGATCAATCCGGCAGTCATACTGACTGACAGGGCTGCACGAATCTTCCTGGCTATTCTATCCGGTATAAATAATGCCATTCTTCAAATTCCAAATTCCTTACCTATAAAGCTGGGCGTGATTCTTAGCCTGAAGAACTTCGGCGGCAGAATGAAGGAACGCCGAAAGTCCCGGCCGGGACTTAGGAAGCGGTAAAAGCAGAAATGGCTCTTACATGGGAGAAAGAACCATTTCCGGCGGGCTGCCGGCCGAAGCGGGCAGCGACAAATCAGTTAATCATAAAATTAAACATTTTTTGGTACCCTTTTTTTCGATGTGTCAGAAAAAAAGTTCGCATTATGCTTTTAAGCAAAATCAAAATAGCTTCAGCAGCTATCGCAATCTTCGCTGTTACAGCCGTTCTGGCGTTTACTCCGGATGAAAATGCCAGCCAACAACAAACGCAATGGTTTACCTATACAAGTGGGCCGATAGATGAACCTGCCAGCTATTCTCCCGCCGGAAGTTCCGCGCCTTCATGTCCGGGAGCGACCAATATCTGTGCAATCAGGGCTGCTACATTCGATAACAAACCAGTAATCACTCAAGATCTGGAAGAAGAAATGCAGGACGCTCTTTCCACAGGCGATGATTTAGGGCCTAACGTGCGGCTGCAGAACTGATCAGTTACTTTGCAGCGATACGAACAGGGGGAATGCCTCCTGTTCGTTTGTTTTTAGGCCTGTCAAGATTGCTATCTCTCATTCTGCGGAATACCTGACATATCGATAATTTCATCCGGTATCAGAAACACATATCGCGGATCGTTCGGGGGCAGCTCGTATGTTTGTTCACCGAGCTTTCGCTTTAAGGTTTTCTTAAAACGGTCCTCACTATTTAACCTTCGGAGATCCGACCATCTCAACCCTCTGAAAATAAGTTCTTTTCTACGGTGGCTTAATATTATTTCCAACGCCTCATTCGCATCTGAAGCACTAATCGGCGAGAAGGCATCTTTTTCATATCGTTTTTTTAACAGGTTATTCAGATACCTCATCGCATTATTTACATCGTTCTTCCTCGCCAGGCTTTCCGCCATAACAAGGTACATTTCGGCAGAAGTAATTCCATTAAATATGGTTCCATAGTTTTCTCCGTCATAACTTCCTTTAAAGGCGGCCGACCCATCCTGATTCTCCTGAAAAAAAATAACCCTCCTTAAGTCATCCTCTGCGTAGGACCGGTATAACAGCGTGTCTACCTTACAAATAGAAGGACTAATAGTAGGGCTATAAGCTACAGCGTGAAAAAGTACCTCCTCATTAAAACGCGCTAATGGAAAATCAGCTTCCGGATCTAATGTATTGTAGTCAATCAGGTAATTCTGCAGTTGGAGGCAGGAATCGGCGTAAGCGCCTGCAAGCTCATGCTTCCCCATTACCAGGTATGCCCGCGCAAGTACTCCAAATGCTGCTGCTTTGTTTGGCCTGGTTTTAAAAGCAGTTTCTATTGGCAAAAGCTCCGCTGCCTCTGTAAGATCCTGCAAAATGCGATCATAGGTTTCATTAACGGATGCCCGGACTGTTTTGTCGTGGATATTGGAAGTCAAACGTAAAGGAATACCCCATCCTTTTTCGGGGTCCTCCTCATCATATGGTTTAGCAAACAATTGAGCTAATTGAAAAAAGTTGAATCCCCGGAAAAAAAGGGCCGTGCCTTTTGCATGATCCCATCCAATCCTTCCGGCCTTATTATCAACGCCTTTTTTTTCAATTGTTTCAAGGACCAGGTTAGCAGTAAAGATACACTTGTAAGGCGCATTCCATTGTGCCAAACGAGGCGCCATATCCCCCCAAATGTAGGTGGACTGATCTTCACCTATTCGCAAAGCAGCCCAATCTTCATAAGTCAAATAGTAATCATCCGCGGCCGTTTCCCCAATTGAAGGATAGTTTACGTTCAAAAGATTCACGTTGTTGAGAATCGCCTGCATGTCCTGCAGAGTGACTGGTACAACCAATTTCTTATCAGGCTTAACATCCAGGTATTCTTTACAGGAGACGAGGCAGGTCATTCCGAACAATAAATATAAGGCTCTTATCTTCATGGCTTTCTAGTTAAATTAAAAATTTGCCTTGACTCCCAGGGCGATACTTTTAGGAGCCGGGTACCTGGTTCTTATATTGGGGTCTAATCCGGATTTGCTGGCAGACCATAATAATCCCAGATTATTCGCGTATAGGTAAACTTGAATTCTCTCTAAGGGCAATGCATGCCAACGTGTTTTCTCAATGGTATAACTCAAACTAATATCCTGCAAACGAATATGATCCCCGCGTTCGACGGTAACCTCGGAGTTGGCATAAAACTCATCTCTCCTGGAATTGGCTGGATATATCATGGAGGGGACATTCGTGCGAAGCTCGTCTCCAGGCTGTGTCCAGCGTTTTTCATAATCGGCATGACCGCTCCACTTGGCGAACAAATCTGTGTACCATAGGGTCTTTCTTCTAAAAAAATAAGCGAGGCGATAGGTAATATTCGCTGACAGGGTAAAATTATTCCAGGAAATTTTATTTCTCATAGAGCCAAAATATAATGGCACTGCGGATCCATGATAAACCAGGTCGCTGAAAAGCGATTCTCTTTCAATTGCCCTGTAATCCTTGCTGACCTCGCCCTTCAGGAGGCCCATGGGATCTCCTGTTTCCTTATCAAGGCCTGACCATTTGTAGCTAAACAGCGGATCCAGTATTATTCCTTCAATTGGCGTAATCGATAAGCCGGAACCGATGTAAAGGCTCGGCCTTGATGGTTCATGCAGGTAACGGGTCACCTTATTTTTGTGATAGCTAAATTGTAAATTAGTCTCCCAAACAACTTTTCCCTGCAGGTTCCGGCTTGCCAGTTGTACATCCCAACCCCAGCCTTTTACATTGGCGCTGTTCAACGTTAACCTTGAAAATCCGGTAGTTGCATCGATGGGAACTGAAGCCAGCAGGTTTTCAGAATTCTTTCTATAATATTCCAGGCTACCCCTGATTCGATTGTCCCGGGTGGATATATCCAACCCGATATTAAACATTCCCACTTCTTCCCAGCTAAGGTTGGGATCAGGTGGGTTGTCGACAGAAGCGAAAAACTGGTTAGTAATAGGATCAGGTCCATAATAAGAAATCGTCGCATACGCAGAGCGGCTGTTATCGATATTTCCGCTGCGTCCGTAAGTAATCCTGAGTTTTAATTCAGGCAGAGCTTCGGTATAAAATCTTTCCCTGGATATATTCCAGGATGCGCCGGCAGACCAGAGTGGATTCCATTTCTGATTAGTTTTAACACCAAACAGGTTGGAAGCATCTCTTCGCGCGCTGACCGAGACGATATAACGATGATCGTAACTATAAGCAGCGTTACCGTAAAGCGATATGAACCGGTTTGTCGTTTCTCCGAAAGAAGTTTGGTTAGGAATAGGACGGGAATAAGAAAGGTTGTCGTAGCTGGGAAATATCGATACAAAATCCACATTTGAATAGGTGAGTAAATTGTCGTCGTAGCCATACGTACGGCTGCTGTGTGATTTCGAGCCGATTTGGCGTAATTCCCATCCCGCTAAAGCAGTCAGCTGATGTTTATCATTCCATATTTGGTCAGTATTTAACTGGCCTCGAAAGGCATGTACATTTAGTTCGCTGTCAAACAGGTCAATAATGCCACCTAAAGGAATTGGGCGAAGAACGCCATTAGTTTCTCCGACATTCGTAAATAGATTGATCAGGTTTCTTGCATAATAGCTTTCTGCGGAATAGTTATCGTTCCTGTTCGTATGGGCCTTTTCATATTGGTACTTGAAGATTGCCCGGAATTTGCCGGCAAAATCGTAACGCAGACCGGCATTGATAAAGATATCCTGGGAGCGAACCTGACGTGGACCCCTTCCTAGTTCATTGAGTGGAACGAATCTCCAATCCAGCAGATTTCCCTTCCCTACCGTATCAATATACGCGAAACGATAATCTTTGGGCAATGCCATAGGAGATCCCTGCTCGTCAGCCAAGCTGGCATATGGATAATATGAAGATTTACCGCTACCGGGGATAATCCCTTCATAACCAACTAAATTAAAAGTACTTTGGCTGCGGGAATCGCTGAGGGTATACAATAAGTTTGCATTTAGCTGGAGACGCGGAGAAAGCCGGAGTGTATTATCCGCCTTTAATGTAATTCTTTCATTCTGATTGCCTTTCAGCGACAGGAGGTTTTCATCATATCCAGCCGATAGCGAATAGTTATAACTCTCATTTCCTCCGGTCATGTTTAGTGCATACTGCTGATCAACGGTCTCCCGGTACAAATGCTGGAGAAAATCATCACGTACATCTCTATCCCGGAGCGCATTAATTTGCTTGTCAACATCTTCGCCACTCATCAAACCGTCTCGTTTTTTTATAAGCAATTCTACCACAGGAGACAAAACGGGCCGGCTGGAACTATTCTCCTGATTATTATAATAGCCCTGTTCAAACAGGAATTGCTCCACATCTATGAAATCGGAACTGGATATTTCCGGATAATAAAAAAGATCCGGTTTTTCTCCAATCGTCAGATTAGCATTGAAGGATATTTGAAGGGGTTGATTAAATCGTCCTTTTTTTGTCGTAATTACAATAACTCCGTTACCTGCCCGCGCTCCCCAAATAGAAGCAGCAGCGGCATCTTTCAATATGGTAATGCTTTCGATATCATTCGGGTTAATGTTGGTAATGTCACCTTCATAAGGAAAGTTATCGACAACGACCAAGGGGGCGCTATTAGCATGAATAGAGCTTAATCCCCTGATAGTAATCGTATTTATTGTCTGAGAGTTTGCTATTCGCTTGTCAAAGATCATCCCAGGGACTATTCCGTCCAGCCGTGTTAGCAGATCGGTACTCACCCTGCGGTTCAACAGGTCTTGATCAATCTGTTCGAACGAGCCGGTAGCGCGCTCCCGGGGAAGGCTTTCATATCCCGTGGAGACAATCACTTCATCCAATGTTTGAGTCGCATCGTTCAAAACGATTAAAAGCGGGCTGTCAAGCGGAAGGTGCAGTGACAGTTCACGGTTCTCGTAGCCTAATAGAGAAATGGCGAGTACAGGGGTACTGTCATTAGCAGTGAACTCAAACGAGCCATCTTTTCCGGTGGTACTTCCCAAAAGGGTGCCTTTTATAGCGACCGAAGCACCTGGTAACGGCGCTTTATCAAGTGCAGAAATAACCTTTCCGTGTATTCTATAGTGGTCCTGGGCAAAAGATAGCAAAGGCAGCCCCAGACATAGGATCAGGCAAAAGATCTTCATTTTTACAGGTTGTTTAGTTTATAAAGAGGAAATATCGGGTTCGGTCAGAATAAAGAGTTCGACTTCCCGTTCGGCTTTTTTCAAGTCCAGTCCGTAAGGCTGTAAAGCCCGGCGTAGTGCCGCGATATCTCTGAAAGAGCTTATTTTCAACTCTAAGTCTACCTTACCAGCGTAGCCTGTCTCATCCAGTGCAGGAAGGTTGCCAACTGTTTGATTTAGTTGCCAGATCAGGAAGGAAAGCTTTTCATTGTGTAATTTTTTGACAGGGTCGTCTGTATTTAAGGTGTTTTTAAATTTGCCGCCACCAGTTTTCATATTGTCTTCATCAGTAGTACGAACAAGAACCAGGCAGGGTACGCGTCGTTTTTCCATGCGTCCATTTAAATTCAGGAAACGATTGAGGTCGTTTCGCATATGGTTTTTTATCCGGCGCGTTTGCTCTTTTAACCCAACTGTTTCATCCCAGGGAAGTACAAGTTCATAACAAAAGCTGTTTTTCTGGTTCCAAACCGTTCTATATGCTTCCTCTTCATTGTAGAGATAGCGGGACTTATCAGCAACTTTCAAACGAATATGCGTTTTAGGGAGGAAGTAATTTCCCCACGCTGCTAAGTACAGCTTCAAAATCGGATAATTGACCATATATCTCCTGACCGTCCTTGCATTGCTGTCCACTTCAAAACCACTCGCTGGCTGGACGCCACTCTTATAACCGGTCACGATAGCATAGCCTCCCGCTTTTTCAGCATGGCTTAACAGCGAATTCCCATAGTCATAAGACAATACATCTTTCTTAACAGGCCAGTGTACTTCCTCTCCTGATAACAGTTGGGCGATGTTTTCTGCGTTTATATATTGGTCGTCAGTAACGGCTTTTATAACACCGTCTCTTCCAATCCATATCACATGAGGGATCATCCGGTGAATAAAAAGCTGTTTCAAAACGGTATCTTCAATCACAAAGGGCAGCTGGAAATTCTTTAAAATCGCATTTCTTTGCTTAAACAGGTCAATCCGGCCCTGGTCTTCATAAGTAACAGGTATGAACATCACGTCTTCTCTAAATTTCTGTTGAAGAAGGTCCAGTTTTGGCAAAGCTTTGATGCAGCTGCTGCAGGTAGTAGCCCAAAAATCCAGGATAATCAACTTGCCCTTATAATCATCAAGTGTAGTTGTCTTTTTCCCTTCCGGGTGATTTATTACCTGTAAAGGCAGGTGCCATAGTTGATCCGGGATCTTGTCACCAACTTGAAGCCCCTCAGGCGAAATCTGAGCAAGCCATTCATTGTTAACATCCCGCTTTTCGGATACTGAATTGTTGCTTCCCGGCTTGTTCTGGGCCTTACAATCCAGAACATTAGCCAGGAAGAAGATGGTCAATCCGGCTATAAATAGAAGGATATTACCAGGCGTGCGAAGGCATAGCTTTCCCGTCCCAGTCTTTAAAGACTTCATAATTCAAGTTCATTGGTTGGGTGGTTAATTTGGTTGGTATGGAGAGTCCCGGCAGGCAGAGAAGCTATTAAAAGACGTGGACGCTGCTTGCAACGCTGAAGGCCCTGAGCAGCCCGAACACGAACAAGCAGGCCCACGTCTTTTAAACGTGAGCGCTACTACACTCGTTGTCTCGGGTTCGATGAAAATTCTCAGGTTCTCAGCGGAGACTCAAGTGCGAAGCTTCAATTTCTTTGAAGCACGCAATATACGGAATTACCCGCTATGGTGGCGTTATATATGCTTTCACAGCTATTATTGATTGGTTAAAACAAAGGTAGCAAAATAGTTCTCAATCACAAATTAAAAAATGACGTATGAGGACAAATAATTATTCCTATTTGCTCTATGACAGGGCAATCGGAACAAACGATCCTCAAAAGAGTTGGGAAAAATGTCCGTTATTTGCGTCTTCATACCGACCTTACGGTACAGGGGCTGGCGGCTGGTACAAATCTTTCCGTAACCATGTTCGCCGTATTGAAGCTGGGAAAAGTAATATTACTTCCCGCACTGCCGGAAAGATCGCTGGTTTCTTCAACGTTGAGATAGCTGTTTTATATGCCTCCGGCTTTCCTAAGGTCCGGAAAATTGAAGAGATACCAGCTGTCAGCAGGTTCTATAAGGATAACGAGAACAATCCACAGTTTTTTATTTCCGGAAAGGACGAAAGCAGTATTGCCTATTTCGTAAGGGAAATCTTATTGAAGAAGAAGAAATATTTTCTGAAAGAACGGGAAGTTGCGGATGTCGTAAACGAAAGCAAGCGTAAAGAATACGGAAAAAGCTTCAAAAGCAAGGCAATTTCGCAAGAATTGATCCGGCTGGTAGGCAAAGGGTTATTAGCCCGTAAAGATAAAACCGGTAATGGCAAGCGGTTTTTGTATTACCAACCTTCTTCCTGAATATTTCTCAACCGTTCTTTCCCTAGCCCCCCCTTAAAACATATCCAGCGTACTCCGGGCTTCTTCCAGCATTTTTCCGGCCGGGACCGTGGCCAGCTGCGGAATGTTTTTGAAGGGTTCCAGCATGGCTTGTAATTTTTTCAGCCCTTCGGTGTCGCCGTTTTCTTCCAGTTCGGCTTTTAAGACGTGGATCTTTACGTAGTCCTCAATGCCGTCGATCATTTTTTCGAAACGGATGGAACTGCGGGCGCCCGGGTAAACCAGGTAGGTATCGCCGGCGGGCCAGGAACGGAAGCGGGTGTCTCTCAGCGGATCTTCTACCCAGCAGTTATAGGCCCAGCGCAGGTAGCCGTCATAGCCTTTGGCTGCCGAATGCCAGGCAAGCCAGGTGGATTCGGCGGGGGGCGAAAAAGTAAAGGTGTTGGGGTAGGCCTCCACGCAGCAAGTGTAATAGGTGGTTATCTTTCCTTCTTCCCGGCGCAGCTGCATGGTGTCGGCGCTCATGTGCTGGGCGGAAGCCAGGCAATAATCATAGATATCGGGGGCGATCTCGGAATGATAATTACCCGCAAGAGCTATTTTAAAGTCCTTGTCGACGCTTTTCACCAGTTCTATTACGGCCTGCATGGCTTCAAGGGGGCGTTCGTCCATGGCAATGGTGGTTCTTTCAAACCAGCCTTTTTCTTTCAGGTGGCTGGCAAAGCTTTCCAGCATAGGGCGCCAGTGGGCATTGTATTCGGTGGTGCCCGGTTCGGCCACGATCAGGGTGTCCCTGCCCAGGTTCTCGTCGTAATAATAGAATTTCAGGTTCCAGGGGACCATCGAGTAGCAATTGATCTGCCGGCCGATGCCCAGGTCAGACATGTATTCCACCCATTTATCAAAAACGCTGTAATCGTATTCCCAGCTTCCGTCTTTCTTTTTTACCCAGCGTACCATGGATTCATAAATATCATAGGTCTGGCTGTTCCAGGGGTCATGGATAATGCTGGCGGTAATGATCTTCTGACCGGCATCCGCCAGGAGTTCCATGGAAGGCGTCATTGCCTCAAAATGGGCGGGTGACCAGTTGTCTACCTGGTTTACCCTTGATACGGAAAAGGGATTCTGCCAGAGATCTAGGTGAAAGGTCCATTCGGAAGGCGGCGGCAACACATGATCCTGCACTTCCAGTTTAACGGTAAGCGGCTTTACTTCGGCCTTTCCGCTATTTTCTATGGTAAGGGTGCCGGTATAGTCCCCGGCGGCGGCGTCACGCGGCACCTCTATCTGTATCCATACGGGGCGAACGCTTCGGGCCGGGATATCCATGGCAGGAATTACGTCAATTACATCGGCCACGAGGGAGGAATCGAAATCGGCGGGTTTGCGATGTCCGCATCCCCCGGCAAACTCATCGGTCATTACATATCGCACAAAGCCGGCTTCTACCGCGGTAGCAGGAATTTTTTCGCCCTGCGATGTTGCCAGCTCCGAAACATTCACTTTTACTGCGGGAATATCTTCAGTAGCCCACAATACCACCTGGAGGTTTACTTTTTCGCCTTTCCACGCCTTTCCCTGCCAGTCAAGCCGCCCATCTTTAGTTCCCGCATCAAGCACATCGGTGTCAACGGGTGGCACCTGGCTCTTGGCATACCGATGGTTGGTACTGCCAAACCGAGCATAAAGAGGCTTGTCCAGCTCGCTCCAGGCGGCTTCGTCTGCCGGGTCGGGGTCCGGAAGTTCCTGGTAATCGGCGAAGATCACATTGCTGCCGGAGGATGCCGTTTGGTTGCTTGTCGTACAGGACGCAAGCAGCGCTGCAAGGGAAAAGAAAGGTAATGCGAATTTTATCATTTAAGCCAGAATTGATATTCTCGCTAAATTAGTATTTTGCGGCAGTTTGCCCAAATTTGCTATAAATGGACGTTGATAAGAATCCCTGGAAAATACTTGGCCGGAAAGAAGTTTACGACAATCCCTGGATAAAATTAACGGAATACGCGGTATTGAATCCCGCCGGAAACCAGGGAATCTACGGAAAAGTTTCCTTTAAAAATACGGCAATTGGCATTCTGCCCCTGGATGAACAAGGAAATACCTGGCTGGTAGGTCAATACCGCTTCCCCCTTGGGCAGTGGAGCTGGGAAATTCCCGAAGGCGGGGGCATGCTGGGCACTGACCCGGTGGAAGCGGCCCGCAGGGAGCTGCTCGAAGAGACTGGCCTGAAGGCACGGAATATGCAGGAATTGCTCCGAATGCACCTCTCCAATTCTGTTTCGGATGAGTTTTCCATTACTTACCTGGCCACCGGCCTGACGCAGCACGCACCGGAGCCGGAAGAAACCGAGCAGCTGATCATAAAAGAGCTTCCTTTTGAAGAAGCAGTTGAGCAGGTAATGTCCGGCATCATTACCGACTCTATGTCTGTGGCCGCCATTTTGAAGGTGAAACTATTATTGGATAAGGGAATGCTGCCATGAAAATGCTGTTGGAATACATACTTTCCCTTATTTATTACGTCTGGTTCGGGCTGGTATTCCTTGGCTTCCACGTGGCCGGACTTATCGCCTATCGTAACAGAAACCGGATTTCCTTGCTGCGAACAAAGGAATATTTCAGCCTGTTTATTATAAAAGGCTTGCTGATCCTGAACAACCGGGTTAAATTCACGAATACGCATCGCCTTCCTCAGGGCCGCCCGCTGCTTATCGTGACCAATCATCAAAGTATTTATGATATTCCGCCTATTGTCTGGAATCTTCGCCGCCATCACCCGCTCTTCGTGGCCAAAAAAGAATTGAGCCGGGGAGTTCCCTTTGTTTCCTTTGTGCTTCGCCATTCCGGGGCCGCCCTGATTGACCGGGGCAACAGCCGGCAGGCGATAAAAGCCATTGCAGAAATGGCCAGGGTAGTTCAGCAGGAACGCCTTTCTATGGTAATCTTCCCCGAAGGCACCCGCAGCAAAGACGGCCGCCTGAAAACCTTTGCCTGGAAAGGACTTGCCACTATGCTCCATTATTGCCCGGATGCGCTTATTGTCCCTATTGCCATTAACAATACCTGGAAACTTCATCGAAATAAAGGCTTCGCTATTTCGAGCGGCAATAAGCTTACCTGGAAAGTACTTCCTCCCATCGAACCAGCAGGCCGCAATGCAGAAGAACTGGCTGAAGCACTCCACGCGCAGATTGCCAAGGAAATTTCATAATATTCGCGGTATGATCAACACCATGCAAAATACCCACTTTTGGGTATTTTACACGTAAAAATACTCGTTAACTTTGTAGTATAGCTGTTTGCCGGCAGCGATATAAAGATATATTAGCACGCGCCTACAACGCCAGTCAGCCTCCGGGTTGACTGGCGTCGGCGTTTACAGCAAGCCCACCGGGCAAAAAGGCCCGCTGTTTTCACAACCAGTTTCACATCACTAGAAAAATAGTTGGAAAACTAGAAAAATAGTTTTATCTTCGGTCTATGGAAAAATTAACGCGCAAAGAAGAAGAGATCATGCAGGTGGTCTGGCAACTAGGCAAATGTTTTGTGAAAGAAGTCATTGAGCGCCTGCCCGAACCGAAGCCGCATTATAATACCGTGTCTACGATCATTCGTAACATGGAAGAAAAAGGCTATATCGGCCATCGCGACTTCGGTGGCTCTCATCAATATTACCCGGCAATCGCCCGCGAAGATTACCGGAAAAATTTCATGACCGGGGTCATCGATAATTTCTTTGATAATTCCTATAAGAACGTGGTTTCCTATTTCGCCCGCGAAGAAAAGATCAGTGTGGAGGAACTGCAGGAAATTATCAGGATGATCAAAGAAAAAAAGAAAAAATGATGGAATACTTTATCAATTACCTGTTGCAGGTCGCCCTTAGCCTTGCTTTGCTGCACGGAATTTACCGCCTGTTCGTCCGCACGGAAACTTTTCACCGGTTAAACCGCTGGGTGCTGATGGGAAGTTTGCTGCTTTCGGCGTTGTTGCCGGCAATATCCATTCCGGCCATAGGCCAGCAAACCGCCGGCATAATGGATGGCTTTTCTTATTTCTTACTGCCCGTGGTAGTGAGTGCGGAAGGACCCGGGACTGCTGCCGAAAACCTGCGGACAGCCAGCCTTCCCGGCTTCTGGCAACTGGCGGGAATGGTTTATATCACGGTTAGCGGAATTCTCCTGTTCCGCCTGCTTTTTCAGCTGGCAGGCATTTCCCGGCTGATCCTTTGCAGCGACCGCGTACCGCAGGACGGGTATTACCTGGTGATTTCGAAAAAAGTGCATACCCCCTTTTCCTTCTTCCGGTATATCTTCCTGAACCCGAAAGACCTGGGCGCCGCCGGAAGCCGGCAAATACTCGACCATGAGGAAGTGCATTCCAGGCAGCTTCATAGCGTTGACAATCTCCTGGCAGAATTATATGCGCTGATTTTCTGGTTCAGCCCCGTGAGCTGGTGGCACAAACGGGAAATTCTGCTCAACCTGGAGTACCTGGCAGATAACGGTGCGCTGGAAAAGGGATGCGAACCGGGCGATTACCAGCTCCAGCTCTTAAAGGCAAGCCTGAGGGACACCCGCTTCGCCCTGGCCAACCACTTTGCCCAGTCAATCATTAAAAGAAGAATAAAAATGATGAATACTGAAAAATCGCCGTTAAGGAGGGCCTGGAAATACCTGCTCCTGATCCCGGCTGCAGCGGCTGCGCTCTTGCTACTGAATTGTACCGGCGAATTCGAACAGGAGAAAACTGGCGGACCGGACACGGAAACCGGCCGGGAAGGCTCTATTTCCGAATCGCTTGTCACTCCCGATACCAGCCATCAGAATGGCACAGGCTATAATTTTGCGGAAGTAGATAAAAAACCCGTATTCCCGGGCGGAAATGATAAGATCCTGGAATATGTCGGCGAAAACTTCACTTATCCCGCGGCGGCAAGGGAAGCAGGAATTGAAGGTACGGTTTACGTAATGTTCACTATTATGGCTGACGGCAGCGTGAATAATGTAAAAGCGGTCCGCGGCGAAGACCTTGGCGGCGGCCTTGCCGAAGAAGCCGTCCGGGTGGTGAAGTCCATGCCTGCCTGGACCCCGGCGGAACAAAAAGGTAAAAAAGTAGCGGTCAGCTATACGTTGCCTGTCTTTTGCCGGCTGTCAACGACACCGAAACGATTAAGTAAAGACGATCCGGATAATATATATTCTTTTGCCATTGTCAATAAAAAGCCGCAGTTCCCCGGAGGAAATGATAAGATTATGAGTTACATCGGCGAAAATTTCCTTTATCCTTCTGAAGCACTGGAAAAAGATATCCAGGGCAGTGTATATATTCAGTTCATGATCGAAAAAGATGGGAGCATCAGCAATGTAAAATGTGTTCGCGGGCAAAGCCTTGGGGGCGGCCTTGCCGAAGAAGGGGTCCGGGTGGTAAGCTCCATGCCTGCCTGGACGCCAGGGGAACATAAAGGAGAAAAAGTAGCGGTCAGCTATACGCTTCCCATTTTTGCCAGTGTGCAAAAGTAATATCCACAGGCGGGCGGGACCAGATCGTCAAAATTTGCTTTTTTATATAATCCGTTCTGGCGGGGGCCGGGGCGGATTTTTTTATTTAACAGCAGCACATACCGGAAGATCAGCAGAGAGACTAATAAAATAGTTGCATAACTAAAAAATTAGTTGTATGTTTACTTTATGAATCAAAAAGAGCTTACAAAGGCCGAAGAACAGGTAATGCAGATACTCTGGAAGATCAGGAAAGGATTTGTAAAGGACATCCTGGAGGAGGTTCCGCAACCAAAGCCGGCTTATACCACACTTTCAACCATTATCCGGATACTGGAAAAAAAGGGATTTGTCGCTTACCGGGCTTACGGGAAAACACACGAATACTATCCCCTTATTTCCGAAGAAACCTATAAAAAATTCATCACCGAAAAGCTGGTCAGCAGCTATTTCGGCAATTCTTTCAAAAGCCTGGTTTCTTTTTTCGTGGAAGAAAAAAATCTCAGCCTGAAGGAGGCAGACGAGATCATTCGCATAATTGAAGCAAACAAGGGGCAAAAGTAATGGACTACTACATAAACGTAAATATCGCGGTGGCATTGATTTATGGCTTCTATCACCTGGCGCTGAGGCGCTCCGCCTATTTTTGGGCAAACCGCGCGTTTTTGCTTTCCGGCCTCGGGCTCGCTTTTATTATACCTGCATTAAATTTACAACCTGGAAGTTTCTCCGGCCTGCTTCCGGACCTTTCTTTCCCGGACCCGGTTCTGCAGCCGGCTTTTTCACCTGTGTACGAACATGCGGTAAATGCAAGACCAGCTCCTGTTTCCATTGTGGCAGAGCAGGCAGCAGCTTCGTCGTTCCTGTCCGTTTGGGAATGGATAGTACTCGCCTACTGTTTCATTTCCGGCCTGTTCCTGCTGAAGATCTTCGTTTTTACTCATCAGCTGTTACAGATTTACCGGAAGAGCCGGGTTATAAGATACGACGGTTGCCGGCTGGTATTGCTGGAAAACAGCCGCGAACCTGCGTTCTCCTTTTTCTCGCTTATTTTCATCAATTCCACCGACCTTCAGCGGACCGACAATTGGATTTTGCGGCATGAGATCATCCATGTGAAACAATTGCACAGCCTTGATATCCTCTTATCGGAAATTGTGAAGGCGCTCCTGTGGATCAATCCGTTTGTTTACCTGTACCAGCGCGCATTGCGTTCGGTTAATGAATATGTCGCGGACGCCATCGTACCCGAAGATGAGAAGAGCGATTATGCCAGGCTGATGTATGACTATTCCTTCCGGAACACCCCTCTGTCCCTGAAAAGTTCATTTTTCAATAAAAACATATTAAAAAGGAGGATAACCATGTTATATCAAAAGAAAACCCGGAAAATGCGAGTTGCCTATGTACTCGTGATCCCTTTCACCGCGCTGCTACTTGCCTTCACTACGGGAGAAAGCCGGAAACCAGTAATCTCGCTGACCGGCGAGTCCCATAAGCCGGAAACCGCAGAACCCGGAACCAATCAAACTGCATCCGGCCTCATTACCGTTTCAGGTACTGTCACAGATCTTATGAACCATACAATTGCCGGAGCTTCCATTTTTGTAAAAGGAACGCCCCAGGGCACTTCAACGGACTTAAAGGGAAATTTTGAACTCCGGAACATCCCTTCCGACGCCGAGTTGCAATTCAGCATGATCGGCTATCAAACCGAATTGATCACGCTCCAGAACAATCGTACGGTAAACATACGGCTGCAACGAAAACGCGAACGCCTCGATAATATGGTCATTAACGGCTTTATTTCTTCCAAGGACGAAGGGAAGCCGGAAGCTAAACCCGAACCATCTCCGGCCCCCGAAGGCACTGTTTATAATTTTGCTTCCATAGAAAAAATGCCGGCCTTTCCCGGGGGAAAAGAAAAGCTGATATCTCATATAGGAAGGCAGTTCCAGTATCCTGCAGAAGCCCGGAAGAAGATGGTGGAAGGCTTGGTTGAAGTCGGCTTTATCGTGGATGAAGAGGGCAATGTGACTCATGCGGAAATACTAAGAGGCATCGGGAGCGGCTGCGATGAAGAAGCCCTGCGGGTGATCAAAACCCTTCCTAAGTGGGAACCCGGCGAACAAAACGGCGTAAAAGTTGCCGTCTATTATGTGTTGCCGATAAAACTAAATTTGAATTGATCGCGGGCTGAGCGGGCTAAAGCTCCCCTATCTCTTTCCAGCTGATTGCCTGCAGCTGATCAGAAAGCGATACGGGAGCCTCTCCGCCATAAATCAGTAAACTATGAGCGCCAGGATTGTTTTTTAACCAAAATCTCAGGCCGCTAAACATCGATGTGTTTACTTTCTTACTTGATTTGATTTCAACAGGCAGGTAATTGCCCTGTTTCTCCATCAAAAGGTCTACCTCGTTACCAGTACTGTCGCGGTAAAAATACATCCCTTCATTGATGCCTTGATTAAACCGGTTCTTCTTAATCTCCGTTATAATCCAATTTTCAAATATGCTTCCGTAATACTGATGGTTTGAAAGTGCCGCCTGGGATTGAATACCCAGTAAATGGCAGAGCAATCCTGTGTCGTAAAAATACAGCTTTGGACTTTTCACTATCCGTTTATTCATGTTATTGTACCAGGGCTGCAGCAGGTAAATAATATAACTGCTTTCTAATATTCCTAGCCAGGCTTGTATTGTTTTGGTATCCACTCCAATTGCGCGGGCCATTTCTTCCCGGTTGATCAGCTGCCCTGCCCGTGTTGCGCAAAGCATTATAAAACGCGTAAAATCCCCCAGGTTGGTTATATTTCGTAGTAATCGAACATCCCGTTGTATATAAGTTTGGACATAGGAACTCATCCATTTATCAGGTATTAAATCCTGGTCCCATATTTCAGGATAGCCTCCTGCAAGGATATGTTTGTAAATGTTATCCTTGGTCAGCCCGGCCGCGCTCAACTCCAAATACGACAAGGGTAATAATTGCAAGTACCCGGCACGGCCTGCTAATGACTGGGAGATTTGTTCCTGTAGTAGGAAATTGTTAGAACCGGTTAGAATGAATTGTCCCCGGCTCTTATTGTCATCAAGAATTCCCTGCAAATAACGGAAGATGTGCGGAACGCGTTGTACCTCGTCTAATACAGCCCCGTTTGGAAATTGCTGCAGAAAAGCTTGAGTGTCCTGTTCTGCAGCAATTTGGACAGAAGGATTTTCAAGGCTTACATATTGCTTTTGTTTGAAAAGCAATCTTGAAAGCGTTGTTTTTCCGCTTTGACGCGGACCTATGATACATAAGGCCCGAAACTGGCTTAATAGTAATTTTGCCTCGTCCAGTATATCCCTTTGTATAGTACTCATGATGATTCCATTTTTGCAAAAATATGTAAATCTGGAATCAAATTCCATTTTTGCAAAATTTTACAAATCTGGAATCCGATTCCATTTTTGCAAAAAAAGGCGTATTATTCCGCCTGGGCGGGCAGCGGGAATACGGGCAGGCTTTCATGCCCGGCTGCATCGACAGCCTGGACAGCAAAAAAGTAATTGTCTTTTGAATATGGAAGGCGGACCCTGGTTGCCGGTACACGGATCTTCTTCTGCCATACGGGGCTTGAGGTTTCACGGATCAGGACATAGTAACTTAGGGTGGGATCCTGCGACTGCGGGGCTTTCCAGGCCAGGACCGTTTCGTTGCTGAGGCCTTCCATTATTATCTGCACTTGCTCAGGCGGGCCGGGTGACGCAGCCAGGTTGGCGAGGCTGGCCATATTCATAGCGGTAACCTTGCGGAGGTATTCGAAATCGACATGCTGTACCAGGTCCCCGTATTCCAGGCCGTTTTCTGTGCGTACATCCTGGTGCTGGTAGCGGAAATGTTCATTCATTTCAGTGACCCTTATGGCCGGGAAGCCTTCTCTGCTGAATGGAAGGTGGTCACCTCCGCGCAGGAAACGGTCGGGCCGGTAGATCAGCATAATTTCCAGGTGGTCCACATAGCGCTCGCCAAGCTCTTTGAGGTAACGGGCAAGCTGGCGGGAAGGGCTGTCGTTTTCCATGCCCAGCTGCCGGATCCGGGCGATCTCCTTTTCACCGGCGGCCACAGGTATCCCTTCGCTGAAAACGCGTACCCGGGTATTGTCGCGCAACAGGGTGCCGCTGCCCTGGCTGTTGCCTACGATATCGTTGGTGATCATGCCGGCCACCTGCCACCCTTCCTGCTTCGCGCGGGCAGCCAGGTGACCGGAGCCCAGCAGGCCCTGTTCTTCTCCGGCAACGCAGGCAAAAATAATAGTGGCCTTAAAACGATGTTTGCTCATGATCCGCGCCATTTCCATGACCGCCGCGGTGCCTGAGCAGTCGTCATTTGCGCCGGGGGCGTCTGATACGGCGTCGCTGACGTCTGAATTCCTGGAATCGTAATGGCCGCTGACGATGAACACCCGCTTGTCGGCAGTATCCACACCCGGCAGAATAGCAATGACGTTCTTTATTTCCGTAGCTTTTTCTACTCTTCGGATACCGCCTTCCTGCACATAGGAATCATATTCCACCATCAACCTTCCGCCTGATTCCCGCGCATAACGTTCCAGTTCCGCTTTGATCCAGCGCCTGGCAGCTCCTATACCGCGACTGTCGCTGGTGGTATCGCTAAGCGTATGCCTCGTGCCGAAGCCGGCCAGTTCCTGCACCAGCTGCCTTAAATGGTCCGCAGAAACCGCCTTTACCATGTCCGCTATTTGCGGGTCCCGGTCTATGGAAACGGTTTGAGCCCGCGCTGTATAAACCGCGGCTGACAAAAGAAGCGCGCCTGAAAAAAGAAGCGCGGCGGGAAAAACGCGAAAAATTATTCGTACTGCTGTTTTCATTATTACTTTAGAAACCACGTCTTCCGGGTATGACCGTGCCCAGCCCCTATCAGGGCCGACTTGAATCGATCCCGGAATTAATCTATTCATTTGACTGTTCCGGAAGAGACCTTCTTCACTTCTTCATTGATGGCCTTCAAAAGGGATATTTCCGGATCACGGACATCCTGGGAAAGTTCCCAGAACATAACGCCGGAAGCGCGTTCACGGGCAAGCCGGGTTTTGGCTTGCATCGTAGCCGGTCCGTTGTACAGAATATCATTCACCTGGTCTTTTTGAGGTGCATCCGGATCCATTTTTACAAGAACTTTGTAATCGGTTCCCGGGTATTTGCCGTAAAAAGGCAGGCCCAGCACGGCTTTCTCTTTCGGAAGCCCCCTTTTATTTCGCCAGTAGTCGAGGCATTCCACCGCGTGTTCATAGGAGGAATGATGCCCTCCGCCAGGTTTATCATAAGCCATGATGTTCACCCAGTCGACCACCTCGAACACCTTTGAGGGTATACCGGCTCCTATTCGCGGGTTAGCGCCTACCACAGCCATGGTCAGCTGCTTGCCGGTTTGATCAAGCGCGGCATCCAGTTCCAGCATTAACTCGTAAAAATGTTCCGAAGAAGGCTTTGTCTGCCCTGAATTAGTGCGGGCATCAGGGTATTCCCAATCCATATCCACGCCATCCAGCTGGTAAGTTTCGACAAAATTCACCACGTTCCCGATAAAAGCGCTGCGGCTTGCCGGATCAGCTGCCAGCAGTTCAAAACGGGTGTCCACCCCTCCGCCGTCCCCCAGATCCCATCCGCCAATAGAAATAAATACTTCAACATTATTTTCGTGGGCATTCTTCACAAGGGCCTGCAAATGGGAGGGATTTTCAAGCGGTTCCAGGCTCCCGTCCGAGGCCGGGACAAGAAAAGAATAATTAATATGGCTAAGCAGGTCGTAACGGATACTGTCAGGATTCAGTTCGCTCCAGGCAGTCGTATAAGCAATAATCCGGAAATCCTGCGCCTGTACTGCCGGGAAGCTGAACAGGGCAGCCATGAATAGCAGCAGCTTCTTCATAAATCGTTGGTTTTATTGCTAATTTAGTTATTTTAATGCAGAAACCCGCAGGCGCCGCAGATAGCGGGGCTGCGTATTGGGGGAGCAGCTAGCGGGTTGTAGCGGCTGTCGTTGGCTGTATCTGCTCATCCTATTAAGATGGCTATCAAAGCCCTAAAGAATAGTGAATATTTAAAAGCGATTAAAAATGGGGCTGAGGGCTACATCTCAACGCAAGACGCAATCGAGTATTTTGAAGACTACAAGGAGGATCATTAAAAGCATTTTGCAGTATGAAAGAAAGTTCCAACTCTACAATAATTTTCTATCCAACGAAAAAGCCAACCATCAGCAGTATTTGGTTGGGCTTATTTAAAATGAATTTGCTGATTTTGATCATTTCTTTAGCCGCTTATTTCATCGGACACAATATTTCTTATCAAAAATATATCCTCGTAATCGCACTTATTTTGTCTCTTTGGATAACGCTTCGAACAAAGGACGTATATGAGATTAGTATTTGCAAGGTAAGTAAGGAGCTAATTTTTAAATACCTAACCGCCTTCGGGCATAAAGGTAAAAATACTATAGACTTACAAACAGCCATTTATAGTTACCGTTTGAAGCCAGTTTCGAAAGTAAGCGTCCGATGGCATATGCATTTATATAATAACTATTTTAAAAATCGTCTTGACCTCTCTGGTAACTGGCCGTATTCGAAGGATCAATTGGATACAATCGATAATTTGATTACTTCACTTAGAAGGAGTGAAACATGTCGTAAAAACGAAACCGAATAATTAACACTTAGACATATGGAAAAAAAGCACATCAGACTGATCCTTTTTGCCGTCGCGGCCGGAGTCGTTTACCTGAGTTACGGCCTATACCAGAAAGTCGGGAAGCTTGGCACCTCGGAAATTTTAGTAATTGCGGTTACAGCAGCTGCGGCCCTGCTGATTTTGTGGATTGTCAACAACTTGCAAAAGAAGAAGGCGGATTAAACGCTATTTCAATCCCTTATTCTTCAGATTTGGCGCTCGCGGCGGTGTATTCCCGGTTCATCAGGGCGATATTGGCTACTGAAATAAGCTTGGGGCATTCTGCTTCGCAGGCGTAGGTATTGGTGCAGTTGCCGAATCCTTCCTTATCCATTTGAGCGACCATGGCCAGGGCGCGGCGCTGGCGTTCAGGCTGACCTTGCGGCAAATGGGCCAATTGTGACATTTTTGCGGAAACAAAAAGCATGGCGGAAGCATTTTTGCAGGCGGCCACGCAGGCTCCGCAGCCGATGCAGGCAGCGGCGTCAAACGCATCGTCGGCATCCTCTTTGGCAATAGGCAGGCTGTTGGCATCCTGGGCATTACCGGTATTTACGGAAATAAAACCGCCGGAGGCAATGATGCGGTCAAAGGCCGAGCGGTCCACGACCAAATCTTTGATGACCGGAAAGGCGCCGGCTCTCCAGGGTTCCACTACTACCGTGTCCCCGTCCCGGAAAGAGCGCATATGCAGCTGGCAGGTGGTAACACCCCGCTTGGGGCCGTGCGGCCGGCCGTTAATGAACATGGAACAGGTACCGCAGATACCTTCGCGGCAATCGTGATCAAACGCAATCGGTTCCTTTCCTTCGTTGATCAGCTTCTCGTTCAACACATCGAACATTTCCAGGAAGGACATATCGGGTGAGATGCCGCTCACCTGGTGCGTCTCAAAACTTCCTTTGGCTTCCCTGTTTTTCTGACGCCAAACTTTCAGGGTCAGATTCATATTTCCGCTCATTTATAACTCCGTTGTGCTATCTTGATATTTTCAAATGTCAGGCCTTCCTTGTGCAGCTCGTACCCCGCTTCCCCTTTGTATTCCCAGGCAGCGACGTAGGAAAAATGCTCGTCATCACGAAGCGCTTCCCCTTCCGGCGTCTGGTATTCTTCCCGGAAATGCCCACCGCAGGATTCATTCCGGTGCAGGGCGTCAATGCACATCAATTCGGCCAGCTCCAGGAAATCGGCCACACGGCCCGCTTTTTCGAGTTCGGGATTCAGCTCGTGCTGCCCGCCGGGAATGCAGACGTTCTGCCAGAACTCCGCCCGCAATACCCTGATTTCCTCTATTGCTTCCCTTAATCCCTTTTCGTTCCGGGCCATCCCACATTTGTCCCAGGTGATCTTGCCCAGTTGCTTATGATAGTAGTCCACCGAGCGGGTTCCTTTCACATTCAGGAGCCGGTCAATATCCGCCTGTACATTCCGTTCCGCTTCTTCAAAGGCGGGATGGTCAGTAGGAATGGCTTTCGTGGAAATTTCTTTGGAGAGGTAAGAGCCGATAGTATAAGGGATCACGAAATAACCGTCAGCCAGTCCCTGCATCAGTGCGGAAGCGCCCAGGCGGTTAGCTCCGTGGTCGGAGAAATTACATTCGCCCAGCGCATAGAGCCCGGGGACCGTGGTCATCAGGTCATAATCTACCCAGAGGCCGCCCATCGTATAGTGTACGGCCGGGTAGATACGCATGGGCGTCTCGTAAGGATTTTCCCCGGTGATCTGCTCATACATATCAAACAGGTTCCCGTACTTTTCCTTTACCACTTCTTTCCCTAAACGCCTGATGGTTTCCTTATCTGCATTCTCCATCCGTTGCTTGGATGCTTCAATTTTACCGTACCGTTCAAAGGCCGAGGCATAATCAAGGTAAACCGCCATTTTGGACGGCCCTACCCCATATCCTGCGTCGCATCGCTCCTTGGCGGCCCTTGAAGCCACGTCACGAGGTACCAGGTTCCCGAAAGCAGGATACCTTCTTTCCAGGTAGTAATCCCGTTCATCTTCCGGTATTTCATTTGCTTTGCGGGTATCATCTTGCTTTTTCGGTACCCAGATACGCCCGTCATTCCGCAGCGACTCCGACATCAGCGTCAGCTTGGATTGATGGTCGCCTGAAACGGGAATACAAGTGGGATGAATCTGCGTATAACAGGGATTTGCGAAATAAGCCCCTTTTTTATGTGCCTTCCAGGCAGCAGTCACATTGCTGCCCATGGCATTGGTAGACAGGTAGAAGACGTTTCCGTAACCGCCCGAACAAAGCAAAACGGCATGGCCGAAATAACGTTCCAGCTGGCCGGTAATAAGGTTGCGCGCAATAATGCCCCTGGCTTTCCCGTCAACGACTACCACATCCAGCATTTCATGGCGGGAATACATTTCTATTTTTCCCATCCCAACCTGCCGCATCAGTGAACTGTAGGCCCCCAGCAGCAGTTGCTGGCCGGTTTGCCCCGCGGCATAAAAGGTGCGCTGCACCTGCACGCCGCCAAAGGACCGGTTACTAAGCAGTCCGCCGTATTCGCGGGCAAAAGGAACGCCCTGGGCCACGCACTGGTCAATAATATTGCCGCTTACCTCTGCAAGCCGGTGGACATTCGCCTCGCGGGACCGGTAATCGCCCCCTTTTACGGTATCATAAAAAAGCCGGTAAGTGCTGTCCCCGTCATTCTGGTAATTCTTAGCGGCATTGATCCCGCCCTGGGCAGCAATGGAGTGCGCCCTCCGGGCCGAATCCTGAAAACAAAATACTTTCACTTTGTATCCCAGTTCGGCAAGCGTAGAAGCAGCTGAAGCTCCTGCAAGTCCCGAACCCACCACGATCACTTCCAGATGGCGTTTATTAGCCGGGTTGACGAGCGGAACCGAAGAACGGTATTTCGTCCACTTTTCGCCAAGCGAGCCATCGGGTATTTTGGAATTCAACTCCATAAATCAAACGCGTTTAATCAAGTAGTATGGAAAAAGAAGAAATAAATGGGCATGGAGGCAAAACCTGCGGGAATTAATATCCCGAAGATTACCGTCCCCACCCAGCGGATAGCCCCGTTGTACTTGGGATGGTTAATACCCATCGATTGAAAGGAACTCTGGAAGCCATGCCGGAGATGGAACCCGAGGGCAACCATTGCCAACAGGTACAGCAACACGATCAGGGGCTGCTGAAATCCCGCTTCCACCACCTTGTACATATCCTTGTACACGTGTATTTCCTGCTCGTTCGCTACGTCTGTTAACACAAAGCCTTTTTCTTCATAACCCTGCCCGGTCACATCTTCCGTGCTGAGTATTTCCCCTGTTCCCACATCCACGACGTACCTGGTGTACGGCAGTTCGCCCCAATGATATTCCGCCCAGAAATTGCTAAGGTGTACGGCTATAAATACCAGCACGATCGTGCCCAAAATTCCCATATTACGGGAAGACCACATACTATTGGCTTTCCCATTGGTTACCGCGTAACGCACGGGACGGGCCCGCTGGTTTTGCCAGGCCAGGTGAAGTCCCTTAAATGCATGCCAGAGGATAGATATGTATAAAATATAGCTAATCGCCTTAATAAAGGGGTTACTGGTCATGAAAACGGTATATTTATTAAGGGCGAAGCCTCCGTCGGATTTGAAAAGCTGCAGATTTCCCCACAGATGTACAATAAGGAAAAGGCATAGAAACAATCCGGTGAGAGCAACAGTAATTTTTTTTCCGATAGAGGAAGAAAAATATTCAGAAAAACGGCTCATGTGCGACGAAAATTAACTTGAAGTGCGACAAATCTATTCAATTATTCAATACGATGCTAAGAATTCAATTATTTAGATTTGTTCTATATAGCACTGCCTGGCTGGGCCGGATTTCATCGTATTTGTTATTTTGCCGCTCCAAACGTTACTTTGCAACATGAACTATACACTCAAGCACGTTCCCGAACGTGAGATAAAGCCCCGGGGTAAGGGTATTACCATGGTAATGGATAAGGGGTTGAGCATAAACGAGGTAGAGAACTTCCTCTCCGTGGCCGGGGACCATACAGATATTGTTAAGCTGGGCTGGGCCACCTCTTTTGTTACTCCTAATCTTGCGGAAAAACTGAAAATTTACCGCCAGGCAGGCATACCGGTTTACTTCGGCGGGACGCTGTTTGAGGCGTTTATTGTACGCGGGCAGTTCGAGGATTACCAGCGCGTCCTGGATAAATTTGAAATGGAGCATGCCGAAGTATCGGACGGTTCCATCACCATCGACCACGAACTTAAATGTGAATTCATTCGCCGGCTAGCCAAACAGGTAACGGTTATTTCAGAAGTAGGTTCCAAAGACGAAGCCAAGATCATTCCTCCCTATAAATGGATCCAGCTGATGAAGGCGGAACTGGAAGCCGGCTCCTGGAAGGTGATTGCGGAAGCGCGCGAAAGCGGCAATGTGGGTCTTTACCGCGGAACAGGAGAACCGCGCATGGGCCTGATTGAAGAAATACTTACACAGATCCCCAGGAAAAGATTATCTGGGAAGCTCCTCAGAAAGCGCAGCAGGTTTGGTTCGTCAAGCTGCTGGGAAGCAATGTAAACCTTGGCAACATTGCGCCAGCCGAAGTCATTCCGTTGGAAACGGTCCGGCTGGGCCTGAGAGGAGATACCTTCAATCATTTCCTGAACGGCCTGGACCTGGACATTAAACTATGAAGCAACTCCTCGGGCTCATCGGCTACCCGCTTTCCCATTCGTTCTCCAAAGAATATTTCCGCAGGAAATTTGAGCAGGAAGGCATCAGCGGGTACACGTATGAATTATTTCCCCTTGAAAAAATAACCAGCCTGCCGGCGCTCCTGGAACAGCATCCGCAGCTTGCCGGGCTGAATGTCACCATTCCTCACAAAGTTGCCGTATTACCCTATCTGCAGCACCTGGACGAAACAGCCGCTGCCATTGGTGCGGTAAATACCATTAAGATCAGTAACGGGATTCTCAGCGGATACAACACGGATGCCTGGGGTTTCAGCGCTTCCCTCCGGCCCCTGCTGCAACCCTGGCATAAGAAAGCCCTGATCCTGGGCACAGGAGGCGCCTCGAAAGCTGTTTTGCATGTGCTGCGCAGCCTTGGTATTGATCCTCTTTTTGTTTCCCGCCAGCCGGGGAACGGCCAGATCACCTACAGTCAACTGGATGGAGCCTTTATCCGGGACTACCCGCTGATCATAAATACCACTCCCCTGGGAACATTTCCCGATACGGAAAGCTGCCCGGAGATCCTTTACAATGAACTTTCGGAACGGAATCTGCTATATGACCTGGTATATAACCCGGCCGAAACACTTTTCCTGAAAAAGGGAAAAGAACGGGGAGCTGCTGCCATTAACGGCATGGAAATGCTGCGCCTTCAGGCTGAAAAAGCGTGGGAAATATGGACAAAAGAAACTTAATCTGCCTGCTGGCGCTGGTATTAATGTTTTCTGCCTGCCGGCAGGAGGGATATACCCCAAAGCCGAGAGGCTATTTTCGAATAGAATTTCCTGAAAAGGCGTATAAACCTTACACCAGTGACTGCCCCTTTTCTTTCCGGATCCCGGTGTATGCCAATGTTTCCGCGGATACATCGGCCAATGCCCGGCCTTGCTGGATGGACGTAGCCTTTCCCGGGTTCAATGCCCGCATTCATTTTAGTTACTGGCCCATTCAGTCCGGGAAAATGCTGTACCAGCTGGTGGAAGACAGCCGGGACCTTGCCTTTAAGCATACCATAAAAGCAACAGCCATTGATGAACAGCTGATCATCCGACCGGAAAAAGACATGTATGGGATTGTTTATAATATCCGGGGGAATACGGCTTCTTCCCTGCAGTTCTTCCTGACCGACAGCACCAGTCATTATGTACGGGGCGCCCTTTATTTCCACGAAGAACCACGGATAGATTCCATTCGTCCCGTACTGGAGTTTATTCGCAGCGACATTGATTCGCTGATAGCAAGTTTCAGGTGGAAATAGCTTCGGCTGGCGCTAATTTTCTTAACTTCGCAGTAAGAGCATTTAAAATGATCAGCATTAAGCAGTTTACATTTAATCCCTGGGCCGAAAATACCTTTATCCTGTATGACGAAACCCGCGAATGCATTATTATTGACCCGGGATGCCATATCCGGGAAGAACAGGATCTGCTGGTAAAGTTTATCAGGGACGAACAGTTAAACCCGGTACTGCTGCTTAACACGCATTGTCATATTGACCACGTGCTGGGGAATAAATTCGTACAGGAAATGTACGGTTTGTCCCCGCGCTTCCATCGCCTGGAAGAAGCCGTACTTCGGGCCATGATCCCCTATGCTGCTTCCATGAACATGCCTTATACCCCTCTCCTCCGGCGGAAGTTTTCCTGGAAGAAGGAGAGCAGATCGAATTTGGTAAATCCGAGCTGAAAAGTCTCTTTACCCCGGGGCATTCTCCGGGAAGCCTTTCTTTTTTTTCGAATGAAGACCGTTTGCTGATTGGCGGAGATGTGCTTTTCCAGGGCAGCATTGGCCGCACCGACCTCCCCGGGGGAGATTTCGATACGCTTATCCGGAGTATCCAGGTGGAATTATTCTCCCTGGGGGATGACGTGAAAGTATTCCCGGGACACGGGCCGGCTACTTCCATTGGTTTTGAACGCGAGAATAACCCCTTCCTGTGAATTTCCCTTTTTACATAGCACGCCGGTACTTGTTGTCGAAAAAATCGACCAATGCGATAAATATTATTTCCCTGATCTCTGTACTGGGCATTTTTGTAGGTTCAGCCGCCTTGCTGATCATTCTTTCCGTATTTAACGGTTTCGAAGGCCTGGTGCTTTCGCTATTCAATACTTTTTCCTCCGATATACGGATCGAGGCCAGCGAAGGCAAGCGCTTTGACCCGGGGGCAACTGCCGCTTTTGACAGTATAAAAAATATGCCCGAAGTGGCTTTGTACTCGGAGACCCTGGAGGAAAAGGCCCTGCTGCGCTATGACCGAAGCCAGCATATAGCCACCTTAAAAGGAGTAAGCGAAGATTACCTGGCCAGCCATTCCTTTGATTCCACGATTGTCAAGGGGAAGGCCGTACTGCGGTCGGATTCCCTTAATTATGCGATTATCGGGAGCGGCGTGGAATACTACCTGGGAATAAACGTGGCCGGCGAAAACGATCTGCCGGTAAGCGTCTTTACTCCCAGGCGGGGCCGGTCCGCCGGCTTGAGCCTGGCCCCTGCCGGGGACTTCCGGCAGGAAGAGATCTATGTTTCGGGGGTATTTGCCGTGCAGCAGGAGTTTGATGAAAAATATGCACTGGTGCCGCTTCGCTTTATCAGGAACCTCCTGGACGAACCCCGCCGCGTAGGCGCTGTGGAACTGATGCTGAAAGAAGGGACCGATACGGAAGCCTTCAAGTCAGGTTTGAGAGAAATGCTTGGCAAGGCGTTTACGGTAAAAGACCGTTATGAACAAAATGCCCTGCTGCACCAGCTGCTCAATTCGGAAAAATGGATGGTGTACATTATTCTCACTTTTGTACTGCTGATTGCCATCTGCAATATCATTGGCTCGCTGACCATGCTGGTCATCGACAAGAAAAAAGACATTGCCGTTCTGTTCAGCATGGGCGCCAGTCAGCGGCAGGTGAAAAAGATCTTTATGGCGGAAGGGATGCTGATAGCGCTCGGAGGCTGTCTGGCCGGCTTGCTTACGGGAGGCATTTTTTGTCTTGTTCAGAAAAAATACGGCCTTATCTCCATGGAAGGGGCTTCCTTTATCGACGCCTATCCTGTAGTGCTTAAAGCCGGCGACTTCCTGCTGGTTTTTGCGACGGTCTTTCTTATTGCCTTCCTGGCTTCCTGGTTCTCTACCCGCCAGAGCCTTAGAAACTTCGGGAATATCCGGGACGAACTCGCCGTTCAGTAAGATATTCATTTTAGTTTTAAAACTTATGGCTATAGGAATTTTCTTTTGCTTTTTGTTTTTTGTCGCTAATTTTAACGTATGGAAAACAATGAAGTTAATGAAGCAGCGCCTAGGTACTATCCAAGGATGACCGCGGAAGAATACCTGGAATGGGAAAGAGGCCAGGAGTTCAAACATGAATACCATGACGGCGAGATCGTTGTCATGCAGGGAGCGGCTCTTAATCACAATTACGTGAATATGAATCTGATCGGGCCCATTGCCATGCATCTGAGGGATAAACCTTGTGATGTGTTTGCGAATGATCTCAGAACGGAGGCCAAAGCGGCAAATTCCTATTATTACCCGGATATTGCCATCGTATGCGGCGAGCCTGATTCGCCGGATGAAAAACGGGATATGATCTGCAACCCGGCAGTAGTAATAGAAGTGCTTTCTCCGTCCACGAGGTTTTATGACATTCACCGGAAAAAGCCGTCTTATATGCTTTTGCCTTCCCTGAAAGAATATATTATGGTGGATTCAACGTCTGTCATGGTCAATACTATCCGGAAAAAGCCTGCTGACTCCCTGGAAAGCGGCGCCTGGGAAAGCGATGTATTAAAAGACCTGTCCGGCCAACTTACTATACCCACGATAGGCCTGTCCATTCCGCTCTCCGAAATTTACCGGAAAGTGGATTTTAACCGGCGTTCCAGGCTTTGACGGGAGCGCAATGCAAGTTTAATAGATCCGGCCGGGCACCAGGTAATGCTGCACGTAATCGCGTACTCCTTCTTCCAGGGAATGGAACGCTTTATCATAACCCGCCGAGCGCAGTTTGTTCATTTCGGCTTCGGTAAAATACTGGTATTTATCGCGGATATCCTCCGGAGTGTCTATAAATTCAATATTTTCGGGACGATCCATTGCGCTGAATGCAGCGCGGACCAGGTCAAGGAACGTTCGCGCTTTACCGCTGCCAAGGTTGTAAATGCCGGACGGCTTCCGGTGAAGCATAAAGAAAAACAATACATCCACCACGTCCTTTACGTAAATGAAATCCCGCTGCTGCTCCCCATCGCGAAAATCAGGATGGTGGGATCGGAACAGCTTCATTTTGCCGGTTTCCCCAATCTGCTTAAAGGCATGGAATACCACCGAGGCCATACGTCCCTTGTGGTATTCGTTGGGGCCGTACACGTTGAAAAACTTGATTCCCGCCCAGAAAAAAGGTTTTCGTTCCTGCTTCACCGCCCATTTATCAAATTCGTTTTTCGAATCTCCATAAGGGTTCAGGGTTGGAGCCGTTCTACTATTTCATGACTGTCCGTATAACCATGCTCGCCCAAGCCGTAAGTAGCGGCCGAAGAAGCATAAACCAGCGGCAGGCCGAATTCCACGCATAGTTTCCATACTTCCTTGCTATATTGAAGATTCAGGAGGTCGAGCAGCGTTTTATCCGATTCGGTAGTATCGGTGCGTGCGCCCAGGTGAAAGACAAACTGGACCAGCAGCTGGTTGTCCCGCAGCCATTTAATGAAATACTTCCTGTCAATGCACTGTGAGTACCGTTTGCCCTCAAAATTCCGGTTCTTCTGCGGTTGGGAGAAGTCGTCGACCAATACCAGGTCATAATAGCCCTCCTCGTTCAACTTAGTAACCATGCTGCTGCCTATAAATCCAGCCGCACCCGTGATAACGATCATATGAATAATTTTTAACCGGCTGCAAAAACGGGCTGCGTTACCGGTTCGATAAGCCCTTTCTTCGCAGCCATGTCGAACAATACCTCCACAGCCCGGCGTCCTTCAGGCCCCAAATCTACTGAATACTTATTTACATACAATTCAATATGCCGGTACATAACGGTCTCATCCATTTCCTGGGCATGGGAACGGATAAATGCCAGCCCCGAGGAGGGATTAGCAAATGCATATTCAATGCTGCGGCGGATCAGCCTGTCTGCTTTGGCCTGAATTTCCGGACGGATAGCTCTTTTCACCATGATACCACCCAGCGGAATAGGGCAGCCTGTTTCCTTTTCCCAGAATTCGCCAAGATCCATGACTTTTCGCAGGCCTTTTTCTTCATACGTAAAGCGATTCTCATGGATGATCAGGCCCAGGTCTATTTCGCCCTTTAACAGGGCTTCCTCAATGCCTGAAAAAACCATTTCCTTCTTGTGTTTCGCTTCCGGGAAGGCCAGACTTAGCAAAAAATTAGCAGTAGTATAGTGACCGGGTATGCCAATCATTTTATCCTGAAGGCCGGCAGGCTGGGCGGAACTTTCGGCAAGCGGAAGATTGCCGTCCCCGGGGATATCCCGATTAGTACTAGGGCTTATATTTGCGCCCGGAGCGGTGATCAGCAGCGGGCCTACGCCAAAGCCAAGCGCGCTGCCGGCATTGAGCAGGACATAATCTGAGATCACATGCGCAAAAGCATAATAGCTCAGCTTGGTGATGTCCAGCTCTCCGCGAAAAGCTTTCCTGTTCAGCGTTTCTACGTCGTCGTAAAAAACCTCGAATTCGAGTCCTTCTGTATCGATCTTTCCGTGGATAAGCGCATCGAAAATAAAGGTATCATTAGGGCAGGGAGAAAATCCAAGACTTAGTTTCATTTATCCATAGTTTATCGCTTTGAGCCCATTAACGGCTTTCGGCCTTATTCTCGTGTAAGGCCGCAAATTGCTGATCGAAACACTTACAGCTTCAGGGCAAGCCTCAGCTGTAAAACCTAATCTGCATCGTCCGCAGGGCTGCTGCTGTATTCCTCAACAATCCGGGTCAGGGCCGCACTCAGCTCTTTAACAGCAAGGGGGATGTTCCAGTTTTCCCGGTTGCGTTTTTCAACATAATTGGAAATGGCTCTCAGCTGCAGGCATTTTATCCCTTCGCTCATGCAAACATAGAAAAAGCCGGCGCCTTCCATACTTTCGGTAATTGCCGGAAGGCGGGAACGTATTGCTTCAATGCTGGATTCCTTACCATGCACGGTATTTACGGTAAGCCCTTCCGCTTCCTGCCATCCGGGATGGCGGAAATCGTTTACCAGTTTCCCGTTTTTGAACGGCGGCGTTTCCGCTCCTGTCATGCCAAGCCGGAAAATATCCAGAAAATCCTCCCCGTCTTCCGCCCCGCTTTCCGCCCCAAGGTCGGCGAAGCTGTCGCTTACCACCTGGACTACGGCTCCAAGGGGCAGCGCCCGGTCAAAACTGCCGGCAATTCCGGCGTTAATAACCAAATCATAGGTATATTTCTGCAGGGCTTTTGTCAAATGATAAATGGTGGCAGGCGTTCCCACTCCTGTAACCAGCACGTAAACCGCAGTACCTTGCGCCGGCGCGGTCCCTTTTAAAAACACTTCCTCCGGGATACCGGGCACGAATGCCCCTGAATCCAACGCTCCTTCATTAAGGAAGGGTGCAATCTCCGCCTTCGTAGCCGATACGATCAGTATGTTCATCTTATGCTCATTTCGTCGGCTGAATTTAAGGTATTAATTTTTATTCCGATATTTGCAGGACGTATGATACTCGTCACTCGAAAAGAACACTTTAACGCTGCCCACAAGCTTGAGAACCCCGACTGGACAGACGAAAAGAATCGCGAAATTTTTGGGAAATGTGCCAATAAGAACTGGCATGGGCATAATTATCAGCTTTTTGTGACGGTTAAGGGGGAGCCCGATCCTGAAACAGGCTACGTTACTGACCTTAAGAAATTAAGTACCATTATCCGGGAACACATTATTGAAAAGGTGGACCACAAAAACCTGAACCTGGATGTGGACTTTATGCAGGGAGTTCTCGCTTCTACTGAAAACCTGGCAATTGCCATCTGGGATCAGCTTGAACGGCATATTGACGGATTGCATTGCGTTCGGCTGTACGAAACGGAGAATAATTTTGTAGAATATTTTGGGAAATAAAGAATCCATGGACGATAAAAACATTGAAGGTCAGCTGCTTGACGAGCTGGAAATGGACGGTTACCAGAAAATTGACCGCTATAATACCCACAAGATCAAGCAACTCGCTGATAAATACAGGGAAATCCTGAAGGATATCGGTGAAGACCCCACGCGCCCGGGACTGCTAAATACGCCCGAACGCGTAGCCAAGGCGCTGCTTTATTTCACTCATGGCTACGATATGGACCCTGCCGGGATCATCCGGTCAGCCCTGTTCGAAGAAGAGTACAGCCAGATGGTCATCGTAAAAGACATAGAGCTTTATTCCCTTTGCGAACATCATATGGTGCCTTTTTTTGGTAAGGCTCATATTGCCTATATCCCCAAAGGAAAAATTGTGGGGCTTAGCAAAATACCCCGGGTGGTGGACGTTTTTGCCCGCCGCCTCCAAGTCCAGGAACGACTGACCAACGATATAAAAGATTGCCTGCATAACACCCTGCAGCCTGCGGGAGTAGCGGTAGTCATTGAATGTACCCACTTGTGTATGTGCATGAGAGGGGTGCAAAAACAGAATTCTGTGACCACCACCTCTGCCTTCACGGGAGAGTTCGCCAAGGAAACCACCAGGGCCGAGTTTATGCGTTTAATTTCAGCCAACCTCGTATAATCGATGAAAGCATATTTATTTCCCGGACAGGGAGCCCAGTTTACAGGCATGGGAAAGGAGCTGTATGAAAACTCCCCCAGGCAAAGGAACTTTTTGAACACGGAAACGATATAATCGGCTTCCGGATAACCGATATCATGTTTTCCGGGACGGAAGACGCCCTCAAACAGACAAATGTAACGCAGCCCGCGATCTTTCTCCATTCGGTAGCGCTTGCCCGGTCAGCAGGGGCCGCCTTCGATCCTGCGATGGCCGCGGGCCATTCCCTGGGAGAATTTTCAGCGCTGGTCGCCGCCGGCGCCCTTTCTTTTGAAGACGGCCTGCAACTGGTCATTGCCCGGGCCAACGCCATGCAGAAAGCCTGTGAGAAGCAACCTTCCTCCATGGCGGCCATACTTGGCCTGGAGGATAAGATCGTAGAAGATATTTGTTCCGGAATTCAGGAAACGGTGGTACCGGCCAACTATAACTGTCCCGGCCAGCTGGTTATCTCGGGAACCGTCGAAGGCGTAGAAGAGGCTTGCAGAAAACTAACCGAAGCAGGTGCCCGCAGGGCGGTGATCCTGAGTGTCGGCGGCGCTTTCCATTCCCCGCTGATGGAGCCGGCCAGGGGCGAGTTGGAAAAAGCTATCCAGGATACCTCCTTTACCCGCCCGGTTTGCCCGGTTTATCAGAATATTACGGCACAGCCAGCCAGTGACCCCGATATCATAAAAAAGAACCTGGTTGCTCAATTGACAGGCCCGGTAAGATGGACCCAAACGATCCTGAATATGATCGCCGGAGGGGCGGATGCGTTTATTGAAACAGGCCCCGGGAATGTGCTGCAGGGGTTGGTCAGGAAAACCGACCGCTCAGTAAGCGCGGCGGCCATTTAGAGCTAGTTTACCGAAACTGCCGGGAAGCGAAAAGGATTTTCTGTCCGGGTAAGCAGCTGCATATGCCCGCGGAGGAAGGTTTTAGCGGAGCGAGAATTTGCCTTCGCCGATCCTGCGGCCGCTGGTGAACAGATGCACGTTGTAAAGGCCTTTCTCCAGGTTATTCTCACGCGGCAGTTCCACCGCGTATACCGGGTTAGCCCGGGAATAAAAGATCGTTGTCTTGGCGGTGCAGGCAACGGATTCCCCGTTCGGGTCGTTAAAGGCAGGGGTGCCATTTCCGATGGCTTCCAGCAACTTTCCATTCGGATCAAAGATCCGGAAGTAAATTTCCCGTTCACCTTCTTCAGCTACCTGGTTGGGGTAAAAAGAAAATTCTATCCGCAGTTTATTCGCCCGGATGGCCCTGGATGTTTGATCTTCGTATTCCCTCCCATCGTCCATGCGGGAATAAAATGTAATAATATGCACCTTCTCCGTTTCCAGTAGGGCAGCTTCGGAAATTTTTTCCGTTAACTCCACGTTCCTGGTAGCCAATTCCCGGTTTCTTTGCTGCTCAACGTCCACTTTTGACCGCAAATCCTCGTTTTCAGCGAGTAATTTGCTCTTTTGCTTCTTGAGTGATCCTATCTCCGCCAGGTAAGCGCCTACGTAATTGCGGAGCCCTACTACCTCAGACTTGGCCTGCTGAAGTTGCCTGGCAGTAAGTTTGTTGTTTTGCAGCGCTTCCTGCAGCTGGGTGATCTTCTCTTTCAGCTGAGCCTGACGTGTCCTCAATTCGGCGCTCAGATCCAGGTTGAGGCTGTTCACCTTGTCCAGTTCGGTTTTCAGCTTGTTCAACTCCTGCCGGAGGAAGGCTTTCTCTTCCCGGATAGTGATCAGATTGCTTTTGGCATCATCCCGGGTAAGGAATAAATATGCATTTCCTGCTAAAAGTAACGCGATGATGCCTAATAATATATATATAGTAGCGCTTGTTCCGCTTTTAATACCGGTATCCATCTTGGTCGCTCTCTGCCTGTGAATCAGTTTCTCACAAACATTTGTTTAATGTTAACTGCTTATTAACAATTATTATACCAGCCCCCTGCAGCCTGCGGAGGCACGTATCCGGTGTATCATGGGGAATTTTTTCCATTGTCAAGGCCCTCCTTTTCCATGCTTCTTCCCGGAAGCTTCCCCGCAGGCTCCCCCCGGAATTATTGGAAATAAATTTGTTTCTTTGACCGGACAAACAAGGGACAGATGATCAGGAGAGTATTTGCAGTAATATTGCTATTAAGCGGGATTTTCAAGGGCAGCGCGCAGGAACTTCCGCCGAAAAGGGAACTAAGGGGCGTATGGATCGCTACCGTTGCAAATATAGACTGGCCAAGCGAACAGGGCCTTTCCACGCAGGCACAAAAACTTGAATTCACCAGGATGCTGGATGAGCATGAGAAAACCGGGATCAACGCCTTATTTGTTCAGGTGCGGCCTTCGGCCGACGCCTTCTATGCGGAGGGGCGCGAGCCCTGGTCACAATGGCTTACGGGCGAGCAGGGGCAGGCGCCCAGCCCCTTCTATGATCCCCTGGAATTCATGATTAAAGAAGCGCATAAACGGGGCATGGAATTACATGCCTGGTTTAATCCATACCGTGCCGTCTTTCATGCAAACGGCCCGGTGGCTCCTGATCACATCACCCGTCGTAAACCCGAATGGTTCTTTAACTACGATGGAAAAAAGCTCTTTAATCCCGGCATTCCCGAAGCCCGCGAGTATATTGTACAAGTGATCATGGACGTAGTGCGTAACTATGATATAGACGGGGTGCATTTTGACGACTACTTTTACCCTTACCCTGCCCGGGGAGAACATATTCCGGATGCCGCCCTTTACCGGAGATACGCTTCCAGCGGTATGAGCCTGGACGACTGGCGCCGGGAAAATGTGAACCTGCTGATCCGGGAACTCCAGGATAGCATCA
This sequence comes from Anseongella ginsenosidimutans, assembly GCF_008033235.1. GTDB lineage: Bacteria > Bacteroidota > Bacteroidia > Sphingobacteriales > Sphingobacteriaceae > Anseongella > Anseongella ginsenosidimutans. The sequence goes on from NZ_CP042432.1 coordinate 876,444, forward strand.
ATGGGGAAAAACCCTGGCTCAAATTCGGCATAAGCCCGTTCGGCATTTGGAAGAATCTGGACCAGGACTTCAATGGTTCCGATACGGACGGAAGCTCATCGTATTATAACCAGTTTGCTGACAGCCGCCGCTGGCTTGAAGAAGGCTGGATAGACTATATTGTTCCCCAGATCTATTTCCCGTTCGGACACAGCCGGGCGGCCTATGACAACCTGGTGCTTTGGTGGTCTGAAAATTCTTTTGACAAGCACCTGTATATAGGGCTGGGGGCGTACCGGATAACAGAATGGGGTAACCGGAGGCAAATGCCAAGGCAACTGAATTATGCGCGGAAGTATAGCGAAGTAGGCGGAGTCGTATTTTTCAGCTCCAAATCCCTGATCCGGAACCCGCTGGGATTCGCTGACTCCCTGCAGGCGAATTATTTCCATTACCCGGCCCTTCCCCTGCGATGCCGTGGAAAGACCATATAGCGCCTTTGCCTCCGGAAGAACCCCGGCTGGAAATAAACCCGGCCGAAGGCGTGCAGTTGTCCTGGAAGGCTCCCGCCGCCGCTGCAGACGGGGACCTTGCCAGGGGTTATGTGATCTACCGCTTTAAGCAGGGCGAATCACTCAGTATTGATGACCCGCGCCACATTCTCAATATCCAGTTCGGGGAAACCTCCTTTACGGACAATACTGCCCGCCGGAATGAAGATTACGTGTATGTAATCACTTCCCTTGACCGTCTGAGCAATGAAAGCACGGCTCGCTGCCGAATCAGCACACAATCTTTAAAGATTGAATAAGACTTCTTTCGGGGAACCGCGTTAAATCAATCGGGGACCCGCGTTAAATCAATTACCGCTAAGCTTTTCCTTTTCCGGGTACAGCACCACCTTTATGTAATTGGACTTGTCAAAATATTCGCCGGCCAGCTTTTTCAGGTTGTCAGGGCTTACCTGCTGCAGGGAGGCCTCAAAAAACTCCTGCGCTGCGGCCGGGTCCCTTTTCATTTCGTAGGAGCCGGCGAGCAGGCTGATCCAGTAGCCGTTTTCTTTCAGCGCTGTTTCATGCTCCCGCTTCCTGATGGCAATAACCTTGTCCAGGTCAGATTGCAGGGGTCCGCTTTCCTTCATTTTCTCGATTTCCTGGAGTACCAGCCCCATGAGCTTTTCCACGTTATCCGGCGCACAGCCAAAGGCCACCGACACGGAGTACCGCTCTTCCGGGAATTTACTGATACTGGTATTCACACCCACGCCGTACACCCCTCCGGCATCTTCCCGAAGGCTTTCCCTCAGCTTTATCTGCAAGGCCTCTCCCAGTATGGCAAGCTGGGCGTTCTTCATCCTGTCATAATCCGTCTGCCCCGTAAACACAAGCGTTACCCGGCTCTGAGGTTCGGAACCCTTGTAGACTTCTTTGCTGATCACACCTTCCGGCGGGCTTATATTCAGGTTTTTCCAGCTTTCCTCGCGGCCCGACGAAGGCAGATTGCCCAGGTAGGTCTGAAGCAAGGGCTGTATGCTGTCCAGGTCGAAACTTCCGACAAGGAAAAATGCAAAATCGCCGGCATCCGCGAAACGGTCTGCATATACCTCCTGCATGCGTTCAAATTCCAGTTCCCGGACCATTTCCGGGGTCAGTGGGGCATAACGGGCGGCATAGCTATTCATTACGCTCCTTAGCGTGTCCCCATATACCGACATGGGCGACTTATCCTTGTTCTGCAGGAAAGTTAGCTGTCTTGCCTGCCAGGTCTTGAGGGCGTCGCTGTCAAAACGGGGCTGGGTAAAATAAAGGTAGGTCAACTGGAACAGCGTTTCAATATCGTCTATATTGGCTGAACCTGAAAAACCTTCTTCCAGCGTGGAAATATAAGGCGCAACTCCCACGGTCTTCCCTTCCAGCAGTTTGCGCAGCACCTTTTCTTCAAAACCCGCAATACCGCTCTGCGTGAGAATGCCGGTTGCGTTGGCCGCTTCCAAATAATCCTCGTCCGGGTACAGCGAAGTTCCTCCCGGGCTATAAGCCCTGAAAAGCACTTCCTTATTCTTAAAATCGGTCGGCTTAAGGAAAACTTCCACGCCGTTCTCCAGTTCAAGTTTCGTCACCCCGATTTCTTCTATTTGTTCCCTGGATACTATCTTCGCCGGGGAAAGTTCTTCGGAGAACAAAGGTTTATCTGCCACCACATCCTCGTAAGGGCTTACTTCCAGGCCGGAAGAATTATTCAGAATGGCCAGCAATTCCTCTTCCGACGGAAGGCTGTCCTTCTGGTTTTCAGGAGCGGTAAGGATCACTACCCGGTTGCTGTCGGAAATAAGGCTTCCGGCCAGCGTATTCAGCTCTTCCACGCCAATTTCGTCCAGGTGTTCCTTCACGAACGCGTATTCGAATTCAATACCCGGGCTGGCCTCATCCTTAAGGAAATGGTTAATATACTCATCGATAAAGGCCCTGTTTTCCCGTTTATCCCTTTCCGACCAGGAATTTTCATAACTGTTCAGAATGTCGGTCTTTGCCCGTTCAAGTTCCGTTGGGGTGAAGCCGAAGCGCTGGACCCGCAGGTTCTCTTTCAGCAGCGTGGTAAGAGCCGCCCTCACCTGTCCCTCTTTGGGCACGGACGCCAGTACATATGCATCTTTGTTGCTGATAAAGGCAGAAACAGAGCTTACCGCGAACAGGAAGGGCGCATCCGGCTGCTGCCGGATCTCATTGATGCGGTCATTGAGCATCTTATTATAAAGCGATCGCTCCAGCAGCTTCATATAATCGGCTTCTGTTTCCACCTTCACAGCGGGCCGCTTATAATAGACCGAAAGCTGAATGTACTGCGCTTCCTTGTCAGTTACAATGGATACCTGCGGCTCGGTATGATCCGGCAATGTGTATTCTGTTCGATCCCGGGGGCTCTGAACCGGCGAAATGCTGCCAAAATGCTTTTTTATCAGCGCTTCTACCGCAGCCACATCGAAATCCCCGACGGCTATTACGGCCATCAGGCCGGGCCGGTACCAATCCTTATAAAAGGAGATCAGTTCAGGATGTTCGAAATTTTCAATGATCTCCGGCTTCCCGATAGGTAAGCGGTCCGCGTAGCGCGACTGGTACAGCAGGGTTGGAAAATATTGCTGCTGCATCCGCTGCGCCGCGCCAAGGCGTAACCGCCATTCTTCCAGCACCACTCCGCGTTCCTTTTCTATCTCCTCCGGGTTAAAAGAAAGATTATGTGCCCAGTCTTCCAGCACCTGGAACCCTGTTTTGAACACTTCCACGGTATCGGTAGGCAGGGACAGCATATATACCGTTTCGTCAAAGCTCGTATAGGCATTCAGGTGCGCGCCGAAACGCACCCCGGAGCGTTCCAGGAAATTGATCAGCTCGTTTTTGCTGAAATTTTTGGTGCCGTTAAAAGCCATGTGTTCTACAAAATGCGCCAGTCCCTGCTGGGCATCGTTCTCCAGTATGGAACCCGCCTTTACCACCAGGCGAAGTTCGGCCCGGTTTTCCGGTTTTTCATTGTGCTGGATGTAGTAAGTAAGGCCGTTGCTGAGCGTACCGGTGCTTACCTCCGGATTCAGAGGCAGTTCTTTCCCCGGATCCTGGGCCTGAAGGGCAAAGGAAACCCCCAACCCGAACAGTCCTGTTAAAATAGTACGTGAAACATTCATACGATAATTATTAATTGGTTAGATTTTGATAATAATATTTTTCCTGTACATGACCCACAAGATGAGGTACCAGCCCAGGATATAACTGACGGCCCATGCCAGCGAAGCATTGACCGGCGAAAACCAAGGCGTGTAAAAGGTCTCATACAACCATTGCCGGAGGTTCATTCCCTCCACCGTTTCAATGCGCGTTAAAATACGCGGCACCAGTCCGGAAACAAAGAAAACGGTGATGGCGTTTATCCCGTAAATGACAAAGGGTGTGGTAAATCTCCGGAAATCCTTTACATCGATGAGCCAGTAAAGCGTCGCCAGGCCCGAAACCGCCCAGCCTCCGGCATACAGTACGTAAGAACTGGTCCACAGCGCTTTATTTATGGGGAAAAACAGGTCCCATATGAGGCCTCCCAGAATTCCGGCAAAGCCGAACGTGAACATCCAGGCAACCTTATTCCCGGGCGCGTCTTCCTTTTTAAGCCATAAGCCGCAGAGGATTCCAGCCAGCGCCGTGGCAACAGCGGGAATGGTACTCCATATGCCTTCCGGGTCCCAGGTCTTCGATGTTTTCCATAAATGACTGGTCGTTAGTACGGTCCGGTCAATCCAGGCGCCCAGGTTAGTTTCGGGGCCCAGGCTGGCCGCCCCCACGCCGGGAACCGGGATCAAAGTCATGCTCAGGTAATAGAATAGGAGCAACCCTCCCCCGTCCAGGCAAGCGACCTGGGTGAGAGTTTCAAAAATAAGAAGGAGGCGATCATGTACACCAGGGCAATGCGCTGCAATACCCCGGGAATGCGGACAGTAGAAAAATCAAAACGGGGGAAAAGGTTCAGGAACAAGCCAAGCCCGAAAAGGATGAGTGTCCGGATAAGGATCTTCTTCACCAGGCCCCGCCTGCTTTCCGGATCTTTCTTCCGGGAAGATATGGCGTAGGCAATGGACACCCCGACGATAAAAAGGAAAAAAGGGAATACCAGGTCAGTTGGGGTGCAGCCGTTCCAGTGAGCGTGAAGCAGCGGAGCATACACGTTCCCCCAGTCACCGGGATTATTGACAAGGATCATGGCCGCTACGGTGGCGCCTCTGAAAACGTCCAGTGACAGCAGCCGTTTGTTAAAGGTCGATCCTGCCGCGGTTTCCATTGTCAGAATTTCCAGCGAACGAAGGCCTCCATGGCCGCATATTCGGCGAGGCCCAGCTTATTGTACAGCGCTGCGGTGGCGGCGTTCCGGTCTTCGGCCCGCTGCCAGAATTCACGGGAATCATTTCCCTGGAAAACCACGCCGTCCTTTTGCGACTGGTGCTTGAAGATCCCGTATCGTTTTTGCAGCACCTGTTCCGGGCTCATGGGAACCGCCATTTCTATTTCATGGATATCCCACTCAGCCCAGGCTCCGCGGTACAGCCATAGCCAGCAATCCTTCATATACTCCTTGTCCTTTAACTGCTCAATAGCGGCGAATACGGCGTCAAGGCAAACTTTATGCGTTCCGTGCGGGTCCGCCAGGTCCCCGGCCGCATAGATCTGCTGCGGCTTTACCTGGTCTATGAGGCGGGCCACGATCTGCACGTCTTCATCGCCAAGGGGCTTTTTCTGCACGAGGCCGGTTTCGTAGAAGGGAAGGTCCAGGAAATGTACCTGTTCGTCCGGGAGGCCCACGAAGCGGCAAGTGGCCTTTGCTTCACTACGGCGGATGATGGCTTTCACAGTTCTTACTTCCGGAATATCGATTTCCCCGGGTTTCTTTTTCTTCAGAAAATCCCGTGCAGTATCATAAACGCTATGGTCAATCCCCTGCTCTGTCCGCTTGCTGAGGTCAGCTGCGAAGTCAATGTACCGCAAAGCTTCATCGTCCGAAACAGCTATATTTCCCGAAGTCTGGTAAGCCACGTGAACCTCGTGCCCCTGCTCATGCAGGCGGATAAAGGTTCCGCCCATGGAAATAATATCGTCGTCGGGATGCGGGCTGAAAATAATCACCCGCTTACTGGCGGGCTCGGCGCGTTCGGGCCGGTAGGTGTCATCCGCGTTGGGCTTTCCCCCCGGCCAGCCGGTAATGGTGTGCTGGAGTTGGTTGAATACCTGGATATTTATGTCATAGGCGTGTCCGTAAACCGCCAGCAGGTCGCTCAAGCCGTTATCGTTATAATCCTTGTCCGTAAGTTTGAGTACGGATTTCCCCAGTTGCAGCGCCAGCTGCGTAACCGCTTTACGGATCATTTTATTGTCCCAGGTAACGGTCTCAACCAGCCAGGGCGATTTATACTTGGTCAGCTGCTGTGCCGACGCTTCGTCAATGACAAAGGTAGTATTAGGGTGGGCTTGCAGGTAGGATGCAGGTATCCGTTCGGTCACGGGCCCTTCCACGGCCAGCTTGATGACATCCGCTTTGCTTTCACCCCAGGCCATCAAAATGACTCTTCGGGCGCTCATAATGGCTTTTACGCCTAACGTAATCCCTTTTTTAGGCGTAGCGCTGAGACCGCCGAAATCGCTGGCGGCGCCGGCCCTGGTGGTATGGTTCAGGGCGATGAGGCGGGTCTTGGAATCAACCAGTGAACCGGGTTCGTTGAAGCCGATATGCCCGTTGCTCCCGATGCCCAGCAATTGAATATCCAGGCCTCCCAGTTCCTCTATTTTCTGCTCATATTCTTTGCAGAAAGCCGGAATCCTGTCCATGGGAAGGCGGCCGTCGGGAATAAAATAATGGTCCTCCGGAATGTCCACATGGTCAAATAACATTTCTTTCATAAACCGGACATAACTCTGCGGGCTGTCCGGAGCAATCGGGTAGTACTCGTCCAGGTTAAAACTATAAACATTCCTGAAACTAAGCCCTTCTTCCCTGTGCAGCCGAACCAGCTCAATATAAACCAGTTTGGGCGTATTTCCGGTGGCAAGCCCCAGTACGCATGGTTTCCCCTCCGCTTCTTTCTTCCTGATGAGGGAGGCCATTTCGCTGGCTACAGCAAGCGAAGCTTTTGAAGAATTTTCAAATATCTCGGTATGTATTTGTTCAAACGCTTTTATTCGTTCAAGGTCAAAATCTGTTAACTGCTTTTGCATATTTCAGGAGAAAAATTTCTTAATTTAACAATGTCAGCGCTATGTTAACTGTAAACTTGCAGAAGGCACGAATATAAGAAAATAGAATGAACCAACAGATACAACGGCTGTTCGAAATCGCTTCAAAAAAAGAACGCCTGATCATCGGGTTAATGTCCGGCACCTCCCTGGACGGGCTGGACGTGGCCTTGTGTCATTTCCAGGGACACGGCCGCCGTACCCGCGCACGCCTTGAGAAATTTGACACCATACCTTATGATGACGAAATAAAGGAAGAGATCCGCAGCGTTTTCGCCAGGACGGAAGTGGATTTCCAGCAGCTCTGCCTTCTCCACGCCTGGCTGGGAAAATTGCATGGCAGCATGGTGCTGGAATTGCTCGAAAACTGGAACATATCACCAGCAAGCGTGGACCTGGTGGCCAGCCACGGGCAAACCGTGTTTCACGCTCCTGTCTGGATGCATAATAAGCCAAAGTTTGGCAACGCCACCCTGCAGATTGGCGACACCGATCATCTTGCCGTACGGACGGGAATCATTTCTGTCGGCGACTTTCGGCAAAAGCATGTAGCGGCCGGCGGAGAAGGAGCGCCGCTTGCGGCCTACGGAGATTATCTCCTTTACAGCTCGGCCCATGAAAACCGTGTGCTGCTTAATATCGGCGGCATTGCCAATTATACCTTCCTGCCTGCCGGCGGCAATGTTAAAACCATGTTTGCTACCGACGTGGGCCCTGGGAATACCTTGATTGACGCCGCTGTTCAGAAATTCTTTGGCCGGCCTTTTGATCCTGACGGAAGCATTGCCAGGAGCGGCGAAGTAAACGAAACGTTGATCTCGGCCCTGCAAAGCCACCCCTTTTTTAAAATTCCCCTGCCTAAGACTACCGGCCCGGAATTGTTTAACCTTAGTTTCCTGGATAAGAAACTTGAAGAAACAGGCATAAAAACGCTTTCTCCGGCAGGCCTGGTTGCCAGCCTCACTGCCTTTGCCGCCGCTTGCATTGTTCAGGAGATGAAGCTACTGCTGGAAAAGTACCGGCCCCTGACCATTTACCTCAGTGGCGGAGGTATGCACAACCCCTTTTTGACCGGAATGATCATTGACGCCCTTCCGGACTGTAAATTTGACACAACGCAAAGCCTGGGTATCAACCCGGATGCCAAGGAAGCCGTACTGTTTGCAGCACTGGCAAATGAAACAGTAGCGGGAAACGGGGCCACATTCAAGGGAAATACTTCGGGCCTCCCGGCGATATCGATGGGAAAAATCTCATTCCCGCGCTAGCATTGTGTTACCTGCAAAGTACCAGGTTACCTGCAAAACACAGGAACCTACTGAATTGATCCGGAAGGACACAATATAATCAAAGCAGCTTGAATTCCTGCTGCCGGTAGGGCGCAAGGTGGGGATCGTCGGAAGAAAGTTCAGTGATCAGGTAGCTCATCTGGTTCAGGTTGCAGACTTTCATCCGCTGCACGGAATTCATTTTCTCGGCAATGCACATGATGGCCAGCTTTTTAGACGTGCGGATCATGGCTCTTTTAACCTGCACGACCTCCCAGTCAGAATCCGTGATCCCTTCCTGCAGTGAAATTCCATTGGCACCCAGCAGGCATAGATCCACGTGAATATCGTTCAGCGCGTTGATCACACTCGCCCCCATATTCACCTGGGCATTTTTATAAAGCTGGCCTCCAACGGTTAACACGGTAAGGTTGGGATGTTCGACAAGTTCAAGGGCCACGAGCGGGCTGATGGTAAAAAAGGTTGCCTGGATATCATCCGGAATCATTCTGGCAAGCTCTATCATGGTAGTGCCACCCCCGGTAAGTACCACCATCCCCTCTTTTATAAGCTTTATTGTTTTGCGGGCTATTGCGCGTTTTGCTTCCAGGGCGTAAACATCGCCCTTGTTGCTGAAAGGAAAATGGAAAGACTTGCTGATGGCGCCTCCGTGAACCTTTAACACTTTGCCGGCCTCGTCCAGCTCTTTCAGGTCGCGCCGGATAGTATCCTCAGAAACATTTAGTTGCGTACTCAGGTCTGATGACAGCACCTTATTGTGCAGGTTAATCTCCCTGATAATAAACGATTGGCGCTCTTCCTTTAACATGCGGTCAGTATGGGCCATAAAGTTAAGAAATTTGAAAATATCAGGGTGCTGTTTTATTCCTTATTCATGTTAAATATATCGCAAATATTTGCAAAAAGCTGAAAATATTTTTGTTTATTCGGTTTTATCTTTAAATTTACTTAGGGTAACCGCATGTAAATGCAGGAATTATCCCAACCAAACCAACGTTTTGCATTTTTATGCGTGATTATGTTTCCTGAACCTCTAAAACTCATTGGCAGATGAACAAAAAATTACCACTGCTTTTCCTGGGGCTAGTAATGTATTTTGCAGCGGGCGCCCAGCAGATCATTACAGGAAAAGTTAGCTCAGCTGAAAACGGAGACCCCGTTCCGGGCGTTACCGTGGCGGTGAAGGGCACTTCCTCGGCTACCCAAACCGATCCGGACGGAAATTATGAAATTGCCGCTGCTGAAGGCCAGGTGCTGGTATTCAGTTTCCTTGGCCTTACAACCGTTGAACGAACCGTAGGAACTTCAAACACTATTGACATTAGCATGGCTTCGGACCCCGAAGCGCTGGAAGAAGTAGTAGTAGTGGGATACGGTACCCAAAAAAGGGAAAACCTAACCGGCGCAGTAGCCACTATTGATGTGCAGGAAAACCTGGAAGGAAGGCCTATTGCAGACGTGGGCAGAGCCATTCAAGGCACAACGCCCGGGTTAAGCGTAGTGGTCCCCAGCGGCGAAGTCGGATCGGACCCGATAATCAAGATAAGAGGCCAGATTGCCTCGCTCCGGGGAGGCATTTCTCCCCTGATCCTGCTGGACAATGTGGAAATCCCCAGTATCCAGCTCGTCAATCCCCTGGATGTAAAATCCATTACGGTACTGAAAGACGCTGCATCATCTTCCATCTATGGTTCAAAGGCCGCGTTCGGCGTGGTGCTGATCACTACCAAGGATGGCCAGGGCCTGCAGGGAACGCTGGTGGGCTATTCCAACAATTTTTCTTTTCAGAATGCCGCTAAAGAAATTGACATGGCGGATGTGAACGCGCTGAAATACAGCGTGGACGCGTTTGAAAGAATAGATGAGACGGCAACAGGCGCCTTTTACAAAGTGAACAGGGAAAGCTATGAAAGGGCGGTGGCCTGGAAAGAACAATACGGCGGCTCCATTGGCATGGATGATCCCACGGTATACGGAAGGGACTGGTATTTCGATCCGGCAAGAAACTGGAAATTCGGCATCCGCACGTATGACCCTTACGAGGCAATGATCAGGGAATGGGCGCCTACACAGACCCATAACTTGTCAGTCGGCGGACGAGAAGGGAATACGTCCTACAACATCGGACTGGGACTGCTGGACCAAAGCGGGATGATGAAACCTGCAGAAACCGACCAGTTTAGCCGGTATAATGCATCTTTAAGGGTAAAAAGCGAGATTAACGAGTATTTTACCGCGCGCGCAGGAGCGCTGTATTCCCGGCGGAACAAAGAGCATCCCTATATTACCAGCTCCACTACTGCCGACCCCTGGCTTTATCTTTACCGCTGGAGTCCCTTGTACCCTTTGGGAAACGATGAAAACGGCGATCCTATTCGCAGCCCGGCCAGTGAAGCCGCTGCTGCCAACACGGCAAGCATGCTGCATGACTATATAAATGTAAACCTGGGAGGCACGGTAAATATAACCGATGACTGGAAAGTTGATTTCGACTATGCTTTTTCCAACCAGAAGTACAATGAACTCAATCCCGGAACGAAATATACCGCCCGCAATTCCTGGGTAGCTCCGCAGGCAAGGCTGGATGAAAACGGCAACCAGCTATATGTCAACGAGGAAGGGCAAACGGTCCCCGCCAGCGACCCGAACGCCATGCCCGCCTATGACCTGGGCCTGGAAACCTATACAGCCGACGGCGCCAATCCGGACCATATCAATGAGACTTCGGCGAATTTCAACCGGCACACCATCAATGCCTATACCACCTACGAACTCGCGGTCAGGGAAGACCATGACTTCAAGTTTATACTGGGCCTGAACCGGGTAACCGAAGACATTAAAAGCCATTTTACACAGGTGACGAATCTTACCAATATCCTGAACCCCCAGTTCAATTATGGAATAGGCACCTGGACAGGCGGAGGCAACGAATCCTGGGAAGCCCAGCTGGGGTATTTCGGCCGCGTCAATTACGATTTCCGCGACAAATATTTGCTGGAAGCCAACCTCCGCTACGATGGTTCTTCCAAATTTCCAACCGACCTGAAATGGCGCTGGTTCCCTTCCTTCTCTGCAGGCTGGGTACTCAGCGAAGAGGAATTCATGGCAGGTACAGAGCGAATCCTGAACCTGCTGAAGTTCCGGGGTTCCTGGGGCACCATCGGGGATCAAACGGTGCCGAATAGTTTGTACGTACCCACCATGGAGACTGGGTTATCTACCTGGATCGGCGCCAACGGCTCACGATTAAGCTACGTAGGCACGCCGAACGCGGTATCCACGTCCATTACCTGGCAGGATATCACCTCGCTGAACGTAGGTTTAGATGCCCGCTTGTTCGATAACCGCTTTGGGGTAACGTTCGATTGGTTTCAGCGAAATACCGAGAACATGATCGTTCCCATAGAAGGCATCCCTCCCACTTTCGGAGCCGGCGCTCCCCAGACCAATCTTGGAGGGCTTGAAACAAAAGGCTGGGAGCTGGCCGTAGACTTTAACCACCTTTTTGACAATGGCCTGGGAATTTATTTCAGAGCCAATATCTCCGACTCTAAATCCACCATCACTTCTTTCGGGACGGCAAAGGGCGTCGACGGCTGGTATGCAGGCAAGACTTACGGGGAGATCTGGGGTTACCGTACCGACCGCCTGTACCAGAAAGATGACTTTGAATTGGATGCGGACGGAAATCCTCAACTGATCACGCTCACGGAAGCAGAAAGTGAACTTTATGCAGGGGACAAAGCCAATAAGTTAAAAGGCAGCAATCCTGTTTACCAGACTTACCTGCAGAATAGCTCCGACTTCTACTTTGGGCCCGGCGATGTCAAGTTCGTTGATCTGAACGGGGACGGGGAGATCAACGCAGGCAGCCGGCAAATCGACGACCACGGCGACCTGGAAGTTATAGGGAACTTCAACCCGCGATACGAATACGGTTTCCGGTTCGGCGCCGATTATAAGGGAATTGACTTCGGCATTTTCTTCCAGGGCGTAGGGAAACGCGAAATATGGGGCAACGGCTCATTGGCTATTGCCGGTTACCATACTTCTGACGGCGCCATGCCCTCCACGATCGTGGACAATTACTGGACGCCGGAAAACACCAATGCCTTCTATCCCGCCGCCTTTAATAACGGTGGCAGCAATGGAGCCAACAATATGCAGGTACAGAGCCGCTATCTACTGGATATGTCTTATTTGCGGATAAAGAATATCACCCTGGGTTACTCCTTCCCCGCCTCACTCCTTGAAAACGTACGGGTAAAAACGGCAAGAATATACGTTGCCTTGGAAAACTTTGTCACCTGGGATAATCTCAATGGCCTTCCCTTCGATCCGGAAGTCATTAACGGCTATTCCATGTTCAATTCGAGCAATTATAACCTGAGCCGTACCGGGGTGGGAACGCCCACGTTCAAAAGTGTATCATTTGGTGTTCAGTTAAACTTTTAGAAAAATGAAAATTCAACATATGCTATTCGGCGCCGCCGTTCTGCTGTCCGCCTGTAATGATGACGTGCTGGACCGCCCTCAGCTTACTTCGCCTGTAGATGATCAATACTGGCGAACGGAAACCGACGTTGAGTTATATGCGAACGACTTTTATTCCAATTATTTTGTTGGTTATAACAGTGCATGGGGAACAGCTTATACGCCGGTAAGGGGTTATACCTTCTCGGACGACCTCACCAGCCGCAACGTGCAAAGTCATTTCGAGAATACGGTGCCTTCCAGCCGGAGTTCCACGAGCGAGGCAGTAAATATGCTTACGCAATATTCAGGGCCCACCTGGAACTTCGCCTGGGTCCGGAAATCCAATATCTTTATCGACAGGCTGCAGAATGTAGCGCAGCCAAACCTGGAGACGGAAGCGTTTAGCCACTGGATGGGTGTTGCCCGTTTCTTCCGGGGGTTTGAGTACAGCAGGCTGGTTCATGTATTTGGCGATGTACCCTATTTTGACCGGGTGGTGGGAGACGATGAACTGGATGTCCTCTACAAGGACCGCGATGATCGCGGACTGGTGATGGATGCCGTTTATGAGGATTTTAAGTTCGCGCTTGAAAACATACGCGAAGACGACGGGAAGCAACGCCTCAATAAATACATTGCCGCGGCCTTCGTTTCCCGCCTGATGCTTTTCGAGGGAACCTACCAGCATTACCATAACCTGGATGCGGCCCGGGCCAAGAAATACCTGGAATTTGCGGTTGAAGCAGCTGAGCTTGTCATGAACAGCGGCCTTTATAGCTTTGATAGTGATTTCAAGAGCCTGTTTTCCTCCGAAAGCCTGGACGGGAATCCCGAGGTGATCCTGTGGCGCACCTATGATGCAGGAGTTGGAATAACGCATCATATCGGCTCCTACAACAATGGGACGGAAGGCCAGCCGGCGGGAGCCAATTTGGTACTGGTAAAATCATTTATATGTAATGACGGAAAGGTTTGGCAGAACTCTGCCGTTCCTGAAGCGGAAAGTTTCTCGCTGGATGACCTGACGCTTACCCGGGACCCGCGTTTTGAAGCTAGTTTTATCGATCGTCCGCATACGCCTTCCTCCACGTTGATCTATACCTCTAAGTTTGCTTCCCGGGAAGCCCTGACTTATATCGGAAGCTCCTATCCCGCCGCATGGGGCAGTAACACGAATACGAGTGATGCACCGGTTATCCGTCTGGCAGAGGTTGTCCTGGACTGGATCGAAGCCAAAGCCGTCCTCGCGGCGTACCACGGAGGCCCCGGAGTGACGCAGGCCGACCTTGACCAGTCGGTAAACGCCATCAGGAACCGCCCGCTGGACGAGGCCGCCATTGCCAAGGGAGTACGGAAAACGGCTCCGTTGTCATTGAACATGCTTCCGGAAGACCCGGACCGCGACCCGGATGTCCCCGCCTTGATCTGGGAGATCCGCCGGGAAAGGCGAATGGAATTTTTTTTCGAACATACCCGCCTTCTTGACTTAAAAAGATGGAAAAAGATCGATAAAATGGATTTCAGCGATAACCCGGACCATTTCTTCGGGCCCTGGGTAGACTTTCCTGCCGAGGTCCCCAGTTACCTGAACGAAAGCTTCGAAGGAATCCTGAAGGTGAGAAAACAGGATGGTACCATAGTAACCTATAATGGCAGCAACGGCAGCGATATGGTTGGCTTCTTTATGGTAGAAAACGCCGCCGACCGGAACGATTTCGGCGAGGAAGTATATCTGTCACCGGTAGGTGAAGCGGAGATCAACCAATACGCGGAAAAAGGTTATACGCTCACGCAGACAGAAGGCTGGTAATTTTACCGGACAATATAAGTTTAGCAAAAAGTGTACACATTTGCATTCAAATTGCAAATGTGTACACTTTTTGCTAAAGATTGAATTCATGAAAAAGAACTTATTTACCGCACCCGTATTCCTGCTTGCCGTCGGCGGGCTGCTGGTGGCCTGTATTAACCCCGGATCGGATAAAAAGGGACAAAATGATACGACAATCCAGGCAGAGAACCGAATGCCAGAGCCTGACGGACAGTTTCAAACTGCTACGACAGTGATCACCGGAGCAGAACAGCCGGAAGCTTACCTGCGAATGCTGAAGGGCAAAAAGGTAGGAATGATGGGGAACCAGACCTCGGTGGCGGGCGGCGAACACCTGGTGGACCTGTTACTGGAGAATGGAGTGGATCTGAAGTTCGCTTTCGCGCCGGAGCATGGTTTTCGCGGAACCATAGAAAGAGGAGAGAAAGTCAGCAATATAGTGGATGAAAAGACGGGGCTGCCCATTCTTTCCTTGTACGGAAAAAATGAAAAGGCCGATTCCGCGGTTGCCTCTGTGGATGTGATGATATTTGACTTGCAGGACGTGGGTGCGCGTTTTTATACGTATATCACCTCATTGCACCGGGTAATGCAGCTTTGCGCGGATGAGGGCAAAAAGCTGATCGTGATGGACCGCCCTAACCCGAACGGCGACCAGGTGGACGGACCCGTCAGGAAAAGCGACACGTTCAAATCGAACGTGAGTTATCATAAGATCGCAATGGTCCACGGGCTAACCGTGGGAGAGTTGGCGATGATGATCAACGGGGAAGGCTGGCTTGACAAGGGAGAAAAGTGCGACCTGGAGGTGATCCCCGTGCAGAATTACACGCATAAGACTTTGTACCGGCCGCCGGTGGTGCCTTCACCGAGCCTGCCAAATTACCTGTCCATCCGCCTGTACGCTTCCCTCTGCCTGTTCGAAGGGACGGATATCAGCGTGGGTCGCGGAACTGATTTTCCCTTCCAGGTAGTCGGATATCCTGATCCTGTTTTTGGAGATTTCACCTTCACTCCTGGCGTTAGGCCGGGCATGGCCGCGCATGTGGAACAGCAGGATAAGCTGTGTTATGGCGTGGACCTTCGCGACCTGGACCCTGAAAAAGTAACCTTCACCCTAAAATATGTCCTGGACTTCTACCGGAAGGCGCCGTTCAAAGAGAAGTTCATTTCACGGCCTGAATTTTTTAACAAGCTGGCCGGAAACGCGGACCTGCAGGAGCAGATCGAAGCAGGTATGAGTGAAGAAGCCATCCGCAAGACCTGGGAAGAGGATCTGGCTGCTTACAAACAAATGCGGAAGAAGTACCTGCTGTACAAGGACTTTGAATGATTGCCTGTACGACGCGGAATTTTGCATTGCCCGGACTCGCTCAGGCTGATTTTCGGGGCCCCGATTGCTTGCGCAACCGCCCGAAAATCAAAAATCGCTCGCTGCGGGCAACACAAAATTCCGCTGGCCAGCGGATCCTTTCCTGTTACCTGCAGTCTTAATACAGCTTAGCTTTTTAAAGGTAATCCAGCCGTTTAACGAATTCTGCTTTCCTTCGGGTGGAAATGGTGATCTCCGAGCCGTCGGTCATGACCACGATGCCGCCGTCGCCTTTCTTGTACATACGGATATGGTCCAGGTTAATTATGTGCGAATTGTGGACGCGGTAGAAATTATATCCTTCCAGCAGGTGTTCAAATTCCTTGAGGGTTTTGGAGACGATCTGCTTATCGCCGTTGCCAAAATAAAAGGTAGTATAATTGCTGTCCGATTCCAGCCGGATGATGTCTGTCAGCTGCGAAAACACCATACCTTCTAATGTAGGAAGGGCAATTTTGTGCTTGGTCACCTGCCCGCTCTTGAAGTTATGCAGCAAAATATCGTACTGGCTTTCGCTCATCTGATCGGTGCCGCGCTTTTCGCGAAAACGCTGCAGGGCAAGCTTGAGTTCGTCGGTGTCTACCGGCTTTACCAGGTAATCCAGGGCGCTGCATTTGATGGCTTTAACAGCGTGTTCATTGTAGGCGGTAATAAAAATGACCTCGAAATTTTTTTTGGCGACTTTATCCAGCATGGCAAATCCGTTCATCAGCGGCATTTCTATATCAAGGAACAGCAGCTCCGGTGAAAGCTCCCTGATGGCGCGCAGGCCCTCCTCTCCCGAATTGCAGATCTCCATGACTTCCACGTCAGGGCAGTAAGTTTTCAGTTTATTAAAAAGAGACGTGCAACTTTTCAACTCGTCATCAATGATCACCGATTTTATCATAATAAAGGTAAGTAAATCTCAACTTTGGTGCCCGCCGGAGTTCCTTCGCTATCTACCAGGTCTATGGTCCTGGTCCCCACGTTTACCTGGTGGATCTGGTTCAGGATCTCAATGCGCTCGCCGGTTACTTTAAGGCCCAGGCTCTGGTGATGCGGCTTGTTCTTCTTCCTGATCTCCTGCGCCATTTCCCGGCCAATCCCGTCGTCCTGAACGCGGCAGTAAATTTTATCGTCCAGCAGCTGCAGTTCAATCTCCAGGTTGCCCTGACCGCTTTTATTGAATAGCCCGTGAACAATGGCGTTCTCTACAAAGGGCTGGATGATCAGCGGGGGAATGGAGTACGCCTCTTCCACGAGCCTTGGATCGGTCTTTATAGAATAGCTGAACCGTTTGTCATACCGTATCTGCTCCAGCTGGATGTACAGCTCCAGGGCTTTCATATCTTTTTCCACGCTTACCAGCAGCTGCCGGGAATTTTCAAGAACCAGGCGAAGCAGTTTGGAGAACTTGTTCAAAAACCGGCTCGCTTCCTTTTCCTGCTTTTCCAGGATAAAGGCTTCCAGGGTATTCATGGTATTGAACATGAAATGCGGATTCATCTGGGCCCGGAGCGCGCTCATTTCGGCCATTGCCAGCCTTCGCTCATAATCGCTGGTCATCTGCTTCTTGCGTTCATCCTCTATTTCCCGGTTCTTCCGAATAATTTCACTGGTACGCTCTCTAACTTTCTGTTCCAGCTGCAGGTTAGCCTCCTGGATAATGGCCTCGTTCCGTTTCAACTCCCCGATATAAGCTTCCTGGATATGTTGCCTTTCCTTATTGGTTTGCCACATTTTATAACCAAGCCCCATAGAAAAACAAAGTATTTCCAGGAAAAAGCCGATCTCAAGTATATTATAGGGAGAAATGACCAGGGAGGGGCGGATAAAATTCACCAGCACCATACAGGTAACCGCAGCGGTCATAAAAATGATCATGCCCGCTATCAGGAAGCGGGCGTAAGGGGTTTTAATAAAGGTGATCAGGCGGTAAAGCAGGAAAATGTAGGCAACGATCATCAGCGCCGAGATCCCGGTCCAGGCCTTCCCTACCGTTAGCGCATCGGCGGTTATAAGCTGGTAAACTACCGTAGCGATCAGCACTCCTGCAAAAGTCAGGTTCATCTGGATAATTTTCCCGTGGAGCCAGGGATCCGTCTTTTTCAGGTCGAGGAACGTATCCACGAACTTATTGTAGGCAATATAGAATAAGAGCTGGATAGGAAAATTCAGATAGAGGCCTACGACAGGAAATTCCTTGAAAATATAATTCACATATATATTCGCCTGGATGGTCGATGACAGATACAGCATGATCCCCATCATATAAAGGGAATAGTAGAGATATACTTTATCCCGGTTCTGGACATAGATCAGCAGCATGAAGAGGAGCATCAGGCAAACGGCCCCTGGAAGGCAATGGAAACATTATCCCTTGCATACACCTTCTCCATGTAGGAGTTAAAGGAGGTTTCAGACAACAGGCTAAGGTCCAGCTGAGGAGGATAGCCGGAAAAAGGGTTCTGTACCTTTAGAAAAAGGGTAGCAGTATCCACCGAGGGCGGAAAATTGAAATGCATGGTGGACGAGGACACTTCCAGGGCCCGTTTGGAAGCCGGCAAAAGCGTGCCCGAATGGGCTACCTGAGCCTCTCCGCCACCGTTCGGAAAAAAATATCCATCCGTCAGGTCGTTCCAGCCGTTGGATACCGTAATGCGGTTAAGTGAATCGGTATTATTCACGATCACAACCCGGATCCAATACGTCATGGACGGGTCAGAGGGGTAGGCCGAGGCGGTAATTCTGTTAAAATCCCCGGGACGCTGCATAATGGAGCTTAGGCCGCATTCTCCGCAGCTGGTCTCCAGCGCCATGACGGTATCCATTTTAAGCTTCTTCCCTATCTGGGAAGTGTAAACAGTATCCGGGCTTACGGGGATAGCCACTGCTTTTGCACCGTTAACAGGTACAAGAAACACCATGAAAATGAGTCCCCAAATAGATTTAGACAGCATAAACTCCGTCATGAAGTTACGAAAATATAGCAAGAAAAAGCATGGCTATAAACGGGGGAAAATACTAAGCAGGCCCAGCAACCCGGCTTTGTAAAATACCAGGAAGAAAATAAAGAGATCGGTTATAAAATGAACCGCTATGGGTAACAGCAGCCCCCGGCCACTTTTCTGAGAATGCCCAGGGCGCATCCATAGGAAAAGGCCATCAGCACCCCCGCTAGTCCACTCGGAATGCCCTGCAGATGAATGAGGCCAAAGATCAGCGCCTGAACAAGTATGGCGTAGGCGCCTTTTCCAAAAGCCGCCTCCAGAGCGTCCTGAAACACCCCGCGAAAAATAACTTCCTGCGTGACCGCATTGATAACAGCGAACAGCAACGCAAAAATAACCAGCTCAATATAAAGGATCTCAGGATGGAAAAGGTAGACGTAATATTCAATAACGTTTTCAGAATGCATCGCCCACATCAATAAAGCTGGCAGGCTAAAAGCAAGAATAAGCAGCCCGGCTATCATCGCTTTCCGGCTGCAGCCGCCCCATCTGAACCAGCTAAGCGTTTTTCTTAAAGGAGGAATTAGAAGGACGATAAGAAGATAGGAGAGAAACGGCGCTACCAATCCCGTTGGCAGATCGGAAGGCCAAAGGGGAGAATTCTTCCACCCGAAAAGCAATAGAAAGAAAAGGCACAGGTGAACCAGCAGATACCGTTTTTGAACAAAGGAGATGCCCAGAATAACGATACCTGATAAGAGTCCGGCGATGGTGATCCAATTGCTTTCCAGGCCCGCGGCGGGAAGAAGAAGCAGGCCTGCTGACACAACAGAAATGCTTAGGGCCAGTACCGCTTCTATATTCCCGGGGTATTTGGACATTTAACAGGAAATAGCTAAATTCACACAGCTAAAATTCTAAAAATGATGAAAAAACGCACAAAATTTATGCTCCTTTTCAGCTGCGCACTTTTCTGCAGCCAGTTTTTCTTTAGCTGCAATCCGCCCCGCGAACCGGATCCGGGAGATACTGCAAGGCAACAACAGGAAGAAGGCCTGCGCATCTTTAGAAAATAAAGGAAGCCAACCTTACACCAGTATCCGAAGCGGATCTTCCAGCATGGATTTCAACGTTTGAAGGAAGGCGGCGCCGGTAGCGCCGTCAACTGCACGATGGTCGCAGGAAAGTGTCATTTTCATTTCATTTCCTGCAGCTATGGCTCCGTCCGCTCCCACCACGGGGACTTTCCGGATTCCTCCCACCGCTAAAATACAAGCATCCGGCGGGTTAATAATCGCTGTAAATTCTTCGATTCCGAACATTCCCAGGTTGGAAATGGTAAAGGTACTGCCTTCCCAGTCGGAGGGCTGAAGCTTCTTGTCTTTTGCCTTTTGTGCAAAGTCCTTGACCTCGCCCGCAATCTGGGAAAGGGACTTTGCATCGGCAAAACGCACAACGGGAACAAGCAGGCCGTCTTCTACAGCTACTGCCACGCCTATGTTGATATGATGATTATACCTGATCTTGTCTCCCAGCCAGGATGAGTTAACATTCGGATGCTGGCGCAGAGCAGCAGCTGCGGCTTTCAGGATTAAGTCGTTAAACGAAATTTTTACAGGGGACAGCTCATTCAGCCTGGTGCGGGCTTCAATGGCTTTATCCATGTTCACGGAAATGGTGAGGTAAAAATGAGGAGCGCCGAATTTGCTTTCGGAAAGGCGGCGCGCGATGGTTTTACGCATCTGCGAAACCTTTACTTCCTCAAAGCTTTCCTGTCCGGCTACTACCCTGGCTGCTGCCGCTGGTTTTGCTTCCGCGGCGGCTGCGGCCGGCGCGGCTTCTTCCGGCTTATAAGATTCTACATCCTTCTTCACAATACGTCCGCCGGCGGCGCTGCCTTTCACGCGGGACAGGTCAATGCCTTTTTCCTTGGCGATTTTCCGGGCAAGCGGAGAAGCTTTGATCCTCTTTCCGCCTTCAACCGACTCTTCTTCTTCCGAACCTTCGTCCTCGGTGTCTTCGGCGGGCGCGGCTTCCTTCTTTTCTTCTTTCGCCGGCGCTTCTTTCTTCGCTTCTTCCTTTGGAGCATCTTCCTTAGGAGCTTCTTCCTTCGGGGCCTCTTCTTCCTTGTCTCCTTCTTCGCCGCCCTGGGAACTCTTTTGCTCTTCTTCCAGCAATGCCTTATAATCTTCTCCCTCTTCACCCAATACGGCGATCACGTCGTTTACCGGAACGGCATCCCCTTCACCGGGCCCGATATATAACAAGGTTCCTTCCTGGAACGATTCGAAATCCATCGTCGCCTTGTCCGTCTCAATTTCCGCGACAAGGTCACCTGAACTTATTTTATCCCCAACTTTTTTATGCCATTTGGCCAGGACACCCTCGGTCATGGTATCGCTCATCTTCGGCATTCTGATTACTTCGGCCATGCTTAGTAAGTTTTATTTTTACAGAAACTGTTAACAGTCTCTTATTAGTCCATAATAAACGGATAATCTTCCTGGACGTAGACGTCCTTGTAAAGCTCCTCTGCTTCCGGAAACGGTGATTCCTCCGCGAACTTTACTGAATCTTCCACCTGTTCCTTTACCCTGTTGCCGACTTCTTCCAGCCAGGCTTCATCAGCGTACTTTTTCTCAAGGATGATATTCTTAACAATTTCGATGGGATCTTTTGCCTTATATTCCTCCACTTCCTCTTTGGTGCGGTATTTTGCCGGGTCGGACATAGAATGTCCCTTGTACCGGTACGTGCGCATTTCAAGGAACGTGGGGCCTTCGCCTTTACGGGCGCGTTGCACGGCCCTGTCAATGGCCTCATGCACGGATTCGCAGCTCATGCCGTCTACAGGCTCGGATGGCATGTCATACGCCAGGCCAATCTTGTAAATATCCGTTACATTGGTGGTGCGCTGCACCGAAGTTCCCATAGCATAACCGTTATTTTCGCAAACAAAGATTACCGGGATCTTCCAGAGCATGGCCATGTTGAAGGTCTCGTTTAATGCTCCCTGCCGAACGGCGCCGTCTCCCAGGTAACAAATACAAACGTTATCGGTTCCTTTATATTGTTCGGCGAAACCGATCCCGGCGCCGAGCGGTATTTGTCCGCCCACTATCCCATGCCCACCGAAAAAGTAATGTTCTTTCGAGAACAAGTGCATGGAGCCGCCTTTCCCCTTGGAGCATCCGGTGGCCTTTCCATACAATTCGGCCATGATGGCGCGCGGCGTTACCCCCTTGCCAAGTGCGTGAGCATGATCCCGGTAAGCAGTAATAATAGGGTCTTCCTGCCGGATAGCCGAAATAGTCCCCGCAATTACCGCTTCCTGACCAATGTACAGGTGGCAGAAACCCCTGATTTTTTGCTGGCCGTAAAGCTGTCCTGATTTTTCTTCGAAACGCCGCATTAACAGCATACTCTCATACCACTGTAAATACGTTTCTTTGGTCACAGGCACAGCGCCTGCCTCTTTTTTAGCTTCAGTTGTTGAACTCATATCCTGAAAAACATAAGAAGGGCAAATGTATCAAAATAATTTTGATGGGACACACTAAATTTAAATAAGAAGCCGTTTTTTAGGGGAACATTATTATTTTTGCACTCCAGCGAAGAACTGCATGTTAAAGAGCGTATTACTTATTGCATTATTGTGCCTGGGCCTCAAGGGCTGGGCTCAGGAAAAAACACCCTTTGCTCCTGTTGACCAGAAGGATATGAAGAAAGTCCTGCAGCTGGCTGAACAGGATTCCCTTTCGCGGAAATACTTTACGCACCTCCTTGGAGTTCCTGTCAATTTTAATGCCAATCTAAAGCTTTACGATTTTATCCAGGAATGGATGGGCACGCCTTATCGTTTCGGGGGAGACAGCAAAGGCGGCATTGACTGTTCCAGGTTTGTAAATCGTGCCTATGAATTCGTTTATGACTCTGTTCTTGGAGGGAAAACCTCCCGGGGCATTTATAAAGAACTTACGGAGATTGTTTCCACGGACGAGCTAAAAGAAGGCGATTTCGTCTTTTTTAAAATAGGCCGGCGATATATTTCCCATATCGGAATTTACCTGGGTGACAATAAATTTGTGCATGCGTCCAGGAGCGAGGGAGTCACCATCAGCGACCTGAACGAACCTTACTGGAAACGTTATTTCTACAAGGCGGGCCGCCTGATAGGCCAGTACTTTTAACATCCGAAAGGCTGCTTCGTCAGGAAGGGCTGGTTCCCGATGACCTGCTTCCCAAAGATCCGGTACCCTGCTGGGTTTCGTTCCGGATGATAACTTCCCGCTGCGGGAACGGAAGAGAAATACCATTTGCCTCAAGCGTTTCTTTTATGGTTTCCTGCCCTTCAAAGAAAACATCCCAATAATCGTCCTTGCCTACCCATATGCGCCCGATCAGGTTAACCGAGCTATCGGCGAGCTGGTTTAAAACAACGATGGGAGCGGCGGGTTCTTTCCGGACACGCGGATCCGAATTAAAGATCTCGAGCATCAGTTCCCGGGCTTTCCGGATGTCCGAATCATAAGCTATCCCGATATTGAAATCGAGCCTTCGCATGCCGTTCCTTGAATAATTCGTGATCACGGAATTGGCCAGGGGGCCGTTGGGAGCATATACCTCCTCGTTTCCGGGCGTAGTGAGCGTGGTGTATAAAATATCTATTTTTTTAACCGTCCCGGAGGCCTCGCTCGTTGAACTGATATATTCCCCTACTCTGAAAGGCTTAAAAAGCAGGATCAGGACTCCTCCCGCGAAGTTGGAAAGGCTGCCTTGCAGCGCAAGCCCGATAGCCAGTCCCGCCGCCCCGATAAGGGTAAGGAAGGAAGTAGTCGCAATCCCTATCATCCGGGCAACGGACATAAACAGCAGGATATAGAGTACAAAGTTAGCGAGACTTGACAAAAACCCGATCAGCGAGGGATCCACGCGACGCTTTTCCATGCGCTTGTTGATCCCCCGCATCAGGTATTTGATCAAAATAACCCCGGCAACCAGCGTAACGATGGCCAGCAGGATACCCGGTCCGCGGGTGTAAAGGAAGTTAAAGAAATAATTACTGATGTTATCGGTAGTTTCATTCATAAAGAATGCTTCGCAATAGTTGTGCCTTTATGCCGGCCGGCCGGCAAACTCAGCGGGCTTTTATGCGGCCCTGCCCCGCAGCCAATTGCTCAAGCAGCTGCTCCAGGTAGCGATTTGCCGGAAGGATAAATTCATTTCCCGATAAAATTTGGGCAGGCGTTTGAATGAATCTGCCGGCTGTGGCTGCGGCATTCCCGGCAGCGGGAGCCGCTTCCCCGGCAGTAATTTCCACGGTGCGAAATTCTTCCACACCCTCCTTTACCATTTCTTCAAGCGCTGCGCGGTTTACTTCACAATGGAACTGTAAGCCCAGGACGCAGTCCGTATACCAGAAGCCCTGGTTCCTGCAGGCTTCCGAAGAAGCGATACGGCGGCAGTTTTCGGGAAGGTCAAAGGTATCGCCATGCCAGTGAAATACGGTAAGCGCCGCCAGCCCGCCCGCCGCCAAGCCGCCAGCATCCGGCCCGGAGGCTTCCCGGCCTGAAAAAGTTACCGGGAACCAGCCAATTTCCTTCTGCGGATTAGGGTACACCCTGGCGCCGAGTACCTGAGCTATTAACTGCGCTCCCAGGCAAATCCCAATCACCGTTTTTCCCGCGGAAATGGCTTGCCTAATGAAGGCCTTTTCCGGAGCCATCCAGGGATAACAGCCTTCATCATGTGCGCTCATGGGCCCGCCCATGATCACGAGCCAATCTATTCCATCCAGGGCCGGTAAAGCTTCCTGTTCATAAAAACGGGTTCTGGTCAGGGAATGACCTTTCTGTTGAGCCCATTCAGCAATACTGCCGGGCCCCTCAAAGGGAACGTGCTGAAAATAGTGTATCCTCAGGTGTTCGGAATGCATTTTATCAAGCTTTCGGCAAAAATACCGAACAATACGTATTTTTACCTTATGGAATACAGACAACTTGGAAAAAGCGATTTGAAGGTTTCATCGATCACGTTCGGCGCCTGGGCTATTGGCGGATGGATGTGGGGCGGCGCCGACAGGCGCGAAGCGATAAAGGCGATCCATAAAGCCGCCGACCTGGGAATCACCAGCATTGACACGGCGCCCATTTACGGCATGGGAACCAGCGAAGAAATAGTAGGGGAAGCCGTCCGTGAACTTTCCCGCGATAAAATACAGCTGCTGACCAAATTCGGACTCGTTTGGGAAGGGACCAGCGGCCGCCTCCATATGAAGGACAGTCCTCACCAGGGCAAAAAGTACGATGTTTACAAATATGCAGCTGCGGACAGTATCCGGAAAGAATGCGAAAACAGCCTTCGCCGGCTGAAAACCGATTATATAGACCTTTACCAGATCCATTGGCCCGACCCGACAACTCCCATTGACGAAACAATGGACGCGGTGGCTGCGCTGATCCGGGAAGGGAAAGTGCGGGAAGCGGGCGTCTGCAATTATTCGGCGGCAGAAATGAAGGAAGCGGAAACTACGCTGAAGCTTGTGTCCAACCAGGTCCCCTACAGCATGGTTAACCGCGGAATTGAAGCAGAAATTGTTCCCCATTGCCTGGAAACAGGCGCCGGAATTCTTGCTTACAGTCCCCTGCAGCGCGGCGTACTTACCGGCAAATTCCAGCCCGGCCATGAATTTAAGGAAGGGGACCACCGGCCTCAAACTCCATTTTTCAAACCGGGGAACATATCGCGCATTAACACGTTCCTGGAAAAGATCAGGCCCATTGCAGAAGACAAAGGCGCCACGCTCGCCCAGCTCGTACTCCGCTGGACCATTGATCAGCCTGGCATCACCGCAGCCCTCGCAGGAGCCCGCGATGCCGCCCAGGTTGCTCAGAACGCCAAAGCGGCAGAGATTACGCTGAATGCCGAAGAGTTAGCGAGCATTAACGGCCACCTGGCGGAACTGGAGCTGAAGGCAGATTAAAATTAAAAGGCTGGGAAAAAGATACCCTTACCAGCTGACCGTTGAGCTGGCCGGGTACCCATCGTTCCATTTTTTGAATGACCCTGATCGCTTCCGCATCCAGGGCCGGCGCTACTCCTTTAATTACTTCCGCGTCTTTAACTAATCCATCTCTATCAATGACGTATCTAACAATAACGACCCCGCTGGCTTTCTTCTTCAAAGCTTCCTGGGGAAAACGGACATGGGCGGCAATCAACTCGTTGATTCCTTCTTGCCCGCCAGGATACATCGGAAAACGGTTAGGCTTTTCCGCAAATTCGCCTGGAAGGCTTCCCCTTACCTCCTTATAATTGTGTTTTTCAACAAAGCGGGCATCCGGCCATTTTGCTGCAGCGCAAGATGCCAGGAAAATACAAATGCAAACGCTGGCAGCCAGGTAAAGTGCTTTCATATATTTTTTAATAAGTTCCGTTATAGCGATTGTCGAATTTTTTATGGCCGATCCGTTTTAACGGGATCTGCATGCCTCCGGTTTCTTCCAGCCAGCTCCACATAGCGTCCACCATACCTTTAATGGTATCCTGGTGAGCCTTACTCCGGATAAGATTATTCACCTCCCAGGGATCTTCCCGGAGATCGTAAAACTCATTGATGTCCCAGACGCCGTGGTTGAAAATATATTTATAACGATCCGTCCGCACGCCGAAAATCGTGGGGGTTTGCGGGAAAGCGTACTCCCAGTAATATTCGTAATAAACCTCATCGCGCCAGGGAATGTCCTCTCCGCGCAACAGCGGGGCAAACGACATTCCTTGCATTGGCGAGGGTGTTTTAACGCCGGCAAGTTCCAGTACTGTGGGGCCGATATCAATGTTTTGCACCATCTTTTCCAGCTCATGCTGCTGGAATTGCATTCCGGGCGCCCATACCAGGAGCGGCACGCGCATGGATTCTTCATACATATGGCGCTTGTCAATGAGGCCGTGTTCTCCGAAGCCAAAGCCATTATCGCCCATGTAGATCACCACGGTATTTTCAGCTAAGCCCTTTTCTGTCAGGAATTCCAGCACTCTTCCCACACTTTCGTCCAGGGCCAGCAAGGTTTCCAGGTAGC
Organism: Anseongella ginsenosidimutans; assembly: GCF_008033235.1. Taxonomy (GTDB): domain Bacteria; phylum Bacteroidota; class Bacteroidia; order Sphingobacteriales; family Sphingobacteriaceae; genus Anseongella; species Anseongella ginsenosidimutans. Next base: position 903,166 of record NZ_CP042432.1, read on the forward strand.
GACGGTAAAAATCGTCGAAAACAATGGTTCCGTGGTACATATAATCTACCCCATGCCAGCTGTACCGCTGCTCCCGCACCCAATCCGGGATATCCTGTTTATTGACCGGGCCTTCCGGGCCCCGGAAACCCGGCGGCATTTCCACCGTGCTTGAATCGGTCGCGGTCAGGAACATAGAAGGCGGGTACTGGATCTCCAGGTTGGCATAACTTCCCGCATGCCGCTTTGCCGGGTAAAATTCGGCATGATTGGCCTTATGTGAAAGGTAGAGGAAAAACGGCTTTTCGCTGCCGGCGCTGTCCAGCCAGTTCACGGCATAATCGGTGAGCAGGTCGGTCATATAGGTGCTGTCGGCATGCTTGACCTGCTTCCCGTCCACGTTCAGGGTAGGATTATAGTATTGTCCCTGTCCTTTGAAACTCACCCAGTGATCAAAGCCCGGCTGAGGCTGATCGTCCTGGTTTCCCATATGCCATTTCCCGATAAAAGCCGTCTGATAACCCGCCTCCTGCAAATACTGGGGGAAGAAACGGAGTCCCTCCGGCATGGGCGCTGAATTATCTACAATCGTATGGGTATGCGCATACTGCCCCGTAAGAATCGAAGCCCGGCTGGGCGAACAAAGGGCAGTACTTACAAAAGCGTTCTTTACATGCACCCCTTCCCTGGCCATCCGGTCCATATTCGGCGTTTTCAGCCCGGGAATCTTTCCCATAAAGCCCATCGCATCGTAGCGGTGATCATCGGCAAGAATAAAAACCACGTTCAGCGGCTTTGCGCCTTCGATCTTTTCTATTTCAATTTCGGGGGAACCTTCTGTTTCAGAGGATGAGGCCGTATTGCGGTTCTGCTGCTGGCAACTGCCTGCCATGGCGGCGGCCAGCGCCAGGAAAAGGGGGATTCTTACTTTCATCGTTACAATTATTGACGATTCGCCACAAATTACTGTAACAATCGGATTTTATCAAATTATCTTCCGCCAGTCCTGTCAGCTGTTTGATGTGGGGTGAACGATATTAAGTAATAAATCCCGCCCAGATATACCCGGGGAAAACCTTCAAAGGCTGGCGCCCTATAACATACGATTGTGCTATCTTGAGATTTTTGGCCAGTGACTGCACGTTTTTCAGGTCTGCTTCTGTTGCGGTTTCCTTAACTTCAAAGCAAGCCTCCTTATTAAGGATGAAATCTATTTCCCTGCCCGACTTGAGTTGATAATAGGCAACTTCACCTTTATGATGCAATTGGTTGAACACTGCATTTTCAAACCTGGAGCCGCTTGAAAGCTCCCCTGACATGGTTGCGATACCGTTGTCAAGGAAATAAACCTTTTTCGCTTTAACTATTTCCCGGTCGGGGCTGCTCGATAGTACGGGTATAGTACGTATAAGATAGCTTTTCTCCAATAGCTCAAGATAATTCTCTATTGTTTGCCGGGCCATTCCCATGAGGCTGGTTAACTTTGAAACCTCCAATCTCGTGCCTATCCGGACGGAGAGCAATTTGATAAGTTTATAAAGATTTGTTGGGTCCTTGATGTCTGAAAGTACTCTTATGTCAAGGTTAATGTAAGAACTTAATATATCAATTATCAGATCCTGTTTCTCCGCCATCGAATCAGCAAGAACCACTTCAGGAAACCCTCCAAAATTTACGTAGGAGTCATAATAGCCCTTTAATCTTTCGAACTCTGACCGGATAAACCTCTCCGCCTCTTCTATATTCGGGGACAAAGCAGCTACTCCATTAAATATCAGAAACTCTCCGAAGTTAAGGGGGTAGATTTCAAATATTTTCTTTCTGCCCGCTAATGATTCGGAAAAGAGGTTTTTCATGTAATAGGCGCTTGAACCCGTTACTACAAACTTAATATCGTAGGTATCGTACAAGTATTTAATGATACTGGGTAAATTGGGAACCAACTGGATCTCATCCAGAACGATCAGCACTCTTTTGGTAAAGTCAGTTCCTTGTTGCCTTAGCGCTTGTACGGTGTTCTCATAATTAGGTTCGGAAAATAACTGCCTGTTATCGATCCGCTCCAGGTCAAAATAATGTTTCTGCGCGATAGCAGATTCTTCCATTAATTGCTTCACCAGCGTAGTTTTGCCGGTTCGCCGCATGCCAGTAAGGACAGTAACTTGCTTTCGCGTCAGATGATCTGACAGGAGAGGATATATGTGGCGAGCGAATAACATATTTACTATTTTACAAGTATGGTGTAAAAATAGTAATACTATTTTACAAGTGCAGTATAAAAATTTCGCTTTCTTACTTAGGCTGCGGCCTGCTTTTCCAGGATCTTTCCGATGATGATGGAAGCATGTTCCCTGGAATTCTCTATAAACCAGATATGGGTGTCCATTCCCCCGCAGACAACGCCGGCAAGGTAAAGATTCGGCATATTGCTTTCCATGCTTTCCGGGACGTAAGCGGGATACAATTTTTCATCGTCCGAAAGCTGGATGCCGATTTTACGGAGAAAGTCGAAATTGGGTTGGTAGCCGGTCATGGAAAGCACGAAATCGTTTTTAACGGTGATGAGTCCGTCCGGCATGAGGATGTCCGCTTCCGTTTCGCGGATCTCTCTCAGGGTGCTGTTGAAGTACGCCTTGACTTCGCCGTCCTTAATGCGGTTTTCAATGTCAGGTTTAACCCAGTATTTCACCCGTTTGCCGATTTCAGGCCCCCTTATCACCATGGTTACTTCGGCGCCTTTCCGGAATGTTTCCAGGGCGGCGTCCACCGCCGAGTTATTCGCTCCTACAACGATTACTTTTTGCCCGGCATAAAAATGCGGATCTTTATAATAGTGCCGCACTTTCGGCAAGTCTTCTCCCTCTATATTCAGTTTGTTGGGAATATCGTAAAAGCCGGTCGCGACGATTACATGGACGGCATCATAGCTGCCTTTGGATGTTCGCACCCGGTACACGCCTTCTTGCCGCTGCACATCCTGCACTTCCTCGAACAGCTTTATATTCAGCTGGTTGGACATGGCAATGCGCCGGTAATATTCCAGGGCTTCGGCACGGGTGGGTTTCGGATTATTGGATACAAAGGGGACACCGCCGATCTCCAGTCTTTCCGAAGTGGAAAAGAAGGTCATATTGGAGGGGTAATTATAGAGGGAATTTACCAGCGGGCCCTTTTCAAGGATCGCGTAATTCAGGCCTGCCGCTTTAGCCTCCAGCCCGCAGGCCAGGCCAATAGGACCTCCTCCTATAATAAGCACGTCATATTGCTGCCGATCTTCACTCATTTTTCAAAAATACCGAATGAAATGCTATGGAAGAACAGGCGCCGCTGCAAAATGTTCAGAAGGTCTGGCCACAGGGCCACTATCCGCAGCAGGGCTTGCTTTACGCGGGGGTTGAAATAAAATGTATCTTTACGTTCCTTAAACCGCTATATGAATATAAAACAAGGGCTCTTTATACTCTTTTCCGGAATACTTACGGCCTGCAGCAGCTCATCTCCCAAAAATACGCCGGAAGCGCTTTCACTTGCTGAAACGGCAAGCGCTTTCCTGAACACCTTATCTCCCGGGCAGCGGGAGAAGGCTGTATTCCCTTTCGACTCAACCGAACGCTTTAACTGGCACTTTGTTCCCCGGGAGCGGCTGGGTATCCCGGTAAAAGAAATGGATTCGGTACAGCAGCAGGCAGCGTTTACCTTGTTAAGGTTTACCTTGAGCGAGCAGGGCTACCGGAAAGCGAAAGGAATTATGGAACTGGAGGCTGTTTTAAAGGAACTGGAAAACCGTGGGCCGGAAGATGATTACCGGGACCAGGGGAAATATTATTTCAGCCTGTTTGGCGAGCCCTCCGCCGGAACTCCCTGGGGCTGGAGGGTGGAAGGGCATCATTTATCCATTAACTATACTTCCATTGGTAATAAACTGGTTTCGGCAAGTCCTGAATTCATGGGAGCTAATCCCGCTATTGTACCTTCGGGGCCGCAGAAAGGAAGGCAGGTACTTAAAGATGAGACACAACTCGCTTTCAGCCTGCTCCATTCTCTTAACGCCAGCCAGCTTAAAAAGACGCTTATCAGCGAAGAAGCTCCTACCGACATCCTTACCGGAAACAAGCGCGAAGTATTGCTGGAACATCCGGAAGGCATTTTCTTTCATGAACTGGACATCCGTCAAAAGGAACTTTTTATGCAGCTGCTGAATACCTATACCGGCAATTTCAGGGAAGAGTTTTCCGGTGAAATGATGAAGAAGCTGGACGAAGCAGGCATGGACAGCCTGCGTTTTGCATGGGCAGGCAGCCGCCAGGCAGGACCGGGAAACCCGCATTACTACCGCATTCAGGGGCCTGTATTACTGATCGAATACGATAACACCCAGAATAACGCGAATCATGTACATACGGTAGTTCGCGACCTCAGCAATGATTTCGGGGAAGACGCCCTGAAAAGGCATTACCGGGAGGGGCATTCCCGGCAGGAACATTCTCATACGCGTAATTCCGGCACGCATGCCCATTCCGGGGAGGAACATGCGCAGGCCGGCGGGCAACATTAAAGGATAGTGCAACGTTAGCGCGGCATGTTGCGCATCAGGCCGGCCATCTTTGAAGGATTATTCATCATCTTCATCATTTTGCGCATCTCTTCGAACTGTTTCAGCAGCTTGTTTACCTCGGCAATGTCATTTCCGCTTCCGCGGGCAATACGCTGCCGGCGGCTGCCGCTGATCACTTCCGGGTTCTGGCGTTCATAGGGCGTCATCGACTGGATGATCGCTTCAATACCTTTAAAGGAATCGTTATCCAGGTCAACATCCTTGATCGCCTTGCCAACGCCGGGGATCATTCCCATCAGGTCTTTGATGTTACCCATTTTTTTGATCTGCTGGAGTTGCCCCAGGAAATCATTAAAATCGAATTTATTCTTCCGGATCTTTCGTTGCAGCTCGGCAGCCTGCTTTTCGTCAATCTGCTGCTGGGCGCGTTCAACGAGGGAAACTACGTCTCCCATACCAAGGATCCGGGAAGCCATCCGGTCGGGATGAAAAACGTCGATTGCGTCCAGCTTTTCGCCCGTTCCGATGAACTTGATGGGCTTATCCACTACAGCCCGTATGGAAAGGGCCGCACCGCCGCGGGTATCGCCATCCAGCTTGGTAAGCACTACGCCGTCAAAATCAAGCCGTTCATTAAACGTTTTGGCTGTATTGACCGCATCCTGTCCCGTCATCGCATCCACCACAAAAAGAATTTCCTGGGGATTGGCGGCGGCTTTCACCCGGGCAATCTCATCCATCATTTCTTCATCTACTGCCAGGCGTCCGGCGGTGTCAATGATCACCACGTTATGCCCTTCCTGCTTCGCGCGGCTGATGGCCGCTTCGGCAATGCCTACAGGATCCTTGCTTTCATAGTCCGTAAATACCGGAACCCCGATCTGCTCACCCACGATCTTCAGCTGATCAATGGCTGCAGGCCGGTAAACGTCGCCGGCTACCAGCAGCGGCCGTTTGCCTTTCGATTTGATCAGGCGGGCGAGCTTCCCGGAAAAAGTGGTTTTACCCGATCCCTGCAAACCGGCGATCAGGATAATGGTAAAATTTGCCGACAGGTCCAGGTTCGCGGCCTGGCCCCCCATGAGCTTGCTCAGTTCATCGTTCGTGATCTTGACCATCAGCTGCCCGGGGGAAACCGAGGTAAGCACGTTCTGGCCAAGAGCCTTTTCCTTCACGGTATCGGTAAAGGCCTTCGCCACTTTGAAGCTAACGTCAGCGTCCAGCAAGGCTTTCCGCACTTCCTTCATGGTTTCGGCCACATTGATCTCGGTGATGCTGCCGTGACCCTTTAATACCTTGAACGCTCTGTCTAATTTATCCTGGAGATTTTCAAACATGATCTACGAGTTAAAAACCGCAAATTTAGGGATTTACGATGACAAAACAGCGTTCACGCAATACATCATTATAGTCGTAATTGCAATCGTGCCGGATCACGATCGGGCATGCCAGGTTTTACTAAAAATTTTGGCAAACGTAAACATTTCCCTACTTTTGACAAAGAATGTCAAGTACATAGTTTCAAATGTTATTATGGATGTCATGAAAACAACCGGCGAAATACTGCGGGAAAGCCGGGAAAAAAAAGGATTGCTGCTCAGGCAGGTAGCGGCTTTGCTGGACATTGACACCGCCATTCTGAGCAAGGTTGAACGTGGAGCCAGAAAAGCGACTAAAGAACAAATTATCCGGCTTGCCGGAATTCTCGATTTAAAGAAAGACTATTTGTTGATTCAGTACCTTAGTGAAAAGATCGCTTACGAACTTGCAGATGAAGATGTTGCCGCCAAAACATTAAAAGCAGCAGAAAAAAGAGTAAAATATTTAAAATCAAAAAAATGAAGGTCGAAGAGTCTGGTCAGCAATATTTTTTTGAAACAAAAGCCCCTGTTAACAGTTACCGCGAAATTTGTTCTCGAATCTCTGGCACGGATGTTTTGGCACCGGATGAATTTGGGAAGGCAATAAAAAACTGGGCAGGCGCCGCTCTTGAACAACCAATCAATGTTGTCGCTTTATTTTCCGGCGCGGGTGGACTGGATATTGGGTTTTGCGATGCAGGCTTTACATTGGTTGAATCAGTCGAACTCGAAGAGAAGTTTGTACAAACTATGCGGCACAACCAGTCCGCGGGAAACTACTTTAGCAATGCAAATATCTTAGCCGGAGACATCCGGCATTATGAACCGGCCCGGTCTGCCCAGGTAGATTTTGTAATTGGCGGCCCGCCCTGCCAGTCATTTTCAGCAGCCGGGCGAAGGGCGGCGGGAGTGGCAGGGACAAAAGACGATAAAGGCAGCTTGTTCCAGGAATACGTAAGGGTTTTAAAGAAGCTGAAACCTAGAGGATTTTTGTTTGAAAATGTATATGGCTTATTGGGAGCCGAAAAAGGAGAATCTATTAAAAAGATCGTTGATGCATTTAAGGAAATAGGATATAATATCTCCTACCGTATCCTGGACGCTGCTGATTATGGCGTTCCGCAGCATCGCGAAAGGCTTATCATCGTTGGCTCCAAAAATGAAGCCTTCAAGTTTCCGAAACCAACGCACGGGCCTGATTCCGCCTTGAAATTCCCGCATTATTCAGCATATGATGCTATTGAAAACGTTTCTTCACCTGAATCCGGTAAATTACCATCAATTAACGGCCGGTTCGGGCATCTTCTGGATGAAGTGCCTCCGGGGTTAAATTATAGCTTCTTTACCGAGAAAATGGGGCACCCGAACCCCATTTTTGCCTGGCGTTCGAAGTTCTCGGATTTTCTTTACAAAGCTGACCCTGTTACTCCCATTCGAACGTTAAAAGCGTCGGGCGGGCAATATACCGGTCCTTTTCATTGGGAAAACCGGCATTTCACGGTGGAGGAATTAAAGCGGCTTCAAACATTTCCGGATGATTATAAAATACTTGGGAACCGCGCCGCCATATGTAAACAAATAGGAAATTCCGTCCCGCCGCAGTTTGCAAGAATATTGGCCCTGAGCGTGTTAAATCAATTTTTTAATGTTGAACTCCCTTTCGAGCTTCATTATCTCCATGAATACGATAAGCTATCTTTCAGAAAGCTGAAAAGAGAGAAAAGCTTGCGATACTTCCGAAAAGCATCCCATGTATTAGGCAATCATAAAAAAAAGCCCGAAAAAGAGATTACATTGAAAAAATACAACATTGAATTAACAGAGAATTTTAAAATAAAGAACAATCCCGAATCGGATATAGAAGTAGTTTTCAAGCCCACAAACGAAAAATGGACGTTTGAGCTTCGCCGAAACGAAAACGCAAAAGAGTCATACAGGATTGAATTAAAGAGGTTAAAAAAATTGCCGTTATTCCGCGCCGTTAATGAGGTTCATTTAGTTTTTTACAGTAATGTTTTAAGCGATTATACGGTTCTTTGGAAAATATTTGAACAAACCCTGGTTGAGAATCATATCAAGGCCGACCTTGTTCAGCTGAACGGCTATTATCAATACGCGAACGACATTTCATATAATTTTATAAAATCCGGCAGTGAAACAAAAGAAGCTGTTTGGAGACTTTTGGAATTAATTCTCATTGATCCGGCAATCGGGCAGATCAGGCACATCAACCAGTTTTCGGAAAGCTATAAAATTAGCCGGGAAGAACTGATGAAGCATTTTTTTGACTTGCGAAAAATCGGATTTGAGATAAGGAACAGCAATACTAACCCGGAAATCCCTGAAAATGAGTATTTAATTCCTTACAAATTCCCAACGCTTACGCCCTTAAGTGTTCAACTCAAAAAATCATTACTGGCAAATGGATAAAGAAGGGAAATACCAGCCTGTTTTGCATATCTACTTCGACAAAAGCATTTTGGTAAACGAAGACGGCGTAGAATCCCGGTACGAGGAAGGCCGGACTTCCGAGGAAGCAAAGAAAAGGTTAGCAATAATCAAAGCCGCGTTAGCCAATGGTTTTCTCGAAAAAATTATTCTGGAATGCCAGGATCCGGGAATAAAAATAGAAAACCTCACAAAAGGCCAGGTTGACATTATTGAATCACTGGTAAACTCTGTTACAAGCGAAGTCGGCAGAGCCCTCGTAGGGTTAACAATTTTACAGCTAACGGTAAAATCAATACATCCGGACCAATCTGTCCGTTTACATAAAGGAAGCACCGGCGCCGATTTTTCCTGGAAAGAAGGCATTCCAATGAGAGTTCTGGACAAAAATCACATAACACCCGTACTCCGGAAGTACAACCTTTTAAGGCTGAACGCGGATGGGTTTATGATGACAAGAAGCCTGGCGGAAAATTACCCCTATTCGAAATTATATAAAGCGGCGATCCGCGGTGCAAGGCAGGAGTGGTTAGAAATAACAGACGCTGTTGAAACAGGAAAATTAGACGCTGAAAACGCCTTGAAGCAGCTTATTGTCTTTCTGAATAATAAATCGGAGGTATTTCTTGAACTGACGAAGGAAACAATAAATACATTGAATAACTTCCTGCAAAAGGAGCCTGCTTTCGATGAATGCTACGCGGCCATTGTCAGATTTATTGAAAGTTCCACCTATTCGGCAAGGATGTTTGAAGTTGCCATGCACGCATTATTCCAGGTGTTGGATGACGAAAAGTGCCTGAGCGGCTTTCTGAAACCGCTTTCTCAAATGCGCTCGGCAAATAAAAAACACGGGAACATCGGCGACATTGAACTTACGCTGACGCAAGGAAATAAGGACATTCTTGAATCATGGGATGCTAAATACGGCAAAACCTATCTGAGAGATGAGCTTGAAGAGCTGAATGACAAGCTTAAAATGCATCCTGAGACACTTGTTGCTGGTTTCGTAACAGATCAAAAGCCTAATCTAAAGCCTGAGATCACAAAACGAACTGAAGAACTGGAGCTGATTCACGAAACCCAAATTCACCTGATGGATCTCAGGGAATGGGTTGAGTACCAAATTGATAAGTATCAGCAGAATCCAGCCGAAATTGGCCCAAAATGGCTTACAGCAATCGGGGAATCCATTTGCCAGTTAAGACGGGAAATAGCCCCCATTGACGAACCTACCGCGGAATGGGTTGAGTCTTTTAAGGTATGTTTAAAACAAGATAACATTTGATGATGAATCCTTACATTCAAAAAATCACCCGGGCGCTCGGAATCCTGCTGCTTATAACCGGCTGCGCGCGCGAGCCTTATTCCTTCAGTAAAAAAATATACCGCAAACAACTGAAAGCGGAGTACAAGCAATTAAAGCGCATGGAAGCGCCGGTGCTGGAAGATTCCCTGCTGGTACTGCCTTCAGGCTTTATCCCTACCACTAACTTCAACCTGCGCAAACCTAATTTCGTGGTGATCCATCATACTGCCCAAAATTCCTGCGATCAGACTTACCGCACCTTTACCCTGCAGCGGACCCAGGTAAGCGCGCATTATGTGATCTGCAAGGACGGGACGGTAACACAAATGCTGAGCGATTACCTGCGGGCATGGCATGGCGGAGCCGGAAAGTGGGGAAACGTCACCGACCTTAATTCCGTATCCATTGGCATCGAACTGGATAATAATGGCTACGAGCCTTTTTCCCATTTGCAGGTCAACAGCCTGCTCGTGTTGCTGGACAGCCTGAAAACAAAATACCGGATTCCGGCGGCCAACTTTATAGGCCATGCGGATATCGCTCCCACGCGCAAGCAGGATCCGAATGCCCACTTTCCCTGGAAAACACTCGCAAAAAACGGCTTCGGCCTGTGGTACGACGACTTGCAGGACACCGTGCCCGACGGCTTTGACCCGATGAACGCACTCCGTCTGATCGGTTACGATACCAGCCATCCGGAAGCGGCTATAAAAGCCTTCAAACTTCATTTTGTTCAACGCGACACCAGCCCTCAGCTGACCGCCTACGATAAGCGCATCCTCTTCAACCTGGTAAAGAAATTTTTTTGAAATGATTTAAAGCGGCTAAAAACTTAACCTTTTGCGTGCGGAAAATTTGTATCTTCATTCCATGCGCTGGCAAGGTAGAAGAAGAAGCTCCAACGTCGATGACCGGCGGGCGGGCGGAGGCCGCAAACTCGCTCTTGGAGGCGGCCTGGGAACCATTGTGGTTGTAGTACTTGTATTGCTGTTTGGCGGAGATCCCAGCCAATTGCTGGAACAAATGCAAACGAGCCAGCCGGTACAGCAACAGGGATCAGCGGTAACAAGCGCCGAAGATGACTCGCTCGCGGCATTTGTTTCAGTAGTCCTGGCCGATACGGAAGACGTATGGAACCGGCTGTTCGCCGAAAGCGGCTCGGATTACAGGGAACCTACCCTGGTGTTGTTCCGGGAAATGGACCAGTCGGCCTGCGGTTACGCCCAGGCGGCGATGGGCCCTTTTTACTGCCCGGCTGACGAGAAAGTGTACATTGACCTCTCCTTCTACGATGAGCTGCGGAACCGTTTCCAGGCCCCCGGCGATTTTGCAATGGCCTACGTGATCGCGCATGAGGTGGGTCACCATATCCAAAACCTTCTTGGCATCAGCGAACAGGTCCAGCGGCAGCGGGGCAGCCTGAGCCAGGAGGACTACAACAAGCTATCTGTGCGTCTTGAATTACAAGCCGATTTCCTGGCGGGCGTTTGGGCACACCATGCGCAGGAAATGAAAAATATTCTTGAAAGCGGGGACATCGAAGAAGCGCTGAACGCTGCAAATGCTATCGGAGATGACCAGCTCCAGCAGCAGTCGCAAGGTTATGTCGTACCCGATTCTTTTACGCATGGCACCTCCGAACAACGCATGCGCTGGTTTAAAAAGGGCTTTGAAACAGGGGACATTTCCCAGGGCGATACGTTCCAGGCAGACTACCTGTAAATTACTTCTGAAAGGCTGAATGCGGAACCGGCCCCATCACCAGTTTAGAGGGCTGGCAGGCTTCTTTAAAGGGCTGGCCAGGCTTCATCCGGAAAGGTCTTGAAAACCCCGCCCTTGCGGCCCTTCCGACGGGCAAAGGCGGGGGGAGATTATTTATTCAACCAGAGGTAGAACCGGTTAAATGACTTCAGCAAATTTGTCACCGCCTCCTGGAGGCGTTGCAAAGGGGTATTACTGACTGGTGACATACAATAAGAACGCACAGGTACTGCAATTATTGGCGGAAATATATAAATTTCATGCATGATCTTCAGAATTCTCCTGTCAGGCCTGGCAGCCTTCGCACTGCTGTCCGGAAGTTGCCGGCAGCAGGCAAAAAAAGTCCCTGTTACGCGCGACAGCTCGGTATATGTTGCCCGTCCTTATATTGAATCCCTGCTGGACACCGCCATGATCGGGGACTTTCTTGTAAAACATCCGCGTTACCAGGACTACGATTCCCTCGTGCGGAATTTTTACCTGAAAAGGGAGTATCACCTGGCCTGGTTTAACCGCGACAGCCTTACCGAACAGGTCGGCAGCTTTATGAACATGATGCGTCAGAATGAAGCCCTGGGCCTGGCTGACAGCAGCCTGCTGAATAAACGGCTGGGCTTTCTATATGATTCGCTGACAGTTAAGGGCGGACGGCTGGAAAGCGAACACCTGCTGCAGCAAATGGAGCTGACGCTGACTTCCCAGTTCTTCCTTTTTGCCCATAAGGTTTGGGGCGGCATGACCGCCGGGAAGGCAAAAGATCTCGAATGGTTCATTCCGCGCAAAAAAATGGATATGGCCGCGCTTATCAATTCGGTTCTGGAGACAAATGAGAAAGGACTGGAAGAGGTTGAACCACTGCATCCCCAATACGGAAAACTGCGCGATTACCTTGAAAACCTGGAAGGGCTTTCCGGAAAAGTTTCCTGGGATTCCCTTCAGCTTCAGGTCAAGAGCTATGCGCCGGGGGACTCCGCCAGGCTTATCGGACAGGTAAAGCAGCGGCTGGCTTTGATGGGTTTTAAAAACGCGAACGACCGCTCCGATCAATATACGGCCTCACTGGATTCGCTCATTAAAACCTATCGACTGTGTAATGGATTGAAATCCGGCGGAAACATTGACCGCGAACTGGTGGATAACCTGAATATCCCCGTTAAGGACCGGGTACGGAAGATCCTTATCAATATGGAAAGGCTGCGGTGGGTACCGGATACGCCGGGAAACTATTACCTGCTGGTAAATATACCCGGGTTCATGCTTTATGCCTATGAAAATGATTCTCTTGCCTGGAGCATGCCGGTAGTGGTGGGAAAACCGGTACACCAGACGGTTATTTTCAGCGGCTCCATGAAATACGTCGTGTTCAGTCCTTACTGGAACATTCCGCCCGGGATTCTGGCGAATGAAACCTTGCCGGCAATTAAGCGCAATGTTTCCTACCTCAGGAAAAATAACATGGAAGTGGTACGGGGAGGAAAAGTGGTCGATCCCGGCACGATCAATTGGCAAAAGTATAATGCTTCCAACTTCCCTTATATGATCAGGCAAAAACCGGGCGGGAACAATTCCCTGGGCAGGGTAAAATTCCTGTTCCCGAACGAGTACAATATTTACCTGCACGACACCCCCGCCAAGAGTCTTTTTTCAGCAGATTCCCGCCCCTTCAGCCACGGCTGCATAAGGGTTTCCCGGCCTCAGGAGCTGGCTGAATACCTGCTGCGCAGGGACAGTACCTGGACCTCCGGAAAAATTGCCGCCGCCATGAAAAGCGGGAAAGAAAAATATGTCACGCTGAAAGAACCGGTAATGGTGTACATCGGCTATTTCACGGCATGGGTGGACAGCAAAGGCCATCTCAATTTCAGGCCGGACGTTTACGGCCATGATGCCAAACTTTCGGCGATGCTGTTCGGGAAATAGCGCCGGCCGGCCCGAATCCGGTCATGCCGGCCCGCTCATACAAAACGATCGCGTGCGGAACCAAGGCCGGATAGCAGCAGCGCCAGCGTCATCAGCAAAAGGAAAGCAATCGGCCAAATCCATCCCCCGCTCAGATCATGAAGAATACCGAACACCAGGGGGCCGGATGCAGCGAACAAATAGCCGAACGATTGCGCCATGCCGGAAAGCGCGGAAGCATCCTGTCCGTCGCGGCTGCGTAAGGAAAGAAATATCATGGCAAGGCTGAAAGCAAGGCCCAGCGCAATCCCGATCAGGATCGCCGATGGAATGATGAAGGTGGTTTTCCAGAATAAGATGCCCAGGAAGCCGGCAACCAGGGAAATGCCGATCACCCAGATAAGCGGCGCCTGGTTCTTCATCCTGGCGGCAATAACCGGGCCCGCAAATACTACCGGCAATTGGGCCAGCTGGATATAGGACAACACCCAACCCGCCTCGCCCGGAGGCATTCCCCAGTCCCGCAACATTTCAGGCAGCCAGGCGATCAGCGAATAAAAAAGGATGGACTGCAACCCCATATAGGCCGTAATCTGCCATGCGAGCGGGGAAGATCGCCAGAGGCTGCGCCTGACCTGAGCCGTCCGCCCCTGGGTTGGTGTTTCTTTATCTTTCACTACCTGGGGCAGCCAGACGATAGCCGCCAGCATTCCCATAATGGCCCATACGCCCAGGGAACCTTTCCATCCAAGCCCGCTCACCTGTCCCAGGCGGATGCTGAAGCCGGATGCCAGCGCGGCAAACAGGTTCATAAAGCCTGCATACAAACCGGTCATTAAGCCAAGCTTTGCCGGAAAGTTCAATTTAATATAAGCCGGCATCAGCACATTCCCCACCGTAATTCCACAACCCACCAGCGCGGTCCCTGCAAAGAGCAGGGCCACCGGGCCCGCCGGGCGGATGAATAGCCCCAGGGTCAGCAACGCCAGGGAGGCCAGCAGCATGGCCTCCACCCGGAAATACCGCGTAAGACGGGATACAAGGCCCGATAAAAGCCCGAATGCCAGTACAGGAATAGTCGTCAGCATGCCGGCCTGCACGGTTGACAAACCCAAACTGCTGCTTATTTCTGACAGAACCGGCCCTACCGAGGTAATGGGGGCCCGTAAATTTGCCGCGATCAGGATAATTCCAGCCACCGCTAAGCCGGCCCGCAGCGATTTGCCTTTTAACATGGTAGCTCTTCAGAATACGTGTGTAGCAAATAATAGGATGAACGTGCCTGCCAACACTTTGTTTGCGAGCGTGGCGGAAGTATTCTTATTTCTTACCCGGCTTGGGTTTCCATACATCCAGGTAGGCCGTTTCCAGCGCATCCGAAACCAATTCAGGGGGAAGATCTGCCAGTTCAAAGGTGGTCCACCCTTGTTGCCCCCATTTATTGGGAACCGGGTATATCGCCTCCCTGTTAAAAGTACTGAAAGCGGCCTGGTCAATTATCCCTAATTTCAGGTTGGCGGTTCCGCTTCGTTCATGCAAGGTAGCGAAGATCCGCTTCTTAACCACTTTAAATGCTGCCCTGTCGAAATGAGGAGATTCTTCCGTTTCCGGGAAGGACAAGGCCAGGTTTCTGAATTCCTGTATAGTCATGGCTCCTGGTTTATCACCGCGAATATAGGAAAATGCACGTTGCCCGGATTTTTGTTATTTTAGCGGAACACGTGTAAGGAATTAATTTTGATGAGAACAATTACCATTTTTACTGCCGGGATTCTGACAGGCGGCGCCATCATTGCCGCCATTGCTTTTAAAAACGGCGCTGTTTCCACCGGCGGCCTGCAGCCGGCTGCAGGCATTGACACGGGCGGTACCGGAGCGGCAGCTACTGCGGAAACCGCGGCCTGGGAATATCGCTGGCACGCGCCGAAACTTCCTTCCACTATTGATTTTGCCGGAGAAACGACGCCGCTTGACCGCTGGGAAGTGCGGGAACGCCTGGACAGGGAATTGCTGGTGAACAGTTACCTCCACGGAAGCACGCTGTACATTCTGAAGCTGGCCAACCGCATTTTTCCCGTGCTGGAAGAAAGGCTGAAAGCCAATGGGATCCCCGAAGACTTCAAATACCTTTGTGTGGCAGAAAGCGCCCTGCAGAACCAGCGCTCGCCCGCCGGGGCCCTGGGGTACTGGCAATTTTTGAACAGCACCGGGAAAGAACACGGCCTGGAAATTACTGACCAGGTAGACGAACGTTACCATCTTGAAAAATCAACCGATGCCGCCGCCGAATACCTGAAAAACGCTTATGAGCGTTTTGGCTCCTGGACCGCCGCTGCGGCTTCCTATAATTGCGGCATGGGCGGGTATCAGCGTTTCAGCAGTCACCAGCAAAGCCGCAATTACTATGACCTGCTCCTGCCGGAAGAAACCAACCGGTATATCTTTCGTATCCTGGCGCTTAAATATATCCTGGAAAACCCCGAAAGAATGGGTTTCATTGCCGGCGAAACAGATGTTTATCAACCCATTCCCACGCGGGAGGTAATTGTTGACAAAACACTCCCCAGCCTGGTGGACTTTGCAAAAAGCCAGGGAACTTCCTATAAAATCCTGAAAACGCTTAATCCCTGGCTGCGGGCGCACAGCTTAACGGTAAGGCCGGGGCACAGCTATGCGATACAAGTTCCCCTGTAACCATGCCGCTCAGGCTCCTTCCTTTTTGCTTACTTTGACGAAAAATTGTTTTTCGGCTACGTGGAAATCCTTTTCGCTTCCTTCAGGGAGCGATTCGCTTTGCCATTTCGCCGTAGGGTGCAGCCGCCGTTCCTTTCCGCCGATGAAAACGTCCACCGGCATGTTGAATCCTTCGGCTTCCGCCTTCCAGCGATAGCGGAAACTTCCTTCTTCCATGACAAGCTCCAGCTCGGGAAGCTCCGTGTGATTCAGGTACTGCCGGAAAACGGGGCGAAGGTCCCTGCCGGAGGCTTCGCAAAAAAAGCCGGTCACGTCATTGGCGGTGACTATCTGATGACGAAAAACTTCGCAATATTCCCTTAGCATATCCCACCACTTTTCGTCGTCGTCAATAATATGGCGAATGGTATTCAGCATCAGCGCCGCCTTATAGTACATGTCCCCGGAACCTTCCCGGTTAACGCCATAAGGGCCTATCACCGGCTGGTCATTCATGACGTTCCGTTTGAGCCCGTTGATATATTCCATGGCTTCATCATAGCCCCAGCGGCACTCCTGGTAAACCGATTCCGAGTAACAGGTAAACCCTTCGTGTATCCACATGTCGGCGATGTCTGCCGAGGTAATGCTATTGCCAAACCATTCGTGCGCGCTTTCGTGGATAATGATAAAGTCCCATTTCAGGCCTACGCCGGTACCTGAAAGGTCACGTCCCAGGTAGCCCATTTTATATTCGTTCCCGTAAGCCACCGCGCTTTGGTGTTCCATGCCAAGGTACGGGGTTTCTATCAACTTGTAACCGTCTTCCCAAAAGGGATAAGGGCCAAAATGTTTTTCGAAACAGGCGAGCATCAGGGGGACTTCCTGAAACTGCTTCTTTGCTTTCTCCAGGTTTTCCGGAAGGACATAATAATTAAGTGTATGGCCCTTGTATTTCTCGCTGAAGTGTGCATAATCGGCAATATTGACACTAACGTCATAATTATTGATCGGGTTACCAACAAACCAGTCCCAGCGGGTGTACCCGTTTCCAAGGTCCTTTGTACCCCGGCTTCTGCCGTTAGAAATATTCATCAGTCCGTCCGGAACCGCAACACTGATGAGCATGCTGTCCGGCTCTTCGGTCTGGTGATCTTTGTTGGGCCACCAAAGGCTGGCGCCGGTACCCTGGCAGGCTACGGCTATCCAGGGTTTCCCGTTTTCGCTTTTTGTCCATACAAAGCCCCCGTCCCAGGGCGGCCTTTTCGCTACAATGGGAGATCCTGAATAATAAAACCGGATAGTACCATTAGCGCCCTTTTCAACCTGTTCGGGAAAATCAATGAAAACCGCATTGAACTCACGTTTCCAGTCCAGTTTTTTATGATTCCACAGGATGCTGTCTACGTTCATATTATCGAAAAGATCTACCTGGATGCGGTTGAAGTCCGCGGTAGCTTCAAATAAAATATCGTTATAGCCTTCTATGTGCCTTGTTTCGGGCTCTACCCGGATATTCAGGTGGTAATACAATACATCATAGGCCGTCCGCTCAGGGCGAAGCGAACCGCGGAGGGTGTCGGCGCGGGTGAACGGTTCCTGGCCGGCGGTAAGTACCTGGGCGCAGGCCGGAAGCAGAAAAGCCCCTGAAAGAAAAACCAGGAGGCTGCAAACTTTTAATATCTTCATTATTTGATCATTTGGCACCAAATTAGTGCCCCTTTCGGGAAGGGGCTAAAACGAATCATCACAAAAATACGTTAACTTAGTAGAAATTTTTGCAAATGACAAGGTACTTGAAGACGTTAGTGGGAACCACTTTGTTGGTATGTGTGCAACTTACCTCCTGTTCACAGGGAGCGATCCTGGCCTCCGGCCCTATACAGCCTCTGCCGCAGCATTCATTTATAGCCAGAACTATTTCGAATGCCGCCGCGGTATATCATTATGAAAAACCCAAGATCAATGATGAATTATCTTCCGTTACATTTAATATGTTCCTGGAAGACATGGACAATAACCGCAGTTTTTTCCTGGACGCGGACATTAAAAAATTCGAGGCTTTCCGGCACAGCCTGGATGACGCCATGAAAACCGGTGAACTGGAAGTTCCATATGAGATTTTCAATACCTTCACGGAACGGTTTAACGAAACCATTGACTTTGTGCTGGCACACCTGGCCGACAGTATCGATTATAATACCAAAGAAACCTTTATTATAGACCGGGAAGAAGAGCCATGGTTTAAAAGCCCCGAAGAACGGGAGAAGTACTGGAAGGAACGTATCCGCTACGACCTCATTAACCTGAGGCTGTCCAACAGCGATATCGAAAAGAATATCGAAACGCTAACAAAGCGGTACACGAACATGAAATCGCAATGGTCCAAAATGAACAGCGAAGACGTATTCCAGATTTTCGTGAATTCCTTTTCCGCCGCCATTGACCCCCATACCCAGTACTTTTCGCCGAAGGACGCCGAGGATTTCCGCATTAATATGTCCAAGAACCTGGAAGGGATCGGGGCGACCCTGCAAACGGACGGCGATTATACCGTAGTCCGGCAGGTCGTGAAAGGAAGCCCGGCCGATAAGAGCAATGAAATAAACCCCGGAGACCGGATCGTGGGCGTAGGCCAGGGAAAAGAAGGAGAGTTTGAAGACGTGGTTGGCTGGCGGATTGATGAAGTGGTGGACAGGATCCGCGGCCCAAAGGGAACCGTCGTCCGGCTTAAGATCGTACCCGCGGCAGCCGACCTGAGTACGCCTCCGAAGATCGTTTCCATTGTCCGTGACAAAATAAACCTGGAAGACCAGCGAGCTAAGAGCGAAATAAAAGAAGTAGAGCATAACGGGAACACGTTCCGCATAGGCGTGATCAGTGTACTGGATTTTTACATTGATTTTGACGCGCTTCGCGCGGGAGATCCCGATTACAACAGCGCCACCCGCGATGTCAGGAAAGCCCTTGAAGAATTCAAGGCCCAGGGCGGCGTGGATGGCGTGGTTATCGACCTGCGCAATAACGGCGGAGGTTCCCTGAAAGAGGCCATTGAGCTGACCGGCCTGTTCATTAAGGAAGGCCCGGTGGTGCAGGTAAAAGATACCCGCAGCCGCATTGAAGTGAACAGGGATGAAGATCCTGCCCAGATCTATTCAGGTCCGCTCGCTGTGCTGATCAACCGTTTCAGCGCTTCGGCTTCCGAGATCTTTGCGGGGGCCATCCAGGATTACCAGCGCGGACTTATTATCGGCGAACAAAGTTTCGGAAAAGGCACTGTGCAAACCCAGGTGTCCATTAATGACCTTTTCCCCGGAAGCGATGAAAAAATGGGGCAATACAATATTACCATCGCCAAATTTTATCGCGTCAGCGGCGGAAGTACGCAAAATAAGGGCGTTATCCCGGATATACTGTTCCCCAGCGCCTTTCCTGCGGAAGAATTTGGCGAAAGCGCTCAGCCTACCGCCCTTCCCTGGGACCAGATAGAGCCTGCCGATTACCAGCTGGCCGGCAACCTCAGTACGCTGACGCCCGACCTCGAAAAACTGCACGAAGCGCGGATGGAAACCAGCAAAGATTATGAGTATCTCCTGCAGGATATCAAGGAATTTAAAAAGAAGCTGGAAGACCAAACGGTCCTGCTGAACTTTGAACACCTGCAAAAAGAGCGGGAAGAGGATAAATCAGAGCAATTGGCGCGAACCAATGCGTATCGGTCCTCTAAAGGCCTTCCGGTGCTGAGCGAGGAGCAAGCCGAAAAGGCGGATACCGTTGGCGCAGATCTCAAACCCGATCTTATTATGAAGGAAGGACTGCAGGTGCTTACCGACCTGATAGACCTTCGCGGGGCCCGCGCCGTGGTGAAGGAAAATGAAATCTTACAACCTGCTGACGTTCACTGAAAGCGGTCTTTATTGCCCCGCCGGAAATTTTTACATTGATCCTTCCAGGGCGGTGGATTATGCCGTTATCACCCATGCTCATAGTGACCATGCCTGCCGCGGACACCGCCATTACCTGGCGCATGATCTCTCCGGAAATGTTTTGCGGCACCGGCTGGGAAGGGCCATTTCCCTTCAAACCGCCTCATATGGCGAGAAAGTTACCCGAAACGGTGTTACGCTGAGCTTTGCTCCCGCCGGCCATATTATCGGGTCCGCCCAGGTAAAAATTTCCTTCCGTGGTGAGGTTTGGGTAGTTTCCGGGGACTATAAGCTGGAGGATGACGGGCTTTGCGCTCCCTTTGAGCCGGTAAAATGCCATGCATTTGTTTCGGAGTCTACATTCGGCCTGCCGCTGTACCGCTGGCAGGCCCAGGAGAGGGTCTTTGACGAGATCCATTCCTGGTGGAAAGAGAACCGGGATGCAGGGAAAGTATCGGTTTTACTAGCTTATTCCCTGGGCAAGGCGCAGCGCATCCTTCACCGGCTGGATCCTTCAGCGGGACCGGTATTCTGCCATAACACTATTGAAGACACAAATGCGATCCTCCGGGACAGCGGGGTGGCGCTGCCGCCTGCGCACCGCCTGAATGAACCTCTCCGGGCGGGCGGCCTTTTATTATGCCCTCCTAACGGGCTTTCCGTGCTAAACGGAATTCCCGCCGCCGTGGGCAGTTGTTCCGGATGGATGGCCCTGCGCAATTCCAGGAAATGGCGCGGCATAGACAAAGGTTTCGTTCTTTCGGATCATGCCGATTGGGAGGGCCTGAACGAAGCGATCAATGCTACGGGCGCGGAAAAGGTCTTCCTGGGGCACGGCTATAGCGCCTCGCTTGCGAGATACCTTCGGGAAAAGGGACTGAATGCCCGGGAGGTGCATGAGATACGATGAACCGATTCGCCCGGTTACTGGAAGAACTGGAACTGGCACAAAACGCGGAGGAGCAGGTAACACTACTGATCCGGTACTTCCGTGACCTTCCTGCTGATGAAAAAACAGCTGCTCTCAGGCTCCTGGGCGGGAACGCTCCCAAGCGCTGCCCGGAGAGCAGGCAATTAAGCGAATGGACGCTTGAACTGTCCGGAATACCTGAGTGGCTTTTCGCGGAATCCGCCAAGGTAGCTGGTGATGCGGCCGAAACACTTGCCCTGCTGCTCCCTTTTCCCGCGGGGCATGAAAATAAACCGCTTGTTTACTGGTTAGAAGGGCTGGAGCTACTTCCATTGATGGATGCGGGATTACGCAAAGACTGGATATGCGATTCTTGGCGGGAACTCGGCCCCCGGGAACGCTTTGTCTTCAACAGGCTCCTATGTGGTTCGCTAAAATCTCCCGTTTCGCCGGGCATACTGTTAACTGCTCTTTCGCAGCTCACGGGAATTGACAGGGCCATCCTCACCTGGCGTTTCAGCCGGGAAAAAGCCGCCGGGGACGGCGGCGGCGGAAAAGGAACCGGCCTTTCCTACGAGATGCTCGCCCTGAAAGAAAGCCCTGCCGATGCGCATGCCCGGCCTTACCCCTTTCCCTGCTGCCCTGTGCTGGAGGCGGAAAAATACGCGCCGGAGCCCCCGCGGGAAAATCGCCTGGCGCAAGAGAACCCGCCACAGCAGCAAGAGAGCCCGTTGGCGCAGCAGAACCCATCGCAGCAGGAGAACCCGGCCGCGCACTGGCTCGAAGGCCGGCTTGGCCCCGCCGCCGGCTGGACCGCTCAATGGCAATGGGCAGGGATACCCGCACAAATAATACACCGGCAAGGCCGGCTGCATGTCTGGACCGGACGGGAAGAACTGGTAACGGCCAGTTTCCCGGAACTGCATGCGTTTATTAAACAACTGCCCGATGGAACGGTCCTGGAAGGAGAATTGCTTGGCCTTCAGGAAGGGTTGCTGCAGCCTTCTCCGGATCTGGAAAGCCGGATCGGGCGAAAATCGCTTCCGAAAAAGCTGCTTGAGCAACTGCCTGCCATATTCCTTGCCACGGACTGCCTGGAATACGAAGGAAAGGACCTTCGTCAATTTACAACCGGGGCCCGTCGTGAACGGCTCGAGTCGCTGAGCGAAACGATTAAAAACGATGCTTTCCGGCTTAACCCGCTTATTCCCTTCAGTTCCTGGGGCCAGCTCGCAGGGCAGCATGAAAAAGCAAGAAGTTTCCGGGCCGAAGGCCTGCTATTGAAAAAGGAAGAAGCATCTGCCCTGGCTGCGGAAGGATCGCGCTGGAACTGGAAGGCCGCTCCCTATATCATGCGCGGCGTACTCCTTTACGCGCGCAGGGGCGCCGGAACAGAAGTCTACACGCATTTTTCAATCGGAGCCTGGGAACGGGGGAAACTCATTTCCTTTGCCACGGTAGAATCGGGGCTCAATGAGGAAGAAGCCGGAGAACTTTCGGCCTTTATCCGGGAAAATTCACTCGAAAAATTCGGACCGGTGCGGACTGTAAAGCCAGGTGTGGTTTTTGAGATTGCATTTGATCGCATTCTGCCCTCCGCCCGGCACCGCTGCGGGTTCAGGCTGTGTTCGCCTCGTTTGCTTCGCTGGCTCAAAAACACGGCTCCGGATGAAGCAGGCATGCTTGAGACCTTGAAGCTCTTGTGCGAATAACGCTGAATTTGTAATTTGCTGTATGAATTCAAAAATCAAAACGCTTCAGATCATTCATCTGAGCATGATACTGGGCCAGGTTTTTTTCGCCCTGATTGCTTTCTTCCTGAATAAAGACCGGGCAGCTTCCGCAACGGAAGAAAACCAGCTATTCCTTTATATAGTGCCTTTGGTAGCCGTCATCGGGGTGATCGCGGGCAGCTTTCTGTTCAGAAAGAGGATGGCAGTATTGTCACCCACCGCCTCCCCGGCTGAAAAACATGCCTTGTACCAGGGAGCGTGCATTATGCGGTATGCTTTTCTTCAGGGGCCTTCCCTGTTCGCGATTGCCATTTACCTGATGACCGGCAATCTGGTTTTCCTGCTCTTCTCCGGCCTGCTGATCCTTTACCTGATTTACCTGCGGCCTTCAGACAAAACGATCGCCGAAGCGCTGGGCCTGACTGCCGGAGAAATAGCGGAGGATTCTGCCGGTTAACCCACATACTCTTTTTTACGGACAAGCATATACAACTGGTCTTCAATAGGCAGATAACCCTGTTCATAGCAGTAATAGTAGGTTTTGCCGGCTTTGGTGGTGTATGTACTGGTAAAATAACGGAAATCAAATCCGCGGTCGGTGAGGCGGTTGGCTGGTACCGTTGTCTTGCCGGAGCTGTTCATTTCCGTTAGAATATTCCGGTTTTTCTTCAGAATGGCGTTGATCCTGCGAATGATCTTATTCCCTGTAATATTAAGCCGGTTATTAAAACTGGTCCGGCATTGATCCGAACAGAATTTCTTGTCGGAACGGCCGGTAAGCCGGCCTCCGCATTCAATACATTTTCTTTCCATAGGGCAGTACAGCAGATACCATCAAATTTAGGCATTTTTACCCGTTTATAAACGTTTATAAACGGATATAAACGTAAGTACCCGGTTATTATACGGATAATTCCCCGCCGGCCTCGCATCTTTGTCCTAAGGAATTTTAATTGTTTTATATAAATCGAATACGCTATGAAAGCTTTAATTAACAGCGTCCGCCTGATGGGGCGGCTTGGTATGGATCCGGAAATGAAACTCTTTGACAACAACCGGAAACTGGCCAGAACATCACTGGCCACTAATGAAGTGCGTAGAACCGGCAGCGGAGAAAAAGTCACCGACGCGCAGTGGCATAACCTGGTACTCTGGGGTAATAATGCGGAAATTGCGGAGAAGTACCTGAAAAAAGGGAAGGAAATTGCCGTTGAAGGAAGACTTACCACGCGGAGTTTTACGGACAGGGAAGGGCGGAAGCATTTCGTTACCGAAATAGTAGTCAACGAATTGCTGATGATCACCAAAAAAGAGCAGGAAGAAAAGGAACTTGCAGCCGAAGCAGTTTAAAAGAGAACAGGTTTTCGTGGTACGAAGGCCCGGCCTGGCCGAACCATGGCCCCGGGCCTTCTTTTTCAGAATTTTTATATTTTCGCTCTTCTTTTCTAAAAACCACGGATTAAAATAACCGGATGGAATTATACTACGCATTCTCGGTCCTGATTGTACTGGCTTCGTTTTTTTCTTACCTGAACCACCGTTTTATAAAACTGCCTTCGGCCATCGGGATCATGCTGATGGCAATTCTTGTTTCCATAATCATACGTGCCGCGGGTAACCGTATTTTCCCCGAACTATCCGAAGACCTGCTCGGCCTGATTACTGCCGTCGATTTCACGGAAGTACTGATGGGAGCCATGCTTAATTTTCTCCTGTTTGCCGGCGCCATTCACGTTAAATTTTCGGACCTGAGGGAACACCGGATGCCCGTGATCATGTTCTCAACGATCAGCGTTATTATTTCCACATTCCTGGTAGGGGAATCCTGTTTTATGTGGTTCCTCTTTTTGGCCTGCCGGTCCCCTTTTTGTATTGCCTTTTGTTCGGCGCACTGATCTCGCCTACGGATCCCATTGCTGTTCTGGGCATATTACGCAAAGCAAACGTGCCGAAATCCCTTGAAACGAAAATTGCCGGGGAATCCCTTTTTAATGACGGGGTGGCAGTTGTATTATTCGCGGTCATCCTGCAGCTTACAAGATCCACCGTTGAAATATCCCTCGCGTCTATCTCCTGGCTGCTTGCCAAGGAGGCGCTGGGAGGCTTGCTTCTGGGAGGCCTGCTCGGCTTTGGCGCATCCCGCGCAATGAGAAAGATTGACGATTATATCGTTTCCGTACTGATTACACTTTCGGTCGTCATGGGAGGGTACCTGATTGCCCACGCCGCGCATATATCCGGGCCGCTCACCATGGTAGCGGCAGGGCTCATTATTGGTAATTATGGAAAAAGGACGGCCATGTCAACGGTCACGAAGGATTACCTGAATAAATTCTGGGAGTTGGTTGATGAGATCCTGAATGCTATCCTGTTCCTGTTCATCGGCTTTGAACTATTGCTGATCCCTGACCTTACTACACATTGGTTCATCGGGCTGACCGCCATCCTGATTGTGCTGCTCGCGCGCCTGATCTCCATCTGGTTCCCTTCCCTGCTACTTCCCCTTAAATCAAGATTTACAAGGGGAACACTTATCATGCTGGTATGGGGCGGCCTGCGGGGAGGCGTATCCATTGCCCTGGTCCTGTCAATGGATACGGGGCCTTATAAGGAACTGCTCCTTGAAATAACCTATTTTGTGGTGGTCTTTTCTATTTTTTGCCAGGGACTGACCGTTGGGAGGGTAGCCCGGAAAGTACTTTAGCTAGGCCTGGGCATATTTATTTTTATAATCAACAGGAGAAAGCCCGGTCAGTTTTTTGAAAACGCCCCTGAACGCTTTGTTATCGGAGTAGCCTATTTCATACATGATCTCGTTGATATTTTTCCGGCTGGTCTCGAAGCCCTTTTTGGCTGCTTCAATTTTTACCCGCTGAATATATTCGATCACGGTATTAGAAGTGGCCCGTTTGAAGCGGCGCTCCAGGCTCCTGCGGCTTAGAGCCAGCATGCCGGCAAGTTGGTTCACCGTTATCTTATCCCGGAAATTGTCTTCTATGTACTCCTGTGCTTTTTTTACCGGCTCGTCCTCGTGTTCCTTTTGCCCGCGGAACATAATAAAAGGCGACTGGCTGTGCCTGTCAATATCGATCTCAAAGATCTTGGAAGCAAGAATGGCCATATCCCTGCCCGCAAATTTTTCCACCAGGTACAGCAATAAATTCAGGGAGGAATAAGCGCCGCCGCTGGTATAGATCCCCGCCTCATCGGTAAGTATTTTATAAGGCGCCACGTTTACGTCGGGGAACATTCTGCTGAATTCCGCTGCCGACAACCAGTGAGTGGTACAATTTTTCCCCTTTAACAACCCGGAAGAAGCCAGGATAAAGGCCCCTATGCAAAGAGAGACGATTTCAGCTCCCTGCGCATACTGCCGGGCGATCCACTCAGCCAGCGGCCGGTTATCGGCCACCACCTTTTCCGCATCCCCGTGAACGGCGGGAATAATAACGAGGTCGGTTTTCTTTACCTCCCGTATGGTCAGCCCGGGCTGTATGGTAAAAAGGCCATTCGTGACATGGGTCTGCTTACTAAGCCCCACGAGCTGTATTTTAAACAGTGGCGGCTTTCCCTCCCTTGCAAGGGCCTGGTTTACGGTTGTGAAGATCTTATACGATGCCTCAATATTGCTCAGGCTGCTTTCGCCTTCCGGGATTAATAAAGATATATGCTTCATAATACAAATTTATCAGAATTTATGTCGCAATCAACCCGTCCTAATGGCGGATTATCTTCGCCTGCGCCGGGGAATGCGGCTGCCCTAAAGATTGAAAACGCTCGTGCAGTAGTCCCGGGGTGGGGCGCTGCGCGCCCGCCCTGAAAATTTGCCAAAGCGCTTTATGTTTACTATTTTCATGACTGCTTATCACGGCAAAAACATTTGATAACGCTATGGAGGCTCATTTGCTGAAGAGCAGGCTGGAAAGCGAGGGGATTCCTTGTTTCCTCTTCGATGAACACCTGGTTAACATGAATCCGCTCTATAGCGTGGCCGTGGGAGGCATAAAATTGAAGATCCAGGAGGCGGATAAGGAAAAAACCCTTGAAATACTGAGGGAGATTGAAGGAGGCCATAACCTGGATGAAAACGGGGAGATTCTGAAATGCCCCGAATGTGATTCCGCCCGGCTTTACCTGAACTTTAAATCCATGAAAGGAACAAAAGGATTCCTGTCCGCGATTACTTCATTTCTCTTTATGGTTTTTCCTGTTTACTTCAAAACAGTTCACAAATGCAAAGACTGCGGGGCTGAGTTCCGGGGTTAATCTATTGAAAACAGGCTTTTTGAACTCCTAAGGCTGCCTTTACCTCCTGCCGAAGCGCTGACTTCCTTATTGCCCGGAATTTGTTTTTCAGCAAGCCCTTCCTATATTTGCCGCTATTAAGAATTGGTTTAAATAAATATGAAAATACTTTTCCCGCTCGCCATCCTTCTGGGCGCTATTTTTACTGCCCAGGGGCAAACCGGCACGGTAGCAGGAACCGTTAGTACTGCTGAAGGACGCCCGGCCCCGAATGTTAGCCTGAGCCTTGAAAACACTTACAAAAGAACGGCAACGAATGCGAACGGTGAATTTCGCCTTAGCCAGGTGAAAGCGGGTGATTATATAATAGTTGCAACCTATGCAGGAATAGAGACCAGGCAGTCCGTTCATGTGGACGCAGGCGAGCTTACCACCGTGGAAATAATCCTCCGCCAGTATACTGAACTTGACCAGGTGGTAGTGGAAGCGGATGCTTATAAAGAAGAAGGGGAATACGTTGCTAAAATGCCCCTGGAAAGGATTGAGAATCCCCAGGTATACCATTCCATCGGGTCCGGAATACTGGAGGCCCAGTTGGCGACGGATTTTGATAAGGCACTGAAAAATGCGCCGGGATTGCAGAAAATGTGGGAATCCACCGGCCGCGGAGGAGACGGCGCGGGATATTACTCGATGCGCGGATTTGCCGTTCAGCCCACCCTGGTGAACGGGCTGCCGGGCCTGACCAACGGAAGCCTGGATCCTGCAAACATTGAAAGCATCCAGGTTATCAAAGGGCCCTCCGGAACTTTGTTCGGAAGCAGCCTTATCTCTTACGGAGGGCTGATCAACACGGTAACCAAGAAACCTTACCAGGGATTCGGCGGGGAAGCCGCCTATGTGGCCGGCAGCTTCGGGCTTAACAGGATCACCGCTGATGTAAACGCTCCGCTGAACAAAGCGAACGATATCATTATGCGGGTAAACACCGCCTTTCATTCGGAAAACAGCTTCCAGGACGCAGGCTTTAAGCGGTCTTTCTTCCTGGCACCTTCTCTTTCCTACGAGGTGAATGAACGCTTGTCATTTCTGCTTTCCGCTGAGCTGCTTACAGCGGAAGGAACCAATCCGACGATGCTGTTCCTGAACCGGTCCGGCCCCCTGCAATATGAAAACCTGGCCGATCTGAATTATGATCCGGATCTTTCCCTCACCAGTAACGATATAACGATAAAAAATCCAAGATATAATGTCCAGACGGAAATGATTTACCAGATTTCCCCGGAGTGGACTTCGCAAACCGTGGTTTCCAGGGGATTTGCAAAATCGGACGGCTATTATTCCTATCTCTGGGACAATGGCTATGACAAACCGCAATTCAGTGTGTTTATAAGCGATCAGAACGCGCACAGCCTGACCACGGATATTCAGCAGAATTTCACGGGCGACTTCCGCATTGGAGGTTTAAGGAACCGGCTGGTGGTGGGCCTGGATTACTTCCACCGGCAAACCCATGATTTCAGTTCGGGGTATCCCTGGTTTTACGATGTAAGCCCCCGGGGAGAAATTGATTACGTGGATCCGTATACCGGGGAAACGGTAGCCCCAAGATACCTGACGAAAGAATCGGTAGACGCGGTGCTGGCTTCCTCGTCAAGGGCAAATCTGAATACCAAAGACGAAACCTACAGTATCTATTTTTCAGACGTGATAAATATCACCCCGGAACTGCTGGCGATGGCTAGTCTCCGGCTGGACCATTTCAATACCAAAGGAGACGTCAGCACCGACGAGGATGATTATGAACAGACCGCCCTGTCTCCCAAGTTCGGTCTTGTTTACCAGCCCATCCCGAACAAACTATCCGTATTTGCCAATTACATGAATGGTTTCAAGAACGTGGCGCCGGCAACTGTTTCTGATATTAACGGAGAGAACCCGGTCACTAAAACCTTCGAACCCGAGCATGCCAACCAGGCCGAGTTCGGGATCAAAACGGATCTGTTTGAGGGCAGGCTTTCTTCGACCATCAGCGTGTACGACATCAAGGTCAGCAATAAAGTTATGCCCGATCCGGCGAATATCAACAATTCCCTGCAGGGCGGAGAGATTGAAAGCAAAGGGCTGGAAGTGGATCTGAACCTGCGTCCTGTTCCGGGACTCAGCATCCTGGCCGGTTATAGCTATAACGACAGCAAAGTACTCAGAGGTATTGAAGAAAGCGCATTTGAAGAAGCGGGGAAACGCCCGGGCGAAGCCGGGCCGAAAAATTTATTCAATGCCTGGGCTACCTACGAATTCAGCAAGGGCGCACTCAGGGGATGGGGGCTTGGATTTGGCGCAAATTCAGCGAGTGAACTGATCATCCTGGACAGCAGGGCCACCGGCAAGTTCACGGTTCCCGGGTATACCGTGCTGGACGCCTCCGTTTTTTACAATACGGAAAAGTTTCGGATTACCCTGAAACTGGATAACCTTTCAAACGAGGAATATTATACCGGCTGGTCTACTATAAATCCGCAGCGGCCAAGAAGTTTCGCGGCAGGATTGACCTATCGCTTTTGAAATACTAATCCATTTGCTACCTTGAAACATGGATGAAACAAATCCTGTTAACCATGTTACTCTTGTACGCGGAGGAGCGCCTTTCTTTGAGGAGCTTATCCACCTGATTGAGCAGGCCAGGGAATACCTGCAGCTCATGTTCTATATTTTCGATGAAGACGCTACGGGAGAAATGGTACTGGATGCCCTGTCGGCCGCGGCCCGGCGCGGAGTGACGGTCTATCTCGTTGTGGACGGGTACGGCAGTAAACCCTTTTCCGAAAGCCGCCAGCGGGAACTTAGGAAGGCCGGCGTGAAATTCCGCAGTTTTGCACCTATTAAGGGCATTCGCTTTTCGAGTGTCGGAAGAAGAATGCATACCAAGACCATTGTCTGCGACCATAAAATGGCGATGGTGGGGGAATAAATATTTCGGATAAATACCACGGGAGCGATACGCAACCCGCCTGGCTGGATTATGCGGTAAAAGTAAGCGGTCCGGATTGTCAGCGGCTTCATTCCCTTTATGAATTATTCTGGAAGCGTTCCTTTCTGAATCCCCGGCAGATCCGGAACAAGGAAAAGATCATCGAGGGGATCATGCGCAAGGGAGATTACGTGAACTGGCTGGTAAACGACCGGCTCCGGGGATTTAACCTTGTAAGTAAAAGCTATTTCCTGGCCGTCCATAAGGCCAGGCATGAAGTAATAATCCTTAACAGCTATTTCTGGCCCGGGATTAACTTTATCCGGGAACTGCGCGCCGCCGGGGAACGCGGCGTATCTGTCAAACTTATTCTGCCGGCACTTTCGGACAGTATTATTTTCAGGAATGCAACCCGTTATTTTTACAAAGTGCTGTTCAGGATAAAAAATACCGAGGTATACGAATGGAAACAATCCGTACTTCATGGAAAAGTAGCGCTGGCGGACGATACCTGGGCCACCGTCGGGTCCTATAACCTGAATATGTTAAGCGCTTTCCGCAGCATTGAACTCAATGCGGTTATTACTGACGGGACCTTTATCAGCAGCATGCGTGCGGAGCTGGGGCGGTAATGAAGGCCAGCGAGAAAATAGACCCCGAGGAATTCATAAAACGAACCGGTTATCTGGGTTCTTTCCTGAACATGGTCTCTTATTTTCTCCTCCATCTTAGCCTGCTGATCTTATTGTTTTTCTCACGAAAAGATTAAAGCCGGGCATCTCCACTTCTCTTTGCAATTAAAAAAATAAAACCGCATCTTTGCATCCCCTTATGCGGAGAATAAGGGGATTGGTAAATTATTTAATTTTAAGCATTTATGCCAGTAAAGATCAGATTACAAAGACATGGTAAGAAGGGAAGGCCTTTTTACCAGGTAGTGGTGGCGGATTCACGTGCTCCGAGAGATGGTAGGTTTATTGAAAGATTAGGCACATACAATCCAAACACCAACCCCGCAACCATTGACCTTGACGTTCTGCGTTCAGTGGAATGGTTGACAAAGGGCGCACAGCCCACCGATACGGTTCGTTCCATCCTTTCGTACAAAGGCGTGCTTTACAAACACCACCTTGAAGTAGGCGTACGCAAGGGAGCAATGACCCAGGAAGAAGCCGAAGCAAAGTTTACCGAATGGCTTCAGGCCAAGGAAGCGCGGATTGACGCCAAAAGGTCAAAACTGACTTCTTCAGCCGAAGAACTTGAAAACGCAAGAAAAGCGGCCGAAAAGAAAAAGAAGGAAGACAGGGCAAAAGCGATTGCCGCCAAGAACACCCCGCCCGAAGAGGAAACCGAGGCAGCTGAAGAGGAAGCGCCGGTTGCTGAAGAAGCAGCTGAGACTCCTGAGGCAGCAGCCCCTGCAGCAGAAGAGGCAGCTCCCACAGAAGCAGCAGCTCCTGCTGAAGAAACTGCCCCCGCTGAGGAAACGGCAGCTCCGGCAGCTGAAGAAACCGCGGCTCCTGCCGCAGAAGCTAGTGAAGACGCCCCTGCAGCCAAAGCCGAAGAAGGCTCCGCTCAGGAAGAAGAAGATAAGAAAGCAGAATAATTGGCAACGGCCGGTTTTTTTATAGTTGGCTACGTTAGCAAAACAAAAGGATTGAAGGGTGAGCTGCTGCTGAAAATCGAAGCGGAGCATCCTGAAAAATACCAGCAAACGGAATCGGTTTTTCTTGAAATAAAAGGGAAACCGGTTCCGTTCTTTGTTTTATCCTTCCGCCCGCAGCCGGGTAAAAAGACGGCGGTTGTGACGCTGGAAGACGTAGACAGTGTTGAAAAAGCACGGGAACTGACCGGGGTTTCGGTGTTATTGCCCCTTTCGGAAAAAATAGAAAGCAAAAGCCCCCCCTTTGCTGAGCTGAAAGGATTCCAGGTGACAGACAGCGCAATTGGCCCGTTGGGTCCTATCCGCGAAATAGTGCAATATCCCGGGCACTCCGTGGCTGTGCTGACCTACCGTGAACGCGAGATTATGTTCCCGCTGAACGAGGCGCTTATTGAAAAAATTGACAAACAAAACAGTGAATTATTTGTCAATTTACCAGAAGGCTTGCTGGAAATTTACCTGGATTAATACTTTTCTGTAAATTAGAGTCGTTTTATCCATTATTGTGAAAAAGGTACTTTTCATATTGCTTTTCACCGCAGGGGGATTCCTTAGCAGTTTCGCGCAGGAAATCACGCGGCAGGATATCATCCAGATATCCGGCTATGCCTACGCGAATGACAGCTCCCTGGCAAAGCTCCCTTATGTAAAAGTCCTTATCAAGGGTACCGGACGCGGCACGTTTACCGACGAAAGCGGCTTTTTTTCCATCGCTATATTAAAAAGCGATACCTTATCTTTTTCTACACTTGGCTATGCCCCGCGCACCTATTACCTGAAAAAAGATGACTGGAATAAAGGCGAATTAACCACAGCCATCCTGATGGACCCCATCTCTTACGAGCTGGATGCCGTAACGGTACGGGGGCTCACGGTGGAGGCCTTCCGGAGAGAGTTCCTTGCCCTGCAGTTACCGGATGACGCATATTCGCCGAATGCCCTCATTGATGTGAACGAGCTGGGAATGCCGGCTCCTGATCTGAGCCCGGGTTTTAGCCCGGGAATTTCCCTTAGCCCCACAGAATTGCTGCAGCGCGTACCGTTTATCCAGAAAGCCCTCCGCAGGAAACGAGCCAGGGATATCAGCGAAGACCCTGATGTTTCCATCCCTGAAATGAAGTAAATTATGCGGATAGACATCGTTACCGTACTCCCCGGCTTACTTGAAAGCCCCTTTTCCCATTCCATCCTTCAGCGCGCCCGTAATAAGGGCCTGGCGGAGATCCATGTTCATAATCTCCGCGACTATTCCGGGAATAAACATAAAAGCGTGGACGATTACCCCTACGGGGGAGGCGCGGGCATGGTCATGTCGGTGATCCCTTTTGCAAATTGCATCGATCACCTGCAGAAGGAAAGGTCTTATGATGAAATTATTTTTATGTCGCCGGACGGAGAATTGCTTGAACAGCCGCTGGCCAACACCCTTTCATTAAAGAAGAACCTGCTCATTCTCTGCGGGCATTATAAGGGAATTGATGAGCGGATACGCGAACATTACGTTACCCGCGAGATCTCTATTGGGAATTACGTGCTTTCGGGCGGTGAATTACCCGCTGCCGTACTGGTGGACGCCGTTGTCCGCCTGCTTCCCGGGGTGCTTTCGGACGAAACATCCGCACTGTCTGATTCTTTTCAGAACGGCCTGGTAGACGCCCCCTCCTACACACGGCCCGCCGATTTCCGCGGCTGGAAGGTACCCGATATCCTGCTGAGCGGTAACACGCCGGAAATAGATAAATGGCGCTTTGAGCAATCCCTGGAACGTACCCGCAGCCGCCGACCCGATATGCTCAAATAATTTTTTGTATTCATAAAAATTCCCTACATTTGCCCTCCGATTCAAAGAGCAGTAATCATGGATTTAATAAAATTTGTCGAAGATAAGGAAACACAGAACGAGCTACCGGCTTTTCGTGCCGGCGACAACGTTTCTGTACATTATAAGATTACGGAAGGGAGCAAGGAGCGTACCCAGGTTTACCAGGGAGTGGTAATTCAGCTTAACAGCACCGGCGCCAACAAAACCTTTACCGTACGCAAGGTTTCCAACAGCATCGGCGTGGAACGTATCTTTCCCGTTAATTCACCAAGCATTCTTAAAGTGGAAGTGAACAGCCGCGGTGCAGTTCGCAGGTCTAAACTTTATTACCTGCGTCAGCTTACCGGCAAGAAAGCCCGCATCAAGGAGAAGCGATAAGCTCCTTACAAGATTTTTAAAAACCCTGTGTACCCCTTCCGGTCCGCAGGGTTTTTTTATTTATATCTTTGAGGCTTTAAAGCGCTTCGGTAAATGGAACAGCATTTCTGGGAACGCCCCTTTTTAGGTGCCAGCATAACGGAATACCTGGTCTTCGCGGGGACCATCCTGCTCGCCTGGTTCCTGAAGCACCTGGCGGCACTCATTATCACCCGAATTATTTACGGGTTCCTGCGCCGCTTTGCGGATAATATTCGCTACAGGGAGTTCCGGGACATCATGACCCGTTCGATTGAGCTGTTTCTTTTTATTTTCGCGGCCTTTTTTGCCTTCAACCGGCTTGATCACCCGCTGTTCAGCCTGCAGCTGTTCAGGCAGCGCATAGGGCTCGAAACGGGGACCGACCCCTGGAGCATCAGCATCGGGCAATTGCTGGAAAAGGCCTTTGTGATCGCCCTCTTTCTCCAGCTCACCCTGATCCTGATCAAACTTCTCGAATTCATCAGCCTGGTCTGGACGCACCGGCTGGCAAGGAACGGGCAACAGGTGGACAGCCAGCTGATCCCCTTTTTAAAAGACGCTCTTCGTACACTTACCATCATCCTGGGGGTTTTCTTTATCCTGGCGGTGATCTTCGGCTTTAAGACCATTGCGGCGCTGGTCGCAGGGATCAGCTTCGGTACTATTTTACTTGCTTTGTCCGCCAAGGAAACCGTGGAAAACCTCTTCGGCTCCTTTACGATCTTCCTGGATAAACCTTTTCGCACGGGCGATTACGTAAAGGTAGATACCGTGGAAGGGACTGTTGAAAGAGTAGGTTTCCGGAGTACCCGCATTATCACTCCTGATACCAGCCTGGTCACGCTTCCCAATAAGAAGATGATCGACGGCATTACGGAAAACCTGAGCTACCGCTCCCACGTCCGGATCCGCTTTAACCTGCAAATTGCCTTTGACACGCCGGCCGGAGTCCTGGAAAGGGTAAGCAGCCGGGTGAATGCCTATTTCAGTTCCCATCCCGACCTCCGGGAAGACAGCCTGGTTCATTTTGAGACCTTCGGCGAGAATGCCTTTCAACTAAATGTTTCCTATTACATCCGGGTGCTGCCTATGAAAAAGCTAGCCGCTCAGCGGGAGTCGGTGAATCTCAGGATAGTGGAAATAGTGGAAGAACAGGGAGCTACGCTGGCCGGAAAAGACACTCCCCTTATCCGGGCAGGCAGAACCGGCGGCAAACAGGACAACCGGCAGTAAGCATTAAGACAACGCAAAAGTATTCATGGCCTGGAATTGCAGCCAGAAGATCAGAGTTCGGCAAGCACCGTTTCCCCGCCCCTTACTTTCTGGCCGAGCGTCACATTTATTTTGGTTCCCGGGGGCAAAAACACATCCATGCGAGAACCGAACTTGATAAAGCCCATCTCTTCGCCGGCGCTTACCTCCTGGCCTTCTTTAAGATACCAGCGGATGCGCCGCGCCATGGCGCCGGCGATCTGGCGGAACAGCACTTCCACGCCTGATCCATGCTCGATGACTATCGTCGTGCGTTCGTTCTCGGTAGAAGACTTGGGATGCCAGGCAACCAGGTATTTTCCCTGGAAATACCGGACATGTTTCACCCGCCCGCTCACAGGGCAGCGGTTCACGTGTACATTTACCGGCGACATAAAAATGGAAACCTGTATTCGCCGGTCCTTCAGGTATTCCGTTTCGGTAGTTTCCTCAATGACCACCACTTTACCGTCGGCCGGGGCCAGCACCAGGCGGCCGCCTTCCGGCGAAAGCCGGCCGGGATGCCTGAAAAACTGGAGAATAGCCACCAGGAATATAATTCCCAGCCCGGCGGTAATAAAGTGCCAGGCAACTGCATCCGGGAAAAGGAGTATAACAATGATCAGCAGGCCAAGTGCAGCCACACCGGTAATGACAATGGTATTATACCCTTCTCTGTGAAAACGCATAACAGTTCTGTTTAGAAGGGCCTAAATTAAGAAAAAGCGACCAGAACAAGGTAAGCATAGGCAAAAGGAGCGGCCAGAAGCAAACTATCAAAGCGGTCAAGCAGGCCGCCGTGCCCGGGAAGCAGGCTGCCGGAATCCTTTATGTCAATACTGCGCTTGAACATGGATTCCACAAAGTCGCCCAATGTGCCGAAAATAACGATCACCAGGGCAAGCCCCATCCATTCCAGGGAATTCATCACCGGGAAAATCCCGGCCATTTGTGCGGCGGCGCTGCAGCAAATAAGCAGTCCGCCCAAAAAGCCTTCCCAGGTCTTTTTCGGCGAGATCCGCTCCAGCATCCGGTGACGCCCAAAAAGGCTTCCCGCCAGGTAGGCCCCGGTATCGGAGATCCACAAAAGCAACAGGAAGCCAAGCGGAAGCTGATAGTTATAGCCGCCTGAAATAAAGCCGGTAGCCACGAAACAGGCAAACGCCAGGACCACGTAAAAGATTCCGCCTGCCGCGAACAGTACATTTGTAAACGGTTTTTCCTTTTTCGCGAAAAGCTCCGCTATAAAAAGCAATAAAATAAGGGGAAGTTGTAGTGTAAGTATACGGGAAGACAGGAAGCCGGTAAATACGGCGATATTCAACAGGTAAATACAGGCGCCGGTCAATAAGCCCAGCCAGCGATGAGGATGGTAGCCCGCCTTCCCGGCCAGGGAATAAAATTCAGCAAGAGCCAGCAGGCTTACCAGGAAGAACAAACCGGCGAACGTATAAGGGCCAAACCATACGCCGCTTACAAGTACGGCCACGAAAACAGCGCCTGTAGCAGCACGCTTCACTAAATTACTGTTCATTAAGCTTGTGTTCCGCGTTTTTACGGGCCAGGCTGTAAAATCCCGCCAGCAGGGCCAGGGTCAGAACGGCCGAAAACAGATATTGCAGCCCGGAAAAGTCCTGTTCCTGCCCGGGATCAAAATTGCTTATTTTTTGCTGGAATAAAAAGTTGAGCAGGACGATCATTCCGTTATTAAGAAAATGCGTCGCAATCGGTACCCAGATATTCCCGCTCCAGTAAAAAAGATAGCCAAACAACAGCCCCAGCAGGAAACGGGGAAGAAAGCCGAAAAACTGCATATGAATAAACGAGAACAGGATAGCAGTAATAAAAATAGCCCAGTGAACATTCCCGAACCAGCGGGAAAAGATCCCCTGCAAGGCGCCCCGGAACATAAGTTCCTCCCCGATTGCCGGTATAACGGCGATCATGAGCATATTCACGGCAAAATCAGTCCACCCGTTCATGGTAAGAAGGACCTTGGTCAGTTCCTCCATCGTGTCTTCAGACTCCCGCATCCAGGCTTCCAGCCCGTCCAGGAAAGGCGGCAGATCCATGAGCTGGTTCAGCTGATAGGAAAGTTCGATCATGGGAGCGGAAACAAAGCCAAGCGCCAGCGCCAGCAGCAGAAAAAGCGGGAGCCGCTCCTTCTTGCTGGTAAGATAATCTTTTCCCCGCAGGCCAGCCAGCCGGAAATAGATCAGGGGAGGGATAACGAACATCCCTACCGATTGCGTCACCTGCATGAACTTCAGCACTTCAATATTTTCGCCGGAAATATTCCCCATGCTTTCCATGAGTTCCGTAAACGACATGTCAAAAAGAAAAGGCACGGCCATTATCGACAGGGCGGAAAACACAAATATGCAGCATAAGGTAAGGCCAGCCAGGAACAGGAAATGCAGCCAGGGCGCGGTATAATATAAAAATCCTTTTCGGTCCATTTTTGTTAACTTTGCAGGCTTCTTATTGAAGATGAGCGTAAAGATAGGAAATATTGACCTGGGACCCTTCCCTATTCTGCTTGCCCCCATGGAAGACGTGAGCGACCCTCCCTTCCGGTATGTGTGCAAGCAGCAGGGCGTGGACCTCATGTACACCGAATTCATTTCTTCGGAGGGCCTGATACGCCATGCAGCCAAAAGTAAGCAGAAGCTGGATATTTTCACCTATGAACGCCCCATTGGCATCCAGATATTCGGCAGCGATATAGCGCATATGCGCGAAGCCACAGAAATAGCAGCGGCCGCAAGCCCTGACCTGATCGATATCAACTATGGCTGCCCGGTGAAAAATGTCGCCTGCCGGGGCGCTGGCGCCAGCCTGTTGCAGGACATCGATAAAATGGTGAAGATGACCGAAGCGGTGGTAAAAGCCACCAACCTCCCGGTTACCGTGAAAACCCGCCTGGGCTGGGATGATAATAGCCGGAACGTGTATGAAGTAGCCGAACGGCTTCAGGATGTAGGCATCCGCGCGCTCACCATTCACGGCCGCACCCGCTCCCAGATGTACAAAGGGCAGGCCGACTGGACCCTGATCAGGGAAGTAAAGCGAAATCCCCGGATACAGATACCGATCTTCGGGAACGGGGATGTAGATTCCGTAGAAAAGGCGGCCGCATGGCGAATGGAATACGAGGTAGACGGAATCATGATCGGACGGGCCGCCATCGGCAATCCCTGGATATTCCGGGAGATCAAGCATTATTTCAATACGGGCGAACGAATGCAGGGCCCCAGCCTGGAAGAACGGATGGATGCCTGCCGCACCCACCTCCTGAAATCAGTGGAATGGAAGGGGCAAAGAACAGGGGTGCTGGAAATGCGCAGGCATTATGCCAACTATTTCAAGGGCCTTCCCGGCAGCAAGGACCTGCGCATGAAACTTGTAACGCTGGAAAATACAGACGATATCCTGGCCACGCTGGAATCCGTAAAGAACAGGTGGTCAGAAGAATTGGCATAATAATCGCTAAACGAAGGTAATGGTCACCAAGATAACAGACGGCATCAAGATCTCGGTAGAAACCCTTTACCAGCCCGAATATTCCAATCCCACCGGGGAACACTTCATGTATGCCTACCAGATCAGGATCGAAAACCTTTCCGATTATTCTATTCAGCTGCTGCGCCGGAAATGGCTTATTTTCGATTCAAACGGGACCCACCGCGAAGTAGAAGGAGAAGGCGTCGTTGGCCTGCAGCCAATTATCGATCCCGGCGAAAGTCATGAATACGTATCCGGCTGCAACCTTCGCACCGAGATCGGGACCATGAAAGGCCACTACCGGATGCAGCGCCTCATTGACGGAAGGTTGTTCGATGTTAACATCCCCGAATTTCAGCTCTACTGCCCCTATAAAATGAATTAAAGGCCGAAGCAATGCAAAGCCGCCCGCCTTTCCGGCAGTTTCGACTGCCTGGCAAATTTGGGCGGGATTCGTTATTCCCGCCTTCCCATTGCGATCATCACATAATACAGCAGGGTTCCCAGGGAAGCCAATGCAGCAATCACATAGGTGCTGGCCGCCCAGCGAAGAGCGCCTTTTGCATCCTCGTGTTCGCGGGAACGTGTGATTCCGGTGCTATCCAGCCATACAAGGGCTCTGCGGCTGGCGTCAAATTCTACCGGCAGCGTAACAAATGAGAATAAGGTGGTGAATGCGAACATGCCTATTCCTATCCAGATCAGGGCAGGGAATATATTGATCATTAATACGCCTCCCAGCAAGACCCACATGACCCAATTACTGGTAATACTCAATACCGGCACCATAGCCGAACGGAACTGCAGCCAGGCGTAGGCCTTTGCATGCTGTACCGCATGCCCGCATTCGTGGGCGGCAACGGCCGCTGCCAGCACGCTTCTGCCGCTATACACGTCCGGGCTCAGGTTGACCGTCTTATTTTGCGGGTTATAATGGTCGCTTAAATGCCCTTCCACAGAAATAACCTTTACATCAAAGATGCCGTTATCCTGAAGCATTTTCTCAGCGATGTCTTTCCCGCTCATTCCCGATGAAAGCGCCCGCTGTGAATAGTGATGCGCTTTTTTCCTGAACCGCCAGCTGACAAACATGCTGGCCAGCATCGGGATTAATACCAATATAAACCATCCGGGCAAGCCCCCTCCTGTTCCGTAAATATCCATGTTAATTTCCTTTCTTCAATTTATTGTGATTTCTCTCTACTTCAAAAAACATTCCCTTTGTAAAAAGGGCTTATTCATTGACAGGCGGCCTGCAAATCTGGCAGGCGCCGTTATCAAAATTACGCAAATAATCGTTCATTGTTTGCTGTCTGGCAGGAATTTTACATTCGCGAGGGGATCCGGCCCGTGGCCGTTCAGGCAACCGGGAGTTGGGTCCACGCGGTGTTGCGAGCCTCCTGCGCCCGAAGCCGCTGCCGCCTGAGGCCCTGCAGCAGAGGGGCGGGCATTCTAAGTTGCGAAGGGCCTTTGCAATGTTGCAGACCCTGCCCTGTCGTGGGAAACCCGGCCCCGGCCTTGAAAATAATCTTACATTTGTTACCGGGAGAATGAAGCATGGATTGGATCGAAATTTTCAGCGCCTTCCTGGCCGGTATGCTGTTCATCTTTTTTTATTTGCGCCTGCGAAAAAATGCCGGGCAGGCCTCACTGGAAAGCTATAATGAGCTGAACCGGGAAAATTCCATACTGGAGGAACGTAACCGGCTTTATGAGCAGGAAACAGGGCGCCTGCGGGAAGAACTCAGGGAAGAACGGCGGCGGTCAAACGAATTTGAAAATGAAGCCCGGCGATCGGGGGAAGCCGCCAGGATACGGGAGCAATTGCTGCAGGACAGGGAAAAGCAGCTCAGGGAACAAAAAGAAGCCTTTTTGCAAATGCAGCAGCAAATGAACCTGCAATTTGAACATACCGCAGGGAAACTGCTGGAAGAAAAATCCAAAAAATTTACCGAGTTGAACCGGGCCAGCCTGGATCTGCTGCTGACCCCCCTGAAGGAAAACATCAAATCTTTCGAGGAAAAAGTGGAAAAAACATATAAGGCCGAATCGGACGAACGAAACGTGCTGAAAGGCACGGTGCGGCAAATGATGGAGCTGAACAAGCAACTGAGCGAAGATACCAATAACCTTACCCGGGCCTTGCGCGGGGATTCGAAAAAACAGGGAAACTGGGGCGAAGTGATCCTCAGCCGCATCCTTGAACGCTCCGGGCTGATCGAAGGGGAAAACTACGTGATCCAGTCGAAAGCCATGCAGCTGCAGAATGAAGATGGCCGTCGCTTGCAGCCGGACGTGATCGTGCGCCTGCCCGGCAACAAACATGTCATTATTGATTCCAAGGTTTCCCTGGTAGCTTATGAGCGGATGATCAGCTGCGATACCGAAGAAGAGCGGGAACAATTCCTGAAGCAGCACGTCCAGTCGGTACGTACGCATATCACAGGCCTAAGTGCCAGGGAATATGCCAGCTTGCAAGGCATTGACTCCCCGGATTTCGTACTGCTTTTCATGCCCGTCGAATCCAGCTTCAGTATGGCCGTGCAGCATGATGCCGCCCTGTTCAGCGATGCCTGGGACAAAAAGATTGTAGTGGTTGGCCCTTCTACCCTGCTGGCCACCCTGCTCACGGTTGCCGCCACCTGGAAACAGGAAAAGCAGACCCGCAACGCGCAGGAAATTGCCCTAAAGGCCGGGTTGCTCTACGATAAGTTTGCCAGGTTCGTGGAAGACCTGGAAAAGGTAGGTAAAAACCTGGGTCTTACTCAAAAATCTTACGATGATGCCTTCAGGAAGCTTCACAGCGGCAGGGGCAATCTCCTGAACAAGGTGGAAGAATTGCGGAAGCTTGGCGCAAAGGCCGGCCGGCAGCTGCATGACCGTTACCTGGACAATGAAGATCCTGACGATGAGACAGGATCTATTCCTTTTTCTTCAGAAACGCATCCCAGCCCTGGGCCGTGATTTGGTGTACCTGGCCGGATTTCGAAATCAGGTAGCAGCCTTCATCTTTTGCCGTCATATGGCCGATCACGGAAATATCCGGCTGATTCTTTACTTTTTCGTAGTCTTTCTGGGCGATGGTAAAGAGCAGCTCGTAGTCCTCTCCCCCGCTAAGCGCGCAAACGGTAGGGTCCAGGTTAAATTCCCGGGCCGACTCATAGGTCATCGGGTCAATGGGGATCTTTTCTTCGAATAATTTACATCCCAAACCGGAACGGGTAGCAATATGCAGGATCTCTGAGGCAAGCCCGTCGGAAATATCGATCATGGATGTAGGTTTTACTTCCAGGGCTCTCAGCAATTCCAGTACATCCCCCCTTGCTTCCGGCTTTAGCTGGCGCTCCAGGATATAATCTTTTCCCTGCAAGTCGGGCTGCATGGCCGGGTTCTCCAGGTACACCTGCTTTTCCCTTTCCAGGATCTGCAAGCCCATGTAAGCGGCGCCCAGGTCGCCGGAAACACAGATCAGTTCCCCTTCCGCCGCCCCGTCCCGGTATGCAATTTCATCTGCCGCGGCAGTGCCCAGTGCGGTGATGCTGATGACCAGCCCGTGCTGTGAGGACGTAGTATCGCCCCCGGCAAGGTCTACCTTATATTTATCACAGGCCAGCAGCATTCCGCTGTAAAGCTCTTCAATGGCTTCCAGGGAGAACCGGTTGGAAAAGGCGATGGAAACCGTGATCTGCGTAGGTGTGGCATTCATGGCATAGACGTCCGAAAGGTTCACGATCACCGATTTATAACCCAGGTGACGGAGCGGTACATAGGCCAAGTCAAAATGGATCCCTTCGGTTAAAAGATCAGTAGTGACGATTGTCTTTCTTCCGGAATGATCCAGTACGGCGGCATCATCTCCCGCTCCCTTTTCCGTGCTTGCATGGTGCAGGCGGATATTTTTGGTCAGGTGATCAATAAGGCCGAATTCGCCCAGCTCACTGATTTCCGTTCGTGATTTATTTTCCAGCATGTCCATTTATGCAAAGGTGCGAATTCTGCCCGTCAATTACCAATGTTCGCCCTGCGGCCTGCGCTCAGCGGCTGTTTTCTCCGGCCCGTACGGACTGAAGGAGGCTCGCGAGTTCCTTTACTTTTTCGGGATGGTTGGCCGCCAGGTTTTCCTTTTCTCCCGGATCCTCCTCCAGGTTATATAACTGCGGTTCGGTAGCCGCGCCGGTTTCTATATTCACCTTTTGCATCACTTTAACCCCCTTGTGCGGCTCAATGTATTTCCAGTCGCCCTTCACCAGCGACAGGGCGCCGTTTGCCGCTTGTTCTACCACGTGCGGGCGTCCGTCTTTAGTTTTCCCAAGCAGGGCGTCCAGCATATTAAAACTGTCAGGGGCATCAAGGCTATCGGTCTTTACGCCGGTAAGGCCGGCGAAGGACTCCAGGAGGTCCACCTGGCTGAACAGGGCATCAGATACGCCCCTGTTTACCTTTCCCGGCCAGCGGACAATAAAGGGAACACGGGTGCCGGCTTCAAAGGCGCTGTATTTCCCGCCGCGAAGCCAACCGGACGGCTGGTGAGTGCTGAGGAGTTCCACGGCCTGATCCTGGTAACCGTCGTCAACCACGGGACCGTTATCGCTGGTGAGGATAACGATCGTGTTTTCGGCAAGGCCGAGCCGGTCCAGCTGCTGCATAAGCTCTCCAACGGCCCAGTCCAGCTGCAAAATCACATCTCCGCGCGGGCCCAGCCCGCTTTTGCCGGCGAAACGCTCGTGGGGAACACGCGGAACATGAATATCATGTGTTGAAAAGAATAGGAAAAAGGGTTTATCCTGGTTTCGCGAAATAAATTCCTTTGCCCGTTTTACCAGCGTATCCGCAATATTCTCGTCTGTCCAAAGGGCCGCCTTTCCCCCGGTCATGTAACCGATCCGGCTGATGCCATTGACAATCGTCTGGT
Organism: Anseongella ginsenosidimutans; assembly: GCF_008033235.1. GTDB lineage: Bacteria > Bacteroidota > Bacteroidia > Sphingobacteriales > Sphingobacteriaceae > Anseongella > Anseongella ginsenosidimutans. Next base: position 946,484 of record NZ_CP042432.1, read on the forward strand.
TATGCCCGTGAGAAGGATGCACTTTAAGCAGCTCGGGATGCTCCTTGCCTGTAGGCCAGTCCCCTACCTTTTTTTTATAATTTACCTGAATTGGATCACCCTCCTCCAGGCCCACCACGCGATGGTTCTCCACGAATACGCAGGGAACCCGGTCACCGGTAGCTGGTATGAGGAAAGAATAATTAAATCCGATCTCCAGCGGGCCGGGCCTGATCTCTCCGTTCCAATCCGGACCGCCTTCAGGGCCCAGGCCCAGGTGCCATTTCCCCACCACTCCGGTAGCATAGCCGGCCTCCTGGAATACAGAAGGAAGCGTGGTGATCCCGGTATCGATCAGCAGGGCGGCATCTCCCGGAGCAATGCCCCTGCCCGGCCTGCGCCAGGCATATTCGCCGGTAAGCAGGGAATACCGCGAAGGCGTGCAGGTAGCCGAAGAAGCATGCGCCCTTGTAAACCGCATGCCCTCCGCCGCCAGGGCGTCGATATGATGTGTAGTAAGGTGGCCGGCTCCGTAGCAGCCAAGATCGCCGTAGCCAAGATCGTCGGCGTAAATAAGAACGACGTTAGGCCTTTCGGCCGAAACCGGGGAATCTTCCTTATTCTTGTTTGCCGTGCCGCAGCCCGAGAGCAAAGCAGTCAGCGCCAGCAGGTTAATCAGTTGGTTCATGGGGTACATTCTTTCCGTAAATTCTTGATATGACCATGGTGGAAGCCGTATCTCCTGTAGCGTTCAGTAAGGTGGCCATGGGATCAATTACCGTGGCAATTACTGTCACAACCGGCAGAAATTCCGGCGGGAACCCATAAGCGGTAATGATAAATACTTCTCCTATATATCCGCCGTTGGGGATGCCTCCTTCCACGATACTGGTCAGCAAGGCAACGAAAAGCGCGAGCATCAGGGTTTCCGTGCCGCTGAAAGGTTTTCCCAGGATGGCAAATAATACAGCGATCTTTATAATAGCGCCCAGGCTGGAACCTTCTTTGTGTAATGCGGCGCCCAGGGGAATGGCCAGTTTATTTACCGAAGGCCGGATACTCATTTTCTCGCCTGCTTCCAGGTTCACGGGCATGGTGGCAATGCTGCTGCAGGTGGCCAGGGCCGTCAGCGAAGGAGTGATGTTGTTTTTCCAGTAGTTCTTTATTCCCCGGAAACCGCCCGCAAAAAATGCATACAGGGAAAAAGCCCCAAGGAAATACACGAGCGAGGAGGAATAATACAGGATGGTGGATTCCACATAGGCCTGAAGCAGCTGCGGGCCCAAACTGGCGATAAGGTAAGCAAAGTAGGCGCCGAGTCCCAGCGGGGCGATCTTCATAATGAGATGAAGAAAGTTCTTCATTACCTCATTACCGGAAAAAATGAACTGCTGGAAAGGCGTTCCCTTTTCTCCTGATATACGAACGGCAAAACCCGTTAATAAGGAAAATACGATCAGGGCCAGCATGTTCTGCTTGGAAAGCAGGGCGCTGAAATCGTTGACGGTGAATGCGCGGACCAGCGTGGATGAAATATCCGAAGGGGCTATCTCTTCATGCGCCAGCGACGTTTGCGCTTCTACAGGCGATAAGGGGAAAATTTCAAGTACCAGGATGGCGAAGGCGGCGGCAAGCAGGGCCGTAACGGTATATACCAGCCCGGTCAGCAGCAAAATACGACCCGCCTTTTCTTTACCCTGCAACTGGATCACTGAGGAAGCTACCGCGAAGAAAATAAGCGGTACCACGCTCGTAAAGATCAGGTTCAGGAAAATATCCCCTACCGGCTTCAGGGACAGGGCCGCCGTGGGAAGAAAAATGCCAACGAGGGTTCCAGCCACAATAGCGCCTAACAGGATGATCGTCCCTGAATAATTTTTCCAAATGGAACCCTTGGAGGCCGCTTGCATCCTCAAGTTTAAGAAAAATTATAACGCGGGACAAAACCATTTCACCGAAGGCGGCCGGAGGAATGGGTCATATCTGAAAGCGTTCCTGCGATCCTTTGGGATCCCGGTTGCTGCGCAACCGCCCTAAAGGATACGACACTCTCTTATTTCAGGTATGACCCATCCAGCGGCCTTGTTCCCCGGAAGAATTGTTTCGTCCCGCACTACAAACTATTTCCAACCGCCGCCGAGGGCGCGGTAGAGTTCAACTACGGAACTCAGACGGCTGTATTCGGCGTTAATAAGGCCGAGCTGGGAATTCAGGGCGTTTTCGCGGGCCGTCAGAACTTCCAGGTAATTGGCGAAACCGTTGTTCAGCAGTTCTTCCGAATAGCGGCTGGCAGTATCATAGGCCTCGAATTCGCGGGTCTTTATTTCAATGGTTTCCTCGGCTGCCTGAAAATCGTAGAGCGCGTCCGAGACTTCCTTGCTGGCCGTCAGCACCGCTTTTCTGAAATCAAGATAAGCGATTTCCTGCTGCGATTGCGCTACTTCGTACTGCGTGCGCACGCGCCGTCCGTTCAGGATGGGCTGGGTAAGGCCGCCTACGATGTTGGCAAATAAGGAGTTGGCGCTTAACAGTTCATCAAGCTGCAGGCTTTGCAGCCCTCCGGTCGCGGAAATGGTCAGGGAAGGATAGAATCCTGCCCGGGCAACATTCGTCAGCTCAAAGGCATTGATAAGCCCGTATTCCGCAGCAATCACATCGGGCCGGTTCCGCAGCAGCTGCACGGGATAGCCGGTCTCCATTTCAGGATCAAGCTCCTGGGCAGCAAGGTTAGTCCTTCCGATGTCGCCGGGAGCTTTTCCCAGCAGGATCGAAAGCGTATTCTCCAGCACCTTGATATTCTTATCCAGCTCCACCGCCAAAGCCTGGGCCGTGTACAGCTGGGCTTCGGTCTGTTTTACGGCTACTTCCGTTACTGTTCCGGCATCCTTTAAAGCCCTGGTAGTTTCCAGGCTTCTTTCCCGGTTCAGGATCGTTTGCGCAGCAATACGCTTTTGCTCATCAAAAGCCAGCAGCTGATAGTAGAGTGATGCAATGTTTGCGATCAATTCGGTCTTAACCGCCTGATGGGCGGCGACCGACTGCAGGTAGGATGCTTCCAGCGCCCGCTTGTTGCTCCTGATCTTCCCCCATATATCGGCTTCCCAGGAGAGGTTAGCCGACAGATCGTACTGATTCAGGGCGCCGTCGAAAATGGCGCCGAACTGACTGTTCCCGGCCAGCTGCTGGTGAGTCATCTGCGCCGTGGCGCCGATAAGGGGCAAGTTACCGGTTTTACCCTGCTTGTAATAAGCTTCCGCCGCTACAATGCGCTGAAGGGCGATGCGGATATCCATATTATTTTCCAGGCCCTCGCGGATATGCGAGGCCAGCTGCTCATCGGTGAAAAGCTCCTCCCAGGAGATATCCGCAATGGTGGCGCTATCCCGGGCAAGCTGGTCGGTTCGGTACAGCTCCTCGTTCACCGCCCTTTCGGGACGCTCGTATTCCCTGGCTACGAAGCAGGATTGCAGCCCGATGAGGAGGACCGGCGCCAGCGTTAATTTATAGATGGTATTTCGTTTCATCTGGATGTATTTGATTAATTATCGGTTGGCTGGGGTTTACCACTGATCTTCTCCTGCAGCCACTGGAATAAAATATAGAGGATCGGGATCACGAATACGCCGAAAACCGTACCTATCAGCAGGCCGCCAACCGCCCCGGTACCAATTGAATTGTTCCCTTCGGCACCGATCCCGCCGGCGAAAACCAACGGCAGCAGCCCCACGATAAACGCAAAGGAAGTCATCAGAATTGGCCGCAAACGCACTCTGGCACCTTCAAAAGCAGCTTCTGCTATAGAAAGCCCGGCCTTTCGCCGCTGAATGGCAAATTCCACGATCAGGATCGCGTTCTTCGCAAGCAAACCCAGCAGCATGATCAAGGCGATCTGGAAATAGATATTCACCTCCAGCCCGGCAAATTTGGTGGTCACAAAGGCCCCCATGATCCCGATGGGGAGCGACAGCAATACCGAAAAAGGAATCAGGTAGCTTTCATACTGCGCCGCCAGGATAAAGTAAACGAACAGCACACTCAGGATGATAATGAACAGCGTCTGGTTCCCGGCGGAAATTTCCTCCCTTGTCAAACCCGAAAAGGCGACTGAGTAATTCGCCGGAAGGGCCGTAGCGCTCACTTCCTGAACTGCCTTGATGGCGTCCCCGGTTGAATAACCCGGAGCCGCCGCACCGTTCACCCCTGCCGAATTAAAGAGGTTGAAGCGGGTTACCGCCTGCGGCCCGTACACTCTTTTCAAACTCACGAACTCCGTAATGGGAGCCATTTCGCCGGCCGAGTTGCGTACAAAAAGCTTATTCAGATCATCGGTATTAGCCCTGTCTTCGGGGAGCGACTGCACGTACACCCGGTACTGCTTTCCAAACCGGGCAAAGTCAGCGGCGTAGATACTTCCTATATAACCCTGCAGGGTACCGAAAATGCTGCTGATGGAAACGCCAGCTTCCTTCGCCTTAGGCACGTTGAGTTCGATCTCATACTGCGGATAGGAGGTGTTAAAAGAGCTTTGGGCGTAAAGTATTTCAGGACGTTGCATCAGCTGCCCAAGGTATTCCTTGGTAACCCGGTCCAGCTCTGTAAATTCCCCTCCCAGCCGGTCCAGCACATTCAGTTCAAAACCGGAGGAAACGCCAAAACCAGGCACGCTGGGAGGCGCAAAGAACAACACGTTGGCATCCGACATCGTGGCGCCTGCGCCGAACATCTTGGCGGTAATGGCATCGGCCGAAAGCGAATCAGCTTTCCGGTCTTCCCAGGGATCCAGCTTAATGAATCCCAGAGCGTAGTTGCTTCCCGCGCCTGAAATAAGGCTGTACCCGTTCACGAGGGTACCGCCGGCCACACCGGGGATCTGTTCCAGTTTACGGTACAATTCCTGCGTCACTTCTACCGTCCTGTCAAGAGAGGCGCCGGCAGGCAGTTCCACATTGGTAAAAATAATACCGCGGTCTTCGTTGGGAACAAAACCCGTTGGTGTAGTTGAAGAGGACCAAACGATTCCTGCTACTGCCGCCAAAAGTATGACCGCAGTGATCCATTTGTGCCGGAAGAGAAAACGAAGAGAGCTTACGTACTTCCTGGTTGTAGCTTCAAATCCGGTGTTAAAAGCAGAATAGAAGCGTTTCAATAAGCTTTTCTTTTTCCCATGCTCATCCTTGTGCGGTTTCAGGAAGAGGGCGCAGAGCGCCGGGCTAAGCGTAAGCGCGTTCAGCGCCGAAATGGCGATGGCCACGATCAGCGTGACACCAAACTGTTCATAGAAGACGCCTGTTGGCCCGGTAATAAAGGTGACGGGAATAAATACCGCGCCCATTACCAGGGTAATGGAAATAATAGCTCCGGTGATCTCGCTCATCGCCGAATGCGTCGCTTTCCGGCCGCTTTCCGCCCCTTCTTCCAGCTTGGCGTGTACGGCTTCCACCACCACAATGGCGTCATCCACCACAATCCCGATGGCCAGTACCAGCGCGAACAGTGTAAGCAGGTTCACGGAATATCCGAACAAGCCCAGGAAAAAGAACGTTCCGACGATAGAAACCGGCACGGCAATCGCAGGAATAAGCGTAGACCTGAAATCCTGGAGGAAGATGAATACCACGATAAATACCAGCACAAAGGCCTCCAGCAGGGTAACCACCACTTTGTCAATGGACGCTGTCAAAAATTCGTTTGTATCGAAATTGACCACGACAGACATTCCCGGGGGGAAATCTTTTTCAAGTACGTCAAGCTGGGCGTGAATATTCTCAATGATCTCCTGGGCATTTGATCCCGGAGTCTGATTAATTCCCATACTCACACCGGGCAAGCCGTTAGAGTGAGAAACAACCGAATAGCCTTCGGCATCCAGCTCCACCCTGGCAACATCCTTCAGCCGCAGGAACTGGCCGTTGCCAAGGGCCTTTATAATGATGCCTTCATATTCATCCTCGGTGGAAAAACGTCCTCCGTATTTTATGACGTATTCAAAAGCTTCGGCGTTATTCTGGCCCAGAGAACCTGCCGCGGCCTCAAGGCTTTGCTCGTTAATAGCTGCGGTAACGTCGGCCGGCATAAGATCATAAGCGGCCAGCTTTTCCGGGAGCAGCCATATACGCATGGCATAGTTCTTAGCACCGAACACTTGTACATCCCCTACGCCGTTTATACGTTTTAGCGCCGGAAGCACATTAATATTAAGGTAGTTCTGGATATAGGTAGCATCATAATCCTCGTTTTCCGACAGCACGGTCAAAAACATCAGCGAACTGGTTTGCTGCTTTTGCGTAGACACCCCGGATTGGGTTACTTCCCGCGGCAGCAGCGGCGCCGCACGGGCCACCCTGTTCTGAACATTTACGGCGGCAATATCCGGGTCAATGCCCTGTTCGAAAAACACCTGGATGGAAGCCATCCCGCTATTGCTGGCAGTCGATGTGATATAGGTCATGCCTTCCACACCGTTTATCTGCTCTTCAATAGGAATAATAACACTTTCCAGCACCGTTTCGGCATTGGCGCCCGGGTAATTGGCCTGAACCCTCACCGTTGGCGGGGCAATGTCGGGGTACTGCGTTACGGGCAGCGTGGTCAATCCCAGCACTCCCAATATCAAAATGATAATGGAAACAACAGTGGACAGGACCGGCCGGTCTATAAATTGTTTTAACATTACAATTCTTATTTAAATACTACATTCAAGGTGTTTGCTACGCTGTCAAAAGGTACCGGCTGCGGCATCAGCGGCGTATTATTGCGGAGTTTCGCTACGCCCTTGGCTACGATATGATCGCCGGTCTCTACCCCTGATGCAACCAGCACCAGGTTATTCACCCGGTCGGTCACCTGGATGTTCGTCAGTACAGCCATGGTATCTCCCTGTACTTTATAAACGTATACCATTCCCTGCTGCTCGAAAGTAGAAGCCTCGGGAACCACTATTGCATCGGTAAAGGTTTTCGGGATGCGAATGGTTCCGCTGTTACCATTGGCGAGGATCCGGTTAGGGTTCGGGAAAGTAGCCCTGAAATTAACCGTCCCGGTGGTGGTGTTCACCTGCCCGGTAACCGTTTCTATCTTTCCTTTTTGCTCGTAGATCTCCCCGTTCACCAGTTGCAGTTCAACCGGCGGAAAGTTATCGATCTTTTGAGTCAGCGTCTCGCCTTCAGCGGTTTGCAGGAAATTGAGGTAATCCCTTTCGTTCATTGAAAAGAAGGCATATACTTCGTCTACATCTGATACCGTGGTAAGCGGGGTAGGATCGCCGGGGCTTACCAGGCTTCCTTCCCGGAACGGAATGGCGCCAACATAACCGTTTACCGGGCTTTTGATGGTCGCATAACCAATGCTGGCCTTGATGCTGTTATAACTGGCTTCGGCCTGAGCCAGGCGAGCTTTGGCCGTTTCCAGCTGAACACTGCTGATAATACCTTTTTCCACAAGTGGCTTCAGTTTTTCCACTTCAACGCGGGCGGCATTCACATTCGCTTCAGCGGCGCCCGCATCCTGGCTTAACGCCGCGGTTTCCAGCTTGAATAGCGTCTGCCCCTTGCTGACCTTCTGGCCTTCGTCCACAAGTACATCCGTTATATATCCGGAAACTTTCGCCCTTACGGCGCTGCTGATGGTTCCTTCAATACTTACCGGGTAAGCAGTGTATCCGGTAACTGTTTTTTGGGGTACTTCCACCACTGGCAAGGGTAAGGGTCCCTGGGCCCGCTGCTGGCCCTGCGGATTTTGCTGGCAGGATGTAAAAAGGACGATACCCATTAAGAAAGCGCTGTAGCTTATTTTTTTCATGTTGTTATTTGTTGCTGTTTCCAATGTTACCTGATCGTTGTGTGTTTGCATGGTGAGAAATTTTCATTTTTTTATTTTTTAAGGTGGATCAATTCTTCTTTATGCTGAAGGCAGAGCGCCTTGTACTGTTCCAGGAACCGGATAAAGCTTTCAAGGTAATTGATCTGCTTTAAAAGGTAATTTCCGTTGCCCGGATCCTGCGTTGATTTCTTATAGACAATGATCTTATTGCAAAGCGCCAGCTTATGATCGCAGGACTTTATGCGTTCATTCATTCGGTCTATCGTATCGTCTGGTGAAACCGTGTAGTATTTCTTACGGTCTCCGGGCAGCGTGTAATAGGTAATTCTTCCTTTGTGCAGGAGGATGTTCAGGTTAGTAAAAACAGAGCTTTTGCTGGCTTTCAGCAATTCAACCATTTCCTCGAAGGTGATCCCCTTATGGTTATCAATGACCAGGTGCGCAAGGATGCGCGCGGCCAGGGGTGGCAGCTTATCTTCTGTTTCGATATACTGACCGAATTCTTCGATCAGCAACTCCTTATCCTGCTGTCCCTGAATATTTTCTGTGTTCATTCGCATTCGTTCATGGTTCGGTTGCAACCGAACTGAACGAAATTAACAGCGGGAAGAAGGAAATAGTTTGAGGCTTTTTGGAATTTTTTGGATGTGTTTTACTATCTTTTTTGTTACAGTTTCTGCTCGTTTTTGTTACAATCCTTTTTGAGCAGAAATTTCGAGCATTCTTTCAATGGGTTTCCTGGCCTGATCCATGAGCGCTTCGGGAAGTAAAATTTTCGGTTGTTCATACTCCATGCACAGGTAAAGCTTTTCGAGCGTATTTCTTTTCATATGCGGACAGTCATTGCAGGCGCAATTATTATCGGGCGGAGCGGGTATAAATGTCTTATGTGGCGAAGCTTTCTGCATCTGGTGAAGGATACCGGATTCAGTAGCTACAATGAACTCATTATCAGGGCTGCTGATGGTATATTTTAACAGGCCGGTAGTAGATCCTATATAATCTGCTTCTTTCAGGATCGGTTCTTCACATTCGGGGTGAGCTATCAACTTCGCCTGTGGATAACGGTTTTTAAGTTTCACAATTTTCTCGCGTGAGAATATTTCATGCACCATGCAGGCGCCGTCCCACAGCACCAGGTCCCGGCCGGTCTTTTTGGCTACGTACCTGCCAAGGTTCTTATCCGGCCCGAAAATGATCTTCTCGTCTTTAGGAAGGCTTTCCACAATCGCCACGGCGTTCGTAGAAGTGCAGACAATATCACTCATAGCCTTGATCTCAGCCGTAGAGTTCACGTACATGATTACTGTATGACCCGGGTGTTGCTCTTTGAACACCTTGAACTGGTCCGGAGGGCAGGTATCCGCTAATGAGCAGCCAGCCTTCAAGTCAGGCAGTAATACTTTCTTCTGCGGAGACAATATTTTAGCGGTTTCCGCCATGAAATGAACCCCTGCGAAAACGATCACATCCGCGCCGGTCTTTGCCGCTTCCTGGGATAACCCCAGGCTGTCCCCGATATAGTCGGCGATATCCTGGATATCAGCGTCCTGGTAGTAATGTGCGAGGATAATTGCATTTTTTTCTTTTTTTAACCGTTCAATTTCGGCAAACAAATCCATTCCCGGATCTATCGCATAATCGAGAAATCCTTTCTCCGCTAATATCGCTTCTGTCCCTGGCATTTTGAATATTTTTTGTTCAACAGCTCTTAGCTATTTATTATTATTTCCTTTTAAAAATAGAATTAGTAGGTAGTAGTAGGCCTGTTGAATCCGTTGAAAAATGAGCCTTTTTTTCCTTGTGAAATGATTTATTCATATTTTCCTAACATCAACTTAACATTCTGATAACAGAACAAACTGCTAATCAGGCCGATTGTTTTTCCACACTAAAGTTAGTTATTTTTAACAGTTAATAATTCCTTAAGTTTGGTACATGGGAAAGATGTTGATAGTCGTCGTTTTCTTCCGTCTCGGGGACAGAAAACTTGCGGAAAAATTAACCAGCCCTTCGGTTTTCCCCCGAAAGGCGGACTTATGCGCTTTCTCCTCACATTTATTTCCACCAATATCAACAAGTAATTCACACTCATGAGAGATGTTGATTTTTTAGTAATCGGGTCGGGAGTAGCCGGCCTGAGCTTCGCCTTAAAGGCAGCCGCACATGGCAGGGTATTGATCGTTACCAAATCAAACGAGGACGAGTCGAATACGAAGTATGCCCAGGGGGCGTTGCGGCGGTTACCGATAAAACGGATTCCTTCGACAAACATATAGAAGATACACTCATTTCCGGAGATGGTTTATGCGATCCGGATGTTGTGGAGATCGTCGTCACAGAGGGGCCGGAGCGCGTAAAGGAAATTATCGATTACGGGGCTGACTTTGACCGGGATACCTCCGGCAATTATGATCTGGCCAGGGAAGGCGGTCATTCGGAAAGCAGAGTACTTCATTACAAGGACGTCACCGGTCTGGAAATAGAACGGACCTTGCTTGAAATGGTGCATAAGAACCCGAATATTGAAATACTCACCCATTATTTTGCGGTAGATATTATTACACAACACCATTTCGGCATGCATGTGGATAAAAGCACGCCGGACATTACCTGCTTTGGTGTTTACGCGTTGAATACCAGGACAGGGAAGGTGGAACGGATAGGTGCTAAAATAACGGTAATGGCTTCCGGCGGGGCCGGGCATGTGTATGCCTCCACGACAAACCCGACCATTGCAACCGGGGATGGCATTGCCATGGTTTACCGCGCGAAGGGAAAGGTAAGGAACATGGAGTTTATCCAGTTTCACCCTACTGCCTTGTATAACCCGGGCGAATATCCTTCATTTTTGATCTCAGAGGCGCTCAGGGGCGCAGGAGCTGTGTTAAAGGATCATAAGGGAAGGGAATTTATGGAGCAGTACGATAAACGGAAGTCTCTGGCACCCAGGGATATAGTGGCGCGGTCCATTGACGCGGAGATCAAAAAGCATGGGACCGATTGTGTATATCTGGATATAAGGCATGTGAGTAAGGAGGAATTGCTGCGGCATTTCCCGAATATTTATGCTAAATGCCTGAGTATTGGTATTGATATCAGTAAGGAGCTGATTCCCGTAGTGCCGGCGGCCCACTATATGTGCGGGGGAATTATGGTGGATGGAACAGGGCAATCAAGCATCCGTAATCTTTATGCCTGCGGCGAATGTGCGTCCACGGGCCTTCATGGAGCGAATCGACTGGCGTCTAATTCCCTGCTGGAAGCCCTTGTTTTTGCGCACAGGATTTACCTGGATGCAGCCGGCAAAATCGACGGCCTTAAAATAGAGCCGGGCATTCCCGAGTGGAATGAATTCGGAACGGTTCAATCGGACGAGGAAATATTGGTAACCCATAATTTACGTGAAATGCAGCGCATGATGAATGATTATGTGGGAATTGTTCGTTCTGATTTCCGGCTGGACCGCGCATTGAGAAGACTGCATTTGTTGTTTGACGAAACCGAGGAATTTTACAAGAGGACCCGTCTTTCCGTAAAGCTGTGCGAATTGCGTAACCTGATCCAGGTCGCTTATATTGTGATAAAGGCGGCCACTATGCGAAAGGAAAGCCGGGGTTTGCATTATACGACTGATTATCCGCATAAGGATGATCAGAACAGGTACGACACAATATTCTAGACTATGGCACTGATACTCCCTGTGAAAGGAATTAGCCCGCGCTTAGGGAAAAACTGCTTTATCGCCGAAAATGCGACGCTTGCCGGAGAAGTAATTGCCGGAGATAATTGCAGTTTTTGGTTCAATGCGGTAGTCCGTGGCGACGTGAATCATATACGGATAGGTGATAATACCAATGTACAGGACGGTGCGGTTATTCATTGCACCTATCAGCAGGCGGCTACTCATATTGGTAATAACGTGAACATCGGACACCGGGCCATTGTGCATGGCTGCACGCTCCGCGATCATGTCCTTATAGGCATGGGCGCCATCGTAATGGATCATGCCGTGATTGAGGAATACTGCATAATTGCGGCCGGAGCCGTTGTTCTTGAAAATGCCGTTTGTGAATCCGGATATATTTATGCCGGCACCCCAGCCCGTAAGATCAAAGCGATAAGCGAGGATCAGCGAAAGCTGCTGGATGAATTGCCTGGCCGCTACCAGCTTTACGCTTCCTGGTTTAAATAGGCTGAGAAGCGGCTGTTTCCGGCGGTTCCCTTTCTTTAATTTAACGGATTTGTTGATGTGGCTCGGGATTTTTATCCGGTTCCGGACTTTCGGGCGTTTGGCCGGTGGAACCGTCTTCCGGGGAAGTATCCGGATGAGTTGGCGGATCAGCGGGTTGCTCCTGTTCGTCCGTTTCCGGGAGGGTCTCCGGCGATTCGGTGTCTGCGGGCTTTGCTTCCGGTGTTTCCGGCGATTCGGTTGGAGGTGATTGTGGGAATTCTTCGGCGTACTCTGACGGTATGGCAATTGTATATTCCTGGTCCCAGTTCGCTCTCAGGGTTTCATCCGGATCAAAAGTGAGTATTTTTTCAGGTGGAATTTTTTCGAAAAGATTGGTGCCGTCCCATCGGCCGTTTTTGTTTCTGTCGTAAATGATCCGCATTATGTATTTCGCCGGTCGGAGCGTGCTGTAGGTGATCTCTTCGGGAGACGTTATCGTGTCGGATTTAATAATTCTATTATCCGCATCTAAAAGCTGGACCAGGTATTGGATAGTATCTGCGGGAAGGGAATCGGAAAGTGTATAGGATACAGTTATATTTCCATAATTTTCCAGGGAATCGGCGATGAATTGTCTCTGATACGCGTTATTTCCGAATCCATACATATCTGTCAGATACCCGGCTCCGATGGTTATCTGGTATGCGCTTCTTGGTTTCCAGTTGTATTCAACAGCATATTTCCGAAGAGAAAGGCGCCTGAGGGAAAATGCTGTTGGTTGAAGGATAACCGAGTCCTCCTGAAGTTCTATCCGTCCCGGACCCTCAAGGTTTACCGGCCTGGAAAAGGTCAGTTCCGGATCCTCGCCCGGGGGCAGCGTATTCTGTATAATATTATCGGTAACGCCGAAAGATTCCAGTTTTTCCTTCGTGGAGAAGTTTCGGAATAGAATAGTGTCAATATAACGGTTATTTTCCCCTACGGCCAGCTTAACCGAGTCGTATGCAGGAGTGGGAAGCCAGAGTACCACAGAGTCGGTGGCCATATCTTCTTCCATTAATAATTTTCCCTTAAAATTTTCCGGTGACAGGACTTCCAGGCTAAGGCTATCCGTTTTTTTATTCAAAAGCAAGGTAAGCCTGGCATCCTGGTTCCTGTCATTCAGGATCTGAAGGTCTTCCTGCTGCATTGTAGCAAGGTAGACCCTGGGCAGAAGCGTATCGCTGCTTAATGCCAGCGGCTCGGGTAAAAAAGCAAGAAGCTCATCACTTTCGTCATAAATCCTGGAGTCGTTTTCTTCTTTGATTGCATACAGGCGATAGGTGCCTTCTTTAAGGTTTGTGATCTCAAAGTTCCCGGATGAATCGGCATAGGTATAATAGCCCGGTTTCTTTTTCATGATAAGGCTATCCTGGTTGGGAATACTGTCCTGTTCTTTATGAATAAGAACAAGCACTTCTGAAAGGCCAGTTGACTTAGGATCGTGTTTTCCCATCGAATAGATTCCTACTGATCCGCGGATGCGCAGGGAGTCAATTTGGTTTCCGGTAGAGAATACATATTTGAAGTTCGGAAAAGGATTCCCTTCGTTCATATCTCCAATGGCCTTTCCGAAATTAATTTGGTAGGTTGTATTTTCTTCAAGCGTATCCGTGAACTTAACTATGATGGCTGTTTTCTTCGTCCGGAATTCCGGCCTGGTTTCCGGATCAGGCGAAATGGTTATCTCCTGGAAAGCATTTTTCAGCTGAACGTATTCGTTGAAAAGGATCTGGATTTCTTCTGCCTTAAAGTTCAGGGTTTCGTTCGGCGGGTAAACCGACACGAGTTTTGGCGGCTCGATATCTTTCTCCCCTCCGGTGGGTGTCTGCTGGACCGCACAGGACCAGGTAAGCAACGAAATAGCACTGACTAACAGCCCGGAAAAACGTCTTTTTATTTTAAGGTCCATTTAAGGCGATTTAAGCGATTTAATCTTTTTACGGATCCGTATTACTCGAAAACAAAAATAAGGGCCTCAGCGGCTTTTATTAAGGTCATTTTGCGTGCTTCAAATTTTGAACGTAATATTCTGAAAATTAATTAGTTAGATCCTTATCTTCCCATATGGACCAATAAAACTGAGATATCGGAAGGAGAAACACCGGAAATCCGGGAGGCTTGCCCCAGCGTGCGCGGTTTAACCCGTCCGAGTTTTTCTCTTGCTTCTTTCGAAAGGGAGGAAAGCTGTGTATAATCAAAATCCGGATTAATTTCGTGTTCTTCCATTTTCTTCATCCGCTGTACCATCTCTTCTTCTTTACTGAAGTAGCTCTCATATTTTACCTGAATTTCCGCCTGCTCCAATGTTTCGCGATCATACCCCATTGCTGTTTCCATGAACGCCCGGTCAACCTGGAGCAGATCATTCAGGTCGATTTGAGGGCGGGTTAGCAAGTTGAATATCCTGGCGGATTGCTTAACAGGTGAAGTTCCTTTGGATTCAAGAAGCCCGTTAACCGCGGTTGGATCGATGGCATGCTTTCTCATATAGTCCACCAGAAAGTCCGTATCGCGCACTTTTTTCCGGACCTTTTCCATTCTTTCTTCACTTATCAGGCCTAATTGGTGCCCGATCCCGGACAGCCGTACGTCCGCGTTATCCTGGCGAAGTAATAAACGGTGTTCCGCTCGGGAGGTGAACATGCGGTAAGGTTCTTCAGTCCCCTTCGTGACCAGATCATCTATTAATACGCCAATATAGGATTCAGATCTCTTCAGAATGAGTTCTTCTTCTCCCCTGCTCTTTCGGTGCGCATTAATGCCGGCCAGCAGGCCCTGACAAGCCGCTTCTTCATATCCCGTGGTGCCGTTTATCTGCCCTGCGAAAAAGAGGTTAGCAAGTAGCTTAGTTTCAAGGCTCAGATGAAGCTGCATCGGCGGAAAATAGTCGTATTCAATCGCGTAGCCTGGCCTGAACATTTTCACGTTCTCGAAGCCCGGAATAGCAGTCAGCGCTTTATATTGTACGTTTTCCGGTAGTGAGGTGGAAAAGCCATTCAAGTAAATCTCTACGGTATTCCATCCTTCCGGTTCTATAAAGAGCTGATGCCGGTCTTTATCCGCAAAACGATTGATCTTATCTTCTATAGAAGGGCAATACCGGGGGCCAAGGCCTTTTATTCTGCCTGCAAACATCGGGGAATCTTCAAAGCCCTCTTTCAGAATGTCATGAACTTTCGCGCTTGTATAGGCGACATGACAGCTTAACTGTTTTTCAGGAAGCAGCACATCTGTGAAAGAAAAGCCGCGTCTGTCCTCGTCCCCCTGCTGTTCCTCCAGTTGGCTGTAATCAAGGCTGCGGCCGTCAATCCTGGGCGGTGTGCCGGTTTTCATCCTGCCAGACTCAAAGCCCAGGCTTACCAGCTGCTCTGTCAGGCCAGTTGCCGCCTTTTCTCCTGTGCGGCCTCCCCCAAAGCGCTTTTGCCCAATGTGTATGATTCCATTCAAAAAGGTTCCATTGGTTAGCACCACCGCTTTGCTTCGTATTTCCACCCCCAGCGAAGTTCGCACCCCTATCACGCGATTATCTTCTACCAGGATGTTTTGTACCATGTCCTGCCATAAATCCACGTTGGGGGTTTGCTCCAGCATTAAGCGCCATTGAGCCGCAAACTGCATGCGGTCATTTTGTGCGCGGGGACTCCACATGGCCGGGCCTTTCGAACGGTTTAGCATCCGAAACTGGAGGGTACTTTTGTCCGTCACTATACCGGAATATCCACCTAGCGCGTCTATTTCACGTACTATTTGACCTTTTGCAACCCCACCCATCGCGGGATTGCAGGACATTTGTGCGATGGTTTGCATGTTCATGGTGATCAGCAAAACGCTGGAACCCATATTCGCTGCAGCAGCAGCAGCTTCGCAGCCAGCATGCCCTCCTCCCACTACTATAACATCATATTCCGAAAACATTCTTCATTATCTTTTTTTGTTCCACGTGGAACATTTTTTCTGAACTGCTGGGCCCTGGTTAACGACGCTCAAGGCGGCCTCGTAGACTATTGATGTCTAAGGTGCCTACAACGCTGCATTCTACGTTATTGAGATGCATCCAATGTAGCTGAGACATATTACGAGAGCCCTGATCGTTATATCTGCTTATTCCGCGGACCCAAAATCTGCATTTGCAGGACGCAAAGGTACAAATAATCAGGCAATTGGGATTGAAGCGCTTCCCTGTTCTGCGGGCGTTAGCGCGGTTTCGATGTTTCTGGGTTAGATTGAATGGCAGATGGTGGTTTAGGGATATCCTCAGGGCTGCAGAGGAACATTATATCATCATCTATGTTGATGATAACCGCTTAGAATTAACGATCAACGCTTAGATCAATTTGGCTCATTACCGCTGAAACTTATATGGAAAATCATATAGCAGGAAGTGCTGGTTCTTAATTCCTTCAAACCGCTGAGCTTTTGAACGTATGAAGCCTAGATGGGAACTTACGCCATTCGAATCTTTCCTGTTCCACGTGGAACATTAAAGAGAATACCTGTCCGAACAATCTTTAATTTTGTCTCCCGTATAATAGTGGATTCCGGGAAGGTTATTTTTGGCTGCATGGATAATAGCCCGGGCGATATCCTGCGCCGCTATTGGCCGATATTTTTTTAGGGACCCTTGGAGCAGCTTACCCAGGGGGCGACTCATTTTTAAGGACAGCTGTTCCATTACCCTGACTTCTTTTCTTTCGCCATCAATCAGGGAAGGTTGAAAAATGCTGATGCTTTCATATGGAAGCATTTTGACGTTATCTTCCATCATGCCTTTTACCCTGCTATAGAAGAAGAGCGAACTCTTGCTCGCCCCTATTGAAGAAATGACCATAAAATGCCGGCTGCCTTTCCTGTGTGCTATTTGTGCTATTTGCACGGGATAATCGTGGTCGATTTTCATGAATTGCTCCCGGGAGCCGGCATCTTTAATGGTACTTCCAAGGCAACAAATAACAATTTCCGCCTCAAATTCGCCAGCAAGGCTTTCAAGGTTATTAAAATCAGTAATGAATTCCTTTAACTTCGGGTCTTCATGATAAAGGGGCCGGCGGGAAATGACTCTCACTTCCTTGAAATAGGGGTCCTGAAGCAGAAGGTCCAGGCAAATACGCCCAACAAGCCCGGTTGCGCCGGTTAGAAGTACCGTACTCATATAGCTTGTGTTTTATAGATACCAATATATATATCTTCTTTTTCCCGCATGAGTGCCTTTTGCCCCTTTTCTTTGTCTTTATAGCCGCAGAGATGAAGCAGGCCGTGGATCATTACGCGGAGCAGCTCCTCGTTTTCACTTACAGAGAATTTTTCAGCGTTTTCCCGAATGCGTTCTACGCTTATATAAATGTCCCCAGCCAGGCTGCCTGGGAGCGTAGAATTATCGAAGGTAATAATGTCGGTGAGGGTATCATGATCGAGATAGCTGCGGTTAATCTCCAGGAGGTAAGCATCAGAGCAAAATATAAAACAAAGCTCTGTTATGCTATGTCTTTCATTAAGAGCAGCTCCCTTTAGCCATTCCCGCAGTTTCTTTTTGCCTTTCAGCCGGAAGACGATGTCTTCGGTGAAAAAATGTATTTTTTGTACGCTCACGCTATGAAATGTAATGCCACGCTATTCCCTTTTTTATTAAACGAGTATTTGTCGGCCAGTTTTTCCATAATAAGCAGGCCCCTTCCTCCTTCTTCATTTTGCCCGCCTTTGGAAATGCCTGCTTCTGCCTGCTGCCAATTGAATCCATTCCCTTCGTCGGTAATGGTAAAAATGAAAGCGCCGGAGGATGATCTTCTAAACGCTACCGTCACTTTTTTGGAAGGATCGTTTAGGTTCCCATGCTTGATTGCATTTGTAACTGCCTCATTTACAGTAACTAATATGGAAGAAAACAATTTTTGGTCCAGGGAGTATTCCTTTTTTATTTTTTCAAGTAAGGCGTCTACCAGCAAGATGCTCTCAGGGTTTGAAGCGATCGTCATTCTTATTCGCCCCCTTCCTTTAGCTGCCGGAAATATTCACTGATCTTTTCCCTGTAGAAAGAGGATACCTCGGGAGGCAGGGTTTGAATTAATTCCAGTTGTTTCTCTTTTTGTTTATTGTATTCTTCCAGTACTTTGCTGAAATCTGGCGTAAATTGCTTTCCCTGTTTGGATTCCCGTTTATCTTCCGTATCACGCTCCCGTTCTGCTTTTTCCGCGTCAAGGAGGCGGGTCATTATTTCTTTCTGCCGCTGGATCATCTCTCCGGTGATCCTTTTATTGTAAAGTTCCGTTTCGGTTTTTTCCATTTCCCTGGCCACCTCGTCAAGGTTCCCCAGTTTGCCCTGCCCGTCTTTGTTCAGTTCCTGGTTCAGCTTCTGCAGGGAATTCCGAATCGCTTGCTGCTCGCGTGCGAGACGCGCCAGCTCTTCACTTTTTTCCCGCGGGACGCGCTCACCAGGCTTAAGTCCCTGTTTCAATTGCTGCAGCCGCCTGTTTAGTTCATCCTGCATTTTATTAAGCTGTGCAAGCCCCTGGGATGGCTTTTCCCCTTGTCCTGACCCGGCATTATTCATTTGCTGCTGCAGCTGCTCGAAGACCTCGCTCAGCATTACTGCTAAATTATTCACTGAAGTCATGACGAATTGCTGCTCGGCAAGCACTTCCGGAACTTTCCTGTCAGAAAGCTTGCTTAAAGCGGTTCCAAGATGGTCGTTGATCTTTTCCGTTTCCTTATTGACAAAAGAAGAGAGTTGCGGTACGCGCTTGCTGAGGGCATAAATGCTGTCCCGAACCAGGGTAATGTCGTCTTTCAGATTTCTTTGTTTCCGGGCCAGATCCAGGAAAAGCGGGTCGTTCGGGTTCACGGATCTCATGTCCTTCATCAGCGCTTCCTGGTCAAAGGAGACCTTCAGCAGGTTATCAAGGATCTGCCGAAGCGCCTGGAGATTGATCGTTTGCTGCATTCCAGCCATCTGCTGACGCATTTCCTGCATTTTAGCCGCGAGGCGCTGCATTTGTCCCGCTGCCTTTTTCTGCGGTTCTGCAGCCTTTTCCGGTTCGTTCTTCTGCAGCTGCTCCAGGCTTTTGTCCAATTCCTCTTGTATTTCCTGCTGCTCCTTTTCCGGGGACTGGAAATTGCCGCCGTTTTCAAGTTCCTGGTTCTTTTTCTCCAGTTTCTTCAGCTGCTCTTCGATCTGCCCGAAATCCTTATTAATCTCCTGCTGTTGCTCCAGGCTTTCCTGCACAGCCGACTTTTCATCTTTCGCTTCTTCCTTTGCTTTTTCAGCCAGGCGCTCCTGTCTTTCGGCCAATTCCTGCAGCCGGTCAGTATTTTCCTGCAGAAGCTGGTCAAACTCCAGTTGTTTATATAATTCTAGCAGCCGGTCCAGTTCCTTTTCAAGCGTTTTATTATCAAGCTGAAGGTTCTGCAGCTGTTCTCTTGTCAGGTTCTTGTTATTCTGTTCCAGCAGCTTTTCAAGCTCTTCTATGAGCTTCTTTGTTTCCTCATCCAGTACCTTATCGAAAAGTTCCTGGATCTGCTCCTGCTTTTCCCGGAGCGCCTCGTTTTCGGACGGTGATAGCTCCGACCGTTTCAGATCCGCTTCCTGCTTTTCTTTCCGTATCTGTTCCAGGAATTCTTCGAGTTCCTTTTGCTGTTTGATCAGATCCCTGACCTGGTTCTTTTCCTCGAAACTCAGGGACTGCTTCTGAATCAGCAGCTCATTCAGCTTTTTCGTGTTCTCCTGGAGCCTTGCCGCCTTCCCTGCCGCTTCCGAAAGCTTTGATTTTACTTCCGAACGGCTCTCTTCCACTTCAGCGGCCTGCTCTTCCCTGGAGGGGACATTCAGCATCATGCGCGCGGTCCGGGCAGATTTCGGGCCGTTCACCCCATCGTTATCCCTTACTTCGAAATAGTAGGAAACACTTTCACCGGGCTTTATATTAAGATCGGAAGTGTTCAGGTAATAGAAGAACTGTTCCGCCGTACCCCCTTTTTTCAGCGCAATGGGAATGGATGAGGTTATTTCTTCCCCCTTGATCATCCGGGTGTAGTTAAAACTAAGATGGGTTAAGCCATGATCATCTTTCACTTCTCCGATGTAGTAAAGACGCCTGTCGCTGAGCGAATCCGCCCGCTCCTGCACGCTGATAACGGGATAAAGATCGCGAACCACTTTAATGGAAAAGCTGACGGAATCAGCTTCCTTTACCTGAGAACTCTGGGGCTGCAATGCATAATTCGCCGGCTCCTTTGCCATCAAACGGTACTCGAAGCGCCCCTGCTCCTTCCGGGACGCGGTGTCCGGCTTCCCGTTTAAAATAAAAAGCAAAAGGTCCGTATTCTCCGAACGGAAATCCCAGCGGATCCGGGTTCCTTCGGGGACCAGTAACTCCCCCGTATTCTTAAGCGTTTCAGCCTTCCTGCCCAGATAGGAAGGATAGGTCAGATTTACGTCGAAGCTCATTAAAGCGGGATTAGCCAGTACCTCCAATCCGTATTCCTTCGAATAGAAGCCCCCGGCGTAAAACCTGAACGTCCGGCTTTTTTGCAGGTTCCGGAACGCATATTCAAAAGAAACATTGTTTTCCTTCTCCAGCTTGTACCGAAAGCCGTTTTCGTCCTCAAGAAAAACTTCATTCGGCAAGGCTTCCCCTTCCAGCTTCAGCCTGACAGTAAAATCCTCGTTCCGGGTGGCCCTTAGCTTATCATTGAGAAGAATGAAATTAAAAGGAGCAGGTTTTTCAAAGAAGCGGTCATAATGAACCAGGCGATAAGTGCCGTCTTTCAGAATATGCGGCGCCGCGAATACCATTACGACAATGACTGCCGCCGGCACAAGGGCGAATTTTGCAAATTTCCGGTTTTCGCGCAGGTTTACCGCCGCCGTAAAGGGGATGGGCCGTAAATCTATGATCTTTTGATCAATACTTGCCAGGATCAGCTCCCGGCTCCCCTCCGCCCTGCCAGCCATTTCCTGGAGCTGCAGCGTATTTAGCAATTTATCCTTTACGCCGGAAAAATGTTTTCCGATTATCTCCGCGGCCGTTTTATGGTCAATTACCTTCCCCAGCCTGAAATAAGCAAGCAACGGAACCACGATCAGCCAAATAAAACTTGCAATGGAAATGCCCAGGAACAGAAAAAAAAGCAAGGTCTTCACCTGCACCCCGAGATAACTGAAATACTCCAGCATACTGAGCAGGAAATAGCCCGAAAGCACAATGGCAGCAGTAAAGATCAGCCCTCTTATCAGCAGGTTCTGATAATATCTCCGGATGAATTCATCCAGCTTGCCAATCAGCAGACGGTAATTACTTTCAGCCCCGCTCATTATAAGTACGTTAATGCCCGATACCTCCTCCGCTTTCCTTGTCTTTCCCAGCATAGCACGATCCGGCGGGAAACAATTGGAGAAAGCAGCCAGGCAGAATAAACCCTTATCCCTATTCCCACAACGAAATTACTGAGAAATAGTTGGAAATTTGAGATTCTCGAGCAAGAAATTTCCTGCAATCGTAAAAAGCTTGTATTTTTGCAACCCTTCAAGGACTCAGGCCCCGGCAGCAAATTCCCCGCTGCCCGCTTCCATTGCCCCCGCAAAGAAGCGCAGAGGCCCCTCAGAAGAAAACGGGGTGTAGCGTAGCCCGGTATCGCGCCAGCATGGGGTGCTGGAGGTCGTCGGTTCAAATCCGGCCACCCCGACAAACGAAACAAAGTCCCGGCGAAAGCCGGGATTTTTGCGTTTGGAGCTTTTGAACAAGCTTGCTTGGGCAAAAGCGGAGGATGCAAAAACAGCCATGGGGCATGGCAGGCTTTGTTTCATTTAGTCTCCCCCCAACTCCGGATCAGCGAAGCAAGGGGAGCCGGCCGCATGGCCGGCGGCTTGCGAAGCTAATCCGGCCACCGGTTTTTTAGGCATATTTCGGATAGATTTGTGCGATTTTAATAGTGCTTACTAAGCCGAAAGAAGTTAATGCAACTTTCCATACTCCTCTTTTTCTCCTCCTCTGCCGATACGGTTTGTGTTTCAGACGGGTTGACCATACCGCCATGTAGTCTGATTATTACTTTAAGCTCACTTTTAGGATATGAAAGAATGCGCTATAAATGCGCTTTCCCAATTTTGCCTATGTTCGCTTTTATAGCTTGTTTGCGAGTTTAAAACTCACAATTTGTATATGAAAAAATATATTTCATACCGTTCATTTCATAGGAGCTGAAACCTCGGTCTGGCTAGGATTGTTTGAGGAAGCGAATAATGTGTTAACACAGCTCCGTTCGACTGTTGAAATGAAATAGAAATATGTTGAGATGAAAATCCCAGTCCTTCAAGGTATAATTGAGAGGAGAATTTTGATCAAGTTCACCGCAGATCCAGATGTTATGGCGAAGTACCTTCCTGCGCCCTTTCGCCGGAATCGGACACGAATGGCATAGTTGGCGAAGCATCACCTAAAAAGTCCTCCCAGGAGCCTCATGATCCAATTGCCAATGCTGTAATATAACCAGACCAGCGCTGCCAATATCCCAGCAACAAAAGGGATGAAGAGTAACGAAACCACTAATCCTTTTATTCCATAAAGCTCCTGGTCATTGAAGTTAACCGGGGTTATTTCAAATAGAGAAAGCATCCCAATTAAAATAGCCAAGGGAGAATATGCAAATAACAAATTCCAAAAAAGGAGCCCAAAAAGGTTTTTAGGCTTCTCCGAATACTTTTCAATAATGCGTTTCATGTCCTTTTTGCTGGTTTTTAGCCTCTGATGATAGTTAAAGCTAGTAAAAAAATGCTAACTTTATTCTTACCTAACCCCCCGCCTGCGGTAAACAGCGAACCGCTGCGGCCAAGTAGTTTGGCGATGAAACAGATAACCATCATCCTCCTTCTTGCCGGTGCTTTTCCAATCGCGAAGGCTAGCCCGACGCTGCCCTCGAATGATACCATATTCATCTTCAGAAAGGTTACCGAATGGTATTATCATGCGATTTATATTGAGAAGGACAAAAAATCAGAAACCTACAAACGGGCGATAGATTTTTCGTTTGAAGAATGGGATCGCAGGAATTACCGCAGCCAGAAAGCTTTAGTCGAACGGGAAGCCCCCGGCAGCTTTGTCAAACGCGAAACATTCGACCTTCCCCAAAACTGGCTCCCCTTGTACAAGTACAAAGACAAATACTACCTGTACGACCCGTCCGACGGGCAATGTTCCCGAACGATGATCAAAAGCCGGGAATATATTTCATGGGGGATGGAAGGTCCTGGTCCTTGGCCGATGAAGTCGGTTAAAAAAATTTCGGACACCAGGTACACACTCGAATTGTTAAACCCGTTTGATCACCTTCCGTCGGTATTCAATCACATAACCATTCATATTATCGATCCTGAGACAAAAATGGCCATATTTGAGTATACTTCTCAAGACGGTTTTTACCATTTCTATCGACTTTTCATACCGGCAGCACACGCATCCAACTTCGATCTCATTGTCAATTACTGCGATAAACAAAGGCAGATGGAATTCCAGTTTGAAAAAATTGATTACGCCAAATTGCTGGACAACCGCGGCTCAAAGTAACATAGCGATTTCAATCAAAAGCCACAGGTGTAGATTCTTCAATAGCATAACATTTTTGCAAGGGCACTCTGCAAAAATGAGTATCCGATTTTACGCCCTGGTTTATAGCAATTCACATATTTTTTCCTAAAATAGTACTTTACGGGTTAGCGGTCATCGTAAGATAACCCACGAAACAGACTGACAAAAAAAAATATGAAAAAAATAATTGCAGCAATGAATATGACGCTTGACGGGTTTTGTGACCATACCTCGGGTGTCCCGGACGAAGAAATACATCAACATTACGCTGACCTGTTGAGAAGCGCTGATACTGCTTTATATGGCAGGATAACCTACCAGCTTATGGAGTTTTGGCGAACCGTTCTGGAAAACCCCACAGGCGATAAGGCAATGGACGACTTTGCAGTCGCAATAGACAACACCCCGAAGATTGTTTTTTCCCGCACGCTGAAAAATGTAGACTGGAAAAGCGCGAAATTAGCAAGCCAGGACCTTGAGAAAGAAGTTTGGGAACTTAGGCAACAATCGGGTAAAGACGTTTTTGTGTGCAGTCCGAGCTTGATTGTAGCTTTGACGAAACTTAATTTAATAGACGAATATCAACTTTGCATTCACCCTGTTATCGCAGGAAGCGGTTTGCCGTTATTTAAAAACATCAGCGAAAAAATCAGGCTTAAACTCATAAACACCAAAACGTTTAGCGGTGGTGCGGTCCTTCTTTATTATGAACCGACATCGGAAAAAATAACGAACCGCTAACACGGTATTGCCAGAAACGAAGCAGAACGGTCGTTCCTCACCCAAAAAATTTTAAAAAAAATTTGCGTAGCTAAATAACTACACGTTTATTTGTAGCCAAATAACTACGCGATGAATTTAAGACGAGACGTTTTTCAAGCCATAGCAGACCCCACAAGAAGGGCGATACTGCTGTTAGTCGCCTCACAATCCATGACGGCGGGTGCAATCGCGGCGAATTTTAATACCGCCAGGCCAACGGTTTCCAAACACCTGCAAATTCTTATCGAGTGCGAATTACTGGAACCGGAGCAGAATGGCCGGGAAATATACTATCATTTAAACCCCAAAAATCTTATGGAAATCGCAAACTTTATTGAACCGTTCCGCAAGCTGTGGGACGACAGGTTCAATAAATTGGAAACCATTATGAAGAACTACAAATCAAAAGCATAAAAAAGATGGAACGAAAAACGAAGATCAATGCCGAAGACGGCAAACAGGAATTAGTAATAACCAGGGAGTTTGACCTGCCATTGGAATTACTTTTCAGGGCTTATATAGAACCGGACATTGTAGAACAATGGATGGGGACGAAGGTGCTGAAACTCGAAAATAAGAAGCATGGCGGCTGGCAATTTGAAACAACCAACGCCCAGGGAGACGTGGTGTTCCGCGCTAACGGGGTAATACACGAATTCAGCCCGAACCAGAAGATCACGAGGACGTTTGAAATGGAGAATACACCTTTTCCCGTTCAGCTGGAGTTCCTGGAATTTGAAAAGCTCAGCGATGATACCAGCAAGCTCACAATCCAAATTGTCTACAAATCGGTTGCGCTCCGGGACCAAATGCTCCAGCTGCCCTTTGCTCAGGGCATAAACATGGCCCATAACCAATTGCAAAAAGTCGTAAGCAAACTAAAATAACACATCATGAAAAAGAGAAATAAAGTCATCTACTGGATTGCTACTGCCTGGCTGGCATTGGGAATGCTTTCAACCGGTATTGTGCAGTTACTCAGGGTAGAAGAGGAAGCGGCCGCTATTGCAGAGCTGGGCTATCCTGCGTATATTCTGACCATGCTCGGTATCTGGAAAATTCTAGGAGTGATCGTATTGTTTATTCCTAAATTTGCTTTACTGAAAGAATGGACGTATGCCGGTTTTTTCTTTGCCATGTCGGGAGCTATATTTTCACACATCGCTTCAGGCAATCCCATGGGTGAAATAGCTCCTCCCCTGCTATTGCTGGTACTGACGATGATATCCTGGTATTTCAGGCCGGCGAGTAAAAAGGTGGTTCCGTTTACGGATAAATAGAAAAAAATGAACCCTAAAGTTGACTTTTATTTCCTCAAAGCTGGAAAGTGGCAGGAAGCCTTCGGAAGATTGAGAAGCATCGCTCTTGACTGCCAGTTGACCGAAGAATTGAAGTGGGGTTGCCCCTGCTATACGTTTCAGAAGAAAAATGTCGTTTTAATACATGGGTTTAAAGAATATTGTGCGCTGTTGTTTTTCAAGGGCGCCCTGTTAAAAGATGCAAATGGCATACTGATCCAGCAAACGGAAAATGTGCAGGCAGCCCGGCAGATCAGGTTCACTAATGCCCGGGAAATAGCGGAAATGGCCTCCATCCTTAAGGCATATATCAATGAAGCTATTGAAGTGGAGAAAGCCGGCCTGAAAGTCAATTTAAAAAGAACGGCGGATTTCCCTATTCCTGATGAGTTCCAAAGGAAATTAGACGAAATTCCCGCCTTGAAAACAGCTTTCAAAGCATTGACGCCGGGACGGCAAAGAGCCTACATTTTCTATTTTTCCGCACCCAAGCAATCCGGTACGCGGGCGTCCAGGGTTGAAAAATATACGCAGCAAATCCTGAATGGAAAGG
The DNA here is from genome assembly GCF_008033235.1 of Anseongella ginsenosidimutans. Classification (GTDB taxonomy): domain Bacteria; phylum Bacteroidota; class Bacteroidia; order Sphingobacteriales; family Sphingobacteriaceae; genus Anseongella; species Anseongella ginsenosidimutans. The sequence goes on from NZ_CP042432.1 coordinate 972,683, forward strand.
GATTAAACGATTAACTGGCCGGCATTCAAAAAATAATATAAAAGTATGAGCAATAGCAAAAATAAGGCGTTGCCAAAGGAACAACGCGAAGAATTATTCAGCATATTAAAGGCCCGTTTTGAAAGAAACCAGAACCGGCATAAAGGCATTGAATGGGCAGATGTACAAAAAAGGCTGGAAGCTAAGGCCGAAAAGCTCTGGTCACTCAACGAAATGGAAAGCAGCGGCGGCGAACCGGATGTTATTGGACATGATAAAAAGACCAGCGAATATATTTTTTACGATTGTTCGCCGGAAAGCCCCAAAGGCCGCAGAAGCATTTGTTATGACCGCGAAGCGCTGGAGTCAAGGAAAGCGCATAAGCCGGAAAACAGCGTCATGGATATGGCAGCGGCAATGGGCATCGAACTTTTAACCGAAGAACAGTACAGAGATCTGCAGCAGCTGGGAAATTTCGACATGAAAACCTCCAGCTGGGTGCAAACACCCGCAGACGTCAGAAAGCTTGGCGGCGCCCTTTTTTGCGATCGCCGTTACGGCAAAGTTTTCGTGTACCACAACGGTGCAGACTCTTATTACGGCGCCAGGGGATTCCGCGGCGCGCTGAGGGTCTGAATTTACAGAAGCGGTTGCAGAGTATCTGCGGCCGCCGCTGACCATCAAATCATCACGGAACCCAATATATCCTTTCCGATCCGCAGGAATGGATCACTTTCCCATTGTTATCCACGGGCTGCAGGGGGTCGGCCGGAGCGTTTTCCCAGGCTTCATCAGGCACGGGCACCGGTTCCGCGGGCTGAGAAAGGACTATTCTTATTTCGCCGCAATCAGTAGTCCCTGAGACATTGGCGATAAAGCCAAGGTATTTACCATCCGGGCTCCAGCAAGCATCTACTTCCATGAATTTCGATGCCGTGATCTGCCGGGGAGCGGCCTCCTCTATTAATTCAAGGGTATAGAGATGGTCAAGATGGGTATATGCGACATGGCTTGCATCCGGCGAAATAGAAATGTCTGCGGGGAGCTGGCTATAATCGGGGAATTCCCGGATCGTGATGCTTTGCTGATCATCGCTGCGGTAATTCTTTATTAAAGCCAGGGCATATCCTTCCACCTCGTTCCCGGGGTTCAGCGCTTCCGCCGAAATGAGGAGGTCCTTCCCGTTCGGAGAGAAGGAGAAATCTTTTACATGGGGAACGCGGCCGATGATCGCGCCATGGTAATTAAAAAGCACAAGGTCCTTACGCAGGTCGGGCTCATCAAGCGATTCCGCCAGGGCGCCGAGCAGCTCTTCGCCCGGGGCGAATTCCGGAGTGCTTTCCAGTGTAGCGGAAATAATGATGGATTCGTAACCGGAAGGCGCCTCAAGATCATGGACCTGCACGCGCGTCGTTTGTTCGGCGAAATCATTTTTATACCAGGCGAATTTTTCTTGCGCGGCGGATATTGTATAACTACTTCCGCCGGAAAAGACAAGGGTTTCCTGCTTGGTTTTAAAATCAAAACGCATCAGTTCATCGGCTGCCGAATAATATAAACTACCGGCTTGTATCCCGGTTGCGGGAAGCGGATCTTCGCCTTTGCTGCAGGAAACGCCCAGCAGGGCTGCGATCAGTACTAAGTATATATTCATGATCATTGTTGTTTATCTGCTCAGGCAGCAAATTATCTGCCAGCAATAAAAAGAACAATACGCGGAAACAAGGTTTTTTTCTACTGGTTTACAGGTAGTTTTTTTAATATTGCTGTATGATCCGCTTCCTTCATCTGCTGTGTTTCCTCGCCGGGCTGCCGGTATATGCAGCGGCGCAGGTGCCCCTGGACAAGCAAAAATACCTGGACAGTCTGCAGCATGTGTTGAGCCGGGCGGGCCCGGATAGCGTCAAAGCACGTGCGAGCTTTCTGCTTTCCGACTATTGGTCCTATACCGACAGCCTGAGGGCGAAGAAATACCTGGAACAAGGCAGGAAGTTAAGCGAAAAGTACCCCTACCTTCAGGCGCTGGCTTGGTTTTATGAGGCCGGTTATTATTTTGATCATGATGTGCCTTCCAGCGAAAGCGCTTACCGGAAGGCGGATTCTTTATTGAGCCGCTTTCCCATGAAAGAAGCGTACCATTTCAGGGCGAAAGCCTGGCGAAATTATGGGCTGCAGCAGCAATTGAAAGATGACAACAAGGCCTTCGCGGATATCCTGTTAACAAAAACCATCCCCCTGGCGCAGAAGGCCGGCGACACCACCTATATCGGTTCCTGTTACCAGGATGTGGGCCTGGTTTTTATGAACCTGGAGCAATATGCGAAGGCGGAAGCGTACTATGGAAAAGCCATTAGCCATCTGAAAACGGATCTTGCGAATAAGACGGCCCTGGCTCAGACCTATTTGCTGGGGGCGAAAAATTATATTTTCCTCGAAAAGTACCCGGAGGCTAAAACCATGCTGGATAATGCCCTGGATTTGCTGGAACCTTATCCCGGATCCGCGTTGTTCCTGGAATATTATACCGGTGAGGGCATGTATTATAGCCGCATTGCGGACTATCAGAAAGCGTTAAAGAGTTTTGACAAGGGCATAGCTTTGGCAAAGGAGCTGGATCAGGCGTATAGCCTGCAGGAATTAGCCTTTCAGAAATATAAAACCCTGACGGCCCAGGGAAAATATAAAAGCGCCGCAGCCATCCTGATGACTATTCTGGAACAGCGCGAAGTCATGTCCCGGACCGGGAACAGGAAAATGATCTACTCCGAACTCTCTCAAACCTATGCCCGCCTGGGAGATATGGCCCAGGCGCACCGCTGGCTGAAAAAATACAATGAACTAAGCGACAGCCTTCATGAAAGTAAGTTCAAAAGAGATATCAACGAGCTGGAAGCAAAATATCAAAACGCCGAAAACCAGAAGAAAATAGTCCTGCTTCAATCCGAAAAGGAGAAGGCGGTCCTTTCGGCAAGAAATAACCGCCTGGGAAACTGGCTGCTGGGATCTGCTTTCGTGTTTTCGCTGGCCGTGGCTGCTTTTGCGATCTTCTATTACCGGAACAGTAAAAAGCTCGCCGTACAGAAAGAAATCAATTACAGGCAGCAATTAAAGGAAATGGAGCAGCACCAGCAGCTGACATTCGCCAATGCCATGCTGGAAGGGGAAGAAAGAGAGCGCAAAAGAGTGGCAAAAGACCTGCATGACGGACTTGGGGGCCTCCTTGCTGGCGTAAAACTTAACCTTTCTTCCTGGGCGGCCCATAAAGCCATCCCGCAGCAGGATTCCCGGCTCGCTCATATTACCGGTCAGCTGGATAATTCCATAAAGGAACTCCGGCAAATTGCCCGCAACCTGATGCCTGAAGCCCTGCTCAAGTTCGGCCTGGAAGCAGCCTTGCGGGAGTTATGCGAATCGGTAATTACCGGCGATCTGCGGATCAATTTCGAAGCCTTCAATATTGAAAGATCCCTGCCTCTTACTTCACAGGTGACCATTTACCGGATTGTGCAGGAAGCGCTGGCCAACGCCCTCCGCCATGCCGAAGCCTCTGATATATTAGTGCAATGCAGCCAGAACAAGGGAAGATTCTACATTACGGTAGAAGATAACGGCAAAGGCATGAACGGCAGCGCCAACGGGCGGAAAACCGGGCTGGGCCTGGACAATATTAAAAACAGGGTAGCCTACCTTGACGGGAAGCTGGAGATCATTTCCGCAGCCAACGAAGGAACGGCCCTAAACATCGAATTAAATGTCACAGGATAAAAAAGTACAGCTGGCCGTCGTAGAAGACCATCCCATCGTTATCCAGGGATTAAAAACGCTGCTTGAAAGCATGGAAAACACGGAGCTTGCCGGTAGTTTTACCACGGGCGCCGGCTTTATGGATTTTTTGAAAAGGAAGGAAGTGCATATCGTTCTTCTTGACATTATCCTGCCCGATGTTAACGGCATAGACCTTTGCCTGGAAATCCGGAAAACATCCCCGGAAACCCGCATACTTGTACTAAGCAACCATGCCGAACGCAGTATTATCATGCAAACCCTTCAAAACGGCGCAAGCGGTTACCTGCTTAAAAATTCTCCGGAAGAAGAAATCATTTCCTGCATCTCTGACGCCATGAACGGGGAAATTGCGTTCAGCAGGGAAGTGAAGGAAATTATTGCCCGGCCTGGCCCTGCCACGTTCAGAGCCCGCCCGCAGCTTACAAAAAGAGAAAAGCAGATCCTGAAGCTGCTCGGCGAAGGGAAAACCAGCGCACAAATGGCGAAAGAACTTTTCCTGAGCCCGCTTACCGTGGAAACGCACCGGAGGAACCTGCTGCAGAAATTCGAAGTAAAAAATGTCGCCGGGCTTATTTCATCGGCCATTCAGCAACAGTTCCTTTAACGGGCGCTGCTACACTGCCGGCCCTACGGTGCTGAGTAACACGGATTTTTCTTTGCCGCGCAGTTTAATGGAACCAAGGGGCTTCACTGCCAGGTGTTCGCCTAAACGCACGGTGTCCAGCAGGCTGGCAGAGGCAATAAGTTCCACGTTAAATTCCTTGCACATATTTCGTATTCTTGCGGCCGTATTCAGGACGTCCCCGGAATAGGTGATGTCCCTTTTAATGATTCCCACCTCGCCGGCTACGACTTTTCCCGAATGGATGCCGGCTTTAAAAGCAGGAACCAGGCCATACCGGCGCAGGTATTTTTCCCGTTGCTCCTGAATATGAAGTTTCATATCAAAAAAGCACCGGACGCAATGCGAAGCTTCTACGCCTTCGCGGTATTTCCAGGAGATAATCACTTCATCGCCCGCATATTGGTAAATATGCCCTTCGTTATTCAGAATGGGATTGGTAATATCGGCAAAAAAGTCCTTGAGCAGGGCGTGGTAGGCTTTATCACCAAGGCGTTCGGCAATGCTGGTGGACGAATTGATATCCAGGAACATAAAGATCCTTTCCTCCTCTTTCGGCGTATTATATTTTCCCCGGATAATGTTCCAGAAGGTTCCGTACCCGAACTTTTTATTTACCTGCAGCAGCAGCTGCGTCCCGGCTACGATAAAAGACCAGACCAGGGCTGCCTTTAGAGGTGTGCTGTCGGTCAGGAAGCGGATCAGGGCTTGCTGTGATGCCGGGTCAAAGGCCGGTTTTCCCGTTTGCCCGGGCACCAGGAAAAGACCCATGATCACCGCAATAAAAGCGATGATAAAAAGGAAGGAGACGCTTACCGAAATAATCGTATAACCGTAGGGTTTATCCTGGTACTTTTCGTTGACAAAAAACACGAGCAGGCTTCCGCCCAATAACCCGCCTATAAGGCCGCCGCCCATGTTTCTGGCCACGGAAAGCAGGAAGGAATAATCTTCAGCAGGACCAAGGGAGTAGCTGCTGTGCAAAAGCAGGTGATCGTAGACCGATATAACAAAACCCAATAACAGCCAGCATCCGATAATTATCGCAAGTTGCTTCAGCTTGAGTTGTGTGGCCGTTTTCAAGGATATTTCATTCTATGCCCTTCTGGAAAAAGTCATGAAAAAATACCAGTTGATATTTTATTGCATTCCTCCAGTAGTCCCAGTTATGGCTGCCAGGCCTGCTTATGAAATCATGGGGAATATTCCGGTATTCCAGGTCCTTGTGCAGCTTCAGGTTAACATCGTAAAAGAAATCGTCCGTTCCGCAGTCGATAATAAGCGCCAGGCTGCCGGGCTTTAGCATGTGAAGCAGGTTCACCACAGTATTTTCATTCCAGCGTTCGGGGAACCGGGCATAATCCCCAAGGCGTTTGCTGAGTTCCCAGTTTTCAGGAAAGGGGCGGATATCTACTCCCCCGCTCATACTGCCGGCGGCGCCGAATACGTCCTGGTGACGGAAAGCCAGGTAAAGAGCGCCATGCCCTCCCATGCTCAGGCCGGTGACAGCCCTGCCTGCCGGACTTTCAATGGTGTTGTACTTCCCGTCTACCCATTTTATCAGCTCCCGGGAAACATAGGTTTCATAACGAAAACTTTCATCGGCCGGGCTGTCTAAATACCAGCTGCCGTAGCCGCCGTCAGGGCAGACAATCAGTATATTATATTGGTCGGCATAGTCCGTCAGCTTGCTGTCCCTCTTGACCCAATCCGCGTAATTCCCGCTGTAGCCATGCAGTAAATAAAGCACGGGGACTTCTTCCGTATCGTTATAGCTGTCCGGGGTAATGACTACCGCCTTGATGACCTTTTTCATCGAATTGCTGTAAGTTTCCACAGTATCTACACTTGCGGCCGTAACGGCGGTAGATAGCCAGGCTAGAAGGAATAGCTGTAAAAGGGCGCTTCTCATGAACTAAATATAGGAATATTTGAGGTTAATGGCTTTTCCAAAAAGGATCTCGCCTGGAAAAAGAGGGTACATAGGAGTGAAGAAAGGAGACTGGGAGGCTAAATTCAGAAGGGGGAATGTCTGCAATTTAATGCGGGAGAGTAGCTCATTTAGCCTTAAGTGACGCGCCGGGGGATTGCACCAGACGCGTCACCAGGCGTTATGAGAAGGATTAAGGATTAAATCCATTCGTGTCGACGGGCATCGGATCAAAGCCTTCACCTGCTCCTGCAGTATCTACGGGCTGTTCATCCTCTGTTGTATCTGCGGGAAAAAAGTCCTCAGTTGGGTAAGCACTTGTGTCCTCTGTAGGCTCGTCGCCGGGAAAGCCCATCGTGTCTGCGGGGACGGGATCGTCGATCGTGTCGCCCGGCAGCGTGTCTGTCAGTACCCCGCTAAAATTGACTTCCGGAGCAGCCCCGGGGGTAGTGGCGCTAAAAATCCCGAAAGCCGCGAAAAGGGCTATGGGAAATACCGAATAAAGAAATGGCTTTTTCATGACGTTAAATTTTGGTTAAACCATTAGAACGTGTCTACTGGTAATTATGCCAAAACCTTGCCATGGTGGGAACCAGGTAAATACCGGATTGCCATTGAAGTAAAGGTCTCCACCTGCGCTTTCTCCCATTCAGCATCCTTTTGCAATTCCTCCGCCATGAGCCTGGATACTTCAGGCGCCATATCAATAGCCGCCTTTGCATCCAGGAAAAGAACGCGGATGCGGCGGGCCAGGATATCTTCTACCGTCCGGGCCATTTCATGCCTTACTGCCCAGGTAACCTGCGCCTTGATATAAGGGAAGTTCGAATGCAGCTTTTCGGCAGTACCGGGCTTTTCGCGGCTTAACTTATGGATCAGGGCGGCATCGCTTCCGTATATGGATAGAGAAGCTTCCTCGTTCTCAGCGCCGGAAGCGGCCTGTTCACCGGGGGAAAGGTAGCCGTGGATTTTTAATGAGGTTGTCGTGCAGGGCGCTTTTTCTAAACTTGCTGTTTCTATGGCCTTATTAACGGTTTCTTCCGCCATCTGCCGGTAGGTGGTCCACTTGCCGCCGGTTATGGTGATCAGGCCCGTTCCGCTTACAATGAGTTTGTGGCTCCTGGATATTTCCTTGGTGCTGCCGGTATCCTTTTCAGGGGCCGCCAGAGGGCGCAAGCCTGCAAAAACGCTCAGCATATCTGCCCGGGAAGGTTTCCGTTCCAGGTAGTTGCCGGCGGTCTGCAGCACAAAATCAATCTCCTGCTCCAGCGCTTCCGGCTCCAGGCTGGCGGAAGTTAAGGGGGTGTCGGTAGTACCTACCAGGGTGAATTCATGCCAGGGCACGGCAAACAGCACGCGGCCGTCTTTGGTTTGAGGGATCATCAGGGCATCTTCACCCCGGAGGAAAGATTTATCCAGAACCACATGTATTCCCTGGCTCGGCCTTACCAGCGGGCGCGCGGAAGGGGTATCCAGCCGGAGTATCTGGTCAACAAAAACGCCGGTGGCATTTATTACGGCTTTCGCCTTGAAGTTATATTCTATGCCATCCTCTTCGTCCCGCGCCGTTACTCCCGAGAGTTTCCCCTGCTGGTTTTTCAAAAGGCCTGTTACCCGGAAGTAATTGAGCAGCACACCGCCTTCTTCCACACAGGTCTGGGCAAGGTTAATGGCCAGTCTGCTGTCGTCAAACTGCCCGTCAAAATATTTAATGCCTCCCTTCAGCCCAGCGGACCGGACTCCGGGCAAGGCCTGGCTTACGCCGGCGCCATTCATTCGCCGGGATGAACCAAAACTGCTTCTTCCCGACAACCAGTCATACAATTTAAGCCCGGTCAGGTACTTAAACTGGTCCCACCAGGTATAGCAAGGGATGATGAAAGCCTGTTTTTTTACCAGGTGAGGAGCGTTCCTGAGCAATACTCCCCTTTCATGAAGCGCTTCGCGAACGAGCTGTATATCTCCTTGTGCCAGGTATCTGACTCCGCCATGTACCAGTTTAGTGCTGCGGCTGGAAGTACCTTTGGCGAAGTCAGACTGTTCCAGCAGGAGCGTTGAAAATCCCCTGTTCGCTGCATCCAGCGCTACGCCCAGGCCGGTGGCCCCGCCTCCGATCACGATAACATCCCACTGGGGTATTTCCTTTGCTTTTTTTAGACAGCTATCTCTGCTGAATAGTGTTTTTTCGCTGGTTATCTCCATCGTATCAATGCGGTTAAGGTAAAACGAAACCGTACGCAAGTATACGTAATAAAAGAAAATAATAAAAAGTAAACGCAGGAATCCCTCCGAAGGATTTTTCCCAAATGGGCAGAATGTTTACATTTGAACATGATCAATATTACCGAAAGACACCAATTTATAATAAATAAGGTGCAAAAGGAAGGGTATGTTAATGTACTTGACCTGTGCAAGGCCCTGGATGTATCCTCCGTAACTATCCGCAAAGACCTCAAGCTCCTTGAAGACAAGAACCTGCTTTTCCGGACACATGGCGGCGCAACGGTAAATAATCCTTATATGACCGATCGGCCTGTAAATGAGAAGGAAAAACTCCAGTCAGCTGAAAAAATGCGCATTGGCGCTGCTGCGGCCAAACTAATACAGCCAAATGATTCCATTGTGATCGCTTCCGGCACCACCGTGCTTGCCCTGGCCAAAAGCCTGCAGCCCCGTGAAAGCCTTACCGTAATCACTTCCGCCCTCAATGTTGCCCTGGAACTGCTAAGGCATAAGGATATCGAGATCCTGCAGCTCGGCGGAGTGCTGCGAAAAAGCTCTTCTTCCGTAGTAGGACCTTATTCAGAACATATCCTGAACGATTTCTTTTGCAGTACTTTTTTCCTTGGTGTAGACGGAATTGACCTGGAATTCGGCCTTACTACCACCAATTCCATGGAAGCGCACCTGAACCGGCAAATGATTGCCAATTCCCAGAAGACCGTCGTCCTTGCCGATTCTACCAAATTCGGCAAAAGGGGTTTCGGGAAAATATGCGCCCTGGAAGAAATCGACCAGGTCATTACGGACACAGGTATCTCCGACCATACCGCCCGCGCCCTTGAAAGTATGGGTGTTAAAGTAACAATCGTGTAAAATTTTTTTGACCGAAGCAGCATTTTGTGCTGCAATCCCGCATATCTACCCCCGTATAATAAGACTGCCTTCCGGCGGTTAACGCCTCCTGTTTCTTTCTTTTAGCACTTCCCCTGCCGCGAAGCTACATGTGTGGCCTGCAAAGAGTTTTCCTTTTATTTCGATTTATTTTTTCTTTGCCGAAAAAATAGTAATTTCGAAATGAAAAGCTTTTGTGTGAAATCAATTTACCTTTTTAGGTGCTTTTGATATAATTCGTGAATGCACCATTAAATACACCTGGAACTAATAATTCAATAACGTTCAAGCAACGTTCTGTTTAATTGGTAACGCTTGTTTTGCGATTCAATAATCTACAAGATGATATAAAGAACAATAAAATGAAAGCAGATAAACTAAAAAAACAAACATTATGAGATCATTACTTGCTGCAGTACTTCCTATGCTGCTTTTTATCTCTGCCGGCTTGCAGGCGCAGGATATAACGGTAAAAGGGAAAGTGCTTTCCGCACATGATGAACTTCCGCTGCCGGGAGTGTCGGTGCAGGTAAAAGGAAGCGATGTGGGAACTTCAACCGACATTGACGGCAATTTCAGCCTTTCGGCGGCGCCGGGATCCGTACTCGTATTCACGTCCATCGGGTACTTATCCAGTGAGATAGCGGCGGATGCCCAGGGTACGATGACGGTTAAGCTTCAGCCTAACCTGGAGGAACTGGAATCAGTAGTGGTGGTAGGCTACGGTACGCAAAAAAAGGAAAATCTTACCGGGGCTGTAACGACCCTTGACCTGTCAACCAGGGAAAACGAGCCCCTGACCAATGTCAGCAATGCATTGCATGGCCTGCCCGGCCTGTTCGTGAACCTGGGCAACAGCATGCCGGGAGTTGACCGGGCCACGATACGGATCAGAGGCGTCGGAACGCTGAACAATAATAATCCCCTGGTGCTGGTGGACGGCATTGAATATTCTATGGATGAATTGAATCCGGCGGATATTGCTACGGTAACAGTGTTAAAAGACGCTTCTGCTGCCATTTACGGGTCCAGGGCCGCCAATGGCGTGATCCTGGTTACTACCAAGGAAGGTACGCAGCGGGCTCAGGTGACCTATAATAATTACTTTGGGCTGCAGCAGCCAACCACTCTTCCTGATGCTATCTGGGATCCCGCGGTATATATGGACCTTAAAAATCAGGCAGTACTTAATAGTGGCAAGTCCACACCAGAGTATTCGGAGGAACAGATGCAGGAATATATTAACGGGATGGCCACTGACCCTATTACTTATCCCAGCAGTAACTGGTTTGACATAGCCCTGGATAACGGATTTATACAGAAGCATGATATCAGCGCTTCAGGCGGAGGCGATAAATACCGTTACCGCGTTTCGCTAGGTTATCTTGACCGGGACGGAGTCATTATTGGCCCGAATAATAACGAGCGGAAATATTCCCTGGGGCTGAATACGACGGCCAGCCTGGGTGAACGCCTTGAAATAGGACTTACCCTAAACGGCTATTACCGCGATTATACACAGCCTTCCTACTCCAACGGCGATTACTGGCAGGCGCTGATGCGGTCCCTGCCAATTATGCCTGATCAACTGGAGGACGGACGGTACAGCTTCCCCTGGATCCGAACTACCGGACGGAATAACTGGGAGCATCCCCGAATGCTGGCATTGGAGGGGAATGATCATAAGATCGTTCAGCGTTTTCTTTCCACGATCTATGCAAACTACAGGCTGCCCTTTGATATTCAATACCAGGTGAAGCTGGGGGTAGACAAATACGACGGCTTCAGGGAGCGCTTTATTCCCCAAATGGCAAAGTTTCATCCGAAAACCGGCGCGAGGCAGAACTGGAATAATCCGGCTACGGCGCCCAGGTCCTACAATTACGATGATAACGACCTGAATCTCCACTTTTACAATACCTTGAGCTGGCAGCACCAGTTTGCGGGAAGCCATAACTTTTCGATCATGGCCGGGTCCGATTATCATAACTTCAGGCAAAAGACGTTTGACGCTCAGGTGACCGGCTACCTGGACGGCTCCCTTCCGGCACTTGGCGCCGGCAGCGAAAGATTGTCCATAGGGGGGTATTCCACAGAAGACGTGCTGATCTCTTACTTTGGAAGGCTTAATTACGACTATAATGAAAAATACCTCCTGGAAGCAACCTTCCGCTATGACGGTTCGTCCCGTTTTGCCCCGGGCAACCGCTGGGGCTTTTTCCCTTCCCTTTCTGCCGCATGGCGCATTGACAAGGAGGCCTTCTTTTCCTCTTCAGGGTTCGACCTGTTCAAGCTGAGGGCTTCCATCGCATCGCTCGGTAACCAGGCAGTTGATTTATACAGCTACGAACCAGGAGTGGAACTGGGGCAGAATTATAATTTCGGAGGAAAATTAGCGCCAGGCGCAGCTACGAACAGCTATACCGATCCCAGCATCCACTGGGAAACGACCACCACCTATAATATAGGCCTGGACGCGGCCTTGCTGGACAACCGGCTGAGCATTACGGCCGATGTTTACAATAAGCGAACCACCGATATTCTGCGTACGGTGAATCTTCCCAACCAGGTAGGGAACCTGACAGGCCCCAAACAAAATGTGGGAACGGTAGATAACCGGGGCATCGAACTGGTGCTGCAATACCGCAATAACATCGGCGATTTTAATTACGATGTACACGGAAACGTAAGTTATAATAAAAATAAGGTGATTGACCTGGACGGCCAGATCCTTTATGGGGATGGCACCAATCTTCCCACCATTACCCAGGAAGGGGACATCATGAACGCCTACTATATCCTGGATGCGATCGGGATCTTCCAGACGCCGGAAGAAGTGGAAGCTCATGCTTTCCAGGATAATAACACCCGTCCCGGTTATATCAAGTACCGGGATGTGAACGGGGACGACATTATCAACGGGGATGACCGGATCGTGGTGAACGCTTCTTCCATCATGCCCAAATATACCTTTGGGTTCGGGCTGAACCTTGGTTATAAGGGTTTTGCGCTCAGCGCCGATTTTCAGGGAATTGCCGGGATAAAAGTTTACCCGGTAGATAACCTGGCCATGCCGTTCAATAACGGCGCAGGCGCTACCTGGGAATGGGCCACCGATGCCTGGACGCCTGAGAACCGGGATGCCAGGCTTCCCATTGTTACAGAAAGTACCGGTGAAGAAGGCAACTACCGTTTCTCCGACTTCTGGGTGCGGGATGGTTCCTACCTGCGACTGAAAAGCCTGCAGCTTAGTTATGCCTTGCCTTCCTCCTGGCTTGACCAGATGAAGATCAAACGTCTGAGCGTGTTTGTGAACGCACAGAACTGGATCACTTTCTCCAAATACGATGATTTTGATCCCGAGGCAATCGTGAATGCCGCTTCCCTTTATCATTATCCCATGCTGAAAACATTCAGCGGGGGTATTAACGTCACTTTCTAAAAAAGAGATCATGTTACGGACAGATAAATCAATTGGAATGAAAAAGATCTTAATGGCAGGGACAGGCCTGGCCTTACTGCTTACTGCCTGCAACCCTGACCTGCTGGATACCGCCCCGGACAATAAATACGTGGAAAGCAGTTTCTGGCAAACAGAACAAGCGGCAAATGCCGCCCTGACCGGCTGTTACGGAATTTTGAGCTGGGACGGTGTGTACGGGAATGAAGCTACGCCTTTATGGGAGGAAACCGCAACTCCCAACGCCCACAATGATACTGATGCAAAAGGCTTCGCTTCCATTGCCATGGGGCTCCAGTCATCCAGCACCGGCGGAGTGATCACCAACCGCTGGGCACGCTGCTATGGTGGTATAGGCCGCTGCAATACCTTTCTTGCCCGTGTAGACGAGGTCGAGGGCCTGGATGAGGACCTGAAAGCTCGAATGAAGGCTGAGGCCAAATTCCTCCGGGGGCTCTATTATTTTATGCTGCAAACCTATTACGGCGATGTGCCGCTGATCCTTGATCCTCCCGATAAATCACAGTCCCTCCTTCCGCGGGACAGCCGGGAAAAAGTTATTGCCCAGGTGCTGAAGGACCTGGATGAAGCTGCGGCCGCCCTTCCCCTGGAGTATGGCAGCGCTGACCAGGGACGGGCTACCAAGGGTGCGGCAATGGCGCTTAAAGCGAGGGTCCTCTTGTATGAGGCCAGTCCTTTGTTCAATGAAGAAAACGATACGGAAAAATGGAAAGCGGCAGCGGATGCAGCCAAGGCAGTAATGGACATGGCGGGCGAGGCCGGTTATGGCTTGTTCCCGGATTACCGGAGCTTATTCCTGCCCGAAAATGAGAATAATGAGGAAGTGATCTTCGATGTACAGTACATTTATCCGGACGGCGGAAACTCCTTCGACCTTATCGGAAGGCAGTATAATACAAATGCGCCGCTGCAGGGGTTGGTGGATGCCTACTATATGAAAGACGGCCTTCCGGCGAACAAATCGCCCCTGACCCCTATCAGTGACAGGTATGAAAACCTGGACCCGCGCTTTTATGCAACGGTGGTATTTCCAGGGGATACTTTCATGGGCGAGGAGGTTGAAGGTGACCGGTTCGCGATTACCGGCTATGGCCTCGAAAAATATACGATATATACCGAAGCTCCTTCGCCCGATGATAAAAAGGATCTGAAGGGCGGACAGTCGGAAACCAATTACATGGTGCTTCGTTATGCGGATATCCTGCTGATGTATGCCGAAGCGATGAACGAATATTCAGGCCCGGGACCCCTGGTTTACGAAGCCGTAAACGCTGTTCGCGCACGCGCAGGAATGCCTCCGTTTCCAGCAGGCCTTTCCCAGGCGGAGATGAGGAATGAGATCCGGCATGAGCGCAGGATTGAATTTGCCGGCGAAGGGTACTATTATAATGATATCAGGAGGTGGAAAACAGCGGAAGTGGTAATGAACGGACCCGTTTATACCTGGGAGAATAAGGAAATCGAGGTGCGGATATTCGATCCTGCCCGCGATTACTGGTGGCCGATCCCGCAAACTGAACTGGATCTTAACCAGAACCTGACGCAGAATCCCGGCTATTAATAACGGATCCGGGATAATTAATGAATAGGGCGGGCTCAGGATCTATAAGGCCAGGTGGTTTTTGGAAAACCCGTTCAGTTATCCGCCAAAAGACCACATAAAGGTGTGCAACTAAGGCCGGCAGAAGGGGTATATCTGGCGGATTTCTTAACTTAGCAGGCGGATTGCAAAATCAAAGCCTGCTATTCTGTGAATTTTAGAAAGCTTACCGATAGTCATTTAACGGGCCTGTTCCGGGGTATTGGATCGGAGAAAGTGCCTGTTTCCGTGCAGGAGCGGGCATTTGAAGAGATCTATCGTCGCTACTGGCTCCAGCTTTTCCAGGTTGCCTGGCAGAAGACCGGTGAAAGGGAAGCGGCGGAAGAGCTGGTTCAGGAACTTTTCGTACGCTTGTGGGAAAGACGGCTGGAACTGGAGGTGACGTCTTCGTTGAAAAATTACCTGCATACGGCCATCCGCTACCGGATCATGAACTTTATTCGCGATCAGATGCTTTCCTCCAGGCATCTGATCGCGATAAAAAATAGTTTTTCAGCGCCGGCTGAAAATATGATCGAACAGGATCTCCGCTTGCGGGAACTTGATACCAGCCTCAAGGCGTCTATTAAAAAGCTGCCCCTCAAGTCCAGGACCATTTTTGAGTTGAGCCGGGGCCGGCATTTTTCCAATAAACAGATTGCGGGTCAGCTTAAAATTTCCGAAAAGACCGTGGAGTATCATCTGACCAAATCACTGAAGCTGCTCCGGGTTTACCTCAAAGATTTTGTAACGGTACTCCTGATAATACTGATGGGGCTGTAACCCCCACTTCAGGTTACAGCCCCATCAGGTTTTTGGCCCGGTTGCCCGGAGCCGGTGCAGGATCGCTAAAGTTCGCGGATCTTAATGTTCCGGTACCAAACTTTGTTGCCATGATCCTGGAGTGCAATGCGGCCTTTCAGGTAAGTGGCAAAATGTTCCCAGTCTTTAAATTTGCTGGCCGCGAGCAGTTCCTTCCATTCTTCGGAACCAATGGTCACGTCGGCGGTTTTAGTGCCGTTCAGCCAAAGGGTCAGGTGGGCGTCCTTTAAACGCAGGCGAGCCTGGTTCCATTCGCCGGCGGGGTTGGCAACATCCCTTCCTACGGCTACCATATCGTAAAGGGAGCCGGCCAGGTGATCGTCTTCCTTATTATCGTGCGCCTTTTCATTGTCAAGGACCTGCATTTCCGGGCCGGTCACATAAGTTGCCCCGTATTCCGGGTCTTCGTGAACGTTAAAAATAACGCCGCTGTTCCCGCCTTCGGAGATCTTCCACTCGAGGCTGAGTTCGTAGTTCTCATATTCACCGTCAGTAACCAGGTCGCCGCCTTCGCCCGCTTCCGGGTCGAATGCCAGCGCGCCTTCGCTGACCGTCCAGGCCGCGCCGGCCTCATCTTTCAGGTAAGTATGCCAGCCATTGGTCGTTTCCCCGTCGAACAAGAGCGTCCATCCCTGTTTCTTTTCTTTTTTGCTAAGCGTATTCAGCTCCTGCGCCGTTACAGTGCCCGCACTTGCAGCCACAACCAGTGCCATTCCCAGCACCGGGTAACCCGTCCCGGCCATTTTAAACAATCTTTTCATCAATGTATAAATAATTTTTGAGCAATTTAAATCTAAACCAACCCACTTCCAAACCCAAAATAAATAAAGCCCGCCCCCACGGGCGGGCGTACCCATTTCGAATTTAATACCCCGGGTTCTGCTCCAAATTCGGATTGGACGCAATCTGCGTACTGGGGATCGGGAACAAAGCCTTGGTTTCATCACTCGGCTCATGATCCCACCAGCTTGCCGTGGTGAATTTTCCGAAGCGGATCAGGTCCGTACGCCGTTTCCCTTCGAAAATGAATTCCCGGCCGCGTTCGGCCAGTAATTCATCCAGGTCAAGCGTAGCGGTCGTATAGGCTTCAGCCGGCCAGTCAGCAGCGTCAAATGATCGTTGGCGGGAAGCATTGATCAGTTCTACGGCTTCGGGAGTGGCCGTCCCGCCGTTCTTCCGCATAAGCGCTTCCGCCTTGTTAAAATAAATTTCCGTCAGGCGGTAGATCACATAATCGTTCTCCCAGTAATTCTCATCGTTCAGCGTTCCGGAACGGTATTTATGGAAGCGGGCGCCGCTGTTCTCTTCTCCTTCGGTCATGCCGCCGTCGCTCTCCAGGTCGCCTTCGCTTTCCCTGCGGATGCTGTTCACATATACCAGGGGCTCCCCGTTCCATTCTTCGGTTCCGAGAATAGGCTCGGTGGTCCCGTACTTGTACTGCGGGCCAAACAGGAACCATTCTTCCTTACGGAGGTCGTTTTCTTCGAAGGCGTCAAATGCCGATGGAATCACCACGAAAGCGTTCCAGCCGGAATACCCGACGTTCAGCGCCGCCGACATATTGCTGTAGCCCATGAAGAAACCGGCCCAGTCAAAGGTAAATCCGCCCTTGCGGCTGAAAGCGAACTGGAAAATGTTCTCATTTGACTGATCGTTGGTATTGCTGAACGGATCCAGGATATTTTCATCCAGGGAAAGCGTGCCGTTCAGGCCGCCCACGTCCCCGCTGATGATCTTATCGCAGGCCGCGATGCACTCATCCCACATTGGAGTGCCGGACCAAACTTCTGCGTTCAGGTAAAGTTCGGCCAGCATGGCATAACCGGCCGCCTTTGATACCCGGCCAAGTGTTTCCTGTGAAAGCGGCTGAAGCAGGTCAACATTGGCTTCCAGCTCTTCCTTCACGAAATTAAATACCTCCTCGCGGGAAGCCGTAGGCGCGTTCAGCGGGTCGGCCACATTTGTGACAATAGGAACATTACCCCACATATCCATGATCCGCATGTAATGAAATGCACGCAGTACCTTTACTTCGGCCGTGATGGACGCTTTTTCTTCTTCCGAAATACCAATGGAAGGAAAGTCTACCTCCTCAAAATCCTCAAGCGTTGAGTTGAGGAAGCCTACGCCTGTCCACATCAGGTTCCAGGCCGACCTCAGCCGGCTTTCTTCCGGTGTCCAGGTATGGTAATGCAAACGGATATGGTCGCCTCCGTCGTAGCCGTGACGTCCTTTCTGGGGCCAGGCCAGCTGGTCGGCAGACATGGCGCTGTGGTAGTAAAATCCACTTTGCCCGGTGGGGGCAAGCCAGGCCTGCATATGGGTGAAGGGCCGCAGTACCGCCTGCATTACTTCCCGCTGGTTCCTGTAAAAGTTCTCTTTGGGGATCTCGCTATAAAGGTTTTCATCGAGGTCCGTACAGGCATTTATGCTCAAAAACATCAATACCGCGGCAATAAATCCTGCTTTATTTATGATTTTTTTCATGTTGTTCTGTATTAAAATCCAACGTTCAGACCAATCGTAAAGGACTTCGTACGCGGGTAAAAACTCCTGTTATCCACGCCCGTTTCGAAACCGATGTCCTGCAGTTCCGGGTCAATGCCGCTGTAGCCGGTGATCGTAGCCAGGTTTCGGCCGGTCACATATACTCGCAGGCTGCGTACCCAGGGATTGTCCAGGCTGAAGTTATAGCCCAGGGTAACGTTATCCAGTTTCACAAAGTCACCCTTTTCGATGTAATAGTCGGAATACTGGGGATCGTCATTCAGCTCCGCATGAGTGGTCACCGCGCTTTGCAGCAGGTTATTGGGCAGCCACTTTTTATTGCCGAAGTACATTTCCTTGGTGTTCAGAATATCAAAACCAAATTTACCCCTGAAGAACACGGTCAGGTCGAAATTCCTGTACCGGAAGGAGTTGCTCCAGGAAGCCATGTATTTGGGCACCCCGTTGCCGATGACGGTAAGGTCGTCCTCATTCATTTCATCGGCCCCGGCGATAGAGCCGTCCGCCTTATAGAACTGCCATTGCCCGTCCTCAGTAAAACCGGCAAAGCGCTTTCCGTAAAAATTGCCGATCGTTCCGCCTTCGTACACGCGGATCGCGTTCCCAAGGTTCCCGGGAGAAGGCAAGCCGGCAAATTCAAGCCAGGTAGCTTTATAGAGGTCGTTAGAAAGGGAAGTCAGCCGGTTGAACTGAGAGTTGGCAGTGAAATCCATGCTCCAGTCAAAGTCGGGCTTGTCAACAGCTACCACGCTTAATAAGAGTTCTACCCCTTTATTGCTGATGCTTCCCACGTTGGTGAAAATGTCGGCATGAATGAAGGAAGGCAGCTGGGTGGTGTAGCTGTACAGCAGGTCTTCCGTTGTACGGCTGTAAACGTCCAGTGCGCCGCTGAGGCGGTTTTCAAACAGGCCGAAATCCAAACCGAAGTTCCATTCTTTCTTGGTTTCCCAGCGAAGATCGGGGTTCGGGTTCCGGGAAGGCCCGTAGGTTTCGTAGTACACGCCGTTTTGCGGGTAAACCCCTCCCCCGCTGAGGGTGATCAGCGAACGGTAGTTGGGGATACCCTGGTTTCCGGTTTCTCCGTAACCCACCCTTAATTTAAGGTTATTGATAAAGGAAATATCCTTGATGAAATCCTCCTGGCTCAGGGTCCAGCCCACGGAAGCCGCCGGGAAATTCCCCCATTTATTATTGGCGCCGAAGCGGGAAGATCCTTCACGCCGCAGGATCACCTGGGCAAAGTACTTATCCCTGAAGGAGTAATTGACCCTTCCAAAGAAGGCGACCAGCGTATTATCGTATTTTTCGCTGCCCATACCCGGCCTGGGCAGGTCGGTATTGCTGATTGCGCTGCCTTCTCCCAGGTTCCAGTCTTCAAATGCATCCGTGGTAAAACCATTGTTGTTTACATTGAAAAGCTCGGTGGTAGCGTATTGATAACTATATCCCACGATCGCGTCCAGTGAATGCTCTTCTGCAAAGGTCTTCTGGTAATTGACCGTGGATTCAAATGTCTGGGTCCAGTCCAGGTGGTTCCTTTTGGAGGCATAGCCCATGCCCTGGTACTGCTGCCCTTCCCGCTGGTCCCAGTCGTTTACCGAACGGTAGTATCGGTCGTTCCAGTTGTTCCTCACGTAGGAGCCGAAAGCTGAAGCGGTGAGGCCGTCGATGATGTCAAGCGTAAGCTTTGCATCGCCCGAAAAAGTTTGCTCGTTCCGCTCGGCGATCCTGTTTTCCAGCCGTGACAAGGGGTTGTAGTTATTGTAGGCGGTCGTTTCCACGAAACTCCCATCCGGGTTGCGGATAGGGGCGGTGGGATTCCGCTGGATGGCTTGTTCAAAGTCGGAGCCGAAGGAACCGTCATCGAAATCATCGTCTCCGTCTCCCCCGCCCAGCATGTTGGCTTTATTGAAATTCGTAGCCAAGTTTACCTGGAGGTGGAGGCGGTCCTGCAAACCTGTTTGGTTGATGTTCAGCCTTCCGCCGAATTCTTTGCGGCCGTTCTGCTTGGCGATCCCCTCGGCTTCGTTAAAGTAAACCGAAGCCCGGTAATTGGTATTGGCGCTTCCGCCCGAAGCGGCAAAGTTATGGTACTGGCTCAGGTTGTCCTTATTGATCAGCATGTCGTACAGGTCAGTGGACGCGCCAAGGTCTTCGCTTTCATTGATCAGGCCCTGGTCTATCAGTTCCCGGTATTCGGAAGCATTCAGGTAATCCGGCTTTTTGTCCACCGCTTCGCGCTGCACGTAGGTAGAATAGTTGAACCGGGGCTCTCCCGCTCTTCCTTTCTTGGTAGTGATAAGAATAACGCCTCCATTGGCACGTGTACCATAAATAGCTGCGGCAGAACCGTCTTTCAGTACGTCAAAGGAGGCAATGTCGTCCTGCTGCAGCAGGTCCAGGTCGCCGCCAGGGATGCCGTCGATAACGATCAGGGGGCTCCGGTCTCCTTCAATCGAAGTGATCCCGCGAAGCTGAATGGCTGCGCTGGAATTGGGGTTGTTTCCCTGGTTACGGGTAATGCTGAGGCCGGCTACTTTTCCCTGGATCAGGTCAAGCGGCGAGCGGGCGCCGCCCTGGTTGAAATCTTCCGCTTTTACCGTGGCAATGGCTGAAGTAACTTCCCTGCGGGACTGCGTACCGTATCCTACGACTACCACTTCATCAAGCGCTGCGACATCCTGTTCCAGGCTTACATTAATTACCGGACTGGTACCTACGGGAATTTCCTGGCTGGCATAGCCAAGGAAGGAGAATACCAGCACCGGGTTGCCTTCCGGGTCCGGAACTGACAGGGAATAGTTCCCTTCCATATCGGTAGAGGTGCCGACAGTAGTTCCCTTGATCAGGACGTTCACACCGGGAACGGGTTCACCCGTTTGCGCGTCGGTAACCTTACCCGTGATCGTCTGCTGCACCCGGTTAATGACCAGGCTGCTGCCGCCGCCTGGCTCCGGGGCCGCAGCGGATGCCTGGAAAGGAGCTTTCACCAGCACGATCTGCTTGTTGATGACTTCGTAGCCAATCCCGTACGGCTGGAGCAGTTCGTCCAGGACCTGCTCCAGTTCCTGCCCTTCAATATTAACCGATACCTGTTTTTTTACAGGTACAATACGGGAACTATAAACAAACTTTACGTTTCCCTGGCTTTCAAGTTGTTTAAGGACGGATCTTAATGACGTATGGCCGGTCTCCAGGCTAACCCGGGTTTGCAACACTCCTTGCGCCTTGCTGTCGTTTGCCAGGCTTAAACTGGTAAACGACAGCATGACGGCCAATTGAAATACTGTGATTTTCATGCAAAAGATGATAAATTCACGTGACGAACTTATTTTCATAAATTTGTTCTGGTTTTTGTTAAACATTCTGTTAAAGCAAAGCCATGCCTTCTTACTGCCTTTAAGCGGGTCAAGAAGAAGGTTCTCTCTGAGAAGGTCAGGCATGGTCGCACATGTCTGGCCTTTTTTAAAATTAAGTAAACCGATTTACTATCATGAGCATAGTGATTTAATATAACATTTATTTAAGATCAGCGATCCTCAGGGATTGCAGCCTTCACCGGATATCAGGATCTTATCCGGGCTTTTATAGAAGGTCGCCCCTATTGACCTGCAGATCAATTCAAGTTTGATCTCCAGCGTTTCATCATTCAGGGACGCAGTAAGCGGACAGCTTTCCAGGTCTTTGTTTTCCAGTTCAATGGAAACCGGGTAAGCTTCCTCCAGCAAATCAATGACTTTCCGAAGCGGCGTATCGCTGAATTCAAAAGCCAGTCCCTCTGATATTTTCTCTACGGGCTGCAGTTGGCTGGAAACGATACTTAATTTTTCCAGCTTCCTGCTCCGGGTATGATATATGGCCTTCTGCCTGGCGGTTAACGCTAAGTCAGCCACCCGTCTGCTGACTGCCCGCCCCCTTTCCCTGCTCACTTCTACAGAACCCTCGGTGACTTCTACTTCCACGGTTTTATCCTTTTCATAAGCTTTTATATTGAACTTAGTCCCCGTCACCCGGGTCACCACATTCCCGCTATATACCAGGAACGGCTTCTCCGGCTTTTTCGCTACTTCAAAATAAGCTTCCCCGTTCAAGGTTACCTCCCGCCGGGGGCTTCCGGCAAAGTCTTTGTAGCGGATACTTCCGGAAGGTTTCAGCCAGACCATGCTTTCATCCTGCAATACCACCAGGATGGTTTTGGAACTGGTATTCGTTTTATGATAAATTGCCGGAACCGTTGCCGCCTGCTCATTGTCTGCATTGAAAGGTTCAGTTCCTTTGCGATTATGGAAAAAAGCAAAAAACAAAAGCAATACGGCTGCCGACCCCGATAAATAAACATACCATTTCCGGAAGGGCTTTCCGGCTTTCCCACTCCCGGTCCCGGGCAAACCGGCCGCCCGGCTGCGGATATTTAGCCACAACCTGTATTTCAATGCTGAAGTCTCTTCGCTGCTAAGTGAAAGAGGTTCCCTGCCTGCGCCCAGCGAATCGTACCAGTCCATGACAAGCTTTTCTTCTTCCGGCCCGCACTTCCCCTGGAGATAGCGCTGCAGTATTTCGTTTAACGGGTTTTGTTCTTCTTGCATGAACCTGTTCCGGCCTTATTTAGTATATAGTCACTTCTGAACCAGGCATCCCTAAATTTTAGGAAATTATTATTGTCAATTTTGTACCTTTATGAGAGCAACATGACCTGAACTATGAATAAACTTATACTGTGGCTAGGGTTTTCTATAGTTTTTTCATATCCTATGAAGGAAGCCTGCGCGCAGTCAGATCAGCTCAAACCCCGGTTCCCGCCCGCAGACAATGCATTTTACCAGGACCAGCTCGGTTACGCTCTTAAAATTTATGACCGGTTCGAAGGCGAGCAGGCAGGGATTTACAACGGCCGGGGATACACGCCTTATATTCACCGCATAACAGGACACCCTTACGCGGTTTCAGAGGACTGGAAGCGGGGAGAAATTTTTTACGGCGGACGATTGTACCGGCAGGTATTGCTCCGGTATGATATAGCCAGGAATGAAGTGCTTGTGCAAGCCTACGATAGCCCCATCCTTATCGTCCTGCAGAACGAGCAGATCGATTATTTTGCGTTTCCGGGCTACCGCTTTGTCCGCCTGGGCGCTGACAGTATCTCCGGCCTTCCCGCAGGCTTTTACCATACCACCTATGACGGGAAAATAAAGACACTGGTCCGGATGACGAAGGAGATCAGGGAACATATTTCGGAAATGACTGTAAAGCGTGAATTTATTGCAGGCAATTACTTTTACATCGGGAAAGACGGCGTTTATTATCCCGCGGACAGCAAGGCGGCCGTGTTAAAAATTCTGGCCGGCCGGAAGGGAATGCTGAAAAAGTACCTTAAACAGCAAAAGATTCGTTTCAGGGACGATCCCGGCCTTGCCATTGCGAAAATAGCGGAGTATTACGATAAAATAAGCCGCCAATGAAAAACTTTTTACTCATCCTGCTTAGTCTGTGCTTTTTTACTCATTCCCGCCTTACCGCCCAGGACCAGGCGGGTAAACAGCTTATCAGCGGTGAGTTCAGGGACCTTTCGTTCGAAGCGTTCGCGAAGCAGGTGGAAGCGGCTACTTCCCTGCATTTTTATTACGACCCTTCACAGGTGGACAGCCTGCGGGTAACGATCTCCGTCAGTAAAGCTTCGCCGGAAGAAGTGCTTAAGGAATTGTTCCGGGACAGCGACCTGTTTTATTCGTTTGACGATGCGGGGAATGTATTCATCACAAAAGGAAGGCGGCTTATTACCCGCTTACCCAGAGGGTTTTTTGAGGGCGAAGCGGTCCCTGACAGCATGTCGGCCGAGTCCTTGGTTTACGGGGACAACGGGCAGGAGGCCTCTCCGGCAGCGTTTTCAACTAAGTTATTCGCGATCGGGACAAGAGGCGCCGCGTCGTCGGAGGGTCAAGCCAATATCGCCGGCTATGTCCGCAATGCGGCATCGGGTGAAACTATACCGGGGGTGCTTGTCTATATAGAAAACCCCCGCGCCGAAGTGGTGACGGATGAATTCGGGTACTATTCCATAACGCTTCCCAAAGGCCGGCATACGCTTATCGTGAAAGCGATGGGCATGAACGATACCCGGCGGCAGATCATGCTTTATTCTAACGGTAAACTGGATATCGCCCTTCAGGAAAGGGTGATCGCCCTGAAAGCAGTGACCGTGGATGCGGAAAAGGTGCAGAATATCCGGGGGACTCAAATGGGAATGGAAAGCCTGAGTATCAAAGCGATCAAACAAGTGCCCGCGGTATTCGGGGAAACGGATATCCTCCGGGCGGTACTCACGCTGCCTGGCGTACAGTCGGTTGGCGAAGCCAGTACCGGTTTTAATGTACGGGGCGGATCTACCGATCAGAACCTGATCCTTTTTAACGATGCAACCATTTATAATTCATCCCATCTATTCGGGTTCTTTTCCGCGTTCAACCCGGACCTGATAAAAAGCGTGGAATTGCATAAAAGCAGTATTCCTGCGAAATTCGGCGGGCGGGTTTCTTCGGTACTGGACGTGGCTACGCGGGATGGCAATAAAAATAAACTCACCGGATCGGCCGGCCTGGGCCTGCTTACGGGGAAACTGGCGGTGGAGGGACCTTTGATCAAGGACAGGACCTCCTTTATTGCCGGTGTTCGTTCAACCTATTCCAGCTGGCTGCTGAACCTGCTGCCGGAGGAATACGGGAAAAGCAAAGCTTCTTTCGGCGATTTTACGCTGCACCTCGCACATAAGCTCAATGACCGAAACAATCTTTACCTGACCGGTTACCTGAGCAGGGACCGTTTCAACCTGAATACCGACACTCTCTACGGCTATCATAACCGCAATATCAATCTTAAATGGAAGAGCCTGTTCAGCAATCGTTTTTACGGTGTTTTCACAGCGGGTTACGATCAGTACGAATACGGCGTCTCCAGCGAGGAAAACCCCGTCAATGCCTATAAAATGGGTTTTGATATTAACCAGTACAATTTCAAAACGGATTTTACCTATTTCCTGAATGCCAGGCACACTTTTGACGCCGGCCTGAGTACGATCTATTATCATCTTCATCCAGGTTACTTTAAGCCATCGGGGGGCAGTTCTTTGGTGGTGCCGGATGTGCTGGAAGCGGAACAGGCCCTGGAAAGCGCTGTTTACCTGAAGGACCAGATCAATGTCACCGATCAGCTTGCCCTGGATGTGGGCCTTCGTTATTCCATTTTTAATTACCTGGGGCCAAAAACACTCTACAGTTATCCCGAAGGCGTCCCCCGGGAAGAGATCAACGTGCGGGACACGCTGCGTTATCCGGCGGGAAAGGTGGCGCACACCTGGCATGGCCCGGAGATCAGGGCTTCAGCCAGGTACACGCTGTCCGAAACGGCCTCTCTTAAAGCGGGTTACCACACCCTGAGGCAGTATATTCATATGCTTTCCAATACGGCGGCCATTTCTCCCACGGATATCTGGAAGCTGAGCGATCCGAATATCCGGCCCCAGGAAGGGGATCAGGTTTCCTTCGGTGTTTACAAGAATCTGAAAGCGAATACCATAGAAACTTCCCTGGAGCTTTATTATAAACGGTTTAAAAATTACCTCGATTACAAGAGCGGGGCCAACCTGGTATTGAACCATCACATAGAAACCGATGTGATCAATACAAAAGGGAGGTCTTACGGTATCGAACTCATGCTGAAAAAGCGGACGGGCAAAATGAATGGCTGGTTAAGTTATTCCTGGTCGCGCTCCCTGCTCCGGATGGACGATCCCGTGGCGGGCGAGCTGATCAATGAGGGCATGGAATATCCCAGCAGTTTTGATAAGCCGCATGATTTTACTTTTATCGGGAATTATCGTTTTTCGCACCGCTTCAGTATTTCCCTCAATTTATTATACAGCACCGGCCGGCCGGTGACCCTGCCGGTGGGCACCTATGATTACGGAGGTTCAGAGCGGGTGCTTTATTCTGAGCGGAACGCTTACCGGATCCCGGACTACTACCGGGCGGACTTTTCCATGAATATCGAGGGAAATCATGTAATAGACCAGCTTACGCATAATTCCTGGACATTGGGGATCTATAATATTACCGGCCGGAGAAATGCTTATTCGGTCTATTTTAAATCGGAGAACGGAAAGGTGAAGGGCTATAAACTATCCATATTCGGCAGCGCCATTCCTTTTGTTTCCTATAACGTAAGGTTTTGACTTTATGAGGGCTTTATTACGAAAATACGGGAATTACCTGCTGGCCATGATCCTGTTAACGGGCTGCAAGGATCCCTTTGAGTTGCCCGAAGTAACCGCCGGGAAACCGCTCCTGGTGGTGGAGGGATTCCTGAACGGAGGCGGAGGAGAAACCCTTGTCCGGCTCAGCTATACCAGCCCTTTTTCGGGGGAGGACCAGCCTGCGCCGCAGCCCGTGATGGATGCTTCGGTAAGCGTGGAGGACGAGCAGGGCAATAGCTATCCCCTTTACCCGGACTTCATGAACTCAGGGGGAAATTATATCGCAGAGGACCTTCCGCTCCTGTCAGGCAGGAATTACCGCCTGCGCATTGAAACCAGTGAAGGAAAGCAGTATTTTTCGGAATTCACCCCGGTGAAGAACACGCCCGATATAGACAGCGTAGGATGGGAATTGAAGGATGGCGGGCTACAGGTGTATGTGAATACGCATGATCCGTCAAATGCTACCCGGTATTACCGCTGGGAGTACGAGGAAGCATGGGAGTTTCACGCGCCCTACCGTACGATGTACAAGTACCACGAGGAAGACTCGACCGTTCAATTCAGAACAGAAGAAGAAATGATATATACCTGTTGGGACAGCACTTTTTCCACCACTATCATCACCGGTTCCACCACCCGGCTCAGCGAAGACGTCGTTTACAGGCAGCCGCTGGTATTTGCGGCTTACGGCGCAGAGAAAATGAGCGTGCTTTACAGTATCCTGGTAAAACAGTACGCCATGACCAGGGAAGCCTTTGAATACTGGGAAACGATGAAGAAAAACACGGAGGAAATCGGATCCATATTCGATCCCCTGCCTTCGAACCTGCGCGGGAATATCTATAACGCGGCCGACCCTTCGGAGAAGGTGATCGGCTATATAAGCGCCGGTTCGGTAAGAGAAAGAAGGTTTTTTATTGATAATGACGACTTGCCGGATAACTGGAACGAACCTTTTTTCTGCGATATGATCAACGTGCCCAGCGATAGTATCACGTTTTATTTTGCGAGCGAAGCGTATATTCCGCTCGCGGAGATATACGAGGGAGGGTCCGTGTCGTATACAGCAACGGGGCGGAGCTGCGTGGATTGTACCCTGAAGGGAGTAACCAAAAAGCCGGATTTCTGGCCAAGATAAGGAGCCTATGAAGACATCATTCAAATTACCGGCATGCCTGATCTTTCTTTGTCTCTTTGCAGCAGTAGATACTGCCGCCCAGGTAGATACGCTCGTTGATCGTTTTTCCGGCTACCGTGAAAAGAACTTACAGGAAAGGCTCTATGTCCATACCGACCGCTCGTTTTACCTTTCCGGAGAAATTTTATGGTTTAAAATATACGCGGTTGCCGGGCCGGTGAATTTCCCGGACAGCCTGAGCAAGGTGGCCTACCTGGAAGTGCTGGACCGGGAAAATAACGCGGTCATGCAAGCCAAAGTCGCGCTGAAGGGCGGCAGCGGCAGCGGTTCTCTTGACATTCCCTTTGGCCTTTCATCCGGGAATTACCGGCTCAGGGCTTATACACGCTGGATGAAGAACTTTTCGCCGGAATATTATTTCGAAAAGGAGTTAAGGGTAGTGAATACCACCAGGGCGCTTTCGCCCGCGGAAACCGGGGCACAAGAGGCTCAGCCCTCCTATGACCTGCAGTTCTTCCCCGAAGGAGGTGACCTGGTGCAAGGGCTCCGGAGCAGGGTGGCCTTTAAGATCACGGACCGGCAGGGAAAGGGTGTGGAATTCAGGGGTATTCTGATCAACGGCGGCGGAGATACGCTGCTGACATTCCGGCCCCTCAAATACGGCATGGGTAGCTTTTTCTTTACTCCTTTGACCGGCGAAGGCCCTTATACGGCATTAGTCCGTACCCACAACGGCGAAGTTCTGAGCCGGCGCCTGCCGGAAGCCCGGGGAAAAGGCTACGTGATGAAGCTGGAGGAAAAGGAAGGAAAGATTTCCGTGACGGTAAACGGCAATGACCAGGTTGCGGAGGACGCGCCGGTTTACCTTTTGGCACATACGCGGCAACGCATCCGGGTAGCGGAAATGCAGGCGTTTCAAAACGGCCGGGCCGCCTTCGGTATCGAAAAAGCTCGCCTTGGAGAAGGTATTTCACATTTTACCCTTTTCAATGCTTCCCTGCAGCCGGTAAGTGAACGACTCTATTTCAGGCGGCCGGAGAAAGAGCTTTTCTTTGAGCCGGCTGCAGCGGAACGCGAATACGGCCAGCGTGCCAGGGTTAGCCTGGAAATAAATACCCGGAACGCAGCGGGAAAGGATATCCCCGCCGATATGTCGGTAGCCGTATATCGCCTCGATTCCCTTGAAAAGGAGCCGCAGGCAGATATTTTCAGCTGGCTATGGCTGTCTTCGGACCTGCAGGGGAAGATCGAAGACCCGGAGTATTACCTGCAAGCGAGGGGGCCTGAGGCGGATGAAGCCCTTGATAACCTGATGTTAACCCAAGGCTGGCGTCGCTTTAAATGGGAGGATGTTTTGCAGCGCCGGCCTCCCCTTCTGTCGTATGCGCCTGAGTACCAGGGACACATCGTAACGGGGAAAGTGACAGATATAAACTCCGGAAAACCAGCGCCGGCAGTTATGACGTATCTTTCCGTTCCGGGTAAACATATCTGCCTGAAATGTTCAAGCAGCGACGGGCAGGGCCGGGTACAGTTTACCATGCAGGATTTTTACGGACCTGCCGAATTAGTGGTTCAAACGGGCAGGGACAGTACTAAGCTGGTACAGGTGACGAATCCCTTCTCGGAAGTTTATGCTCCAACGCCCCTGCCTGCATACAGCCCCGGCGGGGACGCTGAAGATGCGCTTAGCCTCCGGCACAAAGCCATGCATATACAAAGAACGTATTCCGGGCCGGCGCTGCAGCAATTTCTTCCGCCTGCCCGGCGGGATAGTATGCCCTTCTATTACCAGGCGGATAAGGTTTATCGCCTGGATGACTATGTTCGCTTTACTACCATGGAAGAAGTAATGAGGGAGTACGTACCCGAAGTGATCGTTAGAAAACGCGCCGGGGACTTTCGCTTTATGGCAATGAACATACCTGTGTTCCAGCTTTACGGCAATTCCGGCCCCAACGTTTTTTTTCAGGAAGATCCACTGGTATTGCTTGACGGGGTACCTGTGTTCGATATTAACAGGATCATTTCCTATGACCCGCTCAAAGTTGAAAAGCTGGAGGTTGTGGGCAGCAAGTATTACCTGGGGCCGCTGGCCGCGGAGGGAATCGTAAGCTATACGACCTATAAAGGTAATCTGGAAGGTTTCCGCCTGGATCCCGGTTCGCTGGTAATGGATTACGAGGGGCTCCAGCTGCAACGCGAGTTTTATGCTCCCGCCTATGGAAGCGGCGCTGCGGGAAGCGAAAGACTGCCCGATTTCAGAAGTTTGCTTTTCTGGTCCCCGGACGTGCGAACCGGCAGGCAGGGCGCTAAAGCGATCTCCTTTTATACTTCCGACATTCCGGGAAATTACCTGGTATTTATCCAGGGCATCACTCCCGGCGGACATGCAGGAAGCGGCTCTTTTCGTTTCCGCGTAGCAGAATAAAATTTGGCCGCGGGGTACAATTTTTATTTCATGTTTGATTTACAATTATTTTTTTATGTAACTTTACGATTACAAGCAGGATAAAACCACCAAAACCATAGCGATGCCTACTTCTTCGGGCGGTAAACTTCAAGGAACCCTTTTTGAGGCGGGAAACAGTGCAGCCTGGGAAGAGTTATACACTACCTGGTTCAGGAAGCTTTTCAATTATGGAAGGAAGTTCAGCCCGGACGAGGGTCTGATAGAAGATGTGATCCAGGATATTTTTCTGACCTTGTGGCAGCAGGGCAACCTGCAGGTCCGTTCCCTGGGCAGTTATCTTTTTACTGCTTTCAGGAATAATTTACTCCGGAAGATCAGTATTCACCGGCAGAATGACCCGGAATCCCTAACCGAAGAATATAACTTCAGCATAGAACTGGCGCCCGACCAGCTGATGATCCGGAATGAGCGGCTGGATGAGAACCGCCGTAAAATATCCCGCGCACTTGCCGGCTTAACGGCCCGGCAGCGGGAGTTCATCTTCCTCAGGTATTACCAGCAATTAAGCTACGAGGAAATTTCGGCTGTCATGGATATTTCGGTGAAGGCCGTGTACAAGCTGGCCGCCAGGGCAATTCACCTGCTTCGCCGGGAACTTGAAAGCGAACAGTTCATGCTTATTGCAACCCTTCTTTTTTCACGCTGATTTTTTATACTGAAAATTTTTTTTTCGCTCCATGGGGTAAAATTTGCCAGGCCTTACTCTTACCTGTAACAGCACGGTAATCCCGGTATATGGAAGCAGGAAAATTCTACGATCAATATACAATAGAAGATTTTATTCTTGACGAGCGTTTCCACGATTGGGTTACGCACGGCCGGGACGATGAGTTTTGGCAGGCGCAGCTCCGGAATTGTCCTGAAAAAAGTGACATGATCCACGCTGCCCGGGATTTTATCCTGAACCTGAAGATCAGGGAACACCTTCCGGGAAGCTATCGCGAGCAAGCCGCCGTGCAACGGTTCAGGGAACTGACCCGGCAAGACGGGAAGGGCATTCCGGGAGAAATGACCCGGATGGAAGATGGGAGAGCGGCAACCGCTCCCGCCCGTGCAGGCTTAAAATGGTTGAGAGGAGTTGCGGCTTCGCTGCTGGTCCTTTGCCTGCTGGGAGGCGGAACCTGGATGCTCTTTAAAAAAAAACCGGTTTTGGTCAAAACGGAGTACGGACAAATGAAACAGGTGAAATTACCTGATAATTCCATTATATACCTGAATGCTAATTCTAACCTCCGGTATGAAAAGAGCCTTTTAGGCGGCTTCTCCAGGGAAGTCTGGCTGGAAGGGGAAGCTTTTTTCGAGGTTGAAAAACAGGAGAACGGATCCGGCGGATACCGGAATTTCCTGGTTCATACCCAGGGCCTGGCCGTGGAGGTGCTTGGTACATCCTTTAATGTCAGGGACCGGCATGCGGTCAGCAGCGTAACCCTCCAAAGCGGGAAAGTAGAGGTAAATATGGACGAGGGCAGGAAAGTAATGCTGGAGCCGGGAGAACGCGTAGAGATTAGCCGGAAAGCCAAAAGCGTCATAAAGAATAAGGTGAAACCGGAGCGGTACACCTCCTGGAAAAATCTTCGCTATACGTTTGATCAGACCCCGGTGAGCGAACTTGTGCAAATCATCAATGATAATTACGGGCTGCAGGTGCTGATAACCGATAAAAAAATAGCCGGCAGCAAGCTGTCGGGCGTACTGGAAGCAAATAACCTCCAGACCTTTGTGAACGCCTTATCTTTTGTTTTGAACATAACAATCAGGAAAGAGGGAAATCAATTGATTTTTGAACCTAAACAAGAATAACATGAGAAAAAGAGGTGGTATTGCCAGAATTATACTGGGCGCATGCTGCATGATAGGAGGTATGGCCTTGTGTTCTGCTACGGGAGCGCAGGACTACGTTTTTTCGTCGGTGAGGCCGGCTACGGAAAAAACAGTTAGCGGGAATCGCCAGCTATCCCTGCGTAAGTTCCTGTCGGCTTTCGAGGATGATTATGCAATGAAATTTGTCTGCAAGTCCGAACTGCTGCGTATGGAGATCTCGGCAGATGGAAATAAGCAGTTTAAAAGCCAGGCGGAAGCGGAAAAATACTTGCTGGAAAGGCTGGTAAATTACAGGTTTACGATCAAAAAGCTAGCCGACCGCCAGTATGCGATCAGCCGGGCCAGGTCCAGGATCACCGGCATAAGCGGAGGCCTTACCGCTTCCATGTCCGGGGCCGGATTCAGGGAGTATGTTCCTGAGAGACCGTTACAAAATACGGTGAACGGTACGGTCACAGATACCGCCGGCCTGCCTCTTCCGGGGGTAACCGTACTGGTAAAGAGTACCACTATTGGTACCTCCACCGGCGGAAATGGCGAGTTTACGATCCAGGCCGGAGAAAACGACGTGCTTGTTTTCAGCATGGTCGGTTTTGCCACCCAGGAGGTCCCCGTCACTCTCGGAGAGCCCATGAATATCCAGTTGCGGCAGGACGCCCAACAGCTGGACCAGGTAGTGGTAGTCGGTTACGGCACCCAGAAAAAAGCGGTGGTGTCCGGAGCGGTGGCCACGGTAGACGGGGATGAACTCACTAAATCACCCACGGTAAACCTTACCAATACCCTGGCCGGACGCCTCCCGGGAGTAACGGCCATGCAGGCGAGCGGAGAACCGGGTTATGATAATTCCAGCATCAGGATCCGCGGCGTGAATTCCCTGGGTAACAGCGATGCGCTCATCGTTATTGACGGAGTTCCCAACCGTGCCGGCGGGCTGGCGCGGATCAATCCTGCCGATGTGGAAAGTATATCCGTCCTCAAAGACGCATCCGCAGCCATTTACGGTTCAAGGGCGGCAAATGGAGTTATTTTGGTGACCACCAAACGAGGCCAGACCGGGAAGCCCCAGTTGAGCTATGACTTCAGCTACGGGCTGCAGCAGCCTACCCGCGTACCGGAAATGTCGGACGCACCGGAATATGCCACCATCCGGAATGAGCTGCAGATATTTGATAATCTGCCTTCAGACGAATGGCAGGCGGCTTGGAACGCCTTTAACGCCGGGGAAGTGTACCAGCGTAACAATGGCGGCGAGCTGGGAGCCATCTATTCTCCAGAGGAACTCCAGAAATTTCGCGATGGATCGGACCCGCTCCGTTATCCCAATACAGACTGGTTTGCTACCACTTTGAAAGATTGGTCTCCCCAGCAGCAACATAACCTGCAGATAAGCGGAGGAACCGAAAACGTGAAATACCTGGCTTCTCTTGGCTATCAGAACCAGGACGGATATTACCGGGAATCCGCCACCGGCTATAAGCAATACGACCTTCGTTTAAACCTGGATGCGAAGATCAATGATTACATCAGCGCCCGGCTGGGCATTACCGCCCGGGAAGAATTCCGGCACTTTCCAACGCTTGGGGCAGGCGCTATTTTTCGGATGATCATGCGGGGCAAGCCAACGGAAATGGAAGTATGGCCTAACGGCCTGCCGGGTCCGGATATCGAATTCGGCCAAAACCCCTACGTGATTACCACCGATCTTACCGGGTATGACCGTGACAAAAGAGATTATTTTCAAACAAACGGCCAGGTGGATATCACCATTCCCGGAGTGGAAGGCCTGAAGATCACCGGCCAGGCGGCCATTGACAAGTTCTCGGGCCGCCGTAAGCGCTGGGAAAAGCCCTGGACGCTTTATTATTGGGACGGAACTTCCTTTGAGGAAGACGGGGTCACGCCGGCCTTACGAGGCGAAGTACGTTCGCCATTTACCGATCCCCGGCTGCAGGAGTGGGCGGCAAGCGAGTTGGCTGTGAACCTGACGGGTATGGTCAATTACGACCGGGTATTCGGAGGCCACACCCTAAACTTGCTCGCCGGCGTTCAACGCGAGGAAGTGGAGCATGATAATTTCTGGGCATTCCGGCGGTATTTTATTTCCGGTTTGATAGATCAGCTGTCGGTAGGCGGCACGGAAGAGCAGAATATAGGCGTTGGCGATGGCGATCCTTATTCCCTGTTCCAGCGAGCGCGCCTCAGCTATTTCGGAAGAGTGGGATATAATTACAAGGAAAAGTATCTTGCTGAATTCCTTTGGCGGGTGGATGGGTCTTATATTTTCCCGCCCGAGAATCGTTTCGGGTTTTTCCCGGGAATTACCCTGGGCTGGCGGATCTCGGAAGAGCCTTTCTGGAAAGATAACATTAGTTTCGTCAACAACCTGAAAATAAGAGGTTCCTGGGGACAAATGGGAGCGGAAGCTTATCTGCCCGATATTAACAACTTAGGCTCTGCCGGCACACTGGCCCAATATCAATACCTTGCCAGCATGGGCTACGGATCGTATATTATTGCCGACCAGGTTACCCAATCCCTCTCTGAAAGTAATGTGCCCAACCTGAACTTTGGCTGGGAAGTAGCCAATAATATGAATATCGGTTTGGAAGCCGCTTTTTTGGATCATAAGTTAAACCTGGAATTCGAGTATTTCAATAATAAGCGAACCCAAATCCTTATTACGCGGGGCGGGTCCATTCCCGGCAGCAGCGGCATTGTGAATAAGCTGCCCCCGGTGAACCTGGGTGAAGTTACCAATAAGGGCTGGGAATACCAGGTTGGCTATGGAGATCAGAAAGGTGATTTCAGCTATAATGTAAGCGTGAACGGAGGTTATGCAAAAAGCGAGATTGTTTTCTGGGATGAAACTCCGGGTGCGCCGGAATGGCAGCAGACCAC
The DNA here is from genome assembly GCF_008033235.1 of Anseongella ginsenosidimutans. Lineage (GTDB taxonomy): Bacteria > Bacteroidota > Bacteroidia > Sphingobacteriales > Sphingobacteriaceae > Anseongella > Anseongella ginsenosidimutans. The sequence continues at coordinate 1,007,085 of NZ_CP042432.1, forward strand.
CGGAAGCCCCATAGGCGCCTTCCTGCTATACCAGTACGATGGGGTATTCAGGGACCAGGCGGCTATCGATGCTAATACCATTGACTACAGCGCTATTTCGGGAACGCTTCAGCCTGGTGACATGAAATTCAAGGACGTGAATAATGACGGAAAAATTGACGGTGATGATCAGGTGCGAATGGACCAGACGGATGTCCCTACCTTCAGCGGCGGCCTGAATATCAACCTGCGATTCAGGAACTTCGACCTCTCTGTCTTGTTCCAGGGAGCGGCAGGCGCTTTGCAATTCGTTGGCTTGACCGAATCAGGGGATATCGGCAATTATTTGAAATGGTCTTATGACCACCGCTGGACCATAGATAATCCCAGTAGTGTTGATCCACGCCTGGCCAACCGTGGGAATACCTACTACACCAATTTCTCCATTGCCGGCGAAAACACATACTGGGCCCGGAAAAACGATTACCTGCGGCTCAAGAACCTGGAAATTGGCTATACCCTGCCAGCGACCCTTACCGAACGCTGGAGCATCAGCAATCTCAGGGTCTATATCAGCGGACTGAACCTGGCAACCTGGGATGAAATAGAGGTTTGGGATCCGGAATCCACCAATAACAGCGGACAATATTATCCGCAGGCCCGGGTTATTAACGCAGGCATAAACGTAGCATTTTAAGATTAGCACCTAATCATGATAAAGATGAATCGTTCAATAAAAAATATGCTGTTGATTGCAGGGATCGCAGGACTGCTGACATCCTGCAGCAATGACTTTCTTGACCGTGAACCCCTTGACCAGATATCCGGGGACCAGGTATGGCAGGACGGGCCCGCCGCGGAAGCCTTTGTAACCGAGATCTACAACGGGCTTGAAAGCGGCGGCTTTTTCGAGCAGATGCTGGCTTCGCTTTCGGATGAGGCGGTTTTTACGCATGCGGGCCGTAATATCAACATCGTGAATCAGGGCGACCTGAGTCCTTCCAACCTTGGCTGGGTGGACGGCACATATGCCTGGAACAATATGTATACCCGGATCAGGGCCTGTAATATGGTAATCGACAATTTAAGTTCTCCTGATCTGAATACGATTACCGACGAAGAGCTGAAATCGCGTTTGCTGGGAGAAGCTTATTTCCTGCGGGGCTATTATTATCACCAGTTGCTTCGTTATCATGGCAGCGTCCCGCTGATCACAAAGGTATATGGCCTTGACGAAGATTATTCAGCAGCGCGGAATACCTTTGAGGAATGTGTGAATTTTATAGTGGATGACTGCGATAGCGCAGCGATAAGGCTTGAAGGCAAGAGCATGGACAAAGGCCGGGCTACCGCCGTTGCTGCAATGGCCCTGAAATCCCGAATTTTACTATATGCCGCCAGCGATTTGCACGATATTGCCGTAGCCAGCACAAAATCTGACCTGATAGCCCAATACGGCAATCCCGAGTTCCTGGGCTATACCAGTGGAGACCGGACAGCCCGCTGGACTGCCGCCCGCGATGCCGCAAAGGCGGTGATGGATGCCGCCGGCGGAGGATATAAATTAGGCCTGACAAGTCCCGTTTCTCCCGAAGAGGGCACAGACAATTATATTTCTATTTCCATGGGCGGAGAGAGCGGCGCTGAAAATGCCGACCCCGCCGCCGCCGTAGAATTATTATTTGCCCGTTATTTTAGTGTTGACAAGGACGAACAGGGCACCCATGTGGGTCGGAACAACGGTCCTAACGGATATCATAACTGGGCCGGGAACACGCCTTTGGGCCTGCTGGTAGATGATTATGAAATGGCGGACGGGACTCCTTTCAGCTGGGCGAATCCGGAACATGAGGCAGATCCGTATGATAACCGCGATCCTCGTTTCTATGCAACCATCCTATACGACGGCGCCCCCTGGAAACCGCGCGATCTTGTTTCGGGTGATGTGGATCCGGCCAACGAAATTCAAACCGGCAGTTACGATATAATCGGCCCCAACGGGAAGACCACACATTGGGGCCTGGATACACGCTTCAGTTCCATTGAGGACTGGAACGGAAGCCGTACCGGGTATTATATGAGAAAGTTCATCGACCCTGATCCGGCTATTATCGACGCCAGCGACAGGCAGGTGATCCCCTGGCCATTCTTCCGCTATACGGAAGCGGTTTTCAACTATGTGGAAGCTTGTATCGAACTCAACCAGCTAAGCGAAGCCATCCTCTGGCTGAACCGCATTCGCTTCCGTTCAGGAATGCCCGCTATCACGGAAACCGGCCAGGCGGAATTAAGGGACCGTTACCGCCACGAGAGACGAATAGAAATGGCGTATGAGGAACAACGTTACCACGACACCCGGCGCTGGATGATCGCCGAGGAAACACTCGGCCGGGACATGACATATATCACTATAACCGGTAAGTTTAAGCCGGGACAGCAAATGTCGGCCCCCTACCACCACGACGAAACGGTTTACGACTATACCTATACGCCGGTGGTTAACACGGACTTCGAAAACCGGACGTGGGTAGACAAAATGTACTTCCGTCCCTTTAGCCGGGATGAAGTAAACCGAAACAGCGCCCTTGTGCAGAATCCGGGATATGAATAACTAACGTCGTGTTCTCCATGCAGTACAGTATGGCGGACATAACACCAGGGTGACCGAAAAGGACATCCCCTTTGATTTACTGGAAGCGGCTTTTCCGAAAGGGGGCCGCTTCCGCATTATGTGGCGTGGATGGCGAATAACGTGATAATGGGGAAATATTTCTTGTCTTCCTACCCGATTATCCTCTCAGATCTTAGCGTACAGCCCTATAAGCGCGAGCAGGATGACCAGAAACATCGTCAGCATCCAGCATAGTATCTCAGTTTTGCCTCCCGAAATTCTGATTTCCATTTTTGTTTGCAGGTTAAGGAAATCCATCTTCATTCCTGTAACCGCTTCTTTCAGCCCGGCGACATCTCTTTTTAACCCCTCGATGTCCGTTTGGAGCCAGGTGACCGCTGTTTTGAGTCCTGCAATTTCGGTTTTCAGTTCCGAAACATCCGTTTCCAGCCTGGAGATATCGCCTTTCATCGCGGCGAAGTCTTCTTTTGTTGCCAGCTTTTTAAACAGGGTTTCGTTATTCATCCTGAATTTGGCTTCGGTATAGTTTACTAATGAATCTGTGCCCTTTTCTCCCAAATGCTTCATGAGGGAGTGGAGCAATTTTCGGTCATTGATAGATGCTGAAATCTCCATACACAAATTTACGAAGGCAGCGTTTTAGCGGCAAGAAATATCGTAAATTCTTAAAAACCAAAAGGTTTAAACTCCGAAAACCTCGTGCTATTGAGGGCCCGTTATTTGTAACAAATTTAAATTGTCGGCCCAAAAATTAGCATCCTGCTTCCCTTATAATTATCTTTGTGCAATTTGAGTTTTAAAGAGTAAGTCGTGATAATACTATATTTTTTCCTGGTACATTGGTTTGTATCTTTGTTTTTTCAAACATTTTTCCTGCACAGGTATGCCTCCCACAAAATGTTCAACGCGAATCCTTTCTGGGAGAAATTTTTCTATTTCTGCACGTGGTTTTTCCAGGGAGCTTCCTTCCTGAACCCGCGGGCTTACGGGATCATGCACCGTATGCACCATGCCTATAGCGACACGGAAAAAGATCCGCATTCGCCGCACTTTTTCAAGGACGTTTTTTCCATGATGTGGCAAACGAAAAAGATCTATAATGACTATGTAAAACACAATGTGAAACCGGAGCGGGCTTTTGACGTGGAGTATCCCACCTGGCCGTTAATTGACCGTATCGGGGATCACTGGGCTTCCCGGATCGGATGGGGGCTTGCCTATACGGCGTTTTACATTGTGTTTGCCACTCACTGGGCGATGTTCCTCCTGCTTCCTATTCATTACCTGATGGGGCCTGTACACGGGGCTATCGTAAACTGGTGCGGCCACAAGTATGGCTACTCCAATTTTGACAATCACGATCATTCGAAAAATACGACGCCCTGGGGCTTCGCGATGTTGGGAGAATTATTCCAGAATAATCACCATAAACACCCTAACAGCCCGAAGTTTTCGAAAAAGTGGTTTGAGATTGACCCGGTTTATCCGGTGATGAAACTGATGCATTATATGCGCATCATCCGGTTACGAAAGATGCAGGCCTGATCTTGTTAAAAACGTTCAGAAGCCGTTCCGGGGAAAGGCCTTTATAAAACCGGCAGGAGGCGATTCAGAGAATGTTAATGGTGGGCTGAATGCCCGGTTTCTTTTTCATTCCTGATCTCTCTCCTTCTCTGAGCTTCGAAGAAAAGGATAATGCAAATGGGGAAGATAAGGCCGGTAAAAGTGACTACGGGCACAATAATATAAGGTGGAGCGGGGATTTCAAGCAACAGATTCACCATGATTTTATAATTTAACAGCAAAAATAACAAAACCTCCTGTCATGTTCAAGAATACGATCAGAACCTTGCTTATTTTTCTCTTTGCCGGACTTTCTTTCAGCGTTTCCGCGCAATCATCCGAAGAAGTCGAAGCCAGCGTAAAAGAGGATATTATGGAGCGGTATCCGGGACTCGGGGAGTTCACCCTTCAGAATCAGCTGGTGCGTGTAGTGGCGGAATTTGAACTGAATGATACCAGTTACACATCCGTTTATTCTTCCAAAGGGAAATGGCAGCATACTATTTACGGCATTGACCCTGCGGATCTCCCGGCGGAAGTCACCGACGGCTTTGAAAAAAGCAAGTATGCCGTTGACTGGGAGATCACGGCTGCGGAAGTATATGACACTCCTTCCAAAGGAGTACAGTATCGTATTACCGTTGAAAAGAACCAGTTTCAAAAAAAATATCTTTATTTTAATGAAAAAGGCCGCCTGATTCGGGATGCTTTAACGCTTTAGAACGCCGCTCAGGTTCTGTGTTATTGAAATTTTTCCAATACCGGAAAAACGATCTTTTCCATAAAGGGCCGATGAAAGAGCAGGGGCAGGGGGATTAGGAGGCAGGCGATCGTCCATAGCCGTCAGGTCTTAAAGAACCATTTTGAGTTTTTTATCGCGCGTTCCTGGATTATTACCATAACTCCCTGGATGGCAAAGTAGATCAGAGGCAAACCAAATCCTTTCATCACCGGAAGGCTGATGGCGATTTCGTGAAATATGCCCGACGCCAGAAATGCGCCTACTATTCCAGCGGGTTTGTCCTGCATTTTCCTGATGGGGCGATAAATGCTCAGAGCAGTCATTTCCGTAAAGGCTATGTTCCAGCGGCTATTCCAGAACTCTCCCAGGGTTTCAGCTCGGAATGGTTTGTTGAACAATTGCTTGACATTTAAGCCGGCAAACCGCCAGCATCCGGCTATTATCCGTAACAATCCAAAATGGAACATGAGACTGAGGCCGGTTAGCGATAAAATAAACTTTATCCAGTAGGATCCACTGCCGGTTCCGGAAACGGTGGAGGCGAGCCATAACAGCCCGCAACCAATTATCATGGCCAAAAAACCTTGAAAGGCTAGCCTTCCGCCTCCGGTTACCGGCCGAAAGGGTATCTCTTCAAACAGCGAGGGACGCATCCCAGGCCAGGCGAGCGCAAAGCAGCCCCATTGAATAGGGCCCAACTTGCTTCTGCCCGGATAGTAATCGCTGCAAACCACAATTTTCATGGCAACAAACAGAAAAACGATAATGACAGTCATGCGTACAAAAGGTGAACATTCAAGCGTGAGCCAATGCCCGGCCAGAACTGCCGTCAGCGCATGTATCCAAGCCAGGAGCCTGGCTGTTCGGACAGATGTTATCTTCGTTATCCAATAACCGCTTAAGAGCTGGAAGCACAGGTATCCGGCGGAAATGCTCAGAAATTTATCCATACCGCCATTCCATAGGTAAATGATAAAAAAATAAAAAGGATGATCAGGGCAACTTCGGCCACCAGGAAAAACTTTCCAGAGGGCAGGCCTGCCCGGTCAAAATAGAAAAACTGAATAAATAAACGGCTCATCCAATACAGCGCAGCATAAATACTGAACGCCAGCGCCAAACCGCTTCCGTCTAACAATTGCTCAGGCAGAACAATACTCACGATCCCCATAAAGAAATTGGTCCCCAGAATGTAAAGTGAATAGGTAATGAACATCTGCCGCAATAAAGCCGGAAGCTTAAAAAGCTCGCGGCGGTAATCCAGGATCCGGGGAATGATCAAACTTGATACCCCCAGCAAAATCTGGCCAAGCCCTGCCAAAGAGACAATTTGAATACCTAACGCTGCGTCCATTTTATTTCCCCCAATCCCCGGTCTTTCCCATAATTCACTTCTTCAACCCTTTCACCCTTAAGCACTGCAAGCCCCCCCTCCAAAAGATGAATTATCCCAATTTAGAGCATCCACCCGAAATCCCCCCCTTCTTCCCAAAGAATTACCCCCCCCGTCCCACTTGCAAGCCCTACCAGCAAGCCCATCGATCTCTCACCCCCTCCCCCGCGGCAAGCGCAGCGAAGCCGCACCCCCCCTTCCACCAAGCCCAAAGAACGAGCAACTCCCCCCGCAAGCAAAGCCAGATACCGGATTGCCATCAAAAGCGAAGAAATACCTTATAAACGCTAATCAGCGCCAGCAAGGCCCCCTAGCCTGCATACTCCCGGAAAATTTGAATAAGACCAGCGATGCCCCCCTAACCTGCCAAACTCCGCATAGCCTCAATGAGTCCAACGCCGCAGCCCCCCGAATGCATAACTCCGGAAAACCTCAACGAGGCCAGCGCAGCGCAGCCGATGGTGCATAACTCCGTACAGCCCCAATGATGCCCCCCCCGACTACAAGTATGCATAACCCCGTACAATCTCAAAGAGGCCAGCGCAGCGCAGCCGAGTACGCAGGCAAACTCCGGAAAGTCTCATGAGAGAGGGAGGCCCTGAACTTCCGGGCATCATATTGTAAGGCCAGCGAAGCGCCGCCGTCAATATGCGGCCCGGAATTCAGGGCCGACCGAACTACCAATCCCACATCGTCCCATCCTCCAGCCGGTTAGCCGGCAGCCAGGCGCGCTCATAAGGATATTTAGCAGCAAGTTCTTCGTTCAGGTCTACACCAAGCCCGGGAGCGTCGCCCGGGTACATATAGCCGTCTTTATAAGAATAGGCATGAGGAAATACTTCATCGGTCAGTTCGGAATGCGGCATGTGTTCCTGGATGCCGAAATTGTGGATGGCCAGGTCAAAATGCAGGGCGGCGGCCATCGTGACCGGCGAAAGGTCGGTGGCGCCGTGGAAGCCGGTGCGTACGTGGTATAAGGCGGCCAGGTTGGCCAGTTTCAGGAGCGGGGTAATGCCTCCGCCGTGGACGATGGTCATCCGGATGTAGTCGATCAGTTGTTCGGTAATGAGCGTGTGGCAGTCATGGACCGAGTTGAAAACTTCTCCTACAGCCAGAGGCGTTACGGTATGATGGCGGATCAGGCGAAAGCCCTCCTGGAGGTCGGCGGGAATAGCGTCTTCTATCCAGAAAAGGCGGAAAGGTTCCAGTTCTTTTCCGAGCCTTGCTGCTTCTACCGGTTTCAGGCGGTGATGGACGTCATGCAGTAAATGCAGGTCTTCGCCGTAAGCGCTTCTTATTTCATCAAAGAGCGTGGGGGCGAAGCGGAGGTATTTTTCGGTGTCCCAGCGGCCTTCCTTCGGGAGCTGGTCGCGGAGGGCCGGTTCGTATTTTTCCCCGTGCCTGGGAACGCCGTAAGAATCCCTGACACCGGGTACGCCGGATTGTACGCGAATGGCTTTGTATCCCAGTTCCATGTGGCGTCCTACGTCGTCCAGGGCTTCTCCTGCATTCCTGCCGTTAGCGTGGCAATATACCAGGATCTTTTCCCTGGTTTTTCCGCCAAGTAATTTATACAGAGGCACCTTCAGCGCTTTGGCTTTAATGTCCCAGAGCGCCATGTCAATAGCTGCAATGGCGGTCATGGTAACAGGGCCCCGTTTCCAATAGGGCGAGCGGTAAAAGTACTGCCAGGTGTCTTCCGTATCGAAGGGGTCGCGGCCAGTAAGGGAAGGCAGGCAGTATTCTTCCAGGTAAGTGGCTACCGCCTTCTCGCGGCCGTTCAGTGTAGCGTCGCCAAGGCCGTAGATGCCCTCGTCGGTCGTTAGCTTCAGCGTGACGAAGTTTCGTCCCGGGGAGCAGACAATCAATTTAGCGCCGGTTATTTTCATGCGGGTAAGCTTAGTTTATGCTGCGCATCAGAATCCGATTGAATTTCCGCCGTCTACGGGCAGCACTACTCCTGTGAGGTATTTTGCCGCGTCCGATGCGAGGAAGGCCGCTGCGTAACCCACGTCTTCGGGGTCTCCCAGGGAGCCGATAGGTGTGCGGCCAAGGACTTTGTTCTTTCGCTCGGGGTCATTGTTCAATGCGCTGGAGGACATTTCGGTTTGAATAAAGCCCGGCGCGAGGCAGTTTACGCGGATGCCTTTGGGCGACCATTCCACGGCCAGCGCGCGGGTCATCCCCTCGATAGCCGTTTTTGCCGCGGTATAGGCGATCACTTTCGGCAATCCGTATTGCGCCGCCATAGAGCTGATCATAATAATGCTGCCGCGGCGGCGCTCGGCCATGCATTTGGCCACCTCCCTGCTAAGGGCGAACACGGCCTGCTGGTTGGTGCGGATCACTTGTTCAAATTCATCGTCGGTGACATCGAGCGCATCCTTTTTCAGGTGAATGCCGGCGTTGTTTACCAGGATGTCAATGCTTCCGGCTGTGGCTTCGGTTTCGGCGATAAATCCCGGCAGGGTTTTAAAATCCGTTATGTCGGAAACGGCATAAGAGGCAAGAGGGCCCAGCTGCAGGCATGCCTGTTGCAATACCGTTTCGCGGCGCCCGGTAATAAGCACCCGGGCGCCCTGTTTTACAAATACCCTGGCGATTCCAAGGCCCAGCCCTGTGCCACCTCCGGTGATCAGGGCGAGTTTATTATCAAGAGTAAGGAGGTCAGTCATTGGCTTTGGCCATTTCAAGGGCCTTGGTAGTGAGATAATATTTAGTGATCATATTGGGAACTTCCCATTCGGGCATGCCTCCGCCGGTAAGGAATTGCAGGTACTTCTTGGTTACCTCGGAAAAGTGCGCTTCGTGGCCGATCTTATACTTATCGGGAACGATCACTTCCCAGCCTTTCGCGGCCTTTTTCAGTTCCACACCGGGATAGGATGCCTGGATCTTTTCCAGCGATGTTTTCAGCGCTTCTTCATATTCGCTGCTTTCTTCCAGCGGTTCAATATACAGGGTGGGCTTGTAATTCTGTTCCTTCTCCTGGCGGATAACCAGGTTGGCCTTGCTTCCGCGCATGATGGAATAATGGGTGTCCCCCGTGCCTTCGGGAGCCTGGAAATTCCATTTTACCGACACTTTCGCGTGTATGCCGTTGATCGTGTAATTCATTTCCCCATTGGCATAGACATTTAATACAGAATCGTTTTCCACATCCTTGAGCAGGTAATCCGGGTAGTTTTCTACGCCGGTCGCTTTGCGGAACTGGGAAATGCCCAGTGCGGTAGGCCATCTCCTGGCGGACAGCAGCTCAATATCGCTGGTGTCGATTACCTGGCCCGGGAAGCATTCCCATTGGATCAGGTCCACCAGGTGCGTGGTCACATCCACGATGCCGTCCCCTTCCTGCTCGACGTCAAAAAACCAGGCCGGCCGGGTCAGGGGCTTTCCGGAAACATATTTGAAAAAGTGGTGTACGCTTTCCTTGGTAACCGCGGGGTCTTCCGGGGTTCCTTTTTCAAGCGTTCCGAATACTTCCGGAAGGCGGGAAAACTCCCGCTGCAGCAGCGTCGTGATCTCGTACCTTTCGGTCATGATATCGTAAAGTAACAGACCTTTTTCCTCCGCGGCTGCAAAAGCTTTTTGAAGCAGCCTGAAATCTTCGGTATTAATGGCCATCGGCTTATCTGCCAGTACGTTCAGGCCGGCTTCCACCGACTGAAGAATGTACTCCGTCTTTTTTTGGTTGTTCCCCGCCATAACCACGACGTTCCCGGGCTTTTCAGAAAGCATTTTCTGAAGGAAGTCATCTCCTGTGTACACTTTTTCCTCCCAGGCGGTAGGATCTTCGGCGCGGGTATTGTACAGCTCAATGAGCGACATATGGGCTTTCAGCTCCGGGCCTTCCGGCGCATACACATGTACTACGGAATCAACCTGGGGATACATCGATTTCTGGACCAGCGCTGCATGGAAATGACCGGGATCCAGAGTCATGAGCCGGATCTTTCCGTCTTGTTCCCCGCCAGCATCCCCGCCTGGCTTACTGCAGCCTGCCGCCGCCATGCTCAGTAGTATGATCAATGCTTTCTTCATTATACCACGTAATTTGTTCCATAGGGATGGCGTTGAGGCCTTGAGAGCATGCTATTGGCTTCATCGTCGTTCTTGAAGCGCTCCCTGATGGGGTCCCAGTACAGCTTGCGGGGTACTTTCATGGCAATATGGGCCACCAGGCAGGCGCTGCAGGAACGGTGCGCTACTTCTTCCGGGCTGATGGTTGTTTGTCCGTTAATGATGCAGTCCAGCCAGTTTTTATGCTGCTCGGGGCTGGCGTACAGGTGCAGCTCGTTTTCGCGGATCTCTGATTTCAAAATCCGGGGATCGCTGGCCATAAAGGGAGAGGATTTCTTGTCGCCGGCGCCGGGATCGGAGGCGGTTACGCCCACATTGCCGCGGGTAACGAAGATCCAGCCGTCTTCGCCTTCAAACCGGACGCCATTCGGATGCTTTCCGCTGATGTGCATGGTAATATCGTCCGCATACTTTGCGGTTACTTCAAAATCGCCATGTACGGACCATAAACCATTTTCAGGGAATTGCGCAGTTGCTTCTATTTCCAGGGGGCCGGAGAATTCCGTTCCCATGCCCCAATGGGCAATGTCAATATGATGCACGCCCCAGCCGGTGATCATGCCGGCGCCGAACTGTTCGCATCGCAGCCAGCCGGGACGGGAAAAGACATCCGTTTGCGAATGCACGCGGTCAAGCGTATAATAAGCCCATGGGGTAGAACCCAGCCACATTTCGTAATTCAGGTTTTCCGGTACGGGCATTTCCTCAGGATTCCCCCCGGCAGGATCGCCGGGCAACCCTACTTTTACGGTATGGAGTTTTCCGATACGACCGTTCCGCACCAGTTCGCAGGCCTTCTTGAACTGTGGCCAGGGATCCATGGAGCGTTGCTGGCTTCCGAGCTGGAACTTTACACCGGTCCTGTGAACAGTGTCGCTCATCATCCGACCTTCTTCGATGGTGAGTGAGGTGGGCTTCTGCAGGTAAATATGTTTTCCCGCCAGCGCTGCCTCCATTGCCGGCTGGGCATGCCAGTGGTCGGGAGTACTTACGATGACTGCATCAATGTCCTTATTGGCAAGCATTTCCTTGTAGTCATCATACATTTTCACGTCTATATAGCCTGGTTTCTTATTGTCGGCATAAAATTTCTCTACCCAGGCCCGGCCTCCTTCCTTTCTTTTAATGTCCACATCGCAAACGGCGATCATCCTGGCTTCGTCATACCGGAGCGTGGAGGGCATATCATGTGACAGCGCGATCCGGCCGCAGCCGATCTGGCCGATATTGATCTTGTTACTGGGCGCGCTTTTCCCGAAAACGGTCGAAGGCACAATCGTGGGAACCATAAAGGCCGCTGCCGATCCGACCAGGGAAGTCTTCAGGAAATCCCTTCTGCCTGTTTGCGTATTGTTTTTAGGTTTCATATCTGTTAGTTTAAATTTTAATATCTTATTTCCTTACCTCATCATCGGGACTGCTTGCATAGGCTTTGCTATAATCCAGCGGTTTCTGCTTTCCGATCACCCATTGCAATCCTCCCAGGAGGTGCTGCCTGAATTCGGGGGTTTTGTAATCTTCTTTATTGTGCCCCAGGGAAGTATACCACTGGCGCCCTCCGTCAAACTCCTGGCACCAGACCGATGGGAATACGTTCCCGAAGGTGTTGGGCCTTCGCGGATTCGCTTTGTCCAGGAATACGCTCATGTCGTTTACGGCCAGTACCGTGAGGTCCACATTCATTTCTTTCAGGTAGTAGCATTCGTCTTCCTTTGACCAGCGTTCCGGCAAATGTGCAAGGGAAGGATGGGAATGGTCCAGGATGACCACATCAAACCGCTTATAAGGCTCATGGAAGAAAAAGGTGCCTCCCAGGCATTGCTTGAACCATTTCCACTGGCGTTCGGTGCCGGAAGCGGAATGGATACCCATAAATCCGCCTCCTGCCTGGATGTACCGCATAAAGGCCACTTTCTGTGCATCGGTATCAAAGACATTATTATTGGTATTCGAAAAAATAAGGGCGTCGTATTTTTTAAGGTTCTCTTCGGTAAAAACACCCGGGTCTTCCGAAACGTCCAGTTTAAACCCATTTTGGGCGGCCAGTGCCTTGATGGCTTCAATGGAATTGGGAATATTGTCATGAACATAGCCTTTCCCGTTCTTGGTATAAAGCAGTACCTGGACCTTTTTCCATTTTACGTTGTTCTGGGCATATGCCTCATTCCCTGCCGCCCAGCTAACCTGGAGCAGCATGATAACAGCAGCTATAAGTAATTTCATAAAGTCTTTAAACCATTGAGTTTGGAGGAACGAATAAGTTTGAAAAATGGAAATTACGGATAATCAGCAGGTATCCGCCAATCTTTAACAGCTAATATACGCAGATAGCCGGAAAAAGGGCATTATGTACTTGTTCAATCGTTTTCGCAATTTTTTGATAAATTAGCATGGGAAAATAGATAGAAAAGGAGCGAAGCAGCATTGATCACAATTAAAGAGTTGGCCCAACGGCTTAATCTCTCCCCCTCGACGGTTTCCAAGGCCCTTCACGATTATCCCGGGATAGGCCTGGTCACAAAGGAAAAGGTCAAGGCCCTGGCCAAGGAACTGCATTATGTTCCGAACCAGGCTGCCATTCACTTCAAGCAGCAGAAAACATTCACGCTGGGGGTGATCCTTCCCAGCCTGCTTGACCAGTTTTACTCCCTGGCGGTTAACGGCATCGAGAATTATACGATGGACCATGACTACAGCGTACTGATTTGCCAGTCGCATGAAAATGTGGAGCGGGAAAAGCAGCTGCTTTCAATCATGCAGCGGAACCGGGTAGATGGGTTGATCATTTCCGTTACGAAGAACACAACGGATTATTCACACATTACCGACCTGCAGCGCTCGGGCGTGCCGGTCGTATTTTTTGTGCGGAAGCCAACACAGCTGCCTTGTCATAATGTAACCAGCGACGTCTATAAAGGCGCCCTGGAAGCAGTAGAACTGTTGATTAAAAGAGGGCACCGCAGGATTGGTTATATTAACGGTCCGGTATCATGGGTAGCCAGTACGGAACGTTTTCTCGGATACAGGGATGCTCTTTTGCAGCACGAAATCGCCTATGATCCGACCCTGGTAAAAGTCAGCGACCTTACCTCCGGCGGAAATCACGGCGCTATCAAGGCCTTGCTGGCAAGCCCCCAGCCTCCCACCGCCATCCTTGCCTTTAAAGACTACGTGATGCTGGACGCCTTGCAGTACCTGAAAAAAGCAAGGGCTGCCACCGATGGCCAGGCAATAGAGTTCATCGGTTTCGGCGCGCTGCCCCTTTTCGAGTACCTGGACAAGCAACCCCTGGCCTCCATTCAGGAACAACCTTACCAGATCGGCGAAAAAGCCGCCAACCTGCTCCTGGACCTGATCAGGAACCCCGGCGCTGAAATACCCTTTCAACAGGTAGCATTGCCCTGCAACCTGAAAGTTTATTGAAGGTACCCTATTTTTTTTTGCCGGTTGGCAACTCCACAGTAACCTCCGGGGCATGCGCAAAGGCCTGCCAGGTTTGTTCTGCCTGCTCTGCCGTTAAATCCCCGTCAAATACCAGCATGCGGTAACGCAGCACATAGGTTTTCCCCGGTTCGAGTTCCCAGTCCATGTTCTTTGTGGGTGCGAAATTAAAGAACATATCGCCGCGGCCCCCGTTGGCGTTTTCGGGCCAGATGCGAAGCGGTTCAGGGAAATTATAATTGGAAGGGTAACCCATGAAAAGGATGCCTGCATCGGAGCCGTCCACCTCCCCTTTCATGATGCACCATTTGGCCGTGCTTCCATCGGCGTCCTTGCGGGTTTTTCCTTCCGACGTGAGTACGCTGCTGTTCTTGTTGGTCCATTGTTCGGTGGCGCGAAAGCCAAAGCCGGCGTAACGATATTCCAGCAGGGTGACAGGGTCCGAAGTGGCGCAGTTAAGTTCCGTAGTGAAGTCCCACAACCACATGCCATCCCCCAGGTTGAATACCCGCACATCCCAGACTTCGTTCAGCGCCACGGTTTTATCGCCGTAGGGATGGGCCACGTGTTCCTGTCTTGCCCGGAAGCCTCCGTATACAGGGCCGCTTTCTTTTTCGCTGAAGCCGGCGAAACGGACAGTTCCTTCCCGCTGGTAAAGATTCCAGAAATCAATGGTGTCGCCGCGGAAGGCCGTATGCGTCCAGGGGTTCCATATGCCATAATGGTGATAGTGGTCGCGCGGCTGGATCGTGGTAAGCACCTTGCCTTCAGGGCTCCATAGCGGATGAATGAAGCCGCTGCGTTTATAGGCTGTATCCACGCCCTGGGGCGGATACAGGGTTTCATATTGATAGTTGAGAACAGGGCGTCCGCCGGTGCGGATCACGAGTCCCCCGTTTTCAAGTTCTGTGGTAATGCCGCCCATGCCGGTTGCGGAAGCTTTGCCCGAAGCAAGTTCAAATACCCGTTCCTTACCTGCCGGCGTCCGGCCCTTCAGTATCCACCAGATGAGCCTTCCCCGGGGGCTGTGTTCCACCTGGAAAGCAACCGGGACCTTGCCCGAACTTGTTACCTCGAAAAGCTGCAAGGTGGAGTCATTCCGGAAGGTGATCTTGTCCAGGCTGGCGGAAACAGGCACATCGTTTCTTTCCCGCGGCGCCGGCTCCACGGTGAGGCGGGCGATCTCCTGCGCCGAAAGAGCTGCGCGGCAGCAAAGCAGGAAAGTAAAAAGGGCAATAAAGCTTATTCTCTTCATCGGTTTGGGATTTATAAGGAGATAAAAGTAAAGAATTACTGTTAAACGCGGTATATTAAGCCGTACTCCTGCCGGGCTGTGTACCAATTATAAGGGTTTACACGGGTTTCAAACGGTTTCCTTTATTCGCAGCACCCGGCGCGCCGCAATTTGAGGAATAATTGCTACTTTTGACAGAATGGGTGCCGAGAGTAAAAGACAACAGAAGTTCGCCCGCCTGGTGCAGAAAGACCTGGGGGATATTTTTCAGCGGGAAATGCAGCACATTCTTCCTAATGTGATGGTAACCGTTACCATGGTGCGGGCAACGCCCGATCTGTCTGGCGTGAAAGTCTACCTAAGTTTTTATAACGCTCCCGACGTAAAGGAGGCCATTAACACAGTAAAACTCCATGCGGCGGATTTCCGTTATAAACTGGGCAAGCGGATCCGCAACCAGGCAAGGATCGTTCCCGAGCTTGAATTTTTTGTGGACGATACCAATGAATATGTGGAAAAGATGGACAAGCTGTTCAACCAGATAAGGGACAAGGAAGAATAACAGCCTGCCGCTGAAATAATTTTAGTAATTTTGAAGCCGTTTTCGAAATAAAGTACAAATGGAAAAGATCAGCAGTAATAACCGGACAGGTGTGATCGTGTTGTCCGGGATCATTCTCACCGCGGCGTTGAGCCGGATTATACCTCACGGATGGAATTTTACGCCTGTGGGCGCCATGGCCTTGTTTGGCTCGGCTTACTATGCCAGCCGGTGGATGGCTTTCCTGGTTCCGCTGGCTTCCCTGTGGATCAGCGATGTAGTCCTTAACAATACCATCCACGCCGCTTATACGGAAGGCTTTTCTCTTTTTCATTCTTCCATGATAGGCGTTTACCTGGCTTTTATCGCTGTTACGCTGACCGGCATACTCCTTCTTCGTAAGGTACGCGTTACCTCGGTACTGCTTGCCGCTGTTGCCGGCGCTGTCGTTTTCTGGCTGATCGTTGATTTCGCCTCCTGGATGTGGGATCCGCTCTACCGTACCCTGTATCCCGGAAGCCTTAGCGGTTTGCTGGCCTGTTACGCGGCCGGATTCCCCTTCTTTTTGAAGATGCTCCTGGGCAACCTGGTTTATTCGGCGCTTTTATTCGGTGTATTTGAATTGCTGCGGCGGCGGGTGCCTGTTCTGGCCCCGGCCACCAGGTGAACCCGTCATGCCAACCATGATCCTGGGAGGCCTGAAATGACGCTCGTGATCATCGGATGGGTAGGCGCGGCCATGTACATCCTGGCCTACCTGCTGCTTACCCTGGGTAAACTGAGATCAGACAGTATTTTATACCATTTCCTGAACGTACTCGGAGCCGTTGGGCTTATTGCCAATGCTTTTCATTTTAATGATTACCCCAATGTGGTGACCAACCTTCTTTGGCTGGGAATAGGTTGTTTCGCCATTTTCGCAATAATTGCCGGCTCCCGGAAGAGGAAGGCCGGTAACCGCAGGAACGGCGGGCAACTTCCCGGCGGCGCGCCACCTCACTAACACAAATTTAATACAGAGATCGCCCTTTGTTTGTATTGCTCCAGCCTAAGGCGGTATTGATCTTTATCATCCTCCAGGCTCAGGTAATAGTAAGCCCCGTCCACCAGCGCAAATATGATCCTTGAGGCGAAGACAGGGTCCTCTGTCTGCAGGATGTTCTCCTTCCGGCATTTTTCAATAAAGGCAGCGAGTGTATGATGAAGGGAATCCAAAACCGATTTATAACGCATGCGGATCTTCTTATTCCTGAATATCAGGGCATAACAGCTGTAAGAAACCTTGTCGTCAAACAAAACGTTCCATTTTTTTGAGAACAGGGCATTGATCATTTCCATCAATGCTTCTTTCGACGCGGGCTTTTCCAGGGCATTCCTGTCGAATATTTTCAGCCACCTGTCAAGGAGAAAGTCGATAAGGGAACTGACGAGATCCTCCTTGGTCCGGAAATAGTGCATGATCAGGCTGGGATTAATATCCATCACTTTTGCAATTTTTGCAATAGACACGTTTTCCAGGCCTTCTTTCTTAGCTACCCGGTAAAATACCTTGACGATTTCCGAACGCCGGGCTTCTTTCAAACTTTTTCTTCCCATTGGGTACTAATATGCTAAAAAAATCCTGTTTTCCAAGCAGGACTTAGCCGAAATATTAATTGAACATTCATTCAATAAAAACTTTACAATCTACTAATAATTATTTAGGTTTGTGTTGACGGTCAACTAACAGCGGAAGCTTTTATTTGCTGCATGTTGTACCACGCGATTTTTAACCTGACCCTAAATCAACTGAAAATGAAAAGAATGCTATGGCTGTTCCTCCTGGTAGCGTGGATGCCTTGCCTGGCTCAGCAGGTGCAGATTACGGGCGTTGTGACCGACGCCGCCGACGGCACGCCGCTTCCCGGTGTGGGTGTTGTTGTTAAAGGCGGGCAAAACGGAACGGCAACCGATGCCGAAGGCCGGTATTCCCTGAGCGGGGTGCCTTCAGACGCTGTCCTTGTTTTTTCCTTCGTGGGGTATAAAACCCTGGAAGAGTCCCTGAACGGCAGGAGTTCACTGGATGCCGCGCTGCAGCAGGATATGCAGGCGCTGGAAGAGGTGGTCGTTGTAGGATACGGTACGCAGAAAAAGATCAACGTAACAGGGGCGGTGGACCAGATCTCCGGCGAAGAATTGGTAAAAAGACCGCTGGCCAACGTGTTCCAGGGGCTTCAGGGCGTAAGCCCGGGGCTTAACATTACGTATTCCGGCGGGCAGCCAGGCACTACTCCCAATATAAACGTACGCGGGTTTACATCCATTAACGGCGGCTCGCCCCTCATCGTCATAGACGGTATCGCCTCGGCCACAGATGACCTTTTAAGGCTGAACCCTTCGGATATTGCCTCCATTTCCGTGTTAAGGGATGCGGCCTCCGCGGCCATTTACGGGGCCCGGGCCGCTTACGGAGTAGTGCTGGTAACGACCAAAGCGGGTAACATTTCAGGGAAGCAGACCGTCAGCTATAATAACTATTTCTCCCTGTCCAGGAGGACGGTGATGCCGGAGCCGGTTACCGATCCGTATATCTTTTCCCGGGTACTGGAGCTTTCTACCAATAATACTCCCTGGGATTATGTGAATTATTCGGATGAGCATTATAGCTGGGCCAGGGCGCGGTCGGATGATCCTTCCATTGAAGAAGTGCGCCCGGATCCGGAAGATCCAAGTCGCTGGGCCTATATGGGGAATAACAACTGGAACGACTATTTTTTCAATGAATCCAGTTTTTCCCAATATCACAGCCTTGCCTTCAGCGGCTCCGCACAGGCAGGAAAGGCGCCCATTGGTTATTACCTGTCAGCGGACTATACCTACGAAAACGGTCTGAATAAACTGACTCCGGATGACTGGACCCGTTATTCGCTCCGGGCAAGGCTGAATTTTTCGCCGCTGAGCTGGCTGAAACTGGATAATAACCTGAATATATACCAGCCGGAAAGGGATGCGCCCACCTACAGTGTTACCGATGTGTATTACCTCCGGCCAATTGATGTAGCCAAAAATCCTGACGGTTCCTGGGCGAATACAGGGGCGGGAAGGCTGGCCGCTCAATTAACGGACGGGGGAAGGAACGTCAGTACCCGGTTCGGGTTCCAGGATGTTATCCGCGCTGAAGCCACTTTCCTGGAGGGTGAGCTTAAGATCACGGCGAATGCGAGCTTTAAAAGAGAGTTATGGAAATACCATACCGACTCAAAAAAATATTCTATCGGCTTTGGTCCCGATGATATCCGGGAGGAGGGTGGCTCGGGATGGGTGAGGGAATCCAACGGGAATGTGAACCACGATGTATATGACCTCTACGCGAATTATAATAAAAACTTCGGGGATCACGGCCTGCAGCTGCTGGCGGGCTATAACCAGGAAAGCTATGAATGGTCGCTGGTGCGCGCTACCCGGAACGGTATTATTTCTTCTTCCGTACCCTTTATTGCGCTGACCAGCGGAGAGGCAACCATTGAAGTTCCCCGGGGTTTCGGCGGTGACGCCCGCTACGGGATCCGGAGTTATTTCGGGCGAATTCATTATACGTATAAAGGGCGCTACATCCTGGAAGGGAACGGGCGCTATGACGGGTCATCCCGCTTCCCGGCATCCAATCGCTGGGGTTTCTTCCCTTCGGTATCTGCTGCCTGGATCGCCAGCGAGGAACCTTTACTGAAGGATGCGGGAAACACGCTCACCACGCTTAAATTCCGCGCCTCCCTCGGCGAGCTGGGAAACCAGGACGTGGATTACTTTGGCTACCTGCAAACGCTTCCGCTGAACTTGTCGGGTTACCTGATAGACGGCAGCAGGCAAACGGTGATCACGGGCGCGCCTTCCCTGAACGTAGACCCGGATAATTATACCTGGGAAAAGGTGGTCACCATGAACGTCGGAGCAGATATTGGGTTTTTTAAGGACCGGCTGCAGGCTTCATTTGATTATTATGTGCGGGACACGAAAGGCATGCTTACCCAGGGCGTGGAATTGCCGGCTGTGCTGGGTACTTCTCCGCCCCGGCAGAACTCCGCCGATCTTTCCACCCGGGGATGGGAGCTGATGCTGCAATATATGGACACTTACCAATTGGCTTCCAAGCCTTTCTTCCTGAGCGCCAAGATGATCTTATCCGATTCGCGGTCAGAGATCACCCGGTTCAAGAACGACCAGCTGCTGCTGGGCAACTACCGGGAAGGGCAGGAGATCGGGGAAATATGGGGCCTTACCAATAACGGCCTTTTCCGGAATGAGGAAGAGATCGCTGCTCTGGACGAAAGCTCACTCATCCCCTGGGGCGCGCTGGACATTGTTCCGGGATGGCCAAAGTACAAAGATTTGAATGGGGACGGGAAAATAGAAGCGGGTATCAGCGAAACAGACCCCAAAGACCTGAGCATAATCGGGAATACGAGCCCCCGGTACCGCATCGGTTTTAACCTGGATATGAGCTGGAACAATATAGACCTCTCCGTTTTCCTGCAGGGGATTGGCAAAATCGATTTTTACCCGCAGCATTACCTGTATTGGGGCCCCTACCAACAGCCTTATGCAAATGTGTATCCCTGGAACCTGGATTTTTACCGGTCTGAAGGGGATAGCCCGCAGGAGCGCTCGGGGCATTCGCAGGCTTACCTTGATGCTGGACTGGCCGATGCAAACCTGGATCCTGCTTTCCCGGTCATGCAATCCTGGCTGGCCGACAATAATTACCGGGATGGCAACGGGAATAAAGTGGGCCTGGACCTTCCCCAGTCGGGATACCTCCAGGATGCTTCTTACCTGCGCGTGAAGAATATCACGCTGGGTTATACGCTTCCCCAAAGCCTGACGAATAAATGGAAAATGGGGCGGGTTCGCGTATTCGTTTCGGGGGAAAATATCTTCGAGTTTTCCGCGATCAAAAAATACCTCGATCCGGAATCCATCACCGACGGGTTCGGCTGGGCATACCCTTATCACCGCAAGTACGCAATTGGTTTAAACGTTGATCTTTAAGTCATGAAAAAACTTATCCTTTTGATTAGTTGCCTTGCGGGGCTTACTTCCTGCAAGAAGGATTTCCTGGACCGCTATCCTCAAACCGATATTTCTCCCGAACTGTTCTTCAAATCGGAAGAAGACTTGTCCCTTTATATAAACGGGCTGCTTTCAATTCCCGGCAAAGGCGATTACCAGGCCGATCAAAACAGCGATAATACAACTACTACCGCCGCCATTGAGATCAAGAACATGATGACCGGTACGCCCAGTTCTCAAACCATCGGCGGCGGCTGGAGCTGGGGCAGGCTCAGGGACATCAATTATTTCCTTGATAACTACGGGAAAGCGGAGGTTGCGGAGGAAGTGAAAGCGCATTATGCCGGCCTGGCCAGGTATTACCGGGCGGTGTTCTACTTTAATATGGTGCAGCGCTACTCGGATGTGCCCTGGTATTCCCATGCGCTGAATCCCGAAGACGAAGAAATGTACAAAGGCCGGGATCCGAGGGCGCTGGTAGTGGACAGCATCATGGCGGACCTTGCCTATGCGGCGGCCAGTGTAAGGGAAAGCGTTCCCTCGGGCACCCCCGATACCTGGGCCGTAAAATTGTTTTACGCCCGCGCGGCTTTGCATGAGGGCACCTTCCGGAAATACCATTCCGAACTGGGCCTGGAAAGTTCTGCCGGCGCCTTCCTGGAAAAGGCGGCTTCCCTGGCCGGAGAAATTATCTCGTCCGGGAACTTCGCTGTTCATAACACGGGAAATCCCGGCCAGGATTATGCGGCATTGTTCAATAGCCAGGACCTGCTGTCCAACAGCGAGGTGATCCTTGCCAATATATACGATGTGAACAAAGACCGGGGAAGCGATATTAATTCTACCGTTTTCGGGGATTATGAGCAGGCGCCTTCCCGCGACCTGGTGCAAACCTACCTCAACAGCGACGGTACGCGCTACACGGAGCTTCCCGGTTATGAAACCTTTGGCTTTGTACAGGAATTCAGCAACCGGGATCCACGACTTCGGCAAACCCTTGCTTACCCTGGTTGGGTGCGGCAATCGGACGGAACCCCTTACGTGCAGCGCTTAAATAAAAATTTTACCGGCTACCACCAGCTAAAGGGGTATAGCAACAGCACAAGCAGTATTATCAACGGAAGCGTGGATTTTCCGGCTTACCGCTATGCGGAAGCCCTGCTCATTTATGCCGAAGCAAAAGCGGAACTGGATCAGCTGACCCAGGCGGATCTGGACATTTCGCTGAATCTCCTGCGCGACAGGGCCGGCCTCCCCCGCCTGGATATGGCGCTGGCCAACGCTAACCCCGATTCTTTCCTGGAGGCAAAGTATCCGACCCTGGACGGGACAAATAAAGGCGTTTTGCTGGAGATCAGGCGGGAAAGAAGGGTGGAATTCGCCCTGGAAGGATACCGTTACGATGACCTGATGCGCTGGCATGCCGGGAAACTGCTGGAAAACATACCTGAAGGGATGTATTTTCCGGGGCTCGGCAAATTTGACCTGACCGGCGACGGCATCGAAGACATTATGCTCATTGACAAAGACAGCGATATTCCTGCGGAGGATCAGAAGGAAAAGAATTCCCTTGGTGTTGTGCTGACCTATTACAAAGCCGGTACGATCAACGATGATGTGACGGTGTACCTGGAAAACGGCAATAACGGGGGAACCATGGTGACCGAAACCGCTCCCCGTCAGTTTATTGAACCAAAGTATTACTACCGGCCCATCCCACGGCAGCAGGTGGTGCTGAACCCCGAGCTGGAACAGCTGTTTGGATGGGAATAAAAAAACAGAAGTATTGTGCTTGCTAAATAACGATTTATGAAAGTTTTGTTGAAAGTATTTGTTCTTTCGCTCTGCTCTCTGATTATGCTACTTTTCCCGGGAGGCTTATCGGCGCAGGAGAAAAAGGTTTTGTTTGTCATCGTGGACGGCATTCCCGCCGACGTCCTGGAGAAGCTTCCTACCCCGCGGCTGGATGCTATTGCCGCGGAAGGCGGTTATGCCAGGGCTTATGTGGGCGGAGAAAAAGACGGCTATTCGCAGAGCCCTACCATTTCGGCCGTAGGCTATAATAGTCTTATTACGGGCACCTGGACGAATAAACACAACGTATGGGGGAATGGCATTGAAGAGCCCAATTACCACTACCATAATATTTTCCGCTTCGCGGAAGAACTGGATCCGGTAAAGAAAACGGCGGTTTTTTCCACCTGGCTGGATAATCGCACGAAACTGATCGGCGAAGGGCTCCCGGAGGCGGGGAATATCCTGCTGGACGCACATTTCGATGGTTATGAGCTGGACACCACGCGTTTTCCTCATGGCAACGACAGGTTGTTCATCCATAAGATCGATGAACACGTAGTAGATGAAGCCGTCAATTATATTAAAACGGAAAGCCCGGACCTTTCCTGGGTATACCTTGAATATTCCGATGATATGGGCCACCGTTACGGGGACAGCAAGCAATTCTATGAATCTGTGAAAATCGTGGACGAGCAGATGGGCCGGCTTTGGGAGGCGATCAGTTACCGCGAGGAAAACTTCCGCGGAGAAGACTGGGAAATTTATATCACCACTGACCATGGCCGGGATGCCGCCACCGGAAAGGGCCACGGCGGGCAATCCGACCGTGAAAGGCAAACCTGGATCGTCACGAATGCCGCCGGCCTGAACAATTATTTCCGGGAACAGGAACCGGGCATCGTGGACATCCTGCCGTCTATGCTCCGGTCACTGGAACTGCCGGTTCCGCGGGATCAGCTATTTGAGCTGGATGGCATTCCCATTACCGGGAAAATTTCGGTCACGTCCCCTGGAGCCCGGCTGGAGAACGGAAAGCTGCAAGTTTCCTGGAAGCCGGCGGAAAAGAAGGGAAAGGTCACAATATGGCTGAGTACGACCAACAATTTCTATACCGGCGGAAAGGATCAATACCGTCCGGTGGCAAAGGTTCCGCTGAAAGCCGGTGAAGCCGAAATTGACCTGAGCGGCATGCCTTCCTCATTTTATAAAGTAGTGATCCAGGGGAAGCACAACGCGGTCAACCGCTGGGTAAAACTTCCCTGATCCCGGCCTGGTAAACTGCAAGTTCGCTGCCTCATTAGCGCAAATCCGGCATCAAAATTGGCTCCTTTAATTGTATTGCTCTGAAAGCCAGTTGAAGAGCGGAGGCCTGTTTTCGGCGGTAAAGCCTTCGAGCCGGACAGCCAGGTTCAGCCGCCTGGCTGTCGCTTCAAATTTTTGACTGATGCTGCCGTCATTCCGGTTACTGAAAATCGCGATCAGGAGTTTTTTTGAAGGATTTCGATAAACGATATTCAGGAAGCCGGAAGTTTCCCCGGAGTGGAAAAGTGCCTGAGAACCATCTTTTTCCCTTCCTGAAAACCAGCCGTAGCCATAACCCACGCTATTGTTAACGGGCGCCTGGCTGGAAAAAGCGGCGTTCAAAAGACCGGCTGAAACCAGCTTTTCCGTAAATAAGGCTTCGTGCCATTTGAGATAATCCACCAGGGACGTATAAACGCCGCCGTCCCCCTTGGTAGCCGAAGTAAGGCTTTGATCATTTAAGATGAATCCGCCTTCAGAGCTGTCCCCGGCGGGAACATACCCCAGGGCGCGCTGCGGGATGGTGCAGCCGGGCTCGTAAACCAGCGATGTACTCATGGCCAGCGGGTCGAATATCAGGGATTTCATCAGTGCAGGGAAGCTCTTGCCGGAAACTTTTTCGGCAAGCAGGGCCAGGAGGCAGTAACCGGTATTGCTGTAGCGGAATTGCTGTCCTGGTTTAAAATATAAGCCCTTGTGCGCATTTACCAGTTCAAGGACATCTTCATCCAGCAGCTGGGTTCGCCTGGCCGGAGGGATCAGGGCTTCGTAATCCCGGATTCCTGAGGTGTGGGTAAGCAGCTGCCGGATCGTAATATCGCGGTAGTTTGCGGCGAAAGGACTAAAAAAGCGCTTCAAAGGGTCTTCAAGCTGCAATTCCTTTCGTTCACTTAGCATGAGTACGCTCATTGCCGTGAACTGTTTACTCACCGATGCCATGCGAAAATTACTGAGCGGGGTGATGGGCGCCTTTAATTCGAGATTTGCCAGGCCTGTACATTCGGGCTGCATATTCCGGCCGGATTGAAAGGCCAGCATGGCAAAACCGGGTTCTTCAGCGGGTGTCATAAGGACTTTTATTCTAATAAGGGAATGCCTACCTTTGGAACGGTGCAAACCGATGCCGGATTGCAAAATACGACGCAAAAAATTAAAAGCAAATGTTAAAAATATTTCTCGGTATCCTGGCAGTGATATTGGCAGTAGCGCTGCTTACCAACAGATCAAAAGAAGAGGTCCCCGCAGCAGTTCCGCCGGTACCGGTAACCAACCAGCAGGGAGCCGCCGGCGCTCAGCAGGGGGCCACCAGCGCTGCTCCTAAGATGAACCCGCCGCACGGGCAGCCCGGCCATCGCTGCGATATTGCGGTAGGCGCTCCGCTTCCGGCTGCAGCCGCACCGGCCGCAGCTCCTCAGGACCTGTCTCCCAAAAAAGCGGATACCAGGGTAGCTCTTAATCCGCCGCACGGGCAGCCGGGGCATGATTGCGCAGTTCCGGTCGGAAAGCCTTTACCCCAGAAGTAAGGGGAGAGGAACTACATAGGAGCGGGCAGTTTCCCGTACAGCTCCGGTATTTTAAAGCTGATCGTTTTTCCCACCTTTTTGCCATCCTTATAGGTGGTCACCCGGAAGGTGTCGGCGTCTTTGGGAGGGCTTAAAGGTTCGCCCATGTATTGATCCAGGAATTTATCGGGCCAGGTGCCGTCAAACGTATAGAAAATATCCGTTCCGGGTATTTCCGTACTTAAAGTGATCAGCATTTCCTTTTTATCCGGGCCCCATTTGGGGGTCACAATAGGGTCGTAGGCGCTTCTTGAATAGTTGATTTCGGCTGCATCGAAGCGGTTGAAATGAACTTCCATCCGGCGAATAAAATCCGCCCAGTTCCTTCGTTCCTGCTGCGACCAGAAAACCTCGGCAAGGGCCAGCCCGCGCGGCCAGGTCATGTACTCCGCATGGCGGCCGTTCGGCACCGATTCTGTCCATAAATTCCCTTGCCCGCCGAGAATCATTTCAGGATTTACACCGTCCGGTACCGGGTTAAAAATATAGGAATCGGTCAGCCGCAGCATAGAGTAGGTGGGCGGCTCCGCCGCCGGATCGCCCTGGTAAAGGTCAAGGTAACAATGACTGTTGGGAGTCATGATCACGTGATGGCCCATTTTAGCCGCTTTTATCCCTCCTTCCATTCCTCTCCAGGACATCACCGTCGCCTCCGGGGCCAGGCCGCCTTCCAGTATCTCGTCCCAGCCGATAAGCCTTTTACCTTTTGCGTGCAGGATCTTTTCCGCCCGCTTTATAAAATAGCTCTGAAGCTGGTTTACGTTACTGAGCCCTTCCGCCTGCATTTTACGCTGGCATTTCGGGCATTTCCTCCAGAAACCCTTGTAAGCTTCGTCTCCGCCGATATGAATATACTTGCCCGGAAATAACTGCGCTACTTCAGTGAGTACCTTGTCCAGGAACTGATACACCTGCTCATTGCCCGCGCAAAGACTATTGTCGATCTCCGCGTAGTACCGGCTGCCGGGATTCACATAATAGGTGTCCTCCACGCAGGCAAGTTCGGGATAAGCGGCAATGGCCGCCAGGCTGTGACCGGGTACGTCTATTTCCGGCAATACGGTGACAAAGCGCTTTTCCGCGTAACGCACGACCTCTTTTATTTCCTCCTGGGAGTAATACCCGCCATAAGAAGGTAACTCACCCGGCGCAGGCCGGTCCCGCTCCCACCAAAGGCCGGTACGGGGTACCCGCCAGGCTCCCACGGATGTTAGCTTCGGCAGGCTTTTAATCTCAATGCGCCAGCCCTGATCATCGGTCAGGTGCCAGTGAAACACATTCATCTTGTATTTTGCCAGCTGGTCAATGTATTTCTTGACAAAAGGAACCGGGAAAAAGTGCCGGCTCACGTCCAGCATTAGTCCTCTCCACTCAAAACGGGGGAAATCCGTGATCAGCACACTGGGGATTTCCCAATGTACTCCTTTTACGTGCCGGCGGGCCGCTATTTCGGCAGGCAACAACTGCATGAGGGTTTGCATGCCGTAAAAAAGCCCGGCAGCCTCATTTGCATGAATGCTTACTTTGGCGGGGCTTGCTTCCAGGCGATATCCTTCTTCCCCTATCAATTGGTCCCGTACATCGTTCAAGGCCAGGTAGATGCCTTTCCCTCCTTCCACCTTCCCGGGGGCGCTTACCGGGAAGCTGTATCCCGTAGGCAAAGCGATCATTTCAGAAAAAAGAGCGGCAAGGTCCTTTAAATTCGCGTTGTTGGGATCAATCAGGATAGGCGTCACCGAATCGAGTTTGAACACGCCTTCCCCGGCTTCCATGTTCACGGGAACGGGAATCAGGTTAATTCGCTTTTCCGGAGGATCAGCGGCCGGGCCGGACGTGCCGGCAACTTCCGGGCTGGCGCCGGCAAGCGGCCCATGCGTTGTGGTTTCTGTTTGCTGCAGCGCCGCCTGAGCAAACGACTCAGAAATGCTGCCTGCAAGAAGGAAAAGGAAAAAGCTTACGTAAACTTTTATCATTTAATCGGCATTTAAAGATGGAACTGGTAAAAATACAGCATTTTGTGAAATTTGTCATACTCCCTTTACCTTTAAAGCCTTAGTGCGGCAACGGCTAAAGTATTATTATCACTAACTTTGATTGTCCCGGGAATTTCCCAATTTAGAGGGATATTAAGCAAGAGCAGATGATATAGGGTTATGACAGGGTGGTATTTTCGACGGCGCTTTAGGCGAATGATATGGTTAGGCCCGGTATTGCTTTTTGCCGGCCTGCCTGCATTGGCGCAGCAGAAAGTGGAAGGTACCGTTGGCGATTCGGGCACGACCAGGCCCGTCAGCCTGGTACACGTGATCAATAAACGCACCGGGGATTTGTCCATTACCGGGTATAAAGGAGAATTTGGGATTGTCGCCAGTCCGGGAGATATACTCGCTTTTGTGAAAGACGGTTACCTGACACGTAGCCTGGAAGTGAAGGATTCCGCGGGCATGCTTCGCGTACTGCTGTCAAAGAAGCCGGAACCGCCGCCGGGGAGCAGCGAGCTGCTGCCGGAAGTTACCGTTTACGGGAAGTCCTACCTGGCCGATTCCCTCTTGCTGCGGCAGGAATACCAAAGGTATTTTCCCAGCCCTCCCCCTACGCTGGAAGACGCGATCGGCTCGGACGGTTCCCTGGACCTGAACGCTTTTATCAGCCGGATGATGACCCCCTGGGACCGGGAGTTCAGCGCGCGCCTGCTGGAATACGAGCAGAAAAAGTATATCGACAAGGTGTTTACCGCTGAAAAGGTAAAACAGGTAGTGGATGTACGTGAAGAAGAACTGGAAGAGTTCCTGCGAACCTGCCGGCCATCATACGGTTTTCTTGTCACAGCCACTGAATATGACCTGATCCGCTATATTCGCGATGCATATAAGCTCTACAGGAGCGCCAAATACGGGGAAACCCTTGACCGTTAACCTGAATTCCAGATATGCGAAAGAAAATACTCATTAGCCTGTCTGTTTGCCTGGGAGTGCTGTTGCTGCTCGTCCTGGGCCGCTTGTTCCTTTTGCCGGACAAATACCTCAGGCAGGTTTACCTGGTTCCGCGGGATGCCATTTTTATCCTTGAAACAGATGAGCCGGTAGAAAGCTGGAAAACATTCAGCAATAGTGAAATGTGGCAGTTCATGAAGGGTTACCCGCCTTTCGCAGAAATTGCCGCGAGCGCCGGCTCGCTGGATACCGTGCTTCAGGAAAACCGCCGGTTGTTTGATCTTATCGGTTCCCGGAACCTGATGATCTCGGCCCATATTACACGGCCGGGAGACTATGACTTTCTTTTCCTGGCCGATCTGCAGAATATTTCGAAAACCGGTTCCCTGAAAAACCAGCTCGATAAACTGTATGGCGCCCTGGACTACCGGGTAACCACCCGGCGTTATGAAAATACGGAGATCAAGGAGCTTTATGATCCCGCGCAAAGGGAAACGCTTTACCTTGCCTTCGTACGTAACCACCTGGTGTGTTCTTATACAGGATTGCTGGTAGAAGCAGCCATCCGCGAGGTGCGGGAACCGCAGCTGGGCCGGGACCTGAATTTTATTGATATTATGCAGCAGGTCCCCGGGCGCGGCCTCTGCAAACTATACCTGAACTACCGCTATGTTGACAATTACCTTGAACTGTACATGGGCGGGGAAAACCAGGCGGTGAACGATATCTGCAGCAGCTTGTTTTACAGCGGCCTGAACATCGGATTTGACAAAAACGACCTGGTCCTGGAAGGCGTTTCTAATTACGCCGATACCCTGGATGCTTACCTGGTCACTCTTATGCGTTCGGGAGCGCATAAGATGGACGCCCCCGGCGTCCTTTCCCAGCGCACCGCCTTTTACCTTGGGCTTGGATTTAATGATGTTGATGATTTTTATGCAAACCTGGAGCTTACGCTTAAACAGGATGAAGCAAGCTGGCAATCCTTCCGTGAAGGCGTGTCCATGATCGAGCGCCGACTCAAGATCAATGTGAAAGAAAACCTTTTAAGCTGGATGGACGGGGAAATTGTCTTTGCCCAAAACGAGCCGGGTCGCCTGGGCAGGCAACAGGAGTTTGTTGTTGCTATCAAAGCAAAAGACATTGACGATGCCCGGGAACACCTTGACCTGGTAAAAGAACAAGTCCGGAAAAACACTCCTCTCAAATTTGAAACGATCAATTACCAGGGCTACGCGATCAACTATCTGGAATTATCCGGCTTTTTCCGGCTGTTTTTCGGAAAAATGTTTGAGAGGCTGGAGAAACCTTACTATACCATTGTAGACGATTACGTGCTTTTCAGCAACAGTACCGAAACCCTCTTAAACCTGGTAGAGGACCATCGGCAGGAGCTAACCCTTTCTGCTGACAAAGATTTCAGGGAGTTCGAAAAAAACTTCGGCAACCGCTCCACCGTATTCGCCTATTTCAATAGCCTGAAGGCGTTCCCGCTGTTAAAAACGTTTGCTTCCGGAGAAACATGGAGCAGCCTTCAGACCCACCGCAAATACGTGGAGGCGATCAGGCATGTGGGATTGCAGCTGACGGCCGAAGATGCTCCGCTTTTTGAAACCCGTTTGCGGCTGGATTTTGAAAACGAGCCGCTTTCCGAAGAAGAAATCCCTTACCAGGCGGGCAGCGATACCCTGGATAACCTGGAACGTTTTTACGTGGAAAAGCTCCAAAAGAACGTTTACCGGGAATTTTACGAAAACGGAAGCCTCCGGAGTGAAGTGGAAACCTCGAAAGGCCTGAAAGACGGGCGCTATAAAGAATACTACCCCGGCGGGGAACTGAAAATTTTCGGCAGGTATAAGAATAACCTGCGTACCGGCCGCTGGCGGTACTATGACGACGAGGGCAAGTTTATCCGTAAGGAGCGATACTCGGAAGGAGTCCGGATGGAATAATTATTCCACTTCAAAAGTGACTTTCAGAATGACCCGGTACGAAGTGATCTCATTATTGTCAACCGTTACGCTGTGATCCTTCACATACGCGGACCGTACATTTTTAAGCGTCTGAGAAGCTCTTGCTATACCCGTTTTAACGGCGTCTTCCCAGCTTTGTGAAGAATCGGACATGAGTTCAACTACTTTTAATACAGCCATGATCTTAGATTTTAATGATTAATTCGACCTGCAGCCAGTTTAGGCGGCAGCGGAAAATGAGGCAAATATTGTTCCAGCAATTTTGAATGTAACTATTTTATTACCATCCGGTTCCTGTAACCGTGGCTTAGTATGTTTGAATAATCAATAACCAACGCTAATGAATAAGTTTATACACCTCCCTGCAGCCGCATTCGGGCTTTTTTTGCTGCATGCCTGCTCACAGGGCGGGGAAAAAGCGGAAACCGCCTATCCCGAAGCTTTCGACGTTTCCAATATGGACACTACCCTGGGGCCCTGCCAGGACTTTGATAACTTCGCGAACGGCACCTGGAAAGAAAATAATCCCATACCCCCTTCCGAAAGCCGCTGGGGCTCTTTCAACATCCTGCTTGAAGAAAACGAAGCCAAGCTTCAGGAGATTGTGAACGGCCTGCTTGAAAAGGAAGATCATAGCAAAGGCAGCAATGAACAGCTGATCGCTGATTTTTACCGCTCCTATACAGACACCCAGCAGGTAGCAGCTCTTGGCATTGATCCCCTGCAGCCTTACCTGGAACAAATCAACGCTATTGAAACCCTGGATGATTACGTGAAGCTCGTGGGAACCATGAGGCCGGTAGGCTTTACCAGCTTTTTGAGCATGTACGTGGATGCGGATGACCGCAACAGCAGCATGAATACCCTTTACGTTACGCAAAGCGGGCTTAGTTTAAGGGAAAAGGATTATTACGAAAATAATTCACCGCGCATCGCAGATATCCGTAAAGAATTTGTGGAACATGTGACCCGGATGTTCCAGCTAATGGACTATATGCCCGATCATGCCAGGGAAAACGCGGAAAAAATACTAGATTTTGAAACAAGGATCGCCGGGATACAAATGAGCCGCGTGGAAATGCGTGACCCGGTAAAAACCTATAATAAGCGCAGCTACCAGGAACTGAAGGCCCTGCTGCCGGCTTTCAACTGGGATGTTTATACCGGGGAAAGCGGGCTTAAAGCCGATACCCTGGTGGTTCGGCAGCTGGATTACCTGAAAGGGCTCAACCAGGTGCTGGAGAACACGCCGGTAGAGGAATTAAAGTTACATGCCACTTATCATTTACTGACCGATATGGCGCCTTTCCTGCCCAGGGAGTTCCAGGAAGAAAGCTTCCATTTTTACTCCACGGTGCTTTCCGGCGTAAAAGAACGGAAAGACCTGGAAAAGCGGGCTTTGCGTACGACCAACAGCATGCTGGGCTTCCCTCTCGGAGAACTTTTCGTAGCCCGTCATTTTCCGGAATCATCCAGGGAAAAAATGGTGGAAATGATCGAAAACCTCCGCGAAACATACCGTGACCGCATCCTGGACCTGAAATGGATGAGCGATGAAACCAAGAAGAAGGCGCTCACTAAGCTGGAAGCTTTCACCTATAAGATCGGCTATCCTGATAAATGGAAAGATTATTCGAACATTGACATTCACCCTGATTCCCTGTTCGCAAACGTGATGCACGTATCACAGTATGAGTATGGGGAAATGCTGGACAAGCTGGGGAAACCGGTGGATAAAAGCGAGTGGTACATGACGCCCCAAACCGTAAACGCATATTACAATCCTACCAATAATGAAATAGTATTTCCAGCGGGGATCTTGCAGCCGCCTTTCTTTAATCCCGAAGCCGACGATGCGATCAATTACGGCGGAATCATGACTGTGATCGGGCACGAATTCAGCCACGGCTTTGATGACCAGGGCTCCCAGTTTGACTGGGAGGGGAACCTCAACAACTGGTGGACCGAAGAGGATCGCGCTAATTTTGACGCGCTTACCGGTAAACTGGCTGCACAGTATTCCGGAATCGAGGTGCTGGACAGCGTGTATATTGACGGCAAGCTGACCCTGGGCGAAAATATCGCCGACCTGGCGGGCCTTACCATGGCCTACCATGCGCTGGAACGCTCCCTGCAAGGCAAGCCGGAACCTGAACTGATAGACGGTTTCAATTGGAAGCAACGGTTTTTTCTTGGCTGGGCGCAGGTTTGGCGCGGCAATATTACGGATGAACGCTTATTGCAGCAGGTAAAGACTGATCCGCATTCCCCGGCCCGCTACCGGATCAATGCGACCGTGAGCAACCTTGACGAATTTTACGATGCCTGGGGCTGCAGCGAGGGAGCGAATTCCCTGCCGCCGGAGGAGCGCGTGTACATCTGGTAAAAGCTTCGCCGAATTTTTTATATTGCATGCAAAAATTAAATTATGCGTGCAATATTACTTTTCCTGTCATTGATCATAGGGGCAGGGTTTTCTTCCAGGGCTGATATCCGTTTGCCAAAGCTGGTTGGCGATAACATGGTGCTGCAACGGGACCTGCCCATTCATGTATGGGGCTGGGCTGATCCGGGCGAAAAAATTGAAATAACCTTTCACGGGAAAAGTTACCAGGCTACCGCCGATGCGGCAGGCAACTGGGAAGCTACCCTGAAAAAAATGAAGGCTGGAGGCCCTTATGAAATGGTACTTTCCGGTAATAACCGCATTGAACTTAAAAATATCCTGGTGGGTGATGTCTGGGTCTGTTCCGGGCAGTCCAATATGGAATGGCCGGTGTCGCAGGCTATGAACCCCGAAGAAGAAATAAAAAATGCATCCTATCCGAAGATCCGCCTGTTTACGGTAAAGAAGAAAACTTCCGGCGTGCCCCTGGATGATGTTTCCGGGCAATGGGAAGAATGCAGCCCGGAAAGCGTTCCCGGCTTTTCAGCGGTCGGCTATTTTTTCGGCCGTGAAATCCACCAGTCGGAAGGAATACCCATCGGGCTTATTAATTCCAGCTGGGGAGGAACGGTGGTGGAAACATGGATCAGTAAGGATGGCTTACAGGGAGAGGAAACCTTCGGCCCCCGTGCAGAAGCGGTAAAGGATCTTAGCGCCGAGGAAATTACCCAGCCGAATTCACAGCCAACGCTTTTATATAACGGGATGATCCATCCTTTGCTCAACTTCCCCATAAAGGGAGCGATCTGGTACCAGGGAGAATCCAATGCCGGCCGTGCTTACCAGTACCGCGATCTTTTCCCCCGGATGATCCTTGACTGGCGAAATAAATGGGAGCAGGATGACTTTCCTTTTTTGTTCGTGCAGCTTGCTAATTTCAGAAAACCGCTTGACGAACCCAAGCCTTCCGACTGGGCTGAGCTGAGAGAAGCACAGGATATGACCCTGGCGGTTAAGAATACCGGCATGGCCAGCGCCATTGATATAGGGGTGGCGGACGATATTCATCCCCGGAATAAGCAGGAAGTTGGCCGCAGGCTGGCCCTTTCGGCACTTAGCCTGACCTACGGCGAAAAGATCGTGGATTCCGGCCCGCGGTTTAAATCCATGAAAATAAAAGACGGCGATGTCTATATAAGGTTTTCATCAACCGGCGAAGGACTAAAAACCAAAGGCGGCGCCAAAGCGCTGGGAGAATTTCAGCTTGCCGGGGAAGACCGGCAGTTTCACTGGGCGGAAGCGGAAATCGTCAATGAAAATACCGTGAAAGTACACGCGGAGGAGGTGACGCAGCCGGTGGCGCTGCGTTTCGCCTGGCAGGATAATCCTTCGAAACTGAATTTATACAACGCGGAGGGCTTGCCGGCCAATCCGTTCAGGACCGATGAATGGCCGGGGATCACCGAGGGAAAAAAATAGCGGGCTTGCCCTTTATGACCCTGTGCCCGGCCGCCGGCCCCGGTTAAAAAATAAGGAATCGAATGGACGCAACCAGGAGAGAATTCATCAGGCAGGCCTCTTTGCTTGCCGGAGGCGTGGGAATATGGGATAAGCTGCCCGCCTCCATAAAGAAGGCCTTTGAAATAGACCCGGGACCGGGCACCACCTTTTATGACGCGGAGCATATTGTGGTGCTGATGCAGGAAAACCGTTCATTCGATCATAGCTTTGGCACGCTGCAGGGGGTCAGGGGATTTAACGACCCCAGGGCGCTTCGCCAGCCTGGCGGAAATAAAGTGTGGCTGCAGCGGAATAAGGCGGGAGAAACCTATGCTCCTTTCCGGCTGAATATTAAAGATACGCGCGCCACCTGGATGGGAAGCCTGCCCCATAGCTGGCCCGACATGACAGATGCCCGCAACTCCGGAAAAATGGACCAATGGCTGGAAGCAAAAAAACCGGGGAATAAAGATTTTGAAGGCATGCCTCTTACCATGGGTTATTATAACCGGGAAGACCTGCCTTTTTACTATGCCCTGGCTGATGCTTTCACCGTTTGCGATCAATATTTCTGCTCTTCTCTTACCGGCACTACTCCCAACCGCCTGTATTTATGGAGCGGGACTATCCGGGATGAAGGACGAACTAATGCGCCGGCAAACGTCCGGAATTCGGATGTTACTTATGAAAAGGAAGCCAGCTGGCGGGCTTTTCCCGAATTACTGGAGCGGCACGGGGTATCCTGGCGAATTTACCAGAATGAACTGAGCCTGGATACCGGCCTTTCAGGCGAAGAAGAAGCCTGGCTGGCCAATTTTACCGATAATCCCATCGAATGGTTCACGCAATACCATGTCCGGTATTCAGCTGCCTACCTGAGGGAACTCAGCAGGAAAGCGGAAGCGCTCGGGAAGGAACTCCGCGACCTGGAGGAGGAGCGGGAATACCCTGAGAAGGAAAAGGAATACCGGGAGAAAGAAGCGTTGCTCGGCCGGCTGAACGCGGAGATCAGCAAATGGAGCCCGGAGAATTTTGCGAAGCTCGACGAAACGGCCAGGAATATTCACCGAAGAGCATTTACCACGAACGAGAATGATCCCAACTATCATCGTTTAAAAGACCTGGCCTACGAGGAAAACGGGGAAGAACGAAACACCAGCATTCCCGCCGGCGATGTACTGCATCGGTTCCGGGAAGATGTGAAGAATAAGCAGTTACCGGCAGTATCCTGGTTGGTTGCGCCTGAGCGTTTCTCCGATCATCCGGGATCCCCCTGGTACGGGGCATGGTATATTTCGGAAGTGATGGATATTCTTACCGGCGATCCCGAAACCTGGAAGAAAACGATCTTCCTGATCACTTATGACGAAAATGACGGTTATTTTGACCATGTGGCGCCTTTCGTGCCCCCGGTTCCCGGCAAGAAGCATACCGGTAAGGTATCGGAGGGAATTGACACAAAAACTGAATATGTTTCCCTGGAGGAAGAGATCCGGGAAAAGGGAGAAAACAAGGAAGACGCCAGGGAAGGCCCCATTGGCCTGGGATTTCGAGTTCCCATGATCGTGGCTTCACCCTGGAGCCGGGGCGGAAGAGTAAATTCCCAGGTGTTTGATCATACCTCGGTGCTGCAATTTATGGAAAGCTTCTTTTCGAAGAAAACCGGCAAAGCCCTGAGGGAAACCAATATTTCCGCCTGGCGAAGAACGGTTTGCGGCAACCTGCAGTCTGCGTTTATGGCTTACGGGGGCGAAAAGATCGATTATCCGGCTCCTGTCAACCGGCAGGCCTTCATAAAAAGCATTTATAACGCGAAGTTCAGGCAGCTCCCCTCGGGCTATAAAACGTTGTCCGCCGAAGCGATAGACCGGGTGAACCGGCGACTGCAGCCGGAGGATATCATGCCCGCTCAGGAGCCGGGGATCCGCGACGCTTGCGCGCTTCCTTATCAGCTCGCCGTAAACGGAAGGCTGGAAAAAGACAGGCAGGCGTTTACCATAAATTTCCAGGCCGGCAACAGTGCCTTCGGAAAGGAAGCTGCAGGAGCGCCCTTCCTTGTTTATGCCCCGGGAAGCTATCTTGCCGCGGAATCCGTTCCCGGCCCGGCGGTTTATGAAAAAT
The DNA here is from genome assembly GCF_008033235.1 of Anseongella ginsenosidimutans. Taxonomy (GTDB): domain Bacteria; phylum Bacteroidota; class Bacteroidia; order Sphingobacteriales; family Sphingobacteriaceae; genus Anseongella; species Anseongella ginsenosidimutans. The sequence goes on from NZ_CP042432.1 coordinate 1,043,310, forward strand.
GCCGGAACTGGGCTTACGCCGTTACCGCCGGTGACAAACTGGCGGATACCTGGCCGCTCGGGAACTTTGGGGAAGGAGTGTATGAACTCGAGGTTTACGGTCCGAATGGCTTTTTCCGATCATTCCGGGGTACGCAAAAAGATCCTTTGCTGTTAATTGAAGAAGAATATGTCCCGGAGCCGCGTAAAGCCGGCACGCTGGCTGACAGCCTGCGGTTAAAAATACGCAATTTTTCCGCTGTGGATGCCGTACGGCTGACTTTAAGCGGGAAGGATTATGGAATGCTTCCGCAAACGGCCCTGATTCCGCCCGGCGCCGCGACCCTGATGACCATTGATACCGGAAAGAGTTACGGATGGTATGATTTACGGCTCACAGCCGAAGGATACGAGGCCTTTGAGCAACGTTTGGCCGGTCGTGTGGAGACCGGCGGGCCGCGTAAAACCGACCCCGTCATGGGCCGCACATCTGTCTGAGCGTCGCCGTCCCGGGCCGCCGCCAAGACCTAATGCCGCCGCCCTCCGCTTCACGCCGGTACTGCCCGGCCCCTCTGGACGCCGTTTCCGCGCCGCTGCTCCTCCGTCTGCTGCTACTCTGGCCACCGTGCCGTTCCCGCCCTGGATAATCCGGAGCGTTTCGTCGGCTTGCCTGCCGGGCTTAGCGCCGGCGCCGGTACCCGGCCCTTTGAAGCTTTTCCAGGCTAACTGCCGCGGTGAGGCCGTGTAAAACGATGGAAATAAGAATGGTGAAGGCGGTAATGGTCCAAAGCACCTCTTCCGTTCCGAATCCCGTTTCGTTGAATGCAAAGGAAAGGTAGAACAGGGAACCTATACCACGGATGCCGAAAAAGCTGATGGCTAGTTTTTCTTTTAAATGCAAACCGGTCCCCGCCAGTCCCGTAAGGCCCGCCAGCGGGCGGATCAGCAGTACAAAAGCCAAACCGAAAATCGCCATTTCCCAGTCCAGGTTATTCAGCAGGCCGGTAACCAGGCTTCCGCCGAAGAGCAGCAACAGGACGGCCAGTACCATTCTCTCCATCTGGTCAGTGAATTCATGAAGCTTCAGGTGGAACTGATGCTCCATCTCATTGTTTCGCAAGGTAACTGCGGCGACAAAAACCGCTATAAAGCCGTACCCGTGGATGAGTTCGGTCAGGCCGTAAACCAGTAAAGTACCTGAAATAGCCACAAATCCGTCCTGGATAACCATTTTTTCGCCTTTAAACGGGAGGTGAAACAGCAGCCAGGCCAGCAAACGGCCCATCACGTAACCACAAAGAATACCTGCCCCCAGGCGGTAAAGCAAGTCGTATGCCGCCCAGGCAGCAAAGTCCGGCGCTTGTCCGGATGGCTGAGTTCCCATAATTGCCAGCCATACAAAAGGGAAAGCCATGCCGTCGTTCATCCCGGCCTCCGCCGTTAAGGGAAAGCGTATATTATCCTTCTCCTTTTCCAGGGGAGGGCCTACCTGGACTTCAGAAGCCAGTACGGGATCAGTTGGAGCCAGTACTGCACCCAACAGCAGAGCAGAAGCCGGATCGAGGCCCAGGAACACGATGCCAAGCCCTGATACCGCCGCAATGCAAAGCAGCATGGTAATGAATACCAGCCTGAAAGGAATGCGCCATCTTCTGAAAGAAAAAGCCTGGTCGATTTTAAGCCCTGTCCCCATCAGGGCAATGATCACCGCCAGTTCGGTAATATGGATCGCATAATCTTCATGCCATACCGGGCTGGGCCAGGGGAGCCATTTGCCAAAGAACGCATATAGTACTATTCCCGCCAATACGTATAGCAGCCCGTAAGAAACTTTGAGCTTCCTCGTGATGGCCGGCATGCACGCCATGCCGAGTATTGATAAGCCAATAATGCTAAGACTAATAATATAAGTGTCCATGGAATATAGCCGATTAAAAGGCAAATATTATTCCATTAATATAATCCGCATGGAAGGCTTTCTACAATAGAATTATATAAAATGAAAAAATAGGATATAAAAAGGTGAATTATATGCAATAAATTATTATTTTGGCACTGTGGGAAAACGAAAACTACAAACAAACGAACCGGAGAAGCCCTTTGACTACAGCCGTTTTAAGAAAGTCAGAGAAGAGCAATTAAAGCTTTCTTACGAAGCTTTTACGGAAGAATCGGGTATTACACGCACGGACGTACGTCTGATCGAAGAAGGCCGGATGTCCTTTATACCAGTGGCTTATCTGCGTTTTCTAAGAAAAAAAGGAGTGGATCTGAACAAAGTGCTGGGCGGATAAACCCACCATTGTTTAGCGCATAGCCAGCTCTTCTTCCGGGCCCTCTCCGGTTTCCATCGGAATGCCGGCCAGTACCTGGCGGGCTGATGCTACCATTCTTTCGAATGCCGGCCGCAGGGCTTCGGCAACCGGCTCAGCCGGCGGAAAATGCTGTTTGAGTGCGTCAACCTGGCGTCCATTTTTCCAAAATCGGTAGCAAACATGCGGCCCTGTGGCCAGACCGGTGCTGCCTACATATCCGATTACCTCTCCCTGGCTAACGTGCTGGCCCCTTCTTACCGCCCTTTTGCTCATATGCAGGTACTGAGTAGTATAAGTGCCGTTATGCCGTATTTTTACGTAATTGCCGTTGTATTTGGAATACCGTGATTCGGTCACCACCCCTGTGCCGGTAGCAACGATGGGAGTCCCGCTGGGAGCAGCAAAATCAGTACCCAGGTGCGCCTTCCACCTTTTCTGCACAGGATGGAACCGCCTTTGCGTATAGCGCGAAGAAATGCGGCTGAACTTCAGGGGCGCTTTCAAAAAAGCCCGCCGGAGGCTGTTGCCTTCTTCATCATAATATTCACCCCTTGATGCACTGTCCGGACGGAAATAGTAGGCGTCATATTCTTTGCCTTCATGCGAAAAAACGGCGGAAACAATGCGTCCGGTGCCGACGGGCTCCCCTTTCACATAAGACTGTTCATATTGCACCTTGAACCAGTCGTCCTTTTTTATCGCATAAAAATTAATGACCCAGCCATAAATGTCCTGGGCAAGCTGCATGGACAGCGCCGGATTAGCGCCGCCTTTTTCAAATGTCTCATACAGGGAGCTGTTGATCGTACCAGACACCGTTTTCATACGGGTTGTCACCTTATGCTTGCCTGCGTAAACGCGCATGGAATCCCGGAGGTCATATACAATATAGTCAACCGGGTTTGGCTGGTACACAAAATAAGCTGCGCGGGCCTCGCCGGCATTTACTTTCGGGGTAAAAATCGCATAGGAATTGCCCGCTGCGATCTTTCTTACGTCGAATACTTCTTTCGCCTTTTGTGAAAGCATGGAGATCTCCGAAAGATCAATCTGATGGCGCTGAAGTATATTGGAAAGGAACTCATTACGTTTAACGGTCGAGGTAGTGACATTAAAGGAATCCAGCGAGAGGCCAAATTCACGCGGAACAGCAGGCACCGGGGCTTTTTTTACGACCGGGGCCGGAGGTGCGGCAGGTTCCGAACTTAAGGCCGAAAATAAAATAAAACCGGCCCCAAGGGTAACTGATATAAGAAAAATAAGTAAAGGCGCGCTGCTCTTTAAGTTCATGTTAGCTGCAGGTTCTGATGTAAACTCTCTGTACGAATCTCCAAATTTCCCGAATATCAGAATTATGATTTATAATAACGAATTTAATGTGAAAAAATTCGGCTTTTTCCAAAAAAAGCAGTAGTTTTTTTATTACATTTTTACCCGTAAAATAAGGCTGTCGGCGGTAATATACAGCGTACTGGTCTTTTCGTCGAGTGCGCAGTTGGACGCAACACCTTCTACTTTTATCTTACCCAGCAACTTCCGGTCTTTCCCGAAAACCCAGATACCTCCCGGCCCGCTGGCAAAAATTGTTCCTTCGCTATCTATTTTAAGACCGTCGGGAAGGCCCGGCGCCTGGCTTACTTCCCCGGTCACATCCATCAGTATTCCAGGGTTAACGAGCGAGTCGCGGCTGCCGAGATCAAATGTATACCATATAGCTTTTTCAGGGTCCGAGTTGGCAACGATCAGTGTTTTTTCATCCGGTGTAAGTGCAATCCCGTTTGGCCGGCTGATGGAATCGGTCAGCAGGGTTACCTGCCCTTTCCCGTTGACCTTGTAAACGCCCTGAAAGGGGATTTCACGGGCCGGGTCATTTGCTCTTTTTTCCAGGCCATAGGGCGGATCCGTAAAGAAAAGGTCGCCGTTGCTTCGCTGGACCGCGTCATTAGGACTGTTGAATTTCTTCCCTTCGTAATTATCAGCAACCGGGGTAAAACCGGGCTCAGGAAGGTCCAGGGGGCATTCATGATCGCCAGCCTCCTGTCGCCATGCTGGCATAGCAGTAGTTTTCCTTTCCTTGTCAGGAGCAATCCGTTGGAACCGGTTTCGCCTCCGCGCGGCTGGCTGCCGGTATATCCTGAGGGCGTAAGGTAGGGCTCCAGCCCTTTTTTGGCCGTCCATTTATACACGATGTTTTCCGGAACATCTGAGAATAACAGCATTTTTTCTTCTTCCACCCATAAAGGGCCTTCGCTCCAATTGAACCCTTCAGCGATAACTTCCACAAGGGCGTCAGGACCAATAATGGAGTCCAGCCCGGGATCCAGGCGTTCAACGCTGCCGGCAATGCGTCTGCTTTCCCCGGCACAGGCTCCCAGGATCAGGCCCCCCAGGAGAAATAAACCGAATATTTTCATTTTTTGTCTGCTGATCTCACCGAAAGATAGTAATTTTCAGGGTAGAATAATGGATAAAGAGAATGACTTTTGGTTTCCCGGCCGTTGGGTAGGAGGGCTTGCATTGATGCTGGCCCCCGTACTTTTGCTGGCCGGCGTACTTTTGCGTATTCAGTTTTCTTTTTTCTTCCCGGACCAGCTGGCAGCCTATGAAAGCCATCCGGCCCTGATCTTTGCTTCATACAGCGCTTTTCTTGCAGGAAATATTCTTTTATGGCCCGCAGTTATTACGCTGGCGCGCCTGATCGGCCTTAAGAAGCCTGGCTGGGGCATCTGGGGCGGCGTTTTCGTGTTATTCGGGCTTTTTGCCCGGACCTTTCACGCAGGAGTTGACCATCTTGCCTTTCAGCTGGTTGATGTACAGGGGCTTCAACCGGCAATAGACGCGGTATCCGGTTCCTACGGAGCCTTCCATATTGTATCGGTTCTCACGGGGACGATTATGCTTGGCTGGATCCTGCTTGCTGCGGGCGCTTATCTCTCCGGTACGCTCGGGTTAATCCGCGCTATTGCGCTGGCGCTGATGTCAGCGCTTATGCTGGGTGTGCTTAAAGGCAGTACGGTTGTTTCTGTCATCGCCACGGCAGGGCTTTGTATTGCCATGTGTCCTTTAGGGATCCGGGTTTTACATAATGGGCAAAGGCCAGCTGCCCGGGCGGTACTTGCCTGGTCGGCCGCGGTGGCCCTGGTGATTATCCTTTTATACTTTTTCGGCCAGGCGGGATAGAGATCAATGCCTGGCAGGCACCATCACAGCGCATATATGAAAAGTTCGTTATCAGCTGTCCTCCTCTTACTGCTGCAATTCGCAGGCGGGCGCCTCGCTGCACAGGTTGCGGAAAATGATCCGGCGGCTAAACTGGCAGCTAAAGTAGATGGCTTATTTGCCGGTATTGACGCTGCAAATGATCCCGGAGCGGCAGTTATGGTAGTCCGGAACGGGGATGTATTGCTTCGCCGCTGCTATGGCCTGGCCAACCTGGAGCATCGGGCGCCCATTACTTCCTCAACGGTTTTTGACATAGCTTCTTTATCCAAGCAATTTGCCGGGATGGCTATTTCCATGCTGGTGGAAGAGGGCCGGATCTCTTTGGAGGACGACATCCGTAAGTATATTCCGGAGCTTCCTGATTTCGGGCATACGATCACCGTTGGCCACCTTGTGCATCATACCAGCGGGATCCGGGACTGGCCCGGAACGCTGGCCCTGGCGGGTTCCCGCATGGACGATGTGATCACCTTTGAACAGATCCTCAATATGGCCTATCACCAGCAGGGCCTCAATTTTCCGCCCGGTTCCGAATATACTTATTCGAATACGGGCTACAACCTGCTGGCGGAACTGGTAGCCCGCGTTAGCGGTAAAACGTTCCGGGAATGGACTCATGAACGTATTTTTCAGCCGCTCGGAATGAAATCTACTCATTTCCATGATGATCCTTCCGAAATGGTTCCGGGAAAAGCATACGGTTATCACCGGCAGGGGAACGGGAAATTCCTGGCCATACATAACGGCCTTACCGCACTGGGCTCCAGCTCCCTCTATACGAGTATCGACGACCTGGCAAAATGGGTGATGAACTTCAGCGAGCCTGAAGTGGGCGGAAAACGGGTAATTGAACGAATGTTCCGGCAAGGCTCCCTAAATAACGGCAAACAAATATCCTATGCCTTTGGATTGGTGGCAGGGCAATACCGCGGACTGAAGATATTAGACCATAGCGGCTCCTGGGCCTCCTTTAATACCTTTTTACTACATTTCCCGGAGCAGGGCTTTTCGGTGGTGGTCCTGATGAATTACAGCCCCGCGAATCCGGGCCGCCTGGCATATAATATTGCCGACCTGTATCTTGACGGCCAGCTTGAGCCGCAGAAAACACCTGTAAAGCAGGAAAGAGCTGCCGAACCTGCAGCTTACCCGGCGCCGGACGCCGCTGCCCTTCAGGAATTCGGCGGCCGGTACAAAAGCGGAGAACTGGAGGCGGTTTACACCATCGTTCCCGCCGAAGGGAAATTAATGGCCAGGCACCGGCGGCACGGCGAGATAGCACTCAGGCCGGTTGCCAAAGACACGTTTCAGGGGGCGGCCTGGTTTATGCAAACAGTAGAATTTACCCGGGATGAAGCAGGAAACATAAGCGGCTTCCTGGTTTCGCATCAGCGCTGCAGGAACCAACGCTTCGAAAAGCAAGCCAGGTTAGAATAAGTTTAATATATTTATACAGAAGAAATAAACACGATATGAAATTACTCCTAACCCTATGCGCTGCTGCAGCGCTGATGTCTTCCTGTTCAACGGCTTCGAAGCAAAAAGCTTCCGGAGACAAAGAAAACGCTGCCGCAGAAAATACGGCTTCTCCGGATGCCGGCGGCGAAGAGTGGACGAGCCTTTTTGACGGGAAGTCTCTGGAGGGCTGGAAAGCTTCCGAACATCCCGCCACCTTCAGCGTGGAAGACGGGATGATTAAGGTGGCAGGCCCCAGGGCGCACTTGTTTTATGTAGGCCCGGTAATGGACCACGATTTTAAGGACTTTGAATTCCGCGCGCAAGTGATGACTACGCATGGCTCCAATTCAGGGATCTATTTTCATACCGCTTACCAGGACTCCGGCTGGCCCTCAAAGGGCTACGAGGTACAGGTGAATAATTCACATACGGACTGGCGGAGAACCGGCAGCCTTTACGGAATCGACGACGTAAAGGATGTATTGGTAAAAGATAATGAATGGTATACGGAACATATCATTGTCCGGGGGAAGCATATTATTATCAAAATCAATGACAAAACGGTAGTGGATTATACGGAACCGGACAGCGTGGCCCAGGTAACGGAGGCAAACGGCCGCCGGATTTCCAGCGGAACGTTCGCCCTGCAGGGGCATGATCCGGAAAGTACCGTATTTTATAAAGATATTGAAGTGAAACCACTGTAACAGGCGAAACCGGCAGCGTTTCCCGGACGGCTTTCGAAAGGGCCTTCTTTATTCGCCGGATTTGCTTTTTTCTTTTTCGGTGATATACCCGTTGAACGAAATTGCCTGACGCCGGTCGCTGTTTACACGCAGGGAAGCAGAGCCGTTCTCAGAAACCGTAAGGAACATCTGCCGGACATCTTCTGCGTCGTTCGGCGTGATCTTAACATCCCAGCCTCCTTTTCTTCGTTCCTTGACGGCATAGTCAAAATCCTCGGATTCAAAGTCAATGCCGCCTCCTGTGAGGTCGGAAGGGGCCCGGTAAGCCCGGCCGAAATAGGGAAGATAGGTGATAACCCGTTCTTCGGAAACCTTCATATCGTAGGAACTGGTCAGGTACCTGCTGTTGCCCCCCATGGGCAGCGCCATTTGGGCTTTGAAAACAAAATTTCTGTCTTCGATCAGCGCCTTCACGTCCGCTTCGTCCATATCCTGCGCGCCGGCCGGTAAATACGCCGCTGCGATGAGCAAGGCACACAGGGTAATTCTCAGGACAGGATATATTCTTTTCATGGCTTTTTTAATTGAGAAAACGTTTCGATGCCTTAAAGGGTTTGGTCCGATCCTTTATTTTTCGACGGCACAAGCAGTTCCCTTACATCCGCATTCAGCGCACGGGCAACTTCAAAAAGGGTTTCCACCGTAGGCTGCATACTGTTCGTACACCATTTGGAAACCGTGGTTTTATTCATCCCCAACTTTTGTGCCAGCCAAAGGTTGGTCTTCCCCTTTTCGGCCAGTACTGCTTTGATCCGGTTAAAGACGGGCTTTTTCCCATTCATCCCTAGAGAAGGCTAATTAAGAAGCAATATACTCAAAATTGTTCAGAAAAAGGAATGGTGGATTATTTGTACTTTTTAATTGCTTATAAAACAATTTTAGTTATCTTTACCGTAACATCGTTTATCAATCAAAAACCTATTGTAATGCATACTTCGTTTAATCATTTGCCCGCGATCAACCAACAGGATCAATTAGACTACCTGGTAAGGATCATTACCGACTCACTGGATGTAAGCGCAATTATTTACATCGGAAGCATCACCTCCAGCACGGTGATAAAAAGCTGTTTCGCCCCTGAGGGCATAGAAGGGAATTATCAATATGAATATGACCTCCTGGTTATTCCGCCGGCGGGAGAAATGCGTGAGGATTATGAACTGCAGGATATTATCGAAAGCCGCTGCCGGTCTTACGCCCATGTGAACGCTACCGTCCGAAGCATGGATATCATCAGGGACCTCCTCCGGAAGGGAAGCTCGTTTTTTCACACGGTTTTTAGCGAAGGTTACCTGCTGTATAGTAACGGGCAGGCAAATCTGCCTTTCCTGACCCCTGCCGGAATTCCGGCTAACAAATCGGTAAAAGCCGAACAGGATTGGGACCTCCTTTACCAGGATGCCGTCAGGTTCCTGAATGGGGCGGAGTTCTACGCAGGCAACCGGGATCTTCGCCATGCCGTATTTATGCTGCACCAGGCGGCTGAACGGGTTTGCTCAGCCATGATACGGGTATTTACAGGGCTGCATACCAGCACGCATAACCTGAATAAGCTGCTCCGGTATACCCGGCTTTTCAGCATGGAACCTTCCGCGATCTTTCCAAGGAACACGCCCGAAGAAATTCACCTGTTTGACCTGCTTTTCAGGGGATATTCCGATGCCCGTTATCGCCAGAGCTACGAGATCAATGAAAATGAACTTGAAATCCTGCTGCGGCGCCTGCACCGGTTGCATCAGGTAGCCGAAGGCCTTTGCAGGAGGCAGCTGCGGGCTTACGCCCTGAAGGAGGGCAAGCGGGATCCTTTACTTAAAAAAATAACAGGCGGAAAGGTCAGGCCACAAAATGATAACCCACCCCTTTAACGGTAATGATTTCAATCGAGGGGTCTTTTCTTAAATATTCGCGAAGCTTGGTAATGTATACGTCAAGGGTGCGGGAATTAAAGAAGGAATCGTCTCCCCAGATTCGCAGGAGAATATCTTTTCGTTTAACCAAGGCATTCCGGTTTTCCATGAAGATCATCAGCAGGTTTGCTTCCCGGTAAGAGAGTTTGCGGGTGTCTGCACCATTTTGCAGTTCATAACGAAGCGGGAAAAAAGTGTACTGGCCAAGCGGAATTATTTCGGGCGAAGGGCTGGAAAGGCCGCTGGTAAGCTGCAGCAGGTTGCTGATCCGGACAATCAGCTCTTCCATGCTGAAAGGCTTATGAATATAATCGTTTCCACCCGATTCAAAGCCTTTTAGCAGGTCTTCGGTTTGTGTTTTTGCCGTTAGGAAAATGATCGGAACCGTAGGGCTTATCCGGCGGATCTCCCTGGCAATGGTATAGCCGTCCTTTTCAGGAAGCATAATGTCGAGTACGCAGATATCGGGTTTATTTCTCAGGAACGAGGCAATGGCTTCACCGCCGTCGGTTCCCATGCTTACAGAAAAATCCCGGCTTTCCAGGCTCTCCTTTACAATCCGGCCCAGCGCAGGTTCGTCCTCTATGTAAAGCACCTTAGTTCTTTTCATAATGCTTTGGCAGATAAACGATAAAGGTGCTTCCCTTGCCGGGCTGGCTATCCAGCCGGATGGTTCCGCCGTGACTTTTTACTACTCCTGCCACGTAATTCAGTCCAAGGCCATGCCCCTTAATATTGTGTACATTACCACTGGGAACCCGGAAAAATTTTTCGAAGACCTTCTTATGGAATTCCGGCGGGATTCCGATGCCCTTATCCCGGATATTCAGCAAAACGCCGTCTTTCACGCATTTTAACCGTACGCTTATTTCAGGTTCACCAGGGCTGTATTTTAAGGCGTTGTCAAGCAGGTTATAAAATAAATTTACAATATGTGCTTTCCCTCCGCGGGCGCGGAAATCATCTCCTTCGGCATGAAAAGTTACGGATGCCCGCTTCTTTTCAAATACCAGTTTCATAGATGCGAGTACCTGGGCGACGACTTCCTTCAACTCAAAGGTTTCTATATGGATCGCGATGCCTTTGCTTTCAAAAATGGCGGCCTTCAGGATATTATCCGTTAGCAGAGTAAGCCGGTTCAGCTCGTGCTGGGCTATTTCCAGGTACTCATGGGTACGCTCCGGATCGTCAAGCGTCCGGAAACTACGGAGCGCTTCAATGGCGACGCTTGCGGTGGCTACCGGTGTTTTCAGTTCATGAGTCATATTGCTCACAAAGTCGTTTTTCAGCAGCATCAGCCGCTGCTGCATACGAAGGCTGCGGTACATGAAATAGAAAGAAATGCCTATGAACAGTATCATCACTAACGAAAAGAGCAGCTGCGGCGCCAGTTCGCCAAGGAGGAGCCAGCGGGAAGCAGCCTTTTCGAACTGTACTGAAACAATACCTGTCTGCGGAAGGAATACATGCTCCGCGCGGGGCAGGCGTTCATCTTCATGATGAGTGATAAAGCGGGGGGAATCTTTTCGCCACCCGGGAATTGCGGGCAAATGGCTTTTAATTTGTTCGCCGGCTTCTTCTTTGCGTCCGAGGTAAAGCGTCCGGGGCGGGAACAGCGCCTTTGTATCGCTCATTAGCGTATCAAAGGGAGTTTTGATTACCTTAAACGGAATATAAATACCTGCCTCATCCAGTACTGCCCGATATTCTTTTTCAATATCCCGGATTCGCAGGGAATCAGCCTCCCGTAATATGAAGTAACTGGTAACGGAGTCTTTGTAATCGCTGACACGATCTTCCGGAAGCCGGGCAAAAGCGGCATTGCCCCTCCTTTTCGCGGAAGAAACAATGATGGAGATAGTAGCCGAATCAGGAACTGTGTTCAGGACCGACCGTGAAAAGGTACGGGGAAAAACAGTATCGGAGCGGCCGGGGGCCGGGAGAGAAGGGACGGGCAGGCTGTCAGCGGAGATCATTTCAATATTTTCCCGGATCAGCGAATCCTGCAGGCTCATGACAGTAGTTCTGAACAGAAAGCCTGTTTCCCTGTCAAATTGCTCCACGGCATTCTTATAGGAGCTTTTCAGCCAGAAGCCCTGTAAAACCAGTACCAGGATGATACTGCCGCTCATCATTGAAAGCGTCAGTGTGTTTTTTGACCTGCCCATTCAGCGCTAAAAGTTAATAGTAACACAGCACTTGAAACTAATTCCTTCAAAGTTAAGGCGTTCTTTATATAACCCGCAGACTTTTAACCTTAATTAACATTTCATTAAGGACCATTAACCGCAGCCGGCCTGGCAGGCATATAGATTTGCTTCCATCTTTTAGCGCCCCGTTGAGGCGCCGGAAAATTCGGTAAAATGAAAAAATGCTTCCTTGCCTGCTTGCTTTTGTTTTTCAGTTGTACTGCCTTCGGGCAGCAGTTTGGGATTACCGGGCGCCTGAGCGATTCACTGGGGCGTCCCTTGCCGAACGCCGCGGTGCAGTTAACCGCTGTGGCCGATTCTTCCCTGGTAAGTTTTGCGTTAAGTGACCGTAAGGGAAATTTCCGGATCAGGGGCCTGGAGTATGGCATTTACCTGCTGGAGATCACCTTCCTTGGCTACAGGCCTTATGCGCAAACTGTTTCGCCGCCGGAAAACGGCGGGATACTGGACCTGCGGAATATTTCGCTTGAACCAGCTTCCCAGGAACTGGAAGGCGTGACGGTGCAGGGAAAACGCCTGCCAATGCGCATCCATAACGATACCCTGGAATTCAATGCAGGGGCCTTTGGCACAAGGCCGAATGCCGCGGTAGAAGACCTGCTGAAGAAGCTCCCGGGTGTGGAAGTGGACGCTGACGGGACTATCCGGGCCCAGGGAGAAGAAGTGGACCGGGTAACGGTGGATGGGGAAGAATTTTTCGGCGACGATCCGAAAATCGCCAGCCGTAACCTTCCGGCCGCGGCTGTGGATAATGTTCAGGTATTTGATAAGAAATCTGACAAAGCCATGTTCACGGGTGTTGATGACGGCCAGGAGCAGAAAACGATTAACCTGGAGCTAAAGGAAGGTTACCGGAAGAGTACCTTCGGCAGCATTACTGCCGGAGGCGGTACCGATGAACGGTTCGCCGGCAACGCGAGTATCAACCGTTTCAACCAGGGCCAGCAGCTGTCCTTCCTGGGAATGGCTAATAACACGAATGAACAGGGCTTTTCCATTGGAGATTACTTAAGCTTTACAAATGGACCCCAGGGCAGGCGAGGAGGAGGCCCGGGATTCAGGATCCAGACAAGGGAGGCAGGGCCCGGCGCTTCAGCCGGCTCGCAAGGGCCTCCGCTGAATACCGGCCAGGCGGTTAACGGAATGATGACTAACTGGGCGGGCGGCGTGAATTTCCGGGACGCTTTCAGTAATAAGCTGGAAGTGAGCGGGAATTACTTTGCGGATTACCTCAACCATGAGACTGATCAGTCCCTGGAACGCATTAATTACCTGCCGGACGGCAGCTATCGTTTCCTGCAAAACGGATTGCAGCAAAACGATCATACCGGGCACCGCGCCGGCACTGTCCTGGACTACCGGCCCGATTCCAGTAACTCATTCCGGCTAAACGCTTCCTTCAATTATCATCAAACACATACAAGTTCCGATAACGACAGCCGGACATTGGGTACGGATAACGAAACAGCAAGCAGCAGCCGGCAAACGAATCTTGCGGAGGGGAATAATCTTGCCCTCAATGCCGACCTTCTGTACCGGCGCCGCTTCGGGAAACCAGGGAGGACCCTTTCCGCCAATATGACGCTGGGCCTGGGCGACAGCCGGCGCGAGGGCGAGCTGGAGGCCCTCAGCGAATTCCAGCAAAGCGACCTTCCCCCGGAAATGATCCGGCAGGATAATTCTGAGTCCGCCGGCAGCCGCCTGGTAGGCGCCGGGCTTTCCTATACGGAACCGCTGAACGCCAATGTCTTCCTGGAGCTTAATTACGAACTCAGGCAGCAGCTGAACGATGTTTCCCGAAATGTATGGGATATTACTCCGCAGGCGCCGTCATACAATGAACTGCTGAGCAGTGAATATGAAAGCGATTACCGGTACCAGCGCGGGGGCTTGAATTTTCAGCTGAACGGCAATTCCTATCACATTACAGCAGGCATGAATTACCAGCAAAGCCGCCTGAACGGGGAGCTTCTGCTGCGGGACACGGTCATTTCCCGGGATTTTCAAAGCTTTTTACCCTCCCTGCAGTTCCGCTACGATTTCCCGGGCGACCGGCACCTGGAATTTGATTACCGCACCCGGCTCCGGGAACCTTCCATTGAAGAGCTGCAGCCGGTAACGGATAACAGCGATCCGCTGAATCTTTATAAAGGGAACCCGGATCTGCGCCCGGCCTACATGCATCAGGCGCGCCTGCATTTCATGACATTTGATCCCTCTTCCCTTATTCACTTCTTTACGTTCCTGGACCTCAATTATATGACGGATGCTATTTCCTATTCCCAGACCGTAAATGAACAGTTTGTCAGGACTACCCAGCCGGTGAACGCTGGCGAACAGGTGGAACTCCGGGCTAACGCGAATTTTGGCTTTCCGCTGAGCGAATTAAACAGCCGGCTTGGTTTTTCAGCCGGTGCGAACAGCACGAGAGGCACAAGCCTGCTGAACGGGGCGGAAAACAGGACCCGCCAGCAGGAAATTTCGGCCGGGCTGCGCTACAATTACCGGCCCGGAGAATTACTGGACCTGACGCTGAGCGGAAATATCAGCCGGCAGCAAAACAGGTTTGAATCCGGTGAAGACCAGCTCTTCATTAACCAGCGATACCAGGCGCAGGCCAACTGCTCCTTTTTTGAAAACTATGGCCTGGAGGTGAATTTCGGTTATTTACTGTACAACAGCCATCCCGGTGAATTCAACCAGGAAATTCCCCTCCTGGATGTTTCTCTTTCAAGGTATGTATTTAAGAATAAGAGCGGGGAGATCCGCCTCTCGGTTGATAATCTGCTGGATAAAGATCTGGGCGTGAGCCAGCAGGCCGGAGCCAATTACATCGAGCGCTCCGTCACAGAGTCGCTGGGAAGATATGCCATGCTGAGTTTTACCTATGCGATCAATAAACAGCTGAACCCCGCAAACCAACGCAGGGGGAAAATGATACATATAGGACGATGAAAATAACCCGCAGCCTTCTCCTTCTTTCACTTTTGCCCGGGCTTCCCTGGTACTCCTGCGAAAATCCTGGTTCCATCAGCCTGGACGATAATGCTATTTCCGGAGTGCTGATGACGGATACCATTACCGTAGAAACTTCCACCGTATATGCCGGGCCGGTTCCGACTTCCAATACCAATGAAATGCTGGTAGGAAGCTACCACGACAGCAGGCTGGGAAAAGTGTCCTCCCGGTCTTATTTCAGGATCAGCCCGGAGTCTTCATCCTTTGCCCTGAACAAGGAGGTGGTCTTTGATTCCATCGCCCTGGTAATCCGCTGTTCCGGTTATTACTACGGGGATACCACGGCCTTACAGACCCTGAATGTGTTTGAACTGCAGGAGGAGATCGAAGCGGAGGAATTGCCCGCGAATCCCGAGGGTGTTCCCGTTTCCTGGCTTTTGAGCGGGGCCCAGCTCTACAGCTCCAGCCAATTTGACTATGATCCTTCCAGCCCGCTTGCCTCCCTGCGCGTGCGTGTGGAACCTTCTTCCGATACGCTGCACATCCGCCTGCCCGACGCGCTTGGGGCGGAATGGCTTCGCCTTTCGGCGGAAGATGACGACCGCATCAGCTCGCCAGCGGACTTTTCCAATTATTTTAAGGGCCTGGTGCTGGCCGGCAGCCCTGAAGAAGACGCCGCCCTGATCAGTTACCGCGCGGATACAGCTTTCGTACGCCTTTATTACCGGGAAACGGAAGACGACGGTACCATCAGGGATAAGTATACCGATTTTCCTATTTACCAGCCTGAGCGGCAGTTCAACGAAATTACGGTAGACCGTGAGGGCACTCCCCTGGAGGGGCTTGGGCCAGGCAGCCCGTTTTTTCCTGCAGCCGCCACGTCTGAACAAACCTACCTGCAGGCGGGGACCGGGATCATGACCAAATTAAGCTTCCCTTACCTGAAGGATTTCCTGGAATCGGCAGGGGATTCCAGCCTGAGCGTTCATTCCGCTCAATTGCTGATAAGGCCAGTCACGGAGAGCATTACGTCGGAAGAATACCTTCCGGCTTCCCTCATGCTTTTCTATACCAATGAAGATAATGTGCCTATTTACCCGCTTCAGGATGAATCTTCGGGCGGCATTTATACCGGTGTGTTCAATTATGACCGGGAATTTCCCGATAAAACCTATTATAAATTCGCCCTGACAGCATATTTCGCTGACTTATTGAATAATTACGGCGGACAGAAAGCGGAATTGCTCTTGTCCCCTGCAATGAACGATCTGTATACTTCTGTTACCCGGCTTTGCATCGGAAGCAGCCGCCATAAGCAGCATAAAGTTCAGCTGGTCATTTATTATACACCCGGCAGGTAGAAGAACCCATACCATGTCAATAAGAACGAAAAAATAACATAAAATGAGTATGATGCGAACAATTAACTTATTAAGCCTGATAGGCATGGCGCTGATTTTCCCCGGCCTAAGCTCCTGCAGCACCGATGACGAGGATCTGGTGCGCGGGGTCTGGGAGGAGCGTTCAGAGTTTGAAGGCCTGGCCAGGAGCGGCGCGGTGAGCTTTGTCCTTGGAGGCCAGGCATACGTAGGGCTTGGCTTTGACGGCAGCGATTATTTGTTTGATTTCTGGCGATACGATCCGGGCAAAAATACCTGGCGCCCCTCCGCTGTTTTTCCGGGAGAAGCCCGCAGCGCCGCAGTCGCCTTTAGCGCAAACGGCAAAGGATACGTAGGCACCGGCTACAACGGGAACCAGTATTTTAAGGATTTCTGGGAGTACGATCCCGAAACGGATGTTTGGACGCAGATTGCGGATCTCCCGTCCGGCGGCAGGTACGGCGCCGTTGCCTTTTCCATCGGGGAAAAAGGATATGTAGGAGCGGGCTATGACGGGAACTACCTGAAGGATTTCTGGCAGTACGATCCCTTGAGCGGGGAATGGCAGCAGCGCGTAAGCATTAACGGCAGCAAGCGTAATAATGCCTTTGCCTTTACCGCCGGCGGCAAAGGATATGTGGGCAGCGGCAATGACAACGGTAGCTATAATGATGAATTATGGGAGTACGACCCGGAGCAGGATGTATGGACAGAAAAGAGGGACCTGGTAGACGAAGACGATGAGTATGCTTATGATCCTCCAAGCCCCAGGGAATCCACGGTGACCTTTGTGATTGACGGCAAGGCCTATCTCTGCACGGGGCTTAGTTCCGGCAACCTGGATGACCTTTGGGAATATGATCCTTCGGCAGACACCTGGGAACAGCTGGAATATTTTGAAGGAACTGCCCGCCAGGCTGCGGTAGGCTTCGCTATCGGCAACAGAGGTTATATTGCTACCGGACGAAGCTCCAGCCTTCGCTTTGATGACCTTTGGGAACTGGACCCATTTAGCTACGAGGATTAGTGCTTAACACAGTACTGGCGCCGTGTTGAGCAATTGCAACGCGGAGGTGTTTCTTATTCGGGGAACAAGCTTTCATCCAGGGCAGGGATGACCCGCAGGGCATTCTTATAGTACACTTTTTTAAGGATGTTCTCCTCCAGGCCCAGACCATACATGCGCCAGAAGGCGTGGTATTTCTTATGGTAAGGGAAATATTCGTCCTCCGTTTCCAACACGCGGAAATAGGTAGCGTATTCTTCCGGAACCCAGCTGTCTTTTCCGAACAGGATGCGGTCCTGGTTCTTCGTAAAGAATTGCCGGGCCATTCGGGGCTGCCGCCCCAGTTCAGCGATCACGGCGCCGAACTCGATCATCACATTGGGCATGGCGTTAAGGAGGCTGTCGAGTTTTTTCAGATCGTTGGCATACCAGCCGAAGTGAGCCGCAATAAAAGTGGTATTCGGATGCTTTTTGAACATCCGGTGCTGCTCTTCTATCAGCTGCTCCCAGGGTGCGGGATCATTCGCCCCCCGCTTCCGGCGGGGATGGGTGATCAGTTCCAGCCAGCGTTCGTTCTGCTCGCCGGCTTCCTGCCAGAAGGGCGCCGGATCGGCGGTATGGATCAGGACAGGAATGTTCAATTCTCCGCATTTTTCCCATATCGCGTCCAGCCGCGGGTCGTCAACCGGCACCCGGCGTCCATCCCGGTCGCTTACTGAGAAACCCAAGTTCTTAAATATTTTCAACCCCGCGGCCCCGTTCCGGACGTCTTCTTCCAATTGCTTTACTGCATTTTCGGTCCAGTTTTTTTCGCCAACGCCGTCAAAGTCAATATTTGCGAAAACCAGGAAGCGGCCGGGATAATGCTGCTTTACCGCCGTTGTTTGCTGTGCCAAACTTTCGCCGCTGCCCCCGCTGAGGTTGACCATCACACGCATGTTCAGCGTATCCATTGCCTGTGCAAGGCTTTCCAGCCGGTCCGCGTCCATGTTCCGCTGGTGGCTATGTACATCCACAAAAGGAAACGCGGCGCTACTGACATGGTGTCCGGGTACGACCAGGGTTGAAACCGGCTCGTATTTTTCAAAATCTATGCGGACCTGTCCCTTCGCGGGAACAGCCGCGAGCAGGAGAATAGACACAGCAGCGGTACTGCGAAACGTTTTTACTGTGTCAGTCAGCGGGCCCGGAGCGAAGTAATTGCCTCTTATTTTCATTTCAGGTTGGGTTAGCAAAGAAAGGTTTTAACTTTTTGGTTCCGGGGGCGGCGGCGCGTCCGCCACGCAACGGAAACCCAGGTTATTGGAGGCGCTGCTGACCTCCCCTTTCCCTCTGCTGCGGGGTTTATAGCGGATGCAATACTGGTCGCTGCAAAGGAAGGAGCCGCCCCGCTGCACTCTTTTTACGGCATTCGGTTCAGCCGGGTCATAGCTGTCGGCCGGGCCTTTGGGATTATCCGAAGGGCTGTTCCGGTAATAATCCGGCCGGTAAAAATCATTACACCATTCCCATACATTCCCTTCCATATCGTATAGTCCATAAGGATTGGGAGGAAAAGATTTTACGGGAGCGACGCCCGTGAAACCGTCTTCAGATGTGTTCCCTTCTGGGAAATTTCCCTGGAAAATATTAGCTGCCCATTCCCCGCCCGGCTTTAGTTCATCGCCCCAGTAGTAGGTATGGCCGGGATTTCCGCCCAGGGCCGCATATTCCCATTCTGCTTCCGTTGGAAGCCTTTTTCCTGCCCATTTGGCATAGGCCAGGGCGTCTTCATAACATACTTGCACCACCGGCGCACCGGGATCTAATTCTCCGGACTGCTGCGGGCCAAAAGGCTGTTTCCAACTGGCTCCGGGCACATATCTCCACCATTGCAGGGGATTGTCAAGGGAAACCCGGTGATCCGGTGGTGAAAACACAGCCGATCCCGGTACCAGCATTTCCGGAGCGACGCCGGGAAAATCCGCCGGATCAAGTGCTCTTTCGGCCACGGTAACATATCCGGTAGCTTCTACAAATTCCGCGTATTGTGCATTCGTTACTTCATGCGCGTCCATCCAAAACCCGTTTACCGTTACAGGATGAACAGGGCTCGCATCCGGAAATTCCGGATTATTGGTTCCCATCATAAATGATCCTTCCGGGATCCAGACCATTCCGGAGGTGTCGGGAGCTGCCGCTTGTTCCACCCTGCCATTTCCACCCTGCCCGTTCTGACCGGCAGCGTCGTTTTGCTTATCAGTGTCACTTTGCTTCGGAGAAGATGTGCAAGCTGCAAGCAGCAGCATAACCGGAAGTCCTTTATAAGTCATACTACAAATGTAGCGTACGCCGCCGACTTTAAGAAACCGGCTCTTTGCCCCGCGCGGGAAATCCTAATCGGTTACCGGAATTCTTCCAGCACAAGGGCCACGGGTCCGGTTAGGCCGGATCGCAATAAGGGAGAATTTTCGGTATAGGGATTGAACGTCGAAAAAGTATGCCGGTTGCTGGTCCTTCCTTTTCCTTTGGTGAGCCATCCGGGCCATTGCCCGTTCTGAATTCCGTCCTCAGGCAATTGCTCATCCCCGATCAGCCTGTTAGGCCAAAGATTGGCTACTTCTATGCGGAGTTCATTGCGGCCGTTTTTTAAAGCATGGGTAATATCCACCTTCCAGGGCGCAGTCCAGGCTACCCCCATATCCTGCCCGTTCAGGTAGACCCGGGCCATGTTGTTTACCTCTCCCAGGTCCAGGTAAAATCGGGTGTTTTGCGGCAGCTTTCCTGCCTTTTTCAGCCGGCCGGCCGCTGCGATGCTATCCTCCGCCATATGGTCCTGCGCCGTTTCGCCGCCACTGGCTGCAGCGCCCTCCTTCGCGATGTCGCCCTTCGATGCCGCGGCGCCCTTTGTGATGCTGAAATCAAAGGACTGCCGGTAAACGGCTGTTCCGGAATAATACCGGATGCCTTCTTCAGGGCGTGTTGTCCAATCCTGCAGGCGGTCAAACTGTACTGTTCCCGGCCCGCCACGTTCCGGGGAAAAGTCCACGGTCCAGGGGCCTTGTATGTCCATCAGCTTTATCCGGGAGGGGAAATTTTCGGTCCCGCCCGCTTTTACGTCATCTTTCGGAAAAACGATAAAGAAACTTTGGTGCGGCCCGAACAGCAGGGGGATCCGTGTCTGGCCATCCTCCGCAAGGAAATCAGGCAGGGCTCTGGTCTCTCCCGTCAGCGGGTCCCAGAGTTCAGGGCGACCTTTGACGGAACGGAAAATACATTCCACTTCTACCTGTCCGGGGCTGGTGTTGGAGACAAAATAAATGTCCCAGCCGGCAGACGTCCGGTGGGTATACCGCAGCGGCGCTTCAGCGCTGAAATCTTCCCGAAGGCCCAAATCTTTCAGCAGCGAAGCAAGAGGCGCATATTCCGGGTAAAGTGATGTATCCGCCCGGCGAAAAGGCCCTCCCCAGATCAGCCTGCCCTTGCCGAAGGAAATGCTGGTGAGCGTTTCAGGCACCTTTGTGCCGCCCCAGAGTTCCTGTGCGGTCGACTGCACCTGCCGGTCGCATGCCGGAAAATCTTCCAGGCCCGGGGACCTCAGCGGCGGTTCTCCAATTACGGTGGCGCCGGCCCCGACCAGGGAACGGATCTTCTCCAGCAGGGGCGGTGTCATCGCCGGCGTATAGGGCAGCACAAGCACACGGTAAGAAGCGCCTCCCGGAAATACGATCCTGCCATCCTTTACAGAAGCCATGTAGAGCTGACCGGGCGTACATCCGTCAAAATTGAAGCCTTTTCGGTCCGGGAGTACATCATCACCGGTAAGGGCAGAGGACGGGGCGCGGAACACATGAGGTGCGCCTTCCGGGGTCAGGTACAGGATATCGGCAACGGTCCTGCCTTGCTGGAGCAGGTACTGGCACCTGGAAATATAGCGGTGATAGGCGCCGGCCATCGGCCACCAGGTTTGGCGGCGGTCCCAGTGAACCCCGTAAGGGCCCATGGTCATTCCAGGCAGCAGGCTGTCGGCTAAAGGCTGGTGCTGAAAAGTGTGGTACACCAGCCGGTTAATGCCGGTGGCAAAAGCCCAGTCTCCCTGGTTTTTCATGGATGCGGGATGCTGTTTCCAGGCTTCGGTATGATCGGCCGTGAAAGCCTCAGCAGGAACAAGAGCGGCGCCGTTCACGTGGGCCACGGACGTTGCCTCAATGCAGCTGAAGGCCGAGTTGAAGCCATAACCCTTGCTCCAGAACTCGGCCATCGGCACGTCCGCTACCGCACCGAGTTCCATGTCGGCATTGGGATTCATGTCGTAGGGTTCTATGGAAAGTTTCAGGCCATGCCGGTGGCTGTATTCTTTCAGATGGCCGGCATGATACTGAAGAACAAGCTCCTGGGAAGTTTGCCGCAGATCCCAGAGAAAGCGCTCGCTGATTTCCACGCTCTCTATGATGTAGCCGGCATATACCGGGTAAAAAGGCTGGGGGTCATAGCCCCTGCGCTTAATGAATTCCTCCCGGAATCGCGGGGTCCAGTTCTGTGCGCCCATTTCCCAGCTGTCCATATGAAGCCTTTTCAAGCCTCCGGCCGACGCTGTGTCGAACTTGCCGATATGACGAAAGAGTGTTCCGATATAGGCATCCAGGTGCGCGTTCAGGGCAACTGTATCGAATTTGTCGGCTTCGAACCCCAGGCCGGGATAGGGCGCCGGACGTGTGATGGCGCCATTGTTACGCCGGCCGAAGCGCATCACCGTCCATGCTCCTTCGGGCGCTTCCCATTCCAGGAGACCGCCGGGCCGCAGGTATTCGGTCAGATCGATCATGTTTTCCGCGGCAATAAGCGCGTCGCCCGGAGCTTCCGGATAATCCGCCGGGGAGGGTATAAATTGCTTTACCCCGGGAACAGAAGTATAAGGTGCGCGGTAATAGAGCGCTTTTTCATCGATATCTTCAATACGGCGTTCAACAGGCGGACTTGGGAAGGCCAGTACGGCCACGTCTTCGTAAAATTCATTCCACTGCTCCTTCAGTTCCGGAGTTAGCGTTCCTTCCCCGAAATAAGGCTGCCGGGGCGGAGGAAGCGGCAGCTGAATATTCTTTTCACCGCCCTGCATTTGTACGGCAGCGGAGACCAGGTGCTGCATGGATTGTGCCGGACGTACCCAGGGTCCCCCGCTTCCTGTCCAGCCGGGGCCTACCCCCAGGGTAATACCAATGCCCAGCCTTTCGGCTTCCCGCACAGCATGCCGGAACAGATCCTGCCACTGCGGGCTCAGGAAATCCACGGGCCCTCTCGGAACGCCTACATTTACTTCAAGAAATACCACATACCCGATCCCGGCTTCCTTCATGGATTCCAGGTCGGCGGTCATGCCTTCCGCGGAAAGATTTCCGTCCATGAAATACCAGTAAACACCCGGCCTTGCGGAATCGGGCGGGTTGAGAAATCCTTCCCTCAGCGTACTGATCTCTGGCTCCGGAGCAGGGCGGTTGCAGCTGCAGAACAGCATTGCCCCGAAGATCAGTATTGCCGCGAAGAACCGGGCGGCCGGTGAAAACGGCCTGGCCAGGAAGGCCGTCCGTCCGGCACCGGCTGCCCTGTTACAACTTTGGAGTGTCTTTTTATTGATAACCTTCGTTCTGTGTTAGTTCGTTATTGATCAATATCTGGTTGGCCGGGATCGGGAATAGCACCTCGTAGGGCTCGAATACGAAATCGGCCGCAGAGAAAGGTATCCCGCCCCTGGTCGTTGTGGGGTTGCTTTGTTCAAAGTCCCCGTAGGCATTCAGGAAGTCGGCCAGTTGCTGGGGTGTTTTCGTCCGTTTCAGGTCAAACCAGCGGTGGTTCTCAAAGGCCAGCTCAATCCTTCTCTCATGAAGCACCGCTTCCCGGAACTCATCCTTGTCCAGACCGTTCAGCGGGGCCAGTCCTGCCCGGTCGCGCACCTGGTTCAGGTAACCTGCCGCTTCTGAAGTGGGTCCTGAAGCCTCGTTGATGGCTTCGGCCAGCATGAGCAGTACGTCCGCATACCTGATCACCGGCCAGTTGTCATCGGTACGTCCCCGGATGGCATGCGGGTGATTGTACTTGTTGATGAACGGCACCGGCACCCAGTCACCTTCCAGGTTGGTATAACCTTCCTTCAGCGATACTTCCTTGCGCAGATCGCCTGCCTCGTAGGCGGCGATCATGTCGCGCGAAGGTATATTCCAGCCTCCGCCGTTCTGGCCGGGAAAATTGATCACGGCCCCTCCGATTCCCTTGGAGCGAAGGTATAAATAAAATTGCTCCATTCACCCAGCTCATTGCCGCCCTGAAACTGCACGTCCAAAATGGATTCCGCATGATTCTTTTTCTGAGGGTCGAATACATCTGCATAGGAAGGCAGCAGTTCATATCCCAGCGGAAGCACCTGTTTGAGTGTACTGACTGCTTCGCTGTACTGCTTTTTGGTAAGATACACCTTGCCCAGCAGCGAGAGAGCCGCTCCTTTGGTGATCCGCCCTACATTGGCGGCGTCCCAGCTTTCCGGGAGCGAAGCTACTGCGGCCGCCAGGTCGCTTTCTACCAGTTCGTATACGTTTTCTACAGGCTGCCGCGAATATTCCCAGGCCTCGGAAGGGGTTTCCAGGGGCTCGGTAATAATGATCACCGGTCCGAAGTACTGGACGAGGTTGAAATAATAATAAGCCCTCAAAAATTTGAGCTGCCCTTCGAACTGGCCTTTAACCCCTTCATCAAAGGTACTCTCTTCCAGCTTGGAAAGGATGGTGTTTATATTTACCAGCGTTTCATAATAGCTGTTGTACAGACTATTGATATTGCCTGTTGAAGGATTGATCTGCCAGAATTCGATGGCTTCCAGCGAAGGCCCCTGGCCCCGGTCGCCTATATTGAAATGAAGGGTGGTGTTATCGGTAATGAATTCGTTATACTGCCACTGGTTGGAAATAATACCCTGCAGCTGGGAATAAACGCCATTCAGGGCTTGTTCCACCTGGGCCTCGGTCTGGTAAAAAGTATCTTCCACCAGCCGGGTAGGGTCCGTTTTGTTCAGGAAGTCCTCGCCGCAGGAGAACAGGGTAAGGGAAAGCAGCAGGCCCGGTAATATGATCTTGTGTTTCATCTTCTTGGATTTAGAATTTTACGGAAGCGCCTATTGAGAATATCCTGGGTACCGGGTAGGTTTCATCGTCCACGCCGGGCTGTGTGCCTCCCCGCTGGTCCACGTCCGGATTATTTCCGGGGTAGTTGGTGATCAGCAGCAGGTTATCAGCGCTGAAATAGACCCTTGTGTTATGGAACGAAGGGAAGGTATATCCGATGGTAAGATTTTTTAGCCAGGCATGGCTGGCATCGTACACGTACCTTGAGTTGGATTCACGTTCCCATTTCCAGGTATTGGTGGTTGCACCCTTGCCGTCGCCGGGATTCTCGGCGGACCTCCAGCGGTTCTTGCCGGACCGCAGGATGTTGAAAACCCCGTCCATGTTCATCGTAGTGGCCTCAATATTCCGGAACACATCGTAGTCCTGGGCGCCCGTGAACAGCAGATTAACGTCAAAGTTCCGGTAATCGCCGCCGAGGGTAAAGCCCCATACGGCCTTGGGATGCGGGTTGCCGATCTCGACCATGTCCTGGGTGTCATAGGTGATCACGCCGTCGCCGTTGGTGTCCTCGTATTTGTAAACCCCCGGGATCGCGCCATCCTGTTCGGCCCAGTCGTCAATTTCTTTCTGAGTATTGAAAATGCCCAGCATCCGGAAGCCGTGCAGCATTCCAATGGGCCTGCCGGGCCTGGAAACGTTGTAGGTGCTGTAGAAGCCGCCATTGCGGATCTCGTCGTTCTCCCCGTTGATCTCAAGTACCTTGTTCCTGTTGAACGCGATATTGAAGTCGGCGTACAGGTTGATATCGTTTACAGAGGTCTGGTAGCCGATCGCGAACTCCAGCCCTTTATTCTCTACCTTTCCGATGTTGGAAAAAGTGGTGGTGAAGCCGGAGATCACAGGTATCTCGATGGGCAGCAACATGTCGTTGGTAGTCTTGTGGTAGTATTCCGCTGTAAAATAGAGCCGGTTCCTGAACAGCGAAGCGTCCAGGCCAATATTTGTCTGGTTGGATTGTTCCCAGCCAAGGTCCGTGTTGGCAAAGGCGCCCAGTACCTGGCCGGCTGCAAAATTGCCGCCCAGTACGTAGTTGGACGCATTGAGTATCGACAAGCTCCGGTAATTGCCTATATCGTTGTTTCCGGTAACACCCCAGCTTCCCCTTAATTTCAGGTCGGAGACCCAGGCGGCGTTCTCCATAAAGGATTCCTCGGAAATTCTCCATCCCAGCGATGCCGCAGGGAAATTCCCCCATTTATTGTTAATGCCGAAGCGGGAGCTGCCTTCCCGGCGGAAAGTGGCCGAGAAAAGGTATTTATCCATGAACGTGTAATTCACACGCCCGATATAGGCCAGCATGCTCCAGCTCGCCTCTCCGGACGCGGCGTCGACCCGTTCGGCGGCGCCCAGGAAACGGACAATGTCGTTCGGGAATTCGTTGCCCCCGGCAGTAAGCCACTTCATTGTTTCTTCCTGGGCGGAATAGCCTGCCATGATGCTGAAATCATGATCGCCCATGCTCCTGTCGTAGGTCAGCACCTGGTCGGCGGCCACATTGATGGTCTCCCACTGGCCCTGGCTCAGGGAGGCTTCCCGGGGAGGCGGGGCGTCAAAGCCTCGGCCGGCCAGTGTGGAGGGCCGGAATGCCTTGTCCTTTTCATTAATTATGCGTGCGTTCACCGATGACCTGAATGTAAAGTTCTGCAGGAATTTGAATTCGATGTAGCCGTTGGTGATCACGTCGGCATTGGTCCTGTTCCTTTCCATTTCCATCATTTCCTGGACCGGGTTGGAGGTGCCAAAAACCCCGTCCCGGCCTCCTATATAATCATTGAAGCTGCCATCCTCATTATAAATAGGTTCCCGGGGATCCGCCCACAAGGCAGAGCCGATAATGGCATCCCGGCCGGTAGTGGCGGCATGCTGCTCTTTAAAAAATGCGCCGGCGATGTTCCAGCCCAGCGATATATGCTCGTTGATATCGCCGCGAAGGTTGGCCCTGACGTTAAAGCGCTCAAAACCGGTTTCTATCACCGCGCCCGCCTGGTTTAAATAATTGATGGAGAGCAGGGATTTTACCCGTCCCTTACCGGATGCAAGCATAAGGTTATAATCCTGGAAAGGGGCGTTATTATGGAGGATCGCGTCCAGCCAGTCCGTCGAATATTGGGTCTGCTCCGGGTAGCGGTAACTCTCGGGCACCTCTTCGAGGCTGGGCTCGCGGCCTTCGAAATACCGGATCTTGTCCATGAAGCTTTCTTTCTTGTACTGGGCGAATTCCACGCCGTTCATCATTTCTATCCGCCTGGAATCGGGGATGTTCTGTACCCCGTAATTGGCGATGAAGCCCAGGCTCAGCTCATTATCATCCGCGGTCTTGGTCGTGATCAGCACGACCCCGTTAGAACCCCTGGCCCCATAGATGGCCGTAGAGGCGGCGTCTTTCAGTACGGTAATGCTTTCCACATCGGCGGCGTTCAGGTTCCTGCCGGCGGAGGTGCCCATGGCAAATCCGTCGATCACGAAGAGCGGATCGCTTCCGGCCCCCAGCGAACCTATACCCCGGATCTTTACGTCCAGCTCTTCACCGGGCGTGCCGGTATTTTGTTTTACCACGACACCCGGGGCCTGCCCGAGCATCAGATTGTTGAGGTTGGATACGGGCCGGTCCTTTATCTTCTCCATATCAATGACCGACACGGCCGAAGTGATATCGCGTTTGCGTTTGGAGCCGTAACCAATTACCACCACCTGTTCTAGTGCCTGGTTATCCGGAGCCAGCCTGATCGTTACAGGCTGCCCCTCGCGCGCCCGTACCTCCTGTGTCGCATAGCCCAGGAAGGATACTTCCAAAACGACCTCGGGTTCCTGCACTTCCAGGCTGAACTTGCCATCCTGATCGGTGGAAGCACCTGTGGATTCCCCTTTTACCTTTACGGAAACGCCGGGAAGCGGACCGCCGCCGGCGCTGTCCAGCACCGTTCCCTGCAGTACAATGTTCTGGGCGCTGAGCGACAGGGAAAACATGCCCGCTATGAAAAACAGGAGCATACTTTTCCACATCCCGCCCAGACCAACAGCTGGCGATTGTTTCAAACTTTTCATTGTTGAATAAAATTGGTTTAGCTCTTTGCCTGTTTAAGCAGGCACTTTTTACCTTGTATCAACGCAAGGTTAAAAGATAAACCGCGCTTATGCTATGTACATTTTGACATATTGATGTACATTTTGATACGGCAGGAAATTTGCCGCGCCTTCCCCAGGAGGGGACTCAGAACGGCAAATCTGTCCGGGCCAGTCGGGTGCGGCAGGCAGGTGTATCCCGCGGGCCGGGCAGGGTCCGGCGGGTCAGGCGAGCAAGTCCAACACGGGTTCGGCAACCCCGTCCGGGGTGGTGTAAAAGGGCCGCTTTTCCACCACGTAATTGGTTTCGGGCGGAATGCCCAGCGTATGATAAATGGTCTGATGCAGTTGTTCGATCCGGATAGGGTTCTCTATTGTTTTGCAGGGGCGCTCGTCGGCGGTTTTCCCGTAAACGAATCCCTTCTTTACGCCTCCGCCAAACATCAGGATGGAACAACCATCGGTGAAGTGACGGTGCATGCCGTAAAATTTTTCCTCGTTGATAATATCGGGCTGGTTCACCTGGTTCTTTACCGTCGCTCCGGGACGGCCTTCCATTAACATATCCCTGCTGAATTCGCTGGCCAGGATAATAAGCGTGCGATCCAGGTGCCCGGATTGTTCCAGGTCTTTGATCAGCTGCGCCACGGGCCCGTCTATCTGCTTTTTCATTTCGACCATTCTTGTATGGCCATTCTCATGCGTGTCCCAGCCTTTGAAGGGTTCGTATTCCGTGGTCACGCTGATAAACCGCGCTCCCTGCTGGGTGAGGCGTTTTGCCATCAGGCAGCCCAGGCCGAAACGACCGGTATTATAAATATCGTAACTCTCTTTGGGTTCGGAATTCAGGTCAAAAGCTTTTGCTTCCGGAGAATTCAGCAGGATATAAGCTTGTTCCATGGATCGCATCAGGGACTCCTTTTGGTAGCCGCTGGCCAGATCCTGCATGGGGCTCTTCTTGATCAGTTCCGTGTATAGCTTGTTCCTGGCTTCAAAGCGTTTCAGGTCCATGCCTGCGGGGGGCGGACGCTTTCCAGGCCCTGGCTGGGGTCCGGTATCAGGAAGGGGCCATACTCGCTTCCCAGGAAGCCGGCGGTATGGAAGGCTTTTAACTCTTCCGCTTCGCCTACGGTGAAACGCTGGCCTATATCAATAAAAGGCGGAATAACCGGGTTCATAGGGCCCAGTTCTTTCGCTATCCAGGCGCCAAAGTGGGGAGCGGCAACGGTTTGAGGCGGCTCGTAGCAAGTATGCCAGTGATACTGGTGCCTTGCATGCAGGATAAAGCCCATGTCGGCCGCTACATAAGAACGGATAAGGGTTCCCCTGTCCATCAGCCCGGCAATAGACTCCAGGCCTTCAGAAAAGGAGATCCCGTCAAGCGATGTAGGTATAGAGGGAAAGGTGCTGAGTACGCGGTTGGCATCCATTCCTTTTACATAAGGCTCATAATGTTTTGGGTCGAAGGTGTCGGTATGCGCCATTCCTCCGGCCATCCAAAGCAAAATAACCGTATCGGCAGTAGATTTTATCTTATTCCCGGTGAGGCTGCAGCCTGACAGCATGCTGGCCACCGGGGAGCCGGCGGCAAGTGCTGCAAGGGTAGCTGCGGTGCCATGTTTCAGAAATTCCCGTCTGTTCCAGGTAGGGGCCATCTTTTTATCTCCTTAAAATTAATAGATCAATTGAAATTCCGGAACGAGCATAAGCGCCCAAACCAGGTCCTGTATATCCTCTTCGGTGGGTGAAGTGCCTATGGCCGATTCCACGAAGTTTATTTCTTCCGCCGTTGCGGGCCTTCCCAGCGCTTTTAAATAAAGAACAGATACAAGGGAATCCGTGCTGGCATATTTTGCTTTCCATTCCGCCGCGCCCTGGTGAAGCGCTTCGGTAAATTTTGAACCATTGGTTAATTCAAGCGCCTGCAGCAAACTGGCCTGCGAAGCGCGGTTGGTGGTTACCGTTTCCCGCGAAGGGCGGCCAAGGGCCTTCAGGAAAGGATCGTTCTTCACCAGGGAAGCCCTTGTGAAGGGAGCGTACTGCAGGATGTCCGGCGGCAGCTTGTTGGCTACGGCTGAATCCGTATAAAGAGGTGTGAAAACCTTGCTCACCGCGTCTGAGAACTGTTCGGCCGACATTCTTCGCCGCAGCATGCCCTGGAACCGGTAGTCCTTGGCCAGCAGGTCTCCTGCTTCTTCCACCGAAACCGATGGGAGCTGGTAGGTTTTAGACGTCAGTATCTGGTAGATCAGGCGCTTGATATCATAGCCGTTCTCCACGAAGTCGGTAGCCAGCCAGTCAAGCAAATCCTGGCTCCAGGGGAGATTGTCCATGATGTCCACCGGTTCAATGATCCCTCTTCCCATAAGCTGCGCCCAGACCCGGTTGACAATAGTGCGGTACAGCCGCCCGTTCTTGGGCTGGGTAAGATAATCGGCCAGTTGCTGCAGCCGTTCCGGAGTGGGTGCATCCGTGCTGATGGTTCCCAGCTCGGGGAAAAGCATGGCTCTGCCGGCAAGTTCCCCGGTAGGCTTGTCGCAGCGGGCCACCTGCAGGGTGGTGTCGGAGAAAATATTGGCAAACGCATAGGCCTGGTCAAGCTTCCAGTCGCTGATAAAACTGTCATGGCAAGAGGCGCATTTCAGGTTGAGCCCCATGAATACCTGCGAAACGTTCTGGGCTGCCTGCATTTCAGTTGACTGGCTGGAATTGATCGTGCCCCGCCAGCGGATCCCGCGGATAAATCCTTCCGATTCCTTATTGGGGCTGATCAGCTCTTCCACGAACTGGTTATAGGGTTTATTATCCCGCAGCGAACTGTAAAGCCATTTGGTAATGTCAAAGCGGCCGTTGGTAATATACCCGGTACCGGTGTAATCATTCCGCAGCAGATCGTTCCAGAAGGTAAGCCAGTGTTGCGTATAATCGTGGTCGCGGTTCAGCAGGTTCTTTACCAGCGCTTCGCGTTTGCCGGGATCGGTATTGCTTACAAATGCTTCAATGCTGTCGGGAGAAGGCAGCAGGCCAATCACGTCCAGGTAAACGCGCCGGATATACGTGCGATCGTCCACAGTCCCTTTCCACTCGATCCCGTTTTCGCTGAAGTAGTTGTCAACCAGCAGGTCAATGGGCTGGGTAAGGTCGCCGGTAGGCGCAGGCAGCCCGGGACTGCGGGGCGCCAGGGGCGCCAAATAATAAATGCTTTTTTCCTTGTCCGGCCAGGGGGCTCCCTTGGATACCCAGAAAGTGAGGATCTCTATTTCTTTTTCACTCAGGGTTTTCCCTTTGGACGGCATGACATCATCGTGTCCGGCCGGCAAGTTGATGCGTCGTATCAGGTCGCTTTCGCCCGGATCGCCGGCAACGAATATTGCTCCGTTTTCCCCGCCTTTTAAAAAGGCTTCCTTGCTGTTCAGCCGCAGTTCTCCTTCGGCTTTATCCGAACCGTGGCATTTATAGCAGGAATGCGCAAAAATAGTCCTTACTTCCAGGTTCAGGTCTTGCTGCTGTGCCAGCGTTAAAGTATCGGCCTGCTGCAGGCTGGCGAGAACAAAGTTGGGATTATTGGAGGCAATGGAACCTTCTTCACCGGCGCTTTGGCTCGTGGGAAGTACTTCGGTCAGGTAATCTTCTCCGTGGGTAACCATGGCGCCGTAATGCCCTGCCAGGGATACGCCCAGCACGGTGATGATCAGCAGGTACCGGTATGCGTTTATCCAGCCCTTTTTCAGGAAAAGCAACGTAAGGATAGAAAGGGCCATGGTCACTACGCCCAGCCAGCGGTGTATTTCAATATTGGTTCCCTCGTAACCTTCGTTGCCGGCCAGCATCCAGCCGAATATCACGGCCAGTACTGCTCCTGCAGCTCCAATCCATAATAATATAGTGATCCCGTTCCTTAAGCCAGCGGATTTACTGCGCCAGTCTATCAGTTCCAGTACAAGGGCAACGCACAAAAGACCCACCGGAAAATGTACGATCAGCGGATGAAACCTTCCCAGGAGCATCCACAACCAGAACGGCTCTGTCTCTTCTGCCGCTTCAGCAGCGATTTGAGGAAGTTCGGGTTCCTGTACGACGCCGAAGGCGCTCACAATAATAAATACTCCCAGTAATAAGCACAGGGCAGCAAGGGCAGACGTTCTGGAACGTACGTTTCTCAACAAATTCATGCCGTTCTATATGGTTTAGCTTTCTTTCGAAAAAGCTAAGATAGGTGAAATGCAAGCCTTAAGCCATATACATTTTGACAAATGAATGTGTTTTTTGACAGAAAGCGACTGAAATAGCTCAAATATGACTATCCCGAACCTATTTCTTTCTTAAAGGTGCTAAGGTTTAAGAGAATAATAGCGGCGATAATGAGTACGATCCCTGCCCATTGAATGGCCAGTACCTGCTCGTTCAGCAGCAGGTAGGCGCTTCCGACGGAAACAGGGATCTCAATGGAAATCAGGATCGAACCTAAGCCGATACCCGTTTTAGGCATGCCGGTATTTAAGAGCAGCGGCGGTAATATTGTGCCGAATAGTGCAAGAAGAAGCCCCCATTTTCCGAAAATGGAGAACTGGAACCCGGAAAATAATTGTGCAGACCAAATGAGCAGGATAATAGTAGTCCCGCCGATTAATATCCAGAAACTTTTTTGACGGGGATGCATTTGGAGGGCCATCCGGTTTGCAACGAACAGTGAGACTGTATAGGTAAGTGCAGCCCCTATGCCCCAGATGATGCCGCGAAGATCCAATTCATGGAAGTTTCCAATGGCGTTGGTTGCCAGCAACGTTCCCGCTAGTATGACGATCACAGCCACGCATTTGTTCAGGGCAGGAAATTTCCTTTCCAGCAAGGCGTCCAGTACAATTCCCATCCAGATTGCTTGCATCAGCAGGATAACGCAAATGGAAACCGGAATATACCTGACCGACAAATAATAACATACACCCGTGAGGCCGTAGGCAGTTCCCCCTGCTATTAGCCGGAAGACGGCACTCCTGTTGCCGGCGGCGGTACTCTTGCTGGTAGTGGCACTCTTGCTGTCGGCGTAGCTCCTGTTGCCGGCGGCGTCGCTTTTGCCGGCTTCAGTTGCGGCGTCGCCAGGCCGGGCAGACGCGGGTCCGGGCCTTGCGGCAACTCCATCGCCGCTCCCGCCGGCGCGCCTGGCCTTTGCGCTAAATAGTACGGAGAACCCCATGACCAGCAGGCCGGTCGTGTATTGCGATACCGTCGCTTCAGCCGTTGTATAACCTTCATTATAAGCCAGGCGCACGATCGTGGCCAGAACGCCGTAGCTGGCGGCGCCTGCGCTTACAAAAAGAATACCTTTTAACAGGTCTTTATTCATGCTAATGCCCTGGTTACCGTTTGCTGTCCTGACATAATTCCCGGCCTGGTCCCGGGAGCCCGGCTGATCCCGCCACGGCGGTCAGATGCCCGGCAATAATGCGCCGTAAGATCGGCTATTTCCGCCTCAGAAAAAAATCCGGAAAGCGCCGAAGGCCGCCTTTCTTTGGTTCTCCGGGGCCCGCTTATGCGCCACCCCTTAGGAAGTTTTTTTGTAATTCAGGATGGCCCAGCCATTCAGAATAGCGGCAAACAGCATAATATACAGGAATTCGGGAAGTACGTCGGTAAAGCCGCTTCCTTTCAGAACGATCATGCGTACTACTTTGATGAAATGCGTGACAGGGGTCAGGTTGGCAATGGTCCGGGCCCAGGCCGGCATACTTTCCACGGACGTGAAAAGGCCGCTCATAAGAATAAAGATCATCACGAAAAAGAAGGCGATGAACATGGCCTGTATCTGGCTGTCGCTGTAAGTAGAGACCAAAAGGCCGAAGCCCAGGACGGCAACCAGGTAAAAGGCCGCAAAAAGGTACAACAAGGCCAGGCTGCCTTCCGGGAAGATGCCATACACCCCCGGCACACGAGCAGGCCGATGGTGAAAACGATCATGCCGATGATCCAGAAAGGGATAAGCTTCCCAAGAATGAACTCCCATTTTTTTATGGGTGTGACATTGATCTGTTCAATGGTGCCTGCTTCCTTTTCCCGGACAATATTGAGCGAGGACATGAAACCGCCCACCATTGTCAGTAAAATAACAAGTATACCGGGAACGATATAGTACTTGTATTCCCCCAGCGGGTTGAACCAGTTGCTGTAGGTGACCTGGATCTTCGCGGCGGCTGCGGCCGGCGGCAAGCCGGCCTGCCCTGCGTCTGGCACGTTCAGGCGCAGGCCGGCGTTAAAATCCCTGATGACGGAATTCAGGTAATTTCCCCCGATAAAGGCTTTCGTTCCATTGATGGCATCCACGTAGATGCCTAACTGCTGGGAGCCTTCGCGTACGAGGTTGCGTTCGAAGCCGGCCGGAATTTCCAGGACGAGGTCGGCCTCCCTTTTTCAATATGGGTAAGGGCTTCCTGGTACGATGGATCGGCGCTTACCATTCTGAAATAGCCGGAAGATGCGATTTTCGTGATTAATTTCTGCGACCAGCTGCTGTGATCATGGTCCACGACGGAAATATTCACGTTTTTAACTTCGAAATTCATGGCCAGGGGCAGGATGATAAGCTGAATAGTAGGCACGGCAAGCATCATGGCAAGAATGGTCCTGTCACGGAAGATCTGGCGGAATTCCTTTTGTAATATGAATCTCAATACGTTCATTGCAGCCTGATTTTAAAGTTTTTCAACGCGACGCTCAGGAGTCCCAGGGTCATGATCATCAGTACCAGGGTTTCTTTCCATACGTAGGCGAACCCAAGCCCCTTCAGCATGACGGACTTTATAATGAGGAAATACCAATGCGAGGGAATCAATTTTGATATGACCTGGAAGATCCAGGGCATATTTTCCAGGGGGAACATAAAGCCGGTAAAGATCATGGTGGGAAGCATCATGCCCATCATGGACAGCAGCAGAGCGGTTTGCTGGGAATCGCATACGTTGGAAATAAGCAGCCCAAGGGCCAGGCAGGTGATAATGAACAAGGTGCTTTCCAGTGTGAGCAGCAGCAGGCTGCCTTTCAGCTCCACGTCCAGCACGAATACCGCCAGGACGACGATCAGGGCGAAATTAGCCAGGGAAAGCGCGAGGTACGGAACGGCCTTAGCGATCAGGACCAGAATGGGTTTGAAAGGGGATACCAGCAGCACTTCCATGGTTCCGAGTTCTTTTTCTTTCACGATGGAAACCGAGGTCAGGGAGGTGCAGACGATCATCAGGATCAGCGCCATGACACCGGGAATGAAGTTCAGCGAGCCATTTCCCTCTTCATTATACAGCATGCGGGTTTCAGGGATAATGCGGTAGGGAAAGGCGGCCGAAGGGGATAATTCCTCCTGGTAGCCGTTAATGATGGCGGTCAGGTAATTCACAATAGTTTTAGCTGTGTTCGGGTCGGAACCATCGGCGATGATCTGTATGCTTGTTTCGCCCTGGTGAAGCAGATCGCTGCCGAACCCGGCGGGAAAGATGAGGGCGCACTTAATGTCCCTTCTTTGAAAGCGGCTTCCACGTCCTTGTAGCCAGCCGCTTTTCCTTTCATCGTAAAGTAAGAGGAGGCGGTTATTTTATTGATCAGCTGCGTGCTTTGTGCGTCGCCGGCATTGTCAACCACCAGGATATCGGCATTTTTTACTTCGCTGGTCAGGGCGAAACCGAAAAGGAGTATCTGTACGACCGGCAGTCCGAACATGATCAGCAAGGTGCGGCGGTCGCGGAACACATGGTAAAATTCTTTCCTGATGAATACGAATAATTGCTTCATTTCTTCGGGTTTAATCGGCCGACCGCCTTGCTCCTCTTGCCAGCTTATAAAATACCTCATCCATACTGGCGGCTGAAAAATGTTGTTTCAGGTTGCCGGGGCTGTCAAGCGCTTCTATTTTCCCGTCTACCATAACGGATATGCGATTGCAGTATTCGGCCTCGTCCATATAATGAGTGGTTACGAAAACCGTGATACCGGAAGCGGCGGCTTCATAGATCATATCCCAAAACTGCCTCCGGGTAACGGGGTCCACCCCGCCTGTAGGTTCGTCCAGGAAAACGACACGGGGCCGGTGGAAAATAGCTACTGAAAAGGCAAGCTTCTGCTTCCAGCCCAGGGGAAGTTCTCCAACCATCTTTTTTGCCTGTGATTCCAGCCCCAGCGTTTGAACAAGACTCCTGCTCCTTTCCCGGATTTCCCCGCGGGAAACGCCGTAAACGCCCCCGAAAAACTCGATGTTTTCCAGTACGTTCAGGTTTTCGTACAGCGAGAACTTCTGGCTCATATACCCTATGTGCTTTTTAATGGATTCCTGCTGTTTATATACGTCAAATCCGGCTACCGAGGCTTCGCCTGAACTGGGATAGGAGAGGCCGCAGAGCATACGCATCGCGGTGGTTTTGCCTGCGCCGTTGGCGCCCAGAAAGCCGAATATTTCTCCTTTTTCTACTTCGAAACTGATCTTGTTTACGGCATAGAAACTGCCAAACTGCTTGCTCAGATCTTTGCATATGATCGCTTTTTCTGCCATGTTTTATTTAATTGCGCTCATTCATCAGCTGGATGAAACTGTCTTCAATCCCTGGCGTTATCCTCCGCGACTCCACGTTCTTATGACCCTTCTTTTCCGCGATATCTTTCAGTAATTGTTCACCTCCGGCCTCTTCGTGTTCAGCCACCTTGCCAGTCCCGGTGCCCCGGCCGCAACGCGCGCGCCGGACGTAGGTCCCTTCAGCGTTACATGCAGGTATTCGCCAAAGGCGTAGCAGCTGGTCACTTCCTCCCTTTCCCGGAGATCGTTCAGCAATTGATAAATGGCGGCCGATTTAACCGCGTACAGCGGGGAGGGGAATGCGCCTGTAATATTTTCCGGCGTATTAACCGACATGATCCTGCCCTTCTGGATCAGGGCAATGCGCTCGCAAAGCCTGGCTTCATCCATGTAGGGGGTGGATACCAGGATGGTGATCCCCTGTTGTTTCAGCCGTCCCAGCATATCCCAGAGTTCTTTGCGTGAAACCACGTCCACTCCTGTAGTGGGCTCATCCAGCAGCAGTACTTCCGGTTTATGGATCAATGCGCAGCAAAGGGCAAGCTTCTGCTTCATGCCGCCTGATAGCTTTCCCGCACGGCGGCCGCTGAAAAGCTTGATCTGGTCGTAAATGTCTTTTATCAGGTCATAATTGGCTTCTACTCTTGTCCCGAATACTGTCGCAAAAAATTCCAGGTTTTCTTTAACCGTCAGGTCCTGGTAGAGGGAGAACCTGCCCGGCATATAACCAACGCGGTTGCGAATAGCCTGAAAGTCTTTCACCAC
The DNA here is from genome assembly GCF_008033235.1 of Anseongella ginsenosidimutans. Classification (GTDB taxonomy): domain Bacteria; phylum Bacteroidota; class Bacteroidia; order Sphingobacteriales; family Sphingobacteriaceae; genus Anseongella; species Anseongella ginsenosidimutans. The sequence goes on from NZ_CP042432.1 coordinate 1,080,019, forward strand.
ATCGAAGCCTGCTACCGCCGCATTTCCCTTATCGGCCAGCAATACAGTGGTCAGGATACGGAAGATAGAGGTTTTTCCCGCCCCGTCCGGGCCTATCAGGCCGAATAACTCTCCCTGGTTTACTTCGAAGGATACATTGTCTACCGCCAGGATCCGGCCCTGGTCATAGCTTTTACTCAGGTTTTCAATCGTAACAGCTGCCATGTTCATATACTTTAGCGGGTAAGCCGTTAGCTTCTTAGCGGGATTCGTCCCAAAGCACTTCCCCATACATGCCGATTTTCAGGTAACCATCGTTTTTAACTCTTACTTTAAGAGCATATACGAGGCTGGCGCGTTCATCTTTTGTCTGGATGGTCTTTGGCGTAAACTCTGATTTAGCGGCGATCCAGGCAATAATTCCAGGATAGGTTTTATATTCCTTATCGCTTTGATCAATCCTTACAGTCACCTGCTGCCCCGGTTTTATTTCCGCGAGCTGATCGCCGGTCACATAGGCCTTCAGGTTAAGGGTATCGGTATCCGCGATTTTATACAAGGGCCGGCCTATGTCGGTTAGCTCTCCTTTCAGGGCGTATTTTGTCAATACCATGCCTGAAATAGGGTTGACGATCTGCCCGCGGGTTATTTGTTCCTGTGCCTGCCTGACTCTTGCTTCCAGGGGAGCCTGCTCGGCGAGTATACTCCTGTTTTGCGTAGCTGTATTGGATTTGCTTAAGGCTATCTGCTGCCTGGTTGCTGAAATTTGCTTTTCCAGCTTTTCAATCAGCGCATCCATGTCATCCAGTTGTTTGCGCGTGGCCGCATCTGCTTTTACCAGGTTGGCTGTTCGCCGGCGTTCCCGGCGCTGGTGTTCCAGTTCAGCCTGCTGCACGGCAAGCTCTTTTCTGATCAGCTCGGTTTGTTCTTCCGGGCTGCTGGTTTTCTGTTTGAGAGCGGCAATTGACGCCTCTACCTGTTGCTTTTGCAGCCTGGAAAGAGTGACATCAATCTGGCCCACAATAGCCCCCGCGCTGAGTGTGTCGCCTTCCCGTACATTAAAAGACAGGAGTTCACCGCTTTGCTGTGCGGAAACGATCACCTCGTCGGCTTCGAAATGGCCTGAAGCATCGTAATCGTTCTTGTTGCCGCAGGATGCGAATAATAAGACCGTAAATGCAAGTATATATTTCATGTTGAAGGTTATTAGTTGCCTGTAGTATGCCTGTAATTGTATTGAGCTTGCAGCAGGCGGATCTTATGCAGGATCAGGGTTTGCCTTGCTAGGTTTTCCGCGTTTAATTGGTTAATGTAATCATGCGTGGTGATAACCCCGTTCTCCAGCTGGGCTTCCGCTGCCTTCCTTACCGAAGCGCGCAGTTTTATGGCTTTTTCATCCTCTGCTATCAACTCGCGGTATTTTCTTATTTCTTCATTTTCCTGCCGCATGGAAAGGTGGGTATTAAGCAGGAAGGTTTCCTTCTCAAGATCTATCGTCTTACGCCTGATCTCCAGGTTCCGCTTGTCGTTCTTTAAGGTATAAAGACTGCCGAAGTTCCAGGTCAGGCGGGCGCCCGTAATATACCAGGGGCTGAAATCATCCGCTATGAAGTTCAGGGTAGGCCTGCCATAGGCGCCCTGGAAAAAGGCGCTCAGCTTCGGCCGGTAAGCTGTTCGCAATTTCTTTTCTTCCACCTCCAGCAGGTCCTTTTGAAGCTGGTAAAGTTCCAGTTCGGGCCGGTTAATAACGGGTTCCGGGACTGCCGCCGCAGGCATTGTCAGCCTGGTGCTGTCCCCCAGCTCCCTGTCAATGAGGAGGCCCAGCATGTGAAGGTATGCCTTCCGGTTGCTGTGGAACTGAATGCTGGCCATGTTTGCATTAATAATTTCGGCTTTTATCTCGTCCAGATTGCTCAGGAAGGCCGTTCCGTATTTCAGGGCTGCTGCGACTTTTTGGGCAGAACTTTCCAGGTCCGCTTTCCGCGTCTCGTTTTGCCTGAGCTGTTCTTCCATAAGCAGGATCGAAAAATAAACCTGGTTTACGCGTTCGTTCAGTGCATGAAGCGCTACCTCCACCTGCTGTTTTTCAAGTGCATCGCCAGCCTTTATCGCAGCCCGCCGGTTACTGATGGCTCCCCCGTCGTAAAGTGTCTGATTTACCTCTGCGGTTATTTTATACTGGTCTTTACTGAGCGAGGGAACGCTGACGCCGGGCGGTAATGCGCCTCCAAGCGCATCGGAAAAATTAACGGTTCCGGACTGGTAGCTGGCCTGGCCGCTGATACTGAGCTGCGGGAGATACAGGCGGGAGGCATTGGCCAGGGAATACGTACTGCTTTTGCTGATCAAATCCAGCTTTTTTATAAGCGGGTAATTTTCCCGGGCCAGCGCATGACATTCTTCGAGCGTAAGCGGCCCGTCTGCCGGGCCAGATGGCTGCTGCCTGGTCCCCGGGCGAGAGGGCTGCTGCCCGTCCGCCGGGCCAGACAGTTGCTGTCCGCGAGTCATTGGAACGTTGGTGAGCCCTGCAGGCTGGCTCATTAAGAGGGAAGGCTGACTTACCAGGAAAACTCCCCCAACAATGCAATTGCCAGCCGCTTCTGTATCGGAATTTGCTTAATCATCCTTTCTATTCATTTGGTTTAATCATTTGATTAATATACATGCAAAAAAATCAGCTGGTTTCCAGCATTGTTTTTATCCAGCGGGGAATCAGCTTCTTTCTTTCTTCCATCAGTTTCCCGAAAGCTTCCTCTTCGAGGACCAGGGCTTCCCTGAAAACCGGGCGCGCCACAAAAGGAAAAACAATGAGCCCCAGCAGATTCATAATGAAATGCAGGGGATGCAGGTCCGGCCTTTTTTTCTTCAATTGTTCAATAAAAGTAGAATCCAGGATTCTTTTTACCTCGAAGCCCTTGATAAAAGTGCCTGGGTTATTCCTGATCTCGCTTAATACAAAGAGCGGGAGGTCCGGGTTGCCGTTAATAGTATTGATGTAACTTTCGGCGATCAGTTCAAGTTTAGTTTCCAGTTTAGTGGCAGAATCGTTCATAAAAGGGATGAGTATGCCGAACAATTCACGCATCTTTTCAGCCATCACCTGGTGGAAGAGTTTTTCCTTGCTACGGAAATAATAGTTCAGCAGGGCAAGGTTTATGCCGGCCTCTTCCGCAATATCCCGGGTCCGGGTGCCGGCATATCCTTTTCGGGTAAAGACCTTCCTGGCCGCTTCTTTTATTTTTTCCTCGGTGGAAATTTTTTCTTCCGTGGAAGTTTTGCCTTCTTGTTTATCTGCGCCTTTTGCCATATCCATGCTCCTTCCGCTATCTTATACCGGCAAAGATATAAATAAAGTTTGAGTTTAAGCAAGCATTTTAATCAAATGATTAAAACCGATGAAATTACCATACATGGTTTGCCCGGGCCCATTGCTGCCACAGGCTGTCCATGCGCTGCACGACTTCCGGATATTGTTCCGCCAGATTATTGGTTTCGGTCCGGTCTTCGCTCATTCGATATAATTCCCAGGGGCTTTTCCTGTCCGGCGCAACGAGTTTCCACTCCGAAGAGCGGACATAGCGGCCTCCCTCGTGTTCGTTGAATAAGTAAGGATGCCCTTCGCGCTGCCTGCCTTCGAATACCGGTTTCAGGCTTTTTCCCTGCAGGGGCGTGATCTGCTGTCCATTATAGGTTTCCGGGTAGGCTGCCCCGGCGATATCAATGAAGGTGGCCATAAAGTCCATCACATGGCCTGTTTGCCTGGTCACGCTTCCTTTTTCCGCTTTTATTCCTTCCGGCCAGAAGGCGATCATTGGCGTGCGTACCCCTCCTTCAAAAGATTCCATTTTCCAGTACCTGAAGGGCGTATTGGCCACATTGGCCCACCGCTGGCCAATGGAGGCATAGCTGGTCTGAGGCCCCGGCAGCACTTCTTTATCAACGGGATAAACTATTTTTTCACCGTCACGAGTTTGGCTTGGCCGGTCGAAGCCGGGGCCGTAGCGCATGCAGTTCTCCGGGCTGGCCCCGTTATCACTCAGGAAAACAATGAGGGTGTTTTCCAGCTCGCCGGTTTCTTTCAGGGCATCGATAATGCGGCCGATCCCCTGGTCCATCCTGTCGATCATGGCTGCATGGACAGCCATAGCGCGGGCATCCCAGGCTTTATCGGGATTTTCTTCCCAGCTAAGCTCATCCTTCCACCTCGGAGGCAGCGGATATGCGGACGAATCCAGTATGCCTTCTTCGATCAGCCGTTGATACCTCGCTTCCCGGATGGCCTCCCAGCCCGCTGTATAGGTGTCTTTATATTTTTCGATATCTTCCGGCAAGGCGTGCAGTGGCCAGTGCGGGGCCGTATGGGCTATGTACAGGAAAAACGGCCGGTCATCCCGCGCGAATTCCCGGATATAGGCCGAAGCCGTATCATTGATCGCATCCGTGTGATAATAGTTATCGGGAACTTCTCTTACCGCCTGTGTTCCGTTCACCAGGCTGAAAGGATCAAAAAAATCCACCACGCCCCAGATATTGCCGTAATATTTTTCGAAGCCACGGTTAACCGGGTACTGCTCCAGCGGGGAGAATTCCGGGTGAAATTCCTGGTGATTGAGCCAGGCCAGCTGCTTTTCGGGGTTTTCCTGCACTACTGTATTGGATACATGCCATTTACCGGTCATTCCCGTATGATAACCCGCCGACTTCAATACTTCCGCGAGCGTAACCGAGCTTTTCAGCAGGTGGCCGCGATAGCCTTCCCGCTGTTCGTCCGTGGTCATATGACCGATCCCCGCCTGATGATTATACAAACCGGTAAGCAGGGATGCCCGCGAAGGACAGCACCTGGATGTGTTATAAAATTGACTGAACCTTAGCCCGTTTTCCGCCAGTGAATCCAGGTGAGGGGTCTGTATTTCGCCTCCGTAACAGCCCAGGTCAGAGAATCCGAGATCATCCGCCATGATCAGCACGATATTGGGCCGGGAATCGCTGCTTCCGGAGTTCGGCCGGTTTGCCTGTTTTATCTGACATTGTGTAAAGAGAAAAATTGCCAGAGCGGCGGCCAGGGATGGAAATTTCATATTTATACTACGTTTACAAGGGTACAGTGCAGGTTTTACGGTGTTCGCGGAGAGAAAAATTCTACTTTCCCGCATTTGGGGCAAAGATATAAGTCAAATGATTCCCTGTTTAGGAAAATCTCGAAAATGTTCCCCAGTATGCCCATTCTTGCACCTTCGTGAAATCGGTAATTCCCGGAATAGATCATTGGTATTCCGCAGCGCAGGCAGTCGAGTTCTCTGGTTCCGGGCAAAGATTCCGTGATCTCCACCACTTTTCCCTGGCTGAGGCTGTAATTGCAATTCCAGCATAATTCAAAGTGATCTTCCATTTCCGAATTACAGTTGGGGCAATTTTTCATGATTCAGGCGGTTTAAAATTTTTATCATACGGCGAAATCTAAAAGTAGGAATTTCCGAAGAAATAAAAAGCTGTCGCTTGAATTGCCGGCTATGAGGCTTGTTGATGAATAGGAGATTTGCTGATGACAGCGTATATTTATTAAAAATGCGTAGCTCATGAAACGTTTTGCTGGCCGGGCCGCTTACCCGGGCATGGTGGCTGGTGGCCTGCTTGCCATATTGGTTTTTTTCGCAGTTGTGGGTTTTAAGGTAAAAGAAGACCAGTTATCCCTTCAGGAAACCTGGAAAAAATTTTCCGCCGCGCTGGTACTGCAGGATGCGGAAACACTGGAAGCATTATCCACGTCCTGTATTCGTTGCAGCGGATGCCTTTTGCCGCCTAAGAAAATACAGCGTATAACCAAGATCCAGTTCGGCATACACCTTCAGGCCGAACTGTTCGTACCATGGCAGGTTCCTGCGTGTGGAAGTTTCCAGGAACATGGCGCGCCGCATCTCCTCGCTATGATCGATCAATTCCCGGAGTAAACGACTGCCCGCGCCCCTGTGCTGCCGGCCGGGCTCGACTCCAATAAACCACAGGTAGTACATAGGTTCCCGGGGCTGCGTTTTTTTGATGAGGGATTCCCGCCGGAGGACTTTTTTAATATTCCGTATACCCGTACCCGAACAGACCAACCTGGCGTCGAGGAAAACGGATCGCAGGGTCGTTTTCTTTTTATCGGGGTACATGACCAAAGCGCAGGCATTCCCGTCATGGGATAAAAATACGTCTCCAAACGCGAAGCATACATCAAAAGAATAGTTCATCAAAGCCCGGATACGTTGCTTTCGCCTGGAATCCCGGGGAATCACATAATTAACGCTTTCGTTAGCGTCGAAGGCGCGGGTTAAAATATCCGCAACCCTGGTTTTGTCCCGGTAGCTTGCTTTTCTCATCATACTAAACAGGATCCTAATTTACGTTTTCCCTGTGATAAGGGTGCTTCTTCCCGGATTTGAAACCCGGCGGCTCCGGGCTCAGGCATCTTCTTTAAGATAAAAAGCGTATTTTTATATAAAGATGCCTTAGGCCTAAACTAAACTTACATGAAATGGATAAATTTTTACTTTTAACCGTCCTGGCGCTGTGTTGCACGGCTTGCGCCAGCCAAAAAAAACCGGCTTCGGTAGATCGCCCCGGAGATAGCAGAACCCGACAGCTGCAGTATATTGACGACAACGCCTATTTCCTCGAAGAATTAAGTGAGGAGGAAAGCTACGGATACCAGGAGTCCAACCCTGTCAAAGTCGGCGGTGCAAAAGAAAAGGCCGGCCCCATGAATGAAAGACGTTTCTTAAATGCCCTATCAGGCCCCAACGGGGAAGAACTAAAGTATTTCAGGGCCGGCAGCTGCTGCCCGTTCAAAACTCCAGACGGCTTACTCGGAAATACAGGACTACTTGACCGCTACCGGGTATATTGGGAAGGAAGCAAGGATACCCTGGATATCTATATTAATATGTACGACGAGGGCGATTTGAAAATCCCGGTCGGGCTCAATGGCAGGAAAAGGTAAGGAACGCCGGGCCATAAAGCCAACCTAGGGCCTAGAGCTTGCTGATCTTCGTCACAGTCGCCACAATGTCCTCTGCCAGCTTCCGTTGATTTTTCTCTGATGACAGAAAGGCCGCGTCCTGGTCATTAGAGATGAATCCCAGGTGCAGCATCACCGCGGGGCATACATTTTTCCGCAGTACCATAAAATTTGCTTTCCGTATAGTCGCAGGCATTTGCGATAGCTTTAGATCTGAGGCGAACAGGCTGGAATAGTTTTCGGACAAATGGCTTTCCGTATTTTTTTCCGAGTAATAAACCTCCAGCCCCTTTGCTTCGGAATTATTGTGGGAATTGACATGCAGCGAAAGGAACAGGTCTGCCTGGTGATCTTTTGCCACCTGAATACGCTCTTCCAAACTAGGTGCCTGGTCGTCCTGCCGCGTGTAGATAAATTTAATGGCGGGATCCTTATCTACGGCCTCAATGGCGTTGGCGATCTCCATTACCAGGTCCTTTTCCAGGAGGTCCTTTCCAACATTATGTGCGCCGGCGTCACTGCCGCCGTGCCCGGGGTCTATTACCACGGTAAAAACGTTACTGCCAGGATCAGGGACGCTCATAGACGGAACGGCCTTAAACGAAACAACTACCAGCGTGGTCAATAAGGCGAAAACTGTAAGCGCCAGCTTGCGACCGAAACTGAAAACCGGGGATTTTGTACGATTCATCATGATGATTCTTTTTTTTATTAATATAAAATTAAAACCGCTCCCGGGCAGCGGATTGCACTGCCGCCGGGAACTAAGATCGATCAGTTTATAACAGTAGGAATCAACGCCGGACCGGCGGCTGGCGATGTGATCTGCACAATACTCATGGTTGGCGTGCAAAGCCTTCCGGTAACACCAAAGCAACGGGTTAAACCAGTAAAATATAAGCAAGCACTCGATAAATAAATTGTCCAGGGTATGGCCGTGGCTTACATGAATTTTTTCATGCAGGATAATATCCTCGTCAACTTGTCCATTCGTGTATGCTTCTTTGTTGACAATAACATACCGCCCGAAACAAAAGGGACTCACCGGCTGGTTCACAAGTGCAAGATGGACTCCGCTGTCAATATATTTTTCTGAGCGGCCAATCAGCCTTTGAATGGCCAGCACATTTTTCAGGTAACGAAAAGCCATTACCAGTACACCGGTAGCATAGATGAAAAGGAGAACGAATAGAAAAAGTGAACCCGGTACGCTTGTCGCATTAAGTTCTCCATTCGACGTCTTCGCAACCGTTCTCATCACCTGTATACCGCCTTCTATAAACTGACTGTGGCTGTCGTCAAAATAATCGGGTTGAAAGAAGGCCGGCAGCGCCATGAATGGAACCACCAGTGAAAAGGCCATCGCCGCCAGCAGGAAAAACCGGTTAAACATAAAGCGTTTATCCCTGGCGAAGAAAAGATCATAGCAAGCGTACAAAACCCCCAGGCTGATACTTGATTTAACGATGAAAGCGATCATTGTTTTTTCTTTTCGATCCGATGTTCAATAAGGTCCTTCAGCTCCTCCAGCTCTTCTACCGAAAGGTCTGCCTTCGAGGCAAAGAAAGACGCGAACTGGGCCGTAGAATCGTCGAAGAAGTTTTTGATGAGCTGGTTTACATGGTCTTTGAAATATCCCGCCTTTTTTAGCTTCGGAAAGTATTCCCGTACTTTGCCATGCTGTGTAAAGCCTACATATCCCTTGCCGATCATTCGCGTAAGAATAGTGGCAATGGTCGTATATGCCGGCTTCGGATCCGGAAACGCTTCGACCAGATCTTTCATATACCCCTTTTCAAGCTTCCAGAGATGCTTCATGATCTGCTCTTCGGTTTTAGTGAGATTGCTCATTACTATTCGAGTAGTTATTGTACTACGAATGTAGTAATAAAAATGGAATAAATAAGCGCGCAGCTAAATTTTTTTTTCAGAAAGTGTTGATGTTGGGTTCCCGATGCAGGAGATTGATCATTTGAGCGTGGCTTTCAGCTATTTCCTTTTATCATCTTTCGTTAGCATTAGACTGAGGAGAGTTTTGGGTCTTAACTTTTTTATCGATATTCGGACTATTAAAATCTCTTTATAAATATCACTTTCTCAATTCACAGGCCAGGCGACTGTTCTGTGAGATCCTGCTATTCAAGTCGGCAGCGAATAATTATTGAAATGATATTTTATAAAGAGCATGATGAAAGAACATAGAAAAGTAGCCGTTATTGGCGGCACAGGAAAGTCCGGAAGTTACCTTGTAAAACATCTCCTGAAACGGGGTTATCGTATAAAGCTTCTTGTAAGAAATCCCTCAGCCATTAATGTACCCGATGAGCGAATAGAGATCATGCAGGGGAATGTTGAAGAAAGGCGGTCCATACAGGAGCTTCTAAGAGAAGCGGATGCCGTGATCAGTACCCTCGGCCTGGGAAACCCTCCCAGCGAGCCCACGATTTTTTGCAGGTCAACACTTAATATTCTCCGGGTAATGAAGGAATATGGATTAAAGCGCTATATTCTTACAACCGGATTGAATGTTGACACACCTTTTGATAGAAAAGGAGAGGAAACCGCCCGGGCGACTGAGTGGATGAGATCTACTTATCCGGTTTCAACTGATAGCAAACAGGAAGAGTACCGTATTCTTTCGCGAAGCGAGGCGGATTGGACCGTGGTCAGGTTACCGATAATAAGGTTGAATGATCAGTACTCTCCGATTATTACAAGCCTGGAGGACTGCCCTGGTAACCATATAAACGCAGGTGACCTTTCGGGGTTCCTGATAAAACAGCTGTCAGAAAGGGAATTTATTCAAAAGGCGCCTTTTATAGCGAATGCTGTTTAACAGAAAGGAGGCTGCTATGAAGCGGCAGCCTCCTTAACCTGTGACCTTAAATTTAGGGAGTAGCGCAGAGGCCCTCACTTTTCCAATTTAACAGGATACATTTCCCTTATAAAGAAAACTCCGTCATATACTAAATTCCAGGGGATTTCTAGGAACCTATCGGGAATATAAAAGTGCATGGGTCCCTTCATCAGAAAGGGCGCTTCAAGATTATCCGAATTCAAATTGTAACTTTTAAAATCAATGAATCCATAATCGATGTTCTGTCCTATCCAATTCTCCAATGCATTTTCGTTGGCGGGTTCTACTGAAAATGGTTCTGTCCATAGCCTGCCTGCAGTACCGGAGCGGGAGGTGAATCCCAGTATATAGGTCTTGTCTTCCAACGATAAATCTCCTGTAAAATCGGTACCCATATTTTTCCAGATTACTCCGCTAAGTCGCTTTTTAATCTTAAACTTATCGGTATACTTCATGATGTGCGTATTTGCTGCCCAAACAATTACCTTCTCACCCTTGTATTTCTTACTTATTAAAAATTTGAGATTTTCAGACATGGCCTTATCCCTAACTTCATTTGAATTATTGTTGAAAGCTATAAGATTCCGGATAACTATCGGCCAATACGAACTGTCACCGATTTTGTGCTGTTCATTTTTTATTAATTCTAGCCCGTTGTCAAGTGTTTCGTGCAAATTACCGTTAAAATCACCTTTCCCCCGGGCTTTCGCTATCAGGGCTTCTAAAGCTATGAGAAAATTTTTATACTCAGCAGCTGAAAATAATTCGGTAGCTAAGCCGGTTTGATTGAGATACTGATCCAGGTCATTTTTTAGATATTTATACGAATAATCCAGCACTAACTGCGGATCAAAACCTGATAATTGTATTGGCTTTTCAGTTCGAAAGGTTTCCGGGATATATTCTTCAAAAAGATATTGGCAAGCGTCACTACGTGTCCAAAGCGGGTAAATATTCTTTTTTATAAACTGGCGAACGGAATCCGGTTGTTTAAGGAGCTGATCCCAGCCTTTTGTAAGTCCATAAAAATCACTTTCAAACGCGAGAATATTAAATCCCTTTTTTTCATGAAGATATTTAATCAGCCGTGTTTTTGCCAGAAATGTTGGTGCGTCTCCATGATCTTGTTCACCCAGCATTACTATTTGAGCGTCGCCAATGGCGCCTCCTATGACTTCTAAATCTTCGTATTGATCAGGAATAGGAGAGACACTTTCAATTTCCACCGTGTTTTCAATAACATAATTTTTAATATCCTGGCCATAGACATTGAAAGCAAGAAGGAAATAAAAAAGTAGAATTGATAAAACTCTTTTCATAACGAAAATTGAATAGATTTAAGTGTATGATTTACATAAGTTTCCCATATTTTCGGGCCATTCAAAAGTAGAAAATATCTCCTTATGACCTACCTCCCGATTTTTCAAACCAGCAACCGCATATTCTCGCTCACCTTCTGATCCAGGATTTTGGCGTAATGCTGCGTGGGGCTAATATTGGCATATCCCGGCAGGGCGCCAAAACAAAAGCCTGCAAACATCTCATTTGCAGGCTTTTGTTTTGATGCTGTTACCAGTACACCCGAAGGTACAAAGCTCGAACTCTTTACTGGAGGATTTAAGGCGGTTAACCAGTCTGTGTTCCAGATTACCAAAAAATAGCGAATGCGGAACAATCAATTGCAAGAAGAGGGCTAAAAGGAAGCATAAATCCTCAAAAGGCAAGGGGTTGGCATTTTGCCTAAAACTCTAACTCATTCTCGCCGATCCATGCCGTGTCGACTTCTACGGTGAACGCCTGAGAAGGGTCGTCAAATAACTTGCCCGTAAGGATCGTTTTTTTGTTCACCTCTATTTCAACATCGTGTATAACCTTATGGGCGATGGTATCTAGTTCACCACCCGCCCTGTAGGCTGTAATATGCACATCAGTAGTCAATTTTCCGGTTTTCGGATTAACGATCACGTGGTGAAATAAGGGATTGCCCGGATCGGGCTGCCAGTCTGAATGATGCACAATGCGAGGATCGCTTGCACCTTCCCAGTTGAAAGGAAAATCGTTATATCCGGCGTGTTGTTTAGTAGTGATTTGCGTCAGATCATCTGGGAAGCTGTCGTCTGTAAGCCTAACTTCAATTCCTCCAACCACCCTGGGCAGCGTTATGTCCTTCATCACCACATCCCCAGATACCTCTAGTTTTATATGCTTAAAGAATATGTCGGGGAAGCCGCCTATAACACTTAAGTCGGCACCTCCCACTCCGGCTGCATAGCCTGTAAGAGTAGCCTCATTAAATTTTGAACTATAATATATGGCAGGCCCTTCCTGCACCCAGTCCAGCCCCCAGTCGTAGTCTGTTAGCTCTCCCCGGCACATCACAAATACAATATTGTAATTCCCGGCTGACAGACTGTCTGTGAAGCTGCCGTAATCTTCGCTGCCATAAATACTGGTCTGGCTCCTGACTAAATCGCCCGTTTCTTCGTTATAGGCATAATATTTTATTGCACGCCAAAAACATTCATCGTAGTCATAGCGAGAGCCCGGGCCGTCTGGATCGTCAGTACTTTTAGTACGTATTTTATCAGACATTAGTTCACCGCTAATAGGCTCGGTACGCTGGGTGAACCCGCTAAGTTCAAAAGTCACCGCATGTAATTCTCCGTTTTTTTCTGGTTTAGTAACTTCTTCTTTCTGGCAGGCTGATAGCAAGATAAGAATAAGAATGGGTAATAACTTTTTCATAAAATGATTGGGTTTGTATTATGTGTAGTAAAGTTATGCTATCCACAAATGGAAATGGTACCCAATTTTAAAAGGAAAGTGGGAAAATGTGTAACATTTAGCTATAAATTTTAGTATGCGTCTGATGCAAAGCATTCAGTAGGAGGCTACAATTATGATATAAATGGTGATGGGCAATAATTGATGTCCGGCAAAAACACGTCTCAACGAGAGTCTACGCAAGACTATGAAGCCCTCAAGGTATTTCAAATGGCCAGGCTAAACAAGGCTTCTTCGTGGTGCCACGGGATAAAAGAACAAGAACAATCCTTTTAAACCGACAACGATTACAGCAAAAAATTGTACAGGTGGTGGGATTTTGTTAGAACATTGGGAGTAATTTTAGGCTTGATCGCCCGTATGGTCAAGGAAAAGAACAAAGCGGGTGCTTAACTGACGTGGACCGCATTTCTGAAATTCATCATACCGTATTCGGGACTATCTATATCCGTTTCGCCATCATAAATCACCTGAGTAGAAACCAGGTTGCTGCCCAGCAACTTCTTCAAATACACCAGGTTTTTTAAAAACTCCCGGTGAAATGCCTTGGCAGATTTTATTTCATACGCATATAACTTGTCGGCGTGTTCCTGCACAATGTCCACTTCCCGCTGCGACTGGTCTCGATAATAGAACAGGTTAGATAATTTTCCCTGGTTAAAGCGACTTTTTAAGAACTCCAGTACCACCAGATTTTCAAAAATAGGTCCACGCAGAGGATGCGCAGCCAATTGCTGCTCATTTTCTATGCCTAATAGAAAACACACCAATCCCGTATCACAGAAATAAAGTTTAGGCGTTTTAATCAACCGCTTGCCCACATTTCGGTAGAACGGGGGCAAGCGAAACAGTATGTAGGATGCCTCCAATACGCTTAACCATTCGTTGATAGTAGGCACGGAAACCCCTACTTCATTTGAGAGCGCCGACGCTGTAAGCTCTGTGGCCGTCCGGCCCGCGCAGAGACGGATGAAGGTTTGGAATTTTGTCAAATCTTTTATGTTCAGCAGCCCACGGACATCCCGCTCAATGTAGGTATTGTAGTAATTCCGGCTTGCATCCAGCACAGGAATGTTTTTAGCCCATACGGCGGGATACCCCCATTGAGCAACAACGTGTTAGTATCCGCTTTTATGTGATCTCCTAATTCTGCCAGAGATAATGGTAGCAAAGTTAATGTAGCCGCCCGGCCGGCAAGCGATTGAGTTACTTTTTCCATCAACGTAAAATTGCTGCTGCCTGTCAGTACAAAATGACTTCCCCGGACTTCGTCCGCTACTACCTGTATATAAGAAAAGAGTTCCGGGTACCGCTGCACTTCATCCAAAATAACACCTTTGGCATATTGCTTTAAAAATCCTTTGGGCGAAGCGGCTATCTGCTCGCGGAGGCTAATATCTTCAAGATTAACGTAATGGTAATCGGAAAATAGATTTTTGCAAAGGGTGGTTTTTCCCGATTGCCGGGGGCCCGTTAATACAAGCACCGCGTAATGTTGGGATAGTCGTATCAGTTCCGAACGTAATTTTCTATCTATGAATGCATTGCTCATAATCAGACAGATTTAATATTCAACTTTAAATCTGTCCAAATTTAACTAAAGGCAACCATATCTCCAAATTTCAGAGAGGAGAACGCCTGATGTTTGGGATCAGATATATAATTTGAAAAAACCGGCTTTGTCGTATTGCAAAGTCGGTTTGTACACCCGTAGGGATTAACCTCCCTCTCTGCGTTCGTTCGGTTTTTCGCTACCTTGTAGTAAAGGGAATCAAAACCAGAAACGCTGGCGCGTCCTGCGGTCTCTATTCAACAAAAAAACCGAAACCCTTTCGGTTTTGATCATTACGTACACCCGAAGGGACTCGAACCCCCAACCTTCAGAACCGGAATCTGACATTCTATCCAATTGAACTACGGGTGCATTTACAGGCTTTGTCCGGGTTTTATCCTGCGGAACAAACCGCGGATGCAGGCCCGAAGCGGCTGCCAGCCTGCAAAGATAATAGTATTTTCCGGGCGGAGCAAATTCCTTTCCAAGCTGAAAACCTTATTTAAAGGTAGTCTGACAAATTAGTTTGAAAGCAGGATAGAAGTTAAAAAATCCAGACAGGGGATAATCCGGGCCGGCATCGCCGTATTATTCACCAGGCTCACCCTGTACCTCTCTCAAACAATTTCTTTTCCGAAAGGAGTGAAGGCCAAGCGCATAAGTTTGAAATGCTGGTTGGCGAAAGGGAGGCCGATAATGGTGATGGCCAGCAATATGCCGAAAACCAGGTGGGTGAGAGCGATCCAGATGCCTCCGACAAAGATCCATATGATGTTGAGGACGGTGGACAGGCAGCCGGCGGAGGGCTGTGTTTCGCGGATTTCCCTGCCGAAGGGCCACAGGGCCAGCGCGGCCAGTTTAAAACACTGAAGGCCCCAGGGGATGCCAATGATGGTCAGCAGCATGACAATCCCGGCAAGGACATATTCGATACATATGAAGATGCCTCCGAAGATCAGCCAGATGAGGTTTCCGATTATGCTCATGGGTTTTATTTATGCCAGGTTATTCGCTTATTCCAGGATGGTCCTGATATCTTCTTCTGTGAGTGATTTTACAAAGGAATCTTCCAGCGTGATAAGCGAGGAAGCAAGCTGGCGTTTCTTTTCCTGGAGCGCCAGTATTTTTTCTTCTACCGTGTTCTTTGTGATGAATTTATAAATAAATACGTTTTTGGTCTGGCCTATCCGGTGGGATCGGTCAATCGCCTGCTGTTCTACTGCGGGATTCCACCAGGGGTCCAGAATGAATACGTAATCCGCTTCGGTAAGGTTCAGGCCGGTGCCGCCGGCCTTGATGGAAATGAGGAAGGCTTTAATTTCTTCGTTATTGCGGAACTGGTCCACTACGCTGCCTCGCTTTTTTGTGGATCCGTCAAGATAAGCATAGGGAATATCCTTTTCGCCAAGGGTTTCCCTGAACAGGCTCAGGTGTTTCACGAATTGTGAAAATACCAGGATCTTATGTCCTTTTGAGGTAACGCTTTGCAGCAATTCCTGCACCAGGTTGAATTTCCAGGAGCCGTCCCGGTAGTTTTCGTCAACCAGCGCGGGATGATTGGCAATTTGCCGGAGTTTCCCCAGTCCCTGGAGAATGGGCACCTGGGAGCGCGAGATGCCTCGGGTGGCGATCAGCTGCAGCAGTTCATTCCGGTAGTACGATTTGGTTTCTTCGTAATAGGTTTCCTGCTCCGGGGTCATATTGCAATAGAATACCTGTTCGGTTTTCGGGGGCAGTTCCCGGGCTACCTGGTCTTTGGTTCGGCGCAGAATAAAGGGTTTCACCAGGTTTTGAAGGCGCCTGAGCTTTTGTTCATCGTTTTGTTTTTCGATGGGCGCCTGGAATTCCTTTTGGAAATAGGCATAACTGCCCAGCAGGCCGGGGTTAGCAAAAGAAAGCTGCGACCATAATTCGGAAACGGAATTCTCTATGGGAGTGCCTGTAAGAATAAGGCGGTATTTTGATTTCAGGCTTTTTACCGCTCTCGCGCTTTTTGACGCATAATTTTTGATGTTCTGGCTTTCGTCAAGGATCACATAGTGGAAGTAAAATTTCTCCAGCAGGCTAATGTCCTGCCTGACCACTCCGTAAGTACTCAATACAACGTCAAATTCGCTGTAGTATCCGACATCCTTTACGCGATCGGTTCCCGTATGCACATAAATGTTCAGGGCCGGGGTGAATTTTCCCGCCTCCGATTGCCAGTTATCTATCAGGGAGGTAGGCATCACGATCAGGGAGGTCAGGCGATGATCGTTTTCTTCCCGGACTTTTTCAAGCAGGGCAAGTGCCTGGACGGTTTTCCCTAATCCCATGTCATCCGCCAGGCAGCCGCCGAAATTAAACTCCCGGAGAAAGTTAAACCAGTCATAGCCGGCCTGCTGGTAAGAACGAAGCTGCCCGTGGAAGCCCAGGGGCGGAGGTATCTCTTCAATTTTTTCGAAGGAAGCCAGGTTCTGTAATTTCCTGTCTATGGTGACCGCAGCCAGGTTATTGCCGGCGTAGTCCTGTACCAGGCCTACGTGGTGTTTTTTCAGGCGGGGGCTGGAGCTTCCTTCTGCAAGGGCGTACAGGTTAGAGTAATCGCTGAACCAGCTTTCGGGAATAATGGCTATTTTCCCATCAGGCAATTCAAATTCGCGGATCCGGTTAAGAATGTGCTGTTTTAGCTGGAGGAAGGGGATTTCGTACTCGCCGAATTTTACTTTAGCGTGAATATCGAACCAATCGTTGTTTTCCTTAAACTCCAGGTTAATAAGGCTTTTGCCGATCACCAGCTCGCGGCCATTGTTTTCCTGTTCAATTAAAAAGCCGCTTTCTTTTAAAAACGCGGTATGTTCATTGAGCCAGTGGATGAGCTGGTAAAAGTCTGCATCTTTGAGACAAAAAGTGGCCCCATGTTGCTGCAGGCCCATTTTTACCAACTCCTCTGCTTTCTTTTGTTCCCATTGAAGGGAACGTTTTATCCGGTAAAAGCGGTAACTGCCGTTATTGCGGTTTACTTTTACGGAAACCTGGTTCCCGGAAAAGGGGAACAGGAATCTATTATACCGGAAATGGAGTACCAGACCGCCGGGATAGTTTTCGGCCGGTATCTTTAACACCGGGACCGCTTCGTGGCGCTCCGTAATAATATCAAATCCTTCCGCATACACGTGGTGTTTCTCTATAAGCGGAGCGACAAACTTTTCAAAATAAGTGTGTTCGGAACTTTCGGGAATTTCAATATACCGTTTATTCAGGAAGGGCTGCAGCTTTTTGCCCTCCAGCGGCCCTTCAAAGCGATAAAGCATGCCGTTGACAAGCATTTTAGCCGGAAAGTTGCAGATAATGAGGGCTTCCCGGAACATGAAGTCAACCCGTGAATTACCATGCTTGATGGTGGGGAAATAACGGGTCCCACCTTCATTGCGGCGGAAATGGAACAGCACGGTGGCCGGCGCTTCCGCTATTTTGAGGCGTTTCCAGGTTGGATTCCCCTCCTTGTCGGTTTCGAAGACATCTTTTTCCTGCATCAGGTCAATGGCTTCGGCAAGTTTCTTTTCTATGCGGGGCCGGATATCGGCATGCATTTTTTCGTCATAATGAGCAGGGAAGAAAACACTCGGCCGAATGGCCTTCTTAAAGTATTTTTTTATGATATGCTCCTGTTCGCACTGGTCAAGCAGGCGAATGATCTTCAGGTCCTTATCGTCCAGGTACTGGTCAAACTCAGAGGCCGTATGAGAAAAAAGCCGTTGATGTACGAGCGAAAATTCTCCGGACTCGTTCAATTGAACAATGTGCGGTTCGAACAAATATCCGAGGTATTCATGCTCGAATAATGAATATACTATTTTACAAGGTTTTACGCTGCTGACTCGTAACACTGGTACAAATTAAAATTACAGCGTAATTTAGATGATAAAAAACCTAAATATATTTTAATTTTAAAAGAAAACAAAAAATTAAATGAAAATTTCCCCTTTGAAGACGAAAGTTGCAGGTCCGCTCAGGTAAATGCCTGAGAATGATTGTTCGCCGCTCCTGTGAAAGCGTACCGTCAGGAGCCCGCCTTTTGTCTGCAGCCTGAGCTTCAGGTCTCCGTACAATTTATCTTTTACCGCCATAGCCAGAGCTACGGCCGTTACCCCGGTGCCGCAGGCATAGGTTTCGTTCTCTACTCCGCGCTCATAGGTGCGCACCGCATAATGATCCGCAAAGGGCTCGACAAAATTGACGTTGATCCCTTCCTGCCGGAAGCGGTCATTATACCGTACGGAACGTCCTTCACTAACAATATCCAGCTCCTGCAGCGTGGAGGTCATTCGAACCAGGTGGGGAGAGCCGGTATCCAGGATATAATCCCCTGAATTTATTTCTATACCGTTTACATCCTTCATTTCCAGGCTTACTTCTTCTCCGGTTATCCTGGCGCGGTGCGGCCCGTCAACGGCAATAAAATGGCTTTCCGAACCGGTAATACCCAGGTCGCGGGCAAAAGTGGCGATACAGCGGCCGCCGTTTCCGCACATTGAACCTTCGCGGCCGTCTGCATTGAAATAAAGCATCTCGAAATCAAAATCCTTATGATTCCGTACCAGCATAATGCCATCAGCGCCTATGCCAAACCTCCTGTCGCATAATTTATTGAATACTTCTACGTCGGGACGCACCTGGTTTGCGCGATCATCGATAAGAATAAAATCATTTCCGGCCCCCTGGTATTTACTGAATCTGATTTGCATGGCTAATCTGGTAACACTTGTTAAAAAATGTTAAATTTTGTTAAATGACAACCGCAGCATCTATTTTTACTGCAACAAAGATAGTAAGCATTAGGTTATCAAGTAAACGGTATAAATTTTGTTTTACTATGTTAGCTGAAAATACAACAAGACAAACGAAGATGGATATGAAAAGAATACTTTCTACAGTACTGATTGCAGTTCTGGGGGGCCTCATTGCCCTCGGCATGTACAAGATCTTTGAAAGACCGGGAAAAGTTACGTCTATTGAAGAAAGGCAGCAGGCGCAGTTTGCCAGCCTGAAAACACCTTCAATGGTAGGATCGGCAGGTTCCGTAGATTTTACGGAAGCGGCAGCCAGGGTAACGCCGGCGGTAGTTTATATTCAAACGACTTACCCGATGAATTACCGCAACGGCGGCCAGCAATTTCCGATGGAAGACTTTTTTGATTTTTTTGACGAGCCGCGGAGGCCTCAGCAGCCGCGCCGCGCACCCAGGGCCTCCGGATCCGGTGTGATCATAACAGATGACGGATATATCGTTACCAATAATCACGTGGTGGAGAACGGCGACAAGGTAGAAGTTACACTGAATAACCGTGAGACTTATGAAGCCGACGTGATCGGGACCGATCCGGGAAGCGACCTTGCCCTGCTGAAAATTAATGCCAGCGACCTGCCCTTCGTTCCATATGGAAATTCTGACGATGTAAAAGTGGGAGAATGGGTACTGGCCATTGGCAATCCCTTTGACCTCCGGTCCACGGTTACTGCCGGTATCGTAAGCGCTACGGCGCGAAGCATCGGCATTCTCGGTTCCGACCGCCCCTTAAGCCAGGGAGAGACCCCGACAGCCGCAATTGAATCATTTATACAGACCGATGCCGTGATCAACCGCGGGAACAGCGGCGGCGCCCTGGTAAACACTAACGGGGAGCTGGTGGGTATCAACACGGCAATTATGTCGCATACCGGTTCTTACGAAGGTTACGGATTTGCCGTTCCGGTAAATATCGTGAAAAAGGTAATTGACGATCTCCTTAAATACGGCCAGGTTCAGCGAGCCTTTATCGGCGTGTCCTTCACGCCCATCAACGCTGCATTCGCCAAAGAGCGGGAACTGGGGACCAACCAGGGTATTTATGTGGAAGATGTTGTTGAAGAAGGAGCAGCCCAGGAAGCCGGGATACGCAAGGGCGATATTATTACCAAAATGGATGGCCGTGAGATTATGGGTACGGGAGACTTGATGGCCGTGGTGGGACGCCATGCTCCCGGCGACAAAGTGGAAGTGACCATACGGCGCGAAGGAAAAGAGCGTAAGCTGAATCTTACCTTTAAGAATCGCCAGGGAACGGTTAAGCCTGAAATTGCAAAAGCGGACTTTGATGCCCTGGGCATTGAACTTAAGCCGCTGTCCGATGACGAAAAGAAGCAGCTTCGTACCGAAAACGGTGTTCGCGTTACTGAAGTGAACGAAGACAGCCAGATATATCATTATACCCAGATAAGGGAAGGTTTTGTGATTACCCGGGTAAACGGGCGGGAAGTAGACGGAGAGGAATCCATCCAACGAGCCTTGCAGCAAACCCAGCAGGGAATGGTGCAAATCCAGGGCTTCTTCCCCAATCAGCCGGGCATGTACACTTACACATTCCCGCTTAAAAAGCAGTAAAACTCAGGCTTGGTAGCATAAAAAATCCGGCGCCCGTTCAGAAGGCGCCGGATTTTTTTATTCCGGTCTGCATGGCCCGGACTTACAGCCCCAGGGCCTCTTTGAGACGGGCATAGCCCGATTTACTTACCGGCAGCTGAATGCCTGAAGTTAAAACGGCCAGGTGAGTATCCTTTTCATATGGATCTATGCGGGTAACCTGGTTCAGGTTTACGATATATGAGCGATGTATCCGTATAAAATGCTGGCTGTCCAGCAGCTCCTCAAAAAACTGCATCGTCCTGTTCTTCATAAAGGAACCGTCACCGGCGCGGATCTTTACGTAGTCCCCCGAGGCTTCAAGGTAATGGATTGACTGGACAGGAATGATCTTGATCCGGCCTTCCGACTTTACCACCACCCGGTTTTGCCTGGCGGCGGGAGCATAAAAGCTTTCCGGTAGTTTCCCGGGAAGCGTCCCAGAACTTTTTCGCAGCATCCATTTGTCGATCGCCTTGTCAAAGCGTTCGCGGGAAAAGGGTTTTAACAGGTAATCAATAGCGTTCGCCTCGAAAGCTTTGATAGCATATTCGTCAAAAGCGGTCGTAAATATAACGGGGGGTGGTTCATCAATCAGCTCCAGCAGCTCCAGGCCGCTGATCTTCGGCATTTGTATATCCAGGAACACCAAACCGGGGTTCCACTGGGAAATTGCTTTCATTCCTTCAAAGCCATCATTGCATTCTTCCACAATCTCTATTTCCCCATAAGGACGAAGGTATTCCCGGATAATTTCACGGGACAAAGGTTCGTCATCAATTAAAACAGCCTGGATCATGATTGTTGGGGTATTTTAAGGGTACTCGTAAATATATTTTTTTCGGCGGAAGTTTCCAGGAGGTCGTTCCTGGCAAAGATCAGGTACAGCCTGCGCCGGATTGACGTCAGACCGAAACCTGTTCCTTGCTGGGGCGGTAAATCGGGGTCGAAAGGGTTAACGATTCGAATCTCCAGCATACCCGGAGAAGCGTTGACTTCAATTTTGATAGTAATGGAATCAGTTGTATTGTAAAGGCCGAATTTAATAGCGTTTTCAACGATAGGCTGAAGCAGCAGCGGCGGCATTAACAGCGAGCAGGCCCCTTCCTGTGCATTGATCTCGGTATTCAGCCGATGACTGAACCGCACTTTTTCTATGTCCAGGTACAATTGCAGCAATTGCAGCTCCTCCCGGGCGCTCACCAGTTTCTGGTGTTCTTTTTTCAGGGAGCTTCTCAGAAAATCGGATAACTGCTGGATCATATGCCGCGCCTCCTCAGGCCGGGAAAGGGTGAGTGCGCTAATGGAATTAAGGCTGTTGAACAGGAAATGCGGCTGCAGCTGCTGCCGGAGCTTAAAGAGTTCCGCCTCCTTTGACTGCTTTTCAATCACCTCGGCCCTCATATGGTTTTGCTGGCGTTCTTCCTGGCTGTACCAGAGCAGGTTAAGTACCGTTATCCAGCCAATGATCAGGAAGCCGAAACAAAAGCGAAGCGGCCAGGACTGCTTTATAAATAAAAGGTAGCCTTCATCCGGCGCGATCAGCTGCAGGAGCCACTGGCTGCAGCATACCCAGATCCCGGCCAGGGCCATGGTAACAATAAAACTAAAAAAATAGGTATCATGGGTAGGCCGGTAGAATGCCAGCTTGAAGGTCATGGCAAGACAGCATATTCCCAGTAAAAGATTGGAAACCAGGCTGTCCAGCAGCGCGATCTGCCAGTTTACTCCCACGAGAAAGTGGAGCAGCCAGGCATGAACACCCATCCAGCACAGCCAGATAAAGGCAAATGCCCAGGAAAATTTCCGGTTAGACAGCGGATAGTTTGCCATTCTTATATGCTGCTACAGCGACAAGCTGGAACCCAGGAGGCTGTCAATAGATTGCCGCTCGCAATTGCTTCGTACCCTTTCGGCTCTGAGTTCGATAAGGCCCACGTAATTTTCTTCGTTTTCAGGTTCCACAATACGGGAATAAAGTTCGGTTTTGTCTTTTAGTTCGTTTACCCGCTGCAGCTCGGCTACGTCAATGAAACTCCAAATGACGGATTCGTCCTTCGAATTGTTGAACGTGTTCTGTTCTTCGAGGCCTATTTCAATCGCCTTTTTTAACGCTTCCTGTTCGTTGCCGGCCTGGATAAGCCGCAGCTGCTCGTCAAACTGCGGGGTATGTTCTCCGTCTCCGCAAATTACCTGAAAGATGATCTTTGAAATGTACCAGCCCATAATTAACCTGTTTAGTTGTCAAAAGCTTTTAATTTCCACTCCGCCGAAAACCGATACACCACTTATTATTAATATTTTAGACGTCTGATCTGCTACTACCGGGGGCGTGACTCTTTTATCATCAGTCCCCCCGAAAATATTGACCATCTCGTCTTTTATCTGCCAGTTTGAAGGGACCATGATCGTTGTTCCGCCAAAAATGTTGACCACTTCCAGTACCACCGACCCCGTAAAATCCGCCTGCGTAAGGTTGAGGTCATTTCCCCCGAAAATGGCGGTTACATCGCCTCCCTTGAAATCCTTGGAAAAAATATTTTTCTGGCTTCCGCCGAAAATGGAAATGGCTTCCAGGAAATCTTCGTTAGCCGGCATGGCCGCCGGCCCTCCTTCACGGAACCGCCTCCTTTCCCTTGCCCTGTCCCGGAATGCCCCGCATCGCCGGTATTGATCATGCCGGCTGTTTCTCCAGGGACGAAGTGTGATTGCCAGGCCGATAATGATCAGCAAGGCAGGCAGCAAAAAGGGGAGCAGGTCGACGCTGCCATCATACACCCGGTCAAACAGGAAGATGCTTCCTACCAGTATCAGGATAATCCAGCCTCCGTTTCTGAACCCATGCTTAATTCCCGCAAATATGCCGAAGGCAATTAACAGCATGGGCCATGTAAAGAGCCATTCCGGGAAATTGGCTCCCAGCCGGTCAGCCAGAAAAACCAAACCTACGGCTATAACAAACATTCCCGCCCAGATCCGGTTGGATCGCCGCTGCTCCGGTTTGTTATCGTCTTTTTCCTCATCCATATTCATGTTACTCTCCATATTGAATTGAATCAAAGGTAAGTTCCAAAAGCAGCCGCAACAAGGCAGAAGAGTTTATTCCGGCGAAAATCTCGGTGAACGCCGGTTTTTTGCCGACAAAGCAACCGAAGCTCGTGAGCGTACTCCACCCGGCATCCGCAAGCGGACGTAATTCCTTGTACGAGAACTTACTCAATATAAAGTTGGGTACTCTGTTGTGTAAAGATGGATACTTTCTGTTGCGCGGGGGGGCGGCGCGCGCCGGAGGGAATGGCGTAGCCGGACTCGCTCAGGCAATTTGTGCGGCAGAGCCGCACGAATTGACATCGCTCCCTGCGGCTACGCCATATCCCTGTTCGGCCCCTGCGCAAGGGAGCATCCGCGCTGAAAAATGTTGTCCGAATTATTGAAGGTCAAAAGCTTCCCGGATCTTATCAACGAGGTCTAACTTTTCCCAGGTAAAGGTTTCGTATTTTTTGCCGTTAATTTCCCTGATGCCCGGGTTGCGGCCCATGTGGCCATAGGCGGCGGTACCGGAAAAGATCGGATTTTTCAGGCCAAAATGGTTAACGATATTATAAGGGCGCAGGTCGAAAAGCTTTTTAAGGCGGCGCGCAATTTCGCCATCGCTTAGTTTCTTTCCGTCATCCCCGTTTACTTTAGTAGTTCCGTAAGTAGTCACGTATAATCCTACCGGTTCGGCTACGCCAATGGCATAGGCCACCTGTACCAGCGCCTGGTCCGCAACTCCGGCAGCGACCAGGTTTTTAGCGAGGTAGCGGGTAGCATAAGCAGCAGAACGATCTACTTTCGAAGCATCCTTCCCGGAGAAGGCGCCTCCGCCATGCGCTCCTTTTCCGCCATAAGTATCTACAATGATCTTGCGGCCGGTCAGCCCGGAGTCGCCATGCGGCCCGCCGATCACAAACTTCCCTGTGGGGTTTACATGGAATTTAATATCGGCAGTAAATAGACGCTGCATTCTCCTGGAGAGTAATTTCTTTACCCTCGGCAGAAGCACGGTCTTGATATCGCTTTCAATCTTTTCTAACGCACCGGGGAAATCATCATGCTGGGTGGAGAGTACAATGGTATCAATCCTCACCGGCTTATGTTTATCACTGTATTCGATCGTTACCTGTGATTTAGCGTCCGGCCGCAGGTATTTCATCTTCTTACCCTCTTTACGAATGGCTGCCAGTTCCTGAAGCAGCAGATGAGAGAGGCTCAGCGCCAGCGGCATGTAATTATCCGTCTCATTCGTGGCATATCCGAACATCATTCCCTGGTCGCCGGCACCTTGCTCCTCCGGTTTGCTTCGTTCCACCCCCTGGTTAATATCAGGAGATTGCTCGTGCAGGGCGGAAATAACGGCACAGGAATTGGCGTCGAACATATATTCTGAGCGGGTATAGCCTATCCGTTCAATCACCTTCCTGGCTACCGCCTGGACATCCACGTAGGCGCCGGATTTGATTTCCCCGGCGAGCATTACCAGCCCGGTAGTTACCAAGGTTTCACAGGCAACCTTCGATTCAGGATCTTCGGTAAGGAATTCGTCCAGGATGGCATCGGAGATCTGGTCAGCTACTTTGTCAGGATGTCCTTCGGAAACTGATTCAGAGGTGAAAAGATAAGGCATAGACTTGCTGTTCAATGATTAATATGACTCATTCCAAATACCTGCAAAGCTATAATAAAATTTCAAATTTTATTGCTTAATTCGTTGATATGACCTTAAAAAGGAGCGTTCTGTTTGTAATAAATCCCATTGCGGGAGGAAAGGAGAAGCGGCACCTGCACCGCATCATTAAGCGGGAGCTGGACCATTCCAGGTTTCACTATGAATTTGCTTATACCGAAAGCGCAGACCATGCCCGCAGGCTGTCAAAATCGGCCTCTTATCTTGGATTTGACGTGGTGGCGGCTGTGGGGGAGACGGAACGGTGAATGAAGTGGCCCGGGGCATCCTGGAGCTTGGGAAAGAGCAGGCTGCAATGGCCATTATTCCTTTCGGATCGGGTAACGGCCTTGCGCGTCATCTTCGCATTCCCATGAGGCCGGCAGCTGCCGTGCGCCTGATCAACCGGCTAAAGACAACCCGCATGGATGCCGGCTTAATGAACGGATTTCCCTTTTTCTGTGTGGCGGGGGCTGGATTTGACGCCCATATCAGTCAATTATTCGCGAAAAACAAAAAAAGAGGCTTTTCGGGATATATCAAATCCGCCCTGCGGGAGATCCGCTTATACCAGCCTGCCCGCTACGAAGTAAAGAGCGGAGGGAAAGTGATCCGCGAAAAGGCCTTCCTGGTAAGTATTGCCAATGCCTCCCAATATGGGAACAATGCCTATATTGCCCCTGGTGCCAGCACTTCTGACGGCCTGCTGGACGTTTGTATCCTGCAGCCCTTTCCATTTTACCGTTACCCGGAAATGGCGCTGCGGTTAATGACGCGACGCATTCAATCTTCGCGCTATATGAGAACGGTACGGGGAAAGGAAATTACTGTTCTTCGCGAAGCAGAAGGCCCGGTGCATCTTGACGGCGAACCGCAACACATGGGTAACCAGTTGGATATTAGGGTAATGCCTTCCTCGATTGCCGTTATAGTGCCATGAGGAAGAGCATCAATAAACGAAATACATTAAAGAGATGAAAAAGAAAAATACCGGCGGTCTTGTTTATTCTACCGATCCCGGCTTTCAGTTGGGTACCAGCCATGAAGACGGGGAAGAAGCAACGCTTGCCCCTAACAGGCAGGATCTGCGGGTGCAGCTTGACAGGAAACAACGGGCGGGCAAAGCGGTAACTTTGATCACCGGTTTCAGGGGAAGGCCGGATGACCTTGAAAAGCTGGGAAAAATGCTGAAATCGAAATGCGGGACGGGCGGGTCCGTGAAGAACGGCGAGGTCCTGGTACAGGGTGACTTCCGCGAAAAGATCATGCAGATACTGGGATCCGAAGGCTACCGCGTTAAAAAAAGTGGCGGATAATTTATCACCGGATAAATCGATTGCGAAATCTTTAAGCGCTGTTTTTGAAAGTGTAGGAATTACGGTAAGATGGCCCTCAGCATGCACTGAGTTGGGTTTTCCTGCCTGATTTTCCTATGTTTGCCGGTGTTATGACAAGCCAATTGTCGTAATATGTAACCAATCAATAAACCTGCTTTATGAATGAAATTGGCTTGAAGGCTGCTACGGCCTCGGTGGCTGATATGGGCCTCCGCGTAGCGTCCGCCAGGTGGAATCTTTCACCTGCTCAAATGGTGGAAGAAGCAATTCTCCGGTCAGAAGGGCATCTTGCGTCTTCTGGAGCGCTGGCGGTAGATACCGGTGAATTTACAGGGCGCGCTCCTAAGGACCGCTTCATCGTCAGGGACCGGCTAACCGAGGACGAGATATGGTGGGGCGATGTTAACATTCCCATTTCCCCGGAAGATTTTGACCGGCTGTATAAAAAGGCTGCGGCCTGGCTGAATAATAAAGAAGTATTTGTTAAGGACGCTTATGCGTGCGCCGGTAAGGATTTCCGCCTGAATATCCGTGTGGTAACTGAAATGGCCTACCAGTCATTATTTGCACATAATCTGTTTTTGCGTCTCCAGGAAGATGAGCTGCTGCGCCATCAACCTGACTGGACCATTTTGGTTGCCACCGGTTTCAGAGCGGACCCCTCGATTGACGGGACCCGGAGCCCGAATTTTACCATTATCAATTTTACACGAAGGATTATCCTTATCGGGGGGACCGGGTATACCGGTGAGATCAAGAAAGGGATTTTTTCGGTACTTAACTTCCTGCTCCCGCTCGGACATGATATTCTTCCCATGCATTGCGCGGCAAACATGGGAGAAAAGGGAGACACCGCTATTTTTTTCGGGCTTTCCGGAACAGGAAAGACCACCCTTTCCGCCGATCCCTCACGTTGCCTCATCGGGGACGACGAACATGGCTGGTCCGGGAAGGGCATTTTTAATTTCGAAGGCGGCTGCTATGCGAAATGTATTAATCTGAGCAAAGAAAAGGAGCCTCAGATTTACCGGGCTATCCGGTTCGGCGCCCTGCTTGAAAACACCTGCTTTAGAGAAGACAGCAGAATAGTGGATTTTTCCGACACCCGGAAGACGGAGAACACCCGGACCGCCTACCCGATTGAATACATTGAAGAGGCGGTTAAGTCATCCTGCGGAAGCCATCCCCGGAATATATTCTTCCTTACGGCGGATGCCTTCGGGGTGCTGCCGCCTATTTCAAGACTTACCGCCGGACAGGCAATGTATCATTTTATATCCGGCTACACTGCGAAAATAGCCGGAACAGAAACAGGGATCAACGAACCCCAGGCTACCTTTTCCGCCTGTTTCGGGAAGGCCTTCCTCCCCCTTCATCCCGGCAGGTATGCCGCATTACTGGGAGACCGCTTGCGAAAGCACCGCGTAACCGCCTGGCTGGTAAATACAGGCTGGACAGGAGGCCCCTATGGGACAGGTACCCGTATTCCCCTGGAATATACCCGGGCAATGGTTTCCGCCGCCCTCTCATCGCAGCTGGATAATGCACCTTTTATCAATGATCCCGTTTTTGGCCTGGCCACTCCCGCTTCTTGTCCCGGGGTTCCTTCCGCACTGCTGACCCCCGTAACACCTGGAAAAACAAAAATGAGTTTGATCTGAGTGCAAGGAAGCTTGCCCGGCTTTTCATTAATAATTTCGATAAATACAAAGACGGCCTGGATCAGGATATTTTAAAATCTGCTAAAGGAATTTTGGAATTAGCGTAATAAAAAGCTAATTTTATCGTATGTTTAAAAATGCCCCCGGTTCGAATTGGGGCATTTTTGTTTTTTATCAGGGAAATTATTTTCTCAGCAAGCTTATGGAATTACGAAAGAGAGTGCATCTTATTGGTAGAACAGGATTTTAAAAAGGCAAAAAGTGGTGCATTATGTTTTCGTAAACAATTGCTGAAAAAGTTTTTTATTTTGATAAATATTATATTTTTGCAGATACGCTTTTTTATAATCATACTTAAAACACTTAAACATAAAAGTTTAAAAAACGCAAAAATTAAAAGATCAAGATTATGGCAAATGCAGCACAGTCAACAGCAACAGTTAAAAAGCCTGAAAAGAATGAGAAGTTTAGCTCGGGTTTTGCCTCATGGGTGATGATTCTCGCAATTATTGCGGGGATCTGTATCTACAAATTCATTTTTGGCGATCCGGCGAATTTTATAGGAGGCGACCCGGAAAACCAGCCCATCCAGGGGGAGCCCGGCAGTATCTTGGAATTATTTATCACGGTGGTTTCGTGGTTCCGATCCTGCTTTCCCTGGTTATCATGACCATTGCTTTTTCAATAGAACGGTACCTTACGATTTCAAAAGCATCGGGCAAAACCAATGTGAATGCTTTTATCGCTAAGATCCGGGCTCACCTTAGAAGCAATAATATTGATGCAGCTATCAGGGAATGCGACACTCAGCGCGGATCAGTAGCCAACGTGGTAAAATCAACCCTTTTCCGCTATAAGGAAATGGAAGCCGCCACGCACATGGATGTTGACCAGCGGATCCTCGCAATTCAGCAGGAAGTGGAAGAATCCACCAACCTGGAGCTTCCGATGCTTGAAAAGAACCTGGTGGTTCTGGCAACGATGGGTTCCGTTTCTACATTGGTAGCACTTTTTGGAACAGTACTTGGGATGATCAGGGCATTTGCTGCTCTTGGCGCCGGCGGTGCCCCCGACTCTTCGGAACTTGCAACAGGTATCTCCGAGGCCCTTATTAACACGGCGCTTGGTATTGGTAATGCGGCAGTTGCCATTGTAATGTATAACGTGTTCACTACCAAGATTGACAAGATCACTTATGCAATTGATGAAGCCAGCTATAGTATTGTGCAGACATTCGCTGAAAAATATAAATAAGAAGCGTTTCAGGGCATAAACAATTTGTTAACTATATAATTTCAAAAAAATGGCTAAGGTTAAACCGAAACGGAAAAGCACATGGGTTGACATGACGGCAATGGTTGACGTGGCCTTCCTGCTGCTAACCTTCTTCATCCTGGTATCTCAATTCAGGCCGGAAGAAGTAGTGGCGGTAACAACTCCTTCCTCTACTGCGGATTCGCGGGTGCCGGAAGGGAACCTGATCCAGATCACGATGGATTCGAAGGGCAGGGTATTTTTTGGTATGGCCGGGCAAACTAACCGCGTGACCATGCTGGAAAACCTGGGTGAAGCGAGGGCGATAGAATTCACTGAACAGGAGAAGGAAGCGTTTTCCCTGCTGGAAAATTTCGGTACTCCGCTTAAGGACCTGAAAAGTTACCTCGCTGCCGGAAAAGATGCCAGGAAACAGTACAATGAAACGGTAGAAGGTATCCCGGTTGACTCTGCAAACAATGAGCTTGAGTACTGGATACGCGCAGCCAAAGGGGTAAACCGGCAGGCGCCGATTGCAATAAAAGGCGACAGGTCGGCTAAGTATCCCGTGTTCGACGACGTGATCAACACCCTGAAGGAATTGAACGAGAATAAGTTCAAGCTGGTAACTGCCGGTGAAAGCGGCGGACAGGTAGCCGTTGTTGAATGATTTGACAGAACTAAAAAACATATATCATGGCTGATATAGAAAGTGCCGAAAGTCACAAAAAAAGTGGTAAAAAAGCTGTAAGGGGTAAAAAGCGCTCTACCAGGATCGACATGACACCCATGGTTGACCTTGGATTCCTCCTGATCACGTTCTTCATTCTTACCACCACATTGAACCAGCCACAGGCTATGGACCTCATTGTGCCGGCAAAGGAAGATGTGCTGGATAAACAGGAAGACAGGAATAAAGTGGGAGATGAGCAGGCTTTAACCATCTTATTGGGAGCGGATGACAGGATGCTCTATTATGAGGGCCTGTTTGATGACCCGAATAAGCAGCTTGAACCTGTGGAAGCTTCCTGGGGAACAGGTGACAACAGTATCCGTTCTGTATTGGTACGGAAATCAAGAGAACGGAATCCCCGTTATGACCAGATACCCGTATTACAGAAACAGTTGAATGCCGGAGAGATCAATGAGGAAGAGTTTAAAGAGCAGGTGACGGAGATTAAAGGTTTTAAACAGGGCGCTGTGATAATGATCAAGGCAAGTCCGGATGCAACCTACCAGAACATGGTAGATATCCTGGACGAGATAAAGATCGCGAACGTAGGTATTTATGCCATCATGGATATCACGCCCCAGGAACAAACAATGTTGGATGAAACGTTCAATCAATAAAAATTACGGTCATGGCTAAGATAGATTTGCAAGACAGCCGGTGGTGCGACATGGTATTTGAAGGGCGGAATAAGGAGTATGGCGCGTATAATCTGCGCAGGCATTACTCCCGGTTCGCTACCCGTGCAATTATTTTTGCAATAGTGGGCTTCGCCTTATGTACCTACGCGCCCATTCTGGCCTCCATTATCAAGGGCAGAAATGCCGATAATGTAGTTCAGGTGGATCTGGAATCAGAACTGGCGAACGTGGAAATAGAGCAGCCCGAAGAGCTGCCTCCGCCGCCGCCTGATATTCCGCCGCCGCCTCCTGCAGTAAAAGAGGTTAAATTTACTCCTCCGGAAATTGTTCCGCAGGAAGAAGTGAGGGAAGAAGATATTCCCCCTCCCGCCGAAACCATTGAAGCGGATGTGCTTCTTGGAGATGAAACACGGGAAGGGCTTTCAAAATTTGATGTGCCTATTGATGCTCCCGAAGACGGAGAGGGCGATGCGATCGTGGGTGAAGTGGTAGACGACAAGGTTTATTCCTTTGCGTCTATAGAAAAGAAGCCCCAGTTCCCGGGTGGAAATGACAAGATCCTTTCTTATATAGGAAAGAATTTTAATTACCCGGCCATTGCACGGGAGAATAATATCCAGGGAACAGTATATGTCCAGTTCACTATTGAAAAGGACGGAAGTGTTTCCAACGTAAAAGCCGTGCGTGGACAGGATCTGGGCGGAGGTTTGGCAGAAGAAGCGGTAAGAGTTGTGAAGGATATGCCCAACTGGACTCCAGGCGAGCAGAACGGACAGAAAGTTAAGGTTAGCTATACCCTTCCTATTTTCGCAAGGTTACAGCAATAATATCCCTTGGTTTAAAACTGCTTAGATAATATTCGTTTTAACTGTAGGGGATGTTCAATCTTAAAAAATTTCAGCAAAAATCGCCCCAAGAGCGATTTTTGCTGATTTTGGGGGATTGATGATTATTGCATACACAATTATCGGCTGCATGTTCATTTTTTATGAGCCTATGCAGAAGATAATAAGGCAGGATACACTCAGGAAAATAGCGGGAGTTTGTATAATTTTATATGCGGTAATACGATTCAGTAAACTACGGAATATCTACCTCGACGATTAGGGGAAAATATGAAAGGATTAGGAATATATCAGTTAGCGGTTCTGCTCTCCGCAGCCAGTCTGATCCAGGCTTGTGCCGGGGGAGGCGGAGGAGAAGAGAGAAGTAACACTGCGGGTGAGGTCACTATATCCGTGGATGAGACCCTTTCGCCGGTAATTGAGGAAGAACTCAAAGTGTTCCATGCGGATTACCCTGAAGCAACAATCACTCCCCTGTATGTTTCAGAGCAGGAAGCTATCCGGGCGCTGATGCTGGATTCTTCAAAAGTAGCAATAGCTACCCGGGCCTTAACTCCGGAGGAAGAGGCACAGTTTAAGAAAACGTACCAGTACACGCCCAGAAGTATAAAAATTGCCGTCGACGCCGTTGCGCTGATCCTGAATAAGGCCAACCATGATACGCTGCTTACAGCCGAAGAGGTACGGTCCATTTTCAGGGGCGAGGTAACCCGCTGGGATGAAATGGATGACGGTAATATAGCGGATGAGATAAAGATCGTATTCGATAACCCTTATTCCAGTACGATATCAGCCGTTAAGAAATTTGCTGATATGGAACGGCTGGATTCCTCCAGGATGGTGGCCGCTCAAAGGAACACGGACGTGATCTCCTACGTAGAGGAAAACCCCAACGCTTTGGGGATTATAGGCGTAAACTGGATCAGTCATCCGCAGGACTCCGCCGCGCAGGCATTCCTGGGAAGCATTAACCTGGTGGGCATTGCTCCTGACCAGGGAAAACCGGGGCACGGGCAATATTACAAACCCTATCAGGCGTATCTCGCCCAGGGATATTATCCTATTTCCCGGGAGGTGTTCGCCATTAATGCAGGGATGAACGTTGGCCTGGGCACGGGATTTGTATCTTTTTTAGCGAGTGAAAGAGGACAATTGATTATCTTTCGGGGCGGGCTCTTGCCGGCAAGGCAGCCTGTACGTTTGATAAACATACAAGAATAAAGTAAATTTTATAATTTTTAACCGAATAAGCATATGAATGTGATTAAGAAAGTAGTACTGCTGTTAGCAATCGGTTTGTGCGCCGTTGTTACGGTAAACGGACAAGACATCCAGCAGGCTATAGATGCGATTGAAAATGAGCAATATGCGCAGGCGAAATCAGTACTCAACGGCATCAACACCGCTGAAAGTCAGTATTACCTGGGTGATATTGCCCTGAAAGAAGGGGATATGGAAGCAGCTAAAGCAGCTTTCCAGAAGGGGATCCAGGCAGACGACGAATTCCCGTTGAATTACGTAGGCTTGGGCCGCATTGATCTTTCCAATGAGAATACGGCAGCTGCCCAGGCAAATTTTGCAAAAGCAGAAGAACAGCTCCGTCGCAAGGTGAGGGATCCGCGCACGTACATAGAGATCATGAAGGCCTACGGTAAGGCCGGAATGTATGACAAAGGCGTTGAATACGGACAGAAAGCAATTGCTGTGGACGATGAAAACGCATCCCTGTACATCGCGCTTGGTGATATCTATGCCCTAAGGGACGGAACTAACCTTTCTAACGCAGTGGCAAATTACGATAAGGCAATTGCCTTAAATCCCGAGAATCCTGAGGTTTACACCCGTCTTGCTGTAGCCTGGTTCAGGGCTCAGAACATGCCGAGGGCCCAGGAATTCCTGGACAAGGCCATTCAGGTTGACCCGGAATTTGCCCCGGCTTACCGCACGAAGGCGGATATTTTTTACCTGAGCGACAGTCTTAATGCTGCCATTGAAGTATATGAGTCCAAGTACCTGGCGCTTTCCAACCGTTCCTGCGAGGCATTGACCACTTATGTGCAGATGCTCTTTATGAATGGCGATGCTGAAAAGGCAAACAAGGAAATTGCCGGCCTTCGCCAGAACTGTTCCGGTATTCCGCAAATGGACCGTATGGAAGGTATTGCCGCTTATGAAACCGGCGATTACCAGAAAGCGGCTACTGCACTGGAAAAGTTCGTTAGTTCGAACCCCGAGGAAATGATACAGCCCTTTGACTATATTTACCTGGGAAAGGCCTATGCACAGCTTGGTCAGGGTGATAAGATCGGAGGAATACTTGACAAAGCGATTGCTATTTCCGATTCAACCAACCAGGAAAGCATTATGAAGGTATACGATGAAATGATCACCGCCTTCGAAGATGCTGAAAAATGGGCTGAAGCAGGTAAAATTTACCAGGAAAAGATCGACAAGTTCGAAAGCTATCCTAAAAAGAATGCCGATCTGCAGAGCATGGCAATTGCCTATACGAAAGCGAAAGATTACCAAATGGCAGATCAGGCCATTGCGCAGCTGATTGAAAAAGAACCTGAATTCATTGGAGGGTACGTGATGCGCGCCCAGATCCATGCCCAGGATACCTCTGATTTTGCAGCTGCAAAGCCGCATTATGAGAAGCTGATCTCGGTAATCGGAGATAAGGTGAGCGAAGGCAAAAATCAGCAATACCTCGCAGAAGCATATAATTACCTGGGAGCGTACTATTATACCGTCGAAAAGGATATTGACAAGTCTATTGCCAGCTTTGAAAAGACGCTGGAATATGATCCTTCCAATAGCCGTGCGGCAAATGCGGCGGAGCAGCTCAAAAAGGTGAAGGAACAGATGGAGGCCAGGCAGCGAGCGCTTGAAGAGCGTGCGCAGCAACAGAGCGGCGGATAAGCCCAGGGCTTGCCGCCAGGCTTTGAACGGCAACACGAACGAGTACTGTTCATTGACTGCTTAAAGTTCTTATGTAAAAACCGGTATTGTCATTAATGCCGGTTTTTTCTTTTTTCTTTTTTAACTTTGCGCCATGCTTTTACAAAGTTCAGCGGGCAGCTATTTACCCATAATGATTCAGGGTATTATGGCGCTTGCTTTTGTGGGAATTACCATGGCGGTTACCCATCTTGTAGGCCCTAAGCGGCATACCGTTGACAAACTTACCCCGTTTGAGGCGGGGATAAGTTCGGTTGGAAATGCGCGCTCCCCTTTTTCCATTAAATATTTCCTGGTTGCCATTCTTTTCGTTCTTTTTGACGTGGAGGTGATCTTTATGTATCCCTGGGCGGTAAACTTCCGGGAACTTGGAACAAAGGGCATGATAGAAATGTTTGTATTTATGGGCATGCTGCTATTGGGCTTCGTGTATATTATAAAAAAAGGCGCCCTGAAATGGGAGTAAGGGTGCATGATACACGAGCGTCGTCCATACGCGCGAACTTGATACTATGTTAGGGATGCCTTAAATTTGCGGCCTGGAAGGGCCAGAGAGAGGGAAGAAAATGAGTGAAATACAATTAGTTAATGCGCCTGCGGGAGTGGAAGGCTCCGGCTTTTTCGCAACCAGCCTTGATAAGGCGGTGGGTTTGGCCCGGTCGCATTCCTTGTGGCCGTTACCTTTTGCTACCTCCTGCTGCGGCATTGAGTTCATGGCTACCATGGGCGCGAATTATGATATTGCCCGTTTCGGATCCGAGCGCCCAAGCTTTTCACCCAGGCAGGCCGATCTGCTGATGGTGATGGGGACCATCGCGAAAAAGATGGGCCCGGTTCTAAGGCAGGTGTACCTTCAGATGGCGGAGCCGCGCTGGGTAATGGCGGTCGGCGCCTGCGCCTCCAGCGGCGGTATATTTGATACTTATAGCGTGATGCAGGGAATCGATGAAGTGATCCCGGTGGATGTTTACGTTCCGGGTTGCCCGCCCCGGCCCGAGGCCATTATTGACGGGCTCATGCGCGTACAGCAATTGGTGAGGGGTGAATCGCTCCGGCGCAGGGGATCTGACGAATATAGGGAGTTAATGGCTAAATACGGGATACAGTAAAATGGGAGTGATTACCAATCAGGGTATCCTGGACAAATTAAACGCTCAATTTCCGGATGCAATTCAGGACGTTTCTGAACCGAAGGGCTTGCTGACTTTTGCTACTGGGCGGGAGAAATTACCGGAAATCATCCGCTTTCTGAAAGAAGATGCATCGCTTGCTTTTCGTTTTTTAACAGATCTTACCGGCGTGCATTATCCTGACCGGGAACTTCCGCTGGGCGTCGTGTACCATTTGCAAAGTATGGCCCTTAACCGGCGTCTGCGTATAAAGGCATTTCTGCCCCTGAACGATCCGCGTATTGAAACGCTAACAAACCTGTTCCCCGGGGCCAACTGGATGGAACGCGAAACATATGACTTTTTTGGGATTATTTTCGAAGGACACCCGGATTTGCGGCGGATCCTGAATATGGATGACATGGTCGCATTTCCCATGCGGAAGGAATTTCCGCTGGAAGACCCCAATAGAAGAGATAAGAATGACGACTTTTTTGGAAGATAAGGCGCTGCAGAAGGACATCACCACGTTGAACCTGGGCCCTACGCACCCGGCGACGCACGGGGTATTCCAGAATGTGCTGAAAATGGATGGGGAGCGGATCGTATCTGCTGATCCCACAATCGGGTATATTCACAGGGCATTCGAAAAAATCGCCGAACACCGGCCATTTTACCAGATAACCCCGCTGACCGATCGCCTGAATTATTGCTCAGCTCCCATTAACAATATGGGCTGGCATATGACCGTTGAAAAGATGCTCGGCCTGGAGCTGCCCAAGAGGGTGGATTATCTGCGGGTGATCGTTATGGAACTGAGCCGCATTGCCGACCACCTTATATGCAATGGAATTCTTGGTGTGGACAGCGGCGCCTATTCCGGTTTCCTTTATCTATTTGAAGAACGGGAAAAGATCTACGATATTTTTGAAGAAATATGCGGCGCCCGCCTTACCACCAATGTCGGGCGTATCGGCGGTTTTGAGCGGGACTTTAGCGACAAGGCATTTGACCGGATCAGGCAATTTCTGAAGGAGTTTCCGCCGGTAATGAAGGATTTTGAAAAACTCTTTAACCGGAACAGGATCTTTATTGACCGCTGTACCGGGGTGAGTCCCATTACCGTAGAGCAGGCCCTGGGATACAGCTGGACCGGCCCGCTGCTTCGGGCAGCCGGCCTGGATTACGATGTACGCGTCCTGGAGCCCTATTCCTCCTACGATGATTTTGAATTTGAAGTTCCGGTAGGTACGAGCGGGGATTGTTATGACCGCTTTATTGTCAGGAACGAAGAAATATGGCAAAGCCTGCGTATCATAGAGCAGGCGCTCGAAAAGTTAAAAAAAGAGCCGGAAGGCCTGTTCCACGCCCATGTACCCGAGTTTTATCTTCCTCCGAAACAGGAAGTTTATAATAACATGGAAGCGCTCATTTATCATTTTAAGATTGTAATGGGCGAGATTGAAAACCCCGCAACCGAAGTTTATCACGCGGTGGAGGGGGCCAATGGCGAACTGGGATTTTACCTGGTTACTGACGGGGGGCGTTCTCCGTTCCGGCTTCATTTCAGGCGGCCAAGCTTTATAAATTACCAGGCCTATCCTGATCTTATTATTGGCGGCCTGTTGTCAGACGCGATCCTGACAATGAGTAGCATGAATGTGATCGCAGGGGAACTCGATGCTTAAACAGCAAAAGCCGTTTAGCATCGGGAGTTTTTAGTTTACAGTTTTTAGAGGGCGATAGACAGAATCCGGGAAGCCTGATCAATTGCTAAACAGGCAAAAAACTAAAGACTAAAAACTACAAACTATAGAAAATGGAAATTGAAACAAGGGAAATAAGGTTTTCGGAGGAAAGGTTGGCAGAGGTGCGGCAGATCCTGCAGCGTTACCCGGAAGGCCGGCAGAAGTCGGCGCTGCTTCCTTTGCTCCACATTGCACAGGCGGAGTTTGATAACTGGTTAAGCCCTGATGTAATGGATTATGTAGCGGGCTTACTGGATATTGAGCCGATAGAAGTATATGAAGTAGCTTCCTTCTATACCATGTTCAACCTGCGGCCGGTAGGTAAATATGTCCTGGAGATTTGCCGGACGGGACCCTGCTGCCTTGTTGGAGCCGAGAAGGTCCAGGCGCATATCGAAGAAAAACTGGGGATCAAGCCGGGAGAAACGACCCCCGACGGGATGTTCACCCTTAAGCCGGTCGAATGCCTGGCAGCCTGCGGCTTCGGCCCCGTAATGCAGGTAGGTGCAACGTATTACGAAAAACTTACCCCGGAAAGAACGGATGAGCTGCTGGAGCGGTTCAGAAATGAAAATAAGAGGGCAACGTATTGTTAATATGGGAGTGAAGATCTTAACACAGCATAGCGGCGTTCCCGGTATCGATACCTTCGAAGTATACCGGAAACAGGGTGGCTACGCAGCCGTGGAAAAAGCCCTGAAGAGCATGAGTCCTGAAGAAGTACTTGAAGAAGTAAAGAAATCGGGCTTGCGGGGACGCGGCGGCGCCGGGTTTCCTACCGGGCTTAAATGGAGCTTCCTGGCAAAACCGGAAGGCGTACCCCGTTACCTGGTATGCAATGCCGACGAAAGTGAGCCGGGTACCTTTAAGGACCGCGAACTGATGAGCAGGAACCCCCACTCGCTCATCGAGGGCATGATCGTATCAAGTTACGCCCTGGGCGCGAATACTTCCTATATCTATGTGCGCGGAGAACTGTTCTATGTGATCCGGATCCTGGAAAAAGCTATTGCGGAAGCCTACGAAAAAGGGCTTCTTGGGAAAAATATACTGGGCACCGGCTACGACCTGGACCTGTACGTGCAGCCAGGCGGGGGAGCTTATATCTGCGGTGAAGAAACCGCGTTAATAGAGTCATTGGAAGGAAAGCGCGGAAATCCCAGGATCAAACCGCCGTTTCCCGCCGTTTCAGGCGTATGGGGATGCCCTACCGTAGTCAATAACGTGGAAACCATTGCCGCCACCAGCTGGATCATCCTGAATGGCGGAGATGAATACGCAAAGATCGGCATCGGGCGCAGTACCGGTACGAAGCTGATCTCGGCCTGCGGAAATATTAATCAACCCGGAATCTACGAAATTGAACTGGGGCTGCCGGTAGAAGAATTTATTTATTCCGATGAGTACTGCGGCGGCATTGCCGGGGGAAAGCGGTTAAAAGCCGTGGTGGCGGGTGGTTCGTCCGTACCTGTACTGCCGGCCAACCTTATTCTGAAAACCATAGCGGGTGAGCCGCGGCTGATGACCTATGAGTCCCTGGCTGATGGCGGTTTTGCTACCGGCACCATGATGGGTTCGGGGGGCTTTATCGCCATGGATGAGGACGCCTGCATTGTACGTAATACCTGGAATTTTACACGTTTTTATCATCATGAATCCTGCGGGCAATGCAGTCCCTGCCGTGAAGGTACCGGCTGGATGGAAAAGGTATTGCACCGCATCGAATACGGGCATGGGAAAATGAGTGATATCGACCTGCTGGTGGATGTGGCGGCAAAAATCGAAGGCAATACCATTTGTCCTCTTGGTGATGCCGCCGCCTGGCCGGTGGGAAGCGCCATCAGGCATTTCCGGGAAGAATTCGAATGGCATGTAAAGGAACCCAGGTTAAGCCAGCAACAAAACTACGGCCTGGCCGCTTATGCCGACCCGCTGCCTGTCCCCGTGACGGAGGAAAGCTGAAGAGAAGGACCGCGAGGGAAAATTTAACGCAAAATGTCAGAAAAGTTTAAAATAACCATAGATGGAGTAAGCGCGGAGGTGGAACCGGGAACCACTATCCTGAATGCTGCCCGGCAGATCGGGGGAGACCTTGTACCGCCGGCTATGTGCTATTACTCGAAGCTGGAAGGTTCCGGCGGAAAATGCCGGACCTGCCTGGTAAAGGTAAGCAAGGGCTCGGAAAAGGACCCGCGCCCCATGCCCAAGCTGGTAGCTTCCTGCCGGACTACGGTAATGGACGGTATGGAAGTGCAGAATATCACCTCTCCGGAAGTGTTGGAAGCGAGGAAAGGTGTGGTGGAATTCCTGCTGATCAACCATCCCCTGGATTGTCCCGTGTGCGACCAGGCGGGAGAATGCAAGCTGCAGGACCTTTCCTACGAACACGGCGCTGAAGCTACCCGTTATGAATTTAATCGCCGGACTTTTGAGCGCATCGATATAGGTGATAAGATACAGCTTCATATGAACCGCTGTATCCTTTGCTACCGCTGCGTGTATGTGGCCAACCAGTTAACGGACAATCGTGTTCACGGGATCGTCGGGCGTGGTGACATGTCCGAGATCAGCACCTATGTAGAAAAGGCCATTGATAACGATTTTTCGGGGAACGTAATAGATGTTTGCCCGGTCGGGGCGCTTACCGACAAAACCTTCCGGTTTAAGAACCGTGTATGGTTTACCCGGCCTGTCTCCGCGCATCGCGACTGCGACAAATGCTGCGGAAAAGTGACCCTGTGGTATAAGGGAGAGGATGTGCTGCGGGTAACGGCCCGCAAGGACGAATACGGGGAAGTCGAAGAGTTTATCTGTAATACCTGCAGGTACGATAAGAAGAAAACCAGTGACTGGGTCATTGACGGACCTGCTCAAATACAACGCCAATCGGTGATCTCTGCTAATCATTATGACGGCAAAGTGGTCCCCGTGATAGACAAACGCTAAATGGAAATTGCGCTCATTATAGAAAAAGTGATCCTGATCTCGGTCGTACTCGGCGTCAGCCTGCTTACGGCTATGTACACTACACTGGCTGAAAGGAAAATAGCGGGGTTCCTGCAGGACCGTCACGGACCGAATCGTGCGGGGCCTTTCGGGTTGCTGCAGCCCCTGGCTGATGGTGTTAAGCTATTTACCAAGGAAGAGATCATTCCGGGGGAAGCTAACCGCTTCCTCTTCGTGCTGGGTCCTTCCCTGGCCATGCTAATGGCCTGCGTAGGCACCGCCGTCATCCCCTGGGGAGAAGAGCTGCAGATTGGCGACCGGACTGTTTCCCTCCAGATTGCCGACGTAAATATTGGCATACTCTACATATTCGGCGTGGTAGCGCTGGGCGTTTACGGCATTATGATCGGCGGATGGGCTTCCAATAATAAATATTCCCTGCTTAGCGCCATCCGGGCGGCATCACAGAACATCAGCTATGAAATATCCATGGGTCTTTCGCTGATCGCCTTGCTGATGATGACCGGTACCCTGAGTCTCGGCGAAATAGTGGAGCAGCAGCGCGGCATTAACTGGAATATCTGGTATCAGCCACTGGGCTTTATCATTTTTCTCACCTGCTCCTTCGCTGAGACCAACCGGAACCCTTTCGACCTGGTAGAATGCGAAACAGAATTGGTAGGAGGTTACCATACGGAATATTCCAGCATGAAGCTGGGCTTTTTCCTTTTCGCCGAATACATAAATATTTTCGTGGCTTCCGCGGTGATGTCCACGCTTTATTTCGGAGGATATAATTTTCCCGGGATGGATGCGCTGGCCCAGGCGGGCGTTTCACAAAACTGGATCACCCTTATTGGGGTGGGAGCCTTGCTGGCGAAGATCCTGTTCTTCATCTTTTTCTTTATCTGGGTGCGCTGGACGGTTCCGCGCTTTCGGTATGATCAGTTGATGAGGCTGGGATGGAATATTCTGATTCCCCTGGCCATTGCCAATATTATGGTTACTGGGGTTGTTATATGGCTTACGGGACGGTAGTTTTTAGTTTAAGGTTTAAAGTTCAAGGTTTGAAGTTTTCAGTTTATAGTTTTTAGTTGGTTGAGGGTTAAAGCTTTGCGCTTTAGTAGTTTAAGGTTAAAGTTCAAGGTTTTTAGTTGGTTTGCGGGGATGGGATGAGCATGGACGCGGGCGCTCAGGGAAGTAGTAAGAATAAATAAGGAATGGAAAAATTGGAAAATATATCGTTGACGGGACGGAAGAAGGTGCTGGAGAAAAAGCCGATGAATTTTATGGAGCGGATTTATCTTCCTTCCATTGTACAAGGGCTTGCCATTACCTTTAAGCATTTATTCAGGAAGAAAGCTACTGTTCAGTACCCTGAGCAGAAGCGGGAATTTTCCGCGAATTTCAGGGGCATCCATTCCCTGAAGCGGGACGAAGAAGGAAAAGAACGC
Organism: Anseongella ginsenosidimutans; assembly: GCF_008033235.1. Classification (GTDB taxonomy): domain Bacteria; phylum Bacteroidota; class Bacteroidia; order Sphingobacteriales; family Sphingobacteriaceae; genus Anseongella; species Anseongella ginsenosidimutans. Next base: position 1,122,003 of record NZ_CP042432.1, read on the forward strand.
TGCACAGCCTGCGGGTTATGCGCCCTCTCCTGCCCGGCGGAGGCCATTACCATGATAGCCGACGAACGCAAAGCGGGAGAAGAACATCTGTACCGGGAAGAAAAATATGCTTCCGTGTACGAGATCAATATGTTGCGATGCATTTTTTGCGGTTTTTGTGAAGAAGCTTGTCCCAAGCAAGCCATTTACCTGGACGGGGACATTGCCCCCGCAGACGTGGACCGCAAAAATTTCATATACGGCAAGGACAAATTATTGGAGCCATTATTAAAATAACTAAATTCGCGCCCTGAATCATTATGCTAACGCAGTCGTTATTTTATTTTCTGTCCTTCCTGGCCGTTTTTAGTGCGCTTGCCGTGATCATTGCCAAGAACCCGGTTCATAGCGTGTTGTACCTTGTACTCACCTTTTTTGCCATCACCGGACATTATATCCTGCTTAACGCCCAGTTCCTCGCGATCGTGAACGTGATCGTGTATGCGGGGGCCATCATGGTACTTTTCCTGTTTGTATTAATGCTGCTGAACCTGAATGCCGAGACGGAGCCGCAGAAGCCGCTTTACATAAAGCTTGCCGGGGTGATTTCCGGCGGCCTCCTGTTGCTGGTCCTGATAGGAGCCCTGAAAACCGTTGACCTGCCCGCGGGTGTAACCACCAACGAGCCGGGCATTGGCCTGGTTGAAAACCTCGGGATGGTGCTGTTCAATGAATTCCTGCTGCCGTTTGAGCTGGCTTCGGTACTGCTGCTGACGGCGATGGTGGGATCGGTACTGATCGGAAGAAAGGAAGCCTGACCGGATAAAAGAATCAATAAAGTTGGAAGAAACACTGCAAACTATACAATCGATACCGCTGGAACATTATATATGGTTCTGCGCCACCCTGTTCGTCATCGGCGTCATCGGCGTGCTGATACGCAGGAACGCGATCATTATTTTGATGTCGGTTGAATTGATGCTGAACGCGGTGAACCTGCTGCTGGCCGCGTTTTCGGTACATCACGGAGATCCGTCCGGGCAAGTATTCGTTTTCTTTATCATGGCGGTTGCCGCGGCGGAAGTAGCGGTAGGCCTGGCCATTATCGTGATGATCTACCGCAATACGGGTTCCGTGGACATTAATATTATGAATAAACTGAAGTGGTGATGATAGAGAAATCCTGGTTAATACCTTTGCTTCCTTTCCTGGGATTTTTAGTGAACGCGCTGGGCATTCAACAAATTCCGAAAAAAGCGGCGGGCATTATTGGCAGCACTTCAGTCCTGTTCTCCTTTGTGCTGAGCCTGCTGGTATTTTTTGAGCTAAAGGGAAGTGATGCCGGGGCTGTTACTGTAAAACTATTCGACTGGATCAGCGTCGGAAGCCTGCACATCCCTTTTTCATTCTACATTGATCCCCTAACCTGCGTATGGCTGCTTATCATTACCGGGATCGGTTTCCTGATCCATGTTTATTCAGCCGGCTATATGCATGATGACGAAGGCTTCGGGAAGTTCTTTTCTTACCTGAACCTGTTCGTTTTCTTTATGCTGCTCCTGGTAATGGGAGCCGGTTACCTGATCATGTTCATTGGCTGGGAAGGAGTAGGTCTTTGTTCCTACCTGCTCATTGGATTCTGGTATAAGAATGACGCCTATAATGACGCGGCCAAGAAGGCCTTTATTATGAACCGTATCGGCGACCTGGGTTTTCTGCTTGGGGTATTCCTCCTGATCGGAACCTTCGGAAGCACCGATTTTACCGAAATATTCCCGCAGGCCGCCGGCTTCCAAAGCGGAGATCCGCGGCTGCTGGCTATTACCCTCTGCCTCTTTATCGGGGCCGTCGGGAAAAGCGCCCAACTCCCCCTCTACACCTGGCTGCCGGACGCTATGGCTGGTCCCACACCGGTTTCCGCCCTTATTCACGCCGCTACCATGGTAACAGCGGGGATCTATATGGTGGCCCGTTCCAATATTCTTTACGCACTTTCACCTGTTTCCATGACCGTGGTTGCAGTCACCGGGCTGGCGACAGCCGTTTTTGCCGCCCTGATAGCCATTTCACAGAACGATATTAAGAAAGTGCTGGCCTATTCCACGGTGAGCCAGTTAGGATATATGTTCCTGGCGCTGGGAGTAGGTGCGTTCACGGGAGCGGTCTTTCATGTAATGACGCATGCGTTTTTCAAAGCGCTGCTGTTTTTGGGCGCCGGAAGCGTTATTCATGCGCTTCATAACCAGCAAGACATGCGCCGCATGGGAGGATTGAAAAAAGCGATGCCAATTACTTTCGCGACCATGCTGCTGGCTACGCTTGCCATTTCGGGCATCCCGCCTTTTTCAGGCTTTTTCTCTAAAGACGAGATCCTGGCTCATGCTTTTTTCCATGAGCCGCTTTTATGGGTGATCGGCTTCGCCGCCGCCTTGTTGACCGCCTTTTATATGTTCCGGATGATGTTCCTCACGTTCTGGGGCGAGTTCCGGGGAACCGAACAGGAGAAGCAGCATCTGCATGAGTCTCCTTCCACCATGACGATCCCGCTGATCGTACTGGCCGTATTATCGGTAATCGGCGGATTCCTGGGCCTTCCGGAAGTCATGGCGCATCAGGCCCACCTGCTGGGCGCCTACCTGGCTCCGGTATTTGCCCAAAGCAAGGAAGTGCTGCCGGCTATGCATGTTTCTCATAGCACTGAATGGCTGTTGATGGCTATCTCGGTCCTTGGTGTGCTGGGTTCCATAGGCATCGCCTGGTCTATGTATGTAAAGAAAAAGACCATTCCCCGGGAAGAGAGCGTACGCCGCACAGGGCTGATGGCGCTGTCCTATCATAAGTTTTATGTGGACGAACTATACGAGGCCGTTGTAGCGCGGCCATTGAATGCCCTATCTGTATTTTTTTACCGTATTATGGATATCCGTGTAATTGACGGCCTGGTGAATGGCATAGGAAAAACCATTGTCGCCTTTTCCTCGACCCTCCGGCTGTGGCAGACCGGCAGGATTGGCAGTTACCTGTTTTATATGGTAGCAGGGATTATCCTGATCTTTCTTTTGAACTATTTGATCTTTTAGCAGCGATTAATGATTACAGTCATACTATTATTATTCCCTGTGCTGGCATGTTTGCTTACCCTGGCATTCCCGCCTGCAAAAGCGAAATATGCCGCGTTGACATTTTCCGTGGTGGAGCTGCTGCTGGTTGGCTATGCCTGGATCAATGCCCTGCCCACGGGCGAATACCAGTTCCTGGCCGACATCCCCTGGGTTTCAAGCCTCGGGATCAGCTTCAAGCTGGGCATGGACGGGATCAGCCTGATGATGGTGCTGCTGACCGCTCTTCTGGTGCCCCTGGTCGTCCTTTCCACTTTCCAGCGGGAGATCCGCAAGCCAGCCATATTTTATGCCCTGATCCTGTTTATGCAGGCCGGCCTTACCGGCGTATTTGTGGCTCTTGACGCCTTCCTGTTCTATATTGCCTGGGAAGCCGCACTCATTCCAATTTATTTTATTGCCGCCTTATGGGGCGGTGAAAACCGGGTAAAGGCTACTTTCAAATTTTTGATCTATACGATCGCGGGCAGCTTTTTTATGCTGGTAGGCATTATCTATCTGTACCTGCAAACACCGGGCAGCCATACTTTTGATATTACCGCCTTTTATGCGCTTAACCTGGATTACCAGCAGCAGGTATGGGTCTTTTTCGCATTCTTCATTGCTTTTGCCATAAAGATGCCGCTTTTTCCCTTTCATACCTGGCAGCCTGACACATATGCAGCGGCGCCTACCGCAGGAACCATGCTGCTGGCGGCCATTATGCTGAAAATGGGTATTTACGGAGTGATCCGGTGGATCCTTCCGGTAGTACCGGCGGCCGTATTCAACTGGGCCGACGTCATTATTACGCTCGCCGTGACCGGGATCATTTATGCTTCGGTGATTGCCTTCCGGCAGAAAGACATTAAACGCCTCATTGCCTACTCATCCATTGCGCACGTGGGGTTGATCGCAGCGGGGTTATTCACCCTGAACGAACAGGCTATGCAGGGCGCCATGATCCAGATGCTCAACCACGGCATTAACGTGCTGGGCTTGTTCTTTATCGTGGATATTGTGTTTAACCGTACCGGGACTTATGACCGGGCTGCGCTGGGAGGTATTGTACACCAGGCCCCGGTGCTGGCCGTATGTTTTATGATCGTGCTGCTGGGCAGCGTAGCCCTGCCGCTTACCAATGGTTTCGTAGGGGAATTCTTATTGCTTAGCGGTATTTTCAGTTATAGTGTTTTGTTCGCGGTTCTGGCTGGCCTTACGGTCATTTTCAGCTCGGTTTATATGTTCCGCCTGTATAAAGATTCCATGCTGGGTATTTCCAATGACATAACTTCGGGATTCAGGGACATCCGGGGTTCTGAAAGGATCGTGTTATTCGTGGTGGCGGGCCTTGTAATTCTGATAGGGGTTTATCCCGCTCCCCTGCTTTCCCTCACGGAACATTCGGTAAGCCTGCTGCTTGACCAGGTGAACGCGAAGCTGGTTAATTTTCAAATGCTCTCGGATAATTTGTTACCATAAATGACGTCATTAATCATCGTATCGCTTTTAGCAGTTGCTGTATTGTACCTGGGCTTGTTCAAGTACAAAACCGCCCTGTTGCCGGTGTCGGTCACGGGATTGCTGGCTGCAGCGGCCATGGCGCTGCTTGACTGGAATCAGGAAAAGATGTATTTCAGCGAGATGATGCTGTTCGATAATTATGCCGTTGCCTTTTCCGTCCTGCTCATTCTTACCACGCTGCTCATCTTCGGCCTTTCCAGGAATTATTTTGAGAAGATCAGCGGTAATGTGGCCGAATATTACGCCATGTTACTTTTTGCCCTTGCCGGGGGCATTGTGATGGTTTCTTTTTACAATATGGCCATGCTCTTCATCGGCATTGAAATATTGTCCGTAAGCCTGTATGTGCTGGCCGGCATCCGCAGGAACGATCCTTCATCAAATGAGGCTTCGCTGAAATATTTTTTAATGGGCTCCTTTGCAACGGGTTTCCTCCTTTTCGGAATAGCCCTTATTTACGGCGCCACAGGTTCCTTTAACCTGGCTGCTATTGCCGCAAGCGATGCTCTTGAATCCGGCCTGTTCCGCTGCGGGGTACTCCTCATGCTGGTAGGGCTTTCCTTCAAGGTATCGGCTGCTCCTTTCCACTTCTGGACGCCGGATGTGTACCAGGGTTCTCCGGGCCTGGTGGCCATGTTCATGGCAACGGTCGTAAAAACTGCCGGCTTCGCCGCTTTCCTGCGCCTGTTCTCTATCGCCTTTCCCGATATTTCCGGCTTTTGGTCCGTTACGGTGGCGGTTTTATGCATACTCACCCTGTTTTCGGGCAATATAAGTGCTGTCTTTCAACAGAACTTCAAGCGGCTGCTGGCCTGGTCCAGCGTTTCGCATGCCGGCTACCTGCTGCTGGCCATCCTGGCAGTAGGCCTTTCAGCTTCTTCCGCTGTTTTGGTATATACCATTGCTTATTCGCTGGCCTCCGTGGCGGCTTTCGGAATTATGATTTTGGTGAGCAGGGAAAGAGGCAGCGATCACCTGGATAGCTTTAACGGGCTGTCGAAGAGCAATCCGTTCCTTGCTTTTACCTTAACGCTTGCGGTGTGTTCCCTGGCGGGAATTCCGCTGACCGCCGGCTTCTTCGGAAAATTTTACGTGTTTAAGGTAGCGCTTGAACAGGGATATACCTGGCTCGTGATCATTGCCGTTATCAATGCGATGATTGGTATTTATTATTACTTTAAAGTGGTGATTGCCATGTACATGAAGGAAAATGCCGCTGCCGCCGCAATTTCCGTGCAGCCAGGTCAACGCTGGGTGCTTTCCGTGGTAGTTATCCTTCTTTTCTTGTTTGGAATATTCCCCGGATTAATCACCGATATTTTGTAGGCGGCCTCTTTTTTGTTTATTATTGTGAAATCAAGAAAAGCCGATGCGGGAAATCTGGGAATTTATTCAGCAACTTATTCATCCTCTCGAACTGCTTCAAAGTATGGGGCCGTTTGCATTGGCGGTGCTTTTGCTGATTATTTTCGCGGAGACTGGCCTTTTTTTCGGTTTTTTCCTGCCGGGTGATTCGCTGCTTTTTGTTTCCGGCATGCTTTGCGCGGAAGGTTCCCTGGTTGAAGGAAACGTAACCCTGCTAATCCTGCTGATCTCAATCGCCGCTATTCTGGGCGATTTTGTCGGGTATTGGTTTGGCCGCAAAACGGGGCCGGTTATCTTCAAACGGGACGATACATTTTTTTTCCGGAAGAAATACGTGCTTCAGGCCAAGGACTTTTACGACCGGTACGGCGGCTTTGCCATTGTGGCCGGTCGCTTTTTGCCTATAATTCGTACCTTTGCTCCTATTGTTGCTGGAGTGGTAGGCCTTGATTTCAAAAGGTTTGTATTTTTAATATTTTCGGAGCAATTATCTGGGCTACTTCAATGACTCTTGCAGGATTTTTCCTGGGAAGAATTGAGTTTGTACAGAAGAACCTGGAACCTATTATTGTCGGCATCATCGTCCTGAGTATGATTCCATTGTTCAGGACCTTTTTGAAGGAGCGCAAACGTAAAAGAGAATTGGAAAAGGACATTGCAGCAGCTGAGAAAGAGAAAGAACAATCAGAACTAAAGGAGTTTCATTAAAAATATGGACGCAGACCCATGGCATTCGGTTGAACCGGGCCCGGAATCCCCCCGGGTGGTGAATGCCCTAATAGAAATACCCAAGGGCTCGAAAGCCAAATACGAAGTCGATAAGAAAAGCGGCTTGCTGAAATTGGACAGAGTTCTTTTTTCATCCGTGATGTACCCGGCCAATTACGGCTTTATTCCGCAAACCTATTGCGACGATAAGGACCCTTTGGATATCCTGGTATTATGTTCCCAGTCGCTGGTCCCCCTGTGCCTGGTGGAAGCCAAAGTCATAGGCGTAATGCATATGGTGGACGATGATGAAAAGGACGATAAGATCATTGCGGTGGCCAATCACGATATGTCGGTAAATTATATTAACGACCTGTCCGACCTCCCTCCTCATACCGAAAAGGAAATCATTCGCTTTTTTGAAGACTACAAAACGCTGGAGCATGGAAACGTGGTGGTAGAGGAGTTCCTGGGCCGCGAACACGCTTACCGGATCATCGAGGAAAGCTTGCAGCTTTACCTCGATACTTTCAAAAGTTAAGGGAAAGATGGCCTTTGATATTATTCTGGCGGTTTTCCTTGTAATCCTGAACGGCTTCTTCGTTGCAGCGGAATTTGCTATTGTAAAAGTTCGCGCTTCGCAGATAGACCTCAAGATACAGGAAGGCGCCCGGGCGGCAAAAATAGCCAAACACATTACTACACACCTGGACGGCTACCTGGCGGCTACTCAGCTGGGAATTACCATTGCCAGTATTGGTCTTGGCTTTGTGGGTGAAAATGTAGGGGAGCAGATTCTTCTTTCCCTGTTTGGCGGCGTGTTATCACCTGAAGAAGCTCATCGCTGGTCAGTGCCGGTCGCTTTTTTTCTGGTGACCATTCTACACATTGTTTTCGGCGAACTGGCGCCCAAATCCATTGCCATACAACGGCCTATCAGCACCTCCATTGCTATAGCGCTGCCCCTGCAACTCTTTTATTATATTTTCAGGCCTATCGTATGGCTGCTGAACGGCTTTGCCAACCTCATGCTGCGGATGATCGGGATCAAGCCTGTTACAGGCCGTGAAGTACATACGACCGAAGAGCTGCAGCTTTTGCTCGCACAGGGAATGGAGACCGGAGCCCTGGATTCCTCTGAACACGAACTTATACAGAACGTCTTCGATTTCAAGGATCGCATTGTGAAGAACATCATGGTGCCGCGCACGGAAATTTCGGCTATTGATATCAATACTTCCTCTGAAGAGGTGTTGAATATTATCATTAACGAGCGGTATACGCGTTTCCCGGTCTTTGATAAGTCCATTGATAATATTGTTGGTATCATCCATGCCAAGGATGTACTGGTAAAGGTACGGGACGGGCAGGAAGTGGTGCCGGGCGAGATCATGCGCGAGCCTTATTTTACCCCCGAATCGAAAAACGTGAGCGACCTTTTGAAAGAATTGCAGCTAAAGAAAAATACCATGATGGCTGTGGTACTGGATGAATTCGGCGGCACCGCCGGCATGGTGACCCTGGAGGACATCGTGGAGGAACTGGTGGGCGAGATCCAGGATGAGTATGACGAAGAAAAGCCGGTGGTGGAGCAGGTGGACGAAAATGAATACCTGGTCAATGCACTTGCGCCGATCACCGACGTCAACGAATTCCTTCCAGAGGAACTTCCCGAAGACGACGATTATGATACGGTAGCAGGATTGATGAACGTGATCTTTGAGAAGATCCCCGAAGTTGGCGAAACCAAGGATGCCTACGGTTATAATTTCACCATTCTCACTAAAATAAACCGGAAGGTCGAATCTGTCCGGTTATTGCGCCTGGAAGGCGACGAAGTCACTGAAAACAGTGAGGATGAATAGTTGCTTTGCAACAGTTTATAGTTGCGGGTGTGGTTCAAGGTTTAAAGTTCAAGGTTCAAAGGTTGTAGTTTTGGTTTACAGTTTTTGTCTTGAGTTGGGGATTGTTGCTTCGCAACGGTTTATAGTTTATAGTTTATAGAGTTGGGAGTATTGTTGCTCGCAGCGGTTTATAGTTTTTTCCAGAGTTAGCGGTTCGCGAGTAAGGTTTAAAGGGTTTTTTTGTGCAGCTGTTTTATACGCCGGATATTGAGGAAGCGAAGGTTTATGCGCTGAATGAAGCGGAAAGCAGGCATTGCGTAAAAGTGCTGCGCCTGCAGGAAGGGGCCTTTGTGCAGCTGGTAGACGGGAAGGGTGGGTTTTATACAGCCCGTATTGCGAAAGCGGATCCGAAACATTGTGCGCTGGAGATTACGGCGGTTGAACGAGACTTCGGGAAGCGACCCTATCGCCTGCATATTGCCATTGCCCCTACCAAAAATACCGACCGTTTTGAGTGGTTCCTGGAAAAAGCGACCGAAGCGGGGATAGACGAGATCACTCCCCTGATCTGCGGACGCTCCGAACGCCGCGTTCTCCGTACTGACCGGCTGTTTAAACGCATTACCTCCGCCGTAAAACAGAGCCTTCGCGCCTATCACCCGGTTTTGAATGAACCGATCGACTTCGCTGATTTTATGAAAGGCCTGCCAGCCGTACCGGAAGGCGGGAAACCGGAAGTTTTGCGATGTATCGCGCATTGCGGCCATGGGCCTAAACATTCCCTGAAAGAAACCGCGCAGCCCGGCAGGGACGTCCTGGCGCTGATCGGGCCCGAAGGCGATTTTACGCCCGAAGAAGTAGCGGAGGCACTGCGCTGCGGTTTTATTCCGCTCGGGCTTGGAGAAACCCGCCTCCGCACCGAAACCGCCGGGCTGGCTGTTTGCTTTGAACTGAGCTTCCTGAACCGTTAACGTTGCGCGTTGCTGATCGCGCGCCCCGGTTGCTCTTTCCAGCCTTGTGCGCCCGGCCCATTTCTTATTTCCATTCAGGGCCTGTATCTTTATAAGATGAAGCGATGGTTCCTACTGATGATTATGCTGGCCGGTATCGGCCTGACGTCCTTTGCTCCTCCTTCTTACCGGATGGCCCGGCTGAAATACAGCGGCGGCGGAGACTGGTACGGCAGCCGGACGGCCCTTTCCAACCTTGCCGGCTACTGTAACCGGCAGGCAGGCATGAATTTTTATCCTGATGAAGCAATCGTGGAGCCGGGCAGCAGCGAGCTGTTCAACTACCCGTTTTTGTTCGCTACGGGGCACGGAAATATTGTTTTTTCGGAACAGGAAGCAGAGAACCTGCGGGCCTATCTTATTGGTGGGGGCTTCCTGCATATTTGCGACAATTACGGATTTGATACCTACATCCGCAGGGAAATGAAGAAGGTTTTCCCGGAGCTGGAGTTTACGGAGCTTCCTCCGTCTCACGAAGTATTTCACCAGCAATACGATTTTCCCAACGGCCTTCCTAAAATCCATGAGCATGATGGAAAGCGCCCCCAGGCTTTCGGCCTGATCTACGAGGGAAGGCTTGTCTGCTTTTACGATTATGAAACCGACCTGGGTAACGGTTGGGAAGACGCGGGTACATATCCGGATGATTCCCCCGCCAGCCGCGAGAAAGCCCTGCAGATGGGAGTAAACCTTGTCCGGTATGCCCTGATGAACTAGTCCAGAACCAAAAATGTATGAAGAGCTACGGGATAAGGATCAATGACCGCGAAGATTTCCAGGTGGAAGGGAAAAGCGGGGAATTTATGGTAAACGGCGAAACCTTTGCCCCGGACATAGTGATGCTCAGGGAAGGATGCTTCCACGTACTCTTTCGCGGCCGTTCCTATAATGTGGAGGTGTTGGCAAACGATCCTGCTTCCCGGAGCGGTCAGCTGAAAGTGAACGGGAACCTGTACGCGTTTTCAGCCAGGGACCGCTTTAATGACCTGCTCGAGAAAATGGGCATGGCCGGCGCCGCGGCTCAAAAGGTGAACGACCTCAAGGCCCCCATGCCCGGGCTGGTACTGAGGGTGCTGGCAAGCCCCGGGCAGGAGGTCAAAAAGGGCGACAGCCTGCTGGTGCTGGAGGCCATGAAAATGGAGAACATTATTAAGTCACCTGGTGATGGCACCGTACAGGAAATAAGCGTGAAGGCCGGAGAGTCGGTGGAAAAGAACGAGGTGCTGATCCGGTTTATCGCCTGATCCCGGAGAACTGCGGAGAAATCCGGGAAACCGCGGAGACCTCGTGGAAACCGCAGAGACTCCGGGAAACTACGGAAACCCGGGAAACTGCGGAACTCAGGAAACACCGGAGAGCCGCCGGGAACCCGGAGAAATCCGCCGCTATCTTGCAGCCGTTGTATCGGCGGGAAGCTGCTCCGCCGGCTTTAATCCCTCGCCGGTCACTGTCCAGCGCTGAACCTTACTGAAATCCTGCGCGTATACTTCGTGGTTTTCCAATATCCTGCGCAGCTTTTTGTCGATGATCAACGTGCTGTTGGCCGGAAGCTGCAGGGTAAGTTCCACTTTCTGCGCCCTCCACAAGGCATTCCCAGCCAGGCTGAAATGTTCTCCGAAACGGAGTATTGAATCGCGCTGATCGAATTCATAACGGACGCTTTCGGCATTTTTAACGGCATCGTTAAAGTTTCCTCCCCTTGAATTGAATACCTGAACCAGCGCAGCGTTGCCGGTTACGCTTTGTTCAATCTTCAGATCCACTTCATAAAGGTCTTCGTCCCAGTCATCCCAGTCCTCGAAGTTATCATCATAATCCCTCCAGGAAGCGTGCTGATCCCTGTAAGGAGTAACCTCGAGCATGCGGCGGTGAACCGCACCCGTATCGGAAAGGCTGCCGCTTCTTCCCGCGCTTGTATATTCGTCCAGCTCCAGGCGCCAGGTAGCTTCTCCGGCCGGTTTCAGCTCCGTTATCTGCCTAATGGAAGCGCCCTGGCGGAAATCTGAAAGCGTGGAAGTGCCGTAATAGGCGGCAAACCCTAATGCGCCAAGCCATATGGCGAGCATTCCCAGCCCAATAGGAGCGTTCATTACATTGGTTTTTAAGAGAAGCCGCGCGCCCAGAAGCACAATAGCCAGGGCCGGAATACCTATAACCAGGGCGGCGCTGATCACGAATCCCGTTTTAAATTGCGGATCCATGACATTGAAAGGAAAGCCTCCTGCCAGCTCGTTTTCGCTAAAACCGGAATAGCCAACTATACCAACTACGGTAGAAATGAGCCAGATAGAGCCGAAAGCAATCAGCAATGCCGCGATGATGGGGAGTATTATTTTACCCAGGCCCCTGACTAACCGTACAACCAGGTCTATCAGCTCGTTCACGAATCTTTTGAAGGATGCGGCATTGCCCGGGTTGCTGACTTCGTTCCTGATATGGTTGAAGGAGGCTTTTACGCCGGTCATTTCCTCATCAAAGGATTTGCGAAAATTGGATAAATGAAAGCGTTCTCCTTTCATGGCCATTTTCTCAGCCAGCGTCTTTGCCTGGGGCATTACCATCCAGAGGATGATATAGACCAGCGCTACAATGCCGGAAGTAAAGATCGTGAGCAGCGCGGTGATGATCCGCAGCCATACCGGATCCCATCCGAAGTAATGGGAAAGGCCCGCACAAACGCCGCCGAGTTTCTTATCTTCCGGGTCGCGGAAAAGACGCCTGGGCGTTTCCGGCTCAGCGCTTGCGAAGCTTTCTTCTTCAGTTTCAGCGGCTTCCCCGAAATCACTTACCTGCCCTATCTGGGCAATGATGCCTTCCACGTCTTTCATGACGATCACTTCCCGGTTTCCTGCCTTCAGGATTTCCGAAAACATTTCGGCAATACGGTTTTCGATATCGGTCACCACTTCCGTGTCCTCGGCGGACTTTGAAAAATACAGCTTGATCTCATGCATGTACTTTTTCAGGGCATCGTAAGCATCTTCCTCTATATGGAAGACCATGCCGCTTATATTTATGTTGACAGTCTTGTTCATGCTATTTATTGTTTGTTGCTTGGTTTCTCTTTTTTAGTGGTCATGCTCACGGCATAAGTCAGTTCTTCCCAGGTAGTGTCCAGTTTTTCAAGGACCTCCGTTCCGGTTGGAGAAAGCGAATAATATTTTCTTGGCGGCCCCGAAACGGACTCCACCCAGTTATAGCTGAGCAGCCCGTTGTTTTTCAGGCGGGTCAGAAGCGGGTACAGGGTCCCCTCCACCACCAGGAGCCGCGCTTCCCGCAGTTCTCCTATTATATCTGAGGCATAGATCTCTCCGCGGGAGATGATCGAAAGGATGCAGTATTCCAGGATCCCTTTCCTCATCTGGGTTTGTGTATTTTCGACTATCATAACAATGCAAAGATATATGTTTTATTTAGTACTATGCAATACCAAGTATGTGCTTATAACAGACAGCCGGTAATGTATTTGTATCAACTATCTGTATAACAGGTAGTTAAATTTCTAATGTAAATGGTTTTTTACAATCGCCTCAGCGGTTTCAGGATGAATACGCCTTTAATTCAGCAGTTCAATCTCAACCCTCAGATTTTTCATCGCTTCTTTCATCTCATTGCTTTCGGTAAGCGGACGGCTTCCACCTGCGCCTGCGATGCGAATGCGGCCCGGCTCAATCCCGTGCCCGGTCAGGTAATCCCGGACGGCCGCTGCCCGGTATACGGACAGGTCAAGCAGCCAGCTTTTACTGGTGAACACGTTGGAATTTGTATGACCGGTGATGCGGATGTACTTGTCCGCGGATTGCTGCATGAATTCCAGCAGGCGCTGGAGTTCCGAAAAGGAGTCGGGCTGAAATTCGGCCTTATTGGGAAGAAAGTGGATATTGAACAAGACCATTCGGCTACCCTTATCGGCGGGTTCAAGGCTCAATACAAGAGAAGTGTCAGCGGTTCCCGCCCTGAAGTTTAGTGTGGTCAGGAGGTAGTCCTTTTTTACTGCCGCCAGCCGGACAGCAGTATTCCGCGAAACTTCAACCGTAAAAGCGGCCGGAATGGAATCGACCAGGGCTTCCAGCAAGGAATAGCCTGTGCTGTCTTCCTCCGCATATATTTTGGCCGAAATGGGTTTGCCGGTTACTTTGTCAATGATCCGGCCTTTTATGGTCACCGAAGGCAAAACCTCACGATCGGCGTAGTGTACGATAATGCTGTGCCCTTCCCCGCCGGGATAAATATTGTCCAGTACAAGCAGGTAGGTTTCGCCTCTTTTTACAGCGATGGGTTTACTGTAGCTTTTCCCGGGGCCCGGCGGAGCATGCAGGTTTTCGTAGTCCCGGTGCAGCCCGGTTTTGCTGCTCATGCGGAGATCGTTCCGGGCGCGATTGCTGCGAAGAGGCTTTATTCCATACCGGAAAATGGAATCGCAGGACGCCGTGCTTTCCTGCTTAAAAAGCATCCAGTCATAATCATCAGCCTGGCGAAAAGGCCGTACCTCGAAAATGACAAGCCCTTCCGCAGGTGCATTGAACCGGTACCAGACCGTATTTATTTCGGCTGGAAAAAGATGAAGGGTATGCTCGTTCCCGTCGAATTCCTGCTTCTTTCCAGGCCCAAAGGGGCTTTTCTCATAAATGTACTCCCGTCCGGGCTTCAGCTCTATGGGATTAGCACAGTCGCCATGCTGCAGCTGTTCCCCCTGGCCCCAGGCCAGTACAGGCAGTACCAGGAATGCTGCCTGCACACTCCAGTGACAGGGGCAGGTCATACGTTTATTTTCTGTCGAGGCTGTATTTGCCCGGCCCTATAAAAAGCAGGCCGATGAATACAGCGCACATTTTCATAGCATGGGCGTAGCCTGAAAAGCCGTCGCCTCCCGTATAATGGGTAAGAGCGGCAACAAGCATCGTGAATGCCAGTAAGATACATACCGGGCGGAACGCCCAGCCGATCAGGATCAGGAAACCGCCCAGGAATTCAGTGAAAGCAGCCAGCGCTCCCCAGATTGGTGCGCCGAAATTAATGCCGAATACGCTCATGGCGCCCCCGAGGCCGCTCCACATTTCCATTCCCCCGGTTACTTTCGGGTAGCCATGCATCATAAAAGCCAGGCCTACGACTATCCGTAAGATCAGGAGGCCGGTATCCCTGTGTTTCCCAAGTGATGATAGGATCATATTTACTCTTTTAACTGTTCAGATAACAAAAATAGTTTTTCATCTTGACAGATCAACTTTATCTTTGCTGAAATCGATTCAGCTGATGAGTATAAGTTCGTTCAAGCGTTTTACCGTTACCTCTGCACTTCCCTATGCCAACGGCCCCCTGCATATAGGACATATAGCCGGCGCTTATCTTCCCGCCGATATTTTTGTCCGTTACCTCCGCATGAGCGGCAAAGAGGTTGTTTACATCGGAGGCAGCGATGAACACGGGGCCGCCATTACCATCCAGGCAAAAAAGGAAGGCACTACTCCCCAGGCTATTATTGATAAATATCACGCGCTTAACAAGAAAACTTTCGAACGCTTCGGTATTTCCTTCGATATGTACCACCGGACATCCGAGCGGATTCATCATGAACTTTCGCAGGAATTCTTCCTGACGCTGTACGAAAAAGGGGAATTCACCGAACTGGAATCGGAACAATATTATGACGAGGAGTTTGGCCAGTTCCTGGCCGACCGCTACATTACCGGCACTTGTCCGAATTGCGGCTACGAGTCGGCCTACGGCGATCAGTGTGAAAAATGCGGAACCTCGCTGAATCCTACGGACCTGATCAACCCCAAATCAACCCTGAGCGGGAAGACGCCGGTTTTGAAAACAACAAAACACTGGTACCTGCCCCTGGATAAATACCAGCCCTGGCTGGAAAAATGGCTGCTGGAAGGGAAAA
The DNA here is from genome assembly GCF_008033235.1 of Anseongella ginsenosidimutans. Lineage (GTDB taxonomy): Bacteria > Bacteroidota > Bacteroidia > Sphingobacteriales > Sphingobacteriaceae > Anseongella > Anseongella ginsenosidimutans. The sequence goes on from NZ_CP042432.1 coordinate 1,137,424, forward strand.
AAGATAAATGGAAATCCAATGTCTATGGTCAGTGCAGTTCATGGCTGAAATCGGGCCTGCAGCCGCGCGCCATGACCCGTGACCTCGATTGGGGGGTGGACGTTCCGCTGAAGGAAGCGGCCGGAAAAAAATTGTACGTCTGGCTGGATGCCCCCATCGGCTATATTTCTTCCACCAAGCAATGGGCGCTGGACACGGGGAAGGACTGGGAACCCTACTGGAAAAAGCAGGCGAATCCGGAAGATAACAGCTGCCTGGTTCATTTCATAGGAAAAGACAACATCGTATTTCATTGCATCACCTTTCCAGCGATCCTGCATGCGCATGGTGATTATATTTTGCCGGAACATGTGCCCGCCAATGAATTTCTGAACCTGGAAGGCAATAAACTTTCCACCTCCCGCAACTGGGCGGTTTGGCTGAATGAATACCTGGACGAATTCCCGGGCAAGGAGGATGAGCTGCGTTACGCCCTGGCATCCATTCTTCCCGAGACCAAAGACAGCGAATTTACCTGGAAAGACTACCAGGCGCGCAATAATAACGAGCTGCTTGCCATTTTTGGCAATTTTGTAAACCGGGTGGCGGTGCTTACGCATAAGTATTTCGGCGGAAAAATCCCCGCTGCCGGCGACCTTCAACCTGTTGACCGCGAAACCCTGCAAGAGCTGGCTACCTATCCGGGCAAAATAGGAGCGGCTATTGAACAGTTCCGTTTCCGGGAAGCCCTGGGGGAGTTCATGAACCTGGCCCGGCTCGGAAATAAGTACCTGGCCGATACCGAACCCTGGAAACTGGCTAAAACAGACATGGAACGGGTTGCTGCCATCCTGAACACCGGGGCGCAGATCGCCGCGAGTCTGTCGGTGCTGAGCGAGCCCTTCCTGCCTTTCACCGCGGCCAGGCTCCGGAACATGCTGCAGCTTCCGGTAAAGAGCTGGGAAGAGGCCGGCCAAAGCGATTTGCTGCCGGAAGGCCATCAGCTGCGCGACGCCGAACTCCTTTTTGAAAGGATCGATGACAGCGTAGTGGAAGCCCAGGTGCAGAAACTTCAAAATTCCCGAAAGCAGAATGAGCTGGCACAACAGGAAGTAACGCCTTCCAAGGAACTGATCGGGTACGAGGACTTCGCAAAAATGGATATTCGCACAGGGACTATTCTGGAGGCGGAAAAGGTGGCAAAAACAAAGAAATTGCTGAAACTGAAGATCGATACCGGCATTGACCGGCGGACCGTCGTTTCGGGCATCGCCGAATTTTTTAAACCGGAAGAAATCATCGGCAAACAGGTAAGTATCCTGGTAAACCTGGCTCCCCGCGAGATCCGGGGCATCCAGTCCCAGGGCATGATCCTGATGGCCGAAGACAAAGACGGCCGGCTGCGGTTCATGACGCCCCATGAACATACCGCCAACGGAAGTATCGTTTCATGAGGCCGCGCGGTTCATACCTGGCAGCCGCCCTGATGACCGCGATCTTTGCCGCTATCATACTTACCTGTACAAGCCCTTCATCCCGGCGCTCCCCGGAAAGAAAGGTGGCCGAAAAATATTGCGCTTCCTGCCACAAGTTCCCCGAACCCGAATTGCTGGATAAAAACACCTGGCTGAACAGCGTACTGCCGGCAATGGGCCCCAGGCTAGGCATCTACCAATACCTGGGTGAAAATTATCCCGCTCCCGGCCGCGGCGTCATTGCCACTCCAAAAGGAACCTTCCCTGATGAACCGTTGTTAAGTACAGAAGAATGGGAAGCCATCCTCAGCTATTACCGCCAGAACGCGCCGGATACGCTGCCCGTTCCTTCGCGGCAAACACCGGAAGACACCACAAGGCTGTTTGCAACGCATTTTCCCGCTGCCATTGAAACCGAACCGGGCACCCTCGGCCTTTTTATAGACGGCGCAGCAGGGCGGCTGCTGGTAGCCAACGCTTCCGCCGGAACAATGGAGTTTTACGATCCTTCCCTGAAGCTCCAAAAGAAAATAGCGATGAAACGCCCGGTGGTTTATATCGAAAAGGCCGCTTCGTTTACATCCGGCCGGAAGAATTCCGCCTCCCGCCCGGAAGCCGGCGAGAATTATCTTCTTACCGATATCGGCACTTATTTTCCCAGCGATTTCAAGGAAGGCGCCGCCTGGACCCTGGACAGCTCCGGCAACCCCGAAAAACTTATTCAGATGCTTGGACGGCCGGTGCAGATCCGCCCTGCCGACCTGGATACCAACGGAACAACCGATTACCTGATCTGCGCCTACGGCCTCTTCGACGGCGAACTCGCCTGGTATTCCAGCCCCCGCAAAAAATACGTAATCCGCAAGGCGCCCGGCGCCATCCAGGCCGAAATAAGCGATGTAAACCAGGACGGCCGCCCCGACGTATGGGCCCTCTTTGCCCAGGGAGACGAAGGCCTGTATTTATTCATGAACAGAGGCGGCCGGGGATTTGAAGAAAAACGCCTGCTCCGTTTTCCCCCGTCCCAGGGTTCTTCCTCCTTTGAACTGCAGGATTTTAACGATGACGGACACACCGATATCCTCTACACCAGCGGCGATAATGCCGATTTTTCCCTCATACTTAAGCCCTACCACGGGGTGTATATTTACCTGAACGACGGCCGTGGAAATTTCGAAAAAGCATGGTTTTACCCGGTAAATGGCGCCTATAAAGCTCTTTCCCGCGACTTTGACCTTGACGGCGACCCGGATATTATCAGTATTGCCTATTTCCCGGACCCGGAACGCCGTCCCGGCGAATCCCTATTGTACTTTGAAAACAAAGGCAGCATGCAATTTGCCCCCCATTGGGTTCCCGGCGCTGCAGCCGGCCGGTGGATCAATATGCAGGCCGGCGACCTGGATGCAGACGGCGATACAGACATCGCCCTTGGCAATTTTACCGCATCCCGCGACCAGCTGATGAAGCAATATCCGGGAAAATGGCGAAACACCGCGCCTTTCCTGCTCCTGGAGAATAAAACGCGCTAAAAGCCCGGACAGCGTTTTTTCCATCGGCCCAGCATCGATTCGAATGCCTTGTTTGATTCAAATGCTTTGCCTGCATCACCGGATTTCAGGTCCTGTCTACAGAAAATCTTCCCTCGCAGGGGCAAAAACATCTATCAGCATTCCTTCCTCCAGGCATTCGCAGCCGTGAGGAATCCCCGCCGTCACAAAAAAGCCATCCCCCTGGTTCAGGATTTTTTCTTTCCCGTTGATAAGCACTTTAAAGCGCCCGGAAGCGACATAACTGGCCTGCACATGCGGATGATTATGCAAGGTCCCGACCGCCCCTTTCCGGAAAGCGATCTTTGCCATCATCAGCTGCCCGTTATGACCCAGAAGCTGCCTTTCAATCCCTTCATCCGCCTGCTGCCAGTCTTGTTCCTCCGAAAGCAGAAATTCCTTGCTCTGTTTTTCCATTTGCTTTATAAACTTTGCCATTCCTCCGGCGCCGCCGGCAACCTGCCGAAAATAAAAATAAAATTGACACGGAAGCCGCCCAAGTTAAAATGCCCTTGCCGATCGCCGGAAAAACTCGTAATTTTGCCCTCTGCAATTTCGGGTTTGCCTTTCTTCGGCCCCGGACCTGCTGATGGCCCTGTAGTTCAACGGATAGAATAGAAGTTTCCTAAACTTTAGATATGGGTTCGATTCCCGTCGGGGCTACATTATCAATAACAAGAAGTATTAAAATCCTGAAAATCATATGATTGAAGGATTTTTTGCTTTAGGGAAATCGGAAATCGAGTCTACCTAAAAGCAGATTACCGTCGATGAGGTGTCGGAAGAACGAATTTCACCCGGTGAAATAGCCGATTTTATAGAAAGCAAATACTAGCTTTTCGGAAATTGAGTTTGTAGTACCAGTTTTTTCATCTCGTATTCATCCGGACTACCATTTTTGAGTAGGTTAGCCTGCCTAACGATTAATTTTTCAACCTCCCGGAGCGTTACTTCCGGACGACTGCCACAGTAGGAAGCCTGATACAGATAGCGGGTACTATCAGTGAAAAAAGTGTGTTACTGTCAAGTTCAAGAACAAATCCGCTATGGTTACCCGCATAATGTGCCAACATCAACAAGTTTTCGCGATCTTCTATTAGCGATAAAGAAACCAAATTGGCATTCATATACCAGCTCAGGATGTTTTTGCGGGGTTTTTTCTGATCCTCTTCCCAGCGGGCTACTCCGGTATTCCGAACTTCTTTTACAATGTCTGCAAACTCGGCAAGTTTCTTGAATGGGTTGATTTACTGGTGATCGCTGTAATAGGGTTGTGTCTCAAATGGGTCGTTGAGTGCGTACGGCTGGCTAAATCTTATTTTTTGATTTTGCAGGATATCGATCCTTGTACTGGTGACGAATTTATATAACTTCATCAGATAAAATGCCTTGCTGTCGGTATTCAGCAGAGATCACCGGTTATACCTAGTGTGCATATATAGCCATTTACAGAAAAGTCAGCCCGATTCTTTTATTCAGTCCCTGCTCAAAAATTCGTATAAGCGTAGAAAGCTGGATATTACCCCTGGCGTTTTCCAATTTTGATATATAGCTCTTTTTCGTCCCCGAACGCTCTGCCAATTGCTCTTGCGTCAGTTTAGCCGCTTTTCTGGCTTCCTTCAGCATCTCGCTGATAATAAACATCTGCACGTTCTCTTCATAAGCATTACGGGACCGGGAACCAATCTTGCCATGCTCCTGTTCGATCAACTCCTCAAAATTTGTGATATTATGATACTTTTTCATCTTGTTTGCTTTTAAAATATGCTTTTTTTAATTCAATCGCTTTATCCAATTCCTTTAGCGGTGTCTTTTGACTCTTCTTCTGGAAAGCATTAAATAGCACCACCAGCTTATCCCTATCAAAACAGCAAAAAATCCGATAAATATCCGACTGATAGGCTACCCTGATTTCATATAAACCATCTGTGGCCGTTAAATGCTTCAAAAGTTTTTCCGGAACCCTGTCCACCTGTTTAATGAGTTCAAGCGTATACTGTATCTTGGTTTTGACCTTATCATCTTGCTGCTGATAAAACTCCATAAAATGGGATCCATAAAAAATGATTTGCCTTACCATTGACACAAAGTTATCTTAAAAGATAACAATATCAAAATTTATTTTTCTCTGAATGGGTTACGGTTTGATCAACTGACCTATCCTCATTTGTCCATGGAGGTCAAATGGCAATCAGTTGTTTTATTCAATATAAGCAGATGATGGCCCCCAAGGAATTTCTGCGACAAGCTGTCGCAGATTTTGTGAGGAGCATATTGGTTGTAAAACCGGCACATATCGCAAAGATTCCCGGCAGGGAAACCGCTTCTCCGTGGGAATTCTGTCTGCGCACCCAAACTTTTCTGTGTTTGAACAATTTTTTGGCCTACCGCAAAATAGCGCCTTAATATCCACAGCCAATCTATGGAAGTTGCTGATCTTCCAATGAAAAGTCATCTTCAAAGGCTGTTTGACCGTCTCCATCAGTTAACCGCACATAATCCAGGGAGCCGGTTCCCTCGAATAAATAAACCAGGCCCATTATTTCGCCAAAATCTTCTTTAAAGGTTTCCCTGAAAACTATTTCACCATTCAGGCTGATTTTAGCCAGATTGCTTTCCACCGTTATATCCACATCTTGCCACTCATAAGGGACTACTCCTAGTGCCGAAAGATTATTATTCTCTCCGCTGCGAACGATCTCTCCCATTTTATAGCTGGCATTTCGCTCACAGCCCTTGTTTTGAAGATTTACCCAAAAGACGTGCTTTTCGGTGACGACCATTACCTGCATCCAGGGGCATAAACGGTTTGTCATGCTGTCCACCTTCATGCGGGAAACAAGGCTGAAATCACCCGAAGACACATTGAACTTGCGGCTGTTGCTGATCCTTGTGAAAAAATCCCTGGAAAGATCTACATTTCGCTTTCGCAATAACGCTTTCGTGAACAGCAAGTACCCGTCCTGAATAAAGGCTTCATCTTTAAAATCTACCGGCTCTTCCTTATAACTGTAATATAGATGAGGCTCCCAGCCATCACTGAGGATGTGAACGGGCTGCAGGGCAATCACAGAATCGTTGGCGATAAGCCTGGCCCTGTGATATCCTGATTCATAATAGATGCTCGTATAATAATGACCCTCCGGATCAATCGCCGCCTTGTAAAAATCATTCCATGTTTGCTGTATAAAAAAGCTGTCGGCATCAACCTGAGACAGGTCATAATTAAAAATTACCGTATTGGGTATTCCGGAAGTCACTGTTTTTTGTGTGGAAAAGTGAACAGGTCCCTTTACTTGCAAGCTTTGAGACATTGCGCTGTTTTTGGAGTTTGTTCCAATTTCCATCATATTCATTGTAATCAATGATGTGACAATCAGTACGATGAGCGCTGCCATTATGAACACAGCGCGGCGTCGGTTTGTAAAGCGTCCGGGATGTTCCTGAGCCTGCAGGGGATTGCGCATCTTGAAATCCTGCCAGTCTTTATAATCCAAAACCTTTGCCAACGCGTTGAGCGTTTCCACTTGAGGCCGCTCTTTAAAATTGCCCTTCCAAAGGCGTTTCAGCGTTGAAAGGCTCAGGTTAACGGCTGTGTTCTCTTCAATGTACACAGCTAACGACTCCAAATCCCTCTGGGTATAACCATTGCCGCTTCCGAAGGCGAACTTCTTTTCTATTTGCCTCTTGCAGACTTCGATATATTCCCGCTCATCAAATGCCATATTCGGTGATACTACGGTCAAAATGAGTAAAAATTAAACTGACCGGATTTTGAACCGGTTCTGATCGCATTATTTTCAGGCCGCTGGTCTAAGTTTGAAGCAAATTACAAAATCATGAAAATAATCGTCCTATTTACGCTGATTTTATGCGCGAGCAGCTCCCTTATTGCCCAGAAGAAAAGAATCGCGATGGAGCCCGGGAATTTTACGGTATTTAACCGGGAGGCCACCTATGAGGATGGCGTTGCCCACCTGGATTCCAGGCCCGGGGACGGGGTGCTTTGGCTGGCTGGCTCTGAATTTAAAAACGGCACCATTGAGCTGGATATAAAGGGCAAGAATACACCTGGCAGAAGCTTTGTAGGACTTGCTTTTCATGGCAAAGACAACGAAACCTACGATGCGGTTTACTTCCGGCCGTTCAATTTCAAACACCCGGAGCGGAATAACCACTCCATCCAGTACATCGCCATGCCGGAGAATGACTGGGCCACCTTGCGAAAAGCGTTTCCAGGCAAGTATGAAAATGCGATCAATCCCACCCCGGAGGTGCCGGACGATTGGTTTCATGCTACCATTGAATTTAATTATCCGAACGTGAAAGTTTATATTAATGGTTCAGCACAGCCAGCCTTGGAAGTCACCCAGCTTAGTACGGGAAAATACGGCAAAATTGGCTTCTGGGTAGGCAACGGCTCGGAAGGATGGTTTAAAAACCTGGAAATACTAAAAAATGACGGCAACAACTAAATATACTGTTATCCTGCTAATCGCGAACCTTACGATGCTCGCCTGCGGGAATGTCAAAGAAAAAGCTGGCACTATGGTCACCAGGGATTTCGAATTTATCTCGGGCGACAATAAACTTTCCGGGATCATAGACCAGCCTGCAAAGGGCGATGCTAAAGCGCTTATACTATTTGTTCATGGTTCGGGTCCTACCAACATACGAATGGAAAACAGGTATCTCGATTTGCGCCAAAGGTTTACCAAACTGGGAATTACTTGTGTGGTATGGGACAAGCCAGGTAACGGAAGAAGTGAAGGAGAGTTCGATCAAAACCAACCCTTGCAAGAAAGTGCCCGGGAAGTACTGGACGCCATCGCGTATTTACGTTCCAAAAACGTTCCCGGTTCTACCAGGATAGGTATATGGGGTACCAGTCGCAGCGGCTGGGTAGCGCCCATCGCCATGTCTCAGGATCCGGAAATCGAATTTTGGATTTCTGTAAGTGGCGTTCCGGCGGAGGATAACAAATACTACTTGATGAAATCTAACCTGCCGTTGGAAGGGCGTACCCAGGAAGAAACCCAGCTTCTTTTGAAAGAATGGGTACGGGGCAGGCAAATTTTTATGCAGGGCGGGGCTTATGATGAATATCTGAACGCTACCGGAAATCTCCGGAAGGATACCTCGGTGGTTTATTTCGCGGGCGACCCGGAGATTTCCCGGGAAGAGTATGAAGCGGAGCAAAAAGCTTTTTTGGAGGTAAAGGATCAATACGAGTTTGACCAGGAAACACTAAGCTTGGTAATGGTACGTAATTTTGATGAAACGCTTAGTGGTTTGAACATTGATGTACTTGCTTTGCTTGGAGAAAAAGACACGAATGTTGATTGGCGTAAAACGAAACAGCTGTACGAATCCACTATCGGAAAAAATCCCAATGCTTCATTAACCATTCAGACTTTTCCAAATGCCAATCACAGTATGAATATATCAAAAACCGGTTCTGTTCGTGAAGTTGAAGGCAGGTTAATGAGAGATGGGAAAAAAGCGGACGGGTTTTACAAAATCCAACTTGACTGGCTTCGTAAAAATGTTCTTAGCGAAACAGGCAAGGACTATTAGGAGAAAAATAAAGCCGCTATCCAACATGTCAAAACCGTTTTGAAATAATACTGAATTTTACTGGAACACCTTGCCCTTAACGTACTGAACCAAACCGACTTTCTCCCCTGCGCAAGAACTGGCATACTGGATCACCCGGTACCGCTTATATCATGAGCCGCTGCTGACCCAAAAGATAACCGACATCAATCTCCGGCATCTCTCGGAACCCAACGGGAAAAACCGTTTCAGAAGGCTTCCTGAAAAAGTGCGTATTCTGATCCCTCTTTCCTCCGAAAGCTGGATCTTCGAACATAAAATGAAGATCCAGGCGAAACAAATGAAGTGCGAACCGGAGGAGCTGGACATCGCCGGTGAAGAATTCGCTCTGTTAAGTGTAAAATACTATAAGGCTTTTTCGGGAATAAGTGCAAAATAACCTAATTTTAACAGGTTCTAAGCTAACTAAAGGAAAAAGATGAACCCAGCCATACACAATAAACTTGTTTCTTTTATCTGGTCGATTGCAGACGACTGCCTGCGCGATGTGTACGTACGTGGTAAATACCGGGATGTCATCCTGCCCATGGTAGTGCTTCGCAGACTGGATGCTTTACTGGAACCTACCAAGGAACAGGTGCTGGAAGAGTTGAACTTTCAGAAAAATGAGGCAAAATTTGCGGAACTAAATGAAGCTGGATTAAAGGCAGCATCCGGATATGTGTTTTACAATACCAGTATATGGACGCTGCAGCGGCTTTACGGTAGCGCCACGAATAGCCAACAGCTACTGTTGACCCATTTTGAGGATTATCTGAACGGTTTCAGTACCAATGTGAAGGAGATCATTGAAAAATTTAAACTGAGAAGCCAGATCAGACACATGGCATCAAAAGATGTCTTACTTGCTGTCCTTGAGAAATTCACCTCGCCCCGCATTAATTTAACACCTTTCGAGAAAATCGACCCGGAGGGCCGGAAACTTCCGCCTCTATCAAATCTGGGCATGGGATATGTCTTTGAAGAGCTGATCAGGAAATTCAACGAAGAGAACAATGAAGAAGCTGGAGAACACTTTACTCCCCGCGAAGTAATTGACCTGATGACCCATCTTGTTTTCGAGCCGGTGAAAGGCAAGCTGCCCCCGGTAATGACGATCTATGACCCTGCCTGTGGAACAGGGGGAATGCTTACAGAATCACAAAATTTCATCAAAGATGAAGAAGGTATAATCCGGGCCACGGGAGACGTTTATTTATTCGGTAAGGAAATCAATGATGAAACCTACGCTATCTGCAAGTCGGATATGATGATCAAGGGTAATAATCCTGAAAATATCCGGGTAGGTTCTACGCTTTCCACCGACGAGTTTGCCGGCAGGAATTTCAATTTTATGCTTTCGAATCCTCCCTACGGCAAGTCCTGGTCAAGTGAACAAAAATATATAAAGGATGGCAAGGATATTATCGATCCACGTTTCAAGATTAAGCTTGGCAATTACTGGGGCGAAGATGAAGACGCCGATGCTATACCCAGGTCCTCGGACGGGCAATTGCTTTTCCTGATGGAAATGGTCAATAAAATGAAACCGCTTAGTCAAAGTCCGGAGGGAAGCCGTGTCGCGTCGGTACATAACGGATCCAGTTTATTCACAGGTGATGCAGGAGGAGGCGAAAGCAATATCCGTAGATATATCATTGAAAATGATTGGCTGGAAGCAATTATTCAATTGCCTAACAATCTGTTTTACAATACCGGCATCACCACCTATATCTGGGTGTTAAGTAATAATAAAGCCTCGGGTCGGATAGGAAAAGTTCAGCTGATCGATGCCGGACAGCTCTACAGAAAGCTTCGCAAAAACCTTGGTAACAAAAACTGTGAATTTGCCCCTGAACACATCAGGGAGATCGTAGACGCTTACCTGAATATGCAGTCAGTAGAGCGGAAGGACAATGATGAAGGGATTGCTTCGCAGATTTTTGACAATACCGATTTCGGATATTATAAAGTAACTGTTGAACGCCCTAAGCGCCTGAATGCGCAATTTACAGCTGAGCGAATTGCCGAATTACGTTTCGACAAAGGCCTGAGGGAACCGATGCGCTGGGTTTACGAGGAATTCGGGGAAGAAGCATACACCAGCCTGCCCCGGCATGAGAAGGCCATCACTGACTGGTGTGACCGGGAGGACCTGAATCTGACTTCCAAACAACTTAAAGCGCTGTTAAGCCCCGCCACCTGGCAAAAGCAATTAAATTTACTGAAAACCGCGGGCCAGCTTATGGAATCCGTTGGGGATGCGATTTTTAATAATTTCAATATTTTCAGGGAGAAAGTGGAAGCAAACCTGAAGGCAAAGAAAATAAAACTTTCTGCCACGGAAAGGAATATAATTCTTAACGCTGTTAGCTGGTACGACACAAACGCTGAAAAAGTAATCAAGAGCCGGGTAAAACTTTCCGGCGACAAACTGAAAGAACTGCTTAAGCATTTAAGCTGTACCGAAAGCCAGCTGCCGGATTATGGCTATTTCGAAACTGAAAAAAGGGGCGAATATATCCAGTACGAACCTGAAAGCGACCTGCGGGATACCGAAAACGTACCCCTTAAAGCGTCCGTTTACGATTATTTTTTACGGGAAGTAAAGCCACACGTATCCGAAGCCTGGATTAACCTGGATGCTACGAAGATCGGCTACGAGATAAGCTTCAATAAATACTTCTACCGTCACAAACCTCTGAGAAGCATAGAGGAAGTGACAGCGGATATCCTGCAGCTTGAAGCTGAAAGCGATGGATTGATCAAAGAAATACTTGGGTAGTGCCAGAGACTAACCGCATAGAATATAAACGAGAACTCAGTACCGATGTGGATATTGAAAAGGAGGTCATTGCCTTTTTGAATTATCACGAAGGAGGTGCTATCTATATTGGCATTAGTGAGGCCGGCAGGATAATTGGGGTCGAGGATGCCGACGGCGATATGTTAAAAATCAAAGATCGGGTCAAAAACAACCTTGCTCCGTCTGCGATGGGTTTGTTTGATGTGGTGACAGAAGAACGTGAGGGCAAGAACGTTATAAAAATCATTGTAGCCAGTGGCCGCGAGAAACCATATTTCAAAAAGAAATTCGGGATGACTGAAAAGGGCTGTTACATCCGAGTGGGGACAGCCGCAGAGCCCATGCCGCAGCCGATAATCGAAAAATTATTTGCCACCCGTACCCGCGATTCCATTGGCAAGATCCGATCGAACCGTCAGGATTTAACTTTTGAACAGCTTCGAATCTATTATGAGGAAAAGAGCAAGCCACTCAACAAGCAGTTCAAAAAGAACCTGGAATTACTCACAGAAGAAGGTACCCTCAATTACGCAGCGTATTTGCTGGCCGATGAAAACAATGTTTCCATCAAAGTGGCAAAATATAAGGGTGTGAACCGGATTGATTTGATTGAGAACAATGAGTACGGTTATTGTTCGCTGATCAAAGCAACCAAAAGCGTATTAGACAAGATTGAACTGGAGAATCGTACGGCAACACAGATCACGTCCAAAGAACGAATAGACCGGAGGCTATGGAATCCGGTAGCGCTCCGCGAAGCCGTTATCAATTCGATCGTACATAATGATTTTACCCGTGAGGTGCCACCCAAATTCGAAATCTTTTCAGACCGTATAGAAATTACCTCAGCGGGTTCATTGCCGGAGGGGTTGAGTGAAGAAGAATTCTTTGAAGGCGTTTCCATTCCCCGTAATAGGGAATTAATGCGTGTTTACAGGGATTTGGAGCTGGTGGAGCAGCTTGGATCGGGTGTGCCACGTATTTTGGGAAGCTATGGAAAGGAATGCTTCCGGTTTATGGAGAACTTTATCCGGATGACGTTCCCTGCTTCGAAAGAAGTAACCCCCCAAGTAACCCCCAAGTAACCCCCAAGTAACCCCCAAGTAAGACGCTTATTAACCGTCTTCAAGGGAGAACACAACCGGCAGGAATTGCAGGATATGCTGGGGTTATCTGACAGGAAAAATTTCCGGACAAATTATCTGAATCCGGCCATTGAAGCAGAATTTGTTAAATTAGTAGATCCCAACAGCCCGAAAAGTAGAAGCCAGCGGTATGTATTGACAGAGTTGGGAGAACGAATAAGAAATATTGGATAGAGAAATGGCCGAAGTACAAGCTATAAATACTGGAGCAAGTTGGGAAAGGACGGAACCGTTGATTTCGCACCAATCCGTTGCGAAAGATTCCGGAGATGTAGTCCCAGTGGCAAAGATGGAATTTAGTTTTAAAAAATATTCTGCTTACAAGGACAGTGGTGCAGCGTGGCTGGGTGAGATCCCGGACCATTGGGAGCTAACGAGACTGGGCACAAAGTTCGAGGAAAGAAGAACAAAGGTTTCTGATAAAGATTATCCACCACTATCAGTAACTAAGCAAGGTATTTTACCACAGTTGGATCAAGCTGCAAAGACCAATGATGGTGACAACAGAAAGCTTGTAAAAGCAGGTGATTTCGTAATAAATAGTAGATCAGATAGAAAAGGCTCAAGTGGCGTGGCCAATATTGATGGTTCGGTTTCGCTCATCAATATCGCTATGGAACCAAAGGATGTCAATCCCATGTTCTGTAACTATCTTTTAAAGAGCAATTCATTTATTGAAGAGTTCTACCGGATGGGGCATGGAATTGTAGCCGACCTCTGGACGACGAGGTTTGATGAAATGAAGGCCATCATTATTGGAATTCCACCCAAACCAGAGCAAACCGCTATCGCCAATTTTCTCAACAGAAAAATTGCGCTAATCGATAAAGCCATAGCTATCAAAGAAAAACAAATCGCCCTCCTCAAAGAGCGCAATCAGATACTTATACATAATGCCGTTACACGGGGACTGAACCCTCACGTGAAATTAAAGCGGAGCGGGGTGGAATGGATTGGGAATATTCCGGATAATTGGGAGGTGAAGAGGTTAGCTTCTTTTGGAGCTTTTTCAAAGGGAGCTGGAATTCCACGAGATGAACTGACGGACGAAGGAGTGCCGGCAATTTTGTATGGAGACATATATACTAAGTATGAGATCGTTGTGAATAATGTTTATCATAAGATTTCTACCAAAACGGCAAAAGGCGCGAGAAAGATAGCCAAGAACGCACTTTTATTTACAGGTTCGGGTGAAACTGCGGAAGACATTGGCAAATGTGTAGTGTATCAGGGAGATGATGCCGTTTACGTAGGAGGAGATGTTATTATCTTTGAACAAATTGAGAACGATAGCCTTTTTTTATGCTATGTTTTAAACACAAATGGGGTAAAAGTACAAAAGGCAAAACATTCGAAAGGTGAAATTATCGTTCACACTTATGCATCAAAATTGAAAGAAATACGCGTACCCATTCCGCCAAAATCGGAGCAAACGGCTATTGCTTCCCACATAGATACTACCACCACCAAAACCAACGCCGCCATCTCCCTAAAAGAAAAAGAAATCGAAAAACTAAAAGAATACAAAACAGTGCTGATCGACAGCGCGGTAACAGGTAAAATAAAAGTAGAAGAACTATGCCCAGCTTAACCAATGAGCAGGCTCTGGAGTCTGCCATCGAAGAACGGCTTACCGGCACCAGCCTGGAGAAACTGAAGGCAAAAGGCATTATAGGGACGGATATTTCGGAAAGGGCACCGGATTATCGGGCCGGTAACGGGTATTACATCGGTTTCCCTCATCATTTCAACGCTCGGCATGCTGTTGATGAAGAACGATTTTGGGATTTTCTGGAGCGGACTCAAAAGCAGGAACTGGAGAAGTTGCAGAGGCAATCCGACTGGAAGCCCAAAATACTGGAACGGCTGGATCGTATGATAAAAAAATACGGGGTTCTTCGATTGCTACGGAAGGGATTGGAGGTCGATGATGCCCATTTTACCTTGATGTATGTGCTGCCGCTTGCAGGCAGCAGCGAAAAGGCAAAGCAAAATTTTGAAAGCAACCAGTTTAGTGTTACCCGTCAATTGCGTTATTCGCTGAGCAATCCAGGTGAGGAAATTGACATGGTACTTTTTGTGAATGGGTTGCCCATTGCTACAATGGAACTCAAGAACCATTGGACGGGGCAGAATGCCAAAGTACACGGTCAGAATCAATACAAGTTTCAGCGCGATATTACACAGCCTCTTCTCCATTTTGGCCGCTGTGTGGTACATTTTGTGGTGGACACGGATGAGGTGTATATGACCACCCGGCTGAACGGGGCGGAAACCTTCTTTTTACCTTTTAATAGAGGCTACAACATGGGGAAGGGCAATCCGCCTAACCCTTTCGGGCATAAGACGGCTTACTTATGGGAGAACATACTAACCAGGGAAAGCATCGCGAATATTCTGCAGCACTTTGTTCGCTTTGACGGCAAGGAAACGGATCCCTTAAGCAAAAGAACCTTGTTCTTTCCGCGCTATCATCAACTGGATGTTGTGCGAAAGATTATAGCTGATGCAAGTAAAAAGGGTGTGGGGCAAACTTACCTGATACAGCATTCCGCAGGTTCCGGTAAGTCCAACTCAATTACCTGGTCGGCCTATCAACTAATTGAAGCCTATCCTGAAAATGAATCAGTCAGGGGAAGCCGGGGCATTACCCATCCGCTGTTCGATTCTGTCATCGTCGTTACTGACCGCAGATTACTGGATAAACAGCTCCGCGAAACTATCCGGGATTTTTCGGAAGTAAAGAACATCATTGGCCCGGCATATTCTTCCCCCGAGCTTAAAGAGAACCTGGAAAGCGGAAAACGAATCATCATTACGACTATTCAGAAATTTCCGTTTATCGTGGACGGCATTGCAGATTTGAGTGACAAATGCTTCGCCGTAATTATTGATGAGGCGCATAGTAGTCAAAGCGGCAGGGCTTCCGATAATATGAACCGGGCAATGGGAAGCGGTAGCGAAGAAGACGTCGATCCTCAGGATAAGATTTTGAAAGCCATGCATTCCCGCAAAATGAGGGGTAATGCTTCTTATCTGGCCTTCACAGCTACTCCAAAAAATGCCACCTTGGAAAAATTCGGTGTACAACAAGCGGATGGAAGTTTTAAGCCTTTTCATCTCTATTCGATGAAACAGGCCATAGAAGAGGGTTTTATTTTGGATGTGCTGGCCAATTATACCACTTACAGGAGCTATTATGAGATAAGGAAGTCAATCGAGGAAAATCCTTTATTTGACACGGTAAAGGCGCAGAAAAAGCTTAGAGCTTTTGTAGAACGCGATCAACAAACCATAGCCATCAAGGCGGAGATCATGCTGGAACACTTCATAACACATGTGGTTAAAAAGAAGAAGCTTAAAGGCAAGGCTAAAGCCATGGTGATTACGCAGAGCATTGAATCGGCCATTCGTTATTTTTTCGCGATCCGGGATTTGCTGAAAGAAAAAGGAAATCCGTTTAATGCCCTAGTTGCCTTTTCAGGAACCAAGCGTGTTGACGGACTGGAATATACCGAAGAAGCAATCAACGGCTTTGGAGAGAATGAAACGCGGGATAAATTTGATGCCGATGAATATCGGATACTGGTAGTGGCTGACAAGTACCTAACCGGTTTTGACCAGCCGAAATTAACAGCCATGTACGTGGACAAGAAATTACAGGGCGTGAAGGCTGTTCAGGCGCTATCCAGATTGAACCGGTCAGCCGATAAACTTGGAAAAAAAACCGAAGACTTGTTCGTGCTGGATTTCTTCAACTCGACGGAAGATATTAAAACGGCTTTCGACGATTTCTATACGGCCACGACACTTAGCAAGGCAACTGATGTAAACGTATTGCACGAGCTTAAGTCCAGTTTGGACGATGGCGCCGTTTATGAGTGGGCGGAAGTAGAGAGTTTCGTGGAAAAGTATTTTGAAGGAGTGGACGCGCAGGAATTAAGTCCCATCATCGATGTTGCCGCTGCCCGGTTCAATGACGAATTGGCACTGGGGGACAACGACAAAGCCGACTTTAAGATCAAGGCCAAGCAATTCGTGAAAATTTATGGTCAAATGGCTTCCATTCTCCCGTACGAGGTTCTGAAATGGGAAAAACTATTTTGGTTCTTAAAATTCTTGATTCCCAAACTTATTATCGCCGACCCGGAACAGGATGCTCTCGATGGGCTGCTGAATTCGGTTGATCTTTCCACCTACGGACTTGAGCGGGTAAAACTAAATACAGCAATTAGCCTGGACGCCTCGGAAACAGAACTTGATCCTCAGAATGCTAATCCAAGGGCAGTTCACGATGGAGAGCGGGCTGAAGATCCGCTTGATAATATTATCATAAGTTTCAACGAACGGTGGTTCCAAGGCTGGGACGCCACACCTGAAGAGCAGCGGGTGAAGTTCATCAATTTAGCGCGAAGTATAAGTTCACATCCTGACTATAAAGAAAAGTATGCCAAAAATAGCGATACTCAAAACCGGGAAATTGCCTTTCATAAGATCTTTGACGAAGTTATGGCCAAACAACGTAAGCACGAACTCGACCTGTACCGCTTGATTTCGCAGGATCCCGCCTTTAAATCAGCTATGCAAGGGACCCTAAAACGCATATTGGGAGTGTAGTGTTATGCCAATTCCAGATTATCAATCCATCATGTTGCCGTTGTTGAAAGCAATTTCTGACGGCGAGGTACATTTATTCAAGGATGTCGTAAATATTCTAACTGTTAAGTTTAATCTCTCCGAAGAAGAGCAAAAGCAACTGTTGCCAAGTGGACAGGCATTCTTATTCCCCAACAGGGTAGGATGGGCAAGAACATACTTAAAAAAGGCCGGCCTTATTGACACGCCTAAACGGGGAATATTAGTAATTACCCCACGCGGCACAGCGATTCTAGAGGAAAAGCCGAAGCAAATTGACAATAACTTGCTGAAGCAGTTTCCCGAATTTGTTGAATTCCAGCACTACAAGAAGCAAGATACCACAACCATAGAGGCAGTTGCATCGTCTTCGTCTGACGAGCAGACCCCGGAAGAAATTATTGAGAACGCCTATCAAAAAATACGCGCAGCTTTGTCTATAGAACTTCTTGATACCGTGCGCGAATTATCTCCTTTCTTTTTCGAACGCTTAGTAGTGGAACTATTAGTAAAAATGGGGTATGGAGGTTCCATGAAAGATGCCGGAGAAGTAATTAAAAAAACCGGAGATGAAGGCATTGATGGCACCATCAAGGAAGACAAACTCGGATTGGACATTATCTATATTCAAGCCAAGCGATGGCAGGCTGGTAATATGATCGGAAGGCCCGAACTGCAAAAATTTGTAGGCGCACTGGCTGGGCAGGGAGCAAAAAAAGGAATATTCATAACCACCTCGTCCTTCACAAGGGAGGCTTTAAACTATATTCCTCGTAACGAAACAAGAATTGTTCTTATTGACGGCGAGCAATTAGCTGAATTAATGATCGATCACAATTTAGGCGTAGCTCCGCACCGAATGTATGAGATTAAACGATTAGACAGTGATTATTTTGTAGAGGAATAGGTAGATGCTGTGAACGCAGGGTACAGCGTTCTGAAAATTCTATCCGGTAATCGCAGCGCTAACCTTAACCTTCGCAGATCTCTTTCAGTTTATCGAGGGCTTTGGGATACGTGATCCGGAAGTATTCCAGCATCTGATCGTTCACATCAATATCTACTGTTACGGTAGTTGTCCCGTCCCGGCTTTCAAAAGTGTAGTTTTCGAAGCCTTGCCATTCTTCGGCGACCGGCCCTTCGGTGAGTTCATTTTCTCCATCCACAATGCCTGTGTATTCGATGGAAATATGCCGGTTCGGGGTATTTTCCCTGATGTAGCCTACCATGCCCTCGCGTTTGCCTTCTTTGCTTGCGCCAATAAACAGGATTTTCGAACCCTTTTCCCAGCTTCCTTCAACATCTCCGCCCCCTTCGAATTCAGAGGAGGGATTGAATACTGCGGTCCACTGTTTGAATGTTTCTTTGCCGATCATTGTTTTATACACCTTGTCAACGGCTGCATTAATCTCTTTTTTGAATTGCAGGGTTTCCATCTTTGTGTGTTTTATAAGGTTATACCAATCATGTCATAACAAAGGTAAGGCCTTGTTCCTGAAACTGGATTGGCACAATACGACAATATTGAGGGGTATCTGCGACAAAAATGTTTTGGGATGATTCGCTAAAGGCTGATCTTAGCAAATTCCGGATTTTTTTTCGCGAAGAACCTTCCGACATTTGTATTGTCCGACCCGTTCCCGGACCGGCGAAGAAAAGCTATTAAGTAATAATGTATCCGGGATCAAGATCAACAAATATGAAAGAACAGGAGATCATTAATTATAACCGGATTGCGGCAGCGATCGATTATATCCGGCAGCATTTCAGAGAGCAGCCCGGCCTGGAGACAATTGCGGAAAAGGTGCATTTAAGCCCCTTTCATTTTCAGCGGCTGTTTACGGAATGGGCGGGAACAAGCCCCAAGAAGTTTCTTCAGTATATCAGCGTGCAGCATGCAAAACGCATACTCAAGGGCAATGAAAGCGCCACCTTGTTCGATACGGCTCATGAAACAGGGCTATCCGGTACCAGCCGGCTGCACGATCTGTTTGTAAATATTGAAGGGATGACCCCTGCCGAATATAAGAACGGAGGGAAAGACCTTTCGATCAATTTCAGCTTTGCGGAAAGCCCTTTCGGTAATCTTATTGTCGCATCTACGGATAAAGGCGTATGCTATATGGCTTTCGAAGATGATGAGCAGCGGGCGCTGGAAGGCCTGAGCGCTAAATTTCCCGGAGCTGCCTTTCAAAGAAAACTGGATATGCTTCAGCAAAATGCGTTGTTTATTTTTCAATCGGACTGGAGCAAGCTGCCCGAAATCAAGCTGCATTTAAAGGGAACGGCCTTCCAGCTGAAGGTTTGGGAAGCTCTGCTCAGGATTCCCATGGGAGGGCTGAGTACGTATGGCCAGATCGCGCAGCAGTTGGGAAGCCCGAATGCATCCCGGGCCGTGGGTACAGCCATCGGAAGCAACCCGGTGGCCTTCCTGATCCCCTGCCACCGCGTTATCCAGTCAACAGGTGCGATTGGCGGCTATATGTGGGGAAGCACACGTAAAACAGCAATTATTGGTTGGGAAGGGGCTAAAGCCGGAATCTAAAGCCGGCGTCTAAACATATAATATGGGATCTTTAAAAGAAAAACTGGCCGCTTTTAACTGGTCGGGTGTTTCGGAGGATATGCACCGGAAAGGATTCGCCCTCATTCCGGGAATACTTTCGGCCGAGCAATGTGAATTGCTAAAAAGCGGCTACCACAGGACCGAAGGATACCGCAAGACGGTGGTAATGGAACGCCACCGCTTTGGCCTGGGCGAATACAAGTATTTTGATTACCCGCTGCCGGACGTCATTGACGAAATACGGGGAACGCCTATCCTTTTCTTGCGCCGATGGCCAACGAATGGATGGAGGCGCTGAACATTGACCGGCGGTTTCCGCCCGTACATGCTGAATTCCTGGAAGAATGCCACCACAAAGGGCAGCTGAAGCCGACCCCGCTTATATTGAAGTACGGGAAGGGAGGCTTCAATACCCTTCACCAGGACCTTTACGGCGAGGTATATTTCCCTTTCCAGCTGGTCTTGTTCCTGGACGAATACGGAAAAGACTATTCCGGAGGCGAATTTGTCATGACGGAACAGGTGCCGAGGGCACAGTCGAAAGCCATTGTACTAAAGCCGGGAAAAGGGGATATGCTTGTTTTTACGACTAATTTCAGGCCGGTAAAAGGAAGCAGAGGGTATTACCGCGCGGCTATGAAACATGGAGTAAGCGAAGTGCTGAGCGGCGAACGCCATACGTTAGGCATCATCTTTCATGATGCATTAAGTTAACAGATCGCCTGCATCAATGGCAGGCGCTTTGAACCAAAGAAATAGAAATGGACTTATTTAATAGCGGGCCGCCGGAAAGCATAAATTTACTTCCCAAAGACGGGACCGTGAATTATTACGGCAAACTGTTTTCACCCGGGGAAGCAGATCATTACCGTGACAGCCTGTTCGAACATATCGAATGGAAAAGCGACGAGGCAATGATCTTCGGAAAACTGGTCCGGACCAAACGAAAAGTGGCCTGGTACGGCGAGCGCAATTTTGAATATACGTATTCCGGTGTCACTAAGCGCGCGCTGCCCTGGACGGAAGAGCTATTGGCTCTGAAGAAGGCGGTGGAGGAAAAAACAGGCGAAAAGTTCAACTCCTGTTTGCTTAACCTGTATCATAACGGGGAAGAAGGAATGGCCTGGCATAGCGACGGTGAAAAGGATCTGAAAAGAAACGGGGCCATCGGCTCCCTTAGCTTTGGTGCGGAACGAAAGTTTGCGTTCAAACATAAGGAGACGAAGGAAACCGTTTCAATCATCCTGGAACATGGCAGTTTGCTCGTAATGAAAGATGCGACCCAAACTCACTGGCTGCACCGCCTGCCGCCCGCCAAACGCATCAGCAAAGCCCGTATCAATTTAACCTTCCGGACAATTACCGGTACAGATCTTCTTTAAACCTCTTTGCCAGTAAGCCGGTGGCCAGTTCCGGATCAATTTCCGCAACAGTTATCCCTGCTTTCCCATAGGGCGCGTGGGCAACGCACCTGCCGTCCGGGCTTATGACGGAGCTGGCTGATTCGGGATAAAGGGAAGCATAATTTGCGCTTGCAAAATAGATCGTATTTTCCAAAGCTCTCATCATCATGGCTTTTTCATAATAAGGATTGTCTTTGTTTCCCCATTCGGTAAGCGGGACGCCTTCTTTATTGCTCCCGGTAAAATAAGGATGAAATACGATCTTGGCGTCCCGCCGGGCGGCCCATCTGACCAATTCAGGATAACGGAAGCCTTCATGGCAGATAACAATCCCGAATTTTAATCCATTGATTTCAAAAATACTGCGTTCGGTGCCGGGAATCCAGAAATCATCTTCACTTGGATCCAGCTGGTTTTTGGTTTGGTAACCTAATGGCTCGCCTTTCTCTGAAATTACCTGCGCCACATTTGAAAAACCCAGCGGATGCGGCCAGTCCATGGGTAAAATGATACCAATGGACTGGCCCGCCGCAATCTTACGCGCTTTATCTAATGCCGATCGTAATTTTTCCGGCGAACGGTCTTCCTTCCTGTATCCCATTCCGCGGTAACCGGGCAGGAAGGACTCCGGGAAACAGATGATTGCTGCCTGTTCCTTAGCGGCGTCCTGCGCCAGCTTTTCAACCCAGTCAAGGCCTTCATTTATGGATCGGGGAATCGGTGGGGAAGCCAGTGCTATTTTCATAACGATCTTTATTCCGCTTTTTTTCAAATATCGCTTTTTTCGACGGTTTTATATCCTTTCCGCAATACCCTTCCCGCAATTAGTTTATGCGCTACCCGCTCACGCTCTTTATTACCTGTTCAGGCTCCACCCGCTATCTGTTTTACGTTGCCCCGCTACCTTCTTACGCTCCGTTCTACCTGTTCAGGCTGCCCCGCTACCTTTATGCTCCTTCGCTATCTGTTTACGTTGCCCCGCTACCTTCATGCTCCTTCGCTATCTGTTTATGCTCCCCCCAGGCTGCGGTACAGCAAAATATAGGCGTTAATGCGTTGCCTTTTCAGGCTGGTGAGGCTCAGCTCGTTTTGCAAGGCATTTTGCTGAGCGGTGATTACCTCCAGGTAAGTTGCCATCCCGCTGTTGAATAATAAACGGGCGTTGGGGATCGCTTTTTCCAAAATGGTTTTCCGTGTCTGTGCGCGGTCTATCTGTTCCTCCAGTTTCGTTAATTGCACCAGTGCGTCAGACACTTCGCCGACGGCTTGTAATACATTCGAACGGAACTCGATAACGGCATTTTCCCGCCGGATCTTTGCGGCTTCGTATTCCGTTTTCAGCCGCCGGTGGTTAAAGACGGGCTGCACCAGGTTTCCTGCAACCGTTCCAAAGAGGGAGGCAGGCGTAGTGAACCAGCTGCTGGCTTTGAACGCGTTCAGGCCCCCGGAAGCGGTAATGCTCAAAGACGGATACCTGTTCGCCTGGCTGATGCCTACTTCGGCATCCGCAGCCTGGAGCGCATATTCGCTTGCACGGACATCCGGGCGATAGCTCAGGAGAGCCGCGGGTACGCCGGCTGAAAGCTCTTCGGGAATGGAAAATTCTACCGGCTCCGACTTCACAGCAATCGCCTGCGGTTCTTCTGCCATCAGGATGCTCAGCGCATTTTCCTGTATCATGAGCGCCTGTTCAAGTTCAGGAATAAGTGCAGCGGTGGTTTCCTTTTGCACTTCAGCCTGCTGCACCGCCAAAAGGCTAACCTGGCCCGCTTCATGCTGCAGCCGCATAATGCGAAGGGTACTATCCTGGAGTCCCAGATTCCTTTGGGCAATGGTTAGCTGTTCATGAAGGGTGAGCAACTGGTAATAAGCCGACGCCGTGGACGCGATCAGACGGGTTTTCAGCCAGGTCACGGCGGCTTCGCTTTGCAGGTAGTTGGCTAAAGCCGCCTTTTTCCCGAGGCCTGTCTTGTTCCAGATATCAATTTCCCAGCTAAGGTCGAGCCCTGCCAGGTAATCTTCCATATGCTTGCTCCCGGTCGCCTCCGCCAGGTTTAGCCCATTCAGGCTGTTTTGGGAAAGGCGGGAAGTACTTGCCTGCACACCGGCATTCAGGGTGGGTAGCCAGGCTACCCGGGCTTGTTTAAGGAATTCGGCGTTTAGCCTTACCGTATTAAAAGCCGTTTGCATATCGTAGTTCCGGCTAAGCACGCTATCGATGAGGAGCTGAAGCGCGCTGTCCGTAAAGAACGCTTTCCATTCCAGGCGTGCGATGCCGGCGCTGTCTGTATTAGGAGTCGTTTGCCCGCTTTCGCTGCCGGTCCGGAACTGCCCGGGAAGTTCGGTTTCGGGGCGCTGGTATTCCCGTTTAACCGAGCAGGAGTACAACAATGCCGGTAAAACAATCAGGAGTATGATCGTTACACCCTGCCGGAGCGCCGGTATTCTGCGCGGGGCGGCCTGCGCCTTGGCCCGCTTCGGGCGGAAACTCTTCTCCTGGAGATACTGAAAGATAATATACAATACCGGGATAATGAAGACGCCTAATACCACGCCGGTGAGCATGCCTCCCACGGCGCCTGCACCAATAGAATGGTTACCCAGGGCTGAGCCGCCGCTTGCGCGCAGGAGCGGGATCATACCCACAATAAAGGCAAGCGATGTCATTAAAATAGGACGGAAGCGAAGGCGGGAAGCTTCTAGTGCTGAAGCCACGATGGATCTGCCGGCCTTTCGCCGCTGCACGGCGTATTCCACGATAAGAATGGCATTCTTCGCCAGCAGGCCTATGAGCATGATCAAGGCCACCTGTACGTAAATATTATTGTCTATGCCCATCAGGTTAATGAATAGCATTACCCCGAAGACGCCCAGGGGAATGGTCAGCACCACCGCCAGGGGAAGAATATAACTTTCATACTGTGCCGAAAGCAGGAAGTAAATGAAAACCAGGCTCATGATGAAAATGATGATCGTTTGCGAACCGGCTTTCTTTTCTTCGCGGGTCATGCCCGTCCATTCGTACCCGAAGCTGCGGGGCAATACCTGCGCCGCGGTTTCCTCAATGGCGGTAATGGCATCCCCTGTGCTGTAGCCCGGCGCCGGTTTCCCGTTAATGGTCACGGCGTTGTACAAATTGTTCCTGGTAACGGTTTCCGGGCCGTACACCTGGTCAAGGGTCACCATTGCATTGACCGCGACCATTTCCCCGTCCTTGTTCTTTACATAAATATCGTCGAGCGAAGAAGGGTCGCTGCGGTATTCTACATCAGCCTGGGCAATGACACGATAGAACTTCCCGAACCGGTTAAAGTCCGAAATAAAGGCGCTCCCGAAATAGATTTGCAGGGTCTCCAGCAGGTCGCTCACGTTAACGCCGAGCTGCTTCGTCCTTTTTTCATCCACCACGATCTCGTACTGGGGATTATTAGCTGCAAAAGTGGTAAAGGCAAACGCGATTTCTTCCCGTTGCATCAGGGCGCCGATAAAACGTTGCGCGGTGGTATCCAGGTGCTGCATATTGCCATTTCCGCGGTCCTGCAGCATAAATTCGAAACCGTCCACGTTACCGAAGCCGGAAACGGTCGGAAAGGTAAAGAATACAGCCTGGGCGCCTTTTACCTGCTGCGCCACCTTTTGGGTGAGGCTGGCCGCAATGGCTTCGTAATCTTTGATGGGGCCGCGGTCTTCCTTGTCCTTCGTCCGGATAAAACCGGCGCCGTAAGGAGCGGCCTGGGCATTGGAAATAAAGTTGAGCCCGTCCACCTGGTAATGATTCTTTGTGAAGGCTTCCTTGCTGACGATCTCTTCGATCTGCTCCATGGCTTTATGCGTCCGTTCCAGGGAGCTTCCCGGCGGCGTATTTACCGCGTACAGTACGAATCCCTGGTCCTCGGTAGGAATAAAGCCCGTAGGGGTATTGCGCAGCATCATGAACGTAACGGCGGTTACCAGCGCCAGTCCTGAAAGAGCTACCCACTTTCTGCGGAAGAGAAAACGAAGCGAGGCCAGGTATTTCGAAGTAATCGCATTGAACGCGATATTAAAGGCATTGAAAAAGCGTTTGATAAAGCCTTGTTTTTTCCCTGCCGCCTCTTCACCATGACCTGTTTCTCCCGTATCCAGGAATAAGGCGCATAATGCCGGACTCAGCGTAAGGGCGTTGAACGCCGAAATGAGGATCGCAATGGCCAGGGTGAAGGCAAACTGCTTGTAAAATACCCCTACCGGGCCCTGCATAAAGGTTACCGGAACAAATACTGCGGCCATCACCAGGGTAATGGAAACAATAGCGCCCGATATTTCCTTCATCGACTCCAGGGTGGCATCTCTGGCTGGCAGGCCGGTTCGCTCCATCTTGGAGTGGACCGCTTCCACCACCACGATAGCGTCATCTACCACAATACCGATGGCCAGTACAAGGGCAAACAATGTAAGCAGGTTAATACTGAAGCCGAATACCTGCAGGAAAAAGAAGGTGCCGATAATGGCTACCGGTACGGCAATGGCAGGGATCAGGGTGGCACGGAAGCCCTGCAGGAAGATGAAAACCACGACGAATACCAGGATGAAGGCTTCAACCAGCGTATGATTTACCTGGCTGATGGATTCATCCAGGAAATCCTTGGCATTGAACATGATCACCGGCTCTATGCCTGCAGGCAGCGTTTCCGAGAATTCTTTGATCTGGTTTTCCGCTTCGATAAGGATCTCGTTGGCGTTAGAGCCCGCGGTTTGCAGCAAGGCGATGCCGGAGGTTGGGCCGCCGTTCAGGCGGCTGTTGGCGGCATAGGAAAATGAACCGAAGGATACCCGCGCCAGGTCCTTCACGCGGATGACTGAGCCATCGTTATTGGCTTTTACAATGATGTTTTCATAGTCTTTTGGTTCATTCAGCTTGCCCTTATATTTCAGGACATATTCAAATACTTCTTCGCTTCCCTGTCCGAAACGGCCGGGAGCAGCCTCCCGGTTCTGACCGTCGATGGCGCGGATAACTTCCTGCGGAGATAATCCATAGGCGGCCAGGCGATCAGGCTTCAGCCAGATGCGCATGCTGTATTCCCGGCTCCCGAAGGGCTGCACTTCCGCTACGCCGCGGATCCGCTGCATGCGGGGAATAAGATTGATCTTGATATAGTTCTGAATGAAGGTTTCGTCATATAAGCTGTCTTGAGAGGTCAGGGCCACGAACATCAGGAAGCTGTTCTGCTGTTTTTGCGTAGATATCCCTGCCTCGATCACTTCCTGCGGAATTTTATTACTCGCCTTGGAAACGCGGTTCTGGACGTTCACCGCCGCTACATCCGGGTCGGTACCCTGCTCGAAGAAAACGTTCAGGGTCATCGTACCGTCATTACTTGAATTGGAAGTCATATAGGTCATGCCCTCCACGCCGTTGACGGCTTCTTCTATGGGCGTTGCCACTGAGCGGGCCACTACCTCGGCATTAGCGCCGGGGTAAGTCGCAGTAACGACAACGGTGGGCGGGGCAATATCCGGGAACTGCGAAATGGGAAGCCTGGTAATGGAAATGATGCCGAGTATGACCAAAATGATGGCCATTACGGTTGATAAAACCGGTCGTTCGATGAATATTTTTAACATCTGGGTAAGAATTTAACCTTTCTTCCGCGCCGCGGGCATTTCCGCGGCGCGGGAAAGGCAGGGGACATATTGTCCCTTACATATGTTAGGATTTGCTAATGAAGGGAAGGGTTGCTCAGAGCGACCCGATCGTTTTCAAGCTATCGATGGAAACAAACATGGGCGTAATCGCTGAACCGTCCTGCAGCCGGTCAAGTCCGGAGTACACGATCTTATCGCCGGGGCTCAGCCCGCTCTCCACCAGGTAACTGGTCCCGCTTTTCCCGGAAATAGTGAGCGGTTTGCTCACCACCTTATTGTCGCTGCCTACCGCGAAGACAAAGATCTTGTCCTGCAGGTTGAATGTGGCTTCCTGGGGTACGGTGAGCGCCGCCGTCCGGATGCGGGGTATCCTTATCCTGCCTGTACTGCCCGAACGAAGCAATCGGTCTGCATTCGGAAATACCGCCCGGAAAGTAATAGCTCCCATGCTGTTATCGAACTGGCCCGAAACCAGTTCCACCTTTCCTTTCTTTGGATAAAAGCTTCCATCGGCAAGGACCAGCTCCACCGGTGGCAGGCTGTCGATCTTTTCAATCACGCTGTTCCCGGAAGCTTCTTCCTTGAAACGAAGGAATTCGCTCTCGCTCATTGAAAAATAGACAAATACATTCTTTATCTCTGAAAGTACCGTCAGGGCCTGCGGGTTGGAAGGATTTACCAAGCTACCCGTTTTAAACGGAATGCGGCCAATATAGCCCTCTGCCGGCGCCCGCACTACGGTATAATCAAGGTTGATCCGGGCGCTTTCCAGCATGGCTTCGGCCTGAGCAACATTCGCTTCCGCGGCAAGCTGCGCGGCTTTGGCAGATTTTAATTGTACCTCGGAAATCACCTTGTTCGCTACCAGGGGGCTTAACTTGGCAACTTCAATTTCGGCATATGCCAGGTTGGCCTTTGCGGCAGCGACGCTTGCCTTCGCATTATTGAACTGCTGGGTATATTCCCGGTCATTGATCTTGAAAAGCCGCTGCCCTTCCTTTACAAGATCGCCTTCATCAACGTAGATTTCCGTTAACTGCCCGTCCACCTGGGGACGGATCTCAATGTCCTTGCTTCCTTCCAGGGTAGCGGAAAACTCCTGGTAGGTGGTAACCGGCTGGCTGCTAAGGGTGATCACCGGCAGGCTCTGAGGGGCCGCTGCCGGGTTTTCGCTCCCGGTAGACGTGCTGCAGGCCTGTAAAAAGACGAAAGACAGAAGGATAAAGAATAAAGGCAGGTAAGTCCGCCTACCTTTATTCTTTGTTGCTGTGTGGATTAAGTTGTTCATTTTGTGTGTGGATTAAGAGATTGTTATATCAGTGTTATATAAACTAACGTTGTTAAGCAAACGCGGAAAAAAATTTAAGAACTCAGATTTTTAATAAAACCCTCAATAGCATCTTCCATGACCATTTTATTTACTTCCAGAGAATCATCCGGCGGCGCGATCATTTTTATAGAAATAAGCCCGTGAAGGATGGACCAGAACGTATGGTACTTGATACAGGCCTTTACCGTCTGGTTATTGCTTCTTTCAATAATACTGTTCATGGGCCCCATGATCAGGTCTTTGAAATCAAAGCGCTCGGGGATACATCGTTCCATTCCGCAGCAGGGAATATTCATCCCCCACATCAGCTGGTAATATTCCTTGTGCTTAAATGCAAAGCTCCAGTACGCGTTTGCGATGGCCTTCAGTTGTTCTTCAGGGTCCCGGGTCTGGTTTTTCGCAGCCAGCATTTTCTTGATGATCAATTCAAAACCCTGCTTGCCGAATTCCATAAGTATCGCTTCCTTATTTTCGAAATGATCATAGATCACCGGAACGCTATATTCTATGGCATCAGCGATCTTCCGGATGGAAAGTGATTGCCAGCCTTCGTCCCGGACGATCTGCCAGGCGGTATTAAGGATATTCTCCCGCAGCGCCTGTTTTTCCCTACATCTTCTCTCTGCAATACTCATTATAGATTTACCTAACACCGTTAGGAAAGATATGTTTGAATAACCCCCGGTACTTTTTGATATTTTTTGTAAGTTTTCTAACAGTCCTGCGACTAATTATAAAAAACATTGGAAGAAGCGTTCCTGGCGGCGGTAAATAAGCATCAGGGCATCATCTTTAAGATATGCCGGATGTACTGCAGGGATAATACCGATTCAGAAGATCTGTTCCAGGAGATCATCCTTCAGCTCTGGAAATCCTGGCCGGGATTTAATTCCACCGCTAAGGTAAGTACCTGGATATACCGCATCGGATTAAACACGGCCATCACAGGGTTGAGGAAGAATAATCGCCGGCCTCCGCAGCAGGGCTTATCCGCCGGCCACAATGCCATACCTGAAGCTTCCGCCCAGCGGCTGGATATTTTATTTGACAAGGAATTGCAGGCAGCGATAGATCAACTTGATAAATTGGACAAGGCCCTGGTAATGCTCTATTTGGATGAAAAGACCTACCGGGAAATTGCAGAGATCATGGGTTTGTCGGAAGGAAACGTGGGGGTTAAGATGAGCAGGATCAAGGTAAAATTAAAGAAAATATTAAACCGTTGATCATGGAATTAGATGATTTAAAGGCCGCCTGGGAGCGGGAAGCAACTAAAAATCTTGAACTAAATAAACAAAACATGGAACAGTTAAAATTGATCCTTAAAGAAAAGACGGCCGGAACATTAACAGGAATGAAAAGGAAATACGGTCGCATCATTACATTCCTGCTTGTTGGGATATTCGCGAATATTTTGGTGCATCCATTCCTGCATTTTTTACTGGGTGATGACGGGCCGGTTTTCCGGTTAACCTATGGGGGGCTGTTGTCATTGTTGTCTATCGTTATAGTCTGCCTCATCGTGGTCTCCTTCTACTGGATGAAATATTCCGTTATGAAAATAACGGTGCCGGACACTGATCTTAAACTTGCCCTGGCCGAAAAGATCCGCCATCTTAACCGTTCATTCAGGCAGGAGATCTTTTTTATCGTTTCCGTATTTGTTGTTGTCTTTATTATGGGCCGGGCAACATCGCAATATCTTGGAAACGGCGATTTCCTGGATATCTTCCGGACAGACATTCTCCTTGCCATGCTGGCAGGTTTCAGTATCATGGGCTTTTATATTTATAAACGCGTTCGATTTTACAGGGCGAACATTAGCGAGTTGAAGCAATATTTAGCAGCGTTTAATGAAGAGCCGCGTAAGGCCCGGCCCGGCACGCGCTAGCTTATCCTTCGCGCCGCTGCCAGCCGCGGTTAGCGGAAGCAATATAATTTTGTACATTTATTGTAGATATATGACAGACATTGTAATGATAACGGAGGCGGATGAATAAACTGATATTAAGCCCTAATACGGTGACAACCCATCGGAAAAATATGCTTCGTAAAGTAAAAGCGCGTTCCGTACTGGTATTGGTGACCT
The DNA here is from genome assembly GCF_008033235.1 of Anseongella ginsenosidimutans. Lineage (GTDB taxonomy): Bacteria > Bacteroidota > Bacteroidia > Sphingobacteriales > Sphingobacteriaceae > Anseongella > Anseongella ginsenosidimutans. Next base: position 1,167,625 of record NZ_CP042432.1, read on the forward strand.
AATCATTGGAAAAGGGCCGGGTTTGATACCTGCCCGGACTTTTTTACGTTCTTTCTTATAAAAGCGAAAAAATATATGAAGACATTGCTTGGAATCTTTCTTTTACTGCCTTTGTTCGCATTTCCCCAGTTTAACTACAAAAAAATGTCTGTTTCCCTGGGAGGAGGAGCTGCTGTTCCTCATATGGATGTTACGGATTTTTCCTTTGAACCGGTGATTAACGGCGCCTTTCACTATAATATAACTCCTTATGCGGCAGTAGGAATTGATGCGGAATTTGGTAAACTCACGGGTAATTATGAAAATTCCCTTGAATTTGAGAATAAATTCGTCGCCTTCGCCGTGGACGCAAGGCTGCAGGCCGGACAGTTTACCGGAAGAAACGCAAGCGGCTTCGGCGCTGTCCTCAGCAAGTTATACGCCGGCGCGGGACTGGGGATCATTCATAGCAACGCCGTTTCCGGCCCTCCGGGATCCGTCGGGGAGGGAGAAGAGCTGCCCGGCGCTCCTGAAAAACCGGACCCAAAACTGTATAAAAGCTCCGACGTCATTGTGCCTGTTTTTGCAGGCGCCAATATTCCGCTGATGAAGGAGCTTGACCTGGAAATATTGACGTTGTTCATTAATTACCGGCTCAATATTTCTTTCTCGGACGAACTGGACGCGCTGGCTACTTCCGCCAGTACCTCAAACGATTTTTTCAGTACGCTTTCGGTAGGACTGCGGCTTAATTTCGGGCCAAAAGGGCCTTATTTTGCCGGAGCTTACCGCTAATGTTTGCTACCGGCAAGAAGAAGGAATTAAGGCTTTCGGTGAACTTAATAACCTGCAGGAGACTTGCGTGTAAACGGTTAACGTGTTAAATTTTGTATAAAAATAAATGCATATGTGGAACGAATCAGGGAACAAATTACACCGGCATTTTGAATTCGGAAATTTTACGGAAGCCTGGGGCTTTATGACCAGGGTCGCTTTGCTGGCCGAAAAAATGGATCATCATCCGGAATGGACGAATGTGTATAACAAAGTGGATATCTGGCTCTCCTCTCATGATGCCGGGAATATAGTCACAGAAAAGGACCGTAAACTGGCGGCGAAAATTGATGAACTCCTGAAGTAGTATGGACAAACCTTTACTGCTTCTTCTTTGCTGCCTGCAATTCCTCCCCGCGGCTGCTCAAAAAACGCCTTTTGAACAAAGCGACGGGAATGAAACTGCTACGTACGGCCAGGTAATTAGCTGGTTCAACATGCTGGATCAGAAATATGAGCAGGCTAAGCTGGTCCAAGCCGGCAGTACCGATTCCGGGGAGCCGTTGCATCTTTTTATTCTTTCTGAAAACGGGAATTTTGAGCCAGGCGGCGATAGACCGGTATTACTGATCAATAACGGCATCCATCCCGGTGAACCCGAGGGTATTGACGCCACCATGATGTTAAGCCGGGATATGCTTGAGAAAAATAGCCTCCCCGAAAACCTGGTGATTTGCATTATCCCGGTTTATAACGTAGGAGGCGCACTCAATCGCAACAGCTACTCCCGGGCGAACCAGAACGGCCCCCGGTCTTACGGTTTTCGCGGGAATAGTCGAAACCTGGATCTGAACCGGGATTTCATCAAAACCGATTCGAAAAATTCGCAATCTTTCCAGCAGATCTTCCAGCGGTGGAAGCCGCATGTATTTATTGATAATCATACGACGAACGGAGCGGATTACCAGCATGTGATCACCTATATTGCCAGTCAAAAAGATAAGCTCCACCCCGCCCTGGCTGCTTATATGACCGGTTCATTAAATCCCGTGCTTGACCGTATACTTACGGACAGTTGCTTCCCGCCGGTTCCCTATGTACACTTCAGGGAAACTACCCCCGAAAGCGGTTTGATCGGCTTTTATGACAGTCCGCGGTACAGCACCGGCTATTCAGCACTGTTCAATACCATAGGCTATGTACTGGAAACCCACATGCTGAAACCCTATGAACAGCGGGTGCGGGCTTCCTATGTATTTATGGAAGAACTGATCGCCATCCTGGAACGGGATCATCAGGCGCTCCTGGAGGCCAAAAGCCTGGCCGATCAAAAAGTAAAGGAACAAGAGGAATTTACCCTGCATTGGAGGCTTGACACGACTTCCTTCGATACAATTGAATTCAGGGGTTACAAGGCTTCCTATAAGAAGAGCGAATTAAGCGGGAAGCCCCGTCTTTATTATGATACCAGCCATCCGTATACCAAGCAAATAGGCTTTTATAATGATTACAGGCCGGTTATAACCGTGGGGAGACCGAAGGCTTACCTGGTGCCGCAATCCTGGAGCAGGGCCATTGAGTTGCTAAAACTTAACGGGGTAACGCTTCAACAGCTGGAAAGGGATACGGAAATGGAAGCGGAGGTATATTATATTGAAGACTATAAAACGGTAAAGACTCCCTATGAGGGACATTACCTGCATTATGACATGCAGGTCAGGAAAGAAAAACAGCAAGTTAAATGCTATAAGGGTGATTACCTGGTTCACACAAACCAGCCCTCCGTGCGTTATATCATGGAAGTGCTGGAGCCGCAGGCGCCGGATTCCTACTTTGCCTGGAATTTTTTTGATTCCATACTGGGGCAGAAGGAATATTTTTCAGCTTATGTATTTGAAGATCTGGCAGCAGACCTGTTAAAGGCTGATAAAGAACTTAAACAACAACTGGAAGATAAAAAGAAACATGATCCGGAATTTGCAAAGAACGGTGCAGCACAGCTTGATTTCATTTACCGTCGTTCACCTTACTATGAAAAATCGCATCTTCGCTACCCGATATTCAGGGTAAATTAAATTTAATAAATATGCAGGAAGTGCTTCAGGCCGCCCCGGTGGCGGTTATCATTTTTATTTTCACACTCATTACGAGTTTTTACGGATTGTATGTCAATCAGAATCTGAATCATCAGTTCATGCTGCACCCCTATAGTTTCGTGCGCAAGGAAAGGCTATACACCATTATTACAAGCGGCCTCATTCATGCCGATTTCGGCCACCTGCTCTTCAATATGCTCACGTTCTTTTTCTTTGCATTTCGCCTGGAAGCGATGATTGGCAGCTGGGAATTCGCCTTGCTGTACATCGGCGGGCTGATACTGAGCGATATTCCAACTATTATAAAACACCGGAATAATTCCGGGTATGCCAGCCTGGGAGCATCCGGTGCTATTTCCGCCGTATTATTCAGCTATATTTTATTCGATCCGACAACCAAGTTATTTCTTTTTTTTATTCCCATAGGCATCCCGGCCTATATTTTCGGCCCCCTTTACCTGGTCTACTGCGTGTATGCTTCACGCAATCAGCATGACCGCGTAAATCATGACGCCCACTTTTACGGCGCGCTGACCGGGATCCTCTTCACCGTCCTGCTGACGCCAGGCATTATTCCCCATTTTGTCAACCAGCTTACTTCCTGACAACTGGTAATGCGTTGAGAGCATGAACCTGCGGTACAAGCACGTTTCAGGTGAACATCTGCCAGGAGCCGGACTTGTACCGCAGGCTATATGTAACAAATATTTAACAAATTTTTTTTCGAAATTATTTTGCAGATAAGAGAAAAATACCGTCCTTTGCTTAGTGTAAAAAACACACTAAGTATGCATTGACCCGAAAGGGTTTACATAATCTTTCTCATAATTCATAGGTTTAGGTTAGTTATGCGTGTCATCGCCCGGTGGCACGCATTTTTTTATGAAATTACCTTCCTGATCAAGTATATAACTCAACGGATTTTCAGGGGTTTTCAGGATCTCGAACCGGGAAATATTCCATGGTTTCCAGAACGTTTCCAGCACCTGCGCATAAACTTTATTATCCCAGTTATCGAAGAGGGCGCCGGTGGCAGCGCCGGTTTGAAGCGGCATGGATTCAATGGTAATTGCTTCGTCAGCATTTCCGGGAGGATAAACAAGGTATTGCGGCACCCGGTTGAACAGGTAAGCCGAATAATAGAACCGGGCGCAAAGCTCCGCGAACTGAATGGGCTGCAATTTTTTTCCTTCGATCCGCTCCAGGAGGCCCTGGTGATAGCGTTTGTTCTCTCCATTATCCTGCAGGCAGGAAATAAGCCCGGCGCCGCGGGCTTCCATCGAAAAAATAAGCGTATTTACTTCGTCATTATAACGGAAGTCCTCTTTTTCCGGCCCCGGAGCTTCCATTTCCACCAGTATCATGGTCCAGGGCGTAAATCGGTCCAGTTCAACTGGCCTGAAGAGCGATTGCATAAGCAGTTGCAGATTGTTCAATTTGGCCAGAAGAGAGGGCGCCACATCCAACGCCGCCCCGGCAGGTTGCAACGCCGCCGCCGTTTCAAACTCCCGGTAAATCAATGACATGACCAGTTTTCCTGTCCAGAGGAATAATTCATGCTCATGAAGCGTTTTCAGCCCGCGGTAACCTTCTTCAAAAGCCCGCATTACCTGGTCTTCCAGACGCTCTGCAGCGCTTTTTACGACCGGATGGCAGGGCACGTAAAGCCCGCCATAGGCGGCCACACGTTCGTCCAGTAAATTAAATGTTTTATCCCGCAGCCCATACCGGTCTAAAAGCCAATCAGGGAAAACGGATAATTTTTCCGACGCCGGAAGCCCGCTCAGAAAACATTCGCTGCCGTTAAATGAGAACTGGTCAATAGCCCTAAAGCCGGGAATCTTTTGCATGGCCCAAATTTAGGGAAATAAAAAGACCGCCGAAATCAGCAAGCCGGTGACATTGCCTTCGCCCGATGATCGTGGACCGGGAAATGCGCTATAAACAAACGGTTGCCGGCAGGTACTTGGCAATCAGGTCCTCGTAATAAGGCTTTAATTCTGATGCCACCGGCGGTTTCGGGCTTTTTGAATAAAGATCGTAAGGATTGAATTTCCGCACCCATTCGAACATCTCCCGGTCATGATCGTCCAGCAGGTGATCGTAGGCATTTTCCCGGTGCTGTGAATAGAAGGAGTGATACCGGATCATATAAAGAGCCTCCTCAGGCAAATAGTCTTTCATCATCTGGTAGAGGTATTCATCGTGCCCCCAGGACATATGTACGTTCTTCAGGCCGCAGTTCGGCTCGTAAATGCCGTATTTGGTATTATACCGGGGATCCGTGGAATCAGGGTTATCGGCAAAGAATTCATGGTACACGATCTTATCGGAATGTCTGCAGCCAACGGGAAATGTGTCCCCAACAACGGCCCATTGCGGTTCGCCGAAAAGGCAGAGTACTTTTCCCATGTCATGAATGAAGCCGGTTAACACAAACCAGTCAGGATGGCCGTCGGCGCGGATAGCTTCGGCGGTTTGCAATAAATGCTGCAGCTGGTCCAGGTCAATATCCGGATCGGAGTCATCCACCAGCGTATTCAGAAATTCCATGGCTCCCCATACCGGCATTTCTTCGCGGTTGAACTGGAGAAATTCCGCTTGTTTTTCCCGCACAAAGTCATAGGTCTGGTATTTATGGTTCAGGCGGTAAAATTCCCTGACCGTATCCCTGCCGGGATTTTCATAGTTCCGGTATTCTTCCTTCGCCCTGGCCGGCGCCGCTTCTTCCGGGTACCGGATCAGCACATCGTCTTCCCATTCTTCAATACTTTGCAAAGGATTTTTTTCTTCCTCCGTAAACTGGACCTTGGTTTTCATGTCGGATAAAAATTAGCGTTTAAATTCTGATTAAACCGTGTCGTCGACACTGAATATAAAGTTACCAAAATATTGTATATAGTGCAGCTAAAATTCCTACTATTATTACAGAGCCGGCAACAAACCCCGGGGAGCATTTGAACATGCTTTTATCGATCTCAATTACGCGCTCCGCATCCTTGCTCCTGCGATCCAGGAGACTGATAACGATCATCAGCGCGATCAGGGTCACGAATACGATGGACATCCGGTCCAGGAAGGGGTAATCAGGAAAATACCCGTTTGTCCATACCGGCAAAAATTTAAGCACCGTTGAAAAAGGGATGGTGGCCAGGGCCGCAAACAACGCGGCAGCGGCTGTAATTCTTTTCCAGAGTATTCCCAGGAGGAAGATCGCCAGCACCCCCGGGGCAATGAAGCCCACGTACTCCTGAATGAACTGGTAAGCCTGGTCCAGCGTACTTAGGGCTGGTGCGATCAGCGAGGCAATAACCATGGAAATAATAATGCTCGATCTTCCGATCCGGATCAATTTCTTCTCGCTTGCCTGCTTATTGAAAAAATGCCGGTAAATATCCAGGGAAAAGATCGTGGAAATACTGTTCGCCTTCCCGGCAAGTGATGCGATGATAGCCGCCGTCAGCGCTGCAAAAGCAAGCCCTTTCAGCCCGGAGGGCAGCAGGTTCAGCAAAGTCGGATAAGCGCGGTCAGGCTTCATTTCACCCGCCGCATTCAGCATTTCCGTCTGGAAAACCCCTTCCTTGAACAATACATATACGGTGATCCCGGGTAAAACCGCAATGACCGGTATCAGCAGCTTCAAAAAGGCGGCAAATAAAATTCCTTTCCGGGCCGTTTTCAGATCGGCTCCCAGTGCCCGCTGCACGATATATTGATTACAGGCCCAGTAATTCAGGTTGTTGATCCACATGCCGCCGATCAGCACCGAAAGCCCCGGGAGGTCGGAATAATAGGGGTGCCCTTTATTAAAGATCATGTGAAAATGCGAAGGAGCCTCCTCCCTGATAATGGCCAGCCCCTTCAGTACATTTTCCCCGTAACCGAAATGGTCGGAAACAAGGGTTAGCGCAATGTAGGTCGTGGTTAAACCACCGATGATCAGCACCAGCACCTGGATCACGTCCGTGTAGCCGATTACTTTCATGCCGCCCAGGGTGACAACGATGGAACAAACCGCGAGTCCCGCCACGCACCATCCGAAAGAGATCTGGGAGATGGAAGAAATAGCCAGGGCTCCCAGGTAAATAATAGACGTCAGGTTCACGAAAACGTACACCAGCAACCAGAAAACCGCCATCACCGCGCTAACGGTGCTATTGTACCGTTTTTGCAGGAATTGAGGCATGGTATAGATGCCGTTCTTCAGGTAAACCGGGATGAAGAACACGGCCACGATGATCAGCGTGGCAGCCGCCATCCATTCATAAGTGGAAATAGCCAGCCCCAGCGCAAACCCGGATCCCGACATGCCAATGAAATGCTCCGCCGAAATATTGGAAGCGATCAGGGAAGCCCCGATGGCCCACCAGGTAAGCGAGCCCTCCGCCAGGAAAAAATCCTTAGAATTGGCGTTTTTTGCCTTTTTGCGGCTGTAAATGTAATAGCCGTAGCCAGAGACGGCAATAAAGTAAATGAGGAAGACAAAATAGTCGCTGCTGGTTAGCTGGTTCATATATCCTGGTTGGTTTAGGTTTTTTCCATCACGGCCTCATAACTGCTTCATGACGTCCGTCCGGCTGTTGCCCGGCAGCCCCTAACCGGAAGCGGGTCCAAAACCCGCAGCGCTTCGCCGGAAACGCTCAGGCTCCGTCATTCCCGGCCTTTTTGCCCGGCCCCGCCAAGCCTTTGCGCTTTAACTCCTTCCCGGGTAATCTCCACCGGTTTTATCCGGCCGTTCTTGTCAAAATACATACGGTCAATACAGGTCACCCGGAAATTACGATCCGTTTCACCCTTCGGCCTGCGATGGTAAACAATGTACCAAAGGTCCTTACCCGGGTGATGAATAACCGAATGATGGCCCGCGCCCGTGGCAATATCGCGGTCCTGTTCCAGGATGGTACCCACCCGTTCAAACGGCCCGAAGGGAGAATCGGCAATTGCATAAGCCACCCTGTAGTCCGGCCCTGTCCAGCCCCCTTCCGACCACATAAAGTAATATTTTCCATCCTTCCTGAACATGAAGGGCCCTTCCACGTAGTCCTTGGGTGTTACTTCCTTATAAACGGTACCGTCGGCAAAAGGCACCAGCCCCGTAAAATCATCGTTCAGCTTCACTACGTTACAATGCCCCCATCCCCCGTAGTACATGTAATAGCTTCCGTCGATATCCTTAAAAATATACTGGTCAATAGGCTGCGCTCCGTTCACGATCTCGTTGATCAGCGGCTTTCCCAGCAGGTCTTTAAAAGGCCCCTCCGGCCGGTCGCTCACCGCCACACCAATTCCGCCAATTTCCCCTTCGTGTACATCATTGGCAGCAAAAAATAAATAATACCGGCCATCCTTCTCAATCACTCCAGGCGCCCACATGGCCTTTTTTGCCCATTTCACCTCCGCGGTATCAATGATCCGTTCATGTTTGGTCCAGTTCACCAGATCTTTGGACGAAAAAGCATCCATGAACACCTGCTTTTCATATGGCGCTGAATAAGTTGGATAGATCCAGTACTCGTCTCCGTAAACGATGCCTTCCGGATCAGCATACCAGCCCGGGAAAACCGGGTTTCCGGAAGTTTCAACTGTTTTTGCGATTTGGTTTTGGGAATAAACGGCGGAAGAAGCCGCAAGTAAAGCTACTGATAGTGTAATTTTTCTCATTTGCGCTATTTGGTTACATGCCCTGCGAAATACGGGAACAAGCACTCCGGGTATTTCGCAAGCGGGTAACGAACTTATAAATTTTTTTGAAAAAACCGGCGGCCGATCTGCTATTTTTCCGGGGCGGAAGCGGGCGACAGAGGTTGTATTGATACAAAATTTTATACCAATCGGTATTATACCAAATAGTATTATACCGATTGGTATAAAAAAATCAACTAAAATATTTGTAGAAGTTAGAAATTCTATATTACTTTGGTGTATGATCTAATTAGTACACTAACACAATATGTATGATAACAATCGAAGACCTTTACTTTTCGTACAGGCGAAAAAAGGTAATTTGCGGCCTTAACCTGAGGCTGGAGGCAGGGCATATTTACGGGCTAATGGGTGCGAATGGTACCGGGAAGTCCACGCTGCTTCGTTGCATTGCGGGCCTGTTGTTCCCTGAACACGGAAGGATGAAGGTCCTTTCTCACCGGCCAAAAGAGCGGCACCCTGCTTTGCTGCGTCAGTTATTCATCATTCCGGAGGAGTTTTATCTGCCTGACGTCCGGATTGGGCAGTTCGTTCGGTATAATGCGCCTTTTTATCCATCGTTTAGCAAAGAACAGTTCGATAGCTGCCTGGAAGATTTTGGCGTACCGTATGGAAATACCCTGCTGAAGATGAGTTACGGGCAAAAGAAAAAGGTGCTTATCAGTTTTGCCCTGGCTTGCAATACGCCTCTTTTATTGATGGATGAGCCTACCAACGGGCTGGATATAACTGGAAAAAGGCAATTCCGGAAACTGATTGCCGGAACAGCGACCGATGAAAGATGCATCGTTATAAGTACACACCAGGTAAAAGACCTCGACAACCTGATTGATCATATACTTATTCTTGAGGAGGGAAGGATGCTGCTGGACGAGCCCGCCGAAAGGATCAGCCGCCGCCTGCAGTTTAAGATTTCTTTCGATCGGGAAGAGATAGAAACCGCTTTATATAGTGAGGACTCTTTGAAGGGCAGCGCGATCGTTACTTCCAACCCGGACGGACAGGAAGGACAATTTGACCTGGAACTGCTATACAACGCGGTCACCAGCAACAAAGAGGGCGTACTGGCTCTATTCAATGAAGAAATTATCCAAGAAACTCTGTCATGAACAATTCATTTAGCTTTTCCCGCCTCTGGCAGCTTATTCTTAAACAAGGAATAGAAAATGCCCGATTCTACCTATTATATTATCTGGCCATACTGGGTGTCATCTTGGCGGTGGTTATATTTTGGATGAATATCCAACATACCAAATATTATGAAGAACATTTTTATGCTTTTATGCACGTGGCTTTATTTTTATCGGGGACTTTATTCGCAAATCTGCAATTTGATTTCTTGTCAAGAAAAGCCCGCGGCATTGCCTGGCTTAGTTTTCCTGCCAGCCACCTTGAGAAGCTGCTGTGTGCCGTTTTCTACACCTTCATCGTCTTTAATCTCGTGTTCTTGGCCGGAGTTTTGCTGGCCAAGTGGTTGATAATTACCTGTATAACCATTTATGGGATTCCGGAGGGTGCATCATGGATGCCCATGGGGCCCTACATAGAGAGTCCTCTATTTAATTTTGCGTTATTATTTGTTGCGGTGCAGGCCTTTTACCTGCTTGGTTCGGTATATTTTACCCGCTTTTCTTTTGTAAAGACCACAGTGGCTGGCCTCATCCTGATCGGTGCCTTTTTTCTCTATATGAGCATGCTGAATAAATACATGCTTGGCTCAGGTTATTGGCCAGGCGGGGCGACGTTTCGTTCGTACGGATCCCCGGATAATGACGGGATCTACTTTTATAAAATCTATCATTTGTCACCATGGCTTGAAAATACGGTGGGCTGTTTGTTAAAATACGGTTGGGCACCTGCATTTTGGATAATTACCTGGAAACGATTGGCTGAAAAAGAAATTTAATCATGCAGTTTTACGATAACGGGCAGGCGATTTACCTGCAGATAGCCGGGTATATGTGCGAGAAAGTCTTGCTGAAGACCTTTCAAGCCGGGGCGAAGATACCCAGTGTCCGTGAGCTGGCGGTGCAGCTGGCGGTCAACCCTAATACGGTCATGCGTACTTACGATTTCCTGAAACAGCTTGGCATCATTTACGACAAAAGGGGGATCGGCTATTTTGTGGCGGAGGATGCGGTAACGAAAGCTCGTTCATACATGAAGGAAGATTTTACCAGCCGCGAATTACCCTCCCTGCTCCGTGGAATGTACCTGCTCGGGCTGGAACCCGAAGACCTTAAACCCAATTTTGACGCTTTTAAAAAACAGTATAATGAAGACAAGTGATAAACTACTCAGTCTCGTGATAATCCTGATATTTGCCATGCCCTTGTTAGCGGTATTTTCATTCCGGAAAAGTATGCGGGAAGGAAAGTATACCATTGAAAATATCGGCAACCAAATAGTAACCAGAGGAACATTTCAACCCTATAAAACAATAAAGATAATTGCTCCGGTACCCGATGCACTGCAATGCTTTCTGTTTCCGGCCACTCCCGACAGCATGCGTTACGCTGCCGTCAGGTACCATGCTACGCCTTACGATAGTATTAATGTATACAATGGCGGTGACACCTTGTATGTTCAATATATGAGTGGTCAAACGCAAGCTGAATACCCTGATGGCAGGAAAACAACTGCAGGTATTTCCTATAAGCAGTTGCGTGTGAACCTATATCTATCCTCCTTCGATGACATCGTGGTTGACGGAGGCACCGTAACAGCCGATTCATTGCGGCAGCCGGCAAAATTTAGCCTTGTGAATCTGGGGACGCTTCAACTGGGGAAACACGGGCGGCGGACGGTCCGTCGGGAACGTATACAAGCCGGTACCGGGGAATATAAAATGGTCGGGATCGATTCTGTCTATAGCGGGGATTTTAACAAGCTGGATATTGAGGCCCAAAATGGCCGGCTTATCATCGGCAGCGTGGCCTGGGTCCGGGATTTGAAACTCGACCTGCGGGGGAAGTCACGCCTGACCATCGACAGCGCAGCCCGGGTAGATCAGATTTCCGGGTCTATTTCCGCCAGTACATCCATCATTAATCCGCCTCCCGGAATAATGCCGAGATTAAGTCCATTGATTTCGAAAGAGGAACCGCTTCAACAATAACCGGGACCATGAATATTTCCAGCAAGCCTCCTTTTTTTATGGAAACATCTAACCTTAGCTACCGGTATTCAGCAAAAGGCCCTGCTGTTGTAGACAACCTGTCCCTGCAGGTCCCTGAAAAAAGTATCTACGGGTTTCTGGGACATAATGGCGCCGGTAAAACCACCACTATCCGCTTGCTTCTTGGCTTGTTGAATACGGTATATCCTGTCAAATTGTTTGGCCAGGAACTGAAACAAAACGCACAGGGTATTCTTAGCCGGGTGGGGGCGCTGATCGAACATCCAAGCCTTTATGGAAACCTCACCGCCGCCGAAAACATGCAGGTGATTTGCCGTTACCGCCGGCTGTCTTTCGGAGGCATCCCCGGCATACTGGAAACCGTAGGCCTTGGGAAGCACGCGAACAGGAAAACGAAAGATTTTTCTACCGGGATGAAACAGCGTCTGGGCCTGGCCATTGCTCTGCTGGGCGACCCTGAGCTTATCATTCTTGATGAACCCACCAACGGATTAGACCCGCAGGGAATACTGGAAATGCGGGAACTGATCAAAAAACTAAACCAGGAGAAGGGCAAAACGATCTTCCTTTCCAGCCATTTGCTGGCCGAAGTGGAAAAAGTTTGTACCCACGTGGGGATCATCCGTCAGGGACGCATGCTTTTCCAGGGCTCCGTAACACAGTTGACGGAACTTTACAAAAGCAGTCAGGTACCGGTCCTTATAGAAACGGATGATAATGAAGGAACCAGGAAGTTATTGGAACAGCACGGTTTTGAATGCAGAATTGAAGGTCTGCAGCTTTTGACATATTTATCGTCGCGTTCAGCTATCCCTGCCCTTATTGATCAGATCCGTAATAGCGGGATCGGTATTTACCAGATAAAGGCCGAAAGCAAAAACCTTGAGGAGCTTTTCTTTAGCCTTCACAATGATCCAAACAGCGGCACATGAGTACATCAACTTCACATTTCGGCAACGCCCTCCGGGCCGAAGCCCTTAAAAGCAAACGAAGTTTCGCGCTTTGGCTAACGGCCGGATGCTCCCTCTTCATTCCGTTGATATGGATGCTGGCCCTGCTATTCAAAAGCGAAAACCTGCTGCCCAACGTAAGCCCCTCTCCCTGGGACTACCTGTTCAGGCAAGCCTACCAGAATTCGACCCTGCTGCTACCTTTTTTTATCGTACTGATCGTCAACCTCATCGTTCATATCGAACATCGCGCCGATGCCTGGAAGCAATTATATGTTCAACCGGTCTCCCGGGCACATATTTACTTCTCCAAATTGCTTTTCATCCTTCTCCTGACGGCCGCATCGCACCTGCTCTTCATGGCCGGCATTTTCCTGGCGGGGATTTTAAGCGGGCTAATCGTCGGGGAATATAATTTCCTTACCTCCGCACCTGATTTTCAAGTTTATTTTGGCCTGCTTTTCAGGTCCTTTATCGCGATAATGGGCATTGCTGCGCTGCAATATTCCTTATCCTATCATATAAAAAATTTCAGTATTCCCTTTGGAATAGGGCTGGCCGGGGTGATTTTGTCTGTAATGGCCATTCGGGCCGAAGAAATTATTTACCTCCCCTATTCCTATCCCATGCTAAGCCTGTTCAGGTATGAGAAAGCCGCGGGTCCGTTGCTGGCTGACGTGCATTACTACAGTTTGGCCTGGTTCCTGGCATTTGCGGCGGCCGGCTTTATAATTGCAAGGAAAAGAACAGTTTAGCCCTGCCTTTTTTAGAGAAATCGCTTGAAGATGATATCTTTATTTGATCAACCATTAAACCTGATACTAATGAAACGATTTTTCCTCTTCCTATTAGTGAATTTTTTCAATCTTGCAGTCTTTGCACAAACCCCCCGGCAAATCGGGAACATAACAACTTTTGCCAAGCTATATGGTTATGTCAGGTATTTCCATCCCAGTGATGAGGCGGCGGCAACAGATTGGGAAGGCTTTGCCGTTTATGGCGCTGAGCAGGTAGAAAACGCCTCCAATGCCACGGATCTTAAAAAAAAGCTCGCAAAATTATTCCTTCCAATCGCTCCTTCGATAAGGATTTACATGGCGGGTGAGGACGTACGTTTCGACAAAGCGGAAATTACACCTCCTGACACGGCCGGATACAAAGCCATAAGCTGGCAACATCTCGGTATAGGGTTCGGTGACGAAAGAAGTATTTATAAAAGCAGTCGCATTAACAGGTTAACGATATCCAAAAGTAACCGTGCTACATTCGGGAATGCGGGTGAGATGATCGAAGTGAGCAGTTACCAGGGAAAGGAATTTATTCTTAAAGCAAGAGTCAAGGTTGTTAAGGGGCCGGGAACCGGGCATCTTTGGGCTCGTGTCGATACTGACCAGGGTACGGGCTTCTTTGATAACATGATGGACAGACCCGTGATAAATGGTAAAGAGTGGGCTACATACGAAATCAAGGGAAAGATTGATACGAATGCCTCAAAACTGGCCTTTGGCGCTTTCCTGCTGGGAACGGGGAATGTGCTGGTTGACGATCTAACGCTACTGATAAAAGAAGGAGAAACCTGGGCCACCCACTATTCTAACAAGTATCCTAAAAATGAAGAAAAGAACCTTGAGAAGATAAATGAAGCGCAGCCGGGCTATCATTTCAGTATTAATGAAGACGCGGAGGATAGCAATTTCTACCTGTCTATAAGTGACAGCCCTGCTCGTGCCAGAAATGGCGATTCCGCAAGGCTGTTTGAACAGCATTGCCAGGTTGGAGAATATATCAGTAAGGAAATTGGATCAGGACTTCAATGCCTTGTCCCGCTGACCCTGTATGGGACAGAAAAATCGACTTATCCTGTTGCGGATAAGGACGGTTTGGAAAAACTAAGAAATAATTTGTCCTCAATTGTCACTGCTTCCCTGAGCGGGGACAGCCTGTATACCCGCCTGGCTGATCTAGTGATCACCTGGAATATCTTCCAGCATTTTTACCCTTATTTCGAGGAAGCGCAAACCGATTGGGAAAATGATTTGAGGATCGCGGTTAAAAGCGCCTATACGGACAAGACAGATTACGATTTCCTGAAGACGTTGCAAAAGTTCACCGCAAAGCTAAAAGACGGGCATGTAAGGGTTTCTTCGCCGGCCAGCATCCGCGAAAGATTCATGCCTCCTGTTGAGTGGGAATGGGTAGAAAACAAGTTGATAATTACCGGAATTCTGCAGGATTCCCTTCCATTGCAAGCAGGAGATATTGTGACGGCCATCAACGGGAGTTCCCCGGAAGCCTATTTTGAAGAAATTCAGCAATATATTTCCGCTGCCACCAAGGGATGGCTGGACAGCAGGGCGCAAGTCAGTTCCCTTGCCGGGATCGAAAATTCCACCTTAAACTTAAAAATCACTAAAGCCAACGGATCAATGGAGGATGTTGGCCTTTTGCGCAGCCTTTCCGTTAGGGGATACTACGCTGCGCGCTCCGAAGAAACCGTTAGCCGGGAGATCTCGCAAGGGCTTTATTACCTCAATATTGACGCGGCTTCTGATGACGATATAAAAGAACTGATGCCGAAGCTAAAAGACGCTGACGGGATTATTTGTGACCTGCGTGGGTACCCCAAAAGCAGCCCTGAACTAATCGCTCACCTGCTTTCCGAAAAGGACACTTCGTCCATGTGGATGCGGGTTCCCAGGATTATCTATCCCGATCAGGAAAAAATAGCCGGCTATAAGCATTTCGGTTGGGAAATGGCTCCCAAGAAGCCCCATTTAGATGCCCGGATCGTTTTTATCACAGATGGAAGCGCCATCAGTTATGCAGAGAGCTACATGAGCTTTATTGAACATTATAAACTGGCCACCATTGTGGGGCAGCCAACTGCCGGCACCAACGGGAATATCAATCCCTTCCGGCTTCCTGGCGGTTACCATATTTCATGGACCGGGATGAAAGTATTCAAGCACGATGGCTCCCGGCATCACGGGGTGGGAATTATTCCTGACGTGTACGTTGAAAAAACAATCGCGGGCGTACGCGAAGGCCGGGATGAATTTCTTGAAAAGGCAATAGAAATCGCCAAAGGAAAATGATCCGGTAAATTTTTTCATACTTTTTATTTCTTCCGTTCGGACAAAAATTAAAAACGCGAATTCGCTATCTTCGGGATAATGAAACTTAATTTCCGTCCTTTTAACCTGCAGCTCAGGCACGCCTTCGGCATTTCCGGCCATACCCGTACTTCAACTCCCCTGGTGCTAACGCAGATTGAACATGAGGACCATACCGGTTTCGGGGAAGCCTCCATGCCGCCTTACCTGGGGGAAAGCCAGGAAACAGCGCGGCAGTTCCTTAAAAAGGTAGATCTGGCCCGATTTAGTGCGCCGCAAACCCTGGAAGATGTTTCGCCCATTATGCAATACCTGGACGCTCTTGCGCCCGGAAATACGGCGGCGAAGGCGGCCGTAGATATTGCCCTGCATGACCTGCTGGGAAAGATCAAGGACGAACCCTGTTACCGGCTATTCGGGGTAAACCCTGCGGCCATGCCGGCCACTTCTTTTACCATTGGGATTGATACTGCGGAGATGCTGCGCAAAAAAGTGAAGGAAGCGGAAGCTTTCCGGGTCATCAAGGTAAAGCTGGGGAGTGATCACGATAAGGAGACTATTGAGGTGATCCGCTCGGAAACGGCTGTCCCCCTGAGCGTGGATGCGAACCAGGGCTGGAAAAACAGGGAGGAGGCGCTGGAGATGATCCATTGGCTGAGCGAACGAAAAGTCCTCTTTATAGAGCAGCCCATGCCGAAGGAAGATACGGAGGGAAATGCCTGGCTCAGGGAAAATAGTCCCCTTCCTGTAATCGCTGACGAAGCCTGTCAGCGCCTGGCTGATGTGGAAAAGGCGGCGGGAATATATGACGGGATCAATATTAAGCTAATGAAATGCACGGGATTGAACGAAGCCGCGAAAATGATCAAACGGGCGCGCGAGCTGGACCTGAAAATACTGATCGGCTGTATGACTGAAACATCCTGCGCGGTAATGGCAGCGGCCGCACTTGCTCCTTTATGCGACTGGGCGGACCTGGACGGCCCCTGGCTCGTTGCCAATGATCCCTGGCGTACACCAGCGCTTCAGGACGGCTCTATCCGGCTGGAAAACCAACCCGGCCTGGGCATCATAACTTGCGACCGCGATCGCAAAAAATCATAACAGGCGTTTATGCAGAACGACTGAAAGCGGTATACTACCGGCAATGGAAGCGGGGGAACTATTTTTCTTCTTTCTGCATCCGCCGTACTTTCCTTATATAGACGATCTTCAGTACGACGAACATAATAAAGCCCAGGAAGGCAGCAATTAGCTGGGCCGCATTACCGGTATCATAGACTTTCATCAACAGGATAAAGGAAAGAAAGAGCATCACATTGATGCCGACATTTGTGATCAGCTTTTTGGTCATGGGCCTTTCAGCTTACATGCATGTCAGGGTCAATTTCATCCGCCCAGGCCTTGATGCCGCCCTGCAGGTTGTACAGGTTGTCGAACTGATGCTGTTGTTCCAGTTGCTGGATAGCGGCTGCGCTGCGCTTGCCGCTCCGGCAATGGATGATTACCGGCTTATCGCGGGAGATCTTGTCCGTTTCCAGCATAACGTTCCCCAGCGGGATCAGCTCGCCTCCCAGGTTGGCTTCTTCGTATTCAAAATCTTCCCTTACGTCGATCAACTGGAAATCTTCTCCGTTGTCGATCTTCTGTTTTAATTCCTCTACGGTTATCTCTTTCATATTGATTGACTTGCCGTGAAAATTGACTCTGGTCAAAAATACAAAAATTAAGTATCATCCTCCTCATCGGAAAGTGATCGCCCGGAATTTTTGCCAGGTATGACTCCGGGCCGCCGTGGCAGAATCCCCGCCCGTGCAAGCCGGGGCCGCCGCCGGATACCGGTAATGCTAGCAGGCGCCGGTAAACCTCTTATTTGATAAGGCCGGTCTTCTGCATCAGGAAGGTTGCATTCTTATTGCGTGCAATGCCTTTCCTCAGCGTGTAATCAAAATGAAGCTCATTTTTTTCCAGCGTGCTTTCGAAGCAGTAGTTGCTTACCCGGGCAGGATGCTTTTCTTCCAGCTTTCCCAGGTCAAGGTCATGAGTGGCGATAATACAGAGGCAATCATGATGAATGAATTCTTCTACCAGGCCCGTGGAGCCGTAAAGCTTGTCCGCGGAATTAGTGCCTTTCAATATCTCATCGAGCAGGATGAAGAGTTTTTTGCCAGCCCGCAGCTGGTCCATGACCATCGACAGCCGCTTTAGTTCGGCATAAAAATAAGAAGTATCTTCACTCAGGGAATCGCTTACCCGCATGCTGGTATAAATGCCCGCAAGACAGCAGTTGAATTTCCGGGCAAATACCGGCGCGCCTGCGCAGGCAAGCACCAGGTTCACGCCAATACTTCGCAGAAAAGTGCTTTTCCCGGACATATTTGCTCCTGTCAGGATCACCACTTTTTTGTCCTGGCCAGGGCTGAAATCGTTGGGAACACAATCATGTCCGGCAATGAGCGGGTGCCCCAGTTCCTCCGCCTCAAAGAAGGATTTCTCATGGAACTGCGGATAACAATACGAGGGATGATTGAAAGCGAAATTGGCAAAAGAGTTGAGTTCGTCACAACGAAAAATAGTATCTAACCAATGGGGCATACGCTCGCGGTATCTCAGGCGCCAGCTGTCAAGGGCAATGACGCAATGAATATCCGAGAGGAAAAAACCGTTCAATACTGCCCCGATCATCAGATTCAGCCGCTGATCAAAAAAGTTTAGGAGCTTCGTTAGTCGCCGGATGGCTTCAAAGGCTTCCAGTCCCTCCTGCCGGAGCGATTTCAGCGTTTGGTTACTGAACTCCTGCTTTCCCATATGTTCCAGCAAGAAACTGAATTTCTCCAGCAACAGGTGCTTTCGGCTCAAAACAGCATGGATACGGTTAACCTGCTTCAGGAACAAGCCGGTAACAGCCAGGTTGAAGAGGACCATCAGTACCCAGTAGGTATGGGCCAGCTGCCCGGCAAGGGCCAGGATGAAAAGAAGCAGGGCTATCGCAGGCAATACATACCGCATAATGCGCAGAAAGGGAGTATTAAGAGAACTTCGGGAAGCGGAAAGCCAGTCATAAAGCTGCCGGGTTTCCTGCTGCGTCTCGTTGAAACCCTGACCCTTTGCCATGAAATGCTGACGGAAATCGATCAGCGGCGCCAGCTCGGCAATTGCTTCCTGGCGTTCGCGGATAACCGGAATGCCGGAAGGAACAGACGTAAGCGTCCCTGCCAGCAACGCTTCTCCCGAAAGACAGGCGGTGCGGTTTACCAGCTGGAAAATGGAGTTTTTCCCGAAAATATCCAGGTCATATGTATAAGGGTGTGCAGCGTTCGCATAAGCATTTCCTTCCGGAAAGACATCCCGCTGCCCGTTCAGGGCTGCTGCTTCCTTTTCATTGATGATTTTCAGCCGCCCGAAGTACCCCTGCTGCTGCCGGTACCTTGCATGGCGGCGAACCAGGAAAGCGAAAAGAATAATGCCTGTAAATGTCACGAACAGCCATAACCAGTGCGGATCAGCTATTGCCTGCCAGCCCGCAGCAAGCACGACAATGGCGGTTAGCAGTCGGAGGGCAGCATACCAACGGGCTTTTTTTCCAAAGTTAAATTCCTCTCCGGCGAACTTTTCCCCGCGGGATTGGTAAACAGAACTGCTTGATTCCGGCTTGCGTGACTCCTGCATAGCTTATTGAACAGAACGTAGAAGCTACTGCAGAAGTTCTTCCAGCGCCCGGTGGATTTTCGGGAAGCCGAAAGCATGGATGATATTATTCATTTCCTTGCGGATCTGGTCATTGCAAAGGTTGCCGATGCTGCCTTCGTGTGTATGGCTGATCTCTCCGGGGGCGCTAAAGCTGTCCGCTTCAATCTCCATTCCTACTTTCCGGTAGGCATCCCGGAAGGGCAGGCCCGCCAGGACCTCTTTATTTACCGCTTCTACGCTGAAAAGATAGGTGTACCTGGGGTCCTTCAGCAGGTTATCCTTTACGATGATGTGCTGAAGCATGTAATCGCAGATCGTAATGCAGGTTTCCAGTTCCGTGAATGCAGGGAACAGCACCTCTTTTGTCAGCTGCATTTCCCGGTGGTAGCCCGAAGGCAGGTTATTAATAAGCAGGGTGAATTCATTGGGAAGGGCCTGAAGGCGATTGCATTTTCCCCGCAGCAATTCAAATACATCCGGGTTCTTCTTATGCGGCATAATGCTGGACCCGGTCGTCAGCTCGTCCGGGAAGCTGATAAAACCAAAGTTCTGGTTCATATACAGGCAAACGTCGTATGAGAACTTGGAAATGGTGGCCGCAATGGAAGCAATTGCCGTGGCCATCGCCTTTTCGGTTTTACCGCGGGTCATTTGCGCATATACCGAATTATAATTCATTGTTTCAAAACCCAGGAGGCGCGTGGTCATTTGCCGGTCCAGGGGGAAGGAGGAGCCGTATCCCGCAGCCGAACCCAGCGGATTTTTATTGGCGATCCGGAAAGCAGCCAGCAGCAGTTCCATATCATCCACCAGGCTCTCTGCATAAGCGCCGAACCATAAGCCGAAAGAAGACGGCATGGCAATCTGCAAATGGGTATAGCCCGGCAGCAGCTTATCCTTATGCTCTTCACTTAACCGGGTAAAAGTACTGAAAAGCTGTTCCACCTTCCCGGTGATGTCCTCGGTTTTATGACGGAAATAAAGTTTCAGGTCAAGCAAGGCCTGGTCGTTCCGGGAACGCCCGCTGTGTATTTTCTTTCCGATATCGCCGATAAGGCCGGTCAGCAGCATTTCCACCTGCGAATGCACGTCTTCCACGCCTTCTTTAATGTGAAAATTCCCGTTTTTGACCTCGGAGTAAATATATTTGAGCCCCTTTTCTGCCAGTTCCAGTTCATCTTTTTCCAGCAGGCCAATGTGATGCAGCATTTTTACATGTGCAATGGAACCCCATACATCGAATACCGCAAAACAAAGATCAAGTTCCTGGTCGCGCCCGATCGTGAATTTCTCCACCTCGCGGGTATTTTGGGCATTTTTTTGCCAAAGTTTCATTATCGCTTCTATTTCAGGTTATTGCTGCCGCAAAAAGCGGCGGCAAGAGTTAAAATTATCCAAAATTTACTTGAAGGGATGTAAAATTATTGTTAATTGTCCATTACAATACACTATCCAGTAGTTTAACGTAAAGCGGGATGCCTTCTTTTATTTCATCAAGAAAAATAAACTCGTCAGCGCTGTGCGAACGTGCGGAATCGCCCGGCCCCATTTTAAAGGAAGGTACCGGTAGAAGGGCCTGATCCGAAGTAGTAGGTGAGCCATAGGTTTTCCTTCCCAGCTTTTCTCCGGCTTTGACGATAGGATGCTCTTTTTCGATGGAAGAAGCGCGGAGCCTTACCGACCGGGGCTTTACGCTGCACCGGACGTGCTGCCGGATGATCTTCAGGATCTCTTCATTGGTATATGCGTCGGTTGTCCGAACGTCTACGGTGAACTCGCATAAATCGGGAACTACGTTATGCTGGCTTCCGGCCTTTATGACCGTTACCGACATTTTCACCGGACCCAGGTATTCCGAAACCTTGGCAAACTGGTATTGCCTGAACCATTCAATGTCCCGGAGGGCATTATAGATCGCATTTTCCCCCTCATCCCTGGCGGCGTGTCCGGGACGCCCCTGAACCTGGCAGTCAAGTACCATCAGGCCCTTTTCCGAAATGGCCAGGTGCATTTCCGTAGGTTCTCCCACAATGGCAAATGCCACAGGACCAAACTCCGGGTATACGAGTTCTATCCCGTTTTTCCCGGAAATTTCTTCTTCCGCCGTGGCGGCAAGCAAGAGATTATACTTCAGGTTTTTCTTATCATAAAAATGCAGGAAAGCGGCGATCAGCGAAACCAGGGCGCCTCCCGCATCGTTACTGCCAAGCCCATACAGCTTCCCGTCTTTTTCCAGCGGCTGGTAGGGGTCAAGCGTATATGCGCCGGCGGGCTTTACCGTATCATGGTGGGAATTCAGCAGGATAGTTGGCTTTTTGGCGCTAAAGTATTTATTGCGTACCCATATATTATTAAGTTTTCGTTCAGGCTGGACAACCTTTTCCCGGAAAAACTGTTCAATGGCATCGGCCGTTCCTTCTTCCTGGCGGCTTTGCGAAGGGATGCCTATGAGGGTTTTGAGTAACCTTATTGCGTCCTGGTATAGTTCCTCAGTCATTTTTTTAAGGAATTCGGGCTTATTAGGCCGGTTCAAGCCGTGTGCTGATATATGCTTCGCCTTCCATTATTTTTTCGAGATCGGCCGCGCGGCAAATATGCACCTGTTTTACGCCGCCTTTTAGAGCCGCGAACGCATTGTCCAGTTTGGGTATCATTCCTTTGGAAACGATCCCCTTCTCCTTTAATTCCGCGTAGCTTTCGGGATTAATGGCGAAGATGACGGATTCTTCGTCTTCGGGATCCTTCAGAACGCCTTTTTTCTCAAAGCAATAAACCAGCGTAACAGCGTACCTGCTGCTCAGGGATTCGGCCACGGCGGCTGCGATGGTATCGGCATTCGTATTCAGCAATTGTCCTTTACCGTCATGGGTAATGGGGGCAATTACCGGGAATAAACCATTCTCAAGCAAGGCGGAAAGAGGGCCACTGCCAATCTGACCGGCCTCTATATCACCTGCAAAGCCATAATCAATGGTTTTTACCGGGCGTTTCGCCGCCGGGATAATATTGCCGTCAGCGCCGGTAAGCCCCAGGGCGTTCACTCCTTCGGCCTGCAGCTTCGAAACGATCCGTTTATTGACCAGTCCGGCATACACCATGGTGACCACGTCCAGGGTTTCTTCGTCCGTGATCCGCCTGCCTTGGGCCATTTTCGGGGCTATTCCTAGTTTTATTCCAATGGTACTGGCTATTTTTCCGCCGCCGTGTACCAGCACTTTTAAACCGGGGACGCGGGCATAACTTTGGAGGAATGCTGCCAGTGCTTCCGGATCATCGATAACATTACCCCCTATTTTTATAAGCGTAAGGGCCTGCATATTAGAGCGCCTCCAGTATTTTCTTCAATACGGTCTGCGCGCTGACCACCCGGTTCGCAGCCTGCTGCAATACCAGTGAGTTAGGGCCGTCCAGCACTTCAGCAGCAAGTTCCACATCCCGTCGTACGGGCAGGCAGTGCATCACGCGCGCATTGCTGGTAAGTTTCAGCTTCCTGTTATCTATCATCCAATCCTGGCCGTCGGCATGGAATTGCCCGTAATTCTTATAAGAAGACCAGTTCTTGACATACACGAAATCGGCTCCCCGCAGGGCTTCGTCCAGGTTATGGGTAATGCCGGCGCCCCGGGTGAATTCAGGGTTGAGTTCCAGCCCTTCCGGCTGCGCGATCACGAAGTCCAGCCCTATTTCCTTTTGCGCCCTGCACATCCACTCCGAAAAAGAGTTAGGCACTGCCTGGGGTAGGGAGCGTACGTGCGGCGCCCAGGCCAATACGACCTTTGGATGTTTTTTAGTTTTATTTTCTTCGATCGTGATCAGGTCCGCGAAACTTTGCAGAGGATGGAGGGTCGCGCTTTCCATCGAGATCACGGGAACCCCGCAAAAGCGGATGAACTTATTAAGGATCTCCTCGTGGTAATCTTCGTCCCTGTTCACAAGGCCTGGAAAACTGCGGAGGCCCAGCAGATCGCAGTACTGGCCCATCACGCCGGCAGCTTCGCGTATATGTTCCACGGTGCTGCCATTCATGACGCAGCCGTCCTGGAATTCCAGCGCCCATCCTTCCTTGTCTATATTCATCACAATGACGTTCATCCCCAGGTTAAGGGCCGCCTTTTGGGTGCTTAACCTTGTACGCAGGCTGGGATTCATAAAGATCAGGCCCAGCGTTTTATTTGCTCCTTTCGCCTTGTCGGCAAAAGGCTGCTTTTTATTCCTCAGCGCTTCGGCTAAGAGAGAAGGAAGGTCTTCAATATCGCTGACGGAAGTAAACTTTTTCATCGAACTCGTTTAAATTTTGATCTGTAATGCGGCAGGCGCCGCTTCAAAGTTCTATTTTTTCAGTACTTTATCAAACGCATCAAAGAAAATGTTTACTTCTTTTTCGCCGATGTTCAAAGCAGGAAGGACACGGATCGTATTTTTATCGGAAGAAGAACCCGTGAAGATCCCATGTTCCTGCAGGAGGGTTTTCCGTACAGGGGCGCAAGGTTCTTCTAGTTCTATACCGATCATGAGGCCCCGTCCGCGCACTTCCCGGATGCCTTGCCGGCCTGTAAGTTCTTCGATGAAAAGATCTCCGGTCCGGGCGGCGTTGGCAACCAGGCCTTCCTCCTTCATGACGTCCAGGACCGCTGCGGCGGCGGCGCAGGCCAGGTGATTTCCGCCGAAGGTCGTTCCCAGCATACCGTGCCGGGCAGCAATGGAAGGATGGATCAGGATGCCTCCTACCGGGAACCCGTTACCCATGCCTTTAGCCATGCTGATGATATCGGGTTGTACACCAGCCTCCTGGTGAGCGAAGAAATTTCCTGTGCGGCCGTATCCTGATTGTACTTCGTCAAGGATCATGATCGCCCCGAAGCGGTTGCAGAGTTCACGTATCTTCCGGAGGAAAGCAGTTGAAGGCACCTGTACGCCGCCTACTCCCTGTATCCCTTCAATAATGACTGCTGCTACCTCTTCGTCCATAAGCGTTTCCAGCGCAACTTCGTCGTTAAAGGGGGCGAAAATAAATTGCCCGCTTTCATTAACGGGTGCGATAATGGAAGGGTTGTCAGTAGCGGCTACCGCGGCCGAAGTGCGTCCGTGAAAGGCTTTGCTGAAGCTAATGATCTTTTTCCTCCTGGTATGGAAGGATGCCAGCTTAAAGGCATTTTCGTTCGCCTCGGCCCCGGAATTCACGAGGAAGAGCTGGTAATCATCGTAACCGCTTAATGCGGCGAGCTTATCAGCAACTTCTTGCTGTCCGGGGATTTGTACCGAATTTGAATAGAAGCCTATCCGGCTTAGCTGTTCACTTATTTTCTGCACGTAATGCGGATGGCTGTGCCCGATGGAAATGACGGCGTGTCCGCCGTAGAGGTCCAGGTATTTCCTGCCCTTGGTGTCCCAGAGGTAAGATCCGAGCGCTTTTACCGGCTCGATGTCAAATAAAGGATATACGTCGAATAGTGGCATTTTAGTCAGTTTTATAAAGGTTTCCGGCTTTTTCGGCCGATGTAACAATACCGCGGATCATGGCGGAACTGAATCCGTAATGTTCCATCTGGTTCAGCCCGGCAATGGTACAGCCGCGGGAGAAGTAACTTTGTCAATTTCATGCTCCGGGTGGGAGTATTTGTCGGCCAGCAGCCCTGCGGCGCCCTTGGCCGTCTGTGCGGCCATCATCAAGGCCTCTTCGGCATGGAAGCTGATCTCAATCCCTCCCTGGGAGGCCGCTCTGATGGCTCTGAGAAAAAAAGCGATCCCGCAGGCGCAAAGTGCTGTTGCGGCAAGCATCTGTTCTTCCTTGATAACCATTGTCTTTCCCACGGCGTCAAAAATGCGCCGGGTCAGCTCAATTGATCCCGGTGTGGAAATAGCGTCGGAGGCAATACAGGTCATAGATTCTCCAATAGCAATGGCGGTATTGGGCATAGCCCTTACGATGGGTACCTCATTGCCAAGTTGCTGGCGAAGGTCATTTACGCTGACACCGGTAACGATGGATATCACGATGTGTTTAGCAGGGTCGATATCCTTTTTAATAGCGCTCAGTACCTGGTTCAGCTGCTGGGGCAAAACGCTGATGATAATTATCTCCGCGTTCCTGGTTGCTTCCTCATTGTTTGCGGTGATCAGGAAACCTTCCCTGCTCATTTCCTCCAGCGCTGCGGGGTTCCGGCGGGTAATGGATACTTCCTCTTTTTTATAGAGCCCTTTTTGAGTAATGCCCCTGGCGATGGCGGTTCCC
The DNA here is from genome assembly GCF_008033235.1 of Anseongella ginsenosidimutans. Lineage (GTDB taxonomy): Bacteria > Bacteroidota > Bacteroidia > Sphingobacteriales > Sphingobacteriaceae > Anseongella > Anseongella ginsenosidimutans. The sequence goes on from NZ_CP042432.1 coordinate 1,193,301, forward strand.
AGGTTGCCTCCTCCTAAAATTGCTACGTTCATTGTGTTGGGTTTTATTGTTTGTTGGGTCCAAAACAAGGGGTCGCGGTCTCCTGAACCGCGGCTCGCTGATTTCAAGGGACCGAAAGCTTCGCTTTCCCCTTAAAATCAAAGGCCGCTCCCAGGAGACCGCGACCCCTTGTTTTGAATCTGTTTAATCTTTACCCTCCTCTCTCTCTTCGCAGTCGGTTTGTTGCCGGAGAGATTGGGGGATTTAAGGTTGAAAGCTTTGCTTTCTCCTTAACGTTAATTTTTTGCCCTCTTCTCTCGCAATCGGTTTGTTGCCGGGAGAGAGATTTGGGGGATTTTAAGGTTGAAAGCTTCGCTTTCTCCTTAAAGTTGCGGGGGCGCTTCGGGTCCTGGGCCTAGAACGCTGAGGGTTTTAGTCTCAGGCCGGTTTGTTCGTCCAGGGCGAAGAGCAGGTTCATGTTTTGTACTGCCTGGCCCGATGCGCCTTTTAGCAAGTTATCTGTAATACTGATGATCATTAGTTTGTCGCCGTGCCTTTCCAGGTAAAGGAGGCACTTATTTGTGTTTACTACTTGTTTCAGGTCAATATTGACGGGGCTCAGATGCGTGAAAGCGTGGTTCCTGTAATAGCTTTCGTATAGTTCGCGGGCTGCGGCTTCGTCCAGCGCACACTCCAGGTATGCGGATACAATGATCCCCCGGCTGAAATCGCCCCGGTAGGGGATCAGGTTCAGGGAGCTGCCGAATCCCGGCTGCAGCTGGTTCAGGCTGCGGGTGATCTCTTTCAGGTGCTGGTGCCCGAATGGCTTATAAACGGACAGGTTGTTGCTCCTCCAGCTGAAATGCGTGGTGGGTGACGGCGCTTGTCCCGCCCCGGTAGAACCGGTGGTGGCGGTCAGATGGACATCATTATTCAGAACGCCTGCTGCGGCAAGTGGCAGCAGGGCAAGCTGGATGCCCGTGGCAAAGCAGCCGGGATTGGCAATATTCCGGGCGGTTTTGATCGCTTCCCTGTTCAATTCCGGCAATCCGTAAACAAAGTGCCGGGCGCCTCCGGCCTGACCGCCGCCGGCCGGGAATTCCAGGTTCGGGTCATTGCGAAAATCCTGGCTGAGGTCTATGATGCGGATGTGGTCCGCTACCGGGTTTGCTTCCAGGTACTTCCGGGCATTTCCATGACCTACACAAAGGAAAAGTACATCAATATCTTCGCTGGTTTCGGCGGAGAACTTCAGATCAGTATCCCCAAGAAGATCGGTATGTACCTGGTACACATATTTGCCGGCCTGGCTCTGACTGTGAGCGAACGCAATGTGGGCTGCCGGATGGTTAATAAGCAGGCGGATAAGCTCTCCGCCGGTATAGCCCGCGGAACCAACAATGCCAATATTAATTTTCTTCATTTACGTTATAATAGATGGCCGTTTGGTTGCCGAATATTTTGGTGAATCCCTTAACGTCTTCGGCGGTCCAGCCCTTGTTCATTTCACCGTAGCTGCCAAAGCGGGCGGACATCAGGTCATGCGCCGATTCAATGCCGTTCACGGTAAAACGGTGGGGGTGAAGCGTCAGGAAAACCTTTCCTGTTACGTTTTGCTGGGTGTCTTCCAGGAACTTTTCGATGTTCCGCATGGTCGGGTCCAGCAATTGGCCTTCATGCAGCCAGTTGCCATACCACATGGCCAGCTGGTCTTTCCAGTAAAGCTGCCACTTTGTGAGAACGTGTTTCTCCAAAGTATGGTGCGCTTTTATGATCAGTACCGGGGCGGCAGCCTCAAATCCGACCCTTCCCTTGATTCCGATGATCGTATCGCCAACGTGTATATCACGGCCGATACCAAAGGGAGCGGCAATTGCGCTCAGCCTGCGGATAGCTTCCGCGGGTTTTTCAAACTTCTCTTCGTTAACGCCTTTCAGTTCTCCTTTTTCAAAGTGAAGGGTGAGATCTTCAGGCTGTTCCTTGCTCACAGGAGTAGGAAAGGCTGCGTCCGGAAGCGGCTGGCCGGAAGTAAGCGTCTCCTTCCCGCCAACCGAAGTGCCCCATATCCCTTTATTAATGGAATACTTCGCCTTTTCAAAATTCATCTCCACTCCGTGACTTTTCAGGAACTCTATTTCGGCTTCCCTGGAAAGCTGGAGATCACGTATGGGAGTGATGATCTCCGCGCCCGGCAGCAGGATCTGGAAGATCATATCAAAACGTACCTGGTCGTTGCCCGCTCCCGTGCTTCCGTGGGCAACTGCATCCGCGCTGATCTTTTTCGCATAAGCGGCAATGGACATTGCCTGGGAAATACGTTCGGCGCTGACGGAAAGAGGGTAGGTGTTGTTTTTCAGAATATTGCCGAAAACGAGGTACCTGATACAGCTTTCGTAATATTGATCAACGGCGTCCACGCATTCGTAGCTGGCCGCTCCGAGTTCCATTGCCCGCTTTTCAATGTCCTTTATCTCTTCCTTGCTGAAGCCGCCGGTATCCACCGTTACGGCATGCACTTCCATGTGCTTTATTTTTGATAAATAAAGGAGACAGTAGGTGGTATCGAGGCCTCCGCTGTATGCTAAAACAACTTTTTTCATTAGATCGGGTTTGAGATCAGACTTTTGACAATAATACGAATACCTTCGCCGAACGCTTTAGGCGGGCATTGATCCGCTCGAGTAAAGTGGCTTTATGCGTAATCTGCTCCAGCTTTTCACGGGCGATTTTTTCCGCATCTTCCTTTTCCTTGCGTTCCTTTTCCCGGCGTTCTTCTTCCTTTTCTTCGGGATCGTAAAGCATGGCTGTACAAAGGCAGTTCTTACGCTCTTTGCTCATGAGTATGTCATGGTTTACACAGCTCCTGCAGCCCTTCCAGAACTCCTCATCATCAGTAAGTTCCGAATAGGGGACCGGTTCGTAGCCCAGCTCCGAATTAATTTTCATTACTGCAAAGCCGGTGGTAAGGCCGAAGATCTTTGATTCCGGGTATTTTTCCCGGGAAAGCTCAAAAATACGGTATTTGATGGCTTTTGCCAAGCCGTGTTTGCGGTAATCAGGATGCACGATCAGGCCCGAATTGGCTACGAATTTCCCGTGGCCCCAGGTTTCGATATAACAAAACCCGGCCCAGGAACCGTCCTTATGCAAAGCGATCACTGCTTTCCCTTCCTGCATTTTTTTCCTGATGTACTCAGGGGAACGCTGCGCGATGCCGGTACCCCTTGCTTTGGCGCTTTCGGCCATTTCAGTGGTGATGGTTTCGGCATAGTCCAAATGCCGTTCATCCGCAACAGTGATTAAGAAGTCGTTTAATGTTTCCACCTGAACTTACGTTGGGCGATTAATAAAATTTCGCTGCCGGCACCAAATTCCGGCTGACCGAACCTGTTTTAAAATAAAAAGAAATATTTGGGGGAGGTATCGCTGCGTAAGCGACCATATTAATTATAGACGCATCAGCGTCTCGGGAAGGGTCTGATCAGGTACGAAGGGACAAAGGATAACCGGTAAATACCGCTTATCTTACCCAGGATGTATGATAACAAATTTTTCTTCATCGTCGTACTTCGGATCTTCGTAAATCCTTGTTAAGGAAGCAAAGATCACAAAAAAACATGGATAATCACAAATTATTTTTTTATTCCGTTTTTCGCCTTCAAATTTTCGTAATTTCATCTTTTATAGAGTTTATGATATGAAATCATTATTTACTGCCGGTATTTTTTCGGTCGTTTTTCTTTTTAATGCATCCGCGCAGGAGGCAGGAACCGGGAAAGCGGATACGATAAGCGTGAGCGAGGTAAGGAGCATTATTGAAGTATTATCGGCAGACAGCCTGAAAGGCCGGGGGCTGCTGAACGGAGGAGCGGACATTGCCTCTGACTATATTATCGGGAAATTCAAAGAGATAGGGCTGGTGCCGGGGCCCGGGCAAACGGATTTCAGGCAGGATTTCAAACTGAAAAGGGTAACGTATACCGGTTATCATGCCCGTCTGGATTCCGAAATGGTCAGGGTGCCGAATATTATCGTGGCAAGTAAACAGCTAAGCCTCGACTGGAACCAGGATACCCCGGATATCAAAGTAATATTCATAGGGGTAAAAGACGATATCCGCCGGAAGCTGGAATATGTCAACCGCCTCAAATCGGATAAGCTGGTGGTGATGGACCCCATCCTGCGGCCCATCTTTAACCGCATCGGCGCCGGGGTGCAGCTTGAAAAATATTTTATTGACTCGGCTTATACGCCCCGCGATCCTTATTCTACCGTGTTCCTGCTGACGGATGTTTACGAATTCAATGAATTTGAGGTAAAGGCCCAGAGTAAAACGGAAGAAATTGCTGCCCATAACATTATCGGTGTACTTCCGGGCAAAAGCCGGCAGGACGAGTACGTGATATTTTCTTCCCACTATGACGGTCTGGGTTATATTCCGGCCGATAAAGGGGATACCATTGCCAACGGAGCAGACGACGGGGGATCCAGTACTACCGCGCTGCTGACGCTGGCCAAACATTTCAGGGAAAAGGATGAGAATGAGCGTTCCATTATGTTTGTCGCATTTTCCGCCCAGAAAGCGGGCGGAGTAGGCTCGGAATATTTTTCCGCTACCATTGATCCGCAAAAAATAGTGGCCGCGGTGAACATGGACGTGATCGGGAAAGCCTCTCAATTCGGGCCGGAAAGCGCCTATATTACCGGTTATAAAAAATCAACCCTTCCGGAGATCATACGCGATAATGCTCCACGGAAGTTCAAATTCAGGCCAGATCCCTACCGCGAGGCGGACCTTTTCCGGCAATCGGATAATTTCCCGCTGGCGCAGCTGGGTATACCCGCGCATACCATTTCCACTTTTCAGTTGGGCGCCGATCCCTATTATAATGGCGCGCGCGACGATATACATACGATCCTGGCTTATATTGATAACCTGACTTCCATTATTAATGCCATAGCGGTTTCCACGCACCCCATCATAAGCGGCGAAGTCACTCCTACCAGGATTGACCCGGAAGATATATAAGCATTTCCATGGAATCCATATACATCCGGGAAGGTGCCGCCGGAGATATTCCCCTTATCCGGGAACTCGCCGGGCGTACCTGGTGGCCGGCGTATCGTGAAATCCTGGCCGGGGAGCAGATCCGTTACATGCTTGACCGCCTTTACTCCGAAAATGCGCTTCAGGAACAAATGGAAAGAGGCCACTGCTTCCTCCTGGCCTATAAAAGCGACCGCCCCTGGGCTTTGCTTCCTGGTCCGTCAGCCAGGGATCAGGAACCTGCCGGCTTCATAAGATTTACGTTTTGCCCGAAACACAGGGTAAGGGAACAGGACGCTTCCTCATCAACACCGTTGAACTAAAAGCGAAGGAACAGGGTTGCCAGGTCCTTGAACTGAACGTGAACCGCTTCAACAAGGCCCGAAGCTTCTATGAAAAGCTGGGCTTCAAAGTCCAGCGGACCGAAGATATTCCCATCGGGCCTTTCTTTATGAACGATTATATTATGCAGAAAATACTCTGAACATTCCCGAGAGCCGTTTGCAAGCATCTTCATCGTTAAATCCGATGAAGCCCCGGATCCCGAATGAAATGAAACCTGGCGGGCCCGGCCGTTCAGGAAAGTTTCTTGTAGAACTCCCGGTAAGCGGCTCCGGGGTTTTCCGAAAGGTTCACGGCGGAAGAAACCGCCACCCCGGCTATACCGGTTTTCATGAGTCCGTCCACGTCCCCGATCTTAATGCCTCCGGCGGCGATAACGGGAATATCTACGTTCCGCTTCTGCAGTTCTTCGGCGATGCGCAGGTAATCGGCCGCGCCAAGGAAGTCATTGGAATGACGGATAGTTTGCGTAGGCTTATGCGGGCCAAGACCCACGTAATCGGCCCCCGCGTCATGAGCCGCCAGTATATCTTCCAGCGTATGCGCCGATCCGCCGATGGTCTTATCGTCCCCAAGCAGCCTGCGGGCTTCCTTAACCGGCATATCGCCGCGTTCCAGGTGGACCCCCTGGGCTTCGGCAAGCTCCAGGCAGATCTCCACTGAAGAGCAGATGATCAGGGTGGTACCCCAGTCATCGCAAATCGCTTCCAGGCCGGCGGCTTCTTCCAGCCAGGCGGTTTTATCTGTTTTGTTTTTACTCCGGTACTGGATCCATTTTGCCCCGGCCTCGCAGGCGGCGGTGGCCAGTTCCAGGTGTGAAAAGCCAGGCACGTCCTGCGTCAGATAATGAAAACGGGAAATATACTTTTTCATTTTGATGTCGATTTGTGGTGCAATGTAAGAACAACCATTAAAATTTAAGGGACAAACCTGCCAGGAAATGAACGCCAGCCTGGGGGAAATAGAAGTTTTCCCGCGTAGTTTCACCTCCGCTGATATACCCGTAGGTATAACCGTTGGACTCGTATTCCGTGTCAAAAATGTTATTGACGAGCAAGGTTGCTCTGAGTTCTTTAAAACCTTTCACCGGGAAGCTGTAAGCGGCCCGGATGTCATTGACGAACCAGGGGTCAAGGCGCCTGCTTTCGCTGGAAGTATTATCAAGGTATTGCTTCCCTACGTATTTACTCATGAACGCCGCTGAAAAGCGGGGGAAGGGCTGGTAAACCAGTTCGCTGCCGGCAATAATGCCCGGTGAAAACGCAATATCCGTTTCTTTATACGTTTCCGCTTCCTGCGCCCCGGAATCGTAATTGTCCAGGTACTCAGTGAATTCCCGGATCTTGTTTATGCTGAAGGTTGCATTGGCCGTCCAGCTTACTTTATCATGAATGCGGACGGAGCCGTAGAGTTCCAGGCCGGTCCGGTAGCTCCTGGGAATATTCACGCGGGTATAAGATCCTACGTCGTTGATCTTTCCCGTCAGGATCAGCTGGTCACGATAACTCATGAGGTAATAATTCAGGCCGAAGCTTCCGTTTTTGAAACGGCCGTTCCAGCCGGCTTCCAGGTCGTACAGGCGTTCGGGGCTTGGCCGGCTGCCCGGCGTGGATTCGGTATAGTCATCCCGGTTAGGCTCTTTGTTAGCCATGCTGAAGGAGGCATAGAGCCGCTGCTGCGCGTTCAGCCGGAAGCTCAGCCCCGCTTTCGGGTTAAAAAAGTCCAGGCTTACATCCTGTTGTACATTCTTTCCGTTGCGGTCAAAGCCCAGGAAGGAATAAAAAACCCGCCGGTATTGAATATCGGCAAAAATGCTCAGTTGTTCCGTGAGAGAATGTTCCAGCTTTCCATATACATTAAAGTCGGTCTTAAATGCATCATTATCATAGTACCGCTCGTCCTTGAAGCTCCCTGATGCGAATTGCGCCCAGGTGATCTCCCCGAAGTGATTGCCACGGTACTCGTTGTATGCTCCACCCAGCGTAAAAGTGCTTCGCTCAGTGGGCTCATAATTCAGGGAATAGGTAACTCCGTAAAAGGTGTTATCCAGCCAGCGGCGTCTTACCAGGTCGGTTGTGCGGATGGTATCGCCCCCTGTTATTATATTTTCCAGCCCGTAATCCGCGAAGTCCTGCCCGGCTTGGAGTTCCTCGTAGTAGCCCTTGCCTTTCGTCAGGTGCAGCCCCAGGTTGGCGTTCAATTCCCTTGCAAACTGATGCGAATAGAGCGCCTGGTAATGATCCTGCTGGTAATTATCCGTCTGGTCCTTATAGGTGAACTGGTTATAGGTGCGCGACCCGGAGTTTAACAGCAGATCCGCCTCAGAATCATTCAGGCCGTTGCGGGCGATGAAGTCTTCCATACCCTCGTGGTCACCCCTCAGGCGCGCTTCGGGGATCCCGTTCCAGGCCTGGTAGGTTTCTTCCTTTCCCGAAAAGACATTGAAACTTAACAGGTCTTTTTTGCCCTGGTATGTGCCGTTCAGAAAGAAAGAATGCAGTTGGGAAGCAGCACGGTCTACAAAACCATCGGAACTGATACGGGAGAGCCGCCCGTTAAAGCTAAAAGCTTTATTTATCAGTCCGGTGCCCACCGAAACGGTGTTTTTGAGCGTGTTGAAAGAACCGTAGGAATTATCTACGCTGGCATAAGGCTCAACCGCTGCTTTTGTTGTTTGTATATTAATGCTTCCGCCGAAGGCGCCCGCTCCGTTGGTGGAAGTTCCCACTCCTCTCTGTATTTGCAGGTTGTCAACGGAAGACGCAAAATCCGGCAGGTTCACAAGGAAAGTACCCTGGGATTCGGCATCGTTCAGGGGAATGCCGTTAATGGTAAGGTTAACGCGCGTATTATCGCTTCCCCGGATGCGGATCCCGGTGTACCCTACGCCATTCCCCGCGTCCGAACTGACGACTACCGAGGGGCTCATGTTGAGCAGGTAGGGCAGATCCTGCCCGAGGTTCTGCTTTTCAAGGTATTCCTTGCTAATGTTGCTAAAGGCAGTAGCCGAGTTGGCGGACGCCCTGGTGGCGGTAACGATGACTTCTTCTGTTAAATATGTTTTTGGTTCAAGCGCTATTTCCAGGCTTTCGCTTTGCGGAAGGCTTACCGGCAGCTCCGCCGTTGCATAGCCGATAAAGGTGATTTGCAGAATGTAGCTGCCCTGCTGAAGGTTTGTAAACTGGAAATGCCCTGAGGCATCAGCCTGCGTACTCATGAATGTGTTTTGAAGGCGGATAGTTGCCCCCGGGAGCGGCGCGCCGCTTATCTTGTCCCGGATTACCCCGTTCAATACATGCTGCCCGAAAGCGCATGCAGAACTGATTAGTGTCATTAAGATGACAAAAATAGTCTTCATTTTTTTGAAAATTTAACAGGGTTGATTTATATCCAGTTCCCTACGCCGGCATTATCCGGATCAGGTTTCTGCCGCAGGTTTGTAATTTACCTGCTGGCAATGGGTATGATCTCAGCCCGGAAGGGCACCCCTTGGTGAAAGGCTCAAATCTACGGCGTATAAAGGGAATTACCAAATTGTAGCGCTTTGCTGACATATTGTAGAGCTGCTACCATCTAAGGGGAAGGCATTTATAGTGTTTTTTAGCCCTAATGGCGCAAAAAAGCGGCAAGTATAAACTCCAGAGTTTATATTCCGATTTCTGGAACAGCTGTTGCAATAGCTATTGCACGAACACGAAATGTCAATTAAAAAGAGTATAAAGCATGTAAACCGTACTTCTACTTCTCAATATGTTAAAAACTAAAATTAATGTCAATTAAGTTATGAGAAAATCAAGTTTGAAGTACTTACTGTTAGCCGGGATGGCTAGTGGTTTGTTGGCTTTTACAGCTGCCCAGGAAGGTTCAATTTCAGGAACCGTAACGCCGGCAGAATCCGCGGCCGTAGTTTGGACAGTAGCAGGATCCGACACCCTGAAAGCAGCAGCTGATGCTACTACAGGTGCGTTTGAAATTACTGGTGTTCCCGCAGGAGATTACACGCTAACAATTGACGGAGCTGATCCCTACGCGGATACTACCTTAACTGTTACCGTTGAGGACGGCCAGGCTACTGATGTTGGCGAGATCGAATTGTCCGGAGGCGCTGCTGACGCGGGCCTTGAAGGCGATGCTGGTCTTGAAGGTGACGGAGGTCTTGAAGGTGACGCAGGCGATGCCGGCGACGCCGGAGGATTTTAAATAATTTCCTCAGCATATACAAAAAAAGCACCCGGCCGGAAGGCGGGGTGCTTTTTTTTGTTGTGCCCTTCCCGGGGCTATCATGCGTTTAGCCGGAACGTACCTGGCCTCCCGTGATCAACTGGTAATTTCCCCGCCCTTTAACTCCTCAATGATCCTGACGGCGCATTGCAGGCGTTTTTCTCCCAGGCCGGAAACCACCCTGTAGGTGGCGTTCAGCGCTTCCAGTTCTTTTTTATAGCGTTCAAAGAAGTATTCCCGCCTGTGCGGAAATCCGCGAAGGGGATCGTCCTCCCAGGGCATGTCAATGTCCGTTAACAGGTACAGGTCGTAAAACCGGTTCTTTACTTCTTCAATGATGAACTCCGGGCATTCGTTGAAAACTTCCTCGCAAAAAACCTTGACATTCAGGATGGTGACATCGCAGATGAGCAGGCGGTTTGCCAGCGGCTCCAGGCTCTCTTCCAGCGCGATCTGCCCGTAAAACATGTTTACTTCATCCTGGAGGACGGGGTCTTTCCCAAGATAGCTGCAATAGTAGCGGGCGTACTCGGGAACCCATACCGTTTGGTAATGTTTGGCAAGCTGCAGCGCCAGCGTGGATTTGCCCGTGGACTCCGGGCCGATAACGGCTACCTTGATCATTATTATTTTTTATTCCGAAAGCTCAAAGGAAAACTCATCATAACTTTCGGTTCTCCAGGCCAGGTGGCGTGTAGAAGGGGAAATGGCAAAAAACGGGGAAAAAGTTTTTACGAGTACCGTTTTTCCATCCGGAAGGAATTCAAGAATGCGCAGCCAGCCATCGCCTCCGTTGCCATGCCATCCCCCGGCTTCCCGCTGGGCGTTGAACATCATCTGATGCACTTTCTGCCCGGCTGAATTCTTGTCGGTCCGGAAGCCGGTCTGCCCTTCATGGCCCTCGGTATCGGCTACATGCCCGCTGAAAACAAGCTGGATATTCTCAGACGGTTGAATAAGTTCCCTGAACAAGGCGGCGCCATGCGTCACATCTTTAAGCGGATAGCCTTCTTTTTCGATATGTATGTTATCCAGTACCCGGGACTTGATATAACTATGGGTAAGTACTACGGCGATATGATCCTTATATTCGGGGCGGGCCGCCACCGCGGAGGCCCAGTCCACTACTGCTTTACGGGGATTGAATTCCAGCGAGAACACGAGGAACGGCCTTTCATTGTCCTGGCCTGCCCTGAATTCGTAACAGGCATTTTCAAGTGTTTTGACGCCTGCGGCATTCGGGGCCATCTCTACAAGCAGGGCTTCGGTAAGCGGGTTGCGGTCCGGCGGAAAATACGTGCCGAACTGGCTGTACCTGTTTTCGGCGCTCTTATAACCGTAATCGTGATTTCCGGTGGCCAACACGTAAGGAACGATTCCGTCAAGGCGTGAAAAACCGCTGGATACGGCCTTCCATTGTTCCCGGCTGGTTTGGTTTCCGTTTACGCTATCGGGCTCAAGGATATAATTTTGTTCCACCAGGTCACCCGTGCAGAGGACGAGTTTAACGTTTAATTCATCGGCATTTTCCCTTATCCAGGCCGTCATCAGCTCAAATATACCCTGGTTACGGCCGAATTTTGAATAGGTTTGCGGATCCGGAAGCAGGATCATGCTCCAGGACTTGCTGTCGGAAAGGGCCGGCTCCCGGTAAGTTTCCTGCGGAAAGGCCGGCATTGAAAAAAGAAGAAGCGCTGCAAGCAGGCTCAGAACCCTGTTAAAAGGGATACGCGTAGTTTTTTTCATTTTATCTCAATATGCTTGGATGTAAATATAGATAATCGATTAAAATTTGATATTTTTGCCCAATTTTTGGAACAAGGGCCACGATGAATTATTTTCATAAAAGCTCTAAAACTCCCACCTCAAATGCCAAGAAACGAAAGTATAAAATCTGTTTTAATTATCGGCTCCGGTCCCATTATTATCGGGCAGGCTTGTGAGTTTGATTATTCAGGGTCCCAGGCTTCCCTGTCCCTGAAAGAAGAAGGAATTGAAGTAGCCATCATTAATTCCAACCCGGCTACCATTATGACAGATAAGGTGATCGCAGACCACGTTTATCTGAAACCGCTGACTACCGATTCTATCGCAGAGATCCTGGAGTTGCATTTACACACTCCCGGGATGAAGAAGATAGATGCGGTGCTGCCTACCATGGGCGGCCAGACGGCCCTTAATCTTTGCAAGGAAGCGGAGGAAAGAGGAATATGGGAACGGTTTGGCGTGAAGGTCATCGGCGTGGACGTAGATGCCATAGAACGGACCGAAAACCGGGAGGCTTTCCGCCAGCTGATGGTTGACATCGGCGTAGGCGTTGCCACATCCAAAATTGCCAATTCCTTCCTGGAAGGAAAGGAAGCAGCCCAGAAAATCGGTTTTCCGCTGGTAATCCGCCCTTCCTATACTCTTGGAGGTTCCGGCGGCGGTTTCGTACACCGGAAGGAAGAGTTTGACGCCGCCCTGAACAGGGGCCTGCAGGCCTCGCCCAGCCATGAAGTGCTGGTTGAGCAGGCAGTACTCGGCTGGAAGGAATTCGAGCTGGAGCTGCTTCGCGATAATAACGATAACGTGATCATTATCTGCTCCATCGAAAATTTCGACCCGATGGGCATCCATACCGGCGACTCCATAACGGTGGCCCCGGCCATGACGCTTTCCGACACGGCTTACCAGGAAATGCGTAACCAGGCGATTAAAATGATGCGTGCCATCGGCAATTTTGCCGGAGGCTGCAACGTGCAGTTTGCCATAGATCCGGAGACGGAGGAAATGATCGCTATTGAGATCAATCCCCGCGTTTCCCGTTCATCCGCCCTTGCTTCCAAGGCGACGGGTTATCCAATTGCGAAAATAGCGGCTAAACTGGCCATCGGTTACAACCTGGACGAACTGGAAAACCAAATCACCAAAACGACTTCGGCTTACTTTGAACCGGCGCTGGATTACGTGATCGTGAAGATCCCCCGCTGGAACTTTGATAAATTCCCAGGGGCAAACCGGCAGCTGGGCCTGCAGATGAAATCCGTTGGGGAAGTAATGGGCATTGGCCGGAGCTTTAACGAGGCGCTGCAGAAAGCCTGTCAATCCCTGGAGATCAACCGCTGGGGCCTTGGGGCCGACGGCCGCCAGGAGCGTAACCTGGACAAGATCATGGCGAGCCTGGAAAACCCATCCTGGGACCGGCTGTTCCACATCTGGGATGCACTTTCTCTTGGCGTACCCATTACCTCTGTTCAGAAAGCCACCCGTATAGACCGCTGGTTCCTTATGCAGATCAACGAACTGGTGTTGCTGGAAGGCCTTATAAAGCGCTTCGATATTCGCAATCTGCCCAAAGACCTGCTGGTGCAGGCAAAAGAAAAGGGCTTTTCCGATGCCCAAATAGCCTGGCTGCTTAAATGTACCGAAGATGAGGTGTATGATTACCGTACATCGCTCGGGATACGGCGGGCCTATAAAATGGTGGATACCTGCGCGGCGGAATTCCCGGCACAAACACCTTACTTTTACTCTACTTTTGAAGGCGCATCCACTTCCGGCGATAAAAGTAATCCCGCTAATGAATCCATCGTAAGCGACCGGAAAAAAGTAATCGTGCTGGGCTCGGGCCCTAACCGTATAGGCCAGGGGATCGAATTCGACTATTCCTGTGTACACGGGCTTATTGCCGCCAAGGAATCGGGTTACGAATCCATCATGGTCAACTGCAACCCGGAAACCGTTTCCACCGATTTCAACATGGCTGACAAGCTCTATTTCGAACCGGTTTTCTGGGAGCATGTGCGGGAGATCATCGACCTTGAAAAGCCGGAAGGCGTTATTGTTCAGCTTGGCGGGCAAACTGCCCTCAAGATGGCCGAGAAGCTGGATGAAAAGGGTATTCGCATCTTCGGTACGTCCTACCGGGATATGGACCTTGCCGAAGACCGGGGGCATTTTTCGGACCTCCTGAAAGAGCTTGATATTCCCTATCCCAGGTATGGTGTGGCTGATAACGCCGAAGAAGCCCTGGAAGTGGCTGCCCAGGTAGGTTACCCCGTTCTGGTGCGGCCTAGTTATGTGCTTGGCGGCCAGGGAATGAGCATTGTCATTAACGATGAAGAGCTGGAAAAGGCTGTTGTGAATCTTCTGAAGAATATTCCCGGCGGCCGCATTCTCATTGACCACTTCCTGGACCGCGCCGAAGAGGCTGAGTCGGATGCCATTTGTGACGGTGAAGATGTATGCATTATTGGTTTAATGGAGCATATTGAGCCTGCAGGCATCCATTCCGGCGATTCAAGCGCCGTGCTGCCTCCTTTCGAGCTTTCCGAAAATGTGATCCGGCAAATGGAAGAATACACGCGTAAACTGGCATTTGCCCTGAACGTGCGCGGCCTGCTGAATATCCAGTTCGCCATCAAAGATGAAAAGGTTTACGTGATAGAGGCTAATCCCCGCGCATCGCGAACCGTTCCTTTCATCGCCAAGGCCTATGATGTTCCCTTTATAAATATTGCCACCAAGGTCATGCTGGGAGCAAACAAGCTAAAGGATTTTAAAATAGAGCGGAAGCTGGAAGGTTACGCGATCAAAGAACCGGTATTCTCATTTGACAAATTCCCGGAAGTGAACAAGGAGCTGGGCCCCGAAATGAAATCGACCGGCGAAGCCATTCGTTTTATCAAGGACCTGGACGATCCTTTCTTCCGTCATTTGTACAAGGAAAAATCAATGTACCTCAGCAAGTGATAATGACCCTCGATATTGATCATAAAGACCTCAGGAGACTGACCGTTGTGGGAGACAAGGTGCTGATTAAGCCCAAGTCTCCCAATGAAAAGACCAAGTCGGGGCTTTTTTTGCCTCCCGGAGTGCATGAAAAGGAGCCTGTTCACAGCGGTTATGTGCTGAAGGTAGGGCCGGGATACCCTATCCCCAACCTTAGCGAAGACGACCCTTACCTGAATAAAAGCGAAGTCAAATACCTTCCGCTGCAGCCGCATGAAGGCGATCTGGCTATTTACCTGCCAAAAAGCGGCTTCGAGATCATTTTCAACGATGAAAAATATATCATCGTTCCGCATTCGGCCATTTTATTGCTGATCCGCGACGAGGGCTTATTTGAATAGGGCAGGTGAACGCGGTGCTGGTACAAAAAGCTTGTCGCTGCTGCGGCAAATAAGGGGCGGGATACCGGGAAAGAGATTTTTCATGCCGGTAAGCGTAATATGCCTGGTAAGGTTATTAAGAAAAGAACGCCCGAAATTCCGGATCAGAATAGCAGGGCTTCCACGTAAAACCAGGCAAAGACCAGGCAAAGGACAATTTTAAGTCCTGCGCCTACCAGGAAGCCGATGAAGGACCCCCACGCTGCCCGCAAGGCGCGGGCCTGGTTTTGGGGGTCATGAATAAGTTCGCCGATAAATGCGCCGATAAACGGTCCGAAAATAATCCCCACCGGGCCGGCGAACAAGCCGGCAAGCATACCTATTATGGCACCATATTGCCCCATTTTGGAGCCGCCGTACTTCTTCGTGCCCCATATAGGCACGATATAGTCAAGCGCAGTAACCGCAATGGTAATAATAGCCGTTATGATCAGGAACCGCTGGCTGAAATGCGCATACTCCGAATAATGCAGCAACAGCAACCCCGCCCACGCAATTGGCGGACCCGGCAGCACCGGCAGAAAACTACCCAGAATACCTATAATAATGGCCGCTCCCGCAAGTATAACAAACAAAACATCCATCAGCTTCTAACTACCCCCAACCAACAACTATAAACCTTAAACCTTGAACTTTAAACGTAAAAAACTACCCAAACAAACTTCCGATAACTTCCTCAATTTTCCCAACAGCAATAACTTCTATTTTATACCGGGAAAGATTTAACTCCTTCCGGTTGTACCGGGATATATAGAGCGTTTCAAAACCCAGCTTTTCCGCTTCTGCGATGCGTTGTTCCACCCGGTTAACTGCCCTTATTTCCCCTGAAAGCCCCACCTCTCCGGCAAAACAGCAATGAGGAGGCAGGGGAATGTCCTCATGGGAGGAAATGATCGAGCAAACCAGGCCCAGGTCAATAGCAGGATCGTCTATTCGTATGCCGCCGGTAATATTAAGGAAGACATCTTTCATGCCAAGGCGGAATCCACAGCGTTTTTCAAGGACTGCCAGCAGCATATTCATCCGCCGGCTATCAAAGCCTGTGGCGGAACGCTGCGGAGTTCCGTATACGGAGGGGCTTACCAGGGCTTGTGTTTCAATCAACATCGGGCGAATGCCTTCCAGTGTAACCGATACGGCTACTCCGCTCAGGGCTTCTTCCCGCTGGGAGAGCAGTACTTCGGAGGGGTTGTTAACTCCCCGCATGCCATTTCCCTGCATTTCATATACTCCGAGTTCAGCGGCAGCGCCGAAGCGGTTCTTAATTGCACGGAGGATCCGGTACGTATGATGCCGGTCACCCTCGAACTGCAGAACGGTATCTACCATATGTTCCAGTATTTTGGGGCCGGCAATAAGCCCGTCCTTAGTGATATGGCCGATCATGAATACCGGAATATGGCTTTCCTTTGCAAAGCGCAGGAGTTCTGCCGTACATTCCCGGACCTGGGATACGCTGCCTGGAGTAGATTCTATATGGGCCGAATAAAGAGTTTGAACCGAATCAATAATAACCAGCTGCGGTTCCAGCTGTTCGGCTTGCTTCAGGATATGCTGAGTGGATGTTTCGGTGAGAATATAGAGCCCGGAAGCTCCCATACCGGATTGCGGGGGCGCTTCATCAGGCTTTGCGCTGGTATCCTCATTTTGATTCAGGTCCGGTTGGAGCCTGTTGGCTCTGAGGCGTATTTGCTGCTGGCTTTCTTCTCCGGAGACATACAGGATCTTCAGCGGCAGCTGCATAGCTACCTGGAGCAAGAGCGTGGATTTGCCTATTCCCGGTTCTCCGCCAAGTAATACGAGCGAACCCGGAACAATGCCTCCGCCCAAGACCCGGTCCAGTTCGGCGTCGGCAGTACTGATCCTATATTGTGGCGAAAATTCAATCTCGCTGATCTTCACCGGCTGATTAACGCGGTTAACGCCTGTTTTCGCGCCTGCCTGTTTACCGTTTCCCTTGACGATCACTTCTTCGGCAAAACTATTCCATGACTCGCAGGAAGGGCATTTTCCCAGCCACTTCGCCGATTCATAGCCGCAGCTTTGGCAGAAATAAGCCGTCCTGGTCTTAACCGCTCTGTTCATTATCTTCCTCCGTATCAGGGTGTTCGCGGGCAGGGAGGCCGTTGAGCCTGCGCAAAAGCTCGTTGTTCTCACGCTGCAGGTCCAGTTCTTCTTCCTTCAGCTCCATATAATTCCTGACCGACCGCCTGATGAAGGTCCAGATAAAGTACGGGATCAACAGTATGACTACTACCATCAGTATCTGGGAAATATTTGTGAGCCAGCTCATACCTCCCCAAACATAAGAAAAATCAGCCTTAAATCTTGATTTCCTCGTCTTTGTCTGAGTAGAAGTGATATTCAGTGAAATGGTAGGAAGAAACGGGTTTAATGCGGATCCATTTCTTATAACGGAAGTACCATTTTACCTGCCGCGAAACAAGTCCCTTCTTCAGGAAAGCCTCAATATACGGATGAACGCAAAGAGTAATATGACTTTCGTTCTGTTCCCTGAGGATGTATTCCAGGTTATTCTCAATATCGTCCATAAGAAGAATGCTCGCCTTTACCTCGCCCGTTCCTCCGCAGGTAGGACATTGCTCAACCGTTACAATGCTCATTTCTGGCCGAACGCGCTGCCGGGTGATCTGTACCAGGCCGAATTTGCTGGGAGGAAGGATGGTGTGTTTGGCACGGTCGTCCTTCATTTCTTCGCGAAGAGCGTTGTAAAGCTGTTTCCGGTTGACGGCCTTGTGCATATCAATGAAATCGATCACGATAATGCCGCCCATGTCCCGGAGCCGGAGCTGCCGGGCAATTTCCCTGGCTGCCTCCACGTTTACCTGCAAGGCGTTGTCTTCCTGGTTGATCTGGCTGTTGGTCCTGTTACCACTGTTCACGTCAATGACGTGCATTGCTTCCGTGTGTTCAATGATCAGGTACGCGCCCCCCTGCATATTTACCGTTCGTCCGAAGAGGGCTTTGATCTGCTTATCAATCCCGAAATTTTCGAAAAGAGGCGCCCTGCCTTTATAAAGTTTTACGATCTTCTCCTGGGTAGGGGCAATGTTACGGATGTAGGCGCCTATTTCAGAATAGGTAATAGGATCGTCTACATAAATGTTCTGGAAATCAGGGTTCAGGATATCCCGTAAGATGCTGGAAGTCCGGTCAATTTCCCCGACGATCTTCTGAGAGGGCTCCGTAACTTTAAGCCGTACGGCAAATGCCTCCCATTTTTCGATCAGTTCCTTGAGATCGTTATGAAGCTCCGCCACACTTACGCCTTCCGATACCGTGCGAATGATCACGCCGAAATTCCTGGGCCGGATATTTTCTACCAGTTTCCGCAAACGGGTGCGTTCCGCGTTTCCCTTGATCTTCTTTGACAAAGAGATCACGTTGGAAAAGGGTACAAGCACCAGGTACCGTCCGGCCAGCGATATGTCTGAACTCAGCCGGGGGCCTTTGTTGGAAATAGGCTCTTTGGCAATCTGGACAGGAATCAGCTGATTTTTGCTGAGTACTTCAGTGATCTTGCCGCCCTTATTTATATCTTCTTCCGACTTGAAGTTGTTCAGAAGATGATATTTTCTTCCGCTCCTGATGTCTTTGGAGATCTTAAGCAGGGAACGCACCTGCGGACCCAGGTCAAGGTAATGCAAAAAAGCATCACGCTCATAGCCTACGTCCACAAATGCAGCATTCAGGCCCGGCATAATCTTCTTTATACGGCCCAGATAGATATCTCCTACAACGTAGTTGTTGGTGCCTTGCTCCTGATGAAGCTCAATAAGCTGTTTGTCTTTGAGCAAGGCAATGGTAACGCCCGAAGGCGTACCGTTGATAAGTAATTCCTTTACCACCGTTGGAAAATGCCTTCCTCACCTGCATCCGCGCTATTAAAGTTGGATGTTGGTGTCAATTTATTTCTTCTTGTGTCTGTTTTTCCTCAGGCGTTTTTTTCTCTTGTGGGTGGCCATTTTATGTCTCTTCCTCTTCTTACCACTTGGCATAACTTAATTTTTTTAATGTTAGATAATAATTACTTCAATTCCTCTATGATATTGTCGATCATCGATGTGAACTGAGGATCGACAATATACTTTTTCGTTGTCTCGTAGGCGGCGATGGCATTTTCTTTCTCTCCCAGCTGCCGGTAAGCTTCGCCGAGATAGAAATAAACTTCTCCCCCGGGCTGGCTCTCTACTACTGTCAAAAAGCGGTCTCTTGCTTTTTCATACTGCCCGGTTTGCATGGAAAATTTACCGAGCGTAAGATTAGCCCCGGGATTCCCGGGATCCTTTTCCACTACTCCCAGGAGCAATTGTATGCCCTTCATGGGAGCCGGAGTCCCTTCTACCGTTACCGCGCCTAAACCGGTTTGAGCATCCAGGTTTTCCGGATCCAGTTGCAGGGCATGCTGGTAAGCACTTAATGCTTTATCTACCAGGAAAGACCGCTGAATGGTGTCACTCATTGTTTTGTATCCTTCCCTGAGCTGGTCGCCGGCCTTAAGCCAGTTCCCGGCGGTAGGTTGCTTTTCTGCAAGCTCCATATAGTACAGGCCGCTTACATTGCTGATATTCAGTTCCTCCCATTCACCGGCGAGCTTTTTGAGAAGGGCCGTATCGCCTGGTTTTTCTGCCAGTTCCTTCTCAATTTCTTCAATCTCAACAAGCAGTGAAGGATTTATGTTTTGCTTTTCAGCTTCCGCCAGTTCGGCCGGGCCGAAAGCAGCTTCTGTTCCCGCCGGTTCTGAGCTGTTTTCCTCTTCAGGATTGACCAGGCCTTTTACCGGGAGCAGGTATAAGGCGGTTATCAGTATTCCTACTGATAAAATAACTCCTATTTGTTTTCCTGAAAACAAGATCTATTTGATTAATTCTGCCTGTGAACTTTTCTTCTTGCTGGAATTCTTTACTTTTTCAACAAATACTTTAGCCGGTTTGAAACTGGGGATATGATGTTCCGGAATAATGATAGCAGTATTCTTTGAAATGTTCCTTGCAGTTTTCTGGGCCCGTTTTTTTACAACAAAGCTTCCGAAGCCCCTCACATAAATATTATTACCTTCGATCATCGAGGTTTTTACCACTTTGAAAAAGGCTTCGATGGTCTCGGCAACATCGACTTTTTCGATCCCTGTTTTGTTTGCAATTTCTGCAATCACTTCTGCTTTCGTCATATTATTATACGTTTGTCCATGATGTAAATTCTTCATTATTTAGGGGTTGCGAAATTAGCTCTTTTTATTGAAAACAAAAAGAAACTCTCTGGATTTTGTTTCGGGCTTTACTTCCGGCAGCAGTTTTGCCTGCCTGTAAAGCCCCTTTCCAATACATAGCCCGCACCCGGATTCCAGGGGAGCAGAGTTAAATTATTTTGCTGAAATTTGCCTCCTCTATGGACTTCGCCAAAATAATTGCAAACTGGTACCGGGCAAACAAACGGGACCTGCCCTGGAGGGAGACGAAGGACCCCTACCTGATATGGCTGTCGGAAATAATACTGCAGCAGACAAGAGTAGAGCAGGGCCTCCCTTATTATTATCGTTTTGCCGAAAGGTTTCCTACTGTCGCTGACCTTGCAGATGCGGACGAAGACCAGGTGATGAAACTATGGCAGGGCCTGGGATATTATTCGCGCGCCCGTAATATGCATGCTACCGCTAAAACGGTATATCAACAGCGGGGCCGGGCCTTCCCCTCTTCTTACTCCGAGCTGATCCGCCTGAAAGGAATCGGGGAGTATACCGCTTCTGCCATTTCTTCATTTGCGGCGAATGAGGCCAGGGCAGTAGTTGACGGAAACGTATACCGCCTCCTTTCCCGGTATTCCGGCGCCGGCATCCCCATTGACACAACTGCAGGGAAAAAATATTTTTCCGCCCTCGCCGCGGATCTCCTGGACAAAGATGATCCGGGCGTACATAACCAGGCCGTTATGGAGTTCGGCGCCAGGCAATGCCGCCCTGCCAGGCCCTTCTGTTCTGCATGCCCCCTCGCTTCCGGTTGTGCGGCCCTGAAGGAAGGGAAGGTTGGCCTGCTGCCGGTAAAGTCAAAACGGCCGCGCACCCGGGAAAGATATTTCAATTACCTGATGATCCGGGACAAGGGACAGATCTGGCTGAACAAGCGGGGCAGCGGAGATATCTGGCAAAGCTTGTATGACTTTCCACTTGTTGAAACACCGGCCCCGGTGGACGAGGCCGGCTTATTTCAGCTGGAGGATTTCCGGAAAATTTTGAAAGACAGGGAATATTTAGTAATATCAGTTTCTCAAACGCTTAAGCATGTGCTGTCGCACCAGGTGATACATGCCCGCTTCTGGGAGCTGGAATTAAAAGGGTACCTAAAGCCGGAAAGTAAGTATATTACCGTGGAAGAGAAGGAAATGGAAGCCTATGCGTTCCCTAAATTAATTACAAACTATCTGGAAAATAATCTATAAATTGTATTTCATCTAATCTTTTTTTTATGTCAGGCATCAATAAAGTAATTTTAGTAGGCCACTTGGGCAAGGATCCCGAGATCAGGCACATGGAAGGCGGCGTTTCAAAAGCATCTTTTCCTCTGGCTACCTCTGAATTTTATACCAAAGACGGACAAAGAGTCGAACAAACCGAATGGCATAATATTGTAGTATGGCGCGGACTTGCGGACATTGCCGAAAAATATCTTCACAAAGGCAAGCTGGTTTACGTGGAGGGAAAACTCCGCACACGCTCCTGGGACGATAAGGAAGGAAACAAGCGTTACATGACCGAAGTAGTAGCCGATAACTTTACCATGCTGGGAAGACGCAGCGACCACGAAAACCAGGGCGGCAACGAAAGCTACGGCGGTGGCAACACAAACCGCGGAGGCTCCGGTAATTCCCGGGACGCCGCCGGGGGCTCCGAAGGCCTCAATGTAAGGGCCGACGACAATCCCGAGGACGATCTTCCATTCTAGTGTGGGGAATACTAAATTAATTTACTCCAAACCATCGGCTTCCGCATCAAGATGGTTTTCCCCGCGTGCATCGCCGGATTTACTTTGCCCGGTCTCGCTCAGGCTGATTTTCGGGGCCCCGATTGCTTTCGCAATCGCCCGAAAATCAAAAGTTGCTCGCTGCGGGCAAAGCAAACTCCCGCTGGCCGGCGCACATGGTGAGCGCTCTTGATACCAATATTAATACCAGATACAGGCGGGTGGGGCTAACAGGCTTTTGGCAGGTGCGCAGCGCCTGGGATCCTAAAAATCAGCCTGAGCGAGACCGGGCATGCCGAAACCACACGGGCGCGCCGGTCAAAGCAAATCCGGCAATGCGCGAGGTCATCACGGCGCCGCGATGCGTGCGGCCATCATGCGCCGTGACGCGTTATTTAACGTTGATCTGCAGCTCGTCCAGTTGTTCTTTGGAAATGCGCGAGGGAGAATCAATCATTACGTCGCGGCCGGAATTATTTTTGGGGAAGGCGATCACGTCGCGGATAGAGTCCAGGCCGGAAAAGATCGCGCAAAGGCGGTCGAATCCGAAGGCAATGCCGCCATGAGGGGGAGCGCCGAACTCGAAAGCGTCCATCAGGAAGCCGAATTGGGACTGGGCGTCTTCCGGGCTGAAGCCCAGTACGTTGAACATCTTTTGCTGCAGGGTTTTGTCATGGATCCTGATAGAACCTCCGCCTACTTCATTGCCGTTAATTACCATATCATAGGCATTGGCGCGGACGCGGCCCGGGTCGCTTTCCAGTAAATGGATGTCCCCGGGTACAGGCGAGGTAAAGGGATGGTGCATGGCGTGCCAGCGGGCGGTTTCTTCGTCCCATTCCAGCAGGGGGAAGTCTACCACCCAAAGCGCCTGGAAAGTATCTTTGGGACGCAGCCCCAGGCGGTTGCCCATTTCAAGGCGGAGTTCAGAAAGCGCTTTCCGGGTTTTGGCGGGCTCGCCGGCAAGCACAAGCATCAGATCGCCTTCACGCGCCCCGAAAGCCTGCACCCATTTCTGCAGGTCGTTTTCATCGTAAAACTTATCGACAGACGATTTTACCGTGCCGTCATTATTATAACGGGCGTAGACAAGGCCTGTAGCTCCTATCTGCGGGCGTTTTACCCATTCGGTAAGCTCGTCCAGCTGTTTGCGGGTATAACCGGCAGCGCCTTCCACGCAAATACCAGCTACCAGTCCTGCATCATCGAATACCTTGAACCCTTTTCCGCCGGTAAGGTCTGTTTCGCCCAAAGTGCTTTTCAGCTCTGTGAAAGTCATTCCGAAGCGGGTATCGGGTTTGTCGTTGCCATATTTCCGCATAGCATCGGCATAAGATATATGAGGCAGATGGCCAATGTCGCGGCCTTTTATTTCCCTGAAAAGATGGTTGATCAGCCCTTCGAACGTTTGAAGTATGTCATCCCGCGTAACGAAGGACATTTCACAATCAATCTGGGTGAATTCTGGCTGCCTGTCGGCCCGCAGGTCCTCGTCGCGGAAGCATTTTACAATCTGGAAGTAACGGTCCATGCCCGATACCATGAGCAGCTGCTTGAATGTTTGCGGAGATTGGGGCAAGGCATAGAACTCGCCCGGATTCATCCGGCTCGGCACGACGAAATCCCTGGCTCCTTCCGGGGTAGATTTGATCAGTACCGGCGTTTCCACTTCAATGAAGTCCTGGCGGTCCAGGTAACGGCGGGTTTCCGCTGCCAGTTTATGCCTGATCTCCAGGTTTTTACGGACAATTCCCCTCCTCAGGTCAAGATAACGGTATTTTGCCCTAAGGTCTTCGCCGCCGTCGGTTTCGTCTTCAATTATAAAAGGCGGAACCTTTGAAACGTTCAGTACTTCCAGTTCGCTTGCCTTTATTTCAATATCGCCCGTAGGCATTTTCGGGTTCTTATTGCTTCGTTCAACAACCGTTCCGCGGGCCTTAATTACAAACTCCCGGCCTAACTCCCTTGCGCGGGAGCAAAGTTCCGGGTTGTCTTCCATATTAAATACCAGTTGTGTGAGGCCGTAGCGGTCACGAAGGTCAATGAAAGTCATTCCCCCAAGATCGCGGGAACGCTGCACCCAGCCACAAAGAGTTACATCCGTATTAAGGTTTTCGAGGTTGAGTTCGCCGCAGGTATGGGTACGTAGCATATATAAGGGAATTTGAAAATTGTTGCAAAAGTATCAAAAAAAAAATTCATCAGGTGCAACGTTTTCCAGGCTCGCGTTGTCTTTATAACAGTTAACCGATAAAGAAAACAGCGAGCATTGGAAAAAACCACGCCCGGGTACTACGATGAACTTGTGGAAGGATGCCTGAAGGGAGACCGGAAGGCACAGCACCGCTTTTACCGGAAATACGCCCGCAGCATGTATAATGTATGCCTGCGCATCGTAGATCACAGCGGTGAGGCGGAAGATATTCTCCAGGAATCTTTCATTGATGCCTTTGACCGGCTGAAAGAATTCCGGATGGAGGCAAGCGTGGGATCCTGGCTGAAAAGGATCGTTATCAATAATTCGGTCAACTGGTTAAGAAGAAGGAGGATCAACTGGGTGGATATAGACGGGGAAGAGCTTGAAATTGAAGAACAGGAACAGGACTGGGATGAGATCGACATGCAGGTGCAGGCTATAAGGGAAGGGATCCGGAAACTGTCGGACGGTTACAGGGTCGTATTGTCCCTCTACCTGCTGGAAGGATACGATCATGAAGAGATAGGCAGTATACTGCATATTAATGAAGCAAGCTCCCGGTCGCAGTACCTGAGAGCAAAACGAAAATTATTGGAAATTCTTAAATGCAGGCAATATGAACGACAGGCTTAGGCATTTTATTGATAATCACCGCGGGGAATTTGACGTACATGAACCGCCTCAGCGGGTTTGGAAAAATATTGAAAAGGAGTTTTTCCCCCGGCAGCGGTTTTTTTCGCCTTTTTTTTCCGTCCTGAAGGTAGCGGCGGTAATCGCGGTATTGCTGACAGTAAGTTTCCTGGCGGTCCGTCAGCTGATGAGACTGGTGGAGCCTGAGGAACGCATAGTAAATAATATTAACCCCTCCGCCGCGAGGCAGCAGGCACAGTACATTTCGCTGATAGAAACCAAGCGTTCGGAGTTAAGGCAGCTTCAGCAGAGCGAACCGGAACTATATGCTGAGTTCGCTGAAGAAATTGAAAGCCTGGAAACAGGTTATGCCAGCCTGAAATCCCAACTCACGGCAGCTCCCGACCAGGCCCTGGTACTGGAAGCGATGATCCAGAACCTGCGGTACCAGATAGAACTGTTGAACCGGCAGCTGGAAATTATTCAGAAGATAAACGAGGCAAAAAAGGAAAGAGGTTATGAAGAATCTTCCGCGAATATTTAAGGGATCTGTTTTACTGGCTGCCATCTTGCTTGCCGGAGCGCCTCTTGCGCTTGCCCAGTCCAAGAAGTTCAGTAAAACTTACCCGGCTTCTTCCGGCGCCTCGCTTTCCATTAACAACCAGTTCGGAAATGTGATCATACACACCTGGAATAAGAACGAGGTGCAGGCGGATGTCAGTGTGGTGGTGAACCATGGGAACGAGCGAAAAGCGCAGGAACTCCTGGATGCTATTAATATCAGTTCAGCCATGCAGGGGAATGAGATAAGCTTCAAAACTTCCATTGGAAAGGATAAGCTTAATCTCAAGGGAAATGCTTCCATGCAGGTGAACTACGAAGTGTACCTGCCTGTTGATATCAGGCTGGATCTTGCGAACAAGTTTGGCAATACCGTCCTTCCCAACCTGAAAGGCAGTACACAGATAAAACAATCCTTCGGGAACCTGGAAACCGGTAACCTTACCGGTGAGGAAAACGAGCTGTCCGTGGAGTTTAGTGAGGGCTCTATCAAGATAGGTAACGTAAAGAACCTGGATGCGACATTTAGTTTTTCCAGCATTGCCATTGCCGGCTTAACCGGGCAAGCGGAAATTGACGTCCGGCATTGCGGGAAATTCGAACTGGGCGCGGGTTCGGGGTTGAACAGCCTGGAACTGGACGCTGAATACTCGGATGTTGATATTGAACTGGCCGAAGATCTGAGTGCGCAATTTGATGTTTCTACCAATTTTGGCAACTTCAGGTATGGCAGCAGAATACATATTGACGAACCTGAAGAAAAGGAAGAAAGCCGGGGCCCGAAATTCAATTTCAATTATACAGGGACTATCGGCAAAGGCGGGAACTGTCTCCTTTCCATCGATTCGGATTTTAGTACCATAAACTTTCGTTGAGGATTAATCACACACACACACACTTTCAGCGGATTTTTTTGATTTCTTTTCCAGCCAAGCCTTTGCGGGTTTGGCTTTTTTCATTAGTTTGGAACCAAATTTTTTAAATATGGAATGGATCGCTAACCCCGAGATATGGGTATCCCTGCTGACGCTGACAGTCCTGGAGATAGTGCTGGGAATTGATAATATTGTTTTTATTTCCATTCTGGCCGGGAAGCTCCCTAAGGACCAGCAAGCTAAGGCAAGGAACTGGGGCCTGGGGCTTGCCATGTTTACCCGCATCCTGCTGCTGTTTTCCATCACCTGGGTAATGAGCCTTACGGCGCCATTGTTCGGCGTGCTGGGACAGGAAATTTCAGGCCGGGACCTCATCCTTCTGGCTGGCGGCCTGTTCCTGATCTATAAAAGTACCGTGGAGATTCATGAGAAGCTGGAGGGAGAAGAAGGGGAGAAAGATAAGAAGGTCGCCCATTCCTTTGCAGGAGTTATCTCGCAGATCCTTCTGCTTGACATCGTCTTTTCCCTCGATTCTGTGATTACCGCCGTAGGTATGGCGGATGAATTATGGGTGATGATCACAGCAGTGGTGATAGCCGTGGGCATCATGATGTTTTCTGCCGGGCCCATCAGCCGGTTCGTGGAAAAGCATCCGACGGTGAAAATGCTGGCCCTCAGTTTCCTGGTTCTTATCGGTGTTTCACTTATCGCCGAAGGATTAGAGCAACATATTCCGAAAGGCTATATTTACTTTGCAATGGCCTTCTCCATTATGGTGGAAGTGCTGAACCTGCGGATGAAGAAAACCACGGTTAAACCCGTACAGCTGCGCGATAAATACGACAAGAGCGACCTGAACAGCTAAGTCATGGCAGAAAACAAACTCATCGAACTGCGAAAGTTCGATAACGCGGGAACTGCTCATATCATAAAAGCGCATCTCGAAAGCGCGGGTATTCATTGCATGCTGGCAGGAGAGGACTCACTTGGTTTTCAGCCAATTCTTACCTCGCCAACAGGTGGCATCCGCCTGCTTGTCCTGGAACCGGACCTGAAAAGAGCCCTGGCGGTCCTGGCCGGGGAAGACCCGGATGAAGGCGAGGATCGTGATTCCTGGGATACTGATCGTTACGAGGATCCCGATGACGCAACAGGAACTTAGTCAGCCTCCCCTTTCTTAAATTCCAGTACGGGAACGGCATTGCTAAGCAAGGTAAGCGCGCTTCCGTTTTGAGATACAACGAAATGCGTTACCTCGCTCAGCCGGCCAAGGTATTGACCTTCCAGTTCCTGGGATTGCTCGCAAAACATTTTAGTGGAACCCAGTCCTGAAAAGGAAAGCGAATCAGCGCTTAATGAATAGGTGCCAAAGAATTGGTTGCATCCAGCAAAACCGTTTGCTTTTGAACCGCTTTCCTCAAAGAGCAGCGTAGGTTCCTTCAGCGCTGAATCAATCGTTTCCTGGTTAATGGAAACCAGTTCCCAGGGAGTATTCAGCAGTTCTTTATGGCTGTAATCTTCATTGCGGCTACAGGTTTGCTGCAGTATCAGCAGCAAGCCCAGCATGCTTAATTGTAAAAAGTGCATTTGCGTAGTTTTCGAAACACACCGCAAATTCAATGCCCTTTTAGGCCTGCACTGTAACTTGCTTTTGTACCTTGTATTTCCCGGGCTCGGGCCGGAAACATTGGGTGATCCGGTTCCATGAATTGATATGAGCTATCGCCAGGGTAAGATGGCCGATTTCCTGTTTGCTGAAGTGCTGCCGCAGGCGCTGGTAAAGCTCATCGTCCACATGGGAACCTGAAAGTTCGGTAAGCCTTTCGGCGAGTTCCAGGCCAAGCGCTTCTTTCTCCGAGAAATACCCTGTTTCCTTCCATGCCGCCAGGGAATAAAGACGAAGTGGTTCTTCCCCGTGGTGAATAGCCTCTTTGAAATGCATGTCAAGGCAATAAGCGCAATGATTGATAAGTGAGATCCGGTAACGGATAAGTTCCAAAAAACGAAGTTCCAATCCACAGTTGTTAATGTACTGTTCAACTTCTGACATGGTCCGGTAAAATCCTTCCGGTAATTCCTGAAATGAGATTCGTTGCATATGTTAATCGTTTCCTGTAAGACAGGTAAGGCCGGAAATATGTGACAGGTTCTTTAATTTATCCGGGTTCCTGACGAAATAAATTGCCTGGACAACTCCCTCATTCGCATGGAAAATCTGGCAGGAAACCAATTTTGACCCTTCGAAATGCAATAAGGCAGGCTGATGGTTAATCACGGCAGGAATGACCTGGTTGTTTTTCTGATATTTCTCATAAACGCCCAGCAGGTATTTGACGGCCTTGGGCTTTCCGGTTACGGGAATGCGGTTCGCAAGTACCTTTCCGCCGCCGTCAGAAGTGATCACGATATCTTCGGAAAGCAGCGCTTCCAGTTTGTCTACTTCGCGGTTTTGAATGACGGAAAGAAACTGGTCAGGACGAAAGGCAGTGCGGGCTCTTTCTTTTTTTGCGGCCGGGCTTTTCAAACTGCTTTTGGCCCTCCGCAGCAACTGGCGCGAGCTATCGGTACTGATTTCCAATGCTTCGGCTATTTCATTATGCGTATAGTCAAAAGCTTCCCTGAGAATGAAAACAGCCCGCTCGCTTGCCGTTAACTTTTCAAGCAAAACCATTACCGAGTAGTTAAGAATATCCTTTTGCAGGAGGTGGTGGTCCGCGGACGCAGTCATTACCGGTTCCGGAAGCCAGGAGCCGCGGTAGTTTTTCCGGGCCAGTTCCTGGCGCGTTTTGGCATTAATGGCCCGGTTAATAACTGCCCGTACCAGGTAGGCTTTTTTATTGTCTATATGATCGATGGGCCTATCCAAAAGGCGGATAAGGACATCCTGGACGATGTCCCTGGCTTCTTCCCGGGAGCCAAGAATATTGTAGGCGCAGGTTTCAAGTAAAGGCTTCCACTTTTCAATCATACAGCTAAATTAACAAGCAGCCGCCTAAAAATGTGACTGGAATAAGCATAAAAATAATAACTTTGCGTCTTCGTGACGGGACTGGGTTAGCGTATTGAAAAACCATCGAAAATACCTTCATAAGCTGTATGCACTCCTGCTTCTTGCAGCGATCAGCTTCAGCGTACTGCCTGTAAAACTTATACACGGGCATGAAGGGGAACATGTGCTGCTTTCCCGCGATTTTGCTAAATCGGCGCATTTCGCTCCCGGTCACCAGGCCTTCTGCCCGGTTTGTTCCTGTATATTTACGCAGCATTACCTGCCTGCGGAAACATGGGAAAGCGTTGTATATTCTTTTCCCTGGTTCCATACAGCTCCTTTTCAACAAGTTTATTTACCGGAAACCCTGCTTTCCGTTTCTCTTCGGGGCCCTCCAGCCTGTTAAATTTCTTTTTTTAAATCCGGCAGCCTGGCTGCCTTTCCGGTTATTCTAAGAATTTAACAGCATGAAGTATATTATATGGATACTATTAAGTATCACTTGTTTTCCCTTTTCTTCCTATTCGCAGGCCGTACTCTCCGGCAAGGTATTGGAGGCTGGTTCCGGCAGACCGCTTCCCGGCGCCAGCATATCAATTCCCGATCTTGCCCGGCAAACGCTGTCGGACGAGCAAGGCCTTTTCACCCTTAGGAATCTGCCCGAAGGGAAGTTCACTGTGCAGGTGAGTTTCCTTGGGTATAAAACCTATGCTGAACGGGTGATCCTCAAAGATTTTACAGAAAAAACCTTTTCCCTGCATGTTTCGCTACTTGAAATGAGGGAGGTGGTGGTTACCGCGTCCGCATCTGCCAGCGAAGATAGGACAAACAGCGTATCAGTAGAAAGCGTTTCCCGCGAGGAACTGATGAGCCGGCCGTCTGCCAACCTGGTAGATGCCCTTTCAAACCTTCCCGGCGTTTCACAAATTTCCAGCGGCCCGGCTGTATCGAAACCAGTGATCAGGGGGCTCAGCTATAATCGCGTATTGACGGTAAATAACGGTATTAAACAGGAGGGACAGCAATGGGGCGACGAACATGGGCTTGAATTCGACTTGTTTTCCGCCGACCGGGTTGAGGTACTCCGCGGTCCGGCCAGCCTGTTATACGGCTCGGATGCCATGGGCGGCGTGATCAATATCCTTGACCCTATCCCGCTGCCTGATGGCGAGCTAAAGGGAGCTATTACTTCCAGGTATGCAAGTAATAACGGTTTAACGGGGACCTCCCTGATGCTGGAAGGCAACCAAAAGGGCCTTGTATGGAGGGGAAGAGGGTCCTACCGGAATGCGTTTTCCTATAAAACGCCGGAAGGCTTCGCCCCGAATACCTCTTTTAACGAAACGAGTTTTTCGGGTATGCTTGGCCTTAACAAAAAATGGGGATACAGTCATTTGAACGTATCGGCTTACAAGGGGAACCTGGGTTTCCTTGAACACGAACATGCCGGAGAACACGAACATGCCGGAGAACACGAACATGCTGTGGAACACGATCACGCCGGGGAGGAACACGATCACGCGGAGGAACAGGACGGGTATAACCGGAAAGTAGGGCTTCCCCTGCAGGAAGTAGGGCATATAAAAGCTTCCCTCAGCAATAATTTTATCCTTGGGCCTAACCAGCTGCGCGCCAACCTGGGATTCCAGCAAAACAAGCGGCGGGAGTTCGAACATTCCGCGGACGAGGCGGATATTGCTATGGACCTCGAGACCTGGACAGCCGACCTGAAGTATTTCATGGGCGGAAAAAACGGCTTTGAGCCGGTCGTCGGGCTGTCCGGATCGCGGCAGGAAAACAGCCCGGGCGGGGAGGAACTTCTTATTCCCGCCTATCGGTCAACGGAAGCAGGAGCTTTCGTGTATCTTCGAAAAGAACTTGGATCCTTAGCATTAAATGCCGGCGCAAGATTCGACTACCGGAACGTAAATGTAAAAACAACGGAGAATGCGGCAGGAGAGCAACAGTTCCAGGGCTTTCAGCGGGATTTTTCAAATTTCAGCGGAAGCATCGGCCTGGCCTGGGATCTTGGAAGCGGCTTTTTGCTGAAAGCTAATGCAGGGTCGGCCTTTCGCGCTCCCAATATTTCCGAACTTGCTGCTAACGGAGAACATCACGGAGTGGAACGCTTCGAAACCGGGAACGCTTCCCTTCGCTCTGAGCAAAGTCTTCAGCTGGACGCCAGTATTGGCTATGTTTCCGGGATATTCGGCATGGAACTGAACGGGTACAACAATACCATTTACCATTATATTTACCTTCGGGGCCTGGCCGGCGACAGTATTCAGCATGAGGGCGAAGTCCTGCCGGTTTACCGGTATACACAGGCTAATGCCCGGCTTAGCGGCCTCGAGGCGGTGGTAGATCTGCATCCTTTCCGCTGGCTGCATGTCGGCAGCAGCTTTAGCCTGGTAAGAGGGCAGAACAAGGAAACGGGAAGCGACCTCCCTTTTATCCCCGCTGCGTCCTGGAACAATGAGATAAAAATTGAGCCCGATCTGGGGGCGGCGATGCTGAGCAGCACTTATTTTACGCTGGGGCTTTCCAGTACTTTTGATCAGAAACACGTGGATGCGGCGTTTGAAGTGCCCGCCGCTGGTTATCATCTGGTGAATGCCAGTTTTGGCACGACGCTGTTAACCGGAAGGTTCCCTATAAACGTTTTTATTTCGGCGAATAACCTGTTTAACGTCAAGTATATCAGCCATATGAGCCGTTACAGGGACCTTGGTATCCTGAACGCCGGGCGGAATGTGCAGTTTGGTATACATATTCCCTTCGACCTGAATTAAGGCAGAGCTTGAAAACGGACGGCGCCCCGGAAACGGACAGTACTAGCTTTCGTTCGAAAAGACGGCGGGGAGCGCGGCGGCGGTGATCTTTTCCTGTTCGCCGCTTTTCATATTTTTCAGCGTAAGTTCGCCGGTTTCCATTTCTTCGGGGCCTATAATCAGCACATAAGGAATATTCCGGGCATCGGCATACTTGAATTGCTTTTGCAGTTTAACGGGCGAAGGATAGAGTTCCACGGCAACATCCTTGTTCCGTAACTGCTGCAGCAACTCCAGTGCATATAATTCGCCTTCCTTGTCAAAATTGGTGATCAGGAGGCGTGTGCCAAGTGCTGCAGCGGGAGGAAACAATTTCAATTCTTCCATGACGTCAAAGATCCGGTCGGCGCCGAAAGATATTCCTACGCCGGTAAGGCCGCTCAGGCCGAACATTCCCGTAAGATCATCGTAACGACCGCCGCCGCCGAGGCTGCCCATTTTCACTTCTTCGGAACGCACTTCCAGGATAGCGCCCGTATAATAGTTGAGCCCTCTTGCCAGGGTAATGTCCAGGCTTACCAGCGCCTGGCGCATATTGAAGCGGGAAAGATACGTGAATACGGTTTCCAGCTCCTCGATCCCTTTCAGGCCGGTTTCTGAAGCGGCAAAGCTGCTTTTCAGGTAATCCAGTTTTTCCGGGTTGGTGCCGCCAAGCCCCAGAAATGGGCTGATCTTTTCAATATCCTCCGTAGTGAATCCTTTTGACAGGAGTTCTTTCTCGACGCCGTCAGCCCCGATCTTGTCCAGTTTGTCAATGGCGATGGTCAGGTCCATCATTTTTTCCGGCTTCCCGGTTAGCTCCGCAATGCCGCTGAGGATCTTCCGGTTATTGATCCGAATGGTAAATTCCTTCAGGCCAAGCGTTGACAATACCTGGTCGTAGATAAGGATGAATTCCGCTTCATTCAGGAGGCTTTCGGAACCAACCACGTCGGCATCGCACTGGTAAAACTCCCGGTAGCGCCCCTTCTGCGGCCGGTCTGCCCGCCATACCGGTTGTACCTGGTACCGTTTAAAAGGAAAGGTGATTTCATGCTGATGCATGACCACGTAGCGGGCAAAAGGTACGGTCAGGTCATAGCGAAGTGCCTTTTCCGCTATTTCTGGTGTTAATTTCCTGGAATCTCTTGCTTCAAGGGTGTCCTTACCGGCTTTTGAGAGATAATCACCTGAATTCAGAATCTTGAATATCAACTGATCGCCTTCATCCCCATATTTACCAGTTAATGTATCCAGGTTTTCCATGGCGGGCGTTTCAATAGGCTGAAACCCGAACTTATAAAAAACCGAGCGGATGGTATCGAAAATAAAATTGCGTTTCGCGACCACTTCCGGTGAAAAATCGCGGGTACCTTTGGGAATCGAAGGTTTCAACTTTGCCATGCGGCAAAAATAGGGTTATGATCTTAGCTTTTCAATCAGTTTTTCGCAAGCCTCCCTTATTCCCAGGAAAACGGGTTCGAAAAGCCGGTCTTCAAACCAGGGATCCGTCACGTTTTTTTCCGGCGAATTGGGATCGGCGGCTTCCAGGAATAATTTCACTTTGTTCCGCTCCTCATCATTTTCCGAGAGGGAGATCACATCGCTGTAATTGGTACTGTCCATCACAAAGATATGGTCAAAGCGTCCGAAGTCCCTTTCGCTGAACTTCCGGGCTTTCAAACCGGAAATATCTATCCCATGATTCGCCGCCGTACGGATGGCTCTTTTATCGGGCGCCTCGCCAAGATGCCACCCGCCCGTGCCCGCCGAGTCAATCTCCCAATCCAGCTCCTTTTTTTCGACAAGATGGCGCATTACTCCTTCGGCCATTGGCGAACGGCAGATATTACCCAGGCAAACCATTAATATTTTCATATTTTCCCTACCATGTCTTCCGGCCGTACCCATTGGTCAAATTCCTCGGGGCTTACGTAACCGAGTTCTACGGCGGTTTCTTTCAAGGTTTTATGCTCTTTATGTGCCTTTTGCGCAATCTCGGCCGCTTTATAGTAGCCAATTTTTGTGTTGAGGGCTGTTACCAGCATGAGCGAGTTTTCCAGGTGCTTACGAATGTTTTCGTAAATGGGCTCGATGCCGCGGGCGCATTTTTCTTCGAAGGAAACGC
The DNA here is from genome assembly GCF_008033235.1 of Anseongella ginsenosidimutans. Lineage (GTDB taxonomy): Bacteria > Bacteroidota > Bacteroidia > Sphingobacteriales > Sphingobacteriaceae > Anseongella > Anseongella ginsenosidimutans. The sequence continues at coordinate 1,227,210 of NZ_CP042432.1, forward strand.
ATGCATCCCCGATAAGGCGCGCGGAATGAAGGAAATTATAGATCATTACCGGCTTGAACACATTCAGCTCAAAATGACCCGTGGCTCCGCCGATATTAATGGCTACGTCATTCCCCATCACCTGGGCGGCCACCATCGTAAGGGCTTCGCACTGGGTAGGGTTTACTTTCCCGGGCATGATAGAAGAGCCAGGTTCATTGTCCGGGATATGGATCTCCCCGATCCCTGACCGAGGCCCGGATGACAGCATGCGGATATCATTGCCGATCTTCATCAGGCTGACAGCAATGGTTTTAAGCGCGCCGTGCGCTTCCACGATGGCATCATGCGCAGCCAGGGCTTCAAATTTGTTTTCCGCCGTAATGAAAGGCAGCCCGGTAAGTTCTGCGATCGTACGGGCCACATTTTCCGCATAGCCTTCAGGCGTATTTATGCCCGTTCCCACAGCCGTTCCGCCAAGGGCAAGTTCTGAAAGGTGCGGAAGTGTGTTGGTGAGGGCCCTGAGTCCGTGGTCCAGCTGGGACACATAGCCCGATATTTCCTGGCCCAGGGTGAGCGGAGTGGCATCCATAAAATGCGTACGCCCGTTCTTGACCACATGTTTAAATTCCTTTGCCTTATGATCAAGGGTATCCCTCAGTTGCCTGATGCCCGGAATTGTTACCTCGGTAAGTATCTTATAGGCGGCAATATGCATGGCCGTAGGGAAGGTATCGTTGGACGACTGGGATTTATTCACGTCATCGTTAGGATGGATCGCCTTTTTTTCGTCGGTGAGCGCGCCTCCGTTCAGCACATGCGCCCGGTAGGCAACCACCTCGTTTACATTCATGTTAGACTGTGTGCCGGAGCCGGTTTGCCAGACAACCAGCGGGAATTCATCATCCAGCTTCCCATCCAGGATCTCATCGCAAACACGTGCAATCAGCTCACATTTTTCGGTTGAAAGTACACCGGCGTCCAGGTTCGTAAGCGCCGCCGCCTTTTTCAGGTAAGCAAAAGCCCTGATAATTTCCCGGGGCATTTTATTAATATCCTGCGCAATCTTGAAATTTCCAATGGAGCGCTGCGTCTGCGCCCCCCAGTACTTGTCGGCGGGAACTTCAACTTTCCCTAAGGTGTCTTTTTCTATCCGGTATTCCATGGTCTCTGAATTGGGCGGCAATATATCAAATTAAGCTCGGAAAAACCGGATTTTTTCACTAAAGTGCCTATAATGTAAAAATAGTGGTATATTTATCTCATTATTTTTACGAATATGTGCAAATAAGCTTTTCTATGGAAAATTCATACACTATTCCAACGCCAAAAATACAGGAACGGCTCCGTTTTGAAAATCCCTGGTGGGCTTCCAGTACACCGGCCCCGGAGATGGATTTTCTGCCCCGGCGTTTATACTTTGATCTGTTCTTTCCTTATGTTATCGATATTTCGGTAAGGCGGGCGGTTATTGTAGTTGGACCGCGCAGGGTAGGTAAAACAGTAATGATGCATCATGCAATCGGAGCTATTATGGAGAAAGGCGTAAGCGCCCATAAAATTTTTTATATAGGTATTGACAACCCTATTTATATCAATCTTTCCTTAGAAGATCTGCTGCAGCAAGCTCTTCAGGCATCAGGCGGGCAGGATGCCGATGGTTGTTTCGTTTTTTTTGACGAAATCCAATACCTCAGGGATTGGGAGCGCCATTTGAAAGTATTGGTGGATAGTTACCCCAAAACCAAATTCATTGTTACCGGCTCTGCCGCCGCTGCGCTTCAGGCTAAAAGCGGTGAAAGCGGCGCCGGCCGGTTTACCGAATTTGTATTACCGCCACTCACTTTCCAGGAGTTTTTGCATTTACAAGAACTTACACACCTGTTAAAACCATCGACTACCAGATGGCTGAATAAGGAAATTCCATTCTATACAGCGGTTAATATAAAAGAGCTGAATGCGCAATTTTTTAATTACATCAATTATGGCGGATATCCGGAGGTGATCTTTTCGGAAGCCATAAAAAGCAATATGGCCCGGTACATTCGCAATGATATTATTGACAAAGTGCTGCTGCGTGATCTTCCGGCTTTGTATGGCATCAAGGACGTCCAGGAGCTGAACCGATTTTTTGCATATCTTGCCTACAATACGGGGAAGGAATTCTCTCCTGCTAAACTTTGCAAGGAAAGCGGACTCGACAGGCCCCAGATAAATAAATATCTCGAATACCTGGAAGCAGCTTTCCTTATAAAGGTACTGCACAAGGTGGACGAAAATGCCCGCCACTTTAAGCGCATAACAGCATTTAAGGTTTATTTAACAAACCCTTCCCTGCGTACTGCGCTGTTTTCTCCAGTTTCACCAACAGATGATGAAGCTGGAAATTTGGTGGAAACCGCTTTGTTCGGCCAATGGATGCACCGCGATAATATGAACCTGAAATATGCCCGGTGGAAAATGGGACGGAACGAGGGCGAAGTAGACATGATCAACCTGGATGATACCAGGCTGAAGCCGAAGTGGTGCGTGGAAATAAAATGGAGTAACCGTTATGTAGAAAAGCCCGTCGAATTAAAAAGCCTAATGGACTTCTGCGGACGGAACAACTTGAATTCTGCCATTGTTACCACCATTGATAAAGAAACCGCAATAACGTTTAAAGATTTACAGCTTTGCTACTGCCCTGCTTCGGTATATGCCTATACAGTGGGTGTCAATACGTTAAGTCAAAAACAGATCTGATTGCATTAGAAATTAATGTGCTTCCAGCCAGGTACTTCCCGTGCCTGATTCCACCAGAACAGGTACTTCCAGCGGCATTGCGTTCTTCATTTGCTCTTCTACGAGCGTTTTTACCTTTTCTTCTTCGCCGCGGGGAACGTCAAATACCAGTTCGTCATGTACCTGGAGGATCATCTTGGTTCCCAGTTTGCTGGAGTTCAGTTCCCGGTGAATATTGAGCATGGCTATTTTGATCATGTCGGCGGCCGAGCCCTGGATAGGCGCGTTAATGGCGTTGCGTTCGGCAAAGCCCCTTACTGTGGCATTGGCCGAATTAATATCGCGCAGGTAGCGGCGGCGGCCCATAATTGTCTGCACGTATCCCTTTGAGCGGGCGAATTCCACGGTATCCGTCATGTATTGCCTGATCCCCGGGTATTGTTTGAAATAGGCGTCGATAACCTCTTTTGCCTCGGTGCGGGAAATCCCCAGGTTTTGGGAAAGGCCGAACGCCGACTGCCCGTAAATGATCCCGAAGTTCACTGCCTTGGCGTTGCGGCGCTGCGAAGAACTCACTTCTTCGGGTGAAATGCCATAAACCTTGGCGGCGGTGGCTGTATGAATATCCATGCCGTCAATGAAAGCCTGCATCATATTTTCGTCGCGGCTGATGGCGGCAATGATCCGCAGTTCAATCTGGGAATAATCCGCGGAAAGCAGCACATGGTCCTTGTCGCGGGGAATGAAGGCCTTACGGACTTCGCGCCCTTTTTCGGTACGGATAGGAATATTCTGCAGGTTGGGATTATTGGAACTTAGCCTCCCCGTGGCAGCCACCGCCTGGTTATAGGAGGTGTGAACGCGGCCTGTGCGGGGGTTGATCATTAAAGGCAATGCATCTACATAGGTGGATTTAAGTTTTTGCAGTTGCCTGAAATCAAGGATGTGCTGTACAATGTCGTGTTTGGTGGCCAAACGCAGGAGAATATCCTCGCCCGTTTGATATTGCCCGGTCTTGGTTTTCTTTGGCTTTGGCTCCAGTAAAAGTTTTTCAAAAAGTACGTCGCCCAGCTGCCTCGGGGAAGCAATATTGAATTTTACGCCAGCGTATTCGTAAATGGATTCCTCCAGCCGTTTTATATCATTTTCAAGTTCCCGGGAATAAAGCGCGAGGCCTTCTTTATCAATGGCTACGCCTTCGCGTTCCATTTCGGCCAGCACGTAAATCAACGGATTTTCAATATCTTCCACCAGGTGGCGCAGGCCCGATTCCTCTAAAAGGGGATCGAATACTTCTTTTAGCTGCAAAGTGATATCAGCGTCCTCGGCGGCATAATCCTTTATCGTTTCAATCACGACGTCGCGCATATTCCCCTGGGCTTTCCCTTTTTTACCGATCAGTTCGGTGATGGAAACAGGCTTATAAGCCAGGTAGTTGCCCGCCAGGAGATCCATTCCGTGCCGTCCGTCTGGTTCCAGGATATAGTGGGCCAGCATGGTATCCGAGAGCTTTCCCGCTACGTTCACCCCGCAGCAGCGCAATACGATTATATCAAATTTAAGGTTCTGGCCAATCTTCCGGATACGTTCATTTTCCAGCACCGGCTTGAATTCGTTCAGGATACGCCCGGCTTCCTCCATATCGGAAGGTATCGGGACATACCAGGCTTCTCCCTTTTCAATGCAGAAGGAAAGGCCTACCAGTTCGCAGTTATTAGCATCGGTGCCAGTGGTTTCGGTATCAAAACAAAAAGCCGCTTGTTTTTCCAGGAGACGCACCAGGGCCGCTCGGGTTTCGGGGCTGTCTGCCAGGTGGTAGCGGTGTTCAGTATCTTCGATGGTTTTAAGCGTGGCAGCTTGGGCAAACGCCGTGGCATCAGCCTCAGCCGCGAGGGCTTCCTTATTATTAAGGCCCGCGGCGCGTGATTTACCGCCGGGAGGCGCCGGTACGTCATTACCGAACAAGTCGGTTTGCTGCGTCCGCAGGGCCTGCCCGCCGGCAATGGTAAATTCCTCACCGAATACGCGCTTTCCAAGGGTCCGGAATTCCAGTTCGGCAAATAATTGCTCCAGTTTTTCCCGGTCCGGCTCTTCTATCAGGAGCTTTTCAATGTCCAGTTCCACGGGAGCGTCCAGCAGGATGGTGGCCAGCCGCTTGGAAAGCAGCCCTTGTTCAGCGTGAGCCTCGACATTTTCCTTTTGCTTGCCTTTGAGCTGCGAGGAATTGGCAATCAGGTTTTCAATGCTTCCGTAAGTTTTGATCAGTTGTTTGGCGGTTTTTTCGCCTATTCCGGGAATGCCCGGGATATTGTCTACCGCGTCGCCCCAGAGGCCCAGGATATCGATCACCTGTTCCACCCGGTCTATGCTCCATTTTTCCAGGATCTCCTGCACGCCCATGATCTCCACATCCCCGCCGCGGATCCCGGGTTTATAAATAAAGATCTTGTCTGAAACCAGCTGGCCGAAGTCCTTGTCGGGCGTGACCATGTAGGTGATAAAGCTTTCTTTTTCCGCTTTTTTGGCAAGCGTTCCGATAATGTCGTCTGCCTCGAACCCGTCAGAGGTAAGAACAGGAATATTGAAGCCCTCGATCAGCCGGAAAATATAGGGCATCGCAACGGAAAGATCTTCAGGCATTTCCTGGCGGTTAGCTTTATAGCCCTCAAAGCCGATGTGCCGGTCAGTAGGCGCCTGGGTGTCGAATACGACAGCCATATGCGTCGGCTGTTCCTTTTTCAGCAGGTCCAGGATGGTGTTGGCGAAGCCAAATACAGCTGAAGTGTTCATACCGCCGGAGGTCATCCGGGGAGCCCTTATCAAGGCAAAGTAAGCGCGATAGGCCAGGGCCATACCGTCGAGAAGAAATAATCTTTTATCCACTGAAGCCGGGTTTGATCTGAAAAATGGTTTGACTTAACAAAGGTACTATTCCTGCCGGAATTCACCACAAGCGGATGCGGCGCCCGGGCCTGTTCAGCGGCACTATTCAAAGTTGTCCGGAATTCGCCGCCGGCCGGTTTTTACGACATTACGCGGTTAACTTTCGTACCCAGCAGTCCTCTCTATGATCATTGACCATGCCTGTTGCCTGCATATGCGCATAGCAAATAGTGGAACCAAAGAATTTGAAACCGCGTTTTTTGAGGTCGGCGCTGATACGATCGGAAAGCTCCGTCCGGGCGGGCGGGCCGCCCTGCTCATTCCAGCTGTTCACAATGGGCTTCCTGTCCGGGAGGTATCCCCAGATAAAATCTGAAAAGCTGCCAAATTCCTTTTGGATGTCCAGGAATATACGCGCATTGCCAATGGCCGCGACGATCTTTTGCCGGTTGCGGATAATGCCGGGATCCTGCAGGAGCCGCTCCGCGTCCTTTTCCGTAAACCGCGCCACTTTAACCGGCTCGAAACCCGCAAAAGCTTTGCGGTAACCCTCCCGTTTCCGAAGGATGGTCAGCCAGCTCAGGCCGGCCTGCGCGCTCTCCAGGACCAGGAATTCGAAGAGTTTCCGGTCATCATAAACGGGCCTGCCCCATTCTTCGTCATGGTACCTGATATACTCCGGGGCGCCCAGGCACCAGGAGCAGCGGATAAGATCAGCTCCGGATTCCATATTTTTTTCGTTTATCATGTTTTGATATGCAGCGCCCGAAAGCGGGCTATAAAAGCTCTTTTGCCGGATCCCAGAAAAGCTTTCCGAAATCCTGCACGCGGTCGTTCTTTATGTGAATGCCTTCGTTTTCCAGCAGCTCCTGCATGAGGTTCTGCGAACCGAAATGGTGCTTCCCTGAAAGCATGCCCTCCCGGTTCACCACCCGGTGGGCCGGCACCGGAGGGAAGGCAGTTCCCGCCGCGTTCATGGCCCATCCCACCATCCGGGAAGAGCCTTTAGTACCCAGGAAGGCCGCAATGGCCCCGTAGGAAGTTACCCTTCCCTTAGGAATAAGACGCGCCACTTCGTACACACGCTGGAAAAAATCCTGATTTTCTTCTTTCATCCGGTTTCTTGCCAAAAATGTCACGGGCCTCTCAGGCCAATTATTTCGTGGGTTCGTCTAAGGATCCCCTGGCCTGCTTATGGGCTTCCTTCCAGTCAATTGGTTGATAATTTTCAGGCAGGCTGAAACAAAGATAATGAATGTTCTTCCCTTCGCGCAGGTAAACCGATTCGTATTTGGTTTGAATGGACAACGTATCATCGAGCAGCTGGCTGCCATAGAGATCATGGGTATAATTATGCAGAATGAGTCCGTAGCGTTCAATCATTTCCAGGGTGAATTCATAAAGTTCCCGGCTGTCTGTTTTCAAATGGATACGGCCTCCGGGACGGAGGATCTGGTGGTAATGATTTAAAAAACGCGGCGAAGTAAGTCTTTTCCTGGCCCTGCTCACTTGAATCTGGGGATCGGGGAAAGTGATCCATAACTCGCTTACTTCACCAGGTGCAAAGAAATTTTCAATGGTTTCGATCTGTATCCTTAGGAAGGCAATGTTTTTCATTCCCTCTTCATAAGCTGTTTTGGCCCCCTCCATAGGCGGGCGCCTTTTATATCTATACCGATGAAGTTTTTTTTAGGCATCTTTTGCCCCATATTCACCGTGTATTCTCCCCTTCCGCATCCCAGTTCCAGTACAATCGGGTTTTCGTTCCGAAAATAGGAGGTATTCCAGTTTCCTTTAAATTCGCATTGTTTGTGAAAAACGTTTCCAAACGTTTCTGTTTCCGCAAAGCGCTGCAGCTTTCTCTTAGTCATACGCACCAAGTATACGAAATTGGCCTCTTATGAAAAACATTTATCTTAGCCGGAAGTTAGGATCATTATGGAAAAGAATGCCCGTATATATATAGCAGGCCACCGGGGAATGGTGGGCTCAGCCATTCTTCGCAAGCTTCGGGAAAAGGGCTATTCGGAGTTTATTCTCAGAAGTTCAGCGGAACTGGACCTTCGGGACCAGCAGGCGGTAAAAATATTTTTTGAACAGGAAAAGCCGGAATACGTTTTCCTGGCGGCAGCAAAGGTGGGGGGTATTTTGGCTAATGATACCTACCGGGCGGACTTCCTTCACGATAACCTGCTTATACAAACTAATGTAATCCACCAGTCTTATGTGCAGGGAGTAAAAAAACTACTTTTCCTGGGATCGTCCTGCATCTATCCCAAGCTGGCTCCCCAGCCTCTTAAAGAAGAATACCTGCTAACCGGCCCGCTGGAGCCTACCAACGAACCTTACGCTATTGCAAAGATTACGGGAATCAAGATGTGCGATGCCTACCGGGCTCAGTATGGCTGTAATTTTATTTCGGTGATGCCAACCAACCTCTATGGGCCGAATGACAATTATGATCTTCAGAATTCGCATGTATTGCCGGCGCTTATCCGCAAATTCCACGAGGCGAAAACCAGGAACGAACCATCCGTTGAAATATGGGGCAGCGGGAGCCCGCTCCGGGAATTTATGCATGCCGACGACCTGGCGGCAGCCTGCTACTTCCTCATGTCGAACTACAATGAAGCCGGGTTCATCAATATAGGCACGGGCGAAGACCTTTCCATTAAAGACCTTGCACAGCTTATCAAACAGGTAACCGGCTACCAGGGCGAACTGAAATTCGATACGTCCAAACCTGACGGAACTCCCCGAAAATTAATGGATGTCTCCCGCCTCCACGCACTCGGATTCAAACACGCCATCTCACTCGAAGACGGCATTCGGAACGTTTATGCGGACTTCAAACAAATAGGCAAATAGGCAAATAGTTTATAGTTTATAGTTTGAAGTTTTTAGTTCAAGGTTGCGCCGCAACCGTTTCAAGTTCAAGGTTGCTTCGCAACAGTTTAAAGTTTCAAGTTTAACGTTCAAAGTTTAAAGTTGCTTCGCAACAGGTTCAAGTTTTTAGTTTGAGGTTTATAGTTTATCACGGTGTTTCTGCGGCGACACAACGTTCGCCGTTTCTTCGAAAGAAAGAGGTTGTAGTTTCTAGCTTAAAGCTGTTCTGTTTCGCAGCCCCAATAAAAAACCTTCGACTAAAAACTAAAAACTAAAAACCGGGAATCGTTACCGAAAGCCCGCAAGTTGAACGTTGAACGTTAAACCTTGAACCTTGAACCTTGAACGTTAAACCTTGAACCTTGAACTTTGAACGTTAAACTTTGAACGTTGAACCTTGAACCTTGAACTTTGAACTTTGAACGTTAAACTTTGAACCTTGAACCTTGAACCTTGAACCTTGAACGTTGAACCTTGAACGTTGAACGTTGAACGTTAAACCTTGAACCTTGAACTTTGAACTTTGAACTATAAACTTTGAACGTTGAACCTTGAACTTTAAACCTTGAACTTTAAACCTTGAACTATAAAAAAGGTTAGGAATAAATTTCCCGATCCAGGTTATCGTACCGGTTTTCAAAGGAACGCTTTTCTTTTCTTGCTTTAGTAACCTCTTTGGTGCCGTCCAGGATATTCCGGATAAAACTTACAACAGGGTCTATGATCCTGGAAGGGTCATTGTTAAGATAATTTTTCGCGCTTTCGCCAAGGGCAATGCCCAGCACCGAACTTATGCCGGCCTTTACAGGGTTGTGGAAGAATATACGGTTCATCAAATAAGGAAGGCCGTATTCAAGGCCCTTTTTGAGGGCGATCTTGCCGAGCGATTTCTTTGATCCGCCGCCGCCCTTTTGGCCGCTTTCCACGATGCCGAAAAGGTCAAGAAGGCCCATCACCGGCCTGAACTTATTGGTTACCTCGTCAATATGCTCTTTCAGGCTGATCTCCTGTTGCTTTTTCTTTTGCTTCAGCCGGAGTATCTCTGCCCGCAATTCATTCACGTTAGATATTTTCTTCATCTTCTTCTTTTCCTTTAAAAAGGTTCCTGATAAAGATATTGGTAAGCGGGCGTTCGATATAGTTATCTTTTATCATCCAGATAATGACACCTATCAGCAAGTAAAATGCGGCTACTATGAAGAATCCGCCTGCAGTATTACCAACCCATTGAGCGACCAGAAAGGCCAGTCCTATGCTTGCAAAAACAAAGAAAATTATAAAGAAAAGCAGTGCTGCGCCATTCGAGATCAAATTAGACACAAGGCTTGCAGCGCTTTCAGCAACCTGCAATGAAAAGATCTTCGAACGTACGGAGATGTACTCCTTTACTTCTTCAAAAAGGGTGCTTTCGGCTTCTTTTTCTTCTTGCATGCTCATTATACGCAGGGATTAAACGATCTCACTTGCCGAATGCGCGGCCTTTCCTGCTTTGCTGGAAGCTTCATTTACTTTTTCTCTTGCTTTGCCTGCGTACTCACCTGCTTTACCGGCCAGCTCATCGGCCCTGCCTTTAATGTTCTGGAGGCTGAGGTTTACCTTTTCCCGCAGTTCATTGCCGAGTTCGTTCAGCGACTCATTGATCTTTGTCCTTGTTTCGGATCCTTTTTCGGGAGCGAGTAAAATGCCCAGGGCGGCGCCTGCTGCCAAACCTGCGAATAATGCTAAAATTGCTTTTGAATTGTCGTTCATGATGTTAATTTTTGATGGTTTGAATGCCTATTTTAAAGCCAATACTATGCCAAAGATAGATCAGTTATGGTCACCTGCAAGGGCAAATCCAATAACGAAAGCCGTACCCTGTCCCGGTTCGCTGCTTACGTCAATGCTTCCCCTGTGATTATGGATAATGTTTTGGGCGCTGGTCAGACCGAGTCCGCTTCCTCCCGGCTTCCCGCTGTAAAAGGGTTCAAAAAGTTTTTTTACCTCGGATTTCCCGATCCCCTTCCCGTTATCAGTTACGATGATATAAGCTTTCCCCCCCGCCTGACTGGTTTCAAGCCTTAAAACTCCCTTTTTAGGCGGCATCGCCTCGACGGCATTAATAATAATATTCAAAAGGGCAATTTTCATTTTTTCGGCGTCCAGCAGTACGGTGCAGGGGCGATCCGTGTATTCCCGGATGACCGTGATCTCATTCAGCGTGATCCTGTCCTGCGCCAGGCGGAGGCTTTCGTCCAGGATATAATTTACCGGGTGTTCTTTCAGCTGCAGGAACTCGGGCAGGGTACTGTTCATCAGCTGGCTGATCAGGATGCTGATACGTTCACAGTTCCTTCCTATTACATCAAAATAAAATTCCAGGTTTTCTTCATCAGCGTCCTTATCGTTCCGCAGCTGGTTCAGCGCCAGGTTCACATTTGTGAGCGGGTTTCGAACCTCGTGGGCGATCATCCTGGCCACCCGTCCGGTGAGATCCAGCTTTTCATTTTTGCGCGAAAGCATTTCCGCTTGTTTCCTGTCGGTAATGTCGTGCAATATTCCCTGGTAATGGGTAGCATTGCCTTCATTATCATATTGGCTGGATGCAGTAAGCAGGCAATAAATGATTTGCCCGTCTTTCTTTTTCATCTCCACTTCATTGTCGCTTAATGATCCGTGGCGGGCAATCGTTTCCAGGAATTTTATCCAGACCGAGCGCTTGTAGAATAGCCTGCCCATATCCATATTGGTAAACTCTGGCTCCTGGTAACCAAAAAGCTGGATCATGGATTGGTTGACATCGATTATTTCGCCTGATTTTTGAATGATAAAGATTGCGTCCCTGGATTGCTCGAATAAGCTGCGGAACTTAAGTTCGCTGTTCCGTATGGCTTCAGAAGCTTCCATCCGCTGCACCGCATAACGAATGGAACGTTCCAGTTTGGAACTATCTATCTCGCCTTTTACCAGGTAATCGGCCGCGCCCAGTCTTCCCGCTTCCATATCAATCTGCACGTCGCCCTTTCCGGTAAGGATGATAAAAGGCGTGCGGTCTCCAAGCGCCACGATATAATTGATCAGGTCAATACCCGTAATATGGCCCAGACGATAGTCAACCAGGTATACATCATATTTGCTTTCCTGGATCTTTTCGACCGCCTGGTCATAAGATGAAGCCCACACTACCTGGTAACGCTGCTGCGGGATATCCCTGAGCAGTTCCCCGGTGAGAAAATAATCATCTTCGTCATCGTCAACAAGCAATATTTTGATGATATCTTTCAATGCATCCTCGTTTATTCTATCGCTGGCGGAAGTTCCACAATTTCAAACCAGTATTTGCCCAGCATCCGCGTAACTTCTACCAGCGAATTAAAAGTAACAGGTTTCGTGATAAAACAGTTTACGCCAAGGTTATAGGAGCGGATCACATCCTCTTCCGCCTTGGAAGTCGTAAGGACAATCACTGGGATACGCCTCAGTTCCGGGTGCGATTTTATCTCGGCGAGCGCTTCCCGCCCGTCCTTGCGCGGCATGTTCAGATCAAGAAGGATCATTCCCGGTTGTGGATATATTTCCTTATCGGCATATTTGCCTTCCTTACGTAAGTAGGCCATTAATTCTTCCCCGTCGTTCACAAAGTGAATGGGATTAATGACGTGGTTTTCCTCGAACGCTTCTTTCGTTAGCATACGGTCATCTGCATCATCGTCAGCTATCAGGATACTAACCTGGCTTTTGTCCTTTTTGAGTTCTCTGTTAACTATTCCTGTCATGTTTTAAGGGCAAAGTAATTTCAAAAGTGGCCCCCTCGCCCGGGTGGCTGTAAGCTGTAATGCTCCCATTATGATTTTCAATGATGCGTTTACAGATTGCCAGTCCAATACCTGTACCCTCGTACTCGGTTTTCCCGTGTAACCGCTGGAAGATAACAAAAATTTTCTCAGCATATTTTTCATCAAATCCTATTCCGTTGTCCCTGATGGTTATTTTTATGCGTTTATCCGATTTTTTTTCAGGGTCCGGGACCTGCGAATTTATGTGGATCTCCGGGGGAGATCGTCCCTGCTGAACTTGATCGCGTTGCTGATAAGGTTCTGAAATAACTGTCTTATCTGGCCCGTGCGGGCATTAATTACCGGCAGCGGGTCTACGTGTACCTGTACTCCCTTGCTTTCTATTGCTATTTCCAGGTCATTAAGTACTTCAAGAACCACTTTATTAAGGTCAACCGGCTCAAAGGGTTCCTGCGTGCGTGATATCCGGGAAAATGTAAGCAGGTCATCGATCAGTTTCTGCATCCGGGCAGAGGCATTCTGCATGCGCTCGATATAATTACGCCCGTCTTCTCCGATTGCCTCCATGTATTTGGATATAAGGCGGTCGCCAAATGCCCTGATCTTGCGCAGCGGTTCCTGGAGGTCATGAGACGCTACATAGGCGAATTGTTCCAGCTCTCTGTTGGAGTTGTTCAGTTCTTCAATATGCTGTTTTAGCTCCTTTTCATAGTTTTTAACGTCGGTAATGTCCTGCGCCACGCACATACCTGCAAATATTTCCCCGTCTGTATTCCTGATAGGAACATTATGTACCTTGAAAAGCATGCCGCGCATCTTTACCTCCAGGCTCGATTCTTCCCCTTCCAGGGTCCTCTCAAAAAGGGGAAGCAGGAGCTTCATGTAATATTTATCAAAGGTGTCGGCAAATTTTCTTCCTACGAAATCTTCCCGCTTCAGCTTCAGCATGTCAAAGGCAGAGCCATCGGCGAGCGTGCAGTTAAGTTCCTTGTCAAAAAGAAAGATGAGCGAACTGGGCATGTTCTTGGCAAAACTGCGGTAAAGACTCTCGCTGTGCTGGATCCGTTCCTCTGCCAGCTTACGCTCGGTAATATCGTCAAAGGTGATCACCAGGCCGTCCTGGAACCGGACGCCTGTTATATACAGCCATTTTGCAATAGCCGAACTGTTGTGCTGCAGGCGGAAGGAACTATTATTTTCCACCACGTCCACATACTTGTCAAAAAGCCCGTCTTTAAAATTATGAGAAAAGATCTCCGACATCCGGCTTCCCTCCACTGTCCGGTTCGGCGCCATATCATAATGCCCTATCACATACCTGCTTGCCGAGGGATTGGCAAGGATGATCGCGAAATCAATAATTTTGCCCTCTTCGTTACGAATGCTTCTGAAGGCGATGATCCCGCTGATAGAACTATTCAGTACGCCGTTAACCAAGTCTTCGGCTTTCTTTCTTTCCGCAGCTTCTTCGTTCAGATTCCGGATCACCAGCCGCTCGGTTCTGTGCATTTGCTGGTAATTGAGGCTAATACCAAGGAAGGGAATGAGGTAAGTAACGAATTTTTCGTAGTGGGCGATATTGAAATAATTATCAAAGTTTGCCGCTGACCCGTATACCATGCAGAGCTGGGCAAAAATTGCCGGAACAAGGCTTAGCAGCAGCATTTGTGAAAAAATAGAAGGATACTTCCGGATGAAGCGCGGCAAAATGAAGGCCGCCGAAACAAGGTAAAGGACCAGGGGAATGTTGTTCAGCAATTGCGTGATCCTTGGATTCTGGTTATATAATTCTGAAACGCCGTCTATCCGGAAGATAATATTGATCGTCAGGGCAGAAAGCAGGACGAAAATCAGGCTGATGTATAAAATATAGGTATTGGCTTTTCGCTCGGTTTCCTGCCTGGTACGGAGCTGGGAGCTGACAAGAAAAATGCCGGTACCCATCATCAGGATCAGGGCATGATAGCAGCGACTGATAAGCCAGCTGAAATTATCAATGTTCCCTGACCAGTCGGGCCCAACTGACACGAGCCTTGCGGAAACCAATACGTGAAAAACGTCTAGCATTCCGGCGCAGAAAAGGGCAACCCCGATGATTGGGGTGGAAATATCCTTTTTCATTCCGTATTCCACGAAACAAAGGATGGCGGTAAGCAGCGCTGTGATGATAGAGATCAGTTCCAGGATCACATGAATGAAATTGCCCCGGAGAAAGCGGTGAACAATAGCTTGCTGGCTCTCATAAACCAATTCTCCAACCTGTTCAAAGACCGGGTACAGGTTGACAATTCCGAAATCAACGCCAAGTAAATTCAACAGCAAGGGCAGCAGGCAGGCGAGCAGGGTAAGCGCCACGAATTGCCAGGGAAGCCTGTATGCCTGTTTTTCCAGAAAACGCGTTAACACCATATTGTGATACGACACTAAGTCAGATTCATCGCCTTCATCTTGTTATAAAGAGTTTTCCGGTCAATGTTCAGGATTTTCGCCGCTTTCGTTTTATTATAATTTACCTGCTTCAGCACTTTGAGGATGGTCTCGTATTCGGCTTCAAGGGCTACATTCTTGAGATTAGGCGTATTGTCGTCCTCAGCAGTTTCCATACTCATACTGGTCATGATCTCCGGTACTGCGCCTGTTGTTGCCATTTCAAGCGGAAGGCAATTCATAGACACGGTCTTACCTTCGGGCGTCAGCAGCGCTGCGCGCCGGATCACGTTTTTCATCTCACGGATATTTCCCGGCCAGTGATAGGTTTCAAAGCAGTCGATCACCTCTTCGTCAAAACCGGGTATTTCCTTTCCAAGCTCCCTGGAAGTGCTTTCCAGGAAGTGTTGGGCAAATAACATAATGTCTTCTTCCCTTTCGCGCAGGGGAGGAAGATAGATGCTGAATTCATTGAAACGGTGGAACAAGTCCTCCCGGAATTTGCCTTTGCCGACAGCTTCCCAGAGGTCTTCATTGGAGGCCACCACGATCCGGACGTCCAGGTCTATCTCCTTGGTGCTGCCTATTCTTTTAACTTTTCGTTCCTGCACTACCCGCAGCAGGGAAACCTGGATGTCGTAGGAAAGGTTTGCCACCTCGTCCAGCAGGAGGGTACCCCCGTTAGCAGTTTCGAAGTGGCCGATCTTCGTACCCAGGGCACCGGTAAAGGAACCTTTTTCATGGCCGAACAATTCGCTCCCGGCCAGCTCCTTGGTCAGTGAACCGCAGTCCACGGCTACAAAGGGCTTGTCTTTCCGTTTGCTCATCTGGTGGATCCGCTGGGCTACTGCTTCCTTACCGGTCCCGCTTTCGCCGAAAAGAATAATGCTGAAATTGGTTGGGGCCACCAGGTCAATCTGCCGGTAAAGTTCCTGGGAGATCTCGCTTTCTCCCATTATATAGCCTTCCGTATTTCCGTTGGAAACGGATTTGGAGCCTTTGCTTTCTTTTTTCGGAGCCTGTTCCCCGGAATTCCTCTGAAAGCCTTCCTCACGCGGCTGATCCAGGGCTTTATGAATCGTTTCCAGTATTTCGTCCGGGTAAAGGGGCTTTGAAATATAGTCATAAGCTCCCATTTTGATCATTTCCACGGCGATCTTTATATCCGAGTACCCTGTAATGATGATCACGATGCTGGAAGGATGGAGTTCCTTTATTTTGGCCAGCATTTCCTTCCCGTCAGTATCTTCGAGCCTGAAATCGCAAAGAATAAGATCAAAAAAACGCTCTTTCAGCATCTCCAGTGCTTTTGCTCCCGATACAGCCGTGCTGACGTCGAAATTATGCTTGCCGAGAAACCGCGTAAGCAATACACCTATATTAACCTCATCATCAATTACCAGTACTTTTTTCATCGTTATGTATTATTCTGTCAAAGTTAACTAAAAATCGATACCCGTGCGAAAACCTTAGTCTTCGAACCTCAAATGTTTAATGGTCAACCCCTTGTTTATCAGCTCATACAGGGAGTCAATCCCAATGCGCAGTTGCATTTCCAGGAAATCCGCACTTACCCTGCGGTCACTTTCTTCGGTTTTTACCCCTTCGGCGATCATGGGCTGATCCGAGACGAGCAACAAGGCTCCGGTAGGAATGCCGTTATAGAAGCCGGTTGAAAAAATGGTGGCGGTTTCCAGGTCAATTCCCATGCATCGTAACTTCCGGAGGTAATTTTTGAATTCATTATCATGTTCCCATACCCTCCGGTTGGTGGTATAAATGGTTCCCGTCCAATAATCCCGCTGGTGGTTGCGGATACTGGTGGAAACTGCCTTTTGAAGGCTGAAAGCCGGCAGGGCCGGAACTTCCGGGGGAAAATAATCGTCCGAAGTGCCTTCTCCCCGGATGGCTGCAATGGGAAGTATCAGGTCGCCCAGGTTATTTTTCTTTTTCAGTCCGCCGCATTTTCCCAGGAAAAGAACCGCTTCGGGTTTTACGGCGCTAAGCAGGTCCATGATCGTCGCCGCATTGGCGCTGCCCATGCCAAAGTTAATAATGGAAATATTCCCGGAAGTTGCGCTGGGCATTTGCCGGTCCAGGCCCTGAACGGGAACCTGTTCCCACTCCGAAAACAACTGTACATAGCGCTGGAAGTTCACGAGCAGAAAGTACTTCCCGAAGTCTGCCACAGGTGTTCCTGTATACCTGGGCAACCAGTTTGCCACAATGTCTTTTTTTGTTTTCATTGATTTTCTCGATCTTCTCACGGAAAGCGGGGACGTGAATATCGCTTCACTCACCCTTGAAAGCCGGTTTCCTTTTTTCCAGGAAAGCCTGTACGCCTTCTTTAAAATCGGCGGTCCCGAAAAGCTGGCCGAACTCCCTGATTTCGGTTTCGAACCCGTTCCTTTCCGGATGAAAGCAATCGTTCACCGTTCTGATAGCCGCAGCCAGCGCGAGCGGGGCATTCTTCAGCATGTCATTAAGCAGATCCCTGCAAAAGGGGAGCAATTTGTCGCTCTCCCCGATAGTATGATTTACCAGGTTCATTTCCAGGGCCTGGCTGGCATCGATAATTTTGCCGGTGAGGATCAGCTCCAGGGCTTTTCCCTTTCCGGCAAGCCTGCTTAACCGCTGTGTGCCTCCATAACCGGGAATCAGTCCCAGGGAAACTTCAGGCAGCCCCATCCGGGCATTTACTAATGCTATACGAAGGTGGCAGGCAAGCGCCAGTTCCAAACCGCCACCCAATGCGTAACCATTTATGGCTGCCAGTACCGGTTTAGGGAATTTCTCTATCAGATCAAAGACCCGCTCCTGTCCCTGTCGAGCAAGTATCGTGCCTTCCTCCGGTCCGAAATCCGCAAATTCCGAAATATCAGCTCCGGCCACAAAAGCTTTTTCACCGGTTCCGGTAATAATAACACCTCCGGTTGCCGGGTCGGCGGCGGCTTTGCGAAGCACCTGGTGCAGTTCTTCAAGCGTGGCCTTGTTCAGGGCATTCAATTTTCCGGGCCTGTTAATAGTGATGAGGAGCTGTCGGCCGGTGGTTTCCGTGAGAATGTTTTGCATACTCCTGCTTTAAAAATTCCGGTGTTCTTTTACCCATTCCCTGATATAGGCCGCAATTTCGGTGGTGGGAGTGCCTGGCGGGAATAATTTGCCTACGCCCATCCCATATAGCCTTTTCATGTCTTCTTCGGGTATGATCCCTCCGCCGGTCAGCAGCACGTCATCCAGCCCCTTTTCCTTCATGAGCTGCATTATCCGTGGAAAAATAGTCATATGCGCGCCCGAAAGAATGCTTAATCCTATGGCATCCACGTCTTCCTGCAGGGCCGCGCTTACCACCATGTCAGGCTGCTGCCGGAGGCCGGTATAAATTACTTCCATCCCCGCGTCGCGGAGCGAAAGCGCGATGACTTTGGCTCCCCGGTCATGACCGTCAAGACCGCATTTGGCAACTAATACACGTATTGGGCGTGTCATCATCTGTTGATGCTAATCTAAGGTTATTTTATAAAAAAACACCCCGCGGCCAGGCGGGATGTTTGCAGCACAAGTAAACAATTTTGATAAATATTACGCTTTTATATTTACTAACATCTCTCAGGCGGTAAAGTTTTTTAACCGGGTTGCCATGCCGTTAAAGCTGTCTTACTCCCCCCTCGATCTTCACAGGGAATATCTGCGGTTCATAACCAATTACCTTTTCATAGGCTTTTATGAGGTGGCAGCAATAATTCTTCAGTTCAGCCTGGTGAACCAGGGCTATTGCGCTTCCTCCAAAGCCGGCGCCCGTCATGCGGGCTCCTGCAACTCCCTTCCGCTGGCTAAGTTCTACGATCAGGTCAAGCTCGCGTCCTGTTACTTCGTATAATTCACGGAGGGAGGCATGCGAATCAAACATAAGCTGCCCCAGTAATTCAATGTCGCCCTTGTTGAGCGCATTGGCAGCAAGGTTAACCCGGGCATTCTCTTCAACCACGTGACGGGCCCTCCTGGCAATAACCGGGTCCGGGATCAGGTATTGCAGGTTTTCAAACTGTGCTGGCGATAGCTCGCAAAGCGACTGCAGGGAACTTTCCTGCTGCAACAGGGACAGCGCCTCGCGGCATTGCGCAAAGCGTTCGTTATATTTTGATTCCGTCAGCGAACGCGATTTATTGGTATTGATGACCAGCAGCGTGTACTCTCCCAGTTTGCAGGGGACCGGCCTGTGAGTAACCGTTGAACAATCCAGTGCCAATGCCGTATCCTTTTCGCCGAAAGTGACCGCGTATTGATCCAGAATGCCGCAATTGACGCCAACAAAGTTGTTTTCAGCTTCCAGGGCCATTTTTACCAGTTCAATCTTCTCCAGCCCTCCCTGGAAGATCCGGTTTAACGCAAGAGCTGTCGCCATTTCTATCGAAGCAGAAGAAGAAAGGCCCGCTCCCTGCGGAATATTCCCCGAAAACAGCATATTCAACCCGGAAATGTTGCCGGAAGCTTCCTGCGTGAACCGGCTGATAAGGCCCAGAGGGTAATTAACCCAGGCAATATTGGTAGGACGGTAATGAGGGGAAACGAGTACCTCGGCGTAATCGTCAAGATTAAGTGTTCTCAGTACGAATTTATTTTTATTGTTGGGGCTGACGAGCAGCCAGGTGCCCTGAGAAATAGCAGCCGGCAGGGCCATGCCCCCGTTGTAATCGGTATGTTCCCCAATGAGGTTCACCCGGCCCGGGGCGAAAAATATATACTGTGGGGTTTCCTTGTAAATCCGTTTAAATTCTTCTTTAAGAGACTCGATCATTTTTAATGTGTTTCCACGCTCCCTGGTTCCGCGGATTAACGCAGCGTTACTAGTGACGTGTCAGGAATAGATGACACTAAAGAAGGGAACTCCATTGGGTTAAATTAGAATATTTTTTGCAGAACGCTTTAATTTTTATTTCTTTATTTCATGAGCGTCATAAAGGAAAACAGCAACCTGGCAATAGATGGCAAGACTCTGTGCCTCATTCGCCTGGATAACGGCCGGCAAACTTCCCTGATCATGAGCAATTACGGATGCCTGGTCCTTTCCTGGACCGTTAAAGATAAACGGGGGGAGCCCTGCGACATCGTGCTGGGATTTGACAACCTCGAAAATTACCTGGAAAAGGATTACCTGGAAAATTACCCTTATTTCGGGGTATTGGTGGGAAGATACGCCAACCGCATTAAGGATGCGCGCTTCACCCTTGACGGTGAGCTTTACCGCCTGCCGGCTAATAAGGGAAAAGACCATCTTCATGGAGGATTCAGGGGTTTTGACAAGGCGGTTTGGGATGTGCTGGAAATAGATGAAGTGAATAACCGCGTAGTGTTCGCCTATACCAGTCCCGCTGGTGAGGAAGGCTATCCCGGTAACCTGGAGGTACAGGTTTCCTATACCCTTACCGAAGACAATAAGCTCGTGCAGGAGATCAGGGCCCGCACGGACCAGGCTACCCCCTTGAATTTAACCCATCATGATTACTTTAACCTGAACAATGGAAGGGGGCAAATAAATGATCACCTGCTGGAGATCCCGGCGGACGCTTACCTGGAGCAGGATGCAAACCTGGTTGTGAACGGAAACCTGGTTCCCGTTGAAAACACCTGGCACGACTTCCGGAAAGAAAAGAAAGTAGGCCTTGACCTTTCCCGCGTGGGCGAATACGACCAGAGCTTTGTGCTGAACAAGAGATCCGGGGATCTATCCCTGGCGGCAACGCTCAGAAGCGCTGATACCGGGCTTTGCCTGCGTGTTTATACGACCGAGCCGGTTTGTCATCTTTACACCGGCAAATGGATACCCGGGATAAAGGGAAAAGGCGGTCAGCAATACGGTCCCTTTTCAGGCCTTTGCCTGGAAGTGCAGGGCCATCCGAATGCGGTAAATATCCCTGCTTTTCCGGCTACGGTGCTTCGGCCGGGGGAAACCTACCGGCAGGCCAGCAGCTACGAAATTTCTGTCGAAGCCGAATCAGCCAGGTAGTAGTAGTCGTTCAGGACGGTAGTCAGAAAGGCATATGGCTCCCGGTTTGATTGTATGCCCATGATGCCGCTAACTTTTTCCGCCAGTGGCTTCAGCATTTCCAGTTTACCCGTGTGAACGCTTTTCTTTAAAATTCTTTTAATGGTGGAAATATCCCTGTCGCTAAGCGTCAGTACTTCAGGGTAGGTAACCTGGTAGTCAGGGGGTGTTTCCCTGATCCGGATATCTTCCAGCCTGGTAGAACGCCGTGTCCTTACCACCGTAGTTCCGGCAGCGATATCGCCAAGCCGCTGGCCTTTTCCGTTGATGAGTATGCAAATAACCGCCACGCTCCCGGAGGCTATTCCGCAATCCACGATGCGGAAGATCCAGCGCATAAGATAGTCCCCCAGTGAAGGCTGCGTTCCATCTTTTTTCAGCACCCGGATATTCAGCGTACGTTTGCCAATGCTTTGCCCGTTAAAGAAAACCTCGCAGACAAGATGATAAAAAACCACCGGCAGCGCCAGGATAACGCCGGTAAGCAGGCTGAGGTTAAGGCCAAGTATACTAATTACAATAGAGAACAATGTAAACCACCCGATGAATATAAAATAATCCAGCAGGGCGGCCAGAATACGTTCTCCCACACTTGCAATTTCATATTCCAGCCTTACATTTTGCGCAGTATCAATAGCTATCGCCCTCATGCAGCATTCTTTTAATATTCAAACATACGATTATCTTTGTTTATGCGGGAAGCAGTTTTTGTGAAGCATAATGCCGGTAAATGGAAAGCCTTTGAAGATATTCAGGGAACCGCTGCGGATGAGCTGGCCCGGAATTTTATTGAACTTACTGATGATCTTTCCTACGCAAGGACCTTTTACCCCGGATCCGAAACTGTCCGGTACCTGAACGGGATCGCATCCAGGTATCACCTGCTTATTTACCGAAATAAACGGGAAAACCGCAACCGTTTCCTGAAGTTCTGGACAAGGGAGCTGCCGATTGAACTGGCTGCTTCCCGGAGGTACCTGCTCTATTCTTTCCTGATATTCCTCCTGGCTTCTTGCTTCGGGGTGTTTTCCACGGCGCAGGATGAATCCTTCGTGCGCCTGATCCTGGGTGACCGGTATGTGAATATGACTCTGGAAAATATTGAAAAGGGAGACCCTATGGCCGTCTACAAGAGTATGGACCAGGCGGAAATGTTCCTTTTCATAACGTTCAATAATATAAAAGTATCTTTCCTTGCATTTGTCGCCGGCGCCCTGTTTTCATTCGGCACGGTTTGGATACTGTTCAGGAACGGGATCATGCTGGGGGCTTTTCAGTACTTCTTTTACCAAAAGGGGCTGCTTACAAGTTCTGTACTGACTATCTGGATCCACGGAACACTGGAAATTTCAGCGATTATCATCGCAGGGGCGGCCGGTATGGTAATGGGCAACAGCCTGCTGTTCCCTGGCACCTGGTCGCGGCTTGAGTCATTCAAGCGGGGTGCCCGGAGAGGATTAAAGATCGTGATCGGCCTTGTTCCGGTATTTATTGTCGCCGGTTTCCTCGAAGGATTCGTGACGCGCCATACCGGCATGCCCATGTGGTTAAGTATCGGGATCATTACCTGCTCGGCGGCCTTTATTTTATATTATTTTGTAATTTACCCCATTAAATTAAGAACCTCCTTTGCGAATGGAAAAGATCA
The DNA here is from genome assembly GCF_008033235.1 of Anseongella ginsenosidimutans. GTDB lineage: Bacteria > Bacteroidota > Bacteroidia > Sphingobacteriales > Sphingobacteriaceae > Anseongella > Anseongella ginsenosidimutans. The sequence goes on from NZ_CP042432.1 coordinate 1,249,579, forward strand.
ACCTGAGGGAAGAACGGGATTTCGGCCAGAAGATTAGCGATACATTTCTCTTTCTGCAGCAGAATTTCGGACCCCTCTTTAAGAGCCTCCTGTATTACGCGGGGCCTGTAAGTCTTGTGGCCGGTGTTTTCATGGGATTATACCAGTCAAACTTACTGACCCTTAACGTGGAAAGTATGGGAGAAAGCAGTGATCCTTTTCAGTTCATGTCCCGGAATATATTCAACGTCAACTATATTGTAACATTGATCGTTACGGGTATCGGAAGAATTGTTGTTATTGGCGTCACTTTCGCCTATATGTGCGCTTATCTTGAGCGTCCGGGCGAAATGATCAGCACCGGCGAAGTATGGGAACGTTTCAAGCAACGCTTTGTGAGTCTGTTCCTTGCTACCTGGGTTTACCTGTTCGGCCTTTTTTTTATGACGCTGGCGATCTCGCTGATTTTGATGCTTGTGTTTTTCGGAACCCTCACGGACTTTGCCGCCATCGGGGAGCGGGCCTTCCTGGTACCTGTTGCAGCTATTTTTATTCTTTGCCCCCTGCTATTCGTCGCTGTCAGGACCGGGCTTTTTGCTCCCGTTATCTTTGCCGAGGGAAAAAGCTGGCCGGCCTCCTATAGCCGGAGCTGGAAGCTGGTAAGCGGCAAATGGTGGTCCACGTTCGGACTCATAGTCGTGGTGAGCATTATCGTTACCATCATAGGGATCGCTTTCCAGATCCCTATCCTGCTGATCTCTTTTTTCAAGGAGATCCTGCAATGGGAAAACGGAAGTTCTGTCCAGATGATCATTATCCTGGCGTCTATTATAGGTATGCTTGGCGAAACGCTTTTGTACAGCATCCTGCATATCGCCATAGGCTTCCAGTACTTTAACCTCGTAGAAAGGCAGGAAAGCATTGGCCTGATGCGCGAGATTGATTCCCTGGGCCGGGAAAAGGATTTTAACCCAAATGAAGGTGAGTATTAGGGTACTGCTTTTTTGCATTTGCCTCGTCATTCCCGCGGCGGCGGCGGAGCTGCCTTCCGACAGTTCAAGGGTGCCTCTCAGGATCCCTTCGCGGGAAGCGTTGGAATCCCTGAAGACGGATAAAGATTTTTCCTACTTGTATGCTGTTCCCGATAATGATTCCTGGTGGGCGAATTTCTGGATATGGCTGGGGCAGCAATTGACCCAGGTATTTCAAAATGGCGAAGGCCTTGGCTTCTGGAGCTTTTTTCTGACCAGGGTTATCCCATGGACAATTGTCTTGCTGGCGATTGCATTGGTTACCATGAAGTTGCTTGGAATAGACCCGGATTCATTTCTGCGGAAAAAAACTGTTTCAAGTAATATTCCTTTTCGGGAAGCAACAGCAGGCCTGGCGCACGACGATTTTAAAGAACGCATGGAAGAAGCCCTCGGACAGCGAAACTTCCGGCTGGCGATCCGCCTGTATTACCTGGATATTTTACGGCACCTTTCCGGCGCCGGGCTAATAGAATGGCATCCGGATAAGACCAACCGGCAGTACTTCCGGGAGATCAGCAGCAAAGAACTCCGCGACCGGTTCGGCCGCCTGACCAGGCTTTTCGAATACGTGTGGTACGGGGAAACTTCACCCGGGGAAGCAGATTTTGAAGCCGCAAGGGCGGAATTCCATGCGCTGAAAAATTCCATAGGCGGCCAGTCCACATGAAAAAGAGAAAGATAAACGGCTATATGGTCCTGCTGCTGCTCCTGGCGCTGGCCTATATACTGGTGGAATGGTACCGTCCGGAACCTGTAAGCTGGTCGCAAACCTATATCAATACTGATAAGATTCCCTACGGTACCTATGCCTTATTTGAATTGCTGAATGAATCCTTTCCCGGAGCCGATGTTGAAACGGTTCGCGTCCCGGCCTATAATTTATTCAGCGATTCCACACTTACCGGAAATTACTTATTTATCGGGCCGCGCTTTCGTACCGATGAGTACGACCTGGAAGCCTTGCTCGGCTTTGTCGGCAAAGGCAATACGGCATTTATTGCCGCCGGGATATTTGAACAGGCCTTCCTGGATTCCCTTCATATCGAAACAGAAACCGGCGTGATGCCTCCCGACAGCCTGGTACGCTTTGTAAGCCCTTATCTGGCTAACGAGCGTTATTCCTATCCGCCGCTTGCTCCGTTTACGTGGTTCTCCGGCGGCGATTCGCTGAGGTCGGTAAAAATTTCTGAGGACCTTTCAGGGAAAGCAAATTTTATACGCGTAAGTCACGGGCAGGGAAATTTTTACCTGCACAGCCAGCCGGCTATGTTCAGCAATTATTATGTGCTGCGGAACCGGGGCCACGAGTATGCCTTCAGGGCCCTTTCTTACCTGCCGCTGAAGCCGGTCTTGTGGGACGAATATTATAAACAAGGGCGGGTAGGCAGTAAATCCCTCCTGGGCATTATCGGGAGGTATATTACGCTGCGTTGGGCCTGGTACCTCCTGCTTGGGGGAGTTATCCTGTATATCGTTTTCCTGGGAAAGCGCAGGCAGCGGGTGATTCCCCTTGTGGAACCGCTGAAAAATACCAGCCTGGAATTTGCAGGTGTGGTAAGCAGCCTGTATTATAACCAGCGTGACTTTAAAGATATCGCTTTGAAAAAGTGCGGGTTTTTCCTGGAACACCTGCGCAACCGGTACCAGGAAGCATCAGAAGACCCGCTTGCTGATCCGGGCTTTGTCAGCCGGCTTTCAGCCAAATCGGGCATTGAAAAGGCAAGCCTTGAAGAACTGTTTCGCAGCATTGCTTATGTGAAAGTCGTTGACCTGATCACTGAGGCGGAACTGCATGCCCTTAACAACCGGATAGAAGATTTTTACAAAAAGCGAGCGTAGCCGGGGCTGCGCTCGCTCACAGCAATTACTGGCTGTCGGGCCTTGGCCGGCGCCGCTGGCCTTGCTGCCGTTCCTCTCTCCATGCTTTCAGTTCCTTTTGCTGCTCTTCTGTTAAAACAGCATGGATGTCTTGCTGCTGCTTTTTTCGCAGCTCCCTTAATTTCTCCCGCTGCTGGTCATTTGCTTCCGCATTCTCCTGGCGAAACTTCCCGAATTCTTCCCGTGATTTTTTATAGATTTCCCGGATCTTCACTACCTGGTCTTCACTCAGGTCCAGCCGCTCCTTCATGGCCGTGATCATTTGCTCGCTGCCCGGTCTTGCCCGGCGCTGTCCCCCGGCCTTTTCCTGTGCCAGGGCCGGCAAGCTGACAGCAAAAAGTAACATGCTGAACAGCAAGGTCTTTTTCGTATTCATATTCATTATATTTATCACATTAGAGCTGTCGGGATGAAAAAGGTTTAACCTTGCTAGTGCGGCTTGTCCGGAAACGGACAATGATCGTTCATTTCCGGACAGAGGGAAGGTTAAAAGCTGCTTATTTTTGATTTGCAGCGGCTTTCAGTGCATGGCAGGTTTCTTGCGTCAGAGCCCATTATGCTAAAGAATTACCTTAAAATCGCTTTTCGCGGCCTTTGGAAAAGTAAGGGCTATGCCGCTATTAATGTATTGGGTCTTTCAGCGGCCTTTTGTACGTCCATTTTTCTGTTTCTGACTGCCTGGTTTCATTTGAATTATGATTCCTTTCACCAGGATAAGGACCGCATATTCCAGGCTTACTTCTTTTCCAATGATCCTGAGAATGCAGAGAGGAAGGGCTCTATGCCCATGCCGCTTACCCCGGCTCTCAAAGAGGAATACCCGGAAGTGGAAGCGGCCGCAAGGGTTATGACCATGGGAAGCCAGGTGGAGTACCAGGGAAAATATTTCGACAAAACGCTCACCATGACCGACGCGGATTTTTTGCGGATATTTTCCTTTCCCATGATTAAAGGGAACCGGGAAACTGCGCTGAAAGATCCGGGCAGCATTGTCATTAGCAGCGATATGGCCGCGGATATTTTCGGCGAAGAGGATCCCTTGAACAAGCAGCTGCAGATTGGAACCATGGGCGAAAACAAGGTATATATTGTTACAGGCGTCCTGGAAAACGCCCCTGAGAACTCTTCAATCCGGTATAATGCCTTGATGCGGATAGAAAATCATCCCGCCTACCAAACCGATAAAGATAAATGGGATGCCTATTCACACACGGTTTTCCTGAAGCTGGCGCCCCATGCAAACGCCGGAACGCTCACAGCCCGGCTAAAGCCCTTTACCCAAAAGTACTTTCCGCGCAGCTTCGAAGTACTGGAAAAAAAAGGCGCCCGGCCGGACAAGCAGGGGATATTTTCGCGCTGCGGCTGCAATTGCTTTCCCGGGTTCATTTTGATACGGAAATAGGGGGAGGAGTACCCGCAACGGTGATCTATGCCATACTGGGTATCGCATTTTTTATTCTGCTGATCGCAGGTATCAACTTTATTAACCTGAATGTGGCAAGGTCCTTTACCAGGGCCAGGGAAGTGGGGGTCCGTAAATCGTTGGGGGCGCTTAAAAGCCAGCTTTTTGTTCAAATATGGGGAGAAGCTGCTATGATATGCGTTGCGGGTTTCCTGGTTGGAGGCCTGCTCGCCTGGCTGCTTTTGCCGCAATACAATGCATTGTTCCAGGCCCCGCTCAACCCTTCCTGGCTGTTTAGCCCGGGTTTTGCCGCCCTGATGCTTGGGGTGCTGGCCCTTCTCACGCTGGCAGCCGGCGGTTATCCTGCCTGGCAGCTTTCCAGGTTCAACCCGGTAGAAGTACTGAAAGGGAAAGTATCGCTAAAGCGCCCCGGCCTTTTGCGAAATTCCCTGATCGTGATGCAGTTTGCGATGGCGAGCTTGCTTATCTGCTGTACAATTACTGCCGCCCGCCAGGTGAATTACCTGCGGAAGCAGCCGCTTGGCTTTGAAAAGGAGCAGGTGATCAGCATTCCCGTGGGAAGCAAAGTAGACGGCAGGCAGGCCCTCGGGCGTATGCGCAACATGCTTGCGAATGATCCGCAGATACAAGCCATCACAGGAACGGGGGTGAATCTTGGCATTGGCCGCGACCGCAGCAGTACCCGGTCAGTAATAAGTTTTAACTACAAAGGGCAAGAGGTATCGACAGACTGGCTGCTGGTAGACTATGAATACCTTAAAACACTTGATATTGAATTGCTGGCGGGCAGGGAATTCGATCCAGCTTTTCCCGCTGATGCAGACCACCGGGTCATTATCAGCGAGAGCCTGGCCCAAAAGCTGGGCATGACTGATCCGGTAGGGAAATTCTTTCAAACCGATACGGGCGCCACTCCCTACCAGGTGATTGGCCTGGTACCCGACTTTCATTTGTATTCACTGGCCAATAAGGTGCAGCCCATTACCATGCACTTTTCCAATGAGGAAGCGATAAGCTACATTTTTGTGCGCGTATCCCCCCAAAGCCTGGCAGGTTCGATGGATAAATTAAAGCAGGCCTGGAAAGAGGCGGCCCCCCGCTCGGAATTTCTCGGCTCCTTTCTGAATGAGAACATTGATGCCCAGTACAGGGATGAAGAGAGGCTCTCGCAGGTCTTTGGTTTTGCTTCCGGCATTGCCATCCTGCTTTCCTGCCTCGGGCTGTTTGCGGTGGCTTTGATGGTTATCGAACAGAGAACCAAGGAGATAGGGGTAAGGAAAGTGCTGGGAGCGAGTATCCCCGGAATTATCATGGTTCTTTCGCATGATTTTATGAAGCTTGTGCTTGCCGCCCTGCTTATTGCTATTCCGGCCGCATGGTTTTTTATGCAGCAATGGCTGAATAATTATCCCTACCGGGTGGAGATGAGCCTGGGCGTGTTCGTTTTGACCAGCCTGGCCATTCTGCTGATCGCACTTTTGACAATAAGTTTTCAAAGTATCCGGGCGGCCTTGATGAATCCTGTCAGATCATTACGCTCGGAATAGCCCTTCATCGGCTGATGCAAGCGGGTAATTGACGGGGACTGTATTTTTCCGTCCGGATTATTACCTTTACCTTATGGATAAAAATGATATGGACCAGGCCGGGGAGCCTTCTCCGGAAGCGTCTTCAACACCGGCATCAGAAGAACTTTCCGCCGGAAACCTGGCACCCGATTTTCCCCAACGCACCGATTTCAGCAGTTTGAACGAAAGCGTGCAGAAAATAAAAGAAGAGTTTTCCCGCGTGGTAGTGGGCCAGGATGAAGTAATTGAACTATTGATTGCCGCTATTCTCGCGGACGGCCACGTGCTGATAGAAGGCGTGCCTGGTGTTGCAAAAACCCTCATGGCCAAGACACTGGCGAAAACCCTGGATACCGGTTTCAGCCGCATCCAGTTCACGCCCGATCTGATGCCCTCCGATGTCCTGGGTACCTCCGTTTTCCACCCGGCAAAAACACAGTTCGAATTCCGGAAGGGCCCCATTTTTTCCAATGTTATCTTAATAGACGAGATCAACCGGGCGCCGGCAAAAACGCAGGCCGCCTTATTTGAAGTAATGGAAGAGCGGCAGGTAACCAATGACGGGACCACTTATCTAATGGACATACCCTTCCTTGTCGTGGCCACCCAGAACCCTATAGAGCAGGAAGGAACCTACCGGCTCCCCGAAGCTCAGTTAGACCGCTTTCTGTTCAAGATCCAGGTGCCTTACCCCAGCCTGGAAGAAGAGATCAGGATACTTGCCGGTCATCACGATGTGGCCGGCCCTGCCTCCGGCATTGCTTCTGTCGTTTCAACAGCTGCCATAGCCGATGCCAGAGAGAAGGTACGCCAGGTGCATGTGGAACCTAAACTAATGGAATACATTGCCAAACTGGTAACCGGAACACGGAATAATCCTTTTCTTTTTCTCGGCGCCTCTCCCCGCGCATCTGTAGCGCTGCTGAACGCTTCCAAAGCGCTTGCCGCCATACGGGGAAGGGATTTTATTACCCCCGAAGATATCCAGGAGCTGGCCGTGCCGGTTTTGTGCCACCGGATCCAGCTTACCGCCGAACGGGAAATGGAGGGGCATGCCGTAGAAGGTGTTATCAAGCAGATCGTGCAGAAGCTGGAAGTCCCCCGGTAGCATGTTAAAAAGGCTCTATTTAAAAGGACGGTTCTTTATCGCTGTGGGGATAATCACTGCCCTGTTCCTTTTCGCCTTTCCCTTTCCTTCTCTTTTCCCTATTGCCCGGCTGGCCTTTTTCCTGCTGATCCTGCTTTCCGTTTTTGATATATACGCCCTTTTCCGTTTAAAGGACCCGCTCTTTGCCAGGCGGCTTTTGCCGGAACGTTTGTCCAACGGAAACGCTAATGATATTTCTATCTATCTTGAAAACCGCTACCCTTTTTCCATCCGGCTGGAATTGATCGATGAATTACCTTTCCAGTTCCAGAAACGCGATCTGCTATACCGGACTAGCTTGCGCAGTGCGGAAACAAAAGAAATTATTTACCAGCTCAGGCCGGTAAAGCGGGGCGAGTACGATTTCGGAGCGCTTAACTTATTTGCTTCAGGGCGCCTGGGGCTGGTGCAGCGGCGGTTCCGGTTCGAGCAGGAAGAAACGGTAAAGGTGTACCCCTCCTTTCTTCAGATGCGACGCTTTGAACTGCTGGCCATTTCCAACCGGCTGCAGGAAGCGGGAATAAAAAAAGTGCGCCGCCTGGGTAACAGCATGGAATTTGAGCAGGTCCGTAACTATGTGATCGGGGATGATCCGCGTTTTATTAACTGGAAGGCTACGGCCAGGAAAGGGGATATCATGCTGAACGCTTTCCAGGAAGAACGTTCCCAGCAGGTATACAGCCTGATTGACAAGGGCAGAGGCATGCAAATGCCCTTTGAGGGGCTTAGCCTGATGGATTATGCGATCAACGCCTCTCTTGTCCTTGCCAATACGGCATTGCTGAAAGGCGATAAGGCAGGGCTGGTCACTTTTTCAAATAAAATGGGAAACATGGTACAGGCCGGGAAGCAACGGTCTCACCTTAATACGATCCTGGAGGTACTTTATAACCAGCGTACCCAATACCTGGAATCCAATTATGAATTACTGTATGCTACCCTGCGGCGTAAGGTAACGCAACGCAGCCTGCTGGTGCTTTTTACTAATTTTGAAAGCCTTTCCGGAATGAAGAGGCAGCTGCCCTATTTAAAGGGCCTGGCAAAGTACCATCTGCTGCTGACCGTTTTCTTTGAAAATACCGAGCTGAAAGAAGTGCTGGACAGTTATCCCGCCGATACCGAAAGTATTTACCTGAAAACAACTGCCGAAAAGTTCGCCTACGAAAAACGGCTGATCGTGAAAGAACTTAACCTGCACGGGATCCAGGCCCTGCTGACCCCTCCGGCCGACCTTACTATTAATACCATCAACAAATACCTTGAATTTAAGGCAAGAAGCCTTCTCTAGTGTGGCAAATACTAAATTGGTTTACTTAAGCCAATGCTGTTTTTGTTCCTGACAATGAAAAAAAAATCTGCCTAGCGGTGACTATGGAGATTTTTTTTAAAGCAGGCAGGGGCAAAAACAGCCAGGTTTGGGGTGAACGAATTTAGTATTTGCCACACGCGTATTTCGATCACCAGGCAGTACGCAGGTACCCGGATCAGGACCGCGCTGCGTAACGAAGCTGCGTATAAATAATGCGCCGGCGGCAACAAAGGAGGGACCTGGCGGCGCCCGCTCCTTTGTAATCAACAGTTTTGTTAGATTTGCAGGATATTTAAACAGACGATGAGCGAAGAACGGTCGAATAACTTCATAGAAGATATTATTGAAAAGGACATTGCCGATGGGAAACACGGGGGAAGGGTACATACCCGTTTCCCTCCTGAACCTAACGGCTTCCTCCATATAGGTCATGCCAAGTCCATCTGCCTGAATTTTGGGCTGGCGAGGCGTTTCGGCGGAAAATGCAACCTTCGTTTTGATGATACTAATCCCGCAAAGGAAAAAGCCGATTATGTTGCCTCGATAAAAGAAGATATTAAATGGCTGGGTTTTGAATGGGCGGAAGAGCATTTCGCTTCCGATTATTTCGAACAGCTGTATCAATACGCCCTGCAACTGATCAGGGACGGCCATGCCTATGTGGACGACGCTTCGGCCGAAGAGATCGCGCGGTTAAAAGGCACGCCAACCGAACCCGGGAAGGAGAGCCCCTGCAGGAACAGGAGCGTTGAAGAAAACCTGGACTTGTTTGAGCGAATGCGCAAGGGCGAATTCCGGGAGGGCGAAAAGGTGCTGCGTGCTAAAATTGACATGGCCAGCCCCAACATGCATTTGCGCGATCCTCTAATGTACCGCATTAAATTTGCGCATCATCACCGTACAGGCGATAACTGGTGCATATACCCGATGTACGACTTTGCCCACGGGCAGAGCGACAGCATGGAAGCGATCACCCATTCCATATGCACGCTGGAATTTGTGGTACACCGTCCCTTATACGATTGGTTTATTGAGAAACTGAACATCTTTCCTTCGAAACAATATGAATTTGCGCGGCTGAACCTGAGTTATACCGTCATGAGCAAGCGCAAGCTGCTGCAGCTGGTGGAAGAGAAGATCGTGGATGGATGGGACGATCCCCGCATGCCTACCATCAGCGCCTTCCGGCGAAGGGGTTATACGCCTGCTTCTATCCGCGATTTCTGCGAGAAGGTGGGTGTGCAGCGCCGTGACAATATGATAGACGTAAGCCTGCTGGAATATTGCATCCGGGAAGATCTTAACAAAACGGCCACCCGGGTTATGGCCGTCCTGGACCCGGTAAAGCTGGTGATCAGCAATTACCCGGAGAACAGCTTTGAGGAGATGGAGACGGATAATAATCCGGAAGACCCTTCGGCAGGTACGCGTAAGGTACCCTTCGGCCGGGAACTGTATATCGAGCGGGAGGACTTTATGGAAAATCCTCCGAAAAAATTCTTTCGCCTTGCGGTAGGCAATATGGTCCGCCTCAAGAGCGCATACATTGTAAAATGCGAGAATTTTGAAAAGGACGCGGACGGAAATATCACTGTCATTTACTGTTCCTACATTCCCGAAAGCCGGAGCAGCCAGGACACCAGCGGCCTCAAAGTAAAAGGGACCATCCACTGGCTGAGCGCCGCACATGCAAAACAGGCCGAAGTACGGTTGTACGATCGCTTATTCCTTACGGAAAACCCGGCAGGGGAAGAAGCAGACTTCCGCGAACTGGTAAACCCCGATTCTTTACAGGTTATTCCGGACGCCATGATTGAACCCTCGCTTGCCGAGGCGAAACCCGGCGACCGTTTCCAGTTCATGCGAAAAGGCTATTTCTGCGCCGACATGGACAGCCGGGAAGGAAAGCCGGTATTCAACCGCACGGTTACCCTGAAGGATACCTGGGCGAAAATGGCTGGTAAAGGATAATTTTACCGCCTTCAGTCGAAAGCCGGCAGGGCCGTACGGATGCGATAAATGGTTTCTTCGCGGCCAAGCAGGGCGGCGATGCTGAAAACAGCCGGGCCGAACTTGCCGCCGGTGAGCATAATGCGCAGCGGCAGCATAACCTCGCCTGGTTTCAGGCCTTCCTCCTGCATCAGGGCTTTGAATTTTTCTTCCAGCAGCTGCTCGCCGGGAACAGGTTCCGGGGAAGATGCGGCGTCGGCTGCCCATAGCGCCTGATCCGACTCAAAGAGCTGGATAACCTTATCAAAAAATGCCTTTTTCCCGGCATCCCATTTCTTTTTCACGGATTCCGTATCGTAGCTTTCAGGGCGAAGGAAAAAGAACCAGCTTTGTTCCCAAAGGTCGGCGCTAAGGCTGCAGCGCTCCTTTACCAGGCCCGCTACCCGGGTGGTGAACGCTTCGCTTGCCTGCACACCCTTTTCCGCAAGCAAGGGCAGGAAGAGGCCCGCCAGTTCATGATCGCTTTGCTGCTGCAGGTATTGCTGGTTAAACCACAGCGCTTTTTCGTAATTGTATTTGGAGCCGGCTTTATGGACTTTTTCCAGCTGGAAAGCTTCGGTAAGTTCCCGGAGGTTCATTATTTCCCGCTCATCAGCAGGACTCCATCCGAGCAGCGCCAGCATATTGATAAACGCTTCCGGAAAGAAGCCCTTTTCGCGGTAACCGCTGCTGGTTTCCCCGCTTATTGGATCCTTCCATTCAAGAGGGAATACCGGGAAGCCCAGGCGGTCCCCGTCACGCTTGCTTAGTTTTCCATTGCCGTCAGGTTTCAGCAATAAGGGCAGGTGGGCGAATTCCGGCTGCTCCCAGCCGAAAAGGCGGTACAAAAGTACATGAAGCGGCGTGGAAGGGAGCCATTCCTCACCCCTGATCACATGGCTGATCTCCATCAGGTGGTCATCTACCACGTTGGCCAGGTGATAGGTGGGCATACCGTCCGACTTGAACAATACTTTATCATCAAGGGTGGCGGTTTGCACGCGTACTTCGCCGCGTATGATATCGCGGAATACCACTTCCCCGCTGGCCGGCATTTTCATCCGGATCACATAGGGTTCGCCCCTTTCTATTCGGCTGCGGACTTCCTCCTTGTCTAAAGAAAGAGAATTATTCATGCCCTCGCGGGTGGATGGGCCGTACTGCTGCACGGCCGACTTTTCGGCCTTCAGCCGTTCCCGCAGGGCGTCCAGTTCTTCCGGCGTATCAAAAGCATAATAAGCGGATCCCTGTTGCACCAGCTGTTCCGCATAAAGGCGATAATGTTCTTTCCGTTCAGATTGGCGATAGGGAGAAAAGGGCCCGTCTCCAAACCCAGCACCCTCGTTGGGTGGGATTCCGCACCAGCGCAGGGCTTCCACGATATAGTTTTCCGCGCCGGGCACATAGCGGTTCTGATCCGTGTCTTCTATGCGCAGCAGGAAATCGCCGCCATGTTTCCTGGCGAACAAATAATTGTATAAGGCGGTGCGGATACCGCCCATGTGCAGCGGGCCGGTAGGGCTGGGTGCAAAACGTACCCTCACTTTTTTCTCCATGGCACAAAGGTAAGTAATCCGGTAAGGTCTTTGTGCAGAGGTTTTCGTAATTTGCTCGATGAATGAGTTATTTTGAACAAAAACGGCGATGGAAGTACTTCCTGCTGATCACGGCTACGATGATTGGCATACTATCGCTTTATTATACCAATTACCTGGTAGACCAGATTTCCGAATCAGAGCGAAAGGGAGCGGAATTATGGGCAAAGTCGCAGCTGGAACTGGCGGAAACCGAGGATGAGGAATTTATCGATTTTCTGCTCTTCGTGGTAAAGGAAGGAACCAGCGTTCCCGTGATCGTTGTCAATGGCGAAGGGGATATCCAGGCAACCAAAGACCTGGATTCCACCCGCACCTTTAAAAAGGAAACCGCCAGCTTGTCCGGAACCAACGGGAATAAATCGCTGAAGTACGACCCCGGTTATTTCAGGCAGCAACTGGAATACATGAGGGAGCAGCATGAGCCCATTGTCTGGGAAACGGCGCAGGGTGTGAAGCAGTATGCTTATTACAAGGATTCCTGGCTGCTTACCCAGATGCGCTATTTTCCCTATATTCAGCTGAGCATCATCACCGTATTCCTGGTCGTGGCTTACCTGGCTTTCAGCAATTCGCGCCGCTCGGAACAGAACAAGGTATGGGTTGGCATGTCGAAGGAAACAGCGCACCAGCTGGGTACGCCTATTTCTTCCATGATGGCCTGGATGGAACTTTTGAAAGACAAGTACAATACCACGAACGATCCTATTTTCGAGGAAATGGACAATGATGTGAACCGTCTGCAGTTGATCGCAGACCGGTTTTCGAAAATAGGGTCCACTCCTGTACTTAAGCGGTATAATATCCGGGAAGAGATTGTTCGCTGCGTGGGTTACCTGCGAAAGCGAACGTCTAAAAAAATAACCTTCGAGATCAACGGCGATCCGGCGGAAGGCTTGATCAGCACGCAGTTATTTGAATGGGTCATTGAAAACCTTTGCAGGAACGCGGCCAACGCAATTGGGGGCAATGAGGGAAAAATAAGCATTCATATTTCCCAGAATAAGAGTCATGTTTACGTGGATATTAAAGATACCGGTGTGGGAATTCCGCGGTCAAAGCACGAGACGGTTTTTCAGCCGGGTTATACGACGCGTAAGCGGGGATGGGGACTGGGCCTTTCTCTTACCCGGCGCATTGTGGAAAACTATCATAAGGGGCAGGTATTTGTGAGGGAGTCTGAAGTAGGGAAAGGGACTACTTTCCGGGTGGTATTGAATAAATAGTGTTTGTGCTTCACGTCCTGCTTAATGCAGCAAGGCCCTGCCTGTTCTCTGTAATCGCCGGTATGGTACAGGATATGCCGGCGCAGGAGAAGTTCGGGACAGGGCTTGCTTTTCAGACCGGAAACGATCAATAACCGGGCCTGTATCCTTGCATTAATAATTCCGTTCTTCTTTTTCCCGTTCCTTCTTCTCGGAGATCAGGTAAGAGGCAGTAAGCCCCAGGCCCCCAAAAATGAAGATCATGGAAAAATAAATAGCGACAGCGTTTTCGGTTGAAAGATAGCCAAAGGCCACTTCGGTAAGCAGAAAAGCAATAAATAAGCCCGTGCCGAAACCGACGAAAAGTAAGCCGAATGCCAGCATGAGGCTGTAATTCCGTTTCTTTTCTACGCTTGAAAGCCCCCGCTCTATCATGGCCATCTTTTCGCGGTTAATAAAATACCGGATCCCGAAAATCAGGGCGCATATAGCAATGGTACTAATAATAGGTACCAGGAAAACAACTACGTCTGCGTTCATTATCTTATTTTTTATTTCTGCAGACTATGACGAAAGAATTGCCGGCCAGGTTACACCCGGCCGGCCAGGCCCCGGTTTTACAGCCTGGCCGTCACAGAAACGCCGAAAGTTCCCGGATCGCCCAGGTGAGCCGCGCGAAAATCGTACGCGTAATCTATATAGGTTTTATCCAGGATATTCCGCCCCCAGGCAAATACTTCAAACTTCCCGGTGGCAACACCGGCCCTGGCGTGAAACAAATAATAGCCTGCCTGTTCGATGGTATTCTTTAAATCAAAATACTGGCTGCCGGTATATTGCCATTGCCCCCCGGCTATCAGTTGAATGCCCGGATGGGATGGCGGGGTATACGTATATTGCAGCGATAACATAGAGGTTGCGTTCGGGGTAAATAATTGCCGGTTGCCGTCCAGGTTCAGCGTTCCTTCCTCACCGGGTACCTGCAGGCTGGTATATACGGCATCGGTATAACCGAAATTCCAGGCTGCTTCCAGGCCTTTCAGCGGAGTAGCGGCTACTTCCATTTCCAGGCCCTTGCTTTCCAGTTCGCCAACGTTCCGGGTAATGGTAATGGCCTGAGGCAGTACCAATGTAGGCACCTGGGCATCAGTAACTTTCATGTAAAAGGCGCTGAAATTCAGGCGAAGTTTTCCGCCGGCCAGCATATTTTTTATTCCCGCTTCGAAATTATTGGAATACTCCGGCTCGTAAGAGTACAGCGGCGGCTGGTTTGGCTGGCCGGAATACTGCGTAATCCCCCCCGCACGGAAGCCCCGGCTGTACGTCAGGTAGGTATGATGGCGTTCCGAAAGGTCGTAGGCAAGGCTTAACTTCGGAGAAAAAGCATTGAAGCCGGCGTCCGCGGCGGTATCCGGCTGAATGATCATAGGTGGCTGCTCCCCCTGCAGGAATTCCCCTTTTACGCTCAGTTCCTTTTCTTCATGATCATAGCGCAGGCCGGCGGTGATTGCCAGCTTTTCCGTAAGCCGGTACGTGCCCTGGCCGTAAACTGCCACTCCAAAGCCGCTGCCCTCATTGGTGGTAATCGTTGTCGTATTCGCCATGGAAGGGTCCATGTCTGCGAATTCCACGTCTTTCCCCAGATGCGTGCCCTGCCGTACCGGGTTGTCCTGGTAAAAACCGTACAGGCCGGCCGTCCATTCGAAAGGCGAGTCATCTGAGCCGGTTGAGGAAAATCTGAATTCCTGGGTAAGCACTTTCACGTTGTTCCAGTCCCTTCCGTAGTTATTGATAATGGAATAAATATCCGCGGGTGAAAAGTCGCCGTCAATGGGTTGCGTATAGTAACGGTGATTGCTCTGCCAGGCGGTCTGGGAGCTGAAGTTGACCGCTTCCCCGTAATAGTTTGCGGACAGCGAGGCGTTAAATACTTTATCCACCAGGTCGGTTACGGCGTTCTGGTTTACGTCAAATGGATTTTCCAGGGCTTCTTCCGGGCTGGATACCAGGGGGAAAGCGCCCTGGTTGCGGTTCTGATCGTGCTTCACGTTCAGGGTCAGGGACCAGCGGGAGCTTGCCAGGTATTTCAGGTAATAATTGCCCATGAAGCTTTGTGCCTGGTCATAGTCCGAATCATCAAAGACATTGGTATAATAACCGTCTGTCTGGTCATACATGCCGGCCGCGCCCAGGAATAACCTGTTTTCTACCAGCGCGGTACGCAGCCCGAAACCGTAACGCTGCAGGCCATAATTACCAATATCGGCCCGGACATAGCCGCTGGAAGTGTTCCCCGGCTGACGGGTGATGATATTGATCACCCCGCCCATGGCGTTTCTTCCGTAAAGCGTTCCCTGCGGGCCGCGCAAAACTTCTATCCGCTCGATATCGAGAAGCTGGGCAATATAGGTATCCAGGCCGAACTGGCTTACTCCGTCAATATACGTGACCACCGCGGGATCATAGGAAGTGGTGGCGATACCCCGTATGGAAACCACGTTCCGGTTATCGCCGGGATTTGCGGCATAGAGGTTCGGTACAATAGCCGCCAGGTCCTTGCCGTTCCAGAGATGGTACTCTTCTACCTTTCTGGCAGGAAGCGTACTGATACTGAGGGGACGCGCTGAAGGTTTTCTTCCCTTTTCTGGGCCGTGACCGTAACAGCATCCAGCTGGTCAGCCGCACGGGAAAGCTGAAGGTCAAGGCGGCTGTCCGCGGGGAGTTGTACTTCCCGGTGAATGCTTGCATAACCGGCAGCGCTTACCTGGATCACGTAGTCTCCATAAGGAATATCTACAAATTGAAAATCCCCATCTTCACTGGTAAACGTGCTGAAGTTCGTATTTAAGATCGTAATGGATGCGCCTTCCAGCGGCGCTGAAAGCTCGTTGCTGACCGAACCCTGAAGGCCGGATGTATTTTGAGCGCGGGCGAAAAAATTAAAAGTAATAAAGGCAGCCAGAAGAAGTAATTTTATGTTCACTTTACGGTATTTATATTGTTTACGATGTATATTACAAATGCGGGCCAAACTTAGTTATTTTTTTAAAGAGGGTAAAGGCACCGGTGTAACCAGTGGCAGCCGCCATGCGTCTTAATGCTGATCAATGACCGGCAGCAATACAGATATTGAACTGATAGAAAAGGCCCTTAGCGGAGAAAGGAGGGCCTATGAAGCATTGGTAAAACGTCATCAGCAGTACGTTTTTACGCTTGCCATGCGTTTTACCCGTAGTCGCGAGGACGCGGAAGAAATTGCCCAGGATAGTTTTTTAAAAGCTTTCCGCAATCTTTCCGGCTTCCAGGGGCAGTCAAAATTCACCACCTGGCTGTATACGATCGTTTATACAACGGCTATGACCCATTTACGGAAAAAGCGGCACAGTTTTTTATCCCTTGATGATGAAGAACGCCCGGTAAATACGGCAGGCTTTCAGTCCGGGGATACGGCATCTTTAATTGAAAAGAAAATTGAAAGGCAGTATATTGAAAAGGCAATTGAGAGATTGCTTCCTGATGATGCAACTATTCTCACATTGTTTTATCTTGGGGAGCAGTCGCTGGACGAAATAGCCCGCACCATGGGCATGCCGGCGGGCACGGTGAAAGTGAAACTTCATCGGTCCCGGCAGCGTTTTCGTTCCCGGCTGGAAGTTATTCTAAAGGAGGAAGCGAGGGAATTGTTATGAAAAAGACAAGGGAAGATCAATTATGGGATTATGCGGAAGGAAGATTGTCCGGGCCCGAAAAGGCGGAGCTGGAACAATGGCTGGAGGCTGACCCCCGGAACCGGAAGCAGCTGGAAGAGCTTAGCGTGCTAAGCCATGCGCTTAGCTCTATGGAACCGGAAGTGCCTTCCATGCGGTTTACAGCCAGGGTCATGGAAGCCTGGGACCAGGAGCTGGCCTTCAGGGCTTCCCCCCTGCAAACCCGTACCGATAAGCGGATCGTTTACGGAGTTGCCGCGTTCCTGGGAGGCGCCCTTTTGTTTACTTTAGGCCTGTTGTTCGTTTTTTCCGGGGGCAGCGCCTTATTTTCAGGCGGCAGCGGATCTCCGGTAGAGGAAAGGTGGCTTTCCGGTATCAGCAGTTCACTTGGAAGCCTTTTCGAAGGTTTGGGCCACTATTTTATCGGGCTTATTGCGCTGCTGCTGATGTTACTGGTAGAACGTTACGTGCATTACAGGCAGTATATCAGGAGCGTGGAATGAAGAAAAAGCTCTTAGCGCTCTGCCTGCCTCTCATAATCCTGGCCATTTCTTGTGGAAAAGAAAGGGAAGATAACCGCTACACCCTCATCGGGCAACATTGGGTGGAATCCGCCCGCACAATCAACGGGAAAAATTCGGATCCCACCCAGCTTCAGCATATTTTTTTCAGTAATGGCTACCAGGGTCGCCTTGACTACGAATATATTTGCGGCATTACAGGTGATGAATGCCTTCCCGGACAGCATTTTTACGGTTCCTGGCAGCTGCTCAGCGATACATCGCTTTCTACCCAGCTCAATGGAGCCATCCGGGTTTACGCGATTGAACGCCTTACTCCAACCGAATTATGGCTGAAATTCGACCGGGGAAATGACGAAATAATATCGAAACTGATCCGCTACCGCTGATCCTATTGATTGAATTCAACCGGCACCTTTACAACGGTGTTGTCCCAGGCGATCACCAGGTCGCTTTTCGCCGGGTTTTCCCCGTCAAAATAAATGGTCAGTAATTCTACGGTTCCCGCTGTTCGCTGGGCCGGGACTTCTACCCTCGCCACATCTTTGCTTTCGTCATAGGAATAGCCGCCCCACTGGTCTGTGGCGCTGTTTAGGATTACCGTCCAGTTCTCTTCATCAGGAATAGTGAACAGGGAATAGGTGCCTGCGGGAATGTCCTTGCCGCCAAAAGATACATCAGTAAAGAAACGGATCTCGCTGCTTTCGTTGGCGCCTGTCCTCCAAACTTTGCCAAAGGGCTCCAGCTCACCAAAAATAGTCCTCCCATTTTTGGACGGGCGGGAATACTGCACTTTAGCCAGGGGTTGCTTATCGGCATCGCGGTGATAGGAGATATCCAGAGGACTTTTATCCAGTTTTATATCCGTTACGGATTCCTGGGCGGCGACATTGCTGCCTGAAAATACAAAAAGTGTTACGGCGAGAATGATTCCTGGCTTTTTCATGCTATTAAAGATTTTAATGTGTTATAATTCTTATAAGTCAGCTGATTCAAATATAGAAAAAAATCCGGGTCCGGCGCGTAATCTTTCAGGGCATGATAAATAATTCTACCCGGCGGTTTTTTTCCTGTCCTTGCGGCGTGCTGTTGGTAGCCACGGGCCGCGCTTCACCGTAACCCGCGGTGTTTATCCGGTCCGGAACTATTCCCTGGTTTACGAGATAGGTTTTAACGGATTCCGCCCTTTTTTCTGAAAGGGTTTTATTGTAATCGGTAGTGCCTGTGATGTCTGTATGGCCTTCTATGAGGATGCGGCCGGCGGGATGTCTTTGTAATACGCCTGCCAGTTTTTCCAGGTATTCCTGAGCCGGAGAAGAGAGGCTGCTGGCATTTACCGCAAACAGGATACCCGATGCAAAAGTGACTTTTATTCCCTTGGGAACACGGCTTATTTCCGCTTGCGGAAGCTGCCGCTTCAGCTCCACCAGCTGGGAGTCAGCGGATGAAACAGAAAAAGCTTCCCCCGGGGAGAAGCTTTTAACTGTTTTCCTGCTTTTGCAGGCATGGATACCTGCCAGCGTAATACCTATGAAAAGTAGAACCAGAATTCTTTTCATTCCTACAAGGAAGCTTGTTCTTCCGCCTCTTTCTTCAGGGCTTCGTTTGCTACGATCACGAACTGTACCCGGCGGTTATCCTGGCGTCCGGCTTCCGTTTCGTTGGAAGCAATAGGTTGTGCCTCGCCAAGCCCTTTCGAGGACAGGCGGCCCGGATCAATGCCAAGCGAAAGCGCATAGTCTTCGACGGCCTGCGCCCTTTGCCTGGAAAGCTTTTGGTTGTAAGTATCGCTGCCAACATTATCTGTATGGCCTTCGATCACTACTTCCGTACTGTCATATTTGTTCAGTACTTCGGCCAGCTGGGAAATGGCGTCTTTGGATTCATCGCGCAGCGCATAGCTGTCAAAATCAAAAAGTACCTTGGAATCAAACTGGACCACCAGGCCTTCGCCGTATTGCTCTACGGTAGCTCCGGGGACTTCCCGTTCAATCTCTTCGGCCTGCCGTTCCATGTATTTTCCGATAAAAGCGCCTGCTGTTCCGCCTACCGCAGCACCAATAATTGCGCCGGCGGCCGTATTGCCGGCTTTTTTACCGATCAATGCGCCAAGCGCACCTCCTGCGACAGCGCCGATGCCGGCGCCTTTCTGCGTTTTCGTCAGGCTTTCGCAACTCGTGACAGTCATCGCGGACACCGCGACGGCAAGGGATAAGGCAATTGTTCTTGTGTGTATTGACTTTTTCATAAAACGTAATAAACAAATCCTATGCCATACCAGGCGCTTTTTTGATTTTGGTTTTTGTTCGGTACTTTTGCAATAGCGGCAACGCTTTATATTAATTATGGAAGAGCTGGTTATTAATGAAGGTTGGGAGCGGATCAGAGCGAAGATCTTAAGACGTTTTAATCATATAAGGGCTGAACAGCTAAACTTTACTCCGGGAGGAGAAGAACAGCTGGTGGATAACCTGCAGAGTCTGACCGGGCTGCGGAAGGCTGAACTGGTGTTCATGATCCGGAAAATGCAGGTGAATTTAAATAATAACCGATTATGAGGTGTGCGGATACTATCGTGGCGCAGGAATTACCTGAGCCCGAAGTGGCTGAAAAGGAAGAAACAGCGGTAGCTTCCGGGAACCAAAACTCCCTGGTGTTGTGGAATGATGATTACAACACGTTTGATCATGTGATCAATTGCATGGTAAAATATCTCAAAAAAACAATGGCAGAAGCTGAAGAAATTGCCCATATTGTTCATAATAAAGGTAAGTGTGTCATAATGGAGGGCAATAAAACCGACCTGGTGGAATATTACAATATCCTGAAGCTCGAAGGGCTTACTGTTACAATCGAATAACACCATGAAAAAATACAAACGGGATACCTGCTTGCGGGTAATGGCGGGAGTCGTACTGGGAGGCGCCTTTTTGCTTTTCTCTTTCCGCGCGGCAGATGACTTGTTTGATATATCCAAGAACCTGGATATCATGACTTCGATCTACCGGGAAATCAATGTGAATTATGTGGACGAGATTGAGGCGGGAGAGGTGATGCAGAAAGGCATTGAAGGAATGCTGTCCACGCTTGACCCTTACACAGAATTTATTCCTGAATCTGATATTGACGAGTTTAAGCTGAATTACGTCAGCACCGAATACGGCGGGATCGGCGCCCTGATCATGTCCCGCAGCGGGGGAGTCTATATTTCCGAAATTTATGAAGATTTTCCGGCCTGGAAAGCAGGTTTAAGAGCTGGAGACGAGATCCTGGAAATTGACGGCATTCCTGTGCCGGGGAAGAATCCCGAAGAAGTAAGCGAACTTTTGAAAGGCCCGCGTAACTCAGACCTGAAACTGGTAGCAAGAAGGCCGGGCCAGGAAAAATTAATCGAAAAGAATATTAAAAGGGGCGGGATCCATTTTAACAATGTATCTTATTTCGGCACCGTGGACGATAAAACCGGTTACATTAAGCTGGATAAATTTTTGGAAGATGCTTCTGACGAAGTAAAAGAAGCCTTTTTGGAGCTAAAGGAGGAAGAGCAGATCAATTCCCTGATCCTCGACCTTCGGGGAACGGCGGCGGTATCCTGCAGGAAGCTGTTAAAATAGTCGGTTTTTTCGTGGAGAACGGGGATACCGTAGTTATTCAAAAAGGCAAAGACAACAGGAATGTTATTGCTTACCGTTCTTCGGGGAAGCCCCTGGACATGGAGATCCCGCTTGCGGTGCTGGTAGATAAAAATACCGCTTCCGCTTCGGAGATCGTGGCCGGCGCTTTCCAGGATTTTGACCGGGCGGTCATCGTGGGCCAGCGTACCTTCGGAAAAGGGCTGGTGCAGCAAACACTGCGGATGCCTTATAATACCCTGCTGAAAATGACCATTGCCAAGTATTATACACCCAGCGGGCGATGTATCCAGGCACTTGATTACGCTCACCGGGCCATGGACGGCAGCGCCGCCCGCATCGCAGATTCCCTGATATCTGAATTCTATACCGGCAACGGGCGGCAGGTATATGATGGCAGCGGCATTTACCCCGATATCCATACGGAGCCTATGCGGTACAGCAATGTGACGTATAGCATTATGAACAACCTTTATCATTTTGATTATGCTACGGAATTCAGGAACCAGCATAACAATATTTCTCCCGTCGCTTCCTTTAGCATCAATGATGAGATATACGAGGATTTTATCGGCTGGCTGGAAGAGAAGAATTTCGATTATCATACCAGCAGTGAGCAACTGATGGACCGCCTGAAAGAAGTAACCGCAAAAGAAAAGCGGTTCAAAGACCTGGAACCGGAATATGAAGCGCTTCTTGAAAAGCTGCAGCATAATAAGTCCGAAGACCTGCTGACATTCCGGCCCGAAATAACCCAGTTGCTGGAAAATGAAATTGTTTCCCGGTATTATTTCCAGGAGGGGCGTATCCTTTCTTCCCTGAAGTATGACAAAGACGTTGAGCAGGCCGTTAACACGCTGGGTGATCAGCAGTTATATGCTTCGATCCTAAAAGGCGCCGGAGAATATAAAACCATTGGCAAGCCTGTTTCCATACTGGCCCGGGCAAATCATGATAATTTGGAATCCGCTCCTTCCGGGATACAGGATGAAACGGCAATTCCCCTGGAACAGGAGAATTGATGCCGGGAGGTTTTATGAATGCAAGCGCAGCCGCCGAAATTATTTTCCGGGAAGGGGTTCAGGCAGTCCGGCCGGAAAAGCTGATCAGGTCCGCTGTGCGTATCTGGGGGAACAGCTGACGCTATGCGGAAACATTTACTCGCTCCCTTCGCTTAATAACATCTATGTTACCGGCGCGGGAAAGGCGACTGCCGGTATGGCCCGGGCCCTTGAGCAGGTACTTGGCGAGCATATCAGCGGCGGGCTGATCGCGGTCAAGTATGGGCATGATCTTCCCCTGGAAAAAATAAAACAGATAGAGGCCGCTCATCCCGTGCCTGACGAAAACGGCCTTAAAGCCGCTGCCGCTATCCGGGCGCTGGTGGATAAAGCCGGTAAAAATGACCTGGTTATCTGCCTGTTGTCTGGAGGTGCGTCTGCGCTCCTGGCCGACAGCGCGGATGGGATCAGCCTGGATGACCTTCAGAGGGTTTCAGACCTGCTGCTCCGTTCAGGAGCCGCTATTACGGAAATTAACACGGTCAGGAAACATCTTTCCACACTCAAAGGCGGGCAACTGGCGCGCTGCGCCAGGCCGGCTGCCCTGGTCTCACTGATCATCTCTGACGTGGTAGGGAATAATCCGGCTGTGATCGCCTCCGGCCCTACGGCTCCCGATGCCAGTACGTTTAAGGACGCCTTGCAGGTAATAAGGAGATTCCGCCTGGAGGAAGAGATCCCGCATGCTGTAATGGATCACCTGGAAAAAGGCAGCCGGGGCGCTGTTCCCGAAACGCCGAAACCTGGCGATGCGCTTTTCAAAGATATGAGCAACCACGTTATCGGCAGCAACAAGCTGGCCATAGCGGCGGCAGCGCGGCAGGCCGAAGGCCTTGGATACCATCCCCGCTTACTGGGATTCGGCGCCGAAGGCCGTGCGGAAGAACTTGCCGGTTTCCTGGTAAAACAAGCCCTTGATTATAAAGGCCCGCTGCCGGCCTGTTTACTGCTGGGCGGAGAAAGCACCGTGGAAGTTCGTGCAAGCGGCAAAGGAGGTCGTAATCAGCACCTGGCCCTGGCCGCCGCCATTGCGCTGGAAGGAAAGGAAAATATTACCCTGCTCTCTGCCGGCACCGACGGTACCGACGGGCCTACCGACGTGGCGGGGGCAGTAGTTAGCGCGGCTACCCTGGAAAATGCTCGTCGAAAAGGTCTTCGTCCTGCTGATTTTTTACGCGACTGCGATTCCTATCACTTCTTTGAACAGGCTGGCGGGCATATCCATACGGGCCCCACGCAAACCAATGTAATGGACCTGATGATCGCCCTGGTACACTAGCGCGGATATCAGCCCGGGAACAGGGCAAGCAGGATGATGGCGGAAATAAGAATAGCAATTCCCTGCAGTAAAGTGGACATGGTAAAGGTCCGGAGGGTTTGGGGCATGCTCATTCCGCTGAACCTGGATACGACCCAAAAGTAGGAATCGTTCGTATGAGATACCACCATGCTGCCGGCGCCGGTAACCGAAACGAGTATTCCCAATTCCAGGCCCCCTGTAAAATTCAAAGCAGGTAAAAACGGCGCCACCAGAGAAGAAGTGATAATGATCGCTGCCGTAGAGGAACCCTGGGAGGTTTTCAGGCCGGCGGCCAGTAAAAACACCATTGGCAGCAGCCAGATGCCGGAAACGTTTTGTCCCTGTATCCAGGACTCGAACATAAGATTCAGGGGTGTTGCCTTTAAAACCGCGCCGAAAGCTCCGCCGGCAGCCGTGATGAGAATAATAGGGCCGGCCTGGCTGAGCGCTTTCCCGATCCAGTCATCAAGGGTTATTCCTTCCCTTTTCTTAAAAAGGAAAAAGGAGGCGAACACCCCGATCAGCAGGGCCACGACCGGTTTGCAGATAAAGAGAAGCCAGCCCGGGGCGCTCAGCAAGGCCGCGACCGAGCCGCCTGCGATGAGCAGGACCGGCAACAGCAGGGGAAGCAGCGATAAAAGCAGGGATGGTCTGCCAGCGGCGGCTGGTTCCGGCGCGTGTCCGCCCGTTCCCGGCGCGTGTCCATCCATCCCGGCGCGGCCTTCCTCCTTCGCGGGCCGGCCTTGCCCGTATTTCCTTCCCGACCGGACCGCCCACCAGTAGCCGGTTAGTACGCCCGGAACGGAGAGGAGTAAGCCTACGAGTATCACCTGGCCCAGGTAGCTTTCCGCTCCGTAATTAGCCGCGGCCGCCAGCGGCCCGGGTGTCGGCGGTACAAGCACATGCGTGGTATAAAGCCCTCCGGCCATGGCAACGCTGATACTTACGGCACTTTTACCGGTCTGTGCAGCCAGATCCCTGGCAAGTTTCGATAAAATGATAAAGCCGGAATCACAAAATACCGGTATCCCTACGAATCCGCCTACAGAACTCATGGCAAGTACGATCCGCCGTGCGCCGAAAACGCGTACCAGGCTTTGGGCAATGCGGCCGGCCGCACCCGATTCTTCCAGCGCCACGCCAATAATAGTCCCGAAAACAATAATAAGCCCGATACTTGCCGTAATGCTTCCGAAACCGGAAGTAAGGGTATCCAGGATCTTATCCGCCGGCATTCCCACCGCGAACCCCAGCCCCAAAGCCGCCAGCACCAAGGCAAGAAAAGGATGCAGCTTCCCTATCGAAGACGCTGCTACGACGAAAAGGATAGCCAAAGCAATGAGCAGTAATAAAGCGGTTCCCGAGATCATGTTATACGAAGATATGATTCAGGGCGAAATATTTTTGTATTTTGGGACGCTTAACCAAACCTGTTATGGAAAATACTCCCCTGCCGGAACCCTTGATAAGCAATGATGCCGTTGTGCTGGGGCTGCTGGTAATGATCCTGGCGCTGGTTTTCAAAACCTCGGCAAGCGAACGGCCTTTCTTTAAAAAATTCTACGCGGTGGTGCCTTCGCTCTTGCTTTGTTACTTCCTGCCCAGTGTTTTAAATTCCATGAACATTATTTCCGGAGCCCAGTCGGGATTGTATGACATGGCCTCTAATTACCTGCTGCCGGCCAGCCTCGTGCTTTTTACCCTGAGCCTTGACATGAAGGAAATATGGAAGCTGCGCCGCAAAGCCGGGCTGATGTTCATTACAGGGACTGTAGGCATTATTATCGGCGGGCCGCTGGCGATTCTACTGGTTTCTGTTTTCTCACCTGAAACCGTGGGCGGCGCCGGGCCGGAGGCAGTCTGGCGGGGTTTGTCAACCATTGCCGGAAGCTGGATCGGGGGCGGAGCCAACCAGGCCGCCATGTACCGCGTTTTCGAACCGAGCCCTGATCTCTTTTCGGCGATGATCGCGGTGGATGTGATCATCGCCAATATCTGGCTAGCCTTTTTACTCTACGGAGCCGGTATATCCGCGCGAATGGACCGTTTTTTCAAGGCCGACGCTTCGGCGGTAAACGAGCTGAAAAGTAAAATGGAAATCTATCAGCAAAACACGCTGCGGATACCAAAACTGGGGGATACCATGCAGATCATTGGCATTGGGTTGGGACTGACAGGAATAGCACACTATCTTTCGGACATCATTGCGCCCTGGATAGGTGAAAACGCCCCTTACCTGGACAAGTTCAGCCTCACTTCCGGATTTTTCTGGCTGGTAGTGCTGGCTACCGCCTTTGGGATGATCCTGTCCCTGACCCGCGCAAGGAACCTGGAAGGGGCGGGAGCTTCGCGGATAGGCAGCGTGTTCCTCTACGTGCTGGTGGCCACCATTGGCATGCAAATGGACGTATTGGCAATTTTCGATAACCCGGGGCTGTTCCTCGTGGGGCTGATCTGGATCAGCATTCACGGGCTGCTGTTATTTGCGGTAGGCAAACTTATCCGCGCACCTTTCTTTTTCCTGGCGGTAGGAAGCCAGGCCAATGTAGGAGGCGCAGCTTCGGCGCCCATTGTCGCG
Source organism: Anseongella ginsenosidimutans (assembly GCF_008033235.1). Lineage (GTDB taxonomy): Bacteria > Bacteroidota > Bacteroidia > Sphingobacteriales > Sphingobacteriaceae > Anseongella > Anseongella ginsenosidimutans. The sequence goes on from NZ_CP042432.1 coordinate 1,275,505, forward strand.
GCGGCTTTTCATCCCTCACTGGCGCCGGTGGGAGTACTCCTGGCAGTGCTTGGTTATGCCCTAGGCACTTATGGCGGATATCTTTGCGCCCTTATTATGCAGCAGGCCGCACCCTGAGCCGCCGCAGAAAAATTTTATGATTCCCGTAATCCGCCAGGGCCTTGCCAGGTTCAAACAGATATAACAGCCTGGCTAAGATATTCCTGGGTTCCTCTTCCCCGAATGCAGATTCTCCTTCCTCAAGGAGCGGGTCCGAAAAGGAAATAAAATAAACCGAAAACCATTGCGGGTTGAGCAGCAGGCTTCTGTTCGATCTTTCGGGCGCCGGACGTTTCCCGGCGTAAACAGGGCTGGCTTCCTTCGCGATAATCGGAAGCCCTTCGTCTTCCTCTATATTTTCCAGGCTGATAAGTTCCGAAAGGATTCCCTTGTTCATCCAGTCGAGTATCTCTTCTCCCGCCACCTTTACCGGCGATTGAAAATAGATCAGCTGTTTGCCATTCCAGGAGAGTACCGCTTCCTGCTCGGTAAACTGCAATTCCAGGCTCTTTTTAGACAAGGCTTTGTTCGCATAGGAATGATTCGCGCCGGGAGCGTTTGCAGGGGAATTTTCAAGAACAGGCGCCGCAGGATTAATGGGATAAAGCATGTGAATTCATTTAAGAACAGGAGATGCAAGGTAGCTAAAAAAAATAGTATTGTGATAATCTTATTGCTTTTTTTAGTAAGGCGATCTGTCCAAGATGATATACGTCGTGCTGCAAAACTCCCCGGGTCATTTTCCATGGCAATTTTGAATTTTCGGCGCCAATAGCTGTACCAAGCAGCACCATTAGCCTCCTGTGCTGATCATCCAGCGTTTGTTTCAGATTCCGCCAGGCAGCTTCCGGAGCGGAACCATAACCGGCGGTCAGATAAGTATCTTTTTGACGCGGCCTGGGCTTTCCGTTTTTTTCCAGCCTGTTGACCAGCACTTGCTTCCAGCTGATCATATGCGCCAGCAGTTCGGCAATGGTATGCACATGACCTGGAAGCCGCCGGAACGCCATTGCCGGATCAATGCCTTCCAGCACTTTGCAGATAGATTTTCCATACCAGGGCGACCCCTCGTAAACTGCTTCGAATTGCTCCGGGATGTCGCTTTTCTTTTCCATTTTTGACCTCCTAAGTTGACTGGATCTCCTGATTTGAAGGCATAAATATAGATAATTATACTAGCAAATGACAGTTAGATAGTAAAAAATTTATATTAATTTTGTCCTGCCGGCCATGCAGAAAGGATCCATGAACGAACACAGGAATGAATAGCAATGAAAGAACGATCTGTTTCCAGCTTGTCGCTTGACGGAGGCTGCCTTAGTTTTCATTTTATCAACACCGTGAGTTCCCGTGTGCAAACGCCGGGACACGAGTATATCAGGTCCTATGCTGATTTGCTGCAATGGTCCCGGAAAACAGATGCCCTGCCGGAAGATCAAATAGCCCGCCTCGAAATCCTGGCTTCCGCCCGGCCTGAGCAAGCTGCGGCGGTCCTTGCCTATTTCCGGGAAAGCAGGGATATCCTGTACCGGTTTTTCTCCAGCCTGGCAGCGCGAAAATCTCCGGGAAAGGAAATAAGCCTTTTGTTCAACAGGGCTTTGAAGGAAGCGCTGCAGCAATTGATGTTTAAGGCCAGCCCTTTTCCGGCAAATCTTGAATGGGAGGCAGCAGGTACAAACCTCCGGGAGCCCGTATGGGCAGCATTAAAGTCCGCCTGGGATATTTTAGATAAGGAAGACCAGGAGCGCATTAAAGAATGTGAAGCCTGCGGGTGGTTATTTCTTGACCGCACCAGGAATAACCGGAAACGCTGGTGCAGCCCCGCAAATTGCGGAAGCGCAGATAAGGCCAGGCGTTATTACCACCGGAAAAAGGCCGGCCTGTAGCATTAAGGGTACGCCCGTTTCACGGTTTTTGCATATCAGGCAGATTATACAGATATTTACCTAAGTCCCATTATTACATACGGTTCGGGCTGAAACAAATCCGGGCCCCAAAAAAAATCCGGTATGAAAACGCTTCATTTATTTTTATTAGCCGCCCTTGCAGGAACCTTTAGCTGTAACAATCCGGGAAACGCCGGAGATTCAGCCAATTCAGACAGCACGGCCGCCCAACAGCCGCCCGCGGCAAATGATTCCGGTTTGTTGCTTGTGGCGAATAAGCTGGATAATACCCTGTTCTTTATTAATGCTGAAACCCTGGAACTTGTAGACAGCACTACTACGGGCAATGATCCGCATGAAGCCGTGGTGACCCCGGACGGCCGCACCGCTTATACCGCCAATATGACCGGCAATTCCCTCTCCGTAATTGACATGAATACCCTGGAAGAGGTCCGCCGGATAGACCTGAGCAAATATCAACAGCCCCACGGCCTTGCCATCACTTCCGACGGAAAAAACTTATACGTCACCACCGAGGGCACCCAAACCGTTCTGGAAATCGACGTGGCAGCCGACAGTATTCTGCGCGTATTTAAATCCGGGCAGCAAGGTACCCACATGGCCGCCCTCAGCAAGGACGAGTCCACTTTGTACGCACCGAACCTCGGAAGCGGCACAACAACCGTTATCGACCTGGAAGCGGGAGAAGTGATCAAGACACTCGCTACAGGCGAAGGCACCGAAGGCATTGACGTAAGTCCTGACGGAAAGGAAATCTGGATTACCGCCCGCTCGGGTTCCGTAGCCGTCGTTAATGCCGAAAGCAATGAAATAGAAGCGACGCTGCCGGCCGCCGGCCTCCCCATTCGCGTAAAATTCACGCCGGACGGAAAGCAAGCATTGGTTTCCTGTATGCAGGCCGATGAAGTGATCGTCTTTGACGTTGCCGAACGTAAGCCAATAAAACGCATTAAAACCGGCGCAGGCCCCGTAGGCGTGTTGATCCGGCCGGACGGAGAAGTAGCATTCGTGGCGAACACGGAAGGCAACAACGTCTCGGTGATAGATATGAAAACCCTTGAAGTAAGCGAGACCATCCCGGCCGGCGATACTCCCGACGGAATGGCTTTCCGTTAACGGAGACAAGTTCTTTTGTTGAATTCAAACCGGGACCGGCCGTATTCAAATTAACAGTTTAGCTTACAGCTGAAAAACTGTTGTTTTACGTAGTGTTGCGATCACTAAGACCTGTCTGGAACCAATGAAAAGAACAGTACTCCTGAACTTCCTTTTATTAATAACCGGATCCGCGGCCGGGCAGCGTTTTGAAATGAACCTGGACAGCGTTCACCCCCACTTGCAAAACGACCGCCATGGAGATACCATCCGCAAGTATTTCTCAAATACTTTTTATAGTTATCCTACCCCTGATCAATACCCGGATGAATACAATTATACCACCGAACTGAAAGAACCTTATTTGTTGATTGGCGCATTTTATTCAAATAAGCTCGCCGTTAATTACACCTTTGCTGAGGAAAAGATCCCCGAACTTAAAGAGTATGTAAATGACACTTCGCATTCCGGCGCAATTTGGCCCAAGAGCTATAGCGGAAAGTATGCCATTCCGGTACTTGATTCATCCGGCATTATTGTCACGGTGAATGGGATAAGCTCCCGGAATGCCGGCCGGTACGAATTCAGGGTGTTGGAAAATAAAACCCGGGAAGTTCTCCCCTGGACAAAACCAACCTTGTTTACCGGCTGGTATAGGTCCACTTATATCGAAGAAAAAAACAAACACGATGAGGAAGTGGCCTACCTTGGTCATTTTAAAAATGAATTCGGAAAGAGTCTTACGTTCCAGGTCCGGAAAATTGACCAGCCGCAGCTGATCCAGGCATCTTTGTCTGCTTTGTGGGTAGCCCGAAAGCCGAAGGTACTGGGCGTTTTCACGTTTTCGGAACTCTCTGATTTCCTGAAAATGTTTAAAAAGCAATGGGTTCCTGCAGCATACCGTCAAACCATGACCGACTGGAGCAGCGACACCACGCTGCTTAAATTGAAAAATGCCTTTGAACCGAGGGAGAACAGCATCATCTTTTACCTTGACGATATTGTCAATTCAAAGGAAGTAATAGAATATAACCTGGTAGGAGAAGGAGATAGCACCGGCTGGAAGGCGAACGATTTCGACCTGAACTTTATCTGGCTGAAAGATCTTGAACCTGGCCGTTATAATCTGAAGATCAGGTACAGCGTACAGCGGCACAATATAGCTGTGTATCCGTTCACCATAGCGGCTGCATGGTATCAGACTGCCGGGTTTAAGCTGGGGATTGTTTTGCTTGGATTACTTTCTGCCGGCTTTGTCGTCCTGCTGCTGAGATCGGGGAAACAGGCGAAATTGCTGGAAGTGCAGGGAATGCAAAAACAATTAGTGCAAACCGAATTAAGGTCCATTCGCTCGCAGTTCAACCCGCATTTTGTGTTTAATGCCTTGAATTCCATCCAGGGGCTGATGACCAGGAAGGATACCGGCCAGGCGAATAAATACCTGGCGGAATTCAGCTCCCTGATGCGGGAATCGTTAAAAAGGAGCGACCGCGAATTTGAAAGCATTTCGAAAGAAATTAAGCTACTCGAAAATTACCTGAACCTGGAACAGCTGCGTTTCGGCTTTTCCTATAGGATTATTCTCGACGAAGAACTTGACATTCATGCAATGGAAATTCCGGGACTACTCCTTCAGCCTTTGGTTGAAAACGCGATAAAACACGGGGTTGCCAAATTATATGATAAAGGAATGTTGTTTATCCGTTTTCAAACAGGCGGCGCCAATCTGACCGTCAGCGTGGAAGATAACGGGCAGGGATTCGCGTACAACGGGCTAGCGGACAACAAGCTAACGTACAAAGCACAGGGTTACGGGCTGAAGCTGACGAAAGAACGGATTAAGCTCCTGAATGCCACCCTTGAGGGGCAGGAACTGGTGTTTGCCATCGCAAGCAACGGCGAGGGAACCTGCGTATCCATCCAATTTAAAAACTGGTTACTATGATCAGGGCGATCATTATTGATGATGAAAAAAATAACATTGAAAACCTGACAGGTTTGCTGGAACTGCATTCGCCGGTTATTTCCGTCGTGGCTACCGCGACTAATGCCGATGAAGGTATTGCAAAAATACATGAGCAGCATCCGGATCTTTTATTCCTGGATATCCAGATGCCGGGTAAGAACGGCTTTGAGGTGCTGAAGTCCCTGCCCCACCATTTTGTGGAAGTCATTTTTGTGACGGCTTACGACCAGTACGGGATACCCGCCATTAAATTTTCGGCAATTGATTACTTACTGAAGCCGGTTAATATCGCGGAACTGAAAACGGCGGTTTCCAAAGCAGTGGAGAAATTAAATCAAAAGAAACAAAACTTTCAGTTGGAAAACCTGCTGGAAATGATGAAAAATAAGGATGAAAAAAATGAACACCGGCTGGCGCTATCCACCGCAAAGCAAACCCGTTTCGTAAGCCCCGGTGACATTATTCGCTGTGAGTCATCCAATGCTTATACAAGTTTTTACCTGGCCGGAGGAGATACAATCATGGTGTCCCGGCCAATTTTCGAGTATGAAGAGCTGCTGGCTGCTTACGGATTTATTCGCTGCCATCAATCGCACCTGGTCAATAGAAAACACATTAAAAGCTGGCTGAAAGACGATGGGGATATTTGCTGATGGAAGACGGCGGGAAAGTCCCCATTTCAAGAAATAAGAAAGAGCAGGTTACCGCTTTGCTCATGGCCATGAAATGATCTTTTAAACTCAAAAACAACCTGAATATGAAATACTTTGTTTTACTCCTCGGCCTGGCTGCATCCTTTCCGGCGTATTCCCAGGAAACGGCTTCCAAACTGCCACTGGCTATTGAAGATCCGCGAATGGACGCTTACCTGGCCGGCCGGAAACCAGCCACGCTGACCATTAAATTGCTGAACGCCCCCGCTGATCTGGGCCCGGTAAACGTCAAAGGCTCATTTGTCCATTATGGGCCGGATTTTCAGACCACGAAACATTACCAGATAGGCAAGGACCGGGAATTGACCGTGGAGCTGGAGCAGAATTTACCCTATCAGCAGATATGGCTGCATGTGGGGGAATACTTGTATGCCGGTATTTATGTGAATACCGGCCTGACCGTGAATATCGACCTGGACCGGGCAAAAAGTGCGTATATGATCGGGGAGGGAATTAGTTATTCCGGTACGGACGGGAAATTGAACGCCATATTGAACGAGCATGTCCTGTTCCGGCGTGATGAGCGGCGCGCCTTGTCCAAGCAAAGGGACAGTCTTTTAAAAAAGATGGATGAATTGCCGGAAGGAGCCCTTTGGGTGAAATTGGATTCCCTCCGCAGCCAGCGGAAAAAGATAAATGCTGAATTTATCGCGAAATACCCGACTTATGGTTGGGCCGTGACCAATGAAGAAAACTCCGCCTTTTATAATGAAATGTGCATTGCTTACCGGAGAAAGCGATTCCCCGAAGAACTCGAAAAGGAAGTCAGCGCACATAAGCCTTTTTTTACCAGCAATGACGGGGTACAGTTTTACCGGTATCTGTCCTGGTATCTTTCGTCAGGGGACGATCACCCACGTCCACGTGTGCATGAAATGATCATGGCGGATTACGATGCATATACCCAAGAGGAACAAGCGCTGCTTGATACCATCAGTAGCATAAGAAAGTTCAGCGAGGAAGAACGAAAGGAAAAGCAGGAAGTAATAAGAAGCTGGTATAAAAAGTGGAATGAGGTGTTTTATAACGACATTGTAAAAATAAATACACAGCATGAAGCTGCGATCTTCGATAGCCTTTGTGCCGCGCCCCGGGCCGATATTCTCAAACTGGGTCTGCTGAAACAGGCTAAAAGCACTTTTGCTAAAACCTTTCCACTATTATCTGCCAGCGCCCAAACAGCCTGGTGCAGGAGAATAATCGAAAAGGAGCTGGAGGAGAGTCTTGCAAGTCAAAAGCAGGTTGACGCCTTACTGGCATCAGGCAACGCGCTGGAAAACCCGCAAGCGGCTTTCGGACGGCCCGTGACTTCCCTGCCTTTCGGCGCTTCCCTTTACCGGCTGGATAGCCTGGACAATGCGGATGATTTCATTCGCGCATTGTTATCCAGGTTTAAGGATAAGGCCCTGATCATTGACTTCTGGGCAACCTGGTGCGGGCCCTGTATTTCAGCGATGCCTTATGCGAAAAAGCTGCAAAAGGAAAACGCCGACCTTCCGGTGGAATATATTTATCTGTGTACGAGCGGTTCTTCCAATGAAACCCTATGGAAAAATAAAGTGGCCGAGCTAAAGATCCCCGGCACCCATATTTTTGTGGCGGACAGGATCATCGCCGGATTGAAGAGCAGGATGGATGCTGGCGGCGGGTATCCTGCTTATGTACTGGTGGATAGCCGGGGGAATATCAACGCGAGAAGGATCAACGGGTTAAGCGAAATAAACCGGGATGTACTGAAAGCCCTTTTGGAATAACAGAAATAAGCGGGGTGATGTTGCTAAAGGGGGGCCGGGACGATTGACCGGCAGCCCCCGTATTGCATGTGTGTGATTAATAGTATTTCAAAGATGTATGAAAAGGCGCGTTTTGAAAAGCCCCTGCCGTTTACCTGCGGATAATTGCCGGTGAATGGCGGGTTTTTTCCGGCGAAGGGAACAATCAGTGATCTTAATGATAGCTACACCGAGTTCGGTGAATGCTCCAGGTGCAGGATTCGCCCCTCCGGTAAAACGTTAACTTTGACAAAAAAATCAGTATGAAGAATATCATCATTACGGGCGCCGCGGGAAATCTTGGGAAAGCGGTATCCGTTCATTTTCTGAAAAAGAAATACCGGGTAATCGCGCTAGTGCGGGATGCCGGTGAAGCCGAAGCGCTCAGCGGGTCCGTGGATTTGGATGCGGCGAATTTGCAGGTGGAAGCACTGGACCTTACCGATGAGCAGGCAGTGGAGGCCGTTTCCGGGAAAGTGATCCGGGACTACGGTAATATTGACGCCGCGCTGCTGCTGGCAGGCGGATTCGCCATGGGCAATATTCATACAACCAGTATGCAGGACATTAAAAGCCAGCTGGCGATTAACTTTGAAACCGCATATCCCCTTGCCCGTCATATTTTCAGGCATATGCTGGAAAAGGGCAGTGGCCGGCTGGTGTTCGTGGGAACACGCCCCGCGCTGAAACCTGCGGATGGAAAAAATATGATTGCTTACGCGCTTAGCAAATCACTACTTTTTAATCTTTCTGAGCAGCTCAACGAGGAAGCCGCCGGCACCAATGTGGTCAGCAGCGTGATCGTTCCGAGTACCATTGATACCCCCGCCAACCGGGCTGCGATGCCAAAGGCGGATTTCGATAAATGGGTAAAATCTCAACAAATAGCGGAATTGCTGCACCTGATCTGCTCAGAAACCGGCGCCCCGCTCAGGGAAACGGTGCTGAAGATCTACGGGCACAGCTAATATGCTGATGAAAGGTGATGCTTCAGGGCGCTGGCTGCTGACCTGGACCGCGCAATGCCGCGACTAAGGCTTCGTTTTGAAGCCTGTTCGGTGCAGCCGCGCAATAAAAACACAAAAATGGCCTGTCCGCCACGGTAGCGAACAGGCCATTTTTGTATAAGCCGTACTAGCGCGCTGATCCCATACCGGATGGTATGGCGCGCCGCCCCGGGAATTTCCTTTTCCTTAGGAACGTTCCAGCAGTTTGAAGAACTGGTCCAGCTCCGGCAGGATCACGATACGGGTCCTGCGGTTGGCTGCGCGGCCTTCCCCGGTATCATTCGTGGCAACCGGGACGTATTCACTGCGTCCGGCGGCGGTCATGCGTGCCGGGGGAATTCCGTATTCGGTTTGCAATACCCTTACGATCGTGGTTGCCCGTTTCACGCTAAGATCCCAGTTATCCAGCAGTACACCCTGATGATACGGCACATTATCGGTATGGCCTTCTACCATAAATTCGATATGCGGCTGGTTGGCGAGTACTTTTGCCACCTTGCCAAGCACTTCGGGCGCCCGGCCGGTCAGCTTGTAATCCCCGCTTTTGAACAGCAGTTTATCGGAAATATCAATATAAACAACGCCTTTATCCACTTTAATGTTGATATCCTGGTCATCAAGGTTGCCAATGGCGCCCTTCAAATTCATCACCAGGTTCATGGTAAGCGAATCTTTGCGGGAAATCGCCGACTGAAGGTCCCTGATATAGGCATCTTTGCCGCTGATGTTTTCGAGCGATTTCTGAATACTTTCCGCCTGGGAATTGGATATGACAGACATCCTTTCAAGCTGATCGACCATCCGGTCATTGCTGATCTTCTTTTCCGTCAGATCCTGCTGAAGGCTTCCGATCTGGCGTTTATATGCCTCCGAAGAATCCTCACAGGCGGCCAGGTCATTTTGCAGCGCCCGGTAAGCGCTGTCCAGGCTGGAATACCTGTTTTCCGCCTGCAGCAGCTTTTTCTTGGCTCCGCAGGACGAAAGCGTGCTAACGCCCACGGCCATCGCTAATAAATACACTAATTTCATGATTTGCTCTCCTTTCTGTTATAGTCAAATTCTCTCGCCTGCCGGGTTGAACCAAATCAAGGCCCGGGCAGGACTGTCGCACCTGGCCACTTGCAATAACCGTGCAAATTGACGGACTACCGGTAGTGCATGAGAGCGGCAAAGCTGGAAATAGCGCGCGTCCCCATGAACGGAAAAAAGAAACTTTGCCTGGGAAGTGGCAATTGGAAGTGCGGCAATCGTTAAAGTGCAGCTTTTTGTTGTTCGAAGGAAGTGACCAGCCGGGTGGAGAAATCATTGATGAACGTTCCCTTGGGATTGAAAAAGTGATAGCTGTCCAGCCAGCGTGCGGTATCCGGGTAGAATTCCGCCATCCGCCCGGGGTAATTGAACAGGCGGTTATGGATCTTCCCCCAGTGCGGAATGCCGCCGAAACGGAACATGGCATCCTGGTATTGGTTCAGCATTTCGTCCGAGCCAATGGTGTGCAGCAGGAAAGGAGTGTCGATATAACAGGCGGTTTTGTGGTAAGAAGGGCACATAAAAGCGCCGCTTCCTTGTACAAAACGCACGCCGAACGGAGCCGACTGGTATAACTTGTGATTTTTGGCCAGGTACAGGGCACGGTCCATCAATTCATCAATCGCGTCAACAAAAGCATTGTCTTTCATATCAAAGGCAAATTCGCAATCGTAGGCGCGGATCTTCACATATTCTACCCCCTGGTAAAGCACCTTGTACCCTTTATTGATATACGAGCGGTCTTTTAAGGACTTTAATGAATTATTTATAAGCCAGGGAATGGCTTTCGGAATATAGCGGACCAGGGCAACCGAGAGCCAGTAAAATATGGGCATGGTGCCCAAACGGGTGAAAATGTTCCGGAACAGGTCCCCGAATTTAAAGTGCGGCCTGCCCGGGAGAAGCTGATGACGCACAATAATGCAGCGCCGGTGCCCATTCTTGCCGGGGTAAGGAGTCATTTGTATCATGATGCCGCGGTATTTTTGTTTTCCTTCCTCGTCGGTTTCAAACAGGGAGCGGTTAGCCAGCATTTCCTTCACCTCATGCCAGTAGCATAATTCCTTGCTTTCTTTCAGCCAGTACATTGGCTCCAGCTCCATCACCAGCGAATAAATGACTCCCATACAGCCCAGGTTCACAAGCAGGCTATGGAATCGATCGTCGTCCTGGATAAGTGTGATGCCGGCTTCAGCATGTTTTTCGGGATCGGTGATGCCATTGGACGGTTCTACACGGAACACGCGGGCGTCAGCACTTACCAGCACGATGGACCGCATCATTCCGTAAAATGCAGGCAGCTCAATGCCGGTACCGTGTGTACCTGTAGACATGGCCCCGGCCAGCGTCTGGTTGTCAATGCCGCCCATGTTCGTAACGCAAAGCCCCCGCTGCTCCATAGCCTTGTTAAAAGCTTCGATGGTAATACCGGCTTCGGCCTCGATAAAATTAGCATAGTCGCCGGCCTTTAAGCAGGAAGTATCCGGCTCTGAGATGCGTTTCAGGCGCCGGAGGTTCAAAAGGTAACCGCCGGTAATCGCTACATTGGAAAAGGAATGGCCGCCCCCGACCGCCCGTACCGGGAAACTGTTCTTTTCCGCTTCCCGGATGATCTCCCGGATATCTTCCAGCGATTCGGGTTCGATGTATTTTAAAGGCTGGGTGCGGTATTTTTTAATGGTGTTTTTCCAGGTTCTCCTTAGTTTGATTACCATAATAAGGCGGTTAGGTTATTTCGCTTAGCACAGCACCATCATCACCTTTAAAGGTATCAAAGCTTATTCGTTTTCGCAAGGTAATTTGCAGGGTCGGTATGCAGGTTCACACCATTCTCAGCGTTCCCAGAACGGAGGCGGCGCTATACCAAGGGAGCGGAGGTAAACATAACCCTGCCCGCGATGGTGTATCTCATTATCAATGAAATAAAGGCATAACCACCATACCTTGCCTTCGTACATACCAAATGCCAGATCGCTTTCCTGAAAGCGGCCCGGTTCAAGTTTCTCCCATATTTTGTTCATATGCGTGGTTGTCCAGTCCCATAACTCCAGGATACCAGCCTTAGTCTTCGGAGCTACGTCCAGGCCTTCCTCTTTTGCCAGGTCCTTGAGTTCTATCCATTGTCTGGTTGCCACTCCGTGCGCCCCCGGCGCGGCCATCTGGTTAAGTTCCGCGGCCAGTTCGCCGAAGGGACGCATTCCGCCGATCGTGTAGGTAAATAATTTCTCTTCCGGAAATGCTTCGATCACGCGACGGGTGAGCGCCCGGTGGCCCTGCCATTGTTCCAAAAGGTCCGAAGGGGTAAGCGTAATGCCGGCAGCTGCTGTTGTTTCTTGTGTGTTCATGACTTTATTTTTTATGATTGATCCTACTGCAAAGAAAAGGCCCTCCGCTGACAACCCTATGTCAGTAAAAAATACTGAAATATTTTTTTCGAAAATGTCCAATTCCCGGAATCCCGTGCATTATTAATGCGTAGTTCAAATTCAAATCATTAAAATTTTAGAACAATGGAACAACGACTTAATGTACATGTAAAAGGACAGCCGGCAATGAGGGCATTGTATGGCATGGCCTCCTACCTTGAAAATTCTAAGGTAGATCGTTCCCTTCTCAATTTGATTCAATACAGAGTTTCCCAGCTGAACGGCTGTGCCTTTTGCCTGGACATGCACTCGAAGGACCTCCGCGCGGAGGGAGAGACGGAGCAGCGCCTGTTCGTCCTCGACGCCTGGAGAGATGCGCCCTTTTATACTGAACGGGAGCGGGCGGCCCTGGCCTGGGCGGAAGCGCTTACCAAACTAAACGGCGGTGTGCCGGATGAAGTTTACAGAGAGGCCAGCTTGCAGTTTTCCGAAGAGGAACTGATCGATCTTACGTTCTCCGTGATAGCGATCAATAGCTATAACAGGGTGAATATTGCCTTCCCTGCGAAGGTAGGAACCTACCAGCCGGGTGCTTTCAAAAAACAAACAATTTCCTAAATTGTCAAAAACAGAAAGGAAATGAAACAGTTCATGTTATTATTCAGGCAGCCGAGTTACGATTACAGCTCGGTGCCGAAAGAAGAGATCGAGCGGGTGGCGCGGAAATGGAAGGAATGGGCGGACGGCATTAAAGCGCAGGGGAACTTCGAAAGACAAGGTTCCCGGCTGGGTAACGATGGGAAAGTGCTAAAGCCGGGCGGGGTTATTTCCGACGGCCCCTTCGTGGAAATCAGGGAGCGCCTGGGCGGCTTTGTTATTATAAAGGCCGAAAGCCTGGAAGAAGCGACCACGCTGGCACACGGTTGTCCGGCGCTGGATGCCGGCGGCAGCGTGGAAGTGCGGCCTGTCATCGTATAACGTAGCATGGAGGCCTCATTAAAACAGTTGTTTCAGCAGGAATTTTCTAAAATGGTTGCCGTTATCAGCAAGCGTTTTGGCCTGGAGCATATCGAAACAGCTGAAGATATTGTCAGTGAAACCTTTTTGCAGGCCACCGAAACCTGGGGAAGGAAGGGTTTGCCTCCCAACCCCCGGCCTGGTTATATGCGGTGGCCAGGCAAAAGGCGCTTTACCGTTTCCGGAGAAACAAGATCTATGAAACAAAGGTAATTCCTGCCATTACACAAGACGAAGCGCAGAGCGAATTGCCCGCTTTCGATTTTTCGCAGCAAAATATCCGGGACAGCCAGCTGCAAATGCTGTTTGCGGTTTGCACGCCGGTAATTGCCAGCGAAGCGCAGATTGGCCTGGCCCTGCGTATTCTCTGCGGCTTCAGCATCGATGAAATTGCAGAAGCCTTCCTGAGCCGGAAAGACACCATCAATAAGCGGCTGTTCAGGGCAAAGGAAAAGTTGCGTGCAGAGGGGGTCCGGATGGAATTGCCGTCCCCGGCGGGAATTGCCGGGCGGCTGGATAGCGTGCTGCATATTATTTACCTGCTTTTTAATGAAGGGTATTATTCCAGAACCCATCCGCAGACCATGCGGGAGGACCTGTGCTTTGAAGCGCTGCGCCTGGGCGCGCTGCTGACTGAATACGATCCCACCAACCTGCCTGAAACAAATGCCCTGATGGCGTTGATGTGCTTCCATGCCTCCCGTTTTAGCGCGCGGCGGGCCGGCGGTGCGGAAGCAAACGAGGACAGTATAGCCGGGGAGAGCGGCGCCGGACCTATACTGTACGAACAGCAGAACGAAGGGCTGTGGGATATGGCGCTTATTGGCCAGGGTATGCATTTCCTGGAACGTTCCCTGCAGGGCCGAACGATGAGCGCGTACCACCTGGAGGCAAGAATTGCGTCCTGGCATTGTATAAAGGAAGACAGCCCGGAAAAATGGGAAGCGATTTTAGCGCTTTACGACCAACTGCTGCTGGTCAGTTATTCCCCAAGTGCCGCTCTTAACCGGGTGTTTGCCTGTTATAAAGTGAAGGGAGCTGCCACGGCTTTGGAAGAAGCGGAAAAACTGAATATGGAAGATAACCACTTTTACTTTGTGCTGCTAGGCGAGCTTTACCGCTTCCTTGATCGCGGGAAAGCAGTGTCCAGTTTTCAAAAGGCTTATGCACTTGCTAAAACGCCGGTTGAAAAACAGGGGATCCGGGCTATTCTCAATGAACTGGATGTGCAGAATTCCGGAACGGCCCAATCAGTTCGTAAACCGCCGGGACGATAGCCTTCAGGCGTTCGATGGTTTCGGAGGGAATATTTGTCCGGCTGAAGGGAACTATCTTTACGTATTCCTGCACCCGTCCTTCCTCCCTGCCGTATTTATAGGCATACGTGAATCTTCCCAGGCTGTCGGTTTTTACTTCCTGGTTCCCTTTGTTGGGTACACTGATATAGAATTCGCTGGCGGCGGCACTTCCCCCGGGGTTAAAAAGCTTTTCCCCGGCAAGGTATTCGTATAATTCCCGGGCTACGTTTTCCGCGGGATCAATTATTCGGATATTTTCGGCCATCAGAGCCCGGTAGCGGTACCCGCCGTTTTGCCGGTAGTTGTAGAGTTCATCCAGGACTTCCCGGATAGTGTTTGTCAGGTAGGGGTAATGCGTGCAGCCGAGTACCAGCGCTTTTAAGGGCGCCGCCCTGGGCGTGTTCCGCAGCTTTTCCATCAGGCTTACAAGGTGGTAACGCATATAATTGTCCGCGGAATTTATCTGCAGCAGCTCGCAGTCCCCGGTATTGCCCGGGTCACAGAGCATGCGGTGATCGTCGTACTCGAAATTATACACATCGAGCAGCGCTTTTTCAATCTTGTATTCAGAATGACTGAAGGAAGGCCCCCGGTAATTTTCCCTGGGCCCGGATAAGTAACGGTTCACGTAATCTGTTTCTTCATCCACGGCTTCCGCCATTCCCAGGCCTCCCTGGCTGATCACCCGGATATTCCCGGTGTAGCCCAGTTCCTTTATAAACCGTTCTATCGTATGCTGGTAGCCGCCGGAAGCCACTGTCCCCACCGTGGCCAGCACGCCAATGGTCCCGCTGCTGTCTTTCCCGAATACCTCCAGCGCGCCTTCGGCTCCCGCGTCAATCACGCCGATCACTTTCAGGTTGGTCCCGGTCCTGGCAATGAAGTTTTCTACATCTTCTTTTGCATAAGCCGTGGCCGTATTGCAGGCAATGACCAGCGCTTTCACGGGCTGCTTACTGTTTTCGGGCCCGGCGGCGTTCTCGTTCAGGTAATATTTGCTGCCAAGCAGGAACTGTACATCTTTTAACACATGTTCCACCAATAAACCGGATTTGTTCTCGCTGTGATAATTCCCGTAAGGCATATTGGCCTGGTCGGCCAGGTAGATAAACTTTTCCCCGCCAAAGTCGGCCCGGCTGTCGGAACCTTTCGAATGATTCCCGTTGTGATGCCCGTCAAAGCGAAGGAGGGCATCCAGCACGGTCAGTCCGCCGGTACCCGAATCGAAAATACCGATGGGCAGCTCAGGATTCCCGGAAGGGTACTTATCAAAGTCAATGTAATAAAAGCTTTGTTCATCAGTAAGAATCGCCTGCTCAATGGGCCGCAAGCCGGCGTTTCCGGTTTCATTGGCCGGGCCCTGGGAACATCCTCCAAGCAGTAATGCAAAAACGAAGCGGGAGATCCTTATATTGAAGCGTGATGAAACCATAGCCCTCGGTTTGCTGTTATAAAAAATGTTGTCTATATAAAATTACAAAAAACAATTAAATGGCTGTTAATCTGAGGCTGATCACTTTTTTGCTCCTGCTGGCGGGAACTTCCGCCTGTGCGCAGGAACCGCAAAAACAAACTACCGCCTCCGCCCAGCCCGCAGATAGTATGGAATATAACCCCTTAACCCCCGAAGAAGCGCAGGTGATCCTGCACAAGGGGACCGAACGTCCCTTCACCGGCAAGTTGCTGAATAACAAGGAAAAGGGAACGTATACCTGTAAGCGCTGCGATGCTCCCCTTTACCGTTCGGAAGATAAATTCGAATCGCATTGCGGCTGGCCCAGCTTTGACGATGAAATTGACGGAGCTGTGAAGCGGATCCCTGATGCAGACGGAATGCGCACCGAGATCGTTTGCAACAATTGCGGCGCCCACCTGGGCCATGTATTCCTTGGCGAAGGATTCACCTCCAAAGACACCCGCCATTGCGTTAATTCGATTTCCATGAATTTCATTCCGGCTGAAAAATAAACCCCCGGCGACCACCCGCCACGGCTTTCCTGTTCAGGCCGCCCGTAGATCCGGACGGGCTCGCACCTTCACCCGACCCGGAACTGTTCAGCTGGCGCGGAAATTGCATTGTTATGGATAAAAACTGAATAGCCATGGCAAAGAAAGACAGCCTGCGCATTACCCTTTATGTTTTTATCGGAGCGGTGATCTTAATGGCAATTACCATCTATTATTGTACCTCCACCACCGGCGCCGACCGCAGCCCGGAAGAACCAAGGGAGGAAACCCCGGGCCAAATTCCGCCGGATACCGTCTAACGGCCTTCTGTCAATCTCAAAAGATTTATCCTGCTATTTGTAATTAGTCTAAGTAAGCCTATATTTGCGGCATGATCAGGGCAGCCTGAAAGCTTAGACAATATATGTTCAGTACCGTTTTCCTTTTGGTGTTTATAGGATTTTACCTGCAGTATAATCTCTCCAGGAAGATCAAAATACGTAATAAACCTTCGTACCTGGTTTTTATGGAGCGGCATGTGCTTCTGTCCAGAATCGCGGGCGCCGCTGCGGCCCTGCTGGCCCTGGTGCTGCTCATTGTGCGGCTGGGCCTGGGCTCGGGAATTTTTGGATTCGGGGTGGTGCTGATGTGTATGGCTTCCCTGATCGTCACGCTTACTCCCTTCCGGTATCTCCGCTGGGGGCACCTGGCCGCCCTTTACGGAGGCCTGGCGGTTTTTGAAATTTTTATTTTCTGAGTTATGCCAGCCAATAAGAAATACCTTTGTACGTCCGCTTTCCGCCGGTGGATGAAAATAACAGCCGGTTTTTTCGGCGGATACGGGGTGACCATTTCCTTTTTCCTGATGCTTACCAGTTTCTTTGATACCAGCAAGGTGCTGATGACCGGCCTTTTCAGCGGGTTTATTATCTGGGCCATACTGTTGCTGCTGGCTTTTCTTACAAAGTCCGGTTGGAAGATATGGCTGGTGTACCTCTCGCTGACCCTGCTTTTCTCCCTGCCCTATCTTCTTCATTCCCCACAGCTATGAACCTTAGGAATTACAATATATATTTTCACACCCATACGATCAGCGGTATCATTATCTGCGGTTTGCTGTACGTCATCTTTTTTGCAGGGTCGTTTTCCTTTTTTAAAGATGAGATCAGTTCCTGGCAGCGCGGCGTTTCCTTTGAACAGCATAAGGAAACGAGCTTCCCCTACGAAACCTTCCTGGATTCCATGGATCGCGAATACGGCCTGGCAGGCAGGGACCTCACCCTCTATTTTTATGCAAATACCCTGAAGGCCGGAGTTAGCATAGGGCCCTCAAAAGATACACTTAACGAGAAGGCCAGCGAAGGCGGCTTTTTCTCTTATGACTTTATTACTAAGGAAAAGACAACGTACACGGAATCGTACGATATGGCAGAATTCCTGTACCGGCTGCATTTCCTTGCTCAGCTTAACGGTGTAGTGCCTTTTCGGTTAGGCTATCCCTTCGGTTATATAATTGCAGGGCTTGTTTCCTTTCTGTTCCTGTTTGCGCTGATCACGGGACTTCTGGTACACTGGGATAAACTGGTGTCCAACTTTTTCCTGTTCCGCCCCTGGTCCAAACTAAAAACGATATGGACCGACCTTCACACCGTTCTGGGCGTTATCGGCTTTCCCTACCAGTTTGTTTTCGCCTTTACAGGTATTATTCTGATCACTAATATTGCGTTTATTGCCCCTTTTACCCATCTGCTGTATGGCGATAACCCGGACAAGGTATATGAAGACCTGGGATATACCGCTGCGACCGAAGCCGAGTATTTGAACAAACCCCTGGAACAGGTCCCGGACATCCGCCAGTTTATTGGAAAAACGGAGGAAATGTGGCCGGACGCTTTTATCAAACTTGTCACGGTAAAGAACTACGGAGACCAGGGAATGCAGCTGGCCATCCAGGCAGATGCGGACCACCGGAAGAGCTTTGCCGGCACAGGAGTTATGGTATACGACCTGCATACCGGCGAGGTGCTGCAGCAAAAATCCCCCTACGGGCAGGCGACTTACGTAAACGGGTTAAGAAGCCTTATCTATCGCCTTCATTTCGGGGATTACGGCGGTTACTTCCTGAAGGTTATCTATTTTATTATGGGTATCATGGGCTGCCTGGTCATTGTTTCCGGGATTCTGATCTGGCTGGTAGCCCGCGATAAGAACAGCGTTCCCCCGCATAAACGGAAATTCAATTTCTGGTTGTCCAATGTTTACCTGGCTACCTGCCTGACGATGTTCCCGGTTACCGCCTTTACGTTTATTGCGGTCAAGATGAACGCACCTGCGGACCAGGATTTTATTTACCATGTTTACTTCTACAGCTGGCTGATACTTGCCCTTTACTACATTGTGCGCCGGGATATTAACCGTACCAACCGGGAAACATTGCTGCTGGGAGCGGTTTTGTCTCTTTGCGTGCCGGTGACCAATGGCATTTATTCCGGCAACTGGCCCTGGAAAACGTTTGCTGACGGAGCTATGGATATTTTCTTCCTGGATCTTTTGTGGATAGCGATTGCCGTTGTTGCGTATATCAGCTACCTGAAAGTCAGGACCAGGAAGCTGGAGGACATAAAGCTCAAGCCGAAGAAGCAGCATAAACATAAAGAAAAGAAACACCGGAAGCAGCGGATGCCCGAAAAACTTGGCGAGCCGGCAGGCGGATAAGCCTTCCGCCAGGACGTGTTTCCGGCCGGGATAAGTTCTCCCGCAGGACGACCGCCGGTGCCGTCAAGCTTTAAACTTCCTGCCCCGGCGGAAGGATCAGGCGAATAGCGGAAGGCAAAATACGCGCCTCCAATGCCTTTACTTTGCCCAGGTATTCTCCGTCCACCTGGAGATGCACCCTGTGCCGGCTCCGGACATGCAAGCGGCTGGTTTGAAAGAACTCCACCTTTTTCGGGTTAAATCCTGTGTGGGTAAATCGCATTTTAAGAACTTCCAGCAGGGAATATTTTTTTACAAGCACCACTTCGAAGAGGTCGTCGCTAAGTTTGCCAACCGGGTTTATTTTTACGCCGGTCCCGTACATCGTGCCGTTGGCGATCACTACCATAGCTGCTTCGGAAACAACCTTTTCCCGGGACATATCAAGCTCCACTTTCATTTTCCGGTGAAACCATAGCGCATGCCAGGCGGCCCTCGCATAGCCCCACATGCCCCGGTGAGTCAGTGAATCAAATTTTTTTACCAGGAAAGCATTAAAACCGAGGTCTGCCAGGTGAATACAAAGTTCCCCGTTCACTGAAACGGCATGCACCCAGCAAGGAACGCCTGACACCGCAATTTCCAGGGCTGCGGGAATTTCCAGCGGTATCCCCAATTCTTTTGCCATGCCATTGGCGGAACCGGTTGGCAGGATCCCGAGGGCTTCCTTGCTTTTTAGAAGGCATTCCGCGACTAGTTTTACAGTACCGTCGCCCCCGGCCGCAATGACACGGCTTGCACCGCTGCGGCTGATCGCGGCTTTAATATCCTCTTTGATCTCCCCGGGAGGGGAATCCTTTTTCAGTTCGTAAATATGGATTTCATGCGGGCTTCCCCTGAAATGGTCTTTTATAGCCGATGTTACGTCCGCCTCATTCCCGCCTGAACCGGGATTCACAATAAATTGCAGGACCATGGGGTTATCAGCTCTCACAGCACAATATATGAATAAAAACAAGCGCTGCGTCTCTGTGTTTTGTTTGATATATGAAAACTTCTTCCGTAAGTGTAAAAGTTTATCATGGTTATGGTCATACGCACAACCTGACTGTATACGGACATGTTTTCAAGTGGAAGTCAGCAGCCCGGCAGCGTTACAGCAACCGCCTGTTTGCCAATATTGCTTACCTCTTTAACCTGTTCATGCTCAAAACTTACCCTTTTGCCAGGATTCGTCTGAAGTTCAGGGAGCAGGAGATCTATAATAAGGCCGAATACGATGGTTTCTTCCGGTTCGAATTCGCTTCGATCTCAAAGGTCAATCCCGGCTGGCATGAGGTAAAGGTAGAAGCCCTAGAAGAAGACGGGCAGGTAGCGGCCCGGGCATCAGGCCTTATCTATGTGCCGCATATTACGCAGTATGCGATCATCTCCGATATTGATGACACGATCATGGTCTCTCATTCCGCTACCATTGGCCGGAGGCTGCGCGAACTTTTCATTAAAAATCCCCGAACCCGTAAAACGTTTCCGGGTATGGCTCATTACTATAAGCGACTCTCAGCCGCTTTTGCAAGCCACGAAAAGCCAAATCCCTTCTTCTATGTGTCCAGCAGCGAATGGAACCTTTACGATTACCTGCTGGAAACCTTCCGTTTCAATAAGCTGCCCGAGGGAGCTTTTTTGCTGAACCAGCTGAAAGAATGGAAAGACCTGCTGAAAACCGGTAAAACCGGTCATACCGGGAAGTTGTTGCGGGTAATGCGTATTATTGATACGTTCCCGAACCAGAAGTTCGTGCTTTTTGGCGATAATTCGCAGCAGGACCCTGACATCTATAGTACCATTGCGGAAAAGTATCCCCGGAACATAGCGGCTATTTATATACGCGACGTTTATGAACCCCATTCGTCCCGCACTCAGGAATTGCTGGAAAAGCTTAGCAGGCTGAATATCGAAACCCTGCAATTCAGGAGCAGCCAGGAAGCCCTGGATCATTCGCAGCGCGTTGGCTTGCTCGAAAGCGCGCCAATACACCAAGGCCGAGCAGCGAAGTAGCTGCCATGATACTCACCATGGGCAATACCGTTTGCTGCTCAAAAAAGCCGATACAAGCGGAAGCAAAAGCCCCCAGGCCCATCTGCAGGGCGCCCATCATGGAAGAAGCGCTGCCGGCGTTCCGGCTGAAAGGCGCCATGGAAAGGGCTGCTGCATTGGGATTCGTAATGCCCAGGCAGGACAGGAAGATGAACAGCAGGAGAATGGTTTCTGTCAGCCCAAACCAGCCGCCAATGCTGCCGGCCAGAAAGATGATCGCTGTAGCAGCCTGCCCGCTCAACGCGGCATAGATCAGCTGCTCGCTTTTAAACTTCTTAAGTAAAAGCGTGTTGACCTGGCTTCCACCGATAAACCCCACCGATAACAGGGCGAAGATCCATCCGTAGGTTTTCTCCCCTACATTAAAGATGGACATAAATAAGACGGGTGAACTGGTCACGTACACAAATAATCCCGCGAAGGCCAGCGCGCCGGCAATCGCGTACGTACTGAACTGAGGCTCCCGCAGAACCGCCAGGAAATTGCTGATGATCGGCTTTGGCTTGAGCGACATGCTGGTATCCGCCTTATAAACTTCAGGCAGCCATAACCAGCTTGCCGCCAGGTTGATCAGCCCCAGGACGAGGAGTATCAGGAATACCGCGTGCCACCCGAAAGCAACGGTCACGTACCCGCCCACGGTAGGCGCAATCATGGGTGAAACCCCGAGTACAAGCATCAGTAAAGAAAATACTTTCGCGTTGTCCTTCACCGGGAACAGATCACGTACCATGGCAATTGCCGCCACCCCGGCGGAACAACCGCCCAGCGCCTGGAGGAAACGCAGCCAGATAAAAGTATCAATATCCTTCACCAGCACGCATCCCGCCGACGCAAGCACATAAACCGCCAGTCCCACGTACAAGGGTTTCTTCCTGCCGAAGCGGTCCAGCAAAGGCCCGTAAAGCAGCTGCCCGGCCGAAAGGCCGATAAAGTAACTGGATAAAGACCAGGAAACCCGGCTTTCAGTAGTAAGAAGGTCCCTGGCAATCGCTTTAAAGCCAGGCAGGTACATATCGATTGAAAACGGCCCCAGGGCCACCAGCGATCCCAGTATGAGGATCAGAGAGAGATATTTTTTCTGTGTCATTGAATTTTGGCGCGTGGAAATAAGATGTAGCCGGAATCATAAACAGCAAAAATCAACTTATTGTTCGCGGCGGCCCCAATTTTTTCTGCTTTGGCTTAATGCCCGCTGGTTTGATTTTTGTTTCTCTTTGAGTCCCACATGATTCTGCGCTCATGGAAATAGAAACCGGCAAAAAAGAAGAAGTTGAAGTTAAGACGATCAATTCGGTAAAGCGGCATCATAAAGCCTGGCTGGGGACGTATATCCTTCTTGCGCTCGCCAGTCTTGCTCTTTATTTTATTTTCAGCCTGAATTTGATAAATGGTTTATCGGTATACATGCCCCTGGTGAGGAGAGCTTTCCTCGCGGCCTTCTTTATTTTTACCGTTTTAAGTATTTCTAAATATACCCAGGCCCTTATTATCAGGCATACGGAAGTAAAGGGTGTAAAATATAATCTCATCCGGCTTATCCGGATACTGGCCCTGCTGGCCATATTCATGATCGTTATCGCGTTTTTATTTAAGAACTGGTACACGGCCGCGGTGTCGCTTGGGCTGGTTTCGCTAATACTCGGTTTCGCACTGCAAACGCCCATATCGTCGTTTATCGGTTGGCTGTACATCATTATCAGGAGCCCCTACAAGATAGGAGACCGCATACAGGTAGGCGATTTCAAAGGCGATGTGGTGGAGATCGGGTACCTGGATACCACTTTATGGGAGTTCAGCGGCGATTACCTGAGTAATGACCTTCCCAGCGGCAGGCTTATTCGTTTTCCAAATACGATGGTCCTGGAAACCGAGGTTTATAACTATTCATGGCGCCAGTTTCCCTACATATGGAATGAAATTCCTTTCCATATTGCCTATGAAAGCGACTTTGCTTTCGTGGAAGAGGTGTTAAAAAGAACTACCAGCGAGGTGTTGGGTACGGATGTGCATGAAAAAGTAAAGGAACTGAAAATCCTTATCCGTCAAACACCTGTTGATGAATTGACGATCAGGGAATATCCTTTTGTGACCTTTCGCACCAATAGCAATACCTGGGTAGAGGCGGCGGTAAACTACCTGGTGGACCCTAAAAAAGCTTCCGGTGTTAGGAGCAGCATCATCAAAAACGCGGTAGCGGCCTTGCTGCAGGAGCCTGACCGGGTGATGTTCCCGAAATCCAATTCCCGGTAAGAGCTTTGCTTAACACAGCGCCAGGGGCAACGTATTGTTTTCTTCAAGCGCGGCGGCCAGGGACTGCCAGGTTTTAACCGGCTCTTTGATTTGCAGCATGGAACCAATGAGTGAATAGACATCTGCCGCTTTCTTCCCTTCTTTCCGAAGGTATTGAACCGAAATATCACCGGCTGTTTTCGATAGTTTCCGGCCCCGGGGCCTTTTAGCAATTCATGATGATGAAAAACAGCTTGCCCGAAGGCGGGCCGTTCCAGTACAGCGGCCAGGGAAAGTTGCGCAAGTGTGGAATCCCACAAGTCCGCACCCCTTACGATGATATTGATCCCGTAGTGCAGATCGTCCGCTAATGAAGCAAGCTGATAGGAAGGCAGGCCGTCCTTCCGCCTGACAATGAAATCGCGCATGGACGCCGGAAGGCTGGTGCTTACTACCCCGTTCTGCAGCGTTTTCACCCGCAGCGCTTCCCGCGAAACGGTTTTCAATCTCCAGCTGGCGTTTTCTGCAGTATGAGGGATCTTCTTAGCCCGGCAGGTTCCCGGGTAGCCGCGGTCCCCGGATTTTTGAAGTACATCCGTCCGGGAACAAGTGCAGGCGAAAATCCCCTTCTTTTCCAGCAATTGCTGCAAAGCTTCCCGGTACAGTTCCATGCGGTGGAACTGTGAGTATTGACTTTCATATTCCCTGAAATTTGCGGGCCCCTCCTGCCAGGGTATCTCCAGGAAATTGAGCGTATCAAAAATATCCCGGACGTATTCGTCTTTTACCCGTTCCATGTCAATATCATCGATCCGGAGTACGGTTTTCGCGCCTGTTTTGGCTGCGAGGCCGGCCGTAAGGGCAAACGATAATACATTTCCCAAATGGAGAAAACCCGTGGGGGTAGGTGCAATACGCGTCTTCAGTTTCATAAAGAAGTCAATTTACTAAAAATTAGAAAAAACCCTATTTTTAGGAAATGAATAAGGTACTTTTAATATTTCTAAGCTTGTCCCTGTTATTATCCTGTAAAGAGGAGCTGCCGGAAGTGGAGGAAGAACAGGAATATATCCAGTATTTCGAAGCGTTGATCAACGGTAAAGAAGTCCGTGTGGAAAGCTCCTATTCAAAAAACAGGGAAAACCTGCGCGGAAGCTGGACCGGCGTGAGCTTCGGCAACGGTCCGCAGATTGCTATGTACACGATAAATGTAACCTTTCCCGGGGAAGAGGAATTTGTACCGAAGCTACGGTTCCAGGTATTTGATCTGAGTAAACGAAAACAGGAAGTTACCCATGAAAATTCCTACCACGAGAACTTTGGAACCTATGTCGTTTACGTTAAAGATCCTGAGAACGAAGAGGATGAGGCGACGGTTTACGCCCCGGGAAGCAAGCCGTTTATTATAGAAATAACAAAGATTGACTATCCTGAAGGGAGTTCGATTCCCTATGTAGGCGGTACGCTCAACGGCGTACTCTACTCCCGGGACAATCCTAAAGATTCCGTTATCATTGAAAATGCGAATTTCGAGGTCAGGTATTGATGAAGCTAAAGAATATGAAAGTTAGCTGCTCCGTGTTATGTGTCTCAGGGATCCTTATCCTGGCCGCATTCATGCAACCTTTAACAGGTCAGTCAACGCTTCCCGGGCCTCCGCCGGAGTCGCCCGGGCGACCGCCAAATTCGGACGGGCCTCCGCCGGAGTCGCCCGGGCCGGAAAGGCCGAATATCATTTTCCTGCTTACCGACGATCATCGCTGGGATGGCTTGGGAGCTATGGGGAATTCAATTATTCAAACGCCTAACCTGGACCGCCTTGCGCGCCGGGGATTACTGTTCCGGAACGCTTATGTTACTACCGCTATTTGCGCCGTTAGCCGGGCAAGTATCCTCAGTGGCCAGTACATGTCGCGGCACAGCATTCGGAACTTCAGCAGCAATTTCACGCAAGAAGCATTAGCCAAAACATATCCCCTTCTCCTGAAGAAGGCAGGATATACCATCGGATTTGCCGGAAAATACGGCGTTGGAAACGAACCTCCGGGCGAACTCTTTGATTTCTGGTCCTGTACCGAAAAGGGGCAGCCTCCCTATGAATACGAGACCGGGGCGGGGAGAACGATTCACCATACCGATAGCATTGGCAATGATATCCGTGAGTTTCTTAATGAGTTTGCCGGCCGGGGCGGAAAGCCTTTTTGCCTTTCGGTCAGCTTCAAAGCGCCGCACGAGCTGGACGGCAATCCGCCAACGTATCCGGTTCAGGAACGTTTCCGGCATTTGTACGCCGAAACGGAGATCCCGCTACCTGAAACCGCGGATCCACGGTACTGGAACAGCTTTCCGGATTTTTTCAGAACCGATAAGAATATTGCCAGGAAAAGATGGAAAGCCTTGTTTTCCACCCCTGAGCAGTACCAGGAAAATGTAAAGAATTATTACCGGCTGATTACCGGCGTTGATGAAGTCGTCGGCGGATTAGTGCAGCAGCTGAAAGACCTGGGTATTGATAAGAATACCGTGATCATTTTCATGGGCGATAACGGCTTTTACCTGGGTGAACATGGCCTGGAGGGCAAATGGTACGGGCATGAAGAATCGATTCGTGTGCCCCTGGTCATTTATGATCCCAGGCCGGGCAGGAAACCGGGAACACCTGATCTCATTGCCCTGAATATTGATATCGCTCCCACTATACTGGGAATAGCCGGTGTGCCTGCCCCCGGTACGATGCAGGGCAAAGACCTGGCTTTGATGGTAGAAACCCCCGGCTCCGGCGAAATGACTTTTTCTACGAACACACATTCATGGGAAGCCCCGGTATTCCAAAGGTAGAAGGTGTTGTTAGCCGCGAAATAAAATACATGAACTTCATTGAACACGGCTACGAAGAACTATACGACCTCCGTAAAGATCCGAAGGAAAAGGTGAACCTGGCCGGAGACCCCCGGGCGCAAGACATGCTGCAATTAATGCGCACCCGCTACCAGGAGCTGAAAAAACAGGCAAAGTAACTGCAAGAGCGGTGTTAAGCGTGAACTTGCAGTGGGTGTGAGCTTGCGGTAGGTTTGAGCTTGCAGCACGAGGTAAAAAATGACCCGCTTGCAGATCTTACGGTATGCAAACGGGTAAGGTTATGCCCGTACTTTGTCGTTTTTTAATGGGACCAGCTTCCGCAGGTTTTCATTTCTCAGCCAAAGCCCTCCCCAGATCAGCAACGCAAGGTAAACCGGGAAAAGGATGTGCGAGAAAAGCGGGTTGTCCAGCCGGAAATGGGTAGCCATGGCGCCGCCGAAATAGCCGGTCAGCAGCAAGGCGCCGAGAACCGAAGTTCGTGGGATAATGTACAGAAGCGTTGATACGAATCCCAGGATTCCGATGGGCAGCAAATGATGTTCGCCGTAGCCCAGGTCCGTAGTGCCTTTAACCACTTCGTCCGGTGGAAAAAATTTGAAAATACTGTCAGACAGCATGAACAGAATGGCAAGCCCGCTTAATACGCGTGAGGTCCAGAGTCTTCCTTTTGAAATTTGATTTGTTTCCATGTTACATAAATTTTTTAACCGTTGTTTGATAAAGCAAATGTAGCTTGCTTTCCGGGCTGCCGTGAAGTACGGAAGCGACAATTAAGAGGGCTTATTGCGACTTTGGATCCCCCCTTGATCCGGTTTGAATTCCCGGTAATCAATTGTATATTTGAATTAAACCAATATATATAAAACATGATCTCGAATAAAATTTTAACCAGTATCCTGCTTTCTGCTTCAATTCTTGTATTGTCCGCATGCAACAATAAAAAAAATGCAGATAGTCCGGATAATGAAACAACCCTGACAGCCACCGCTGCATTAGATGCCGTCCAGGAAACAGCGGAAGTGAATTCTGAGGGCGCCGGTAGTTTCGAGGGTACGCTTGACACAGCAACCGGGGAATTTACTTTTAAGCTGGAGTGGAGCGGTCTTACCGGCCCGCCTTCCATGATGCATTTTCACGGCCCTGCAGATCCCGGCGCTGACGCGGGGGTAAAGATCGGAATTACCGATTTCCCGGCGGAAGCCGCTGGTTCGGTAAGCCAGACAGTAACTGTTGAAGAAGCCGACCGGGCGGACCTGCTTGCCGGCAAATGGTATGTGAACATTCATACCGACGCGTACGGCGCCGGCGAGATCAGGGGACAGGTAGAATTTACGAACAGCGGTGGTGCAGCTCAATAAAGCCTTTGTAGAATTACTTCTAAAAAAATCGAAAAAGTAATTGACATCTAAGCGAAAATTGCTAACTTAGCTGTTGCCCACCCAAGGGCATGTTTTTCATAGGTAGATGTGGGTCTGGCTACGCAAGTAGCCGGACCTTTTTATGAAATACGTTTTTTATAGAGAGCCGTCCCCGTTTTTTGTTAGCTGCCGCAACCGGGCGCCGGTAAAACAACACAACAAAAGAGATGACCCTTGATGAAGCCAGGAAGTTAATAGCCGTTCCGGCACTCCATGCGGGCGGCCCCCAGGAATGGGCGGATCTGGGCTGCGGACCCGGTTTGTTCAGCCGCGCCCTTTTAAGCCTTCTGCCGGACGCAAGTCGTATTCACGCGGTGGATAACCGGTTTTATGATTTCGAAGAAGCGGGAATACAGTTCATCAAAGCCGATTTTGAACAGGATGTCCTTCCGCTTCCAGCCCTGAACGGGATCATGATGGCAAATTCCCTGCATTTCGTTAACAATAAATTGCGCCTTTTACGGAAGCTTAAAATGCAGTTGAGGCCGGGAAGTATCTTTATCCTGGTAGAGTATGACAAAGCCTGGCCAAATCCCTGGGTGCCTTACCCGCTGAAGTTTTCTTCTGCCGGAAAATTATTCCAGGAGGCAGGCTTGGGCCCGCTGGAAAAGATCGCTGAGCGGAAGTCTGTTTACAGCCGGGCGAAGATCTATTCAGCCTGGTGCCGGGTGGGCTGATTAAGGAACAGAAGTCAGTTCGGCTTATTTTCTGTCTTGTTTCGCTTTTCGCTTTCTGCTCCGCTGTTGTTTTCTCCCTTGCTTCCGATCTCTTTTCCCTCCCCGCTTCCAGCTTTCCAGCCTATCAGCAGGATGCCGCCGATGACCAAGGCGGTCCCTGCCAGCTGCCCCGCAAAAATGGGTTCCCCAAGAAACCAGTGTGCCTGCAGGATAGTGGAAACCGGCCCCACAGCTGAAATAATGGAAACGTTATTCGAGCCAATTCTTTTAAGCCCGTTGGCAATCATAAAAGAAGGCAGCACGGTGGCTACCACCGCAAGGAGCAGCCCGTACCATATCAAGCCCGGTTTGATAATGATCAGTTGTTCGCCATTTACAGCAAGTGAGTGCAGCAGTACGCCGGCAGTAGCAGCGAGCATCGCATAGGCGGTGAATTTTTTATCGCCAACCTGTTTTATCATTCGACCGCTGCCAATGAGATACATCGCAAAGGTCATCGCACAAAGCAGGATCCACAGGCTCCCGGTAACGATGTCCCTTCCAAATCCGGAGATATTCAGCTCACCCAGGTACGCAATGACAGCGCCGCCGTAGATAAGGGCCAATGCCAGGCCTTGCCGCCGGGTAACAGGCTGCCGGAACAGCAGCATGTTCAGCAATACGGTAAAAGTAGGGTAGAGAAACAGGATAAGCCGTTCCAGGCCCGCGGAAATGTATTGCAGGCCGATAAAATCGAACAGGCTGCTCAGGTAATAGCCTAATATGCCCAGTAATATGATAAGGACCCATTGCCTGCCGGTGAAACG
Source organism: Anseongella ginsenosidimutans (assembly GCF_008033235.1). GTDB lineage: Bacteria > Bacteroidota > Bacteroidia > Sphingobacteriales > Sphingobacteriaceae > Anseongella > Anseongella ginsenosidimutans. Next base: position 1,304,444 of record NZ_CP042432.1, read on the forward strand.
CACGTTCTCTTTTTGGCGGGAAAAATAAAATGCAGCAGCAAGATAAAAAGGCAGGGCAAAAAGCATGCGTACCGCCAGCAAACTAAGCACGTCTGTCCCCGTGTCGCGGAATGCCTGCTTTACAAAAATAGCCTTGGTGGAAAATAGAATAGCCCCCGCCAGCGTAATGGCAAAGCCCCCAAGGAACACGGAAGATTTCCCCCTGATAAGCATCAAATCCTGATAAAGAACCAAAGATACGGCAATTCAGGCTTAAGAGGACAAATTCTGTTGCCGCGTTCGGCAGGGCCATTGTAACCTTTTGGTATCAGCGCTACTCTATTAAATGATAACACGTAAAAATTTAAAGGAATAAGACATGGAAAACAGTATGCAGCATCAGGTCAAATTTGTATTTAACCTGCTAAAGATCACGTTTGCGGTCGTCCCGGTCGTAGCCGGCCTGGATAAATTTACGAACATCTTAACCGACTGGTCACAATATCTTCATCCCGCACTGCTGGAAATGTTACCGCTTTCCGTGGCTGCTTTTATGATTGTGGTAGGTATCATTGAGATCGCAGCGGGGATCCTTGTTTGGATAAGGCCGGGAATGGCAGGATACGTAGTAGCCGCATGGCTTACCCTGATCGCGCTCAACCTGTTGTTCAGCGGCCGGTACCTGGACGTAGCCGTGCGGGACCTGGTAATGGCTATTTCGGCATTCGCTATGGCAAAAATGGCTACATTAGTACCAAAAGAGTAAGGGATGTTGACGAATGGTACGGAATACACGGATGAAGCACTTATCAGCAGGATCGTCCGGGGTGAAACCGCCCTGTTTGAATTGCTGATCCGGCGAAATAATACGTACCTGTATAAGGTGGGGCGCGCTTATCCCTACGGGCATGAGGATACGCAGGATCTGATGCAGGATACCTTCGTGGCTGCCTACCTGCACCTTGGCCAGTTTGAACGCCGGAGTAGTTTCAGGACCTGGCTGGTGCGGATCATGCTGCATAATTGTTACCGGAAACGGCAGAAATGGAGCGCTAAACATATTGCGGCGGCCGAGATTCAGCCTGGGATGGTCCCGGCATTTTCCCGCGGCAGCGAAACGGACACGAACCAAACCGTTATGAACAAAGAATTGCGATCGGTCATCGAGCAGGCGCTGGAGCGGCTTCCCCTGGATTACCGGATGGTGTTTACGCTTCGCGAAATGAACGGCATGAACGTGGCTGAAACCGCGGAAGCGCTGCAAATCAGCCCGGCTAATGTGAAAGTACGGTTGAACCGGGCAAAGGCCCAGCTGCGCCGGGAAGTAGAAAGATCCTATTCTGCCGGGGAATTATTCGAATTCAACCTGGTTTATTGTGATGCAATGGTCAGCCGGGTCATGGAAAAGATATCGTCTTTAAAATAGGAGAATAAGCCAGGCGAGGCCCGGGGTGTTGCCGGATGCAGCGGGAGCTGGCGCAAATGCCCCCTTCTTTTGTCATTCCCACCCCGGCCGGGAACTCGGGTAGACTGCTAAATTTGGATGATGAAAGTCAGCAATCTACAGCCTGGCAACGCCCTTGCCGGCTACGTGCAGCGGATCCTGGTCATTGAAAACTATCGGGTAATTAGTCCTTTTATCTTGCCGCTATTTGCCAACGGTGCGCCGACGCTGCTTTTTCTGACGGCCGCCGGCACGCTTGACAACAGTCCCGCGAATCACCTGACACTTTTCGGGCAAACGGTATTTCCAAGGACGTTGACGGTTAAGGAGAACTTTACCCTGATAGCCTATTTCTTTAAACCGCATGCCCTACATGCGCTGTTCGGGGTTCCGGCGCATGAACTGGCAGACTATCCGGTTTCACTGAATTTGCTGGAACCCGGGATGACTGCTGAACTTAAAGACCGCTTATTGAATGCAGGCTCCACGAAGATCATGCTGTCCTTGCTGGACAATTATATTTTTCGGTTGATCACCAGGACCCGGATCGCTGCTGAAATGGTCATGCATGCGGCAAATATGGTCGCCTCCTGCACTTCGGGCGAATCCCTTGCCGCGGTTCAAAAAGAATTGTATGTTACGGAGCGAACATTCCAGCGCCTGTTCAAAAACGCGATAGGCATAGCACCTAATCTTTTCAGGCGGATATGCCAGTTCAATGCCGGATTTCAGCAGCTGAACAGCGGAAGGTTCTCCAGGCTTTCCGACATCGCCTTTGCGCACGGCTATGCCGACCAAAGCCACTACATACGCACTTTTAAGGAATTCACCGGAACTACCCCTAAAGACTACCTCAAGTGGGCCGGCGGGGCATAATGCCCAAGGCAAGATTGTCGGTTCTGTTCTATTTTGAGGGAGGCAGCTCTTCTATCTTTGTCTGAAGATAAAAAGAGTTGTTAAACAAATTAATCCAACATGAAGAATCCGATTTATCCCTGCCTGTGGTTTGACGGGCAAGCCCAGGAAGCGGCAGCATTTTATTGCGCCATTTTTGAGAACTCAACGATCACCGCAGACAACCAAATGGTGGTCACCTTTGAGCTGAACGGCAAACGTTTTATGGGTTTGAACGCCGGCCCGCAGTTCAAGTTCAATGAAGCCGTATCCTTTGTCGTGGATTGCGAAACCCAGGATGAGATCGACTATTACTGGGCGAAGCTTACAGCGGATGGCGGTATCGAAAGCCAGTGTGGCTGGCTGAAAGACAAATTCGGCGTTTCCTGGCAAATTGTCCCCACCATTCTGCCTTCGCTCCTGAGCGATCCCGCAAAGGCGCAGAACGTAATGGAAGTCTTTATGAAAATGAAGAAGTTTGATATCGAAGCCTTGAAAAATGCCTGAAACAGGCGAACTGTCCGGCATCCGGGCCGGAACGAAAACGAGGGTGTACCTCTTCGATACACCCTCGTTAAAAAATAGATTAATGCGCGAAAAAACCGCCTGACGGCCTGTTAAAAGTGAGGAGTCAGGGCGGCCTCGTCGGCAGGCAGCGGAAAATATTGGTCCAGGTTGGTGAAAGCGTTATTAGGCGGCTGATACCCTTCCGGATAATAATAGGTTTGCGGGTTATTCTTTACCCTTTCGCCGTAAGGCGCAATGATTTCCTGTATCCGGCCTGTCCGCGCAATATCATACCAGCGCTTGTTTTCGAAAGCCAGCTCCACTCTTCTTTCTTTGAAAATGGCTTCCCGCAGTTCCGCCTGACCTGATGCAGTCGTGGCGCCCAGCCCTGCCCTGGCACGTACCTGGTTCAGGTAGCCGGCGGCTTCTCCCGTCTGGTTCTGTTCATTTAAGGCCTCCGCCAGGAAGAGCAAAGTCTCCGCGTAACGATAGATGGGCCAGTTCATGCCCGTATTGTTATGCTGGCTGTGCGGATGAACATATTTTTTGACATAAGGATAGGTGTCTTCGATCCACTGGCTGCCGCTCAATGTGACATAGCCAATGGTTGCCTCCTCCCGTTCGTCTCCTGCCTCGTAGGCGGCGATGAGGTCCGGAGTGGGCGTATTGTTGCCTTCTTCCGAAAGGTTCTGGGGATTGCCCGTACCCATAATGGCCCCAAGTTCAGACGCCGTGATGGGCCGGGGCATAAACCGGTAAACAAAATTACTGCTGTATCCTTCCGGGCCCTCCTTGTACTGGACTTCAAAGATGGACTCCATATTGTTCTTGTTGCCGGTCGAGGTGGAAAATGCCTGATCGTAGGAAGGCATCAGCTCATACTCGCCGCTGGTTTCAATCTCCAGCAGGACGGTAGACGCATCGGACCATCTTTTCTGGGTCATATACAAATCGGCCAGCAGCATCCTGGCGGTGCCGGATGTAACTCGTCCCGGTTCCTGCTGCGATTTGGGTAGCAAAAGCTCCGCTGCGGATTTGGCTTCGGTTTCTATCAGCTCATATAACTGTTCTTTAGTAGCCAATGGCTGCGCGGCCTCTTCCCTGGTGGCGACGGGCTCCAGCTGAAGGGGCGCTTGCCCGAATGCGCGTACAAGGTCAAAATAGGCAAAAGCCCTTAAGAAATGTGCTTGTCCTTTGAGGTTCTGCTTGGCCTGTTCGTCAAATTCAACCTCATCAATCAGTGCAAGTACCTGGTTGGCCCGCGAAATGATCTGGTAATTCCTCCGGTACTGGTCCCGTATATGCGTGTTGGTAGTGAGGCCATCCGCCTTTGGAACACAGAAATCAGCCAGGTTCTGATCCTGGTCCCGGGCGCCGAACAAGGGGTTCCTCGCGTAATAGGCATTGTCGGAATGCATTTCCCCCAGCAGGTAGGCATTTTCGTTATAAATGGCTCTCAATGGAACATAGGCCGCATTCACCGCTTGCTCAAAATCCGCTTCGGTTTTGAAAAAGGTGGCTGAAGTAAGTGCGGTTTCCGGGTATAGCTCCAGGAAACCTTTGTCGCAGCTTACCAGGCTCAGACCTATGAAGCTGCTGATGACAAGTAACTTTTTCATATTTTCTCGTTTAAGAATTGAATACCTTTGAATGTTAGAAGTTCATGTTCACTCCGAAAGTAAAGGTGCGTGGCACCGGGTAGCTGGACAGGTCCACTCCCTGGCTCAGGTTCCCTCCGTCGCCGTTGCCGTCTCCCTCTGCGCTGGTTTCCGGATTGGGGCCGCCCCAGTAATTGGTGAAAACAAAAGCCTGCTGCACCGAGGCGTAAACGCGTACTGAACGGAAAAAGCGGTCCAGTTCATCAAAGGTATGTCCCAGCGTAATGTTCTTGATCGCAAAGAACGAGGCGTTGGCAATGAACCGGCTGTTCATCCAGTCCCTTTCAACCCCGGTAATGTTCCCGTCGGCCCCGGCTGTGATCCCGTAAAATCCTCTTCCCGGGTTCTCTTCTGAACGGAAGCGGTATTTCACATCCCTCAGTACATTGAATACACCGTCAAGGTTTGCGGTACTGTATATATGGCGTACCAGGAGTTCATTCCCGAAGGAACCTGAACCTACGATGGAGAGGTCGAATTTGCCGTAGCGGAAATTATTGGTGATGCCGTAGGTAAACTTGGGGAAGGGGCTGCCAATGATCGTCCTGTCGTCAAAATCGCCTCCGTAGCTGATCACTCCGTCGCCGTTGACGTCCTTGATCTTAATGCTTCCCACTACCGAGCGGCCCGGGATCTGCGGGGAGTTCTCGAGGTCTTCCTGGTTCATGTAAACCCCGTCTGCTACCAATCCGTAGAACTGCCCGAAAGGCTTGCCAACCTGGGTAATGTGGAACGTTCCGTAAACCCTGTCAATGCCGTCCGCCAGTTCCATGACCTTATTACGGTTAAAGGAAATATTTGCATTGGTGGTCCAGCTTAGCTTGCCTTCCAGATTACGGGTACTGAGCGCCAGTTCATGCCCCCAGAACTTGATCTCCCCGATATTGTCGTTGAAGTTGCCAAAGCCTGATTCCTGGGGATTTGCACGCTGTACAGCAGGTTCGTCGTTCTTTTAGTATAGAAGTCGTAGATCAGCTGTACCCGGTCATTGAAGAGGCCCAGGTCCAGCCCCATGTCAAACTGCCTCGTCGTTTCCCAGCCAAGCCCCTGTTGGCCAGGGAGGAAATTGCCGCTCCCGGAGCCACTACATCACCGAATACCGCATTGACCGTATTATTGATAAGCGCGTGCTGGGTGTAATTCCCGATATTATTATTCCCGATCACCCCGAAGCTTGCCCGAACCTTGGCAAAGGAGATTTTGTCAAATGTGAAGAAGTCTTCATCAGAGAGGATCCAGCCTGCCGAGACCGAAGGGAAGGTTCCCCAGCGGTTCTCGGAGCCAAAACGGGAAGAACCGTCGCTGCGGACGGCCGCGGTGAACAGGTATTTCCCCTTGTAGTTATAAGTCAGCCGTGAAACAAAGGAGGTCAGGCTCCATTGATCGGCTGCGTTATTGGTTCCGCCGCGATTTATATTCAGCGCTCCCTGCACGGTAGGCAGGCGGTCGTCGGAATAGGTATCGGCTTGCAGCCGGGTCAGTTCACGATGAAAAGTCTGGTTAGTGAAGCCGCCCAGCAGCTCAAAGTTATGATCGCCGAAAGAACGGGTATAAGTAGCCAGGTTCTCATTCAGCCAGCTTCGTTCTTCGTAATTCATCCTGGTAGATACCGCGGTAGTTGGAATAGGCACATTCATGCCGCTGGTCGCGGTGGAAGGATTGAAGAAGAAGAATTTATGGTTCGAGAATTCCACATTGAAGGTTGATTTCAACACCAGGCCATCCAGGGGCTCATACTGGATATAAGCATTGGAAAGCACGTTCACTTCCTTAGTTTCATTCACCAGTTCCTCTGCAGCCCTTACCCAGTTAGGATATACATAAATGTTTCCGGTACTGGCCGGGAACTGGTTGGAAAGGGTTGGTTCGCCGTTTTCATCATAAATGGGCATAATAGGCCATGTGTGCAAGGCGTTGAAGAGGATCCCTGTGCCGCGGTCGCCGTCAGTACGGGGATATTATCTTCAACATACTGCGGGGCGACGTTGAATCCCATTTTAACTTTATCTGATACCGAGAAGTCGTTATTCATCCGGAGGGAATAGCGCCGGTAGTCGGTGTTGAGAACAACCCCCTGCTGGTCGAAAATGCCCGCCGTGATAGAAGTATTGGAGTTTTCCCGGGTTTGCACCATCGACAGATTGTAGCTTTGAATCGGCGCTGTCCGCAGCAGCGCATCGTACCAGTTATTGTCGTTCATGTCGCGGTACTGGGACGGGTTCTGGAAGGCTTCCGGCACCGGGCGTCCCACATCTTCATAAATTTCCTTTTTGAACTGGGCGAACTCTTCGGCATTCATCATTTCAATCCGGCCCTTCTGAGGCACTTTCTGCCAGCCTGTATAAGCGTTAAAGCTGACATTTGTCTGGCCCGGTGTTCCCCGTTTCTTAGTGGTGATCAAGACCACGCCGTTGGCAGCCCGGGAGCCGTAAAGCGAAGTAGAAGCCGCATCCTTCAGGATGGAAATATCAGCGATCTCATCAGGGTTCAATGAATTGATTCCCCCGGTGATCGGGAATCCGTCCACCACATACAGCGGGTCGCTTCCTGCCGAAACCGACATTTGCCCGCGTATCCTGACGGACATGCCCCTGCCGGGAATCCCCGTAGTTTGATTGATTTGTACGCCGGCCACTTTGCCCTGCAACTTCTGAGCTACCTGCGGTACGGGAATATCTTTAATATCCTGGCTCGAAATCGTCTGGACCGCTCCGGTTACCTCGCGTTTCAGCTGGCTCCCGTATCCAACTACCACCACTTCTTCCAGCTGCTGCTGATCCGGGACGAGGGTCACATCTATGGTGGTCCTGGAGCCCACGGTGATCTCTTGTGTTGCATAGCCGATGGAAGTGATGACCAGCACGGCGTCGGGCCCCGGTACTTCCAGGGTAAATGCTCCGTTCTCGTCGGTAGAAGCTCCCAATTGCGCTCCTTTAACGGTAACGCTGGCACCGGGAAGGGGAGCGCCGGATTCATCGGAGACTGTCCCTTTTATTACTGACTGCCGGCCCGACCCGAACGAGCTGGACGAAGTCAGGGCAAAAGCGGCAACTAAAATCAAATAGAATACCCGTTTCGTAGCCAGAAAGCAATTCCGGCTACAAAAAATCACGTTTTTTGACATTTTACTTTGGTTTTAGGTGAAAGAAAAAAGAATTCGCATTTCTACATATTTATGAGGTTATGGCACTTCCAATCCAACACGTTCGTGTACACCGTACACTTAAAAGATCAGATAAAATGGTCTGGCATACATTTAAATGTTGGTGTAGTGAAATTAAACAAAGCGCCGCCGCCAACTATCCTGCCCTGTCCTGCTAAACCGTTGTACGGGAGCAATCCTGCGAAGCCATCCCGCGGTTTGCCTGGGTTGGCTTTGCCGGGAAAAAATGGTAATTTACCACAAGATCAATGTATTACAGATCATGGCACAAGTAACCGCCGTTAATGGCAAAGAAAATTACCTTATTGAAATTTCTTCTCCCACCGGGAACAAAGTAACAGCGGATGAGCCCCTTGATAAGGGGGGCAGGAACAAAGGTTTTTCTCCTAAGGAATTGCTTGCATCCGCTTTAGCTGCATGCACCAGCGCAACGGTAAGAATGTTTGCAGCTCGCAAGGAGTGGGAACTCCGGGATGTTAAAATAAACATTGAACTGCTGGAAGAAGATGGCAAAACCACTTTCCGCCGAACGATAAAATTTGAAGGCAACCTGGATAATGCTCAGCAGCAGCGTTTGTTTATGGTAGCGAACGCCTGTCCCGTGCATAAGATCCTGACGAATAATATTGTCGTCGACTCAACCATGAAGCGGGGTTAAAAACGACATTCAGGAAAGCACCTCCGGAGGGGCCCGGAAGGCCTTGATTTGTCTTCCGGCAAGGGAATGAATGTGTCGTTATCATTGGGAGGCAAAATAATGCGCCCTTGTTTCCAATCTTCCTTGGCCTGTTCTATTCGTTCCTTCCGGCTCGACACAAAATTCCACCAAATGTAACGGTTTCCCAGCGGCTCGCCGCCAAGCAGCATAAGTGTGGCTTTTTCTTTTGCAATGATCAGCGGGTCGCCTCCTTTGGTAAATACCAGCAGTTTTCCCTCACCGTACGTATTCCCGTTCACTTCTATACTCCCTTTGGCAATGTAAATGCCTCTTTCGGCATGTTCTTTTGGCAATCCAAAGCGGGCGCCCTGGCTTAGCACCACATGCAGGTAAAATAAAGGGGAACTCGTTTTCACGCTGCTCAGCAGCCCGTAGGCATTTCCCGCGATCAACCGCATCCATACGCCGGTGTCGGTAAAGACAGGCAGCTGTTCAACGGTATAGTTATGGAATGACGGCGCCGACTCTTCGTCTTTTTCAGGCAGGGCCACCCATGTTTGGATCATTTCCAGTTCGCCGCCCGCCAGTACCGCAGGGTCCTCGAAACGTTCGCTATGAGCAATTCCGCTGCCTGCCGTCATCCAATTCACTTCTCCGGGCTTTATCACCTGTTCCACCCCAAGGCTGTCCCGGTGAGTAACGGTTCCGCCGAATAAATAACTGACCGTTGACAAGCCGATATGCGGATGCGGCAGCACGTCGTACTCACCTGCATCCGGCACTTCGGCGCGTACAGGGCCCGCGTGGTCCATAAAAATGAATGGTCCCACCATTCTTCGCAGCCGGAACGGAAGGATCCGGTTCACCGTCAGGTTCGGGCCGATGGAAGCTTTCCTCGATTCAATGACAATATCAAGCATAATTCTTAAAATTACTTATTTCCCGGCGGATTACGATACTTCCGGATTCTTATTATATTCGTTCATGAAAACGTCGGCATTGATCGGCATCCTGGCGCTATGCGGCTTTAATGCTTTTGCCACCTGGTCCATTATAATTATTGATCCTGAAACGAAGGAAATTGGAATTGCCGGAGCCTCCTGCAGTTATAATTGCTACGGAATCGGCAGCATTATGCCGGGTAAAGGAGCAATCATTGTGCAGGCGATGAGCAATAACGAGGCCCGGGAAGAAGGTTTAAAGATGATCATTACAGGAGCCACGCCGAAACAGATCATCGCGGCGATCAGAAACCGCAAGTTTGATCCGGAACGCCAGCAATACTCCGTGTTGACGGTCAGCCACATGAATGCTGCCACTTATACAGGCACCTCGACCCATTCGTCTAACGGGGCGTTAACAGCGCCGGGCATTTCTGTACAAGGCAATACTTTAGCCGGCAAGCAGGTACTCCAGGCAGTTTTTGCCGCGGCCTTGAAGGCAAGAAATGAAGGGCTCCGGATAGATAAGGTCCTGATGCGGGCGCTGGAAGCAGGATCAATCGCAGGCGGCGATAAAAGATGCGGAGAACAAAAGGCAACTTCGGCATTTATTACAGTTACGAAGCCAAATGACCATCCTAAAAGACCCTATCTCGATTTAGTAATATTCGGCCAGAAAAAAGGCGGCCCCAATGCAGTATTGATGCTCCGGCGGAAATACGACAAGTGGGCCGAAAAAGAACGTTGAAAAATGCGACTACTCCTTTCATCTTTTTAATCTGCTTTACGCAGGAAGTGCTGTGTCAAATTCATCCACGACTTTAATACCGGATCCGTACCACGACGATATCAGGGTTGAAGAAGGAAGGTTCAAATGAGATGATCTCCCCCTCACGGGCGTAGGTCTGTAACTCCTGGTAAACGCGTTCACGGAGGGCGCCTTTTCCGCGCCCGTGGATAAAGCGGATTTCTTTTTCGCCGTTGGAAATGGCTTCGTCCAGGGCGGACCGCATCCGTTCGATGCTCACATTCAACATGGCTTCGGGGCTCATTCCGGACGTGTTCCGCCTGAATGCCTGTAAATGAAGATCAATTTCCCTTGGCTTGCCCATGATATCTGTGAATCAGCAAGCGAAGTTAAGGAAATCCTTCTTTCGGCGAAAAACAGTATATTGATTCCAGGATAACAGGATCAACTCATATGGATAAATTTAAGGTAGCGACCGCGCAGTTTGAACATAAAAGCGGCGACAAAGCATACAATCTTTCCGTTATTGAAGAGCTTTCCGCGAAGGCTTCAGAAAAAGGGGCGAAGGCCATTGCCTTTCATGAGTGTTCGATTACCGGGTACACGTTTGCCAGGCGTCTTTCGAAGGAGCAGATGCTGGAACTGGCCGAACCTATACCTTCCGGGGAAAGCATTTCAACACTTACCCGCATAGCCGCCAATCATAAAATCGCTGTGTTGGCCGGGCTTTTTGAGCGGGATGATAATGATCGCTTGTATAAGGCGTACGTTTGTGTCGATCAAAACGGGCTGGTTGCCAGGTACCGGAAGCTGCACCCTTTTATCAATCCTCACCTGACACCCGGAAATGAATACTGTGTATTTGACCTTTATGGCTGGAAGTGCGGTATCCTGATCTGCTATGATAACAATATCATAGAAAATGTAAGGGCTACGGCGCTTTTGGGAGCTAATGTCATATTTATGCCGCATGTGACCATGTGTACACCGTCAAGCCGCCCCGGCGCCGGATTTGTAGATCCCGCTCTCTGGGAAAAGCGCGAAGAGGATCCTACTTCGCTGAGGCTGGAGTTCGAGGGAATGAAAGGACGGGATTGGTTAATGAAGTGGCTTCCTGCCAGAGCCTATGATAACGCAGTTTACTGCATTTTTTCAAATCCTATTGGCATGGATGATGACCAGCTGAAAAATGGCTGCTCCATGATCATTGACCCGTTCGGCGATATCCTCGCGGAATGTAAAACCCTTGGGAATGACCTGGTCGCTGCCGTGCTGACACCCGAAAAACTCCGCCTGGCCGGCGGGTACCGCTATATGCAGGCAAGGCGTCCGGAACTATACCGGGATATCCTCGGGCAGCCTCACCAGCCGCACCAAAAAGTAGCCTGGCTTGCCCCAGGCAACCTGGACAATTAGCGTCCCTGGTAGGCTTCTTCCAGCCGCCGGATATCGAATTTCTGCATTTGCAAAAAGGCCTTGGTCACGCGCGCAACTTTCTCCGGGTCAGGGTCCTTCATCATTTCGTTGAGTACCGAGGGAACGATCTGCCATGATACTCCGAACTTGTCTTTCAGCCAGCCGCACTGGCTTTCTTCCCCGCCATCGGTAAGCTTTTCCCAGAAATAATCCACTTCTTCCTGCGATCCGCAATTGACCATGAGCGATAAGCCCTCGGTGAAAGAATAATTATGTTCGCCTGCGCCGTCCATAGCAACAAAAGACTCGCCGCTCAGCTGGAATTGTCCATAGAGTACCGGTTCCCGCCCCTGTGGCCCGGCTGCTTCGCCCCGAAAAATATTTACTATTTCGGAATCCTTAAACACGGACGTATACAGATCAATAGCCTCCTCGGCCCGTCCGTACTGGTCGCCGACAAATAGAAAAGAAGGGGTTATTTTTTGCCCCGCGTCCTGAAGGTGGCCAAGGGTTATTTGCCAGGAAAGGCCATATTTATCAGCCACCCATCCGTATTTTTCGCTCCAATTGTATTTTCCCAGTTCCATCAATACTTTTCCGCTTTCAGAAAGCTTTTGCCAAAGCGCATCTGTTTCCGCTTCCGTTTCGCAAACCACGAAAAAAGAAATTGCAGGGGTGAACTTAAAAAGCGGACCGCCGTTCAGCCCCGTCATCCGGAATCCGGCCAGTTCGAAATCGACGGTCAATACGGCGCCCTCGGGCTGCCCGTGAATCTCAAACCCCTCCTTTCCATACCGGGTTATTGTGCCTGTCTCCGACCCCGGGAAAAGCGAGGTATAGAATTGCGCGGCTTCTTCAGCTTCGCTGTCGAACCACAAATTGGGAATGATCTTTTGCATGATGCCTGTTGTTTTTGTTATACAAACATACGCCGGAAAGCCACCGTCCGGGAGGGGGAGCTTGCGACATTTAAGATGGTTATACGGGACAAAATTCAACGGAATTCATCAAGGGGGATTTCCAGTAAAGGATCTCCTCCGTCAATGAACAGCCTCCCGCTCTTTGTTAAGGCTTTCGCAATCCCGGACAGCGCCAATCGCGCCAGGGAAGGGTGACGCCCGTCCAGCGCGCCCACCCTCACCGCAAACGCCAGATCGAAGGGCTGCTCATCCGCTTCCAGCACCAGGTTCTCAGCTGCCACCTGGCGAAAACTAAGCCGGCCGGAAAGGATTTCATCGGATGAAGCGCTTATCGCCTGCCTTATTGCCTTTTCCGAGCGGTCAATGGCAAGAATATGTCCCTCGCCAATAAGTTTGACAATTTCGCGGGCCGCAGCCCCGGGGCCGCAGCCAATTTCCAATACGCGCATCCCCGGCCGTAAGGGAAGCGCGGTGACAATAGCCCCTAACCGTGGCGATAGCTTTTTTTTGCCTGGTTCCATTTACCGGTTAAGTTAATAAAAGAAGCATAAATGGCAGGGTAGCAATGGACAGGAATAGCAACGTCCAGTTTGGCCCGCAGGACTTTCAGCGCGTTGTTGACCTGTTTCTTCACGGTGGCTTCGGCAACGGTCAGCTTTCTTGGCAAAATTTTTCAAATTCAGCTAATTGATATTCCGGACAGCCTCCTTCCCTGGCGGCGATAAAGGCTCCCATGGCAGCGGCTTTCCGCAAGATGAGGGCGGGCGGTTCTTTTCGGGCGTGTCCGGCGATAAATGCGGCGAGGAAGGAATCTCCGCTGCCTACGGTGTCGGCAACCTGCACAGGTGTTCCCGGGGTCTGCCAGCTTCCTTCAGGGGTGTAATACGCGGCGCCCCGGGCGCCTTTGGTGAGGATGATTTCCGGTATCCCGAAGCGTTCCCGGACAAATCCGACCTGGGAGGCTTCCCGGGCGGGGGTGTCTTCGCCTGCAGGGGCGCCGCCGAACAGTTGCTGAATAAGCGCCAGCTCATGCTGGTTGGTTTTAAGAACATGCGCATGGCGAAGCAGGTCTTCCAGCAGCAGCTTTTCAACGAACGGGGGCCGCAGGTTAATGTCCAGTACCCTGAACGGGGCTTGTTCCAGCAGCTGGAAAAGCGCCGTTCGCGAAACGATATGCCGGGCCGCAAGGCTGCCATAGACAAAAAAGGAGGCTTCTCTTACTTTTTCCAAAGCCTGGGGAGAGGCGTTGATAAAGTCCCAGGCGGCAGGGAAGCGGATCTCGTAACTCATTTCATGGTGCTGGTCCATGCGTGCCAGGACTTCTCCCGTAGGATGAGTGGGATCGGTTTGCAGCAGGTCGTTTTCCACTCCCCAGGTTTCCATAAGCGCCTGCAGCTGCCGGCCCCTCGGGTCGCTGCCGATCCTGCTGATCATGCTGCAGGGGTAATTTAAGCGGCTGAGGTGGCAGGCTACATTAAAAGGCGCCCCCCCGGGCAGGGCCCCCTGCGGCAGAACGTCCCAAAGGATCTCGCCAAAGCAATATACAGGAGAAGATTTGCGGGTGTTTGTCATGGCCAGTACTGATTTATTTTACGGCGAAGGAACGTGACGCTCCTGGCCAGCTGGTCCATCCCCTCAACACCGTCTTCGATGCTGATCCAGCCATCAAATCCCACGCGCCTGAGTTCCGTAAAAATCGCGTCATAATTGTTGAGTCCCTTTCCGATCTCTCCGTGGCTGAGCCGCCTGGCATAACCGGTGGCCCCGCCTTCTTCACGACGCAGGTCTTCGATGGTCCCTTCCCGGAGGTAGCGGTCGCTGGCGTGCATGGTCACTACCCGGTTGGAAACCTTGCGAAGCAGTTCCAGGGGGTCTTCTCCGGCCAGGTAAGTATTGCTGGGGTCGTAATTCACCCCGAAATGGGGATGGTCTATCCGTTCCACCAGCGCACAAAAAACATCCATTTTCTGGGCGAATTCAGGATACTCCCAGAAATCGTCTTTGTAATGGTTCTCAATGATCAGGGTAATCCCCAGCCTCGCGGCGTACGGGAGGCATTCCCGAATGCATCCGGCTGCCAGGTTCAGGCCTTCTTCGATGGATAATTCCGGCCGCCGCTGTCCCGAAAGTACGCGGCAGTAGGAGCCGCCCAGCACCGCGGTCATGTCTATCCAATGTTTTTGCTTTTCGATCTCCCGCCGGCGGAACTCTTCGACGGGATGGGTAAAGTCCGGGGAACAGCACATCATGGGGATTACCAGGCCGTGGTCTTCTACCTGCCGGCGGAAAAGTGGCCAGTTCTTTTCATCAGCCATTTCCAGGAACCCGGCATACCATTCAAGGCCGTCGATATCCAGGGCAGCGGCCAGTTCAATCCATTCGGCAAGCCGCATGGATCCGTCCTTGCAAAGAGCCTGCATAAAGGCTTTGGGAAAGGCTGCTAACTGAGGCATAGGATCATGCAGGTTTAAGTACACTTTTTACCACGGCGCCGCTGTGCATCTTTTCAAAGGCTTCCCGCCATTCTGAAATCGGCCAGATGCCGCCTACAATGGGTCTGACGTCCAGTTGCCCGCTGGCCAGCAGAGCGATCACGCGTTCCCACATAGGCCAGTTATGGCTAAAGCTGCCGTGAAGGCTGATATTTTTTTGCACCAGCGGATCCAGCGAAAAAGTCAGCGGCTGCGGCCCCCAGCCGACTTTGGAGATAAAGCCGCCGGGCCGGACCAGGCGCAGGGCAATCTGAAGGGTAATGCTGGCCCCTGCTGCATCAATGACTCCGTCAACACCCAGGCCATCGCGCTCCAGCGCCCATTCTGTGGCGTCGCCAACCAGGGGATGGCAACCATATTGGCGGGCAATCTCAAGTCTTCCTCGGTCGGCCTCCAGGCCGAGTACCGCTACCTGGGCACCGCATAACCGGGCCATGGCGGCGCAAAGGATGCCAATGGTGCCGGGGCCCAGTACCAGGATGCGGTCGCCGGGGCGGATACGGACATTGCCAACCACCGCATTGTAGGCCACGCAGCAGGGCTCCGTCAGGCAGGCATATTCAAAAGAAAGAGCATCCGGGATGCGATGCAGGCACCGGGCGGGAACGCTTACATAGCGGGTCATGGCGCCGTTGACGCCGTATCCGAAGCCCTTCCGGGAAGGATCCAGATTATACTGGCCGCAGCGTGAGAGAGGATTGTTCAGATCGATGATGGCGGCGGTTTCGCTTACTACGCGGTCACCTTCTTTCCATCCGCTGACCCGTCTGCCGGTTTCAGCGACGCGGCCGGCAAATTCATGGCCCAGTACCACCGGGTAGTTCACCGGCCAGCTATGATCGCAGTTCCATTGGTGAATATCACTGCCACAAACCCCTACATTAGCTACTTCAAGCAATACATCTTCTTCGCCGATTTCCGGCCTGCTTACTTCACGGATCTCTACCGCGCCCTTTTCCGGGGCATAATTTACTACAGCAGCTGACTTTATCATTGACTTATCTTTTTTTGAAATACGCGACACTCGCCTGGACCCGGTACGTCAATATTAAAATTAAGAATTCATTCTTATGTAATTTATGTTTTTTACAAATTTCTCTTTTTGAGTTCTTCCGCCGCGTAATTTGCCGCGCGGGCAGTAATGGCCATATAGGTCAGCGATGGATTTTGCGTGGAAGTGGAGGTCATGCAGGCTCCGTCCGTTACAAACACGTTTTTGCAGGCGTGAAATTGATTCCATTTGTTCAGCAAGGAGGTCTTGGGGTCTTTTCCCATCCTGACGCCGCCCATTTCGTGAATGTCCAGGCCGGGAGCCATGGGTTTATTCCTGGGCTGGATATTGGTGAACCCGGCTGCCGCGAACATTTCCTCGAACTGTGCTAAATAATCCTTCCGCATTTTTTCGTCGTTGTCGTCATAGGCCACGGAGATCCGTAGCTGTGGAATTCCCCAGGCATCCTTGCGGTCGGGATCCAGGCTTACATAATTGCTTTCTTTGGGAATTGTTTCCGCCATCATGTGGGAGCCTACTCTCCAGGGGCCAAGTTGCGGGTTCAGGATGTTTTCCTTTAATTCCGTTCCAAAGCCACCCGTATCCCTGTCCAGGCCCCTGTGTGCGGAAAAGCCGGCTGCATAGCCCCTGAGGAAATCCGTTTCCTGTTTGAACACGTTCCTGAACCGGGGGACATAACCTCCGGTGGGCCTTCGCCCGTCAGTGGTGAATTCTTTAAGCCCGTCGAACTCCGCGCTGATGGTGGCGCTATAATTATGAAAAGCGACGTATTTTCCGAGTAAGCCATTATCATTACCCAGCCCCGCCGGGAAGCGGCCGGAAACAGAATTCAGCAAAACAAGGTTTGTATTCACCGAACCGGCGTTCACGAAAATGATCTTTGCATAGTATTCCGTTTCTTCCTTCGTATTTGCGTCAATGACCCGCACGCCGCTTGCCCTGCCCTTTTGTTCATCATAAAGAATGGAATGAACCACGGAAAAGGGCCGCAACGTTAAATGCCCTGACTTTGCCGCCCAGGGAAGGGTAGATGAGTTACTGCTGTAATAGCCTCCCAGCGGGCAGCCCCGGTTGCAAAGCGTGCGGCTCAGGCATTGTCCCCGTCCCTGTTCCAGGTGAACAGGTTCCGGCCTGGATAAATGAGCGCAGCGCCCGCTGATAATATGACGTCCTTTAAATTTTTCGCTGACCTGCTTTTTGAAATAATCCTCTACGGCATTAAGCGGGAAGCCCGGTAAAAATTCCCCGTCCGGCAATTCCTGTAAGCCGTCCTTATTGCCCGCAATGCCGGCGAACTTCTCCACGTGGCTGTACCAGGGTGCAATATCTGCATACCTGATGGGCCAGTCAACGGCAAAACCATCCCTTGCCGGCCCTGAAAAGTCAAAGTCGCTCCAGCGCTGGGTTTGCCTTGCCCAGAGCAGCGAACGTCCGCCTACCTGGTAAGCCCTGATCCAGTCAAATTCCTTTTCCTGGATATAGGGATGTTCCTTGTCTTTAACAAAGAAATGCGCTGTTGATTCGCCGAAGGCATAGCAGCGCCCGACAACCGGGTTTTCTTTTTTTACGGCAAGAGGCAATTCTCCGCGGTGTTCAAATTCAAAAGGGTACATATTGGCGGTGGGATAGTCTTTTATATGCTTTACGTCCCTGCCTCTTTCCAAAACCAGCGTTTTCAAGCCATTGTCTGTCAATTCCTTGGCCGCCCATCCGCCGCTCATACCGGAACCTATTACAATGGCGTCGAACGTTCGTTCTTTTATACTGTTAATATTCAAATAAGCCATATCTTTTCAGTTTAACTTGCTTTCACAGGGAAATAGCCATTGTATCTTCCCGGCGCCATCTCGTAAATAAGCTGCTTGGTCATTACGTACTCCGAACTCAGGTAGCCCTGCAGCGTTTTCTGTTTCATGATCTGATAGAAATCGAAGATCTCCGCCGGAAGCGAGGCTTTATTTTCGATGTCGCTGATAAGCTCCTGCCGTTGTTCCGGCTTACATTTGGTAAATGAAGCCCCAAAACGTTCTTTCGCAACCTGGTCTGCCTGCCCCAGGCCCTTGATGAATTTCTGCTGCGCGTCCTTTTCATAGCAGTCGTCGAGCATCTTTAAGACAAAGAGGTGTACGCCAAGTTCTTTTGCGCCGGGAGTATCGGTTGCCGGGATGATCGTTCCCGCAATTTCGGCCAGCGTTTTTTCCTGCTCGCCGCTAAGAATAATGTTGCTGAGCTTGATAGCCGCATTTCCCGGCCCGCTCAGGCAGGAGGGCAGTAAAGCAAGCCCTCCTGCTACAACGACTAATTGCCTGATGGCTGTTCTTCTTTTCATGACTCAATTTCGCGTTGCTACCCGGTGGTTAATAGCCGGGATTTTGTGCTAAATAAGGCGTTCGGTCTTCCGCATACCCCGTAGCGAGTATCTGGGCTTCGGGAATGGGAAAATACATTTTATATTCTGTAAATGCGGGGGCGGCTGCAAATTTTTCCAGCTGATTTTTTCTGTTATCTTATCGGTCCCTCCACAATAGTAGTCTTTACGGAAAGCATATTGTTCTCTTATTTGTCAAACACCCGGTACTTTGCAAAGAGTGTTGAAGAAATCGGGGCGCATGCCGGGATCCATATTTTTCACCCTGGCTTTCCCGTTACATTAAAAGTTCTAAATTCGCTATATAATGGCGCGCGCTTCCCGATATCGTATGTGCAGTGATGCGGAACTGGCTGAATTTTTGCGGTCGGGGGATCCCGTAGCGTTCGCAGAGGTTTATGACCGGTATAATACGGTGCTGCTTGCTCATGCTTTCCGTAAGCTGGAGAACAGGGAAGAGGCCAGGGACATTGTACAGGAAACCTTTTCCCTGGTATGGCAAAGGCGGGAACACCTGGACCCGGGAAGCAACCTTTCCGGCTATTTGTTTACCACGGTCCGTAACCTGGTACTGAATTGTTTTGCCCACAGGAAGGTAAAGGACAAATACCATCTTTCCATGGAACAATTCGCGGCCGCATACGGCAAAAGCCAGGAGGCGGCAGATCACCTGATCCGCGAAAAACAGCTGGCCGACGCCATCGGGCGGGAGATCGAAGAGCTTCCCGCCCGCATGAGAAATGTGTTCAAGCTTAGCCGACGGGAACACCTGGATCACAAAGAAATTGCTTCGCGGCTGCGGATATCGGAGCAAACGGTTTCCTCGCACATCACCCATGCGCTTAAAATACTGAGAACCAGGCTTAGTACATTGCTGCTGTTTTTTTTCTTATTATTTTCTTAAAAAAATTTCCCTGTTGACCCGGGCTTGCCTGTATAGTAACTAGTTTGGCAATCATGGAAAAGGACAGGATCGAAACTTTATTGGACAAATACCGCCGTGGAGATATCAAGGAAGAGGAAAGGGCTTTCCTGGAAAACTGGTATGTGGAATACCGTGAATACGGACATGATGCCTATGATGCCGGAGAACTGCTCGAAGACTCTGCTGCCGTGAAATCCAGGCTTCAAGGTTCGGTTCTTCCAATAAAACAAAGAAAGCGGTTCCTTTATGCTGCCGCCGCCACCGCCGGCCTCGTTTTAATCAGCGGCCTTTATTTATACAGGGAAGGCCTTGACCCGGATCAGTTTATGCACCGGGAAGCAGCGGGCCTCTCTTCTGCCGCCGGTATCTCGCCCGGAGGTAACAAAGCTACTCTTGCATTCCTGGCCGGCACTCCCGGAAGCGGCGGTAACGATGCTGTCGGCCTCATTCACCTCAGCAGCGAAAAAGAAGGCATCGTTACCGATGGTGGAAAATTGCTGTACAGCGACGGGACGGCTATAGAAGGTCGTTCGCAGCAGGACGGCGGCGATTCCAGGTATGCAGTATTATCCACTCCCAGGGGCGGGCAATACCAGGTGCGTCTGCCGGATGGCTCCCGGGTATGGCTCAACGCCTCTTCCACCTTAACCTATCCCCTGTCATTTGAAGGGCTGAAAGAACGCCGTATTTCGTTGAGCGGAGAAGCCTACTTCGAGGTGGCGAAAGACGCGGCGAAGCCCTTCCTGGTATCCACCCAGGGGCAAACGGTAGAAGTACTCGGTACGCGCTTCAATATCAGCAGTTATTCGGCCGAGCCGGTCGTGAAAACGACGCTGCTGGAAGGGTCCCTTAAAGTAACGCCTGTTCGTGAAGATGCCGGTGATAAAGATGCCCGTGAGAAAGATGCCGGCCGCCTGCTCGCTCCGGGCCAGCAATCCGCGATTCTCGAAGGTAGTGTTACGGTGAAACAAGTGGATGCGGATGAAGTGGTGGCCTGGAAAAACGGGTATTTCCAGTTCAATAACAAGAACCTGGAAACAGCGCTCGTTGAACTTGCGCGTTGGTATGACGTGGAGATCGAATACGGGAACGAGAAAATACGGAAACAGGAGCTGGCAGGCACTATTTCCAGGTATGCAACTATTTCAGAGGTGCTGGAGAAAATGGAGCTGGCCGGGTTGATGCACTTCCGGGTAGAGGGAAGAAAGATCATTGTAGAATAACCTAAACACAATAAAAATGACCTCACAAAACGACCCCTAGAGATTCCCTGCGTAAAAAAAACGGCCGGGGACAGAAATAAAAACCGGGAGCGCTCGCAACACTCCCGGGCAATATCTGGCCCCATCCAAATGGTATTGGAAACCTTTTGTTGAACTTAAACCAGATTTTCAAATGTACGAACATTCTATTAAACTGCTGCGTACTATGAAGTTGATTGCTGTTTTGCTGACAGTTTCGATTATGCAGGTCAGTGCCGGCGGCTTCGCGCAAAACCTTACCTTCAGCCAGGACGACGTAAGCATCAAACAGATTTTTAAGGAGATCAGGAAGCAAACGGGCTACGATGTCTTTTACCTGCCCCGGATGGTTGACGCCGGCAGGCGGCTGCAGGTGAATTTTGATAATGCTCCGCTGGAACAGGTTATGGAGCGATGCCTGGAGGGGTATCCGCTGACTTATGTCATTGACGACAAGACCATCGTGATAACAAGGAAGCTGTCCTTCCCCCGGCCTGAAGATTTCACTACCGCTGAAAAAGCCCAGCAGGCAGTCAGCGGGCAGGTCACCGATAGCATCGGAGCCCCCTTGCCGGGGGTGGCGGTGCAGGTAAAGGGTACCAGCACAGGCAGCATAACCGACGAGGAGGGCCGGTATGAATTGCCTGCACTGGAAGACGGCGCCGTACTGGTATTCAACCTGATGGGCTTCTTCAGCCAGGAGATTCCCGTGAATGGACGTGGGGTAATTGACCTGGTAATGAAGGTCGAAGAATCACAGCTTGAAGAAGTAGTGGTGGTTGGATACGGAACGCAGAAAAGGACAAGCCTGACTAGTGCTGTCTCGGATATTAAGGGCGAAGAATTGACCAGGCGGCCGGTAGCAAATGCGCCGCAGGCCTTACAGGGGCTTGCCCCGGGAGTCACGGTCATGGACCGCGGCGGGGCGCCCGGCAAGTCAAACGCCACCATCCGCATACGAGGCATCACTACCCTGGGCGCTAATGACCCCCTGGTAGTCGTAGACGGGATAGAACAAAGCCTTCAGGATCTGAATCCCAACGACATTGCCTCCGTAACCGTGCTGAAGGACGCCGCTTCTACCGCGATTTATGGTTCCAGAGCGGCGAACGGTGTGGTGCTGGTCACCACCAAACGCGCGGAAACCGGTACGCTTTCGGTGAATTATAATGGTTATTATGCCGTTCAGCAAAGCATTTACAATCCCGAACACATGGGACTGGAAGATTTTATGCGGCTTGAGAATACAGGCTTCGTGAATGCGGGTAAAGAACCCAAGTACACCGAAACAGAGATCCAGGAATGGGTGAACGCGACTGACCGCTATAAATACCCGTTGCCCAACGTTTGGTTTGACGTATTCCTTGATCCGGCTCCCCAGCAAAGCCATACCTTGTCGCTATCTGGGGGAACCGAACAGATCAAGGCCCTGTTCTCTGTAAACTATTACAAACAGGATGGTATTATCCCTACATCAACAGGCGACAGGAAGGACGTCCGTCTAAACACGGATTTTAAGGTTTCCGACCGGATCAGTCTGTCCGGTGATTTTAACTACCGGGTAAAAGAATACGCTGCGCCTCTCCATGAGGACGCAGCGTTCAGGTATATGCTCAGCGGCTCCAATTTTGCAGTTCCCGTATATCCTGACGGGACCTATGGGCTGGGTTCGGAAAATTATAGCCCCCTGGTAACCGCTGTTATGGATGGTACATCCGATTTTGCCGATAACTACGCGTTCATTAACCTGAAGGGAAACATTGAGATCCTTAAGGGCCTCAGGTTTCAGACACAATATGCCGTCAAGTATGAACAATATTACCGTAAGGACTTCGCCAACGATTATGAAATACGGGACTATTATAACAAGGACAATATTCTGAAATCCGTTGGCCCCAATAGCCTTACGGAGATACGCAATAATAGCAAGGAGTATACCTTGAATAACCTGCTCGTGTACGATGCGAACTGGAGTGATCATGCCCTGAACGCGACGCTCGGCTATTCGCAAATCTCCCATGACGCATCGGAGCTGTCAGCTTCCAGGAACGATTTTTATAATAATGAGATTCAGGCCATCTCACAAGGCTCAGCCGACTCGCGGGACAATGACGGCCTGGATTTTGACTGGGGCCTGCGTTCTTATTTTGGCCGGGCAACCTATAACTACAGCGGGAAATATTTCCTGGAGGCCAGCGCCCGTTATGATGGCTCTTCGCGTTTTACCGGGGATAATAAATACAGCTTCTTTCCCTCTGTTTCAGGCGCATGGAGAATTTCCCGGGAGCCTTTCTGGGATGGAGCCCGGAGCGTGGTCAACGAGTTTAAGCTAAGGGGGTCCTGGGGGAAGACCGGCAACCAGGCGGTAGACCTGTACTCGTACTTTGAAACCCTGGCTGCCCTGAATTATAATTTCGGCGGTAACGGCGTTCAGGGCATTATCCAGCAAGCGCTCGCCAACGAGGCCCTGACCTGGGAAACTACCGTTCAAACCGATGTGGGTGTAGATCTTGAATTCCTGAACGGCAAATTCGGGCTAACATTTGACTATTATGTGAAGAATACCGAGGGAATCTTGCTCGACTTGCCCATACCGTCAGTCATCGGCCTCACCGCACCTCCCCAAAATGCCGGCGTTGTTGAGAATAAAGGATGGGAAGTGTCTGTTACCCATCAAAACGACACGCATGATTTTCGCTATGCGATCACGGCTAACGTATCGGACGTGCGTAACAAGATCGTAAGCCTTGCCGGTACAGGGCCGTATATCAGCGGCAGCCCCAATGAGATCCTGACCATCCGGAAAGAGGGCCTCCCGATAGACGCTTACATCGGTTATAAGACCCTTGGTTTTTTTCAATCTGAAGAAGACGTCGCAAACTATGCCCTGTTTGATCCCGCCACTTCGGTGGGCGATGTGAAATACGCTGATATCAACGAGGATGGCGCCATTAATTCGGAAGATTATGTCATGATAGGCTCCAGCATACCGCGCTATACATTCGGCCTGAATATGAATTTCGGCTATAAGAATTTCGATATGAATGTGTTTTTCCAGGGTGTGGGGAAGGTGAACGGACTGCCCTCAGGCGCATTCAGGGAGCAGGGGAACTGGGGCGGATTTGCGCTGGCCATCGGAAAGGATTACTGGACACCCGAGAACCGGGATGCGGAATTTCCGCGGCCCAAGGCACAAACTATCCATAATTCCCAAATGTCCGATTTTTGGATGATTGATGCGTCCTATGTAAAATTAAAGAACCTGCAGATCGGATACACCCTGCCCGCCAGCCTCACAGAGAAATTGACCATCCGGAAACTGAGGGTATATGTGAGCGGCTCTAACCTGTTCACTATTTCCGAGGCAACCAAATGGGGCCTTGATCCTGAATTCCCCTCAGGCCGCCTTAATTACTACCCGCAGGTTTCATTGTACACCCTGGGACTGAATGTGACCTTTTAAAATTAACCGGAAAAATCATGAAACGAACTATATACAGATTTCTGGCCGGATGCTGCTTTGCGTTGCTTGCCGGCGGCTGCCAGAAAGACCTGCTCAAGACAATTCCCAACGACCGGATCACCTCTGAAATATTCTGGACCGAGGAAAAGGATGCAGTCCTGGCGGTAAATGCGATTTATACGTACCTGGAAGGCGTCAGCATATTTTCCTACGATGCCCTGTCCGATATCGCAAGGCCGAATCAAAACTTTATGCAGGAATCCTACATCGTAAAAGGAACGTATGATGCCCTCAATCCCTTTGTGGTAGAAAAGTGGGACAATGCTTACAAAGGTATACGCGCCGTAAATTATTTCCTGGAGAACGTGGATAAGGTTCCGACGGACAACATGGACCTGATCACCCGGCTAAAGGGGGAAGCACGCTTCCTGCGGGCCTATTTTTACATCCAGCTGACCACCCTCTTTGGCGATGTGCCCTTGATTACGAAGTCATTATCCATCGAGGAAGGCAAAACGGTCCAGCGTACCCCGGCGACCGAGGTGTATGATTTTATCGGGGAAGAGCTGACGGCTGCCGCCGCGGAGTTGCCGGTGGACGCCAGTGAGCCGGGCAGAATAACCAAAGGCGCTGCTCTTGCCTTTAAAGCGCGTCTGATGCTTCTTATCAAACGTTATGACGAGGCTGCCCAAGCCGCAGCCGAAGTGATGGCGCTGGATAAGTACGAACTTTATCCCAGCTATGAGAACTTATTTTCCTATTCGGCCGAGAATAACAGCGAAGTTATCCTGGATAAACAATTTACAGAGAATATCTACGCAAACAACAGCTTTGCCTTGCTGGCCCCTTACTCACAGACAGCTTCGGGTAATATTGTTCCGGTTAAAAAGCTGGTGGATGCCTACCAGATGCAGAACGGGAAAGGCATAGAAGAAGCCGGCAGCGGCTTTGATCCTCATGACCCCTATGCGAACAGGGATCCCCGCCTGCATTATTCCATCTTTGTGTTGGGAAGCCAGCTTCCTGACGGAACAACCTATGACTCCCGGCCCGGTAGCGGCACTGCCGATGCCATCGGGTATAATCCCGGTTCCACCAAAACGGGTTTCAACGTAAAGAAGTATGTAAATGCGCAAGACAGGAATGACAGGGACAATAGCGGGATCAATATCATTTTAATGCGCTACGCGGAAGTACTGTTAACGTATGCCGAAGCTAAAATCGAGCTAAACCAGGTTGATGCATCTGTTTTTGAGGCCATCAACGAGGTTCGTCAGCGCGCCGATGTGGGTATGCCGGCGATCACAGCGCCAAAATCGCAGGAAGAAATGCGTAGTATTGTAAGGCGGGAACGTATGATAGAACTGGCCTTTGAAGGACAAAGATTCTTCGATATTCGCCGTTACGGCATCGCCGGGGAAGTAATGAACGGGACGGCGTCCGGGATGACCTATACCAACAGCAGCGGTGACCTGGTTACCGTAACTGACAATTCTTTTATACGGTTTTTTGACCCGGACCGCGACGTGTTATGGCCGATACCGCAAAAGGAACTGGATCTGAACCCCGGGCTGACACCGAACCCAGGCTGGTGAATTGCGGTTTAACTGATTATATTTACAGGTTTTAAATTAAATACTATGGATACGAGAAAGAATAATGGATCACAGGATGCTAACGACATGGGCCGCCGGTCTTTTATAAAAGGTACCGGTGCGGCCATGATCGGCGGCGCGCTTGCGTATAACCTGGGTTTTCCCAATGAAGCGTTTGCCGCGAACAAAGGAACACTGAAAGTTGGATTGATCGGCTGCGGCGGCCGGGGCACCGGCGCGACGATCCAGGCGCTGACCGCAGACCCGGATGTGGTATTGACCGCCATGGGCGATGTTTTTCCTGATCGTTTGGAAGAGGCCTATGCTGCCATTACCAAAGTGAAACCGGATGAGGTGAAGGTTCCGCGCAGGCGCCAGTATATCGGCTTTGACGCTTACCAGAAGGTGATCGATTCAGGGGTTGACGTGGTGATCCTGACTACGCCGCCCGCTTTCCGCCCCGGGCATCTGGAGGCGGCCATAGCAGCCGGGAAACATGTGTTCTGCGAAAAACCGGTAGCTGTTGATGCTCCGGGGGTCCGTAAGGTGCTGGCGGCGGCAAAGGAGGCGAAGGCGAAAAACCTGTCACTCATGTCAGGCTTTTGCTTCCGGCGCGATTATGCAAATATGGCTGCTTTCGGCAAAGTCCTCGATGGCGCTATCGGCGATGTGCGCACCGTAACCACTTTCCGCAACGGCGGGGAACTCTGGACCAAGCCAAGGCAGCCGGACTGGACGGATATGGTCTATAAAATGCGCAACTGGTATTATCATGACTGGCTTTCAGGCGATTTTATCGTGGAACAGGCGGTGCATAGTATCGATATGATGTCATGGGCTATGGGTGACCGGCTTCCGGTACGGGCCACCGGAACAGGCGGGCGGCAGCGCCGGGTAGATGAAATATACGGCAATATTTACGACCATTTTGCGATAGAATATGAATATGCCGACGGGGCAAAGGGAATCCATTTTTGCCGCCAGCAGGCCGGCACCACCGGCCGCAATACGGTAGAAGTTGCCGGCACGCTGGGAAATGCCAACTTCATGATCGGCCGCGAGCATGTAATTACCGGCAAGAACCCCTGGAAGTACGAAGGAGAAAACAATAATATGTTCCAGGCGGAACACGATGAGCTTTTCGCTTCGATCCGCAGCGGCAAACCTGTGAACGACGGCGAATGGATGGCGAACAGCACGATGCTTGCCATCTTAGGAAAGATGGTCGGGTACAGCGGCCAGTCCATCACGCTGGAAGAAGCCTTTAATTCGGAGCTAGCTATCGGCCCGAAACTGGAGGAGTATGATTGGGACCTCGTTTGGGAAACTCAGCCGGTTGCTGTGCCGGGCATTACAAAAGTACTTTAACTGTGTAAAAAGCACTTTAGAATTCAACAATTGTCGATCAAATGCGAACAAGACTAGTAATATTTTTCCTTGCCGTCTTTGCTGCGGGGCCGCATGATTCGCTCTATGCCCAGTCAACGATTTCCTTTGGAACCGTAACGAAGCCGGACTGGGAACGGGCCGATCTGAAGGGGGAACCCGCATCCATCAAATGGATCAACGTCAACACCAACCCGGATACCTGGAAGCTGAAAAAGGATGTGCTGGTTTGTTCCGGAGAGCCCATTGGCGTAATGCGGTCGGAAAAGCAGTACGAGAATTTCATACTTCATGTTGAATGGAGGCATATGGAAGCAGGCGGGAACTCCGGCATCTTTGTATGGAGCGACGCCCTGCCGGGCAAGGAAAACCGGCTCCCGGGCGGCGTTGAAGTGCAAATGCTGGAGCTGGACTGGGTAAACCAGCACAAACGCGACGGTGTTACGCCGCCCATCGCCTACGTTCATGGCGAACTTTTCGGCGTTGGCGGCGTCACTACAGTACCTGATAACCCCAGGGGAACCCGCAGCAAATCCGTTGAAAACCGGTGCAAGGGCAAGGGCGAATGGAACACCTACGACGTGGTTTGCGTGGACGGCGTGATCAAGCTATCCGTTAACGGCAAGTTCGTCAATGGCATCAGCCAGTCAACGATCAAGAAAGGCTATCTCTGCCTCGAGTCGGAAGGCGCTGAAATAGAGTTCCGCAACCTGAGATTGGTGGAACTGCCGCCGGGAGTAACGACAACGGCCCAAACCGCTCCTTTGGCGCGGTAGCTGCTGTACCGGCAGATGGACTACGTGAGCCAGCGCAAGCCCCAAACCGCTCCTGTAGCACGGTAGCTGCCCGGCCGGCCGCATTATGCAGCGGGCATGCCTTGAGCGTCGGCCTGCCGCTCTGAAGGGAAAGGATTTTGCGACCGCAGCCAGTAGCTGCTTTTGCATATAGCTGTTTTGCATAAAAATTTAAAAAAAAGAAGATTAACGATGAATATCCGAAAGTCAATTCCTGCTTTTATACTGACGATCTGTTTCCTGATTTTTTTCCAGCCCCCTGCGGCTTTTTCGCAGGCGGGTGAATTCGACCCTTATACCCAGGACCTGGCCAATGTTAAAACCGGGATTGACATGGTACCCATACAGGCAGGTGAGTTTACCATGGGCAGCCCGGCCGATGAACCCGGACGAAAACCAGATGAAGGCCCGGCGATCCAGGTGAAGCTGGACCCCTTCTGGATGTCGGCAAAAGAGATCCCATGGGACGTGTACGAACTCTTTATTTTCGAATCGGGCGATGTGACGAAACCTGTTGATGAAGCAGCCGGCGCTGACGCCGTTACCCGGCCGACGCCTCCTTACCTGGACATGACCTTCGGTATGGGCAAAGAAGGCCATCCCGCGGTAGGCATGACGCAATACAACGCCATTCAGTTCTGTAAATGGCTTTACACCCGCACCGGCGTATTTTACCGCCTTCCCACGGAAGCAGAATGGGAATATGCCTGCCGCGCAGGCTCAGCCAGCGCTTACTTTTTCGGCCAGGAGGCGTCCGCCCTTGACGAATACGCCTGGTATGCGGCTAATAGCAGCGGGGAAACCCATCCGGTTGGCAGCAAAAAGCCGAATCCCTGGGGGCTCTACGACATGTACGGGAATGCCTCCGAATGGACAATTGACCAATACGTCCCCGACTTTTACAAGCAGGCCGGCAAGAAAACCGTCGAAAACCCGGTGGCCGAAGCTACCGAGCTGTACCCGCATTCCGTACGGGGCGGCTCCTTTGAGGATGAGGCGGCTGAACTTCGCTCCGCCAACCGGCAGAAATCCGACCCAAGCTGGAAGGCGATGGACCCTCAAACACCTAAAAGCAATTGGTGGTTTCCCTCCACTCCCTTTATCGGCGTCCGGATCGTCCGCCCGCTGAACCCTCCTTCCAAAGAGGAAATAGCCGCATATTATAATGTGGAACCGATCCCGGAGTATTAAGGGAAATTCTGCTGATCACTCTGATCACAATGATTTCACCGGGTTCATCAACGCCGCCTTTACGGACTGGAAGCTTACGGTCAGGAGGGCGACCAGCACGGACAACAAACCGGCCAGGGCAAATATCCACCACTCGATAGCCACCCTGTAGGTGAAATTTTCCAGCCATTTGTTCATTGCATACCAGGCAATGGGCGTGGCAATGACAAAACCGAATACGACAAGTTTAAGGTAATCTTTACTCAGCAGGCGAATGATGCTGGATACGTTTGCGCCCAGCACTTTGCGGACGCCAATCTCTTTCATGCGCAGCTCGGAAGTATAGGCGGCAAGGCCGAACAAACCCAGGGAGGCGATCAGGATAGCCAGCAAGGTAAAGAACCCGAACATTTCTCCGAGCCGGATATCCCTTTTATAGAGTTGGTCAAAGCTGTCGTCCAGGAACTGGTACTCAAAGGGGTAATGCGTGAACTGCCGGACTTTTTGCTCAAACAACTCAACGGTCCCGGGAAGGTTTTGTGCGCTTACGCGGGCGGAGATATATCCGGCGGGCTCCCTGTCAAGGGTGAGTACGAGCGGATCGATCGCACGGTGGATAGAGTTGTAGTGAAAGTCGCTGACGACACCTAGGACGGTCCTTCGTCCGCGGCCGTCCGAGTAACCGAATTCCTTGCCCACCGCCTCTTCGGGTGTCCAGCCGAGCGCCTTCGCCGTGGTTTCATTGATCAAAGCGACCGGAGCGCCCAGGGTATCTGTGCCGAACCTGCGTGAGAAGCCCCGTCCGGCGATGACACTGATCCCGTAAATATCAAGGAAGTCATAGTCAATACTAGTGGTACGGGTTGAAAGAAGCTTCCCGTTACTGCCTTCGTAGTCGAACATATTTTGAGTGGTCAGCACACTGGTGGGCAGGTTCTTCGAATAGGCGATGGTAATAATGCGGGAATCCTGCAGCAATTCTTCCCGGATAGACGCATAGTGCCGGCTGAGGCCCGGATCCCTGACTTCTACCGTAAGGACATGTTCCCGGTTATAGCCCAGGTCCCGGTTTTGTACAAGCTGCATTTGCCGGTATATAACGAGGCTGCCTACTACAAGTGCAATGGAAACAGCATATTGTCCTACGATCAGCACAGGCTGCAGCCTGAAACCGGCTTTACGCCGTCCCTGCTTTCCCGCCAGTGCCTGGATAGGCCGGAGCGAGGTCAGCAGGAACGCGGGGTAGCTTCCGGAAAGCAGGCCCACCAACAGCGTAAGCGTCAGCATTCCCGGAAGGAGCAGGGGGTTGTCAAGATAGTCCATCCGGAGCGGACGCTCCACCAAATGGCTGAAAAACGGCAGCAGAAGATGCGCTAACACGAGGGCGAGTACCAACGCCAGGAAGGTCATCATCACCGACTCTCCGATAAACTGGGCCATGAGCTGCCCCTGCCGCGCTCCCGCGACTTTGCGCATACCTACTTCCTGTGCCCTCCGGATGGAGCGCGCTACGGCCAGGTTGGTATAATTGATACAGGCCAGCAGCAGGATGGCGAAACCAATAGCCAGGAAAAGATATACGTATTGCTGGTTCCCGCTCTTCTCGAACGGAAAGGTGAGGATGTTCCGCGAAGGAAGGTGAATGTCATTCAATGATTGTAAAAAAAATGTCATCCGGTCTTCCGGCCGCCGGTCGGCCAGGTTCTTTTCGATATAGGCGTACATCTTTCCCTCCAGCTGCCCGGTGGTTGCACCACCGGCCAATTCTACGTAGGTGTACCATCCGTTATTGTTCCAGGGCTCCCGGCTCACACATTCCCGGTAGTTCTGATTAGACGCGGCAGGCAGGACATAACTAAATGTCAGGTGGGAGGTTTCGGGCACATCGGCCATTATTCCCGTCACAATATGCGGATGCTGATCCTGGTAGATCAATGTCCGGCCCATGGGGTCTTCTTCACCAAAGATCTTCCGGGCAAGGCTTTCGGTGAGTACAATGCTGTTAGGGCTTGCCAGCGAGGTTTCCGGATTCCCCTGCACAAGGGGAAAAGTAAAAATGTCCAGGAAAGCTGTGTCAGCTAATATCCCTTGTTCCTCGTAATACTGGTCACCCAGGCTCAGCAGGGGGTTGAAGGTTTCCGCGACCGTCGTAGCGGCCGTAACTTCAGGAAATTCCTGCGTCAGCGTGCCCGCCATAGCCGGTGAAGTGACTGCCCAGTACTCCGCCGCACCTGAAGTGGGCCGCTGCTGCGCCACCCGGAATATACGCTCTCCTTTTTCATGAAAACGGTCATATGAAAACTCGTGCTGCACAAAGAGCAGGATCAATATACAGCAAGCCAGGCCCGCGGCCAGCCCGAAGATATTAATGAACGAATATCCCGGATTCCTCCAAAGGTTTCTCCCGGTAATTTTCAGATAGTTTCTAAACATAATTTTTTACCGTTGTTTGGACATAACCGTTCGTTGCAAGAAAGCTGCCACACCGGTAAACAATGTTTTTGAGGAATCTGGGCGTTTTCTTACTGGGAATTGTCCGATTACGGACATTGGTGCGTTCATATATGGACAGTATTCGCTCGCTTAATCTGTATTTTTTAAGGAGATTTAGCGTAATAAAAAGCTACAATACGCTTAATCATACTTTTTTTTGTAGATTTAGCGCACTATAGAGAATGAGCATGGAAGCTATTATTGGCCGGAAGGAAGAAGTTACGGAGATGCAATCTCTCATATCGTCCTCGCAACCAGAATTTTTGGCTGTATATGGAAGAAGGCGTGTTGGTAAGACCTATCTTATCAGGAATACATACCGGGAACGTATTGTTTTTCAAATGACCGGCTTTGCAGATGCCAGTACAGCCGAACAACTTAGCAACTATTGGAGTGCGCTCAAGTCTGTTTACTCAGATATGGTATATGACGCCCCTCCAAAAGATTGGATGCAGGCTTTTGAATGGTTAAGGGAATATCTGGAAAGCATTGATGACGGGAAAAAAGTCATATTCTTTGACGAGCTTCCCTGGATCGATACGTTTCGATCTAAGTTCATCCAGGCTTTAGGTCATTTTTGGAATGCATGGGCATCGGATAGAAGCGATATAATTCTCGTAGTTTGCGGGTCTGCGGCCTCCTGGATGATCAATAAGCTAATCAACGACCCGGGCGGCCTTCATAACCGGGTGACCAAGCGCATCCGGTTAGACCCCTTTACGCTTCAGGAAACAGAGGCATTCCTGCACCATAAGCACATTAAGTATGACCGGTACCAAACCATCCAATTGTATATGAGTTTGGGCGGTATCCCTTATTACCTCAATGAACTAAAACCGGGCCGCAGCGTTTTTCAGGAGATTGACCGACTGTGTTTTTCGCCGAAGGGCAGCTTAGCGGGCGAATATCACAATCTGTATCGTTCTTTATTCCGGCATGCCGACAACCATATTGCTATTGTGGAAGCGCTGGCAAAGAAAAGCAAAGG
Source organism: Anseongella ginsenosidimutans (assembly GCF_008033235.1). GTDB lineage: Bacteria > Bacteroidota > Bacteroidia > Sphingobacteriales > Sphingobacteriaceae > Anseongella > Anseongella ginsenosidimutans. The sequence continues at coordinate 1,336,699 of NZ_CP042432.1, forward strand.
ATTGACGCGTGATGAACTTATCAAACAAAGTGGTCTTAGCAACGGAGGCTACATCACCAAGGTTATTGCCGAGCTGGAAGAAAGCGGATTTATCACCATTGTGTATCCCTTTGGAAAGCGAATCAAAAATGCGCTTTACCGGTTAACTGACCAATTTACACTCTTTTATCTCAAATTTATGCAAGACAGGAAGGCAAAAGGAGAAGGCGCCTGGCTTAGTCGCATAGACAGCCCATCCTGGCGGGCATGGAGCGGTTATGCATTTGAAAACGTCTGCTTCCGGCACATCCATCACCTGAAAAAGGCCCTTGGTATCAGCGGAGTATATACGGAAATTTCTTCCTGGCAAAGCCGGGATCAGGGCGCGCAAATTGACCTGCTGATTGATCGGCGCGACCATGTGATCTCCGTATGCGAAATCAAGTTCTCCAAAGACCCCTATATAATCACCAAAAGCTACAGGGCAGAACTTGAAAAGAAACTGTCTGTATTCCGAATGGAAACCGGCACCGCAAAAACGGTATTCCTTACGTTTGTTACAACCATGGGACTGGTGCCAAATCAGCACTCCTTAGGATTGGTGCAGAATGTAGTTACGCTGGATGCATTGTTTGAGTAGCGATTCGCATCCTTTACAACAACCCCTTCTCCTCCAACGTCTTTCTCAGCTCCCGGTTATTATTCCAGAACTTGATCTCCATATCGCTGATGACGCGTTTGAAAGCCGGGCTGTCCCGGAAAGGTGCCACCAGCGGATCGTCTTTGAAAAGCAGCACCCAGTATTGGTAATTGTCTTCTTCAGCAAATTCCCGGAGGTGTGTTATTGTTTTCTGCGCGTTCCGGCGGTAGGTGTAATACATGGCCAGTTGCAGGTGCTTGTATATGGATTCATCATTCATGGCATGTTCAAGGAATTGAGTTGCGTATACTTCGGCTTCTTCCCGCATGCCTAGTTTGGACCATACGGCTGCGATGGTAATGTCGGCAGCTTGAAAAATATCCAGGTCCTGATCGGTCCGCAAGTCGATAAATCGGAGGTAATATTCACGGGCTGCCGGGTAATTGCCGGTGTGGTAGTATAGCTTGCCGAGTTCCTGGAGGATGTGCAGGGCCGCGGGGTTTTTCTCCAGTTCGGCAAGCAGCAGTTTTTCAAGTTTTACCGGGTCGCGGTATTTGGCGTAGACCACGGCGGCTTTTACCCAACCGGCGTAAGGGTTGCGGGGATTATAGGCCAGGGATTTCTCAATGTATTCGAGTGACTCATCCACAAAGCCGGTTTGGATCAGGGCGTTGCTTAAATGGAGGTAATTGTAACTGGTGGTGACGCTGTCGTAGGCGGTGGGGTCCAGACGGATGCCCTGGAGCGCATATTCGAGGTACTTGGCGGTATTGGGGACCATGCTGTTGTAAAAATTGGACAGGAAATGGATCACAATAATGGAATTGGGATTGAATTCCAGTGCTTTTTCCAAATAAGGGACGGCTGACCCGTATTCTTTTTGATGGACGTAGTAAAGGGCTTTTGCAAACAGGCATTCGGGTGCGGAGGGGTCGTAAAGCAGCGCTTTATCGGAATAGGTGTCCAGCTGGTTAGTGTATTGCTTATGCGTCTGGAACAGGTCCAGGTAGTAATAGGCGATGGCAGACGTTGCGTAAGCAAGGGCAAAATCGCTGTCGCGGGTAATGGCCTGCCGGAGGTAGGCGAGGGCTTGTTCCAGGTTTCCGGCCCCGCCCTGCCGCATGAGGTCGGATGCCTTCAGGAACAGGTCGTAGGCCGCCAGATCGGTCGTGGGAATCTTTTCGATGCGTTTTGCTTCTTCCCAGGTAACGAAGGCTTGTACTTCCCGGGCAATGTCTTTCGCTATTTCCTGCTGCAGCTGAAAGATATCGGTTATCTCCCGCTCGTACTGCCGCGCCCACAGATGGCGGTCATGCCGCGCGTCAATTAACTGGATGTGCAGCAGTATCCGGTTGCCTGCCTTTTGTCCGCTTCCCTCCACCACATAACTCACATCCAGTTCTTCGGCCAATTCCGGAATAGTCCTGGCGGTATGCCGGTATTTTTCGGTCGAAGTGCGGCTGACCACGCGGAGGTCCTTTATTTTCTGCAGGTTGTTCAGGGTGGATTCCATCAGGCCATTGATCAGGTACAGATTGGCGGAGTCGCTGCTTTCATTTTTGAAGGGGAGTACGGCGATGGATTTTTCGCGGAGTCCGGGTTTGGGCCGCCATGCATAGTAGGCTACGGCGCCCAATAAGACAATAAGTACCGCCGCCGCGCTTATCATCAGCCAGGGGCTGGCTTTTCGCTTGGATGGCGCTAAGGCCAGGGGCCTGGCTTCGGGCGCGTTCTTTGCACCTGCTGCGATTTCCCCTTCCGCTGCTTCGCGCCCTGCGGCAAGCTCAGCTTCCTCGGCCTTTCGTTTGCCGGCCTCTCCAGGCGGATATCCGTAGTACTCGCGAAAACATTTAATAAAATAGGACGTGCCGCCAAATCCTACCTGGTAAGACACCTCCGACACCGTAAACGAGGTGCTGACAAGCAATTCCATGGCCCGTTCAAGGCGTACTTCCCGTATGAATTGGCTGGCGGATTTGCCGGTAGCCTGTTTGATGCGCCGAAGCAGGTTGGACCGGCTCATGTGCATCTTTTCAGCTAATTCTGACACACCGAACCGCTCGTCCGGCAGGTTTTCCAGCACAATAGCGGTGGCCTGGTCAGGAAAATTATTATCGATGGGAGAGATATCGGGCATGCCGGGTTTAAAGCGCGTTTATGAACAAATATACCGGTTGAACGGGTATTTGCATCATAATTTATATCCTAGCACCATAATTTATACCTGTGTTGCGAAACTTGATGCTTTTGGGCACATAAATAATAACCGGTTTTTCCGGCAGGACCGAGCTTTGCCTTATTCAACAGGTAACCAGAAATTCTTACATTTTAAATTCAACAATCATGAACAGTCAACACCGCAATTGCCTGCATGGCCTTACCAGGTGGACCGGCATTTTATCCCTTTCCCTGTTAGCTGCCTGCGCAGGTAAGGGGCATTCTTCCCAGGCAGATGACACGCCCGGCGCCGAACGGGTGGAAGCACCGAAGGTAGATATTCATACGGCGGTGGCCAGCGGCAATGAAGCCGCACTGCGGCAGCATATTGCCGCGGGCACGGACATTAATACGAAAGATCCCTTCGGGGGTTCCAGCCCGCTGATCACAGCGGCGGTTTTCGGCCAAACGGATATGGCCGGAATCCTTATCGAATCGGGCGCCGATCTTGACTTCCGCAATAATGAAGGTTCCACGGCTCTTCTCTCGGCTGCGTTCTTTGGCCGTCCCGAGATCGTACGGCTGCTGCTGGATGCCGGTGCGGATAAATCCATTGAGAATAAGTATGGAGCTACCGCGTATGAGTCGGTGGCAGCACCCTTTGCCGAAATGAAAAGTACCTACGACATGATGGGTAAGCTGTTAAAGCCGCTGGGGCTCAAACTTGATTACGCCTACCTGGAAAAGATCCGTCCTGTAATTGCTGAAATGCTGAAGTAATGGAAGCAAGAAGATACGATATCGATTGGATAAGGGTCATCGCCATAGGCCTGCTCCTGCTGTACCATGTGGCGATCGGCTTTCAATCCTGGGGCATGCTGATCGGGTTCATAACCACAGAGCAGACCTGGCCTTCGCTCTGGATTCCCATGAGTATGCTCAATGTCTGGCGAATACCGCTGCTGTTTTTCGTGTCCGGAATGGGAGCCTGCTTCGCTTTGCGCCAGCGAACCTGGGCACAGCTGCTGCCGGAACGGGCAAAACGCATATTGCTGCCTTTCCTCTTCGGGATGGTGGCCATTGTTCCCATTCACGTATATCTGTGGCAGCAGTATAATGATTTAGAGACCGGCTACGCGCCTGGTCCCGGCCACCTGTGGTTCCTGGGCAACCTCTTTATCTATGTCCTTTTCCTGACGCCCCTTTTTTATTACCTGAAACGGGGCGGCGGAAAAGCGCTTGCCCGAAAGGCGGAGGTATTTATGCGCAGTCCTTTGGGCCTGCTTCCCATGTTCGCACTATTCATATTGGAGGTGCTTATCCTGGAGCCCTTTCCGTTTGAACGGTATGCCATGACCTGGCACGGGTTCTTCCTGGGCCTGCTGGCCTTTTTCTTCGGCTATTTCTTCGTTTGGTGCGGCGCTGTCTTCTGGAATATGCTGCTTCGCTGGCGGTGGCTGTTTCTCCTGGCGGCTGCCACTCTTTTTGCGCTGCGGCTGTCCTTTTTCCAGTCCCTGGCTCCGAATTACCTGGTTTCCATCGAATCCAATTGCTGGGTATTGGCAGTCTTCGCCTTTGGTTACCGGCACTTCAACCGCCCCAGCTGCCTGCTGAGCTACCTGAGCCAGGCGGCCTACCCGGTCTACATTGTCCACATGGTATTTCTCTACCTTGGGTCGCTCCTCATCTTCCCGCTTGGAATGCCCGTTCCGCTTCAGTTCGTTTTGCTACTATTGTTTACCTTTCTCAGTTGCTTTGCCTGCTACGAACTGCTCATCCGGAGAGTTAGGTTCATCAGGCCTTTGTTTGGGCTTAAAACCTGAGGGAAAAACTTTGAAGCAAAGCGGGAGAAAGCTTTTATCTTTGAACACATGAAAAATATCCCCATGAAAAAGCAAATTATCACCGTATCAATACTTGCCGGGCTGGTATTTGCTTCCTGCCAAAACAAGCCGGGCAGCCAATCAGCGGCCGCTGCCTCCAAAGATATACTTGCACAAGACACCGTGTACCAATCGGAAACCCTGGTTATCCGGAAACTTTCTGATCATACCTTCCAGCATATTTCTTACCTGAACACCCGCGATTTCGGGAAAGTGGGCTGTAATGGAATGATCGTGGTGAACGATCATGAAGCGATCGTTTTCGATACACCAGCGGATAAGGAAAGCTCCGCGGAATTGATCCGTTACCTGGCGGAAACGATGAATTACACCATCAAAGGGGTGGTAGCTACCCATTTCCATGCGGATTGCGTCGCGGGATTAGCCGAATTTCATGAAAAACAGGTTCCATCGTACGCAAATGAACGGACGATTGTCTCCTTGAAGAATAGCGGGGATAGCGCTGCGGTTCCGCAAAACGGCTTTGAGGATGTCCTGGAATTAAGCGTAGGCGACGAAATCGTTTCTGCCAGGTTTTTTGGCCAGGGACACACGAAAGACAATATCATCGCCTATTACCCGGAAGAAAACGTGTTGTTCGGCGGCTGCCTGATCAAAGAGCTGGATGCCGGCAAAGGCAACCTGGAAGATGCGAACGTATCCGCATGGTCCGAAACGGTCAGAAAGATCAAACAGGAATACCCTGATGTTTCTATTGTGATCCCGGGCCACGGGAAAACAGGAGGGGCTCAGCTGCTTGATTATACGATACAACTATTCGATCCGGGAGCCTGACAGCGACCTTATTCCGATCGCAGCGACTTTACCGGGTTCATCAGCGCGGCTTTCACTGATTGAAAGCTGACGGTCAGTAAGGCGATCAACAGCGCCAGCAAGCCCGCCAGGCCAAAGATCCACCAGGCCAGGTCTATCCGGTAGGCAAAATTCTGGAGCCAGCGACTGACCGCATAATGGCTTAAAGGAATGGCCAGCACGAAAGCCAAAGCTACCAGCTTCAAAAAGTCGCGGGACAGTAGTAAAACTATATCGGGTACGGCCGCCCCCATTACCTTCCTAATGCCTACTTCTTTAGTACGGCGTTGTATCGACTGCATGGCCAGGCCGAATAAGCCCATACAGGAAATAAAGATCGACAAGATGGCGCCGGCGGTGATCATTTGCTTCCATTTCGCTTCGCTTGCGTAACCCGCCTGGTTAATGTCATGCATATAAGCGTAAGAGAAAGGACGAAAGGGCATCACCTTTTCATAGGCTTCCCGTATGGCCTTCAGGGCTTGGGTGGCCTTACCCGGCCTTAGCTTTACCCAAAGGTCCCCTGAGCCGTGTTTCAAAAGGAGCGGCCCTATTTTTTCTTTCAGAGAGGTAAAATGGTAGTCTTTCACCATACCTATCACGGTCAGCTGCTCATCGCCGTAATTGATCACCTGCCCGATGGGATCCTTTCCGGAGGCAGGGGCCCAACCGGCTTCTTTCGCAAAGGTTTCGTTGATAATCACCGAATGCGCAGCGTCGGCGGGAAAATCCGGTGAAAAATTCCGGCCCTGAAGTATGGGAATCTGTAAGGCGGGGAGAAACTGTTCATCTATCCAACTGAGGGCAAAATAAATTTCCTTTTCCTGGTTGTTCACCTTAGCCATCGTATAGCTTTGTCCGCCGAAATCTTTGGTAGCGGTTAGTGTAATGGAAGATTCGCCGGCCAGTTCGTTTTTCAGCGTACTGATAGCGGCATCGTGCCGCCCTCTCCCCAGATGTACGATGACCAGATCTTCATCGTTGTATCCGAGGTCTTTGTGCATCAGGTAGCTGAACTGGGAATAGATACCGGTGGTGGCTATCATCAGAAACGTGGCCAGTGTGAACTGCAGGATCACCAGCCCCCTGGCCAAATAGTTTCTGCCGGTGCGGTGGTGGCGATTATAGAGGGTCTGCACAGGTTTATATCCCGAAAGAACCAGCGCCGGGTAGAGGCCGGAAGCCAGCCCCGTGGTCAGGAAAAGCGCCAGGTAAATGGTTATCAGCTTAATATCCAACAAGTAAGAAAAGCTCAGACGTTTGTTTGATAACTCATTAAAGAATGGAAGCGCCAGCTGTGCGATCGCGATGGCAGCAGCAAAAGCCAGCAGGCAAAGAATGAATGATTCGCCCAGAAACTGGCCCGCAAGTTGCCCCCTTTGCCCGCCAATGACTTTCCGGATGCCTATTTCTTTGCCTCTTTTCAGCGAATGGGCAATGGTAAGGTTCACAAAGTTGATGCAGGCAATGACCAGGATAAATAATGCAATGCCCGAGAGAATGTAGGAGTATAGTGGATTACTTCCTGCGGTCAGCCCGTTTCTGAGATCCCCGTATCCAGTATCCAGGTGAATCTGCGGGAAGGGCTGCAAGCCGAAGCGAACCCTGTCTTTGTAATCAAGTTTCTCCTTCATTTCCTGCAATTCTCCTCCGGCCTTGCTAAGGAAAACCTGGTTCAGCTTGGGCGCCACTGTTTTATCATCCGACCCGGGGCGCAATACAAGGAATGTATTGATATAGAACCCTACCCAGGCATTATCGGGGTAGCGGGACCGGAGAAATTCGAAAGGGATCAGTATATCGAACTGAAGCGATGAGTTCTGCGGCGGATTTTTGGCTACCGCCGTAACCTGAAAGGGTTGAAACTTTTCGTCCACCCGCAATTCCAGCGTTCTGCCAAGTACGTTCGTCGTGCCGAAGTATTTTTCCGCAGCAGCTTCCGACAATACCATTGACTGCAACCCGGACAAGGCCGTCGCGGCATCTCCGGAGATAAGCGGAAAGGAGAACACGGAGAAAAAGTTTTCATCCGCAGACAAAATCTCTTCCTCAAAAGTTTCAGCGCCCCGGCGAAGGATATACGACCCGGTTTCCATGCGCACAAAGGCTTCCACTTCGGGAATTTCCGCGGCAAAAGACGGTCCGACGATCTGGTTAGTGCTTCCAAGCTTGTTCACGCCGTCTTTACCACTTATCGTGGCCGTCACCCGGAAGATCTGATCTTTTTTTTCATGGAAGCGATCAAAGCTCACTTCATCTTTGGTATACAGCACAATAAGCATGCAGCAGGCCAACCCCATGCTGAGTCCGGCCACATTAATAGCCGAATACACCTTATTGCGGGCAAGCGCCCTGAAAGCGGTCCGAAAATAGTTTCTGAGCATCGGTTTTATTGTTTTTTCTTATTCTACCCGCGATAGTTTTTCCGTTCACCCCGGTGGCCCCTTCCCCGAAAGCAGCGCTGCAAGAAGGCTGCCACACCGCTGATCTTTCCCTGCGGGCAATTTATCCACTTTTGAAAAAACTTCCTGTCCGTTTGCGAACACGCCTATGTCCGGATACGGACAGATGCTCCCAAATCAAGCCCCGGCCCCGTCATCGCAAAGGTTCGGGATTTACGGACCCTGTTTCACTTTTTTGTGCAAACACATATCGGTATTAAAATTGCAGTACTAACCTCGCCTTTTAATACAAATTCTTAAAATTCGATCATGGAACAGATGAGCATTTCCGAAAAAGCGCGTGTACCTTTTGACTACGAAAAGAAAGGCCTTCCGCGGGCAGTATGCGAGCTTCGGCCAATAATTTTTCGCGAAGGGGATTTATTCCGCTGTCTTTTGGGGCCCGATCTTCAAAAAGGAATTTCCGGAGAAGGGGCGACCCCTGAAGCAGCCGTTGAAGAATGGGTAAGTTCCCTGCGACAAAGGCTTCAGGCCCACGCGGAAGATGAAGCTACGCAATATGCAAGGGACGTACTGAATACCTCGGTGAATGACGTTTGGTAAGGGATTGGTTAATTGAAAAATATTTCCTACTTTGATCTATGCTTTCCAAACCAAATTAACAAAATCATGAAAGGACCCAGAAAAGATGCTTCAAACCGGTCGCGGAGGGAGTTTATAAGGAATGCCGCGATCGCTTCTTCCGTTTTTATAGTACCCAGACACGTGTTAGGCGGACCAGGTTTTATATCTCCCAGTGATCAGCTGAACCTGGCCGCCATCGGTGCGGGCGGAAAGGGCGCAAGCGATATCCGGAATGCTTCAGTCAACGGGCGGGAACGGGTAATTGCCCTCTGTGATGTGGATTTTGCGGGTTCGGCAAAAGCGTCCGTGGAACGTTTTCCGAACGCAAAGCTTTATGCGGATTACCGGGAAATGCTGGATAAGGAAAAAGATATTGACGCGGTAACGATCTCCACCCCGGACCACGTACATGCCCCCGCGGCGAAATATGCGATGGAACGGGGCAAGCATGTCTACGTCCAGAAGCCCATGACCCATAATATCCGGGAAGCCCGGATCCTGACCCAGATGGCCCGGGATCAGAAAGTTGTTACCCAGATGGGTAATCAGGGCGGGTCTAATGATTTGTTAAAACTTGTGCAAAAATGGGTGGACGAAGATGAGGTAGGAAAGGTTTCCAAAGTTCAGATCTGGACGAATCGACCCGTATGGCCGCAGGGAGGAGCATTCCCGCAAGCTTCGCCGGGAGAGAAGCCGGACTCGTTGAGCTGGGACCTTTGGCTGGGCCCCGCTCCTGAGATTCCTTATACCCCCAAACTTCATCCTTTCAACTGGAGAGGATGGTGGAATTACGGTACAGGCGCCCTGGGCGACGTGGGATGCCACTTAATTGATATACCTTTCCGGACACTTGGTTTGATGTACCCCACGGATGCGGAGTGCAGCGTCGGGTCCGTTTATTCCCAGATGTGGACGGCTGATTACCACCCGGAAGGCTGCCCGGCCTCGTCTTTCATTACCTTGCATTTCGCAGCTACCAAAAAAAGTAAATCGCCGATAGAAATGACCTGGAGCGACGGAGGGATCCGCCCTTCCCACCCGGATATCATCCCGGCTGACCACGACATCGGAGGGGCTGGCAGCGCCAATGGCGTTCTCATTATCGGGGACAAAGGGATTATTTCCACCAATATCAATGACAGCTCACCAATGATGCCCAAACTCTACCGCAACGACGGTACGGTGGAAACCGCCCCCGAAACCAAGAAAGACGCCGAACCCGAATACGGTCATCAACGTAAATGGGTAGATGCCTGCAAAGCCGGATTCAATAGCCCCGAACACAAAGGCCTCACCTCCTCTTTCGACTATGCCGGCCCAATGACGGAAACAGTCCTGATGGGCAATCTTGCCATTCGGAGTTACCTGCTCCGTCGGGAAAACAGCCAGGGCCAGATGGAGTTCTTTGCCAGGAAAAAACTCCTGTGGGACGGAGAAAACATGCGCATCACCAACCTTGAAGAGGCGAATCAGTTTGTAGGAAGGACCTACCGAAAAGGATTTGAAGTTTAAGCATTCCGCCTGGTTTGCGTTTAATAGCCCGCGACGGTTAATGTTCGTCGCGGACTATAAGAATCAAGCTTCAATACCCGGGATTCTGGTAAGCGGCTTTTTCTGCTTCGGTCATCTCTAAGCCATCAAGCTGTCCCTGGGGAATGGGGCGCAGGTAATGATACGGTTGAATATTGCGTGTGATCGTCTCCGGCGTATGGTCTCCATAATTGCTTCCTCCTATTTCATAGGCAGATGCGAGATCGGCCCATTTTTGCGTACGTATCAAATCGTACCAGCGATAACCTTCTCCGTAGTATTCACGCGAACGTTCGGCCAGGATATAGTCAATGTCAATCACGGCTGGTGTAGCGGCGATCATTTCGGCACTATGATCTTCCAATTTGGCGGCATTCCCGTTATTATCCCAGCGCCATTTGCCTGCGCGTGAACGAATGACGTTGATCAATTCTGCGGCGCTTTTACCGGCCTGCACCGCCGCGCCTTTTACCGCCGCTTCGGCAGCAATAAAATAGAGTTCCGAAAACTTGGCAATGTTGAAAGGGCGGGTGCTGCCGGCATTGGGCTGCCCCAGTCCGCCGCCGTTGTCCGTACGGTAAACGCCAAGCTTCCAAAGCCCTGGATACACGATCCTGCTGATGCCGCGCGGAGATACTACGAAATCGGATCTTCCGGGTAATACGCCGGCGCCGATATTGCTTTTGTAGGTCGAATTTGAATAATCTATTGACCCGGCCGGTTCTTCGTCAAGAAAAGTTAATATAGGTTCACCCGGATAGACTTTCATATTGTTTGCGTTGTACACGAATGCTTCGCCAGCGCCTCCTTTAGGCCAGTTTCCGCGATAAACGGTTGTAAATGTGCCGTCATAGCGGGAATCATTGGTTTTATCGGCGAAGGTGTTTTCAATTACACCGATCGTGGGGGCCATACGTGTCCAGGGACGCCCCAGGTCCTGTGATGCTTCACGCTGAACGGAATTTATCACCGTATTCCAGGCCGGATCAACAGCGCTTGTGATGTTTGTATAGTTCCAGGTCATCATCCAAACGGCAAAATTATCAGGGGCGCCGCCGCTGCCGTAGGTAAGGCTGCCTCCGTTATAAAACTCGCTGGTCTCGGTGTGGTCGGCATATAACAGTATTTCATTATTCCGGTCGTTTTGGGCCAGGTTAACGTCATAATAGGTTTCCTGCAGGCCGAACGGACCCGGGTTATCAATCGCCTCTGCTGCTATATCGTATGCTTGCTGAAAATACCAATGGGCGTCATGCCCGTCGGGGTCGGTACGCGGCGTTTCCGGGTAGGTAGGAATGTTATTGGGGTTTTCCAGCCACCAGGCATACGTGAGGTACGCTTTTGCCAGGTAGAGGCGGGCTGCTGTTTTGGTGACTCCGCCTGTTACACGGCCGGTTTCAGGCAGGTCATTTACCGCTGTGAGCAAATCCGGGAATACGGCCTTTGTGTAAACCTCGGGTACTGTATTTCGCACGGAGGTCCTTACAGGATTTGTATTGAATTTCAGTTCTCCCGAACCTAAGTCCAGGGGCACGCCGCCAAAGGTTTGTACAAGTAAAAAGTAGTCGAATGCGCGAAAGAACCTGGCTTCGGCAATCAAAGCGTCGGATATTGTGCCTATTTCAGCCGCATTTTCGATAATACCGCTCGCGGTGTTAATATTGGAGAACGCGGTTCCCCATAGTACATCGGCACGGCTGCTGGTAGAAGTAATATCTCCCTGGCCGCTAATGTCCATTACCTTGAAATTCTGGTCGGCGCTTTGGGCGTAAGTGGCTTCATCGGTGCCGGTAAGGCAAGTGTTATAGTAATAGGCCTGGCCGTAAATATACCGCAGGTGGGCGTACAGGGAGGTGATTCCTCCGTTAATACCCTTTTCGGTCTTGAAAAAGCCGGGTTCATAGATACTGCGAGGCTCTTCTTCCAGGATATCATTGCAGCCCACCAGAAACAAGGTCATTGCAATTGTTGCCAGGAACGTAGTTATATAGGTCCGTTTCATTTTGGTTATTCTAAAATGTCAAATTAATACCAAGCATGTAGTTGCGTGTCGCGGGCGCGTTGGTGCCTATGGTAAGCAGGCGGCTCTGGTAAGCCGTCGTTACCGCCGCGTTTTCATCACCGTATGAATTGGTTTCGGGGTCCAGGCCCGTTTCACGGTGAAAAGGCGAAAACAATACGAACGCGTTCTGTACCGTAAAATAAAGGCGAAGCTGGTCAATGCCGGTATTTTGAAGCCAGCCATTCCGGCTAAGGTCATAGCCGAGGGACAACGCGCGTATCTTCAGATAGGATGCTTCGAAGTAACCAAGGGTATTGGCGTATTTTGGATTGTCCCCGCTGGTTATTCCGCCGGGTTTGGGGTACCTGGCGCCGGTATTCTCCGGTGTCCAGTAGTCAACTTTTACGTTCCCCCGGCGCCCGCTCAGCATATTAAGATATCCGGCTCCCGAATGGAGGGTGCTGATAAGGATTCCGCCGCTTTTAAAAGCGGCGACAGTGCTGAGGTCAAAACCCTTATACGACACGCGGGTATTAAAACCACCCTGGAATTCAGGTTCCACGCTCATTATTTGCCGGTCCTCGGGCCCGATCGCTCTTACCGGCGAACCATCAGCATTGTACACGCCGGTATATTTGACCTTGATCATACCTGCATTTCCGCCTGGTTCCAGAATATCCAGGTAAGGATCGTCTTCCTGCCAAAGCCCGGTTTTCTCGTAATCATAAATTACATTCACCGGGTGGCCGGTGAACCACCAGTTGCTTTCATCCCGTTCCTGTCCCGAAGCAAGCGATACCAGCTCGTTGCGGTTGCCGTAAACGTTGATTCCCACATCCCATGTCCAGCCGTTCACGTTATCCAGTATCAACCCGCTGAGGGAAAGTTCCAGACCTTTATTCCGGGTTTCTCCTATATTGGCTGTGTAGCTGCCCACGCCGGAGGTGCCTGGCAGGTTAACATTAAGCAGAATGTCTTTGGTATTGGTTGTGTAGTACTCTATAGTACCGGAAAGGCGATTATTCAGTATGGTAAAATCCAATCCGTAATTCCATGTTTCAGAATATTCCCATCCTAAATTTGAATTGGGAAGTGTAGATACGTAGAATCCGGTTGCGTAGGAATCATCTCCAAAGTTATAAGGCCGGGTGCTTAATCGTCCGAGTGTGGCATAAGGTGCAATGGCCTGGTTGGACGTTTGTCCGTAGCCAACACGCAGCTTCAGCCTGTTCACCGCGGCAAGGTTTTCCATAAAGGGCATGTTCCCGATATTCCAGCCGGCCGATACCGCGGGATAGGTGTGCCATTTATGCCCTTCCGCCAGCCTTGAAGAGCCATCGGAGCGCAGGGTGGCGGTTAGCATATAACGATCGTCATAAGAATACATTACGCGGCCCATCCATGACATCAAACCGCTCACCTGGTAATCCTGGTCTTCAGGATTAACTGTGATTTCCCCGGCGGCCTGCCCGATATTATAGAACTGGAACGCATCGGCGGGAATATCCCTTGCAGACATCGCGGACCGGTTATATTTATTCTGCTCCACGGAATATAAGCCTATCACATTCAAGCGATGCTTATCGAAGCTGCGATCGTAGGTGAGCAGGTTTTCAACCGCCCAGTGATAGGTATGGGAATTGCTTATCGAAGCGCTTGAAGGGGTTGTGGCGTTGGAGCTGTTGATACCTTCAGCAGTATATGCCCCGCCGTTGCTCTGACGGTAATCCAGGCCAATATTTGCGCGGTAGCTCAAGCCTTCGATACCGGGGATTTTCACTTCTCCATACAGTGCGTTATAGGTTCCATAAGCCCTGGTTTCGTCCAGCCATTTATCCTCCAGTCCTTCTAATAGTTCTCTTGAATATACCCACTGCTCGTCCAGGGGCATGTTTACGGTTCGCTTCCATGAGCCGTCCTCGTTATAAGGATTGGCGGTAGGAGACATGCTCAATATGCCATATAGGCCTACCTGGGAGCCTTCGGTAATATTATAATTATTGTTGGTGGTAAAGCCGAAGCGGAAATACTCTCCTACCTGCTGGTCAATGGAACCCCGCAGGGAAAAGCGGTTGTATTGCTGGCCGGGGATCAGGCCTTCGTCGTGATAATAACCGGCGCCGAAATTATAACTGCCTTTTTGTGTGCCGCCGGTAATGCTAACATCATGACTGGTGACCACGCCGGTTCTGTATAACAAGTCCTGCCAATCGGTATTTACATCATCGGCTTCATCCAGGGCATTGGTGAATTGGCCGGCGGCCTTACGCAAGGCGACAAATTCCGGCCCATCCATCATTGGGTATTCAGCGAAAACTGTTTTTGCGCCGTAATAACTATTATAATTCACTTTTGCCTCCTGGCCCGGGCGCCCTTTACGGGTGGTGACCAATATAACACCGTTGGCGCCGCGGGAGCCGTAAATGGCAGTTGCCGAAGCGTCTTTAAGGATATCAACGCTCTTAATGTCGTTGGGGTTGATATCGGCGATTGATCCGGCAAAGGGAATCCCGTCCAGTACGATCAGCGGATCGTTGCTGGCAGTCAGGGAGCGGGTACCGCGAATGCGGATTTGCATGGTAGCGCCAGGCTTGGATGATGTTTGCGATATTTCTACCCCCGGCAAGCGCCCTTGCAGGGCCTGCGAAATATTGGACGATGGCACCTCCCGCATTTTATCCCCGCTTATTGAAACCACGGACCCCGTAACGGCTTCTCTCCGCTGGGTACCGTAACCCACTACCACCACCTCTTCAAGCTGCTGCAAATCTTCTTCCAGCGTAATATTAATTACTGACTGCTCGCCAACCGCTACTTCCCGGGTTGTGAACCCGATAAAGGAGAATACAAGCACGGCATTTTCATTGGTGACCGTAAGAGAAAAATTGCCGTTCTCATCGGTGATGGTTCCGTTAGTTGTTCCTTTTTCAACGATGTTGATTCCCGCCATGGGACTGCCCTCCTTATCCCTGACCGTGCCTTTTACTGTCAGAAGCTGCAGCCCCCATTCGGCAAAGCGAATTCCGGGATCTGATGCGAGCCCCGTCTTGTTCAGCAGGATATAACGGTTGATTACTTCATAATCAATTTGGAGGGGGTCAAGAAGCTCTTCAAGAATTCGGTCTAATGATTTGTTCCTGACATCAAGGGTTACTTTACTTCCGGCATTGATCAATTCGGGACTGTACATGAACTGTACATCGGTTTCCTTTTCAATGTCCTTCAGGACTTCCCGGAGCGCCTTTCCTTCGGATTCCAGGCTTAATTTTTGTGCGAGTACCTTTTGCCCGGCGGATTCCTCCGCATTGGCGCAAAATCCCAGCATCAATAGCAAAGAAGGAAGAAGAGAGAGTTTCATTGCCATTACAATTGATTTCTTCGGCCTTTTTTTCATAAATTACATCAGTTTTGTTGGTTAGAGTAAACAATTACTTTACGGAACCTTATCGTATTGCGCTCCGCCCTGCCCGGCGGGGACGCAATACGTTTATCATCCGGCACACTATCTGCAGCCCTTCGCATAGATCACGACGCTTCCGTCAATAATCTCATACGAAGCATTTACCACTTTGCAGATCATTTCCAGCTTTTCAAAAAACGGCTCGTCACCGAGGGTGGCTGATAAAGAACAGGACGCCACGATTCGTTCATCATAAATAATGGGAATACCGTACACCTTCTGCAGTTCTTCAAATACCTCTCTCAGGGGTGTTCTGTCAAAGCGAAAAAGTTCCTTTTCCTTTCGCTCCACGGGCTCCCAGACCGGCTCGGGCGCATCCACTAAGCCCTTTTCCAGGCTTTTTCGTTTTCTGTCATACTTTACCCGTTGATTCGGGCGCAGGATCAATGCGGTAGAAGCATCGTCCTCTTTCGCCACGTAAACTTTCCCGGTTTTTACGCTTACTTCCGCCAGCTGCTCTCCTGGCTGTGCGCGCACGCGGAAGCTGGTTCCCAGCACCCGGGTAACAATTTCACCTGCATGCACAAGAAATGGCCTTGCCGGCTCCCTGGAAACATCAAAGAACGCTTCTCCGCTCAGTATGACTTCCCGTTTCCCTTCAAAATACCGGTAACGGATGGTGCTGTTCTCACTCAGGGAAACCAGGCTTTGGTCCGGAAGCCTGATCTGCACGACTGAATCGCCCTTGTTTTCATACCTGCCCGAAAGAGGCAGCTGTTCAACCCGGGAACTTGTGGCGCCGGAAGAAAAATCTTTCTGTGATGCGACAAGCAGCCATCCCAGGCTCAGCCCCATGAAAATAACTGCGGCCGCTGCTTTGAACCAGGTTTTGCGATAAACCGGGCGTTTAATGACCTGCAGGTATTGTTTTTGTTCCGTTTCAGCGGCGCCGGATTCGCCGCCAGGCTGCGAGTTTTCAACCGCCTGCCCGTTCACCGGCATATAGGAAAGGTCTTCTATTCCGGCACGGATCCGGAGTATTTCATTTTCAATTTCCTTATCCGACAGCAAAGGCTCTTTCAGCTGCAAAGCCAGCACAATCGCTTTTGCGGTAATTATCTGCTCAGCCTGTTCCGCATGATCCTTTTCCCAGTTAGTCCACCGTACAGTATCGGCATCCGGCCGTGCAAGCACCCAATCTCTGAAAGAAGGGTCGGATACCAGCTGTTCAATAATTTGATTCACGGGTTCATCCATGATTTAGGTTCCTTATACTTTATATAAGGCTCCCTTTTCAAAAATCTACTGGATTTCCGGAATTTTTTTTGAATAATCCTCCCCTACACTAGTGATACGATCGCAAGAGCAGCAGGAAAACTACCATATGCAGGGAGCCGGCCAGGGCCTTTAGCCGTTTAAGCGCATCGTGCAGGTGATTATAGACAGACTGTTTACTTACGGACATGATGGCGGCGATCTCGTTAATATCAGCATCCATGTAAAAGCGCAGGTAAATCACTTCCTGTTGCCGCCGGGAGAGCTGGTTCAACAATTCCCGCATTTTTAAGGCCAGGGCAGTCAATTGCTCGTCGCGAATTATATGGCTTTCCCGGGGAAGTTCCCTGTCATATCCTGCATAGAAGAGCGTTCCTTCGTCCAGCGGTTCCGGTTTTTTCTTCTGCAATTCCCTGATCAGCCTTCTTCTGAGTGATTTCAACAGGTAGAATTTTACATAACCTGTTTCGCTGATGGTGCTTCGGTTCTTCCAAAGGTCCAGGCAGATTTCCTGGATACAATCTTTCAATAGTTCCGCGTTTGCCGTAAACCGGATGCCATAGGCGTACAAATCATGGTAGTAATGACTGATCAGCTCACCCAAAGCGTCTCCCTTGCCAGCCCTGAACTGGTTCCAAAGCTTTGCGGCTTCTTCCCTGGAAAATGCAGAAGCAGAACGCATGGAGATATATATTGGTTAAGGCAAAGCTATACACAAGGCCCGCCTTAAAAGTACATGTTTTTTGCAAGTACTGACTATATATTATCAAGCGATGCCTTGTGATCGCAATACGGGGTTTATTTTGCGATAAGGGAATCCACCGCCGCTTTAGGCCGGTTGTTCCTGTCGAACAGCAGCGGATAATCCGTCCGTCCCCTAACCGGCCAGTTGTTACGCCAGGAATAGCCGTCGTTTACTCCCCACAGAGTAACCCGGGAGATCTTGTCCTGGTGCTTTAAGAATAAGTTAAAAAAGCTTAAATACCGTTCGGTTGATGCCCTGGCAATGGAATCAGGCAGGCCGGCGGCATAGGGGTCCAGCTCCTGCCGGTACTTGAAATTGCTGGAAATATCTGCTCCGCCAGTTCCCCGAGGCTGCGGCAGGACGGTAATGTCCAGTTCCGTTATCATGACCTTTACTCCAAGTTCAGCAAATGCAATGATGCTTTTCTCGAATTCGTCCAGCGAGGGATACTTTAAGCCAACATGGCCCTGCATGCCTATTCCGTCGATTTTAATCCCGCGGCGCTGAAGCTTTGTGACCAGTGCCGCAACTGCTGCTCTTTTGGCAGGATTGGCCATGGAATAGTCATTATAGTAGAGTTCGGCTTCCGGGTCGGCCTGGCGGGCAAACTCAAAAGCCAGCGCTATGTACTCTTCACCGATAATTTCGTAGAACTTGTTTTTCCGATATGAACCGTCATCCAGTATCGCTTCATTTACTACGTCCCAGGAATGCACCCTTCCTTTATAGCGGCCAACGACTGAAAAGATATGATTCTTCATCCGGCGGATCAGTACCTCAGCGGAAACCGGGTTTCCAGACCT
Source organism: Anseongella ginsenosidimutans (assembly GCF_008033235.1). GTDB lineage: Bacteria > Bacteroidota > Bacteroidia > Sphingobacteriales > Sphingobacteriaceae > Anseongella > Anseongella ginsenosidimutans. The sequence continues at coordinate 1,354,952 of NZ_CP042432.1, forward strand.
GTCGGTAAAAAACCAGTTGGGCGCCTGGGAATGCCAGATAAGCGTGTGCCCGTTAATAAACATTCCATGTTCCTCTCCCCAGGCCACAAAACGGTCGGCGGGCAGGAAATTGAACTCGCCTTCCCGCGGCTGGATAATCCGGCTTTTCATACAGTTTTCTGCTACGATAGCATTAAAATGTTTTTTTACCACTGCCAGTGAAGCTGTATCCCTTCCGCTAATCTGAAACTGGTTCAGCGCCGTGCCGATATAGAATTTGCCTTCCAGCGCTTCCTTCAGCGAAGCCGAAGTTCCGCGTTCCTGGGAAAAACAAGCAGGCTTGCAGGCAACCAGTAAGATCAATGCAATCAGTATACTTCTATGTTTTCTTTGATCCATTTTTCTGTTATTACGAATTTACCAGTTAAGTGCAGTTTTTGGAAACAATCTCAAAGTTGAATATATCAAGAAATTTTTAGGTACCTTGTATAGGATCCAGCAAATGAAATCCTAAACCAAAAAAAATGGAAAAGATCGATCAGGAAGTTTATGGCCGGATAAACAACGATGTTTACCAGACCCAGGGCGATACATGGTGGAAGCCCGACAGCATTTTACACCTTCTGAAAACCTCAATTAATCCGTGGCGGGTGGGCTACGCCGCTAAAGTTTTAAAGAAACTGGATATAGACCCCCAAGGCAAAACAGCCCTAGAAGTAGGCAGCGGAGGCGGAATACTGACGGAAGAAATCTGCAAAATGGGATTCACTACCAGCGGCATTGAACCTGCAGAGGAATCGCTGCATGCGGCCCGCAACCATGCAAATGCCGAAGGGCTGGCCATCACCTATGAAAAAGGCTCCGGTGAGCAGATCCCTTTTCCGGACCAATCGTTTGACTGCGTGTTTTGCTGTGATGTGTTAGAACACGTGCGTGATTTGCCGAAAGTGATTTCTGAGATTTCAAGAGTGCTGAAACCCAGGGGCGTTTTCATTTATGACACGCTTAACCGGACGTTTATCAGTAAGATGGTAGCCATTAAAATATGGCAGGAGTGGAAACGCTGGGCATTCATGCCGCCCAATCTTCATGTCTGGAAAATGTTCATCAAGCCCGGTGAAATAAAAGACCTTTTGACTCAAAATGGTTTTGAGTGGCGGGAACATGTAGGTTCAGAACCGAACGTGCCACTTCCTAAAATGCTGGGTTATCTCAGAAAGCGTACAAAAGGAGAGTGGACCTATGCCGACCTTGGAAAGAATTTCCGGCTGGTTGAAAGTAAAGACATGAACATACTTTATGGAGGGTATGCGATAAAGAAATAACGACGATAATTTTAAAGTGAAAAACAGGTTAATTCATAACATTCAGTCGATCATAAGTTTAACCGCCCTGGAGGTAGAATTGCTGAGTTCTTTCTGGAAAGAAAAAAAACTGCTAAAAAATGAGTTTCTGTTTAGAAATGGAGAGACTTGCCATTACGACAGTTTTGTAATATCAGGAAGCTTAAAGGCTTTTTATATTCATCCGGACACGGGAAAAGAGGAAATATTATTTTTTGCGATTGAAGACTGGTGGGCTACGGATTTGGATAGTTTTGCTAATAAAACTCCGTCAATTTATAATATTCAGGCGCTCGAAGATTCTGTTTTGCTGCAGGTCCATTTCGATTCTTTAGAGAAATTATTGGGCCAGATTCCTAAGTTGGAAAGATATTTCAGATTGATCCTGCAAGGATATATTACATCCATTCAAAAGAGGATCATTCAGTTTAACGCACTGACTGCTGAAGAAAGGTATATTGATTTCACCAGAAAGTACCCGGATATTGTCCGAAAAGTTCCTCAATACCTTATCGCTTCATATTTAGGGATAACTCCCGAATTTTTAAGCAGGATAAGGGCTAAAAGATCTTCTGCTATTTCTTAAACTACATCAATAGGTCCGCGAAAACCGGATTCTACTTTTGCTTAAACAAAATTTAAGCAATGAAAAAAATACTGATTATCAATGCAAGTCCGAGAAACGGAAAATCGCATAGCAGAAAGTTAACTGAATTATTCGTTAAAACCTGGGTAAAACGTTATCCGGAGGACCTTTTTACTTACCGTGAAGTTGGGTTAAGTTCTATCCCGCATATTACAGAAAGCTGGATTGCATCCGCATTTGTTAAAGTTGAAGATAGAACCGAAGAAAATCAAAGACCCCTGGAATTCAGCAACGTCCTTGTCAGGGAGTTGCAGGCTGCTGACATTTATGTTATCGGGACTCCGATGTATAACTGGTCAATTCCAAGCGGACTGAAAGCTTATATCGACCAAGTAATGAGGATTGAGATACTCCCCATTTTCAGGACCAATTTCTCTAAATCTTAATTGAATTTATAGTCATTTGTTGTTGTAGCGGTGTGGGGTTGTGGTAAACTCGGAGAGTTTTCCACAAATCCACGCCTTTTTTCTCTTTTGGTTCTTTTCTCTTTTTTGCCCATGATCTCCCATTTGTGGATAACTCTCATGCTGCTTTGCCCGTCAGGTACAAACTGGCTGGTTTTCTTCGTCCGATCCCTTGATGGGATTTATAAAAGTTATAACGGTGGAAAAAGGCACGAAGTCCTTGTTCCAGTTCCCATCCGTCCAGCGCCGGGTTCAGGTACACGTATTCGTACTTTACCGTACGCCACAGCCGCTCAATGAACACGTTGTCAATCGCTCTTCCTTTGCCGTCCATGCTGATCTTGATGCCCAGCTGCGGAAGAAGCGATATCCATTCCCGGCAGGTAAACTGGCTGCCTTGATCGGAATTAACGATCTCCGGTTTTCCGTGCCGCTTCACCGCTTCTTTTACCAGTGAACAGACCCACTCGGAGGTCATGCTGTTGGAAAGGCTCCAGGCCACCACAAAGCGGCTATGCAGGTCAATAATGGCGGCCAGGTACATGAACCCCTTTTTCATTGGGATGTACGTTATATCCACAGCCCACACCTGATTAGGGCGTTCGATCTTCAGGTTCCGAAGCAGGTAGGGCCGGATGTATTCGGCCTTGCCCAATTTGGTCAGTATACGCCGGGGATATTGCGCCCGGATGCCCATCTTGCGCATTAACCGCCGGATCCGCTTGTGATTCACCTGGAGGCCCTCATCCCGAAAGTAATCCTGCAATTGCAGCACGCCTTCGGTCGGGTATTGCAAATGACGCTCATCCATCCTCCGCATCAGCGCAAGGTTTTTTTCTCCTTCTCCGACCGGGGTGTAATAAATTCCGCTGCGGTGAAGTTCCAGCAACTCACACTGCCGGCGCACGCTCAATCGATGGGAAGGTGTGATCATCGCTCTACGATCGGTTAATGGAGCTTTTTCAAGCTTTTTTTTAAAAAGTCATTTTCCAGCTCCAGTTGGCCGATCTTAGCATACAGCCGGTCGGGATCCACCTGTTCTTCTTGATCCGCCTCTTTGTCAAACACGTGAGCGGACTTTTCCAGAAACTCCTGTTTCCACTTGCTGATCATTACCGCGTGAACTTCGAACCGCTGAGCCAATTCTGCCAGCGTTTCCTTTTCCTTCAGCGCTTCCAGCGCCACTTTGGCCTTGAAGGCCGAACTGAATTTTCTACGTTTTCCTTTCATTGTTACCACGAAGTTAGTTACTTATTTTTTTAACTTAACCAGTGGTCCTGATTTTGGGGAGTATTACAGATCAACGAAACCTGGAAGTTCAGGTCAGGGCAACCTGATGGAAACTACGTTGGTTTACTGAAAAATAAAAAGCTATATATTTTATCAAGCCGGGGAGACAGCGGATACGGTGAAGGAGAGCCCAATGTTCATATGAATTTTCAAACCACGTATTTGAAAACAGTTTTTAATATTATGGGCGTGCAGGATATAAAGACGGTTTCCCTTGACAATGAAGAATACGGAGGCGAACACTTTGCAAAATCGCAACGTGAAATTTATGCTCAGATCGCGAATATGAAGTGAATGCCGCCTTTGCCCCCCCGATTGTCGTAAAGCGCGCTGCGGATAAGATCGCCGGATCTCAGGCCAGAATATCCTGTTCAATAATTTTATTTGGAATTAGTTTAAATAAACTTTTTCTTTGCTGTCCAATTGACTTATACGATTTGATCCTATAACAGCAGAAATGAACCCTTCAAAACTTCTTCTACACATCGCCTTGTTGCTGATCATCCCCTTCACTTCTTCAATCGCCCAGCAGAAACCGGCGGCCACGCTTCGCGGGACCGTCACCACATCTGACGGCCAACCGGCTGCGGGGGTGACGCTCCGGTTGAAAGATAAAAATAACGGTGCGGCTACCGGCGAAAACGGAGAATACCGGATCGCGATTAGCGAAGAAGGAACCTATACCGTTATCGCCTCGGCAGTGGGCCGGCAAACTGTGGAAAAGACCATCAGGATAGACGGGCCGGGAACCTTCCGGCTTGATTTCGTACTGTCAGGAAATGCGGAGCAGTTGAAGGAAGTTGTAGTCCTTTCCGGCAGGGACGTCAACAAAATAGATCGTTTTGCCGCCAAAATGCCGCTTACCAATCTTGAAAACCCGCAGATATACAATACGGTTTCATCAGAGGTCATGAAACAGCAGGCAATCGTCAATTTCGACGACGCCATGAGGAACGTGCCCGGGATTGTGAGAACCTGGGAATCCACGGGCCGCGGAGGGGACGGAGCCTCCTACTTCGCATTAAGGGGCTTTGATGCACAGCCGGTATTGTATAACGGCTTGCCCGGCCTCACGAGCGGCAACCTGGACCCGGCTGGTGTTGAAGAGATCCAGGTACTTAAAGGCCCATCGGGTACGCTTTTCGGCGGCAGCTTTTACAGCTACGGCGGCATTATCAATACCATAACCAAGAAACCTTATTTCACTACCGGCGGCGAAGTGGCTTACCAGGCAGGGAGTTTTGGGTTGAACCGCGTAACCCTTGATTTTAATACGCCCCTGGGCGAGCAGGAAAAAGTGGCCATGCGCGTCAATGCCGCTTATCATACCGAGAACAGTTTCCAGGACGCGGGTTTTAAAGAATCATTTTATGTGGCCCCCTCGCTGGTTTACCAGGTAAACGACCGTCTGTCATTGCATTTGAACGCGGAGATCCTCCAGGAGGAAAGGGCCTTAGCGTCTATCTTTTTTCATTCGGACCGGGTAAGCCCGCTTGACTTCAAGAACATTGCCGAACTGAACCTCAATAATGAATTATCCTTTACCAGCGATGAGCTGACCATCAAAAACCCAAGGTATAACCTGCAGGCGCTGGCAGTTTACCAGTTGTCCTCTGAATGGACTTCCCAAACGGTCGTGTCCCAGGGAAGGGTCCGGTCTGACGGGATCTATTCCTATATCTGGGATGATGATCCGGGCAACGAGTGGTTCAGCCAGTATTTCCATAACGAAGACCAGGTAACCAATACCCTGGACATCCAGCAGAATTTTAACGGAGATTTTAATATCGGTGGAATGAGGAACCGCGTGGTGGTGGGGCTGGAATATTTCAACCGGCAGGTAACGGACCAGGGGTCGGGATGGGCAGTAGGCAGGAAAGTAACCCCCTGGGGTGATGTGGCGCCTCCCGCCGACACCCTGGAAACGGTACCCATGACAGCCGCTTCCATAGACGAACTCCTGGCCGGGACAGGTACCACCAACAGCGATATCGCGAACAGCTCATACAGCGCCTATTTTTCCAACGTGCTGAATGTTACTCCTCAGCTCATGGCAATGGTGAGCCTCAGGGCTGATTATTTTGATTCCCGCGGAGAAAAGAGCGCCGAAGATGATGATTACGACCAATTCGCGCTTTCGCCCAAATTCGGCCTGGTGTACCAGCCTGTTCCGGATAAGGTTTCCCTTTTTGCCAACTACATGAACGCCTTCATTAACGTGGCTCCCCGGCAGGTCTTTGATGAAGAAGGCAATTACCTGAGTACCCGGTCGTTCAAACCCGAACATGCCAATCAGCTGGAGTTCGGCGTAAAGGCCGGCCTGTTTTCGGACCGGTTATTCGGTACCCTTTCCGTGTACAATATCAGGGTGAGCGACCGCGTTTACCCCGACCCCGCAAATACCTTTAATTCCGTTCAGGGCGGAACCGTCAGAAGCCAGGGTTTCGAAATAGATATCCAGGCACATCCGGTAGAGGGCCTGAACCTGCTCGCCGGCTACAGTTACAACGATATAGAGACCGTGGACGGCAACAATACCGATTTTTATTCCGAACCGGGCCGGAGCCCGGGGGCCAGGGGCCGCAGAATCTCGCTAATTTCTGGGCTACCTATACCTTCACCCGCGGCCCGGTCAGGAATTTCGGCATAGGGCTGGGAGGAAACTACGGAAGTGAGTATAAGGTGATCGATAACAGCCAAACCGGTGACTTTTACCTTCCGGCGTATACGCTGCTGAACGCCAGCTTGTTCTATAATTCGAGCCGGTTCCGTGTGACATTTAATGTAAATAACCTGACCGACGAGGTTTACTATACCGGTTACTGGTCGGTTAATCCACAAAGGCCCAGGAACTTTATCGCAGGTTTTGCTTACAAGTTCTGAGCTTCCGGAAAGTTGCTTATCGTCTTCTGAAGTATTTTAAATTGACGTCCGGGTCGAAGGCCAGATCATAATCGCTCCTGCTGCCGGTAATATAGGACGACCATTCGCGGCGATTGAACACGGCCGAATTATAGAAATAGATATGGCCCGGCGCAATGCCTCCGACGCTTTCCGCTTTTTTCCTGGTTGGTTCAAGGACTTTCAGCGCGGTAGACAGCCTGATCCGGTCAAGGGACATCAGCCCATTTTTGAAATCGCGGGAGGCGTATGATTTTATCGCAAGTATAAGTTGACATTAAACGAATTCGATTTCCTGTGCATTGCCGGACAGTAAATAGCGAAGGCTTTCTTATATTAGGGCGAGTATATGCAAATTAGCTATGAAGGTTTTCTTATTATTGGCGTTAATCTGTTTAAGTACTGAAGGTCGTGCGCAGGGAACTATTAAAAGTATCCGTGACTTCGGCGTTTTGCCGGATAATGACGCTGCAATAAATACAAAGAATCTTCAAAAGGCAATTGACTGGGCAACCGAATACGGAGCGGCGTTGTTTGTGACGCCTTCGGATAAGCCCTATCCGGTTAACAGCGGCATCATATTAAAAAACAATGTGTCACTGATAGGGGTACATGGCCCCACGCCACGTGGAACCAGGCATCCTTCGGCCAAAACACCGGTAGGAAGTGTATTTAATATCCTTGATGATAAGCATGCCTTCATCACCGTAGAATCAGGTACGCAGCTGAAAGGGATCCAATTCTGGTACAGCCAGCAGGAACTGGATGATCCGGCCGGGATCATTAAATATCCTCCGGTGATAAAGGTAAGCGGCTCTTCCAGCACACAGGGAGTGACCCTGTCCAACCTGACTTTTTATGGCGAATACATCACGATGGATTTCAACGCAAAAAGCGATGTTCCCTGCGAATTGATTTTGATAGAGCATTGCTACGGCTATCCGCTGAGCGGGGAATTCATTCGTATTGACTATTGTTATGATATACCCCGAATACTGCATTGTCATGTGAACCCCGCCATCATGCGTAAGATCGGGCTGCACTTAAGCAAGGCAGTTATTGATCATGTGGTGAACAATAAAACCTTTGCGTATACTATTAACCACACGGATAATGCCCAGCTGATGGATGTGTTTACCTTTGGCACCTGGGGAGGCATTCTTCTCGGCGAAGAAAGTTACGGGCAGCTCACCAATTTTAATCTGGACTGTGTGGCGGTAGGGATCCATAAAAAGGGATCCCAGTCTAAAAACAGGAACTGGATGATCGCCCAGGGGTCCATTATTGCTAATGCGGGTGAAACGGCGGAAGAAACCCATCCTTTTATTATAGAAGGAGAAGGGCATACCGCCATTTCCAATGTGGAAGCATTTTCCGGTGATAACCCGGCCCTGACCAATATTGGCAAGTCCTCCGACTATATGCTGGTAAAGGGAGACAAAAAGCTGACCGTCTCAATGGTGGGCTGCAGGATGCGGAATTACACCTCAGACGAACCGCTTACGATAAAAAATCCTCATGCCGTGCTGCAGGCCGTAGCATGCTTTGACAAAGAGGAGAATTTATATAATATTACTATTTCAAAATAGCGTTATGACTTCATCTGACAAATGGCAGGAAGAGCTGGGCCTCTTGCACTCCATTATGCAAAAAACCGGGCTGGTGGAGACCACTAAATGGGGCGGGCCGGTGTATACCCATAAAGGCAAGAATATACTGAGTTATGGCGGGTTCAAAAATCATATTGCGCTGGTATTCTTCCAGGGAGTTTTTTTAAAAGACCCCTATAAGGTCCTTCAGAGCGCCCAGGATGGGAAAACCAAAGCCATGCGGCAGTGGCGATTTACTTCCGCCGGCCAGATCGACGAAAAACGGATCCTGGAATACGTTAAAGAGGCTATCAGGAATGCGGAGGAAGGAAAGCAGCATAAGCCGGAGAAATCCGAACCCATCTCCATGCCGGAGCAATTGAAGGACGCGCTCACGCAGGATAAGACCTTGAAATCGGCTTTTGAAGCGCTGGCCCCGTATCAGCAACGGCTGTACATGGAACACATCGCCGGCGCCAAACAGGAATCCACGAAGCATTCCAGGCTGGAAAAGATAAAGCCCATGATTTTGCAGGGCGTAGGCTTGCATGACAAATACAAGAATTCTTAGCTGGAGGAAGCCTCAGATCCAGCCTGGTCATCATTGACATCTGCGCCTTTTTTAATATTATTATTTAAAGCACCTTGGTTTAAAGTGCCCTTATTCCGTTTGTACTTGACATTTATCAAAACGCCTGTTAGCTTTTGCTTCTACCTGCAACTGGCCAGAAATGCCTGATAACAGATTTTACGACATTTGAAATGGCAGGTGTTCATTTTTTGTACACCAAATCGTTTTGCTAAATCGATTTTAAATTTTAACTTGTATCAACGGAAGATTATCATTGACAGACTGAGGATCAACCTAAACCATAAGCGATGGAAAAACAAAGGTGTCTCACACTAGCCGCGTTCATGGTATTTATGCAGGTCAGTACCGGAGGTTACGGTCGGGAAATCACGCTGAACTGGGAAAATACCCTCATTAGAGAATCAAAAGCTGCTTCCCACCCCGGGGAACGTTTCCAGGAGACTGATGTCTCGGGTAACGTGACAAATGTCCTTGGGGAGCCGCTCCCCGGGGTAAATGTACTTGTAAAGGGTACGGAAACCGGCGTTTCGACCGATCAGGAGGGTCGTTTTTTGCTAGAAGATATTCCTGAAGACGCTATCCTGGTGTTCTCCTTCCTTGGGTATAAAACGCGTGAAATAGCGGTAGCCGGGCAAAAGGAGATTAAACTGACGCTGGAGGAAGATCTGCAATCCCTGGAAGAGGTCGTGGTAGTAGGTTACGGGACCCAGAAAAAAGCAACCCTTACCGGTTCGGTAGCTTCGATCAATAATGAAGAGATCACGACCACCAAAAATGAGAATGTTCAGAACATGCTTACCGGTAAGATTCCCGGAGTAAGAGTTGTTCAGCGGACAGCAGAGCCGGGCAGCTTCAATAATGCCTTCGATATCCGGGGAATGGGAACACCCCTGATCGTAATAGACGGCGTTCCGCGGACCATGGCGGATTTTCAACGTCTGAATGCAGACGACATTGATAATATTTCGGTTTTGAAAGATGCTTCGGCTGCAATTTACGGCGTGCGTTCAGCGAACGGTGTCGTGCTTATTACCACCAAACAGGGGGGCAACCGCAAAAGCACACTTAGCTATGACGGTGATTTCGTATGGCAGTTTCCGTCAGGCCTACCCGAAACGGTGGATATCTTCCAGTATATGACCCTGCGGAATGAGCAAGCCATGCATAATATAAACGGCGGATCGCCTGTTTTCAGTGACGAGGAGTTTGAAGCCTATCGCAGCGGGGAAAAACAAAGTACTGATTGGTATCCATTGGTATTCGCCAACTTCGCTCCCCAAACCACACACAACCTTAGCGCATCCGGAGGAAATGAAGACATACAGTACTATGTAGGCGCCGGCTATATGAACCAGGGAAGTTTCTTCCAATCTGATGATCTGAATTACACTAGATATAATCTCCGGTCGAATATTACCGCGAAAATTGCCAAGCGTTTTACCTTGGAAGGTGGCATTAACCTGATTACGGAAACGCAAAATCGTCCATATCAGGATTCCTGGTGGATCATTCGCGGTTTTTGGCGACAGGGTCCACAAATTCCGGCCTATGCCAATAATGATCCCAGCAGGTTGTATCACGGGTTGATAGAAGGGGATAACCCGCTTTCCTTCATGGATAAAGACGTTGTGGGTTACCGGAAATTCACGAATAGCTGGATACAGCCTACGCTTGGTCTGCGGTACGATATTCCCGGGGTAGAAGGACTCTACGTCCGAAGTCTGTTCAGCTATGACTACAGCATGGATAACAGGTCCTATTTTCAGCAGGAATACGAGCAATACAGGTACGATGAAACTACTGATACGTACACCACATTTACGAGACAGTCTCCTAACAGGATAGCCCGCGAGGCCTATTTTCGTTCCCAGCTTTTATCCCAGACATCGCTCAATTATTCGGGCACCTTTGATCAGCACGAGATCAGCGGGCTTTTAGTATGGGAAGCCCAGAAAAGGAAAGGGGATAACCTGATCGCCCAGCGGGATCTAGGGCTTCCGCTGCCTTACCTGTTTGCCGGAGTACCTCTGGGACAGGTTGCGCGGATGAACACTGGCGAGAATGACCTGTATGAAGATGCCAATATGGGCCTTGCCGGAAGGATCAATTATTCCTGGGCGGGCAAGTATCTGGCTGAATTCCTTTTCAGGTACGACGGATCTTCGAAATTTGCAAATACCTATCAGTGGGGTTTTTTCCCGGGCGCATCAGTAGGGTGGCGCATTTCTGAGGAAAGCTTTATAAAGGATGCGGCCGGCCTGGCATTCATTGATCAGTTAAAGGTCCGTGCATCCTATGGTCTTACCGGCGATGACGGGGCTTCTACTTATCAATGGATCGCCGGATATAATTACCCTTCCTCATCAAGCAGCCGGAATTTTACCGGAGGTTATGTGTTCGACGGTAACTTTATCGCCAGCGCCAACAGTACTGGCATCTCAAACCCCAATATTACCTGGTACACTGCCGAGACATTTGACGTTGGGCTCGATTTCGAAGGTTGGGAAGGCCTTTTCGGGTTAACGGTCGATTATTTCAACAGAAAAAGAGAAGGTCTGCTAGCTCAAAGAAGCGGCGGCATTCCCACAGTAGTGGGCGCAGCGCTTCCAGAGGAAAACCTGAACAGCGATATGACTTACGGTTATGATCTGGAGATACGGCACCGAAATACCCTGGGCGATTTTTATTATGACCTGACAGGCATTGTTTCCTACACACGTATAAGAGCCATGTACGTGGAAAGAGGAACTTACGGGAGCTCCTGGAGCAACTGGAAGGACAATCAGGACAACCGGAACCAAAACCTTTGGTGGGGGTACGAAGGCGATGGCAGGTACGAATCCTGGGAAGAGATCTGGTCGAGCCCTGTATATATAGGCCGCGGTACGCTCCCGGGCGATTACCGGTATGAAGACTGGAACGGCGACGGTGAAATAAACGGATTGGATAGTCACCCTTTCCAACTGAGTTCTACCCCCTGGCTTAATTTCAGCCTCATTGGCAATATTGCGTTCAAGGGGTTTGACCTTAATTTTCTTTTCCAGGGTTCCGCCTTATCCAATGTTCAGTATCTGGAGCAGCTTCATCAGCCGTTATGGGGTAATAGTGAATCGGCCGCTATGGTCCAGTTTATGGACCGGTGGCATCCGGCGGATCCCAAAGCCGATCCCTATGACCCTGCTACCGAATGGGTCCCTGGTTATTATGCCTATACCGGAACTCTGTCTGACATTAATTCATCGTTCAATGCGGTAAACGGCGCCTACCTGCGCCTGAAAAGCATTGAACTGGGCTATTCCCTACCGGCGGAAACGGTGAAGAGGCTTGGCATGAGCAGTGCGCGCATCTATGTCAATGGGTATAATCTGTTTACTTTCACGGAGGTGAAATATATAGATCCGGAACATCCAAACGATCTGTGGGGTTACCTCTATCCATTGAACAAAACGGTGTCGGCCGGAATAAATGTGACCTTTTAAAAACCTACGGAAATGAAACAATGCTATTTGCTGTTTATATTGATGTCGGTAGCCGGATGTTTGCTGCCTTCTTGTCAAAAATATCTGGATATACCACCTAAGAATATTGTCCAGGATAAGGATATTTTCTCGGGCACGGAAGGAATGATGCTATACCTCTCCCGGATGTACAGCCAAATGCCCTTTGAAGACTTTAAATATTCGCCGGCCCGACAGTTCTTCGACGATTGGCTGGTAACGCCCGGCACCAGCGAGGGTACTTCCATTGGCCGCGATGCCGGCGCTGCCATGACATCGGAAGGATGGGCTAGGAACGGTGCTTATTGGGTGCGGGCCTTCAATTTGCTGCGCGACGCCAATTACCTGCTCAGCAATCTGCCGGCCTACCAGGAGAACTTTAGCGAGGAGGAATATAATCATTTCCTGGGCGAGGGCCACTTTGCCCGCGCCATGGTGTTCTATGCACTGGCCAAGCGGTATGGCGGAGTACCGCTGATAGCCGACGTGCTTGAATATCCCGAGAACTCCGCCGCGGAACTGGAAACGCCGCGCGCTACCGAGGAAGAAACCTGGGGTCAGGTACTCGCCGATTTTGATAAGGCTATAGAATATCTGCCGGAAACCAGCCCTGTGCGTGGATATGCGAATAAATACGTGGCACTGGGATTCAAATCCGAAGCCATGCTGTTTGCCGGAAGCGTTGCCAAATACAACAAGATCACGGGCTTCGGCCAGAAAACCAAAGTAAGGGTCATCGGCTTTGATCCGGGAACGGCCGCCGCGGCCTCGAAGAAGTATTTCACTGAAGCCTACCGCGCCGCCGATAAGGTCATTGAATCCGGATTATATTCGTTGTACATGAAGAAATGGGTTGCGGGCGATAAGGAAGCTCAATACCAAAACATGGTGGACATGTTCTTCGATACCTCAAGCCCGGAAAACATTTATGTGAAAGAGTACAAGTATCCTGATCTTGCCCATGGGTACGATTCCTATAATATTCCGCGCCAGCTCATGGGCGGTAACGGGTATTCTGCAGGGAACTGCCCGGTACTCGATTTTGTAGAGCTGTTCGACGGGTTTGAAAAAAATTCCGATGGTACCATCAAGGTGCTGGACGAAAACGGGCACTATCTGTTGTTTGATCAAGCCATTGGAATATTCGCAAATGCCGAGCCACGGCTTCGCGCTTATGTAATCTTGCCGGGCGATGAGTTCAAAGGCGAGCAAATAGAAATTCGCCGGGGAATTTATACGGCAAGCGCTGAAGGGGGAATTGATCCCATTAGAACAGTAAACGGTGTAACAGACTACAATCTTTCCGGCCCGGCAAATTACAGCCAGGTAGACGCCTACACGGCTTCTGGTGATTTTTCCGGGAATAAATCATTATTTCTTTCACCCAACGGGACCACTCATGAAACGGTGACACTAGCGGGCGGAACCGTCATGAACGCGGGCGGTAAAAGCGGTCCGTTCACCGCTGACAGGACCGCGGCCTATACCGGCTTTACTGTACGCAAGTGGCTAAACCCAAATATGCCCCAGGCGCTGGTGCTGGAAGGGCGTTCAGAACAGCATTTCATATTAATGCGATACGCCGAAATACTGCTCAATGCCGCCGAGGCTGGTGCCGAACTCATATTAGCCGGAGAAACGACGCTGGACGGCGATAACCTTGAGGCGGTCGCCTATGATGCCATCCGGTCCATCCGCGAGCGCGCGGGCGCCGATCCTTTAATTACACCGCCCAACCTTGAGCTAATTCGCCGGGAACGCAGGAAGGAACTGGCTTTTGAGCATAAGATACTTTGGGATATCCGTCGTTGGAGAACCCAGCATTCCGACCGGTTGAATGGCCTTACCCAGCAGGACGGAGCTTACTACAGGGGGCTGTACCCCTTTTATTCGACAGATGCAAATGCATACTTTTTTGACGCCGGGTTCGAAGAAAGCCGGACCCGTTTCCGGATGACCGAACAGGAATATTATCTCATGATACCAGCGGATGAGGTTGCTAAAAGCCCCGTGATCGATCAGCAGCCCGGCCGTTAGTTCCGGATGAAGTAAAACCATAAGATATGAAAAAGTCATTGCTTGTTTTGATCTTACCCTTGCTAATGTCTGTTTATTCATGTGAAATAGATAATTATGAACCGCCCGGGGAAACTTTAAAGGGCAGGGTCGTGGACGCAGCTACAGGCGAACTGGTACTCACCGACCAGGGAAGCGAAGGAACGCGCATCCGGATGCGCGAACTCAGCTGGGAAGAAGCAGAGCCGGAGAACCTCGATTTCTATTGTATGAAAGAAGGGATTTTTCAAAATACAAAGGTATTCCGCGGCTTTTATAACGTACGGGCAGACGGTGCATTCATTCCTCTGATACGGGTAAACACAAGCGGAGACACCCTGGCCGACGAGTCAATGAACCTTCAAATAGAAGGGTTAACCGAAATAGAGTTCAGAGTACAACCTTTCCTGAAGTTAGAATGGGTAGGTCAGCCAACGGTAGAAGACGGGAAAGTAACCGCTACGGTTAAAGTGAGCAGGGCGGTGAGTCCCGAAGATTTTAGGGCCAAAATTGAGCCCATGGGAGGATACAGCGATGATTTTCTGAATGTGACCGATGTGCGCTTGTTTGTTAGTCAGGTTCCTTATGTAGGTTACCGCGACTGGGATAACCGCTATTCGACAATTGTCGAGTATGCCGGAGATTCCTTTGAAGCCTTACTGGGCGAGCCAGTTACCATTACTACCCAGGGGACCATTCCGCCCGGCAGGACCGTTTTTATACGAGCCGCTGCAAGGATCAACTACGCAACGGAAAACATTCGGCGCCATAATTATAACGAAGCGATCAGAGTAGATATTCCCCGATAATATGAGAACTATTTTCCTTTACAGCCAGCTATTCTTTTTTTCCGTGGTTACTTATCTGCCTGCCGCAGCCCAGGAAATGAGCGGCCAGCCGCGGGAGAAAACCGCTTTCCAGATCGCCGCTCCCTGGAAGGCAGTCTATGATATCCGGTCGGACGTAGCCATCGTGTATGGTGTTAACGATACCGATATACCGTTCGCTGAAAGGGTAGCGCTGTACCGGCAAAAGGGCTATGAAACTCATTTCATGACCGGCATTGCCTGGGGCCAGTACCAGGATTATTTTTTGGGCGAGTATGACGGAACAAAGCATCTCGATGAAGGGCAGGTGGAACGTGATGGCGATACCATATGGCACGGAAAAAATGTCCCTTATATTGTGCCATCCGCTTCATTCCTCGATTACCTGAAAACCCATGTAAAACAAGCTATTGACGCTGGGGTGACCGCCGTCCATCTCGAGGAACCCGAGTTTTGGGCACGGGCCGGTTATAGCGAGGCCTTTAAAAAAGAGTGGAATAATTATTACGGTTTCGCCTGGATGCCCCAGCATGAGTCGCCCGAGGCTACTTACCTTTCGTCGAAACTCAAATACGAATTGTACTATAACGCGGTAAAAGAAGTTTCCGCCTATGTGAAGGAGTACGCCAAAAGCCAGGGGAAAAATATAAGGTGTTATATTCCCACCCATTCGCTTCTGAACTATTCGTCCTGGCAGATCGTAAGCCCTGAAGCCAGCCTGGCCAGGCTGAACACAATTGACGGGTACATTGCCCAGGTATGGACAGGAACATCACGGGAACCCGTGTACTTTAACGGCCTTGAAAAAGAAAGGGTTTTTGAGAATGCTTTTCTGGAATACGGGTCCATGGTGTCCATGACGGCTCCAACGGGGAAAAAGCTTTTCCTGCTGACTGACCCCATTGAAGATTGGCCCCGTACCTGGGAGGATTATAAAGAAAATTACCAGGCTACTTTTACTGCCCAGCTGCTATATCCCGGTGTGGCCAGCTATGAAGTAATGCCCTGGCCCCAGCGAATCTACCTGGGCAAGTTCAAACTTGAGAATAACGATACCCCACAGCCAATTTCTCAGGCCTATGCCACGCAAATGCAGGTAATGATAAATGCGCTGAACCATGTGCCGCTATCAGATAATAAATTGAATGGGAGCCAGGGCATTAGCGTGCTGGTGGGAAATTCAATGATGTTCCAGCGGTTCCCCACCCATAATGGCTATGAAGATCCGCAGCTGTCCAATTTTTACGGAATGATCATCCCACTGGTGAAGCGGGGCATTCCCGCATCCATTATTCATATGGAAAACCTGGACACGGAATACGGACTGAAAAACACCAAAGTGCTGATCATGTCCTATGCCAATATGAAACCGCTATCTCCCAAGGTGCATGAGTACCTGGCTGACTGGGTAAGGAAAGGTGGCATCCTTTTGTACTATGGAAAAGATACGGATCCATTCCAGCAGGTGCGGGAATGGTGGAATACCAATGGAAATACTTACGAAGCGCCATCGCAGCATTTATTTGAACTTTTGCAAATTCCCGCTGCTACCGGAGATGGCGAGTATGAGGTGGAAAATGGCAAAGTGGTGATCAGACGGAAAGATCCGAAAGCACTGGTGCTGCAAGCCGGAGGGGATGAGGAGTTCATGCAACTCGTCCGCACTGCGTACCAGAAGGACGCTGCCGCTGGCAAGCTGATGATCAAAAATAATTTTTACCTGGAAAGAGGTCCTTACCTGGTTGCCGCGGTAATGGACGAACATCAGGACAAAAGCTCCTTGACAATCGAAGGGCCGGTTATTGACCTGTTTGACCCCGAATTACCCGTTCTGGCGGAAAAAGAGGTGCCGCCTGGTACCCAGACTTTCTTGTTCGCACTGTCGGCAATCGATGATATGCAAAGGCCCCAAGTGCTGGCCGCCGCTTCCCGTATATACAATGAAAAAAGTACTGCAGACAGCTATTCTTTCTTAACCAAAAGCCCCGAAGGAAGTCATAACGTCATGCGGATTTTATTGCCCTCAGCGCCCTCAGAGGTGACTATTTCAAAAGCCGGAGATCATGTGAAAACGGAATTCAGCCAGGAATGGGACGCAGTAACCAATACTCTGAAGCTCGAATTCGAAAACAGCAGCAAGGGAATAAACGTTCATCTGCGGTTTTAAGTTTTTCAGTTGGGATACGTTCTCCCCTGTCATCGCAATTCTGTCGTCGACTCTCGCCTGGTCCAGTCCTGTTTGGATTAATGTGTAAGCGGCAATAACATCTGAGTAGAGAAAAGTGCCACTTTTTATCTTCGCGCAACTTTTTATCTTTGTCCGGCGTCCTGTTGGACATGTGAAAAAATTATACCCTAAACCACAATGTTAAAGCACCGGCTGTTACGCAGCACTTTCGTATCAATCTGGATTTTATTAGTTAGCAGCTGCTTCCAGGCGGCCGCTCAAAGCCCGGGCAATTTTCCGCCGCTGGAGTTCAGGAAAGGGGAAAGGATCGTTTTTCTTGGAGGTTCTCTTTTCGAAAATGAACTGAAAGAAGGATACATTGAATTTGCCCTTGCTACCCGCTGGCCCGGCCGCGAACTTACGTTCCGGAACCTTGGCTGGACGGGCGACAATGTTTTTGGCGAGGCGCGCAGCACGTTTACTTCCACGCCTACGGCTTACCAGCAGCTTTTTCAGCAGATCAGAAGCACCAGGCCTGATTACGTGCTGATTGCTTATGGAACCGTGGAGGCGCAAAAAGGATCCGCGGGGCTTGACGCATTTAGCAAAGGGCTTGAAGTGATAATAGACTCGGTAGATGCTTTGGGGGCGCAGACGATCCTGCTCTCTACCATTCCTGTGAAACTTGCCGGTACGCCGGAAAACACGGTGATACAGAATAAGTACCTTAAAACCTACAGCGACGCTATTTCCGGAATCGCTTCAAAACGAAAAAAGCGATTTATAGATCTCTATACGCCGGTTTCGCAGCATAAAGGAGCTATTTATGCTTATAACGGCATCCATTTGAATGATGAGGGCTATTATTACCTTGCCGGGCTGCTTGAAAAGGCGTTTGGCTGGCCAGCCCGGGGCGAAAAGGTCGCGATTGATGCGGCGGCGAACAGCGGCGGGGCGAACAGTGGCAGCGGCGAAAAAGTTGAGTTCAGCATCGAAGAAAAGCTGCTGCCCCTTCCTGTACCGGCTTCGTCACAGGAAACTTCGAAGGCTTCGTCCCAGGGAACTCCGGCGCCGGCTGATCCTTCGGTTTCCGTTTCCATTCAAATCAGGGGCCTGAAGGCGGGGCGTTATATGCTAACGGAGAATGGTAAAGAATTACTCACTGCCTCTGCAGATGAATTGGCGAAAGGAATAACACTTGATAAAGGTGTTTCCCAGGAGCAGTCAGCAAGGCTCAGTGATTCCATTGGCAGGAAGAATAACCTGTTTTTCCAGCAGTATCGTCCACTGAACAGAACCTATATCCTGGGATTCCGGGAGTATGAACAAGGCAGGCATAAAAAGGGCCTCCAGGACCTCGGGTTAATAATCACACGGGTGGAAGAGGAAATTCACCAGCACTGCAAACCAGTTAAGAAAAACTACGCACTCAGCCCTGTAAAATGACATTCGAAATGAAATCAATACGCGCCTCCTATTCTATAAAAGCATTGGTGCTTCCGGTGTTCAGTACCCTCTTGCTTCCAGCCCTGTTTCTCACCGCATGTTCCGGTAATAAAGAAGATCGTCTCAAGGATCTTCCGGATGATCATCCCGAAAAGGAACTGGCATCCTTTGAAGTTGCAGAGGGCTTCGAGGTTAGCCTGTTTGCCGCCGAACCGCTTGTTGAAAAACCTATTCAAATGAACTGGGACGCCCAGGGCCGGCTTTGGGTGGTCAGCAGCACGGCTTATCCGCATCTTAAAACGGGGGAGATAGCGAATGATAAAATTTTTATACTGGAGGATACCGATGGAGACGGAGCTGCGGACAAATCGACCATTTTTGCCGAAGGGTTAACAGTGCCAACCGGCATTCTGCCTGGAGACGGCGGAGTTTATGTAGCGAATTCCACGGAAATACTTCATTTATCGGATACCGACGGCGATGGCAAGGCCGATACAAGAAGAAAAATTCTGGACGGTTTCGGAACAGGGGACGCTCACCATCTGATTCATACCTTCCGCTGGGGGCCTGAAGGAAGAATGTATTTCAACCAGTCGATCTACATCCACAGTCATGTGGAAACCCCCTGGGGAATCAGAAGGCTAGAAGGCGGCGGTGTCTGGAAGCTTCAGCCGCAAACGCTAGAACTTGATGTGTATGCGAAAGGCCTTATCAATCCCTGGGGCTTGCGCTTTGATAAATTCGGTCAGTCATTCCTGACCGATGGCGCCGGAGGAGAAGGCATTAACTATGCCTTTCCCGGAGCTACTTTTGTGACCTCGCCTGGTGCAGAGCGGATTTTGCGCGGTTTGAATCCCGGACAACCTAAACACTGCGGGCTGGACATTGTTTCTGGGCGGCATTTGCCTGAATCATGGCAAGGAAGCCTGATCGCGAATGATTTTCGCGCCAATCGTATTAACCGTTTTCAGCTTGAAGAGCAGGGCAGCGGGTACGCGTCCAAGCAAATGCCTGATCTCCTCTGGACCGACCATGTTGCGTTCCGGCCTGTTGACATCACCATCGGCCCCGACGGCGCCATTTATGTGGCGGACTGGTATAATCCGATCATACAACACGGTGAAGTGGATTTTTATGATCCTCGAAGAGACCATCAGCGCGGCCGGATCTGGCGGATTACCGCGAAAGACCGGGATTTAGTGAAAAAACCTGAATTAGCCGGCGCTGCGGTTACCGAACTGCTGGACGCATTGAAAGAACCTGAAGCCTGGACCCGTTCGCAGGCCCGGCAGCTTTTAAAGGAAAGAGGCGCGAAAGAAGTTGCTCCTGCCCTGAAGGACTGGATCGAGGCATTGGACAAAGAAAACGAGGAGTATGAACGCCTTAAGCTGGAAGCATTGTGGGTGTCTCAAGCGATAGATACCTACAACGGCCCTTTGCTGGAAAGCCTTTTGAACGCGAAGGATCATAAAGTAAGAGCGGCGGCCCTGAGAGCCTTGCAGCTGTGGCATAAACAGACCGATAACCTGGAAGCCATCCTGCAGAAAGCCGCTAATGATACCCATCCCCAGGTTCGGCTGGAGGCCGTCATTGCGCTTAGAACGCTGAATAGCGCTGAGGCGGCTAAATCTGCGCTGGCCGTACTGGATCAGCCAATGGATGAATTCCTGGATTTCGCCCTCTGGCAGACGGTGCAGCAGCTCGAGCCGGAATGGATAGCGGTCCTCAAAAGCGACCCTGCTTTCTTTGGCGATCCGGCAAAAACTTCGTATGCGTTAAAATCCGCGGCAAGCCCGGAGGCGATCACTTTGCTGACCCAGCTCTACAAAAAAGGCGAAGTCCCGGAAAAATATCGGCAGGATGCGCTTTCCGCCATTGCGAAAAGAGGACAGGTTCAGGACCTGAACGACATCCTGGACATAGCCATAACCGGTTTTTCACAACAAAAACGCGATGTTTCCGCTGAACTTGCTGCTATTGAAGCGGCTGCCGTGCAAAGAAAGGTAGCCGCCGGCAAGCAGCTATCCCGGCTCGGCGATATCATAAAGGGCGGGAACGAGGCTTCCGCCATGGCGGCGATGAAGCTTGCGGGCGCCCTCAAAGTAAACGCGCTGCAGCCACTCCTGAGATCACGGCTTAACCACGAGAACAGAAATTACGCCAGAACGGCCATGAGCGCGCTGGCGGCAATCAATCCTGCAAGTGCGCAAACGCTTATAAAAAACCTGACAACGGCAAAGCATCCGCTCGACCTCCGGCTTATCGCCGTTTCTGAACTTGCACTTATTAACGCACCGGAAGCAGCTAAGATCGGAGCGGGTCTTTTAAATGAGCTGGACAATCCCGAACAAGCTCAGGAAGTATTCAATGTCTTTCTTTCGGATCGCGGCCGGCTTCATGCCCTCGCAGAAGAGCTGGTTGCTACCCGGATCCCGGAAAAAGTAGCCCTGGCGGCCCGGCAGCACCTTCAAAAGACAATCCCGGCTAATCGCAGGGAAGAAGCAGACGTTAAATTACTGGTACAAGGGCTGGAAGCATCCGGCGGCGTACTTGCCGCAGAGCGTATGCCCCAGGACCTTGATGCAGATCAGATCAAAAGCATCGCGGCCGAAGCGGAGAAAGGCGGGAACCCGTTAAAAGGTGAACATATTTTCCGCAGGCAGGAACTGGCCTGCCTGAACTGCCATGCAGTTGGAGGCGCCGGTGGCTTGATCGGCCCCGATTTAAGCAGCCTTGGAACAAGTTCACCTGCAGAGACCATCATAAAGTCACTCATGTATCCTACGGAATCGATCAAAGAGGGATATGAGTTGCAGCGCGTAAGCCGCAAAGACCTTTCTGAAATAATGGGCTACCTGGTCAGCGACCGGCCAAACGAAATTGTGATGAGAAATGCGGCCGGCCAGGAAGTGTCAATTCCAAAAGATAATATCGGGGAATGGGAAAAAGTACCCGGTTCCCTGATGCCCCCCGGCCTAACCGCCCGCCTGGACAAACAAGAGTTCCTGGACCTGGTTAGCTTCCTGTCCAGCCTCGGTGAATCCGGTGATTTCAGGGTCCCCGCCGAACGATTTGTCAGGCGCTGGCAAATGATCCCGGCCAGCGAAGAACTGGCGGACAAGATTACCGCCGAAGGGGTTGAGGCTATTTCCAGGGAAGATAAGCTCAGTTTCCAGCCAAACTACAGTACTGTTTCAGGAACACTGCCTCTAGACGAATTGCCTGTTATAGAACCGGGTTCCGGCGCACCATACAGCTTCGTCAGATTTCAGGTAGAAGTACTTACTCCAGGTGATGTAACGCTTAATTTTAACGATCAAAGCGGTATCAGGAGCTGGGCCAATGCCAAAGAAGTGACAATAAAAGACGGCAAGCTGGTTACCTCGTTGCCCCAGGGCATCCACCATATCACGCTGGCCATAGACCGCAATACGCGGAAACAAGGTCCCTTATCGGTGATGCTTATAGACGGCGCGGCGCAAACACGTTTGGTGATGGGTAGATAGAAGCCAGGAAATTATGTTTTAAATCCAATTCTTTGCCTCTTTTCCCAATTCAATTGGGCAGCCTTTTCGTTCAGAAGATTTTCAGGCGAGTCATAGATATGGTTCAGCTGAGTATCATGTTCTCCCAGCCGCTCTTTTATTGCGTTCAATTGTTCCCTGAGATCAGTATGTTGTAATAAGATCTTTCTAACCTCGACAAAGGCTCTCATAATGGCAATATTCATTTTTATGGCCTTATCAGAGCGCAATACTCCACTTAACATGGCAATGCCTTGTTCTGTAAAGGCAAAGGGCAAATATTTATCCGTTCGGTTTGACGGCAATTTGTTCATCATCACAAATTGTGATGATAAACGTTCCAGGGCATTGACCTGCCGTTCTATATTTTCATATTCATCGAATTTAAGCTGAAACATGAAATCATTTGGAAATCGTGCAATGTTCCGCTTTACGGCCTGATTTAAAACCCTTGTTTCAACCTCGTAAAGTGAAGCCAGATCGCTATCCAGCATAACCCGCTCACCCCTGATTTCATAAATCCGATTTTGAATTAATTGTATTATCTGCATAATAGTAGATATGGTGCAACTTGCGCACAGGTTGATGTAGGACAAAGCTATGTATAGGCTGTTTCTAATGCAAGAAAAAAACTAACCCTTATAGGAATACCAGTGATCGCAATACTAGCAGCGCGGCGCAAACACGTTTGGTGATGGTTAGATAGAAAATACCGGTTTCCCGGTATTGCGGATTTTGGCGCGGGCGGCTACTTTTGAACAAAAAACGTCATGGAGCCCAAAAAGATAATGATCCTGCTTTGCCTGGTTGTTTCATGCCTGTCCTGTTCAAAAGACGACGACGAGCCAGGCGCCAATGTTTTGGGTACTTTGAAAGGGCAAATTATCTATGAATATACAAGTGACGTAAAAATAATTGACTTAGCCAGCGGTAAGGAAAGCGATTTCTTTGGCTATAATGCTTATTCGACGATTGGCTGGGACCTTAGTAAAGACGGCAAGCTGCGGCTGATCAGCGAGCGCGAGCCCGGCGAGTATGTAAAAACGCGATTCATGCTCGTAAGTCCGGATGACGGACGCATAAAAAAGGAATTCAATTATACGCCGCCAAGCGGGAATGCTCAAAAATCCGGCGTTTTATCGTACGATAATTCACTCATTTTGTTAAATCCTGATTTCGACAACGGGATCGTTATCATGGATACCAACGGTGAGATCAAATATCAGCTTGACGGAATTAACGACCAGGAGCTGACTCTCGGCGACAGAGCTTACTGGTTACCGGGAAACAGCATTTTGATCGTTTTCGATGAAAAATATATCCTTCGGTCTGATCCACCTTATACCAGCCTCACTCTTGTCAAAGAAATGGAATACGAGCAGTGGGGGAATATACGGGTAAGCATGGACGGCAAAAAACTCTCTCTTTACGTTGGCAATCACATCTATTTAATGGATATCGACGGGAATAACCTGGTCCAGGTGACCGAAAGCGACGCCAGGGAGAATATGGCCGAGTTTTCCCCGGATGGCCGCCACCTGCTTGTGGGCTGCGATTATATCCATGCACCCAATGCCGGCCTTTCAAAATGGGACTTAAAAATTATTCCCGCCGATGGAAAAAAGTACCATCTTGATAACAGCCCCGAAATCATTCCTGTGGTTCCGGTGAATACCGGGATGCTGGTGACGGCCGGCGGACCAGTATTCTGGAGGCCCTGAAGCCCGGTTCAGATTTGGCGCAGCTCCCTAGCGGAATAAGTTCCTGTAAACAGAATCGTACATCGCAAATAGAAAATCGTTGATGACGTCGCCGTGCGAAAACCCTGTACGGCAGCCATTGGTGATCACTACGATGCCGAAGTGTTCTTCCGGCTGGAAATACATAGCGCTGTAGAGCCCGTAGGCGATGCCTTCGTGCCCCACGAGCTTCTTGCCGGGAATGAGATAGTCCAGGGTTCGGAGCGCCATGCCGTAGCCAGATTCGGGACTTCTCACGCGCTGCATGCTGCGGCTACTCGCTTGCGACAGGATACGCACACCGTTTGCTTCACCGTAATTCATGTGCATGATCATGTATCTCGCCAGGTCTTCGGCCGACATTTTCATTCCGCCGGTAGGCGAGAAAACGGGCGTGCTGTAACCCATCTGGTAATCTTCCAGGGCTTCGGCACGTGACCGGTAAGCCGCAGGGGACGCGGTGAACCCTTTGGTATTGCCGTTATAGGCATATAAGGTCACGAAACGTGTGCTGTCCAGATCGTCCACGTTATACCCGCCATAAAGGCTCAGCGGCTGAAGTATATGCCGCCGTACGTAGTGATCCAGGCGTTCGCCGGAATATTTTTCCAGGATGGCGCCGGCCAGGTTAAAATTGAGATTGCAATATTGATAGTCCGCCCCGGGGCATAGTCATTATAGGCCTTTGCCCAGTTGGGATCCTTGTCCGGGTTAAAAACGTCCAGGGTAAAATAGCCGTTTTCGTCGCTGATGCTTGAGCGATGAGAAAGCACCATCTCCAGGGTAATTACCGAATCAGGGAAGTTTGGATTGCGTACCGGGAACCCGATCAGCTCGCCCACGTCATCGTCCAGTGAAAGCTTGCCGGCTTCCACCAGTTGCATAATGCCTGTGGCTGTGAATGATTTCGAGATCGAGGCGATGCGGAAGATGTCCCCTGGTTCCAGCCGCTCCCGCGCGGCAGTATCTTTCCAGCCAAAGGATTTGCTGTAGACCACTTTGTTATCTTTAACAACCGCCACAGCTGCTCCCACTGCCTGGTAATCGGCCATAATAGCCGCAATCTCTGCGGCTAACTGCTTTTTCGACTGTGCTGTTGAAGGTGCCCAGCCCAGGCAGGAAACCATGAAGGCCAGGCAAGCGCCGGATAATATATGCTTTGCAACCATGATAAAACAAAGTTAAACGTTCCCGGCTTTATTCCTAATCCGGTACAGGCATCCTTTTAGGCGTTTTTCAGGGAGAGCTGTATATTTGAACATGTTAAAACTTTTATTTTTCCCATTAAGTATTATTGCTGTATTGTTGAACCCCGCAGGCGCCACCGACACCACAGGCATCCGGTCCCAGGCAGGCTTTGAGGATCAGGCCAGCTTTGCGGACCAGGAATATACCGAAGCAGACATCACCGAAGCCTATAATGCATTTAACAAATACCTGCTTCACCCGGAGCGAAAGCTTTATATGCGCGATACCGAAGCGGTCACAGAGGTAGGGGCTATCTGGACGCAGGCCATCTATTGGGACATGGCCATGAACGCCTACAAGAAAACAGGATCGGCGGCGCACCGTCAGCTGATGGAAGATATATTCAAAGGGAATTACGAGCATTACGATAAGTTCAACTGGGATAATGGAAAAGTCTGGTTCATCTACGACGATATCATGTGGTGGGTAATTTCACTGGCAAGGGGATATGAACTCACAAATAACGCACAATATCTTGAACTGGCCGAAACAGGATTTGAGCGGGTTTGGTCCGGGTCTCCGGTAGTTAAGGACGGCGGCTCTTACGACCCGGTGAACGGCGGGATGTACTGGCAATGGAATCAGAAAAACCCTTCCGCGCCAAAGGCGGGGGACGGGAAAATGGCCTGCATTAACTACCCGACGGTAATTGCCGCGATGACCTTATACAACAACACGAAGAACCCTGAATACCTGGCAAAAGCCAAAAAGATCTATGACTGGGCATCGGCAAACCTGTTCGATAAGCAGACAGGCGTCGTAGCCGACTCCAAACATGGCAACGGAGAGCCGCACTGGAAAATGCATGTTTATAACCAGGGAACCTGCATTGGCGCTGCTATGCTGCTCTATAAAAATACAAAGGAAGAAAGATACCTCCACGATGCCGTGCTGGCGGCAAATTATGTGAAAGAAACGATGAGTGACAGGAAGGGCATCCTCCCTTTTGGCGGTGGAGAGGAACAAGGTATCTATACCGCCATCTTTGCTCAATACATCATCCGCCTGATCGAAGACGGTAATAAGCCTGAATATCTGCCCTGGCTTCGCAGGAATATTAACAGGGGCTGGAAAAACCGGGATAAATCCAGGAAGCTTACCGGTAAAGACTACAAGCGGAAGGTTACAGCCGCTGAAGCCGTCAGCTGTTATGATGCTTCAGGGATACCGGCGCTGATGCTGGTTTGTCCTCCAAAATACTAAGCCTCAACAGGTTTGGAAATATTTCATAATTTACGGAAACTTTAGGTTTTTTCTTAATATCTTTAACTGCGATCTTGCTTAAAAGTATGGGGCATTACCCGTTGGTAAGGCTTAATTAATCGAATGCAGTAAAATCTTTACCCGATGTTCTTATCTGCCAAATGGCCGGCGTTGCTGCCGGTACTATTGCTGTTGCTGTCCGTTCAACCGGCCCATGCCCAGCAGCCTTTTACCTATACCCAATATATGGATAATCTTGCGCCCATTAATTCCACGTACTCCCTCCTGGATAAAGCCGGGGCGGTACATGCTCTTGTAAGAAAGCAATGGGTGGGCATTGACGGAGCGCCGGCGACACTGATCGCGAACGGATATCTGCCCCTCGTTTCGTTCGGAGGTGCAGCGGGCCTGAATATTATGCATGACGAATTCGGGCCGGAGAAAATGATCGAGGCCAGTGCATTTTTGGCCAAGTCCGTCAGGCTTTCGAAAACCGAGTACCTGGCAGCCTCAATGAGCTTTGGGGTACGCCGGTACGAAGCCAGGTATTCCAATCTTGATCCCGCGGACCCTCTTTTCCAGGACGACATTCTTGAGACCGTAGGTACGTTTGGCCTTGGCCTGATGTACTTTATTCCGGAGAAATTCTATATGGGAGTTTCTGTGCCCCGTATCAGTTTCCGCGAGCTGGGACGAGCATCGGTCGAAAATTCGCGCTATTTTAAAAATCATTATTACCTGATGGCCGGTTATCTTGCCGCTTTAGGTGAGAATATTAAAATAAAGCCGGCCGTCCTCGCCTCTTACGCCTCCAATATTCCGCTTCATGCCGACTTTTCCATGACACTCTATCTGAAAGAAACGCTCGGGCTTGGGGTCAATTACCGCACCAATAACGAAGTAGGGACCATTCTTTCAGTACTATTGAATAACCGGCTGCGCTTTGGCTATAGCTACCAGTTTGGCCTTGAAAGTTATCGCCTGGGGCATGCTAACGACGGTACCCATGAGATCACCCTGGGGTACCGCATAGGTTCGGAGATCACGGGTAAGAAACTTCTGTAACACATTCTCACAAAAAAAACTAAACCACATAATCATGGAAGAGTATTTAGCAATGATCAAAATGTTTGCGGGTAACTTTGCGCCCAGGTATTATATGCTCTGCAATGGGCAGCTCCTGTCAATCGCCCAAAATACCGCCTTGTTTTCCGTGCTTGGCACCACATACGGCGGAGACGGGCAAACAACCTTCAGTTTGCCTGACCTGCGCGGCCGGGCGCCGGTAGGCCCGGGACAGGGGCCGGGCTTGCGGGGTTATACGTTGGGAGAGCGGGGCGGCGTGGAGTCCGTTACGCTGATCGCCACCCAGATGCCAGCCCATAACCACGGCTTTCGTGCAAGTACTAATGCCGGTACCGGTAACACGCCTTCCGGCGGAGCTTTATTAGGCGTTCCTCCGGCCATTGGAACAGGGCCATCAGCTGAGCCGGTTAATATTTACACCGGGGACAGCGGCGCAAGCACTATGATGTCCCCTGTCAGTATTCTTCCCGCAGGAAATTCCCAGCCGCATGAAAACATGCAGCCTTACAGCGCGATCAATTTCGTAATTGCGGTTGCCGGAATATATCCTTCAAAAGACTAAGCCGGTTCAAGATCCAGCAATAGTATGAAAAGACCTTTCCGAATAGGTTTTTTGACACCGTATTCCGGTATCTATCCATTTTATCCGCAGCACCTTACGGCGGGATGGCTGCTGGGTATGGGACTGGACCCTTTCCGGCAGGACCGGGTTCAGTTTGTGCATGAATACACCAAAACGGGAAGCGGCAGGGACTCGGTCCAGGCTGTCCGGAAGCTCGTTTTTTTCGATCGCGTTGACCTGGTTTCCGGCCTGGTGGGATATAAAGCCATCACAGAGGCCATTCCTGTGCTGGAACAGGCTGGTCAAACGGCTTTCTTTTTTGATATGGGCGAATACATTCCCTATTTTCCCTATTTAAGCCCTAATATTTTTTATGCATCCCACCAATTGTGGCAATCGGAATACGCCCTGGGTCATTGGGCGCAGCAATATTTCGGGGATGCAGGCCTGGTACTTATGCCCGTATATGAAGCTGGTTATCATTTTAGCGCCGCGTTTCGCCGTGGCGCAATTGCCGCCGGAAATACTGCCCTTCATCTTCAGGTACTGCCTGATGATCCCGGGCAGAGCATGCAGATTCGCCTCAAAAATTTCTTTGCATCGCTGGAAGAAAAGGAGCCGCCTTACGTTCATGCTATTTTCTGCGGGAATCATGGTACCGCTTTCCTGGCGGAGTGGGCGAAAAGCAAATGGGCGAAGAGAATACCATTGCTGGTCAATGAACCTATGGCCTATGACGATATATTACAGGATGTAGCAAATCTTGACCTGGAAATCTATTCTTCCACGATGTGGGATAACCAGGGCCAGCATGGGTTGAACAGGGAATTTGTTGACTCTTTCGAAGCCGCCTGCGGGCAAAAGGCCAATGTGTTCGCATTGATGGGATATGAAGCGGGCCTGGTATGGAAGGAGTTATGGCCTTCGGTGGAAAAGGCGGACTGGGACGGGATACGTAACCTGTTGAGACAAGAGATCATTGTGGGGCCGCGAGGCGAAAGGAACTTTTATCCCCAATCGGGATTCGCCCTGCCCCAAACTACCATATATAAGATAAGAACCAGCCGGCAACAGCCGCAGAAAATGGCGCTCGCCCAGGGCAAAGGCATGCATTTTAATGCCGCAGCCTTCGAAGAGATCCACCGCGATAGTGTGTCAGGCTGGCAAAATCCATTTATGTGTGTTTAAATTTCATAAACGCAAAAATGAACGCAGAACTATGAAGATGCAACTTTTTACCGGCTTGTTATTGTCCGTCATCAGCACATCAGTGGCGGGGCAAACAACCATTACATTTGATGACCAGGGCTATGCCCACGATGCTGACCTTGGAAAAACCGTCACCATCGGGAATTTTGAGTTCAGTGTGCGTGATCAAAATCTTCAGGAGCATGAGTTTGGTTCAAATATTTATTACGAATCAGATTTGGACGGGCATGGTTTTGGCGGGTCCGGGTTAATTTATGCCGGTGATCAGCTTAACACAGACGACCCCTTTTATTTTATTATAAAGACTGTCGATGGTACGGAACAGGACTTCCAAAGTTTTTACATGTATGATTATGTTGGAATTTCCGGTTTTGGAATGAGCCTGACGGCTGAAGCCTACAGAAATGGCCTGTTGCAGGGAACGCAGGATCTGATCCTTAACAATCAAAAAGACACATATTCTTTAAATTCACAGTTTGACAATGTGGACGAGATCAGAATAAGGCAGCGCACTCCCTTGCCACACCCCGATAATTCCGGCGTGGCCGTTACCTTCGATCATTTTGTTATCGGGTCAGCAGGTGTCAACGTTCCTCCCGTTGTCAGCGGGCTGCCCGCCAGCATTGAGATTATTGAAGATACCAGGGGTGAACTTGATATCTCATCAAGCAGCTTCAGCGATGAAGATAGCGATGAGATCACGGCCATCTTGTCGGTATCCGACGGCACCATCGCTTTGGCTGCTACCGGCGGACGCCCGGTAGTACTCGCAGGAAACAATACCCCGACCATTACGGTAAGCGGTACTCCCGAGGCCATTAATGGGTACCTCGATATTCCTTCTAACGTTACTTATATACCACCGGCGGGCCTGAACGGTTCTCCCGCGGCCATCCTTACCGTCAGTGCCAGAGACAATGACGGCTCCGGGGATGTTGAACTTGGTACGGTTCCGATTAACATTACGGGCGCCAATGATGCCCCGGTAATCGCCACAAGCGGTGGCAGTACTACTTTTACGGAACCACGTACCGGCAGCCCTGAGCCGGTAGCAATTGACAACGCTTTAACGGTGGCCGATCCTGATAACACTACACTGGAGTCAGCTACTGTGATGATAAGTGATAATTTCCAGGACGGTCTGGAAGATGTACTTGCTTTTGCCAACGATGGCGTCACAATGGGCAATATTACCGGCAGCTATGACATCGCCATGGGCATACTGAACCTCTCCTCCGCGGGGGCGACGGCGACACTGGCGGAATGGCAGGCAGCCCTGCGCGCGGTCACATATAGCAACAGCTCATCGAACCCTGCCACCGTTAACCGCACAATTACCTTCGTCGCATACGATGGAACGGCCAACAGTGCGGGAGCTACGAAGGCTGTATCGGTGCAGGCAGTCAACACCATCCCGCTCGTTGCCAACCTGGATGGCGATAACGTCACATTTACAGAGGGCGGACCTGCAGTCTTGCTTGACGCAGGCGCGGATGCCACGGTTTCTGATCCGGACACACCCAATCCGGACGACGGGTATGTAGTCATTCACATTATCAATGGCGTTGTGGGAGAAGATATGCTATCCATCCGGCACGAAGGAATGGGAGCGGGCCAGATTGGCGTTGTGGGCGGGGACCTGCATTACGACGGAACGCACATCGGTATGATAACCGGAGCAGGCACCAGTTCCATGAGTGTGGAATTCCTTCCCACCGCAACATTTGCTGCCGCGCAGGCGCTGATCAGGAACCTGGTCTATCTCAATTCCAGCACGAACCCCTCGTTAGATCCTCGTAAGATCCGTATTTCACTGAATGACGGAGTGGATCGCGTGAGTTCGTTGAACGATGTCATGGTAAACGTTAAAGCCCTAAGCAATGCGCCGGTGGTAACGACCAGCGCCGGTGTCACCACTTTTACCGAGTCGTTTTACGGCGGCTCAACCCAGGAGGTAATTGATAACGCATTAACGGTGACCAATCCTGGCAATACGAACATAGCTTCGGCGACCGTGAGCATCACCGCTAACTTCCAGTCCGGGGAAGATGTACTGAGGTTTACGGGCGACGGTGCTACAATGGGTAATATTACCGGTAGCTATAATGCGGGCACCGGCATATTAAGCCTTGCTTCCGCAGGCAGCGCGGCAACATTGGCGGAATGGCAGGCAGCCTTGCGGGCTGTTACCTATGACAACGGTTCACATACCCCGAATACGGCAAGCCGCACGGCCAGCTTCGTAGTGAGTAACGGCTCCGAAGACAGTAACCCGGCAACAAAAACAATTGATGTGGTAGCAGTGAATTCCAAGCCAGTTGCGGTGGATGACGCGTTAACGACCAGTGAAGGTGTACCCGCAACCGGTAATATACGCACCAATGATTCCGATCCTGACGGAGATGAGCTGGTCGCGGCTCTTATTACCGCACCCCCAATCTCCCTGGGATCTGTGCTATTGCTTGCGGATGGCAGCTTTACCTTTACACCCACCTCCGCCAACCATGGGGGGGTGGCAAAGATGCAGTATCAAGTATATGATTATGCTTTCCTTGCTGATACCGCATGGGTATATGTCACGGTAGAGGGGATAAACGACGCCCCTGAGGTAACAGCACCGGCAACTATCGATGTCGATGAAGATGTAGCTGGTCCACTCCCCGGCATCAGTTTCGCCGACGCGGATGCCGGCAGCAGCAGCGTTACAGCAACATTTTCGGCAGCCTCCGGAACATTTTCGGCTACGTCTGGCGGCGGGGTGACCGTTGGCGGGTCCGGAACCGGCTCATTGACATTGGCCGGTCCAATCGCCGACCTCAATACGTTTATCGCCGCAAACAACCTTACGTTTACTACGGCGCTTAACGCTACCGGCAATGTGACCTTCACCGTAAATATCGATGATGGAGGTAATACAGGTGCGGATCCCGGCAATTCCGGAACCAGCAGCTCGGAGGCGGATATGACAGCGGTAACGGTGTTTGTGAAAGCCATAAACGATGCTCCTTTGAATGCTGTCCCCGCCCCCCAGTCCATTGACGGGGACGAATCACTGATATTCAGTACCGGCAACAGCAACCTGGTGTCCGTTTCAGACGCCGATGCAGGAGGCAGTTCAATACAGGTCAAACTAACGGCTACAAATGGCCTGGTGACCCTGCCCGGCGCTACCGGACTGATTTTTATAAGCGGCGACGGAGCAGATGACGGTACAATGGCCTTTTATGGTACTATTGCCGACATTAACCAGGCCTTGCACGGGATGATATTCCAGCCGACGGCCGGTTTTAGCGGAGCTGCCAGCCTGCAAATCACTACCAGCGACCTTGGATCATCGGGGTCGGGAGAATCGCAGACCGATACTGATTTAATTAACATTACCGTAAACCCCATTAACCCGGTTATCACCACCGTAAACGCAAGCAGGCCTGACGGCGCTTACAAATTGAATGAAGTGATCCCGGTAACGATCACTTTCAACCAGGCTGTCGATGTTACCGGAGGTACACCCAACCTGCTGTTGGAAACGGGCGCGACGGACCGGAAGGCAGTTTATAGTTCCGGTTCGGGATCCAATACCCTCCTGTTTAATTATACTGTACAGGCGGGCGATCTGAACGCTGACCTGGACTATGCTTCCACAGCCGCGCTGGCGTTGAATGCGGCTACCATACAAAGTGGCTCAGGCATGGATGCGGTCTTAACGCTTCCGGTCCCTGGCGGCGGCGGTTCCATTGCCGGACAGCATGACATCGTTATCGATGGGGTGAAACCTGTAGTAAGCTCGGCAGGTGTGCCGGCAGACGCTTATTACCAGGAGGGGGACGTGTTAGGGTTTATCCTGAACTTTGATGAGAATGTCAATGTAAACGATGGCGGCGGCACGCCTTATTTGGCGCTGACCATTGGTTCTGCAACCGTGCAGGCCGATTATACCAGCGGCTCCGGCTCCAGTGTTCTTAACTTCCAATATATTGTGCAGGCAGGGGAACAAGATCTGGACGGTATTGAACTCGGCAGCAGTATTGTGATGAATGGCGGTACGATTCGCGACGCAGCCGGCAATGACGCGGCAGCAGCCCTCAACAATGCGGCATCCACGGACAATGTGTTCGTGTATTCTCTGATTCCTGGTGTAACGCTATCCACCACGGCCAGTTCACCGGTGAACCAGGCGTTTACCCTGAGCATCGTGTTTACTGAAGCTGTGACGGGCTTTGACTTAACGGATGTCAGCTTTGGCAACGCCACCCTGAGCAGCTTGCAAACCGCGGACAATATTACTTATACGGCCCTGGTCACCCCTTCGGCAAACGGAACAGTAAGCCTCAGCGTTCCCGCGGGTGCCGCACAAAACATTGCCAATAATGATAATACGGCATCAAATACGCTGAACCTTATTTACGACAATGCCATGCCGGCTATCCCGCAGGGGCTGGCTGCGGTTCCACGTAATGGCCAGCATGTCATTATCTGGACGGCTAATTCCGAGAGCGATCTGGCCGCCTATGCCCTTTACGGCGCCACTACACCAAATCCTACCGCCTTGTTAACCCGGATTAATGCGCCGGCAACCACTTATACGCATACCGGCGTGGCAGCGGGCGTTACCTGGTATTACCGGCTTGCGGCAATAGACCAAGCAGGCAATGAAAGCGGCCGCAGCGAAGAAGCATCAGCTATTGTTAAGTTTGACCAGGAGATTACCTTTGCTTCATCCGCTTCGGTAATCTATGGCATGGCTGATTTTGATCCCGGGGCCATCAGCACTAACAGCAGCATGGAGATTATGTATCGCAGCAGCGATGAAGAGATCGCCAGTATTGCGGGAGGCATGGTACACATAAACAAGGCCGGAACCGTAACTATTACGGCCAGCCAGGAAGGCAATGCTCTTTATAATGAAGCCATTCCCAGGGACCAGGTCCTCACGATTGAGAAAGCGCCGCTAACGGTCACGGCCGAAAACAAAACCCGGAAATTTGGCGAAGAAAATCCTCTTTTTACCTTTAGCTATGAAGGCTTTGTGAATGGAGAAGATGAAAGCCAGCTAGGCACTCCTCCATTGGCATCCACCGAAGCTACGCCGCTTTCACCTCCGGGCGAATACCCCATTATTGCCTCCGGAGCGGCCGCGGATAACTATATGCCGCGTTATGTAAACGGAACGCTGACCGTTGTGCCGGCAGCGCGCACACTCACGTTCGCGCAACTTCCGGAGAAAACCTACGGCGATGCCGATTTTGATTTGACAGGCGAAGCTAACACCGGGGAAACAGTCATTTACTCCAGTTCGAATACAGCCGTTGCTGAAATAGTGAACGGCAAGGTCCGGATCACCGGGGCCGGGACCGCCACGATCACCGCCACCTTGCCGGAAAACGCGAATTACAGCAATACTCCTGAAATAAGCCGGGAATTACTGGTAAAGAAAGCGCCCCAGGAGATCCATTTCGCCGAGATCGGGCAAGTGCAGCGGGATGCCGGAACCCTTCAGCTGGACGTAAGCGCTTCCTCCGGGCTGGCGGTGCAGCTGGAAGTGAGGGATAACCTCGTAGCCACCCTTACCGGGCCATCCGACCTGCTGGTGCTGCGCCTGGGCCGGACCATTATTACCGCTACCCAGCCCGGGAATGCAAATTACCTGCCGGCCGCTCCGGTGGAAAGAGAACTGCTGGTAGTTGACCAGGCCGGTCAGCGCGTGCGCGTACACCAGGTAGTTTCGCCAAACAGCGATGGCATCAACGATTTTCTCATCATTGAAGGCATCCGCGATTTCCCGGATAACAGAATGGTCATTGTTAACCGCAACGGCATATCCATGTTCGAAACAAAGGGCTATGACAATGGAAGCAACATCTTTCACGGCAAAGCCAACACACGGGTAATCAGCGAGAACCTGCCCGCAGGAACTTATTTCTATTTACTCGAGTACCGGAACGGCAGCGAAATGCAGCGGCTAAAAGGATGGTTTGTGCTGAAATATCAGTAAGATCAAGGACTACTTTTCTCCGCCTTCGGGGCCGTAAAAAAACACCCAGGTTGAAAAATTGTCTGAGAAATTAATAAACCTATGCTCGGCGCCTGCGGGTACGAACAGAAAGTCGCCCGGTTTAAAAGCGGTTATCTTCCCTTCCAGGAAGAAATCGCCCTCGCCTGAAATGATGATGTACACTTCGTCTTTGGAATGAGGTTGTTGATGATCCTCTATATGAGGCTGGTAAATTTCAACCTCCAGCGTTCCGTGAGTAAATAATTTTGCGAAAGGCTTATCGGACCTGGACAAGATGCCGCGTGCTTCGTTGGTGCTGATGTGCATATTATAACGTATCTACTTTAATCGCCGCAATTCACCTTTTCGTTTTACTACGTTTTTATAGTCCCATTGGATATGCCGGGATTTTTCAAGCCACCGCTTCAGGTCTTTGGCGCTGACCTGGTCTGCGCGGGTATAGCGGGCGGATGCGTCCCGGAATTTGCCGGTGCCGGGTTCTAAGCCTTCTTCATCGAAACTTGCGCCGCTCCAGAACATCAAACGTACACTATCTTTAAGCTTGCTATAACCTACTATTGGATTTCCATCTAAAAACCATACTGGGTGCCGGTGCCAGATTTTGTTCTCCGCATCAGGGAGGCGTTTGCTGATCTCTCTTGATAACAAATCGCAGATCTCTCTGTCACCATGGGGCAGGGAGTCATTGTATTTCCGGATTTCGGGGTTCATTGTTAACGAAGATACTTAGCTGTTTTTTCTTCTGCAATTCCGCACTTAATCTCATAGCGCGGATCATATGCGCGAAATATCCGGAAATTTTACGGGTATCCGATGCAGCGGCATATTATATCTTGATTTAATACTCGCTGAACACCGGCTTAACAATGCCTCCATAGCTTTGCCGCCATGAAAAATATGTTGTACGTTTTTAAGCTATCTGTGGGACTTCTTTTGGCTGCTTCTTTTTTTTCCGGACCTGAAGCGGCCGCTTCAGGATTTGTGAGGCCCATCCATCCTTCCATGACTGTCGGTTCTGCCGGTTTACGGCAGATTACGGTAACAGGACAAGTGAATGATCCGGCGGGAGAGCCCCTGGTAGGAGTTACGGTGGCTGTTCCGGGAACCAATGTGGGAACCAGTACCGACCTTGACGGCAAATATTCATTGAGCGTGGCAGCCGATGCCGCATTGTCTTTTTCTTTTCTGGGTTACGCTTCACAAACCATTGAAGTAGGCGGGCGGACGGTGATTGATGTGGTTCTCCGGGAGGATGCGGTGGCGCTTGAGCAGCTGGTGGTGGTGGGTTACGGTACGCAGAAGAAAATCAATCTTACGGGCGCTGTTTCACAAATCGGGAGCGAGGTGATCGAGGACAGGCCGGCGCCGAACGTGTCCAGGCTCCTGCAGGGAACATTGCCGAACCTGAACATCAGGATGGTGGACGGCAGCCCCACCCGTACTCCTGACTTTAACATCCGGGGTGCAACCTCCATCGGTGCGGGCGGCAGTGCGCTGGTACTGATTGACGGGGTTGAGGGTGATCCCAACCTGGTGAATCCCAGCGATATTGAAAGTGTTTCGATACTGAGGGACGCTTCCTCCGCGGCGGTTTACGGCTCAAGGGCGGCTTTTGGCGTGGTGCTGATCACCACCAAATCGGCGCGGCAGGGGCAGTCGAATATCAATTTCAGGATAAGCCAATCGTTCAACCAGCGCACGGTGGTGCCTAACCTGGTAACCGATGGCTATGAATGGGCCAGGAACTTTGACGAGGCCTTTTTCGCCTGGTACGACTATAAAACACATCCGATGTCGGTCAATAGTATCTTTCCTTTTTCCCTGGATTACCTTGAACGGCTGAGGATCAACAGCCAGGATCCGAATGCGCCGGATGTCGTTTATAACGAAGACCTTGGGCGTTACGAATATTTCGGGAATACGGACTGGTTTGACCTGCTGCACCGGGAAATGACCCCGGCTACGGAAGCTTCCGTAAGCGCCTCCGGCGGGTCTGATAAGGCAAGCTATTATATTTCCGGCTTGTATTACTTCCAGGACGGTATCTTCGAATATTCCCCGGATAAGTTCAGGAAATTCAATGTGCGGGCAAAAGGCGATGTGAACCTGAATTCCTGGCTTACATTAAGCAATAATATGGATATCAGTACCTTCAGCTATGACTATCCACTGCTGGCTAACGGCGACGGAAACGTTTGGCGTTATCTGAACGTACAGGGTTTTCCCATGGCGGTCATGAACAATCCGGACGGCACGTTTACCCATATCGGCGCCTATACGGGCGGGCCTTTCGCGGACGGGAGCAGCTTTTCGGAACAAAACAGGTTCTTTATCAG
The DNA here is from genome assembly GCF_008033235.1 of Anseongella ginsenosidimutans. Lineage (GTDB taxonomy): Bacteria > Bacteroidota > Bacteroidia > Sphingobacteriales > Sphingobacteriaceae > Anseongella > Anseongella ginsenosidimutans. The sequence continues at coordinate 1,392,608 of NZ_CP042432.1, forward strand.
GACCACTCCGTCGCTTACCGCCACGCCATTCGGCGAATTATTGACCTTCAAGGCCGACTTTACCTATTCGAGGGATTTCGACAAAGATAAAAGGGTTAACAACTATATCAATTACAGCAATAGTCCCGGGTCGCTTGACCGCTTCGGACAAAGTCTCCTGCGCCAGTATAGTGATGAAACTAGCTACTGGGGTTCGAATATTACGGTAGAACTTAAGCCCGAAACCGGCGAAGACCACGAATTCAGCTTACTGGCGGGCTACAATGCCGAACACTCGGAACTGCAAAGGATGAACGCAAGCCGGGATGGCCTTCTGGTACCTTCTAAGCCGGATTACAACCTGGTGGACGGACTGAATTATTCCCTTGCCGGAGGCGGGCTTGAATGGGCTTACCAGGGCGTTTTTTACCGGGCGAATTACAGCTACAAGAACAAATACCTGCTTGAGCTGAACGGCCGCTATGACGGATCGTCAAAGTTTCCCGAGGAGCAGCGGTTCGGCTTTTTCCCGTCGGTATCGGCCGGATGGAACCTTGCAGAAGAGGCTTTTATGGACGGGACGAATAACTGGCTGGATCAGCTGAAGATCAGGTCGTCCTATGGGTCGCTGGGGAACGGAAATGTCGCTCCTTACCGGTACATGGAAGTCATGTCAGTAGCCAAATCAGGCGTGATACTGGAAGGCGTCCAAAAAGGATATACCTATCTTCCCGGGGTCGTTCCGGCCGGTTTGACCTGGGAAAAGGCGACCACCTTCAACATAGGGCTGGATGCTGCACTGCTGAAATCCAGGCTGAACATAAATTTTGATTGGTATAACCGCCAAACCACGGACATGTTTACCTATGGTCAGCCGCTGCCGAATGTTTTTGGCGCGACGGTTCCCTACGGTAATTACGCCGACCTGCAGACCATGGGCTGGGAGTTAACGCTTGGCTGGAGGGATGACTTCAATCTGGGTAATTCGCCCTTTAACTATAGTTTCACCGGATCTTTATGGGATAACCGGTCAGAGATCACCAAATTCAATAACCCAACCAAAAGGCTGTCCAGCAACTATTACGTGGGTCATGAAATAGGGGAGATCTGGGGTTATGAGACCCTGGGATTCTTTACTTCGGAAGAGGAGATAGCCAATCATGCAGATCAGAGTTTCCTGCAGAATTCAAATAACAGGCAATATTTGCCCGGAGACCTGAAATTTGCCGATCTGAACCAGGATGGCTTTATTAACCAGGGAGAGAATACCGTAGACAATCCCGGCGACAGGAAGATCATCGGGAACAGCTCGCCAAGGTACCAGTTCGGGTTTACCCTCGCCGCTGACTGGAAAGGTTTCGGGATTTCCGCTTTCTTCCAGGGTATCGGAAAAAGAGACTGGTATTTCGCTCCGGAAGCCGATTTATTCTGGGGGCCGTATAACCGTCCCTATGGCTTTCAGCCGGTTAAACTGATGGAAAATATATGGTCGGAGGAAAATCCGGATGCTTATTTCCCAAGATTCAGGGGATATACGGCGCTTGGGGTGAACCGCTCGCTGGGCGCCCCGCAGACCCGCTACTTGCAGGATGCCAGCTACCTGAGATTAAAAAGCCTGACGATCGACTATAATATTCCATCGAAGCTGCTGGAAAAGGCAGGCATGCGGCAGGCCACCGTGTATGTAACAGGCCAGAACATCTTTACATTATCCGGATTATTCAAGTATACCGACAACTTCGACCCCGAGATCATCGAAAATCCCGTTGGCGATATGCTGAACGGATACGGCCAGGGCGATGCCTATCCGATGCTGAAAACATTTACCCTGGGCCTCAACCTCACGTTTTAAATATTAGCAGAAGCAACCATGAACACGACGTTTAAAATTCTGATACTAACCGCCATGACCGGGTTACTCGGCTCGTGCAGCGATTTCCTGGAAACCGAACCTGTTGATAAGCTGGTTCCTGCTGCTTTTTTTGAAAAGGAACAGGATCTTGAGCTGTATACCAACTCCTTTTATCAGCGCATGCTGCCCGGTGGCCTGGAAGTGGTACAGGCGGACGAAATGGGCGAATATACATCTAAAAACCAATCACCGGCATACATCGCAGGCTCCTATACTTCTGTGAACGAGCCTGCCTGGAACTGGACCGATCTGCGGAACATTAACTTCTTCCTGGAAAATTTCGACAACGCGGCGATCCCACAGGAAGTAAGAGATCATTACGAAGGCATTGCCAGGTTTTTCCGGGCCTATTTCTATTTCGATAAAGTGAAACGATACGGTGACGTTCCCTGGTATTCAAAAACCATGACCCCCGGTGACCCCGATCTGTACAAGCCCCGGGATCCGCGGGAAATGGTGATGGATTCGGTACTGGCTGACCTTAATTTTGTCGCAGAACATATTTATGACGAAAAGGACAATAGCTCCTCCCTGGTTACCAGGCAGGTCGCGCTTGCCTTTAAGTCGCGGGTATGCCTGTTCGAAGGCACCTTCCGGAAATATCATACGCAGCTGAACCTGGCTTCTTCGGCCGGCAAGTTCCTGGAAGAAGCAGCGGATGCGGCTAAAAAAGTCATGGAATCCGGCCAGTACACCCTTTATAACACGGGGAACCCGGCTGCCGATTACCGCAGCCTGTTTACCAGCGAAAATCCCGTTAACGAAGAAGTGCTTTGGGCAGTTGTTTACAATAACGCCCTGAAGAGATGGCATAATATTACCTGGAAGTTCAACAGCGCTACCTACGGCGCGCGCTGGGGACTGAACAAGCAGTTCATCAATACCTACCTGATGACGGACGGCAGCCGGTTTACGGACCGTCCCGGTTATGATACCATCCAGTTCGTCAGGGAAATGAAGGGCCGGGATCACCGTTTGGGCCAAACCGTTCGCTCGCTGGGTTATACCCGCAGTAACGGAACTCCTGCGCCTCCTAACTTCGGTTATACCTATACCGGGTATCATATCATGAAGCATAGTCTGGACGACCCCAAACTGGACGGGATCTCCGAATCGTATAATTCAATTCCCCTGATCCGCTATGCTGAAGTGTTACTGAACTATGCCGAAGCTATGGCAGAACTGGGCAAATTCGGCTTGCCGGAATGGAATATGACCATCGCCCCCCTTCGGGAAAGGGCGGGAGTGAACCCGGCCGCTCCCCAGGCCGCCGACCCCTATATGCAGGAAGTGTATTTTCCGGAGATAGCGGACAGGTTCCTGCTGGAAATCAGAAGGGAGAGAGGCATTGAACTTTGCTATGAAGGCCTTCGTTACGATGACCTGCTCAGGTGGAAAAAGGGAGAGCTGCTGGAAATGCAATGGCGCGGGATTTATGTTCCGTCACTAAATTACCCGATGGACCTGGACGGGAACGGCACGCCTGATGTTTCCGTAGTAAAGACGGTACCTGACAACAAGATTCCCGGTGTCAGCTATTTTGTGATAGACGAAAATGCCTCCAGGCTCTCAGAAGGCGATCACGGCCACATCATATGGAGGGATGACGAGGAACGGGTCTTTGATGAGAAAAAATACTTCCATCCAATTTCAAACAGCGATATTGTACTGAACCGGGAACTGGAGCAAAATCCAGGCTGGGAATAAATCCGCTGCCAGGGAATAAATCCAGGCTGGGAGCAAATCCAGGGAGTAAATCAGGCCGGGAGTAAATCCGTTGCCCGGGAATCAGCCTGCAGATGGGAATAATCCCTGCAAACCGGAAACAGACCAGAAACAAACGAATAATGAAGAAATTAAAGCTGCTTGCCTTGTGCATCGCGTTTTCCGCGCTGGTGAAGGGGCCCCTGCTTGCCCAAACGGAAAAATTACATATACCCGACATTCCGGGTTACCTCACTTTGAAAGGCGACTTCCATATGCATACCGTCTTTTCGGACGGACACGTCTGGCCTACTTTCAGGGTGCATGAAGCCCTGCGGGACGGACTGGATGTCATTGCCATTACTGAACACATCGACTACGAAGGTTTTCCGGAGGAAATTGAAAAAAATTATAATAAATCCTTCGAGTTGGCAAAAGAGGCGGCCGGGAATAAAGAGCTGCTGATCATTCCTGGTGTGGAAATTTCTCCGCGGGTTCCGCCGTACCATAATAACGCCCTCTTCGTCACGGACGCCAACGCCTTGCCAAGCGATTACATGAAGAGCGGCAAGAAGGAATTCGTCATGAAGGAAAACATGACCAGGGAGCAGCTGATGGCGCCGTTTTCCGAAGCCAAAAAGCAGGATGCTTTCGTCTTCTATAACCACCCCGGCTGGGGATGGTGGGACGGAAAAGACACCACGCTTTTCACTTCTTTCCACCAGGAACTGCTCGATGAAGGCATTCTCAAAGGAGTGGAAGTTGCTAATTCCGGGAAATACAACGTTATTGCCCACCGCCTGGCAATGAAATATAACCTGACCATAATGGGAAACTCGGATGTTCATTATGATGTGTACCCCCGCTACCGGGACAGCCACCGCCCAATGACGCTCGTTTTTGCAAAGGAAAAAACTGCTGAAGCGGTAAAGGAAGCCCTCCTGGCAAGAAGAACCGCTGTGTTCTTTGACGATTATCTTGTGGCGCGCCAACCAGAAGCCGAAGCGCTGTTCAAGGCGTCCGTTCATGTCCGTACCGAGCAAAAACAACGAAAGAAAGAACGCACGTTAATCGTTCACCTTTATAATGAAAGTGATATTCCCTTCGAAATAGCTGCAAAGAGTGACTATGACATAGAAGGGCTGCCGCTCGGGCGGGTAACCCTGACACCACGCGATACTACCACCATTACCCTAAGAGCAGTTTGGGATTATCCGGACGAAACGGTACTGGGTATCGAGGTAAGCAATATCCTGGTTTCGCCGGAAGAAACATTTAAAACAAGCTTTATCCTCCGGAATGAAGAGAAGTAGCGGCAAATTCGGTGTTGCCATCGGCCGAAAGTAAACGAATGGTATAGGCACCTTTTTCTTCAATTTTTGCCGGGATGCTTTCCATCTCAAAACTGGTGCTGTCCATTTGTTCTTTGGGCCGGTGGCTTTTGCTCATTTCGGTGCTTTTGGCGACATGGTAAGTGTCGTTTTCCACTTTCAGGATCTTGAACCAGCCATGTCCCACGCCGGCGCTTATACGACCCAGTTGTTCACTTTCTTTATATTCTTCAAAATGCCCGAAGAAAATATCACCTTCCGCCAATGGTTGCTCCTTAGCGGCCACATCTTCCGACTTCGGCAAAGGAGGTTTGTTTTCGTCGTAAACAATGAATCCCAGTACAGCGAAACATGCCAGGAGAAAAATCCAGCCTGCGATGGTGATCTTAAAAAAGAAAGGAGGCTTAGGGGCTTCCTTTGCTTTTTGAGCGCAGTAGGCTTTCATCCGGGATGTCCAAAGCCTTTTTGATATCTTCTTTCCCTCGGCAACGTCCCAATATTCGCCAAAAGCTTGTTTAGTATGAGAGGTGTGAAAAAGCGTTCTTCCCTTCGTGCGGAACAGGACCAGCTCCATCTTGTTTCCCGGGTTTTTAGGGTTTTCCAGGCCTTCGGTTTCATGGGCGGCTATTTGATGTTGTCTGATACTAAAAAACATACCTCTTGATTTAATTTGAACGTGCTGGCAAAATTAGGGAGGCAGTGTACCTGAAGCAATCCTGCGCCACATATACAGCGACTACGTTCTTGGAAGGAGCGTCTACAAAGCGTTTACAGGAATTGTTATATTTTTGGCGCATGAGGAAAACAATAGTTGTTTGTTTCTTAATTTTTTTAAGTGCCTCAATAGCCCCGGCTACCGGGCAAGCACAATCTGTCATTGTTGATTCCTTAAAGACCATTATCGATAACGCCGGGACGGCAAACGGCGAACGCATCGAGGCAATGGAACGCCTTTCCAAAATCATGGCCGTCCAAAATCAACCGGAGGATGCCTTCGACATGTTAACGCGGGCGCAGCGGCTCAGCCATGGTGAAGAAGACGGACGGTACGGCGCGTTGGTGCATTCAGCACTGAGTTACCTGCACGTACAACGGGATAGCCTGAAACTCGCATTTCCGGCCATTGACAGCGCTGAATGGTATGCCTCCCGAACGGGGGATAAAGTCGTGAAAGGGCTTGTACGTTTTCGCAGGGGATGGCTGGAGCATATCATAGAAAACACAGACGAGGCTTACCAGGACATGCTGGAAGCGCTTCGCTTGCTGGAAGGAGAAGATACCTTTCTTTATCGGAGCAATATTTATCATTACCTGGCCGCGATACAGGGTTATTGGGGAAATACCGGTAAGCAATTGCATTATACAAGGCTTTGCCTCGATGCCGCGCTGAAAAGCGGAGACCCGGATGCGATGTCCAATGCCTGCCTCAGCATGGGCGCCAGTTATCTTTATCGTTTCCGTAAAGAGCCATCCCGGCGCAAATTGCTGGATTCCGCCAGCTATTACAACCAATTGGTACTGAAACTCACCGACTCCCTGAAAAAGCGCATTACCCTTCCGAGTACGGAGGGCATTGCCGCCCTGAATATGGCCAATCTTTACTTGGAATTTTACCCGCCTTCGTATAAAGATAGCGCCGAGGTGTACCTCAAGCAGGCGCTTGCTGTCGGACGGGAAGTGGATAATTCAGAGATTATTGCCAACAGCTATGGGATTTTAAGCGAATATGCGCTGAACGAAAGTAAATACGGACGGGCCGAAGAACTATTGCTTCAAGCGCTGGACGAGATTTCCGGTAATGCGGGCGGCGCCCTGGTAAAATCACGGATCACTAAAGCGCTGGCGCGGGTGGCCGAGAAAAGCGGTGATGCAGAGGGGGCTCTGGACTATTATAAACAGTACATGCAGCACGACAAGGCGTTATTTGACGAAGCAAAGCTTTCCATGACCCAACGACTTGAAGCACAGTACCAATCTGAAAAGCAAGAATTTGCCCTCGCAACAGCTGAGCAGGAAGCCGCTTTCTCAAAAAAACTGAACCGGTATTATTTGATTTTGATCATTGCCGGCGGGCTGGCCTTGTTTTTCCTGTTCCGGTCGTTTCGTTTTAAATTAAAAGCCTCCCGGCAGCGGGACAGCCTCAGGGCCGAGGAAGCTGCCCGCCTGGAAGCCGAGCGCGAACTCCTTCAGGAACGCCTGAACCAGCTTGAAAAAGAACTCCTTGCCGGTACCTTGCATGTAGAGGAAAAAAACAGGCTGCTGCAGCACCTCCGTGAAAAGCTCGGGTCGCTGGACAGCAGCGACCCTTTGCACCGGCAAATCGACCGCCTGATTGCCAAAAATGATGAAGTGGATGAAGGCTATGACAACATGAAGACGGAATTTGCCGAAATACGCCCGGAGTTTACCGGGGGCCTTCAGCAGCGGGCTGAAAATAAACTTACCCGCCTTGATCTGAAATACTGCTCCTATATCCTGATGGGGCTCACCAATAAGGAGATTGCTTCAAAGCTAAATGTCGATCCCAAAAGCATCCGGATGGCCCGCTACCGGATCAAGCAGAAACTGAAGCTTCAAAAAGACGAAAGTCTTGACCGGTTTATCAACGAGCTGGCTTCAAAGCAAGACATGAGCGCATGAAAATTTCTGTGAACGGTTTCGTTTCGCGGGTGTCAGATTTAAATTCTAACTTCGCATTTAAAGCGAAAAACAATAAAAAAATTATGTCGATTACATTGGAACAGGCCGAAGCCGCCATTAAGGCCGCAAAACAAAAAGCGGAAGAACTCGGTACGCTTATGAATATCGCCGTTATTGATGCAGGGGTTAACCTTACCGCCTTTGCCCGTATGGACGGAGCCTGGCTGGGCTCTATCGATATTTCTATTAAGAAAGCCAAGACCGCCCGTTTTTTCAATATGAACACGGGCGATATCGGCGCGCTTTCCCAACCGGGAGGCCCGCTATATAATATTGAACATTCCAACAACGGACTCATCTCTTTCCCGGGAGGAGTGCTTATCAAGAATGAAAAGGGCGATATAATCGGCGCCATCGGCGTATCAGGAAGCACGGTGGAGAACGATCACGCCGTGGCAGTTGCCGGCGCAGAAGCCCTCTAAAAGACCTTTTTACCGGGAATCCTTAGTTCGTAGACGCTTTGTAGATATATTTCTGCCGGCTGTAGGCGCTGTGTATGCGAATGAAGATTGCCCGGGGCGTTCCGGTACGCTAAATTTGCCCGCAATTGATTCATCGACCCCAAATGGGTTCGTCCGTGCCAGCAACGGAACTTTTGCGAACAGATGCAGCGTATCGTATTTTCATGTTTTTTAGTATTTCTGTTATCATGCGCGTTGGCGCAAGGGCAAACTGTCGTATATGTTTCACCCGGCGGCGCGGGTAACGGATCATCCTGGACACAAGCCAGCAGTTTAACAGATGCCGTGATGAATGCGCCTGAAGGCGCCGAGCTTTGGCTGAAACAGGGCATATATGCTATCACCCAAACCCTGGACCTTTCCGATTATGATCAAGCAGGAATGAGCCTGTATGGTGGATTTAACGGAACCGAAACGAGCCGCTCGCAACGTGATTATGAAAATAATGAAACCATCCTGGATGGCCTCGGTTCAGGAAGGATCCTGTATATCGATGCTGAGGACATTACGGCGAACGGACTCATTTTCCGGAATGGCTTCATTGCGATGCTAAATGAAGGCGGAGGCGCTATTAGCATCCACCGTTCAGGAACCGTTTTGAAGAATTGCATTTTCCGCAGTAATATTTCTGAAAGTGACCGCGGAGCCGGAGCTATTTATAACAGATCCGGTTCGGGACTTCTTATCGATAACTGCCTGTTTGAGAACAATAGAACGCAGGCCTACGCAGGTGATGCAAACGGCGGAGGCGCGATCCATAACTGGGCCGACGATGTCACGATCACCAATTCCATATTCAGAAATAATTCATCGCATAATTCCGGAGGGGCCCTTTATTCCTGGTACGACGACCTCATTTATATTGATGATTGCGTTTTTGAAGGAAACCAAAGCGCCTCTTCGGGCGGAGCCATTCATATGCGCTCCCAGCCTGCTATATCGAATACGGAATTTACCGGAAACAGCAGTGCCGGCGACGGAGGGGCCATCTATAGCGGCGAAGAACTAACGCTGGATAAGGTGATCTTCTTAAATAATACCGCCGGGGGTGACGGAGGCGCCATTTACACCAATAGTGGCGCTCAAACCGACATTGTAAACGCGTTATTTGCCGGCAACCAGGCTAACGGCGAGGGCGGAGCAGTTTTTAATAACGGCGGTTTAAAAATTTCCAACGCCACCTTTGTCAGTAATGAAAATTCGGCCATTGCTATCAGGCCATATACGGCTGATTTTTCGAATATATACAACTGCATTTTCTATAACAATACGTCACCGGACGGAACTTCCCCGGATATTTTACAACCGGTTGCCGGCAGCAATGCGGCTGATCTGGACGTAAGAAGAAATATTCTGCAAGCTGCGATAGACCCTGCTTACGGTTCAGGTAACCTGGTTGGTATTGACCCTTTATTTGTTGATGCCGCTGGTGGCGTTTACACGCTTCAAACTTCAAGTCCGGCAATAGATGCCGGTGTAAATGCATTATTCAACGATGTTTCGGCCACGGATGCCGCGGCATCCACGGATTTAGAAGGAAACACCCGTGTTCAAGGTCAATCGATAGATTTAGGCTCTTACGAGCTGGACCCGTCGACAATTACCAAACCTGGCTGCGCCGTTATCACCGTCCCGGCAGATGATGCTGGTGGTGTGGCGCTGGATGCGGGCATTAGCTGGAACGCGGTCGCTGATGCTTCCGGGTACCGCGTGTTTATTGGTACTAGTGCCGGCGGGAGTGACGTAGTGAATGGGGAGCAGGTAACGGGTACGAGTTTTAATCCGCCTTCTGACTTTGAAGAGAATACAACCTATTATGTGCGGGTAATCCCGTTTAATTCCGCGGGCGTAGCTACCGGGTGTACAGAAATCAGTTTCACGACGGAAACCTTGTTGAGGGCGCCTGGCTGTGCCGTTATTACCGCTCCGGCGAACGGGGCAGGCGATGTGACGCTGGGGGCGGGCATTAGCTGGAATGCAGTTGCCGGAGCTTCGGGGTATCGCGTGTTTATTGGCACTACCGCGGGCGGCTCCGAAATAGTATCTGGCGAGGAAGTAACAGGTACCAGTTTTAATCCGCCTTCTGACTTTGAAGAGAATACGACCTATTATGTGCGGGTAATCCCTTACAACGCTGCCGGCGCTGCTACGGGATGTACAGAAATAAGTTTCACGACGGAGACCTTGCTGAGGGCGCCCGACTGTGCAGTTGTCACCGCTCCGGCGAATGGAGCCAATGACGTGACACTGAGGGCGGGCATTAGCTGGAACGCAGTTGCCGGAGCTTCGGGGTATCGCGTGTTTATTGGCACTACCGCGGGCGGCTCCGAAATAGTATCTGGCGAGGAAGTAACAGGTACCAGTTTTAATCCGCCTTCTGACTTTGAAGAGAATACGACCTATTATGTGCGGGTAATCCCTTACAACGCTGCCGGCGCTGCTACGGGATGTACAGAAATAAGTTTCACGACGGAAACCTTGCTGAGGGCGCCTGACTGTGCAGTTGTCACGGCCCCGGCGAATGGAGCTGATGACGTGACACTGGAGGCGGGCATTAGCTGGAACGCAGTACCTGGCGCTTCGGGGTATCGCGTGTTTGTTGGCACCACCTCTGGTGGGAGCGACGTAGTGTCTGGCGAGGAAGTAACCGCTACCAGTTTTAACCCGCCGGGTGATTTTGAAGAGAATACGACCTATTATGTGTGGGTAATCCCGTTTAATTCGGCGGGCGCGGCTTCGGGATGTACAGAAATAAGTTTCACGACGGAGACCTTGCTGAGGGCGCCCGACTGTGCAGTTGTCACGGCTCCGGCGAATGGAGCCAATGACGTGACACTGAGGGCGGGCATTAGCTGGAACGCAGTTGCCGGAGCTTCGGCGTATCGCGTGTTTATTGGCACTACCGCGGGCGGCTCCGAAATAGTATCTGGCGAGGAAGTAACAGGTACTAATTTCAACCCGCCGGGTGATTTTGAAGAGAACACGACTTATTATGTACGGGTAATTCCGTATAATTCGGCGGGCGCGGCAACCGGGTGTACGGAGATAAATTTCACCACAGAAACCTTGCTGAGGGTGCCTGACTGTGCCGTTGTCATGGCCCCGGCGAACGATGCGAATAATGTGTCCCTTGATGCGAACATCAGCTGGCATGCGGTTGCCGGGGCTACGGGGTATCGCGTGTTTGCCGGTACTACCCCGGGCGGGATGAATGTAGCAAATGGCGAAGAGGTTACAGACACGAATTATGAACTGCCGACTGACCTTGAAGAGAATACGACTTACTATGTGCGGGTAATTCCTTACAACGCTGCCGGGGCCGCTGTCGGGTGTACGGAAATCAGTTTTACAACAACCGAAACCAGCAAAAATATAAGCAGAACCAAGTATGGGATTTCTCCCAACGGAGACGGTATCAATGACCTATGGATAATTGAAGGTATTGAGTACTATCCGGAAAATACTGTTTCCATTTACAATAGATGGGGCGATATGGTGTTTCAGATCCGGGACTATGACAACCAATCCAAAATATTTACCGGGCTTGCCAACAGGCTGACGCGCCTGGGCGCCGGCGCACTACCTTCCGGAACTTATTTTTTTAATATTAAGCACCCCGATAAACAAGGAATTAATACCGTCAAAGGATTCCTGGTTTTAAAACGATAAGATGAGAGTTAGAAAACGCTATTTTATAATTCTAGGTCTTATTATTTGGGGGCCTGGTATCGTCTGCGGCCAAAGAACACCGCTTTTTCCGGAGTATGACCATAATCCGCTTATCGTAAATCCCGCATACGCCGGTATGACTTCGGGATCGGTAACGAGCCTGAGCCATAACAGGTATATCAATAATATGGAGGGTGCGCCTCAAAGTTCGTCGCTGTCCCACCATTCACCTCTATTGGATGGCAAAATGGGCCTGGGAGCAATTATCACCAATGAAAAAATCGGTGTAACAGCAAGCACAAGCGCCGTGGCGGCTTATTCCTACAAATTATTGTTCGGCACTAAAAGAAATAGATCATCCTGGAATACATACGCTCATGTATTTTCTTTTGGAATTACGGCAGGGTTTCAGCGCATTCGCGACAATCTGCTGGAACTGGGTGTTGAAGACGATCCCGAGTTTGCAAAGAACCTTACTGAAACGAGCCTTGTGATCGGCGCCGGATTTTTATATAACAAGAATGATTTCTTTATCGGAGCTTCCGTTCCTAATTTGCTGGAAGAAAGGGCGGCTTACGGATACGCCGGATACAGGTTCTTCGCCGATCAATCTGAGTCAGTATTTTTGAAGCCAAGCGCACTGGTGAAATACGAAAAAGGCGCACCTGTTCAGATCGACATTAACCTTGCCGCAACACTAAATGACAAAGTCGAGATTGGAACAGGATATCGCAGTACTTCTTCCCTGAATTTTCTGGCAGGAGTTTACCCCATTGAGCAATTAAGAGTGATCTACTATTATAACCTGGGACTGCAAAACGAGGTACTGGGCAATAATCACGGCATCATCGCCTCGTTTGCTTTTGGGTATGATTAAGGCCGGCAAGTCAAGCCTTTGCTTCGCGGGACGTAAGCGACCAGCGTAGTACCTGCACCCCTTACCATTGGGCGCTACGGCCGGGTACACCTGCCGCATGACATGAGAGTCAGTATTTTTTCCACTCGTGCATAATCTGAAAAGGTTTAGTTAACATTACTTTAGAATGGATAGCTCGCTTGAATTATTGAAGCTATCATTGATCCTGACACAAAATGTTAATTGAACAGCATATATGAGAAGAAAACTACTTTTATCGACTTTGCTTTTTATAGGGTACTACGGCTATGGTCAAACTCTTCTTGATTCAACCCTATATCGTCAAACGCTGGATAATACCAGAAATAAGCTTTTTGCGAAAATACAGACGATAACCGAGGATGGAAAGGTCCGAACTAGCCTGGTCTCGGAGTATACCTTTAGGAAATTGGTTCAGGAAGATTTCTCCTTATTACTGACCGGCGATAAGAGTAAGACGGCACCTGGCCGCTATGCCGCGCTTGAGATTAACGAAGACGGTCAGCGAGTAACCATTACGCCATTCGCCTGGCACAGGGATCCAATGAAGGGCCCATCAAGATGGATGGGGACCTTGGATGTAAACGCAGGGGTGAACGGTAAAAACATCTGGGACTTTGGCGGGAGAAAGAAACTTTCATTGGGAGGTAGTATTACGCTCCTGGGAGCCAGATACCTTTTCCGGCCCCGCTGGAAGGAAACAGACAAAAAAAAGCAGCCAAGCGTGGATGATTATAATAAAATTTATACCATTGCCCAGGAGGATATGATGGAAAAGCGAAATGCCATCAAACATATAATTGATACGTTGGATTTTGTCAAGATTGCCGGTGATACAACTTCATTAAAAAGAGCGTACCTGGAGCAAGCGAGTATCTATGAGCGGAAACTGACTGATGATAAATGGAATGCCAGATTATTTTATTGGGCCAAGTTGAATATCGTTCCTGTTTCGCTCGACTATTTGGATATTGTTGGGTTGGAAGATTCTTCCTCCTATCAAAGTCCAATGAATAAGAAAGTTTTTACGCCTTCACTGCAGTTATCTGGGAACATTTATGGGGCAACGAGAAGATGGGGCGATGCTTATTTGAACGGCTGGATAAGAATAGGATTTAAACATAATCTATCAGAGATTTATTCAACAACTACCTGGAACAAGATCAGTCCTTTAGGAGATTCGGCGGTTGTTATAGAGGATAGTAAAGAAGTGTATGTACTTGAAAAAACGGCGCTTAGTAAAAAAGCATTGGCCGATGTTGGTGGTCAGCTAATATACTATGTACCTAAGTTCAAATGGCTATACGGGGCAAGGGTTGGTATTGATCTGTCAATGACTTCTAGCGCCTTTATGTCTCCCACGGATGCAAGTACCTCTCATCTTGAAACGTACCATGCGGGCTTCGTTGTCAGCCTGCCGGATAAAGACGGAACGCCTTCTGTAAACCTTCAGGTATTTCATCAATGGAAAAAATACATCGATTATCAAGGAGATGCCGAAGGCATGTGGGGGATGAAATTCAGTATTCCCTTTAATAGCCTGTTTAATTAATACTGGATATCGCGGTTTTAACACGTCAGGAACAATTTGCCATAGAGACGGCCGAACGGCTTATATCGGGCCGGGTTCAACTAACTCAGGATATGTCTGCCACCACAATGGAGTTCAGGTTTTCATCGCAAGCGGAACGGCTCACGGCATGGGTTACTACCGGAATGGAGTAAAAGCCTTTGTAGGTCCCGGGCGAACTAATTCAGGTTACGCGTACTGCCCGAATGGACAGCTCGCCTCGCGAGACGGAAGTGGAAATGCTTATTTCGTTAATAAACGGCGGTTTCTTTGCTGTATTTTTTCTTGTATCCCAGCGGGGACAGGCCGGTTATCTTTTTAAACACTTCCCGGAATGCTTTTTCATCCGAGTAACCCACTTCATACATTACTTCGTTGACGTTTTTTCGCGTGGCTTCAAACGCTTTTTTTGCCGACTCGATCTTTACCCGCTGCAGGTATTCAATGGGTGTGTTTCCCGTGGCCTTTATAAATCGCCTGTCAAAATTCCTTCTGCCAACGGCGAATTTTTGCGAGAGTTCTTCAATAGATATTTTTTCGCGAAAATTGTCTTCGAGGTAGGCCTGCGCTTTTTTGACCACTTCATCCTCGTGCGATTTTTGCCCGGTGAAGATGGTAAAGGCTGATTGCTTTTGGCGTTCGATCTCTATCTGGTAGATCTTGGAGCAATATATGGCCGTTTCCCTGTCGTAATATTTTTCAATAAGATAAATTATAAGGTTTAAGAACGAATAGCCGCCCCGTTAGTGTAAATGCCGTGTTCATCCGTTATTAAACTGTCCGGTTTTACAATTACTTTTGGGAATAGATTTCTTAAGCTATCGGCGGAACCCCAGTGAATGGAACAATTTTTTCCGTCAAGCAGGCCGGTTGATGCGAGGATCATCGCGCCGGTACACATACTCGCCACTTCAGCGCCGTTTTTATATTGCTTTTCAATCCAGCTTGCCAGCAGGGCATTTTCCTTTTCCGGCTTCTTGAAATCATGACTTATCGCAGGAATTATGATGAGATCCGTTTTCCTGACGGACGAAATGTACACTTCCGGCTTGATCGTTAAAAGGCCGTTATTAACCTCCGATTTTTCCGAGGCTCCGGCCAGTTCAACATGAAATACGGGTTCTTTGCCATTCGCCTTCCGGAACGTGTTGGCCCGGTTAAATATGTCGTATGCGCCGCCAATGCAGGCAAATGTGTTGAAGGAGGTTTGAGCGGCGGGTACCAGGATGGTCAGGTGTTTCATTTTTTCAACTTGTATGTTACAAAGCTAGCCGATTATCTTGTCTAAATCAACCCGTTGGGAAGTCTATTTTACACCCACTTTTGATGCTGATATGTCAATAATTTTACAAAAAATATTTAAAGTCATGAAAAACCAGGATTTTACAACAACAATGGTAGTTGAGGCAACGCCTTCTGAAGTATTTAACGCGGTAAATAACGTGCGCGGATGGTGGTCTGAAAATATTGAGGGTGCTACAGACATGCTGAATAGCGAATTTTCATACCATTACCAGGATGTGCATCGCGCCAAAATGAAGATTACTGACTTAGTGCCGGGCGAAGTGGTGGTTTGGCATGTGCTTGATAACTACTTTAAATTCACCACAGACGATACAGAATGGAAAGGCACTCATGTGGTGTTTGAGATTTCCGAAAAGGACGGTAAAACGCAGCTGACATTTACACACCAGGGCCTGGTACCGGAATACGAGTGTTTTAAAATTTGCCAGGATGCCTGGACACATTATATCCAAGGCAGCTTAAAGGATCTTATCGAAAAAGGTAAAGGCGACCCAACGCCGCGGGACGCCGGGAATGAAAGTGCTGAAACACAATCTCCTGAACAACAGCTATCAGCGGACCAGGCAGCCACCAAAAGCATTTATCACAGGCTGCTCATTGAATCACCGGTGGAAACAATTTATAAAGCGCTGACCACAGCGGAAGGATTGGCGGGCTGGTGGACGCCGGACACAACGGCAAAATCCGGAGGCGATATTTTAAGATTTGCTTTCGGCCCGGACTATTTTAAGGAAATGAAGGTAGAAGAACTGAAGCCATACAATAAAGTCAAATGGCTGTGTCTTAAAGGCTATGAAGAATGGATCGACACCACCATTACCTTTGAGCTGGAACCGCACCGCAAGGGATCCACGTTATTCTTTCATCACGATAACTGGAAAGCAGCTACACATGAATTTGCCGGCTGCAGTTACGACTGGGCGCTTTTTCTCAGAAGCCTGAAACTGCTTTGTGAAACCGGCCAAGGATTGCCTTATCCGGATTTCCGTAACTAACGCTTTAGGAGAGCGGCTTACCCCCAGTTATGTTCGTTTAAATAATTCCGGGTAATCAATAACAAGCCCGTCACTATCGACGGTTATCAGCGCCTCAAAGTTATTAGGTACATTTTCGTACAGATATTGTGCTGGAGACATCCGGGTATACTTTTGCCGGACCGGTTTGGTTTCTCCGTTCAAGATGTCCAGGTATAATACCTGGATTTCGCTTGCTTCTCCAAGAGACAGGTCAAGCCGTCTGATGAGAAGCGTATTCGTGAAAGGGGTTAGGGAAATATCGATATCAATGCACCCCTTGAATAGCTCAATGGGGCGTCCTCCGTCAGTTGTCCAGTCACCCTTGCCGTTACTTTGAAGTACTATCTTGTGTTCCTCACCGTTGATCTGACTTTCTATGGAAAAGCCGGTTACCTCCCAGTAGGAATTAGCCAGGATCCTATATTTTACGAGATAGGCTATGTCCCGGTAACTTCCCTCGATGGTTGAAACCGCCTCCATGCATTCGCTGGAAACCGTTATCCTGCAGCTTTCCCTGGAAGCATATTCACATCCTTTCCAATGCAAAATAGCGTTCATCATCTTGTGAAGAAAAAAAAAGAAGGGGAATTATCCGGAGATCCGGTGCGATTTTAACAGGGCGCTTTTACGTAATAATTATTAACTTGAAACACTGTAAAGGATATCCAAAAATTTAGCACAATGTTTAAAGCAATAGTTGCATTTATCTTTTTAGCCGGTTTTCTTAGCGGTTTTTCCCGCCCGCCCGGGCCGGAACCGGCTATCAGAGCGGTAAAGATAATTTGGAATCTGGGCGGCGCGGGAATGGCCAACCCTGACGATACCGTACTGGTACCGGTTAATATTTCGGACAGCATATTTCTTTTTTATGATAAAGACAAAATGGTTTACAAGTTGCCCCATACGGAAAGTGTTCATTATTATGACCGCCCAAGTAGCTGGAAAACCCGGTACAGCTATTTGTCACATCTGAAAGGCGCTGATTATGGTCTTTTTTTTGACTCCCTTGGGGCAAACTCCGGAAAGCGGTTGAATGTCGATTCCTTGTTGAAAGAAAAAATCAGCTACCGGATTGTACTTGATGATTACAGCCTGGTTGAAACAGTAAAGCTGTCCGATCAAGGGGTAATGATCGAAAAATACGGCTCTCAAATCACCAATCACCTCGCTTATCCGGATACGGCACTATTATATTACACAACGGGGTTAAAAGATGTCGACTATTCCATATCCGATTCGTTAGACCACGCCAAGGGTCAAAAGCTTTTTAAAGTCCGGTTCGTATCTAATTCCCAGTATTATCAAGATCATCCCCTTAAAATGCCGCGGAGAGAAATATCTTTGGAACTAAAAGAGTTCCAGGTATCCTCGGCGATGGAAAACGAGATCCGTAAGTTTTTTGGAAGAACGGGTATAGATTAAAGAGCTACCAGTAATGAACAAATTATGAATATAGAAGTCCATACCGTAAATGGCACAAGGATCGCCGAGCTAAGCTCCGGTGAACAGATTATCACGAGCCTTGAGGACGCTACGGACCTGATCGGAAACCTCTACTACCAGGAAGCGGATAAGGTTATCGTTCACGAGAAGGCGATCACCCCGGCATTTTTCGATCTAAAAAATAAACTGGCCGGGGATATCCTGCAGAAGTTTTCTAACTACCGTATGCGCCTGGCGATTGTGGGCGATTTCGGAAAGTATCCCGGACAAGCCCTTGTGGACTTCATCCGGGAAAGCAATAAGGGCCGGCAGGTCAACTTTGTTTCTTCCCGGGTGGAAGCGATCAGCGTGCTGTCGGGGATCACTTTCTGAAGCAAAGTAATCATGTCAGCGCTGCTGTTTGCGGTTTACGACCCTTTTTATGTCCTGTACGTGATAACCACGCCACCTGTCTCCAATGGCTGGGATGAGATCAAGCACATTTTTTTCAACGGCAGCCCTTGTGGAAATAAGCTTCTCCCTTTACCGGCAATGACCGGAGCGATGCCGATTCTCAGTTCATCATAGAGATCATCTTTGATGAGCGTCTCCGATAAATTGGCACTGCCAAAAGCATACATGTTCTTGTTTCCGGCTGATTTCAGCTTGGTTATTTCGTCCGATACATTTTCCCTGATAAGTGTGGAGTTATTCCAGCTTGCTTCATCCAATGTCCGCGAGCAGACAATTTTAGGAATCGCGTTCATTAATTCGGCTATTTCGCCTGTGGCTGTCTGCCAGTAGGCCGCCATGCCTTCGTAGGTTACACGGCCGAATATAAGATAATCCGCGTTGTTCAGTTGCTCTAAAGAAAAAGCTTTCAATTCCTCTCCCCAAATAGTCTCGTGAAACCACAGGTCCCAGTTTTTTTCGCCTTCGAAATAACCGTCGAGGGTCATAATATTCCACATGATGAGCTTTCGCATGGTGTTAAGTTTTAAGTGTTTGTTCCTGTCTTAGCCCTTGTGAAGGTAGGAAGAAAAAAGGCTTTCCAATGGGGCTGATGCGGCGAAATAGTGGTGTGTTTGCGGCAAAATATCATTGACGCTGTGAGATCCTGCCGGCCCATTGAACTTCGTCAATGAGTTCGTAAAGCTTCCTTTGTTAGCTGGTCACTTTTGCTTGAAAAAAGGAAACTTATCCCTCACCAGGTTAAGCTCGATACCGAATTCTAACCAGGCCTTTAGTCCGTCCAATACCGTCGTGTACCCGCCCGTATTATCGTTGATGGCTTCGATCAGCTCATTCCCGGTTTGCTGAAAACCATATTTTTTGATAACCACGTAGGTGGTATCCGCTGTTAAGGCCTTAAACTCGAAATCTGTCGTTGTTGAAGAGCCAGCTGTTTTTGAAGGATCGTCCCATTCAACAATGGTGATCTTCTCGTTGGGCACTATCTCCTTTACCAGCACGTCGCTCGACACATTATACATTTCCCATTCCCAGGTGATCGTTTTGCCCGCCTCCAGTTTTCCGCTTGATTTAGTAAACCAGAACCTGGTGGTGATGACGGGATCAATGAATGCCTGGAAAACTATTTCGACCGGTTTTCGGATCGTCATCTGGCATTCTACTGTGGGTGTTGTTTGGTTGGTCATAGCATTAACGCTTAAATCAAATTTCGTTATTTTTACTTGAAGAAAGTTTAAACTTATGAAGAAAGTTCACTGCGCATCGTTTGAAGCTTTACACAGCCACTCCCTAGGGTCTGGAGGGTATATGGTCTTTCTTTTTCGGAGATAAGCGTATGTCAGGATGGAGTTAGAGATCGGGTTTTAATCCTTCCAGTAAGGGAACTTCCTGGCGGTTTTTCTCATTAATCTCCGGATCATATCAGAATCGTCGGATCCTAATCCTCCCGCTACCTCTTTACCGTATGACCATATTAGCTCGCCGCTTTTGTCATAAATTTTTATGGTGGCTTTGGCTTTGTTGGTACTCCCGTAACCTATTAATATCGTAGTGGCCAGAGCGGCGCCTTCTGACATCGGCTGGCTGGCAATAATGTCGCCGGTCAGGATTGCATCTACTTCCAGGACTTTACACAGTTCTTCTGGCAGGTAATTCGTGATATTCGTCTCACTTATTTCGTTTCTTTTCAGGAGTGTATTGGTACGGGAAATATCCTGCATCTGAATGGTCATAACGCCTCTTTCCTTTTTTTCGAGCGCATAGGTATAAAAGCTGTTCTGCGCAGACAATGAACCTTTGCCTTCCTGCGATTTTATATTTTCCTGCGTCATGCCCTTCGGCATTTTCTTTAAGGCGATTGAATAATTAAAGGGAACCACCGCAAAGTTTTTTTGCGTTTTTACGATTTCTGATAGGTTTTCCGACTCGTATATTTTTCCGAAAACCTGTCCGGCAGCATTGGCGGCAGATAAAATTGAAATGCTAAATAGTAGTAATCTTCTCATACGGTTTATTTTAAGCGAATATAAAATATTTTAGCGTTCTTCGCGCCAATGGGTTGCATCTTTTTTGCCGATTTTTCACCTTCTTTCCTATATTTAAAGTCAAAGCCAAAGAAATGATTAATACCCTGTTAACTACGGTCTTTCTTCTAATAACAAACTCAGCATTATTCGCGCAGAAAGAAAAATCGGCTGATTTAAAAGATTTTAAAATTGTTGTCGAAAAAACAGAAGATGGAATCAAAATGCAAAGCATTGAGGGAAGTGCATGGACCAATTTGAGTTTCAGTATAAAAAAGGACCAGCCGCAGGCAATTGACGAATACGGCATGACGTATTTGGACAACGTTTCTTCTGATAAAAATCCGCGTCTTGCAGATTTCTTGTTTACCATAACAAAAACTGACAACGGAATTGCACTTAAAGGAATTGAGGGAACCGCCTGGACTAGTTTAAGCTTTTCTATAGCTGAAAATGGAAAGCAGGCAATTGACCAATATGGAATGGCTAAACCGAATTAAAAATACTGCACATTACAACCGGGATCGCTTTCGATGCTGCCGGTCGTGGACAGCCTTTATAATAGTTGCGTTAATTGTGAACCTTCGGCTTATTCCGACTTCAATGACTTAACCGGATTCATCAATGCCGCTTTTACCGACTGAAGGCTTACAGTGATTAAGGCGACAGCTACAGCCAGCAGGGCGGCCAGGGTAAGCATCCACCACCTGATCTCGATCCGGTAGGCAAAACCTTCGAGCCAGCGGTTCATTACAAACCAGGCCACCGGGGTACCTATCACGATGGCGATCAGCACCAGCTTGATGAAGTCCCGGGACAATAAGGCTGCTATCCCTCCTACTGAGGCTCCCAACACTTTGCGGATGCCTATTTCCTTCACACGCTGCCGGGTAGCAAAGGTCGCAAGGCCAAACAGGCCCAGGCAGGCGATAAGAACAGCCAGTATGGTAAATGCCAGGGACAGCTGTTCCTGCTTTTGCTCAGCGCCGTACTGCCTGGCGAAATTCTGGTCCAGGAAATTGTAACTAAACGGATTGGTACTGTCAAATCTTTTATAGACCGCTTCCAGGTACGCCAGCGCTTCCGCAGTTTTACCTGTATTGATTTTCACGTAGACATTATCTCCCATCGAAGGCATAGGTGGCACTACCATCACCATTGGCTCCACTTTATGTTGCAGGGAATACGTGTGGAAATCGTTCACCACTCCAATCACGGTACGTTCACGCATTGTCCCCTGGGCATCTACGGAGAAACGCAGTCTTTTTCCGACCGGGTTTTTCCAGCCCAGCTTTTTTACCAGTGTCTCATTGACCAGGGCGGCTCCGTATTTATCCGCAGGCGAGGCTGCGGCGAAGTTGCGTCCCGCGATCAGCCTGATTTCCATGGTAGGAAGATAATCCTCATCGATCATTAATTCCTGACAGATCGCCGAACCGTTCGAAAAGCTGCCGTCTTCATTTTCAAACCAGTAACTCATGCCCCCGATGTTGTTATTGCCAATCGGATTACCGGCTACAGCGACACCCCGTATCAATGCGTTTCGTTGTAATGCTGCCTTAATGGCTGCTGTCTGTTCCCGGACTTCCTGATCGTGGATATGAAAAGTGAGTACCTGGTCTTTGTTGAAACCAAGGTCTTTACCGGAAGCGTATTGCAGCTGCCGGTAAATGACCAGGGAGCCGGCAATCATGACCATCGTCACTACAAACTGGAACACGACCAGCGACTGCCGGAACAACACGCGCGAAGACTGTTTACCTGATTGGCCTCTTAAGGCCGGTATTGTTTTAAAGCGGGAAAGAAAGAACGCCGGGTAACTGCCGCTTGCCAACCCAATAACGATGCCAAGGGCGCCCGCAGCCAGCAGGGCAGGCCAATGGCCAAAGCGCCAGATGCCCAGGTCCTTGCCGGACAGCTCATTAAAGAATGGCAATAAAAGAAGCACCAAAAAAATGGCGACGACGGCGGCCAGGAAGGTTTGCAGCACAGCTTCTGTCATAAACATACCTGCAAGGTGCTTGTTGGATGAACCGACGACCTTACGCACGCCTACTTCCCGGATGCGGACCGTGGCGCGGGCCGTTGACAGGTTTACGTAGTTAATAACGGCGATCAGTAAGATCAGCAAGGCGATGGCGGCGAAAATATAGACGCGGCTAATGCTGCCATTGGAGCCGGTCTCAAAAGCCAGGTTAGAATACAGATGAATAGCAGTAAGAGGCTGCAACTCCATTTTATAGTCATCAATCTGCATCATCTTCTGAATGCTCTTCGCGGCAAAAGCAGGAAGCTTTTGCTCCAGTTGCCTGTAATCGGTGCCCTTTTTCAGCAGCAGGTAGGTATACACATTAAACTGCTGCCATCCGCCGGTGTAATTTTCAGGCAATGATCGCAGCGCGCTGAAATGCAAATGTGTATTGCCAGGGACATCCCTGATGACGCCCGTGACCGTATTGGGATAATTATTTTCGAAATAGACGGTCTGATTGATTGCCATTTGCGGGCTGGAAAACAGCTTGCTGGCCAGGCTTTCCGTAATGACAATGGATTCAGGAGAAGCCAGCGCCGTAGCCGGATCACCGATAACGAACGGATACGTAAACACGGAAAATATACTCTTGTCGGCAAAAAAGATGTCATCGGCTATGACTGTTTTGCTGCCATTACGAATAACGCCTCCCCCCTCCGTCAGGATGCGGGCCGCTTCTTCTATTTCAGGAAACTCCGCCTGTAAAGCCGGTGCAAAAGGCGCCGAAGTAGTCGCCTGGTGAAGGTCGTTATTATTCCACCGGGCATGCTGGGTCACGCGCACAATGCGATCGGCGTTTTCATGGAAACGGTCATAACTCGACTCATCTCCCACGTACAGGGCAATCAGGAGAAAGCTCATAAGACCAATCGCCAATCCCGAAATGTTGATCAGCGAAAAGACCTTGCTTTTCCACAGGTGCCGCCAGGCGATTTTAAAATAATTTTTCAGCATTATATGTGACACTTTAGCTTACGGATCCGGACGAGTCATCACGGCGGACACACAATCACTTATTCCGATTTCAGTGACTTAACCGGGTTCATTAACGCAGCTTTGACCGACTGAAAACTCACCGTTAGCAAGGCGACTGCCACGGCCAGCAAGCCGGCCAGGGCGAACATCCACCATTCAATGTCTATTCTGTAGGCAAAATCTTCCAGCCAGCGGCTCATCGCAAACCATGCAACAGGTATGGCGATGACGATAGAAACAGTAACCAACAAGACGGAGCCTTTTGCCAGCAGCTGTACGACGCTGCCAACGCTTGCTCCAAGCACCTTACGGATGCCGATTTCCTTCACGCGCTGGCGTACGGTATAGGTGGAAAGGCCTAACAAGCCGAGGCAGGAGATAAAAATGGCGATGCCTGCAAAACTGTTAAACAGCAGGCCGGCCCGGCGGTCGGAAATATACCTTGCCTCAAATTGCTTATCGAGGAAGCTGTAGCTGAAAGGAATATCTCCGGCGTACTTTTTATATTGCTGTTCAACCGCGGTAATAGCTTGTTGCGCGTCCTGGGCGGTAGTCCGCACATACAGGACGTTGCCAGGCCACCACCTGAAGAACAGCAGGGGGGCGATTTCTTCCTTGAGAGATTTATAATTGAAATCCCCGACTACTCCGATAATGGTTCCTTTCCGGCCGTGAAAACGGATGGTTTGGCCGGCATAAGGTGGTTTCAGGCCCATTTTCTTCACCGCCGCTTCGTTGATAATGTACAAGTTGCTGTCAGCCGGCGTTCCGGTGAAATTGCGTCCTTCCAGCAGTTCCATCTTCATGGTTGGTATGAAATCCTCATCGATTACCGCCTGTGTGATCATGGATTGGCTGCCCTCCGGCTTGCCGGCCCATTCAAGATCGCTGCTGGCTGATTCGTGGTTGGCAATATCGTAAATATCGGTAAGCGACACGTTGATAATGCCGTGCTGGCCCGTCAGTTCATTTTTTAGCGCATCTATATGCCCGGCTACGGTGTTGGGCAGCGGCACACTGAATACATAGCTTTTATCGTACCCCAGGTCCATCTTCCGGACATAATTCAGTTGACGGCCGATAACCAGTGTCGCCACGACCAGCACGATGGAGATGGAAAACTGGAAGACGACCAGCGCTTTTCGGAACAGATCGTTGCCTATGCCTGAAGCAACTTTTCCTTTCAGCGCCCTGAGCGGATGGAAATCCGAGAGCAGGAGCGCCGGGTAGATGGAGGCGGCCAGCAAGGTGCCCAGGGCGGCATAGCCGATCGTCTTCCAAATGCTGGCATCGGTCAACGAAAGCTGAAGGGTTTTCCCGGTGATGAGATTATAAGCCGGCAAGAGCGCGAAGGCAAGCCCAATGGCCGCAAGGAGAGCCAAGCTGAACAGCATGGCGGTTTCCAAAACGAACTGGAAAAACAGCTGTTTCCTGCCAGCCCCGATGATCTTACGGATGCTGACCTCCCGTGCCCTGGTCAGCGCCCGGGCAGTAGAAAGGTTGACGTAATTGACGGCCGCGATGGCTAGTATCAATATGGCGACGATGAGAAAAATCCGCACCATTTTAGCAGCTGCGTCATTGCCGTCGGGGCTCACCAAATGCATGTCCGCCAGCGCTTGTAACCCAAAGCGCGTGCTGCTGTCGCCATCCCGGGCTTCCGTATGCAAGGTGGTGAAATCCCGGCCGGTAATGCCAGGGTCCGCTCCTTCATGCAATTTGACATAAGTTTTGAATACGTAGTTGCCCATGTCTTCATCGATGGTTTTCCAATCGCCGTTGCCACCCCTGGCAGTGAACAGCTGGGCGTAGGACCCCATTGGGAAGACCGCATCGAACTGCATAGAAGAGTTGTCAGGAAAATCGTGCAGAATGCCCGTAATCGTAAAATTATCCCCCCTGAATTGCAACCCCTCGCCCAGCACGTCATCGTCACCGAATAGTCTATTTGCCGTGGACCGGGTAATTACGACACTGTTGTTGTTCGGAAGCGGACGCGCATCGTGGCCCTGCAGAAATTCAAAATCAAACAGCGTAAAAAAGGAACTGTCCACATAGGCGGTATGAAAGCCGTCCATGATCTTGCTGCGGTCAGCATTGGCCAATACCTGGTCAACCTCGTCGTTGATACGAACAAGCGACGCAACCGAAGGTATGGACCGGGAAAGGACCGAAAGCGGGCCAGGCATCCCGTCCCACACCATTTCCTCGCCGTTAGCTTCAAAATGCGCCAGCACCCGGTAAATACGGGAATAGCCCGAATGGAAGCGGTCATAGCTTTTTTCATGCTGTACCCAAAGCAGCAGCAAAATGGCCGTAGCCAATCCACAGGCTAATCCACTAATATTGATGATACTGTAGAACTTACTGCCTTTGAGGCTCCGCCACGCAGTTTTAAAATAATTCTTGATCATGACAGCACTATTTAGTCCTGGTTTTATTTCCTGGTTTTTATTCGGTTACCGCCCGCCGAAGCATGGTTTCCACGATTTTCTATCGCGCCGCAAGAAGGCTGCCATTAAACAAAAGGCCTTTTTTTGAGGTTCACGGCATGTTTTAAATTTTCCAGCGGTGTTCAGATACGAACACCGTGTCCGAAAATGAACAAACGGCGCCCAGGGGATGGTGCATTTGCTGCCCCAAAGTGGCGCAACCTAACACATATAGGATATTGTTAATACTTGGTGTCTAAAATATCCATTACCTTGCCGGCCATTTCCAGGATATTGCCTTTTACGAATATTCGTTGAGCCGCATATCTAACAACCAGGCCGGAATAGGGATGTTATGACTTGCCATCCCTTTTAGTGAATCGAATCAGGGCGCAAAATCCATGCTTCGAAGCGAATATTCACGAACTATTTGTTTTAATTTTGAATATATAAGAAAATAAAATATATATTTACCATGCGTTGGTGATGGTGAATAAACTTTTGTTTAATAACTCTCTTGTGATAACACCAAATAGATCCATTATGACATCAACTTTCCAGAATCCCCGAAATCCGCTTGCTGCTATGTGGGCATCCGCCGCGGAATCCCATCTGCGTGAGCAAAATCCGAACCTGAGCATTCAGCAAATCAGGCAGTTGCCAATGATGCAAGGCGTTTATGCGCACCTGAACCAGCTGAAACAGAGGCAGCGTGTAATAAAACCGCCTGCTCAGGGGGCCGCTAGCGAGACTAGCCACGCTTTAAAGGTTGCTCAAATGGCTTACCTGTCCCAGGTGTTTTTCGATTTTGCAATGACTACCGCCGCTTTTTACAATTCCGGTAATGCGCTGTACCTGGATTATTTGACAAAGGTCATTGAGGATTACAATAATTCACATGACATTGATGATTTCAGTACGGAGGATCTCTGGGGTTTTGGATTATGTCTGATCGTCTGGGTAGGACTGGTTGGGCTGACTGATATAAACCCGGTCCAGTTGGAGCTGTTGAATTATATCATTAATCAGCTGCCGATCCCGCCGGAACTAAAGCAGGATATCAATGAATTCTGGAGCAGCATACCGAAGGACCGGTATTCCATTCAGTATCGTAATGCAGCGGATTATCCGGGCTACCAGATCATATCCTGGAAGATCCCTTCGGACGCGCAGATCATTATGCTGGGAGATTGGGGCACTTCCCTGGAGGATGCTCACGAATTCCTGTATGCTATCTGGAAAAAAGCTTATCAGAATAATCCGGGTAAAGCGATCGTATTTATCCATCTGGGGGATATCTACTACTGCGGGCTGCCATATGAGTGCCAGGAATACTTCTATAATGTGTTTGTAAATGTAGGGCAACGGTTAAGGGAGGATATTGGTAACGATAACTTCAATCCGAATCCGCCGATCTTTACGATACCTGGCAATCATGAGTACTATTCCTATGGTTATGGCTATTTTCAGTTGCTGGATACCCTGAACCAAAATGTACCCGGTGTCAATCCATCCGCCCTTGATCAGGAGTGCAGCTTCTTTTGCCTGCAAACCGAGGATCAAAAATGGCAGTTCCTGGGTATGGATACCGGACGGACCGAGGGTAACGCGCTGCTGGACCTCCTGCAACTTGCAGGGGATATAGTCAAAGAATGGATCGATGAGCATCGGCCGGACTGGAGCTGGGTCCACTGGATCACGGACCTTGCTAAAGCAACTTATGACGACTACGTCGGGCCTTTCCAGCCAACGTTGGACCCTAACGAATTGAATTGGCTGGAGGATAAATTAGTGCATTTCCATGGCAAGACCATCATGCTGTCACATCACCAGTTATTTTCCCGCGAAGCCGAGATCAACCACAACAGTCCTGAATATATGAACACCTGGCTGGACAAACACTTCAGCAGTTATTATAAAGATAAGATAGCCGCCTGGTACTGGGGGCACGAGCATACGTTCGCAGTATACCTGGACGGGTTGATGGGGCTGAATAAAGGCCGTCTGCTTGGTAGCAGCAGCTATGAAGCAACTGAGGACAGCGATACACCTTATGCCAATAACTATCCGGCAGTACCCTTCTCCCCAAACATGACGGACACGCTGGTACACAAAAATAACGATGGATTATATTATCATACCGGCGCCATAATGCACCAGAGCGGTTCGGATATGGCTGTAAAATACTACCAGTTCCCTGCCTGGAGCCAATTGGGCCCACGTCCTGACACTCCGAAGCTGGAGGAAATCGGTGCGGTCGCCGAGAATATCACCACTTCGTTCAAATCGCTGAAACCCACTTGGATCGGCGACGTCCCGATTAGCCAGGATGAGGTAACCACGGAACACAGTCCTTCTGTCGCTACCTGGAACGACGTATTATACATGTTATATGCCGATGGCAGCGACAGCCCGAAGCTAAAAGTATGTACCGCCAATGCCGCTGATTTTCAACCGGAAAAAAAGGGAAGCGTGCTGCATTGGAGCCATCCCAGTAAGATCGGGGTTAACAACAGCACAATTTCGACAAAGAATTCGCCTGTTGTTATCGCGGTAAACGGACAACTCTATGGGTTTTATATAGATAGTAATAAATATCTGCAAGGGATCACTGCTGAGGCTGGTACCAGTATTCCCGACAATTGGAATTGGGCCTCAATTGGAAATTTGCCCGGTCAGGTAGGTGACGCGGCGCCCGCTGCATGCTTCTTCCAGGGAAGGATCTATATCGTGTATCGCCAAAGCGGGTCCGACAATAATCTCTGCTGGGCCTATTATGACCCTGAAGCAAGAAGCTGGCACAATTTCGGACCATTGAACAATACGGGAGGTAATAACTTTGAATCACCCAACGCACCGGCCCTGGCCGCTGATGCCTATCATATTTACCTGGCTTACCAGGTGAAGGACGGTACAGACATCAGATGGGCCGTTGGAACGCCATCAAACGCCGCTCCCGGTGGAAGTTCTGATAACATTTCCTGGGCCGATAAAGGAAAACTGGAAACCGCCGGCAAACAGGAAACTACTAATCCTGATACCGAAATTGGTATGACGTTACAATATGCCGACGGAATCTTTTTGCTGGTTTATACATCAACGAATTATAGTCTTACGCAGTGTGCCCTCAACGATACCGGTGCAGACAGTACCGGCAGCTGGGTCGGGAGTAATACAGTAAAAGCGAACGTAAATACCAATCCTTCAACAGTCCGGAGCGGCCGGGTACCGGCTTTGGCAATCACCGCGGGAGGAGGTTTCCTCGTCTACCGCGGAAAAGATCATGATGAGATCTACTGGGCTTACTATTGATGCTCATTCTATTCGTTTTCCCTGTCCTACCTGCTGACCATTGCTGTAGACTATAAAGTGAGTAACGTTGTCTTCCTTATTTTTGGCAAACTCGATTTCAAAACCGAAATCCCGGGAGAAGAATTTATTGTCTGCTTCGGGATACAGCATTGTTGAAAGAGTACTTTCGTTTGAGAAATGGAGGTATTTCCCTTTTACTGCAACCTGCATCTTTGTGCCATTGGGAAATACATACTCGCCCGCATAGGTTCTTACTATCGCCTCAGGAAGTTCGATCAACCGGGCGTCAAAGGTGGGATCGGGTTTTATTTCAATCCCTTCCATATCTCCCATACGAGCTATCATTCCCCTTCCCCAGCTAGGATCATTGGCCAGACCTATGAGCAGCTCGTTGGGCCCTTCCTTCAAGGGCAGCATGAACGATGTATTATCCACCGAGCAGCGTCCGCCCGGGTCCTTCTCCATTAACCGGCCTTGTAAATTTTTATCCAGATACAGGATTTGCCCGTTCAGAAAAACCCAAACACCGTCCAGGAATCCCAGATTCATTTTTTTCTTTTGTTCTTCAATTGACTGAATGTTTACTTTCAGCCAAATAATGCTTCGGGCCTCATTTTCCCCAAAGGTACGGGTCAGGTTCATGAGCCCCCGCCGCTCGGCCTCCAGCACACTCCATGAGGTTTCCGGGGAGGGAAGTAAGTCATAGCTGAAATCTACATTTTCGGGAATCGGAACCGGATTCGTTACTGCCCATTTACGGATGTACCGGGGATCGTTATTCGTAGGGTCCATGCCTGGTAAAGAGGAAAGGGCTTCTGTCTTACCAGGCGTCACCACCAGGTTTGATACCACCATATCTCCCTCAAAGGCAATCGATCCTCTTTTCGGGTTCCCTGCTAAATGTTCGACCTCAAGGGCAGGCTGCTCGTTATCATTCACGTAGATGCGCATTTGCGCGCCGGAGATAACTAATTTTATGTGGTTCCAATCGCCACGGGTAAAAGTAGCATTGGATTGATAATGAGGATAGATATCCCATAACAGTACACCATCGATAAGGGGGGCATACTGTATTCCCTCTAAAGCCGTTGAATTTCCGGCCCGATTCATACGCAGATAAAAGCATTCATTTTCTTTGGCGTCCTGATAATGGAAATAAAAGGTCAGGCTGTTGGGTTTTACATCAAATTCAATAGTGCCGTCGGAAAAGTCAAGGTCTTTGGCTACCACTTTCCCGGCTTCCGGTAAGATTTTCATCGCCGGCAGCTCCTTCTCCCGGATAAACTCCACCGTCCCGGGCGCAAAGACCCATTGTGCTGCTTCCAGCGGAACGTTCTTCGTCTCACTCTTCTGGGCGAAGGCTGCAGAAAAAACCAGGCAAAAGCACAGGAATAAAACAGTCCTTTTCATGTGTTTAAGTTTTAAGTTAATGATTGAGTGCGTGCCGGCAAGATGGGAAAAGCAAACAGGAAGTGAGATTCTTCACTTGTTCAAGTTCTGTTCAAACGTGTTCAAGTATATGGAAACGTACGGAGGGCGGGTTAAAATGCTTCCGAGAAAACAGCAGTGCCATCTATACGGGAGAAACGGGCATAATTGACAGAGCCGGTTCCCGCAAAATTGTATTGAATACCAACTATCGCGGCGGGCGGATCATTAAAGGCCCCTTCAAATGCTTTTTTGCCGTTGACATGGATGACAAGTTTTTTATCGCGAACCCGGCAGGCTAACGTTACCCAGTGCTGCATATCACATCCAAATGCCGAAAGGTCGGCCTCTGAGCCCTTAATCATCGTGCTTCCGGCAAACAGCCCGAGATCCGCCACACAGCCGGGAATGCTCAGGGGAATGCTTATCATTCCCTCTTCGTACAGGATCGTGACCCTTGAAGATTGGCAGATCGCAGATCCTTGCTTAAAATCACTTTTTAGTTGAATCTCAAAAGTGAAGCCGTCATTTTTCAGCCCATCCATATCACGGACATAATAGTAGCTCACTACCGGGGGCTCCGGCTGCAGGGGAATATTCTTTTCCTTTATTGCCGGAAGAGGTAAGGATAATACCCCATTCCGGATAAGCTCTTTGGCGGGAAAATACACGGGAATGTGATCCCGCTCAACGAGAGCCAGCCAGCCGCCGGAAGGGACCAGCAGGTCATGTTCTTTCACCACACGGTCGCCGATCAACAGCTTTGCCTTAAAAAAACCTGGCCGGTAGTAAATGGATAAATGCTCGTGCCGGTCTTTCGGTACGGCCGTGCGGCGCCGCACATCCCACGATTGCTGGATAAATACGGAGTCTTCCCCTGCCGCCAAGGCATCGTAATTAAAGATCACCGAGTTGGGAATGCCTTTGGCGAGCGGCTGGCTGCTAAAGGAAAAATCTGCAGGAGATACATTTTCGTTTTTGGAAGACGACTTCCAGTACACGAGGAAGAGGATCAAGAAAATAACCACTGCGCCTGCCCCGGCCAAGAAGTAGCTTTTGAAGCGGTTTTTTGCGGGGGAAACGCCGCGCCCGGCGAGCGCCCGGAACGATTCGGGAGATGACGGTGCTACCGATATGCCGGGATCCCGATGCAGCGAAGGGCCGGGGGGCGTCTCAACGCTCGTCCGTTCGTCGGGAGGAAGGTCGCTGCCCGCCGGATTCTTCATTTTAAAGTCCCGCCAATTCTCGTATCCGGCAAAGACGGCCAGGGTATTTAACGTGGTTGCATTGGGCATGTTTTCATACCGGACTTTTCCCCATACCCGTTTAAGCGTACTGACACTTAAAGAGACTTTTGTCCGCTCGAAAATCCGTTGTCCCAGCATTTCGTAATCCTGGTTCTGCCAGGTAAGTGGATTTCCCCAACCCAGCTGCTGCTCAATCAGCCTCCGGCATATCGCCAAATTTCTCTCGTTATACCTCATTGGCCACCCTTGCAAACCTATTCCGGTAATCAATTGGCGTAAGCCCGGTGATCTTTTTAAATGTGTCCCTGAATGCTCTGGTATCCGTGTAGCCTACATCATACATGATTTCGGTTACGTTTCTCCTTGATGCTTCAAAGAATTTTTTGGCGGCTTCTATCCTTACCCTTTGTATATACTCTATTGGGGTATTATTGGTAGCCATTTTAAATCTTCGTTCAAAAGTCCTGCGGCCGGTATTAATTAGCTGTGCTAACGTTTCTATTGTTATTTTTTCGTTGTAGTTTTTTTCAATGTAATCCTGTACTTTTTGGATTTCATCATCTCCGTGATTTCGCTGACCGTTGAATATGGCGAATTGCGCCTGACTATCTCTCCCGATATCCAATGCAAAATATTTTGAGATCATGACTGCTGTTTCTCTATCGGCAAACTTTTCAACCAGGTATAATATCAGATTCCACAAACTGCTTGCCCCGCCGCTGCTGTAAATATTATCATGCTCTGTGATTATGGCGCCATCTTCTACTTCTACCTCCGGGTATCTTTCTCTGAAGTCGTTTATATAAGCCCAGTGTGTAGAGCATTTTTTACCATTGAGGATACCTGTTTCAGCTAGAAGAAATGCGCCGATACACAAACTGGCAATACTTGAACCTGTCTCCTGCAGCTTTTTAAAATATGGTATCGCTTCTGCGTTGGCCTGAATCCCTGTGGCGATGTCGCCATATGCTGGTGGAATGATCAGCAGGTCCGTTTCGGTCACCTCTTTGAGTAACCTGTTGGTCTTTATCATGTATTCGCCGTTGTTGGCAGGTACATGTTCTCTCAGGCCCACATACTCAACCTCGAAAATGGGCTTTTTGCCAAATGTGGCCAAAAACTCATTGGCGGTCTGGAAGGTCCTGAAAGCCGGTGTAACGGCTTCAATCACCCCGTACTCAGGTACAAAGACAGAAATTTGCATATCAATAAAAAGTATTATGATGCAAGATAAAATAGTTTTGTCGTAATTCACCCCTAAAGTTGTCGTTTCCACAACAGCCATTATCTTTTGCCCGCTCGTATTTTTGAATCATAAATTTTAATAAAAAATAACGAACAATGGCACAATTAGAAAGAATCACGGTAGAAGCAACAGTAAATGCTCCCGTAGCAAACGTTTGGAAGGCTTGGAATACACCAGGCGATATTATGCAATGGAACACCCCTGACCCGAGCTGGCATTGCCCAAGCAGTGAAAATGATCTGAGAACAGGCGGTAAGTTCAAGAACAGAATGGAAGCGAAAGACGGCAGCTTTGGTTTTGACTTTGAAGGCGTTTATGATAACGTGGAATTACACAAGGAAATATCCTACACCATGGGTGATGGAAGAAAGGTCACTACTTTGTTTACTGAACAGGATGGTAAAACCCATGTTGCGACCACATTCGATCCTGAAACAGAAAATGACCCTGAATTTCAGAAACAAGGATGGCAAGCGATCCTGGAAAACTTTGTAAAATACACCGAATCGGCCAATTCGTAAATAATTGAATTTATGAAGAAGAATAAAATAGTTTTTTGGGTGGCAACGACCATCATCATACTTTGGGAGGGGGTAATGCCGCTTGGCACCCTCCTGTTTGCACCAGAGTATGTGAACGCGGGAACAAAACCTTTGGGTTATCCCGATTACTTTGCCTACACGCTGGTCATCTGTAAAGTACTCGGAGTATTTGCTATATCCTATCCTAAGACGCCAGGGAAGTTAAAGGAATGGGCATATGCAGGGCTCACATTTAGTTTAATCTTTGCATTCATCAGCCATGCATGTGTAGATAAGAACATCGGGTTTATGCTGTTGCCTCTTGTGGTGCTGGGCATTCTCGCAGTTTCTTATGTATATAACAATAGAATCCAAACCATTGGCGGAAAATGAATGACCCTAATCATGGTAAATTGGTGAGTGCAGTCTTCATTACCTTTTCCGGTAATTGCAGGAAAGCACTCACCTATTACCAAACCTGCTTCGGCGGTACCTTGCATTTTGAAACTTTTGAACGGGAATTACAAGGTTACCCGGAAACTCCTGTCATTATCGGGTCGCTTTTTTCTGATCGTTTAACTATTCATGGTTCGGACCTGGTACACGACGAAGGAAGAACACTCGGCAATTACCTGTCTGTTTTTCTTTATTGCACAAATATCGATGATCGAAAAGCGCTTATAGAAAAGCTGATGTGTACTAAAAAGGAGCCTCTTCCCAATCATGGCGACGACGAAAAACTCATTGAAGTAACCGATGCTTTTGATGTAAGGTGGGTATTGGGAGTTTGACAGTATTATGTCCAAATCGCCCCGAAAGAAAGTCCGTTTTTCACCCCATTAAAATAAAAAATAGACAATACTTTTGTTATAAATGAAAATGGACACGATATGGCAATTAAAATCGCTCAAGCATCGGATGAGGCCAGCGCCATCGATGCGTTGACATTGGCATTCAGTGTTGACCCCATGGTCCGTTGGTCCCTGCCGGATCCCGCAAAATATTTGGCAACTTTTCCTTCGTTAGCGCGGGCTTTCGGCGGAAGCGCGTTCCGTACGGGTACAGCCTATTTTGCCGATGGTTTCGCGGGTGTTGCCTTATGGTTGCCACCCGGTGTCAGATCTGATGAGGAATCCCTGATGAGGCTGTTCGACGAAAACACCAGCGACGATGTAAAGGAAGATCTGCCAGGAATTTTTGAGCAGATGGAAAAGTTTCATCCCACCCAGCGGCATTGGTATTTGCCCATGATAGGTGTCGACCCGGCGTATCAGGGTGCGGGCCTGGGCACCGCATTGATGACCGAGGCGCTAAAAGTGGTAGACCGTGATGGATTAATTGCCTATCTCGAATCTTCGAATCCTAAGAATATTTCGTTATATGAGCGTCACGGCTTCGAGGTTATCGGCGAGATTCAATCCGGCAGCTCACCTGTTTTACGCCCTATGCTGCGAAGAGCGCGATAAACAGGGGCGCTGGATTCAATATCAGCAACCTGATGAGCAGAAGCGTTGGGTTAGTGTCGTGTAATTTAGCTCAATGCTTCCATGAATTCCCTGAAACGTAATACTCGCGCACTATTGGCCCGGTTAAAGAGCAAGTGTTCAAAGTCTCGCTGCCTTATTTTCAGGTCTACTGTTTTGAGCCGCTCGGCTGTGGCCGATTTCAATTGTGCCAGTGTCCCGATACCACATCGTTTCTCAAGAAAATGATAGTCAGGTTTCGACTGCGCCACCGGTCGATTCCCTTTACCAACCGGAGGTTCGTTCCGCCAATGAAAGTGATTTTCCGTACGTAAGGTGTAGTTGACAGAAAGTCCAGGACGGCCAGTTGCAGGTATTCCTTGAGCATGTGCTTGGCAAACCCTGCATTATCTCTTATCGTAGCGGGGAAATAATTCTTAATCTGTTCCAATTGTATCATAGGCCGTATGTTTTACGCATTAAAACCAGGCGTCCCCATAGCGCTTTGCTTTGAAATCGTTTGCCGTATTGCATCAACAAATCGACATCGAGGTCTTCCGCTAAATAATCTTCATCCAGCCGTAGCTCTTCCATTTCCGCCTTGCTGTTATAAAACGGATAGAGGTAAAGCAGATCGAGCAGGGCCTTTTCCGGCTTGGCGAACCGGAGGTTTCGGTTGTCGCTCATCGGCTTCAGATCATAACCGAACATCAAGTGTTCTTTCACGTTGTGATAGGAATATTCTCCAAAATCGTTTGTGAACGACTGGGTCTTCAATGTCGTGATGCTAGTGATCTGCACCACCGATTCAGGGATTATTCCGTAAAACGCCAGTGCAGTATGCAGGCTGATATAAGAAGGCTTGTAAATCCTGTTGGCGAAGTATAGGGAATAATCTTTTTTACTTTTGAATTCAGGAAAAGTGTAATACCCTGCCTAAGGCGAACAAGATAGCCCTTCCTGATCCACCGGGTCAGGTTATTCCGATCAAAGTCCGGTTGCCAGGCATATACTTGGTCGGTGCTAAAGCATGCCAGATCAAACAACTTTTCCTTAAATGTCAGAAAATCCAAGTCTATTATATTTCTATTATGCAGCAAATATAGTGCATTTTGGAAACAAAATGAAGCTGTCTAGTCCCATTCCTGCTCAACCTAATTTATTCAAAGCCACCCTCAGCGCTTCAATGTTTTTCTTTCCGCTTCCAATAAAAATTTGGCTTCCGATGATAACAACGGGCCTTTTCAGGAACGTGTCATGTTCAAGTATGAAATTTTTGTAATCCTCTTCGGTCAGTTTTTTATCCGTCAAACCCAGCTCTTTATATTTCAATGCCCGGCGACTGAAAAGCGCTTCGTAGCTACCCGCCAGCTTTTGCATTTCATCGATTTGTTCCGGTGTAATTTTTTGTGTACGGATATCCTGCAGCTCAAATCCATTTTGCATATCGATATGTAGCTCCTTCATAATGCTTTCGCAGGTAGAGCAAGTAGCGAGATAATAGATCTTCTTTTTCATACTCCCAAAGATAGTGGAGCAGATTATTATTTACACGTTTGGATCACGCATAATCATGATATTCCGTTATTATGAGGTAGTAGCCATCCGGGTCCCTTAACGAAAACTGCATTTTCATCGAATTAGGGTTTTGGTGGATATCGGCTTCGACAGGGTGTCCCAATGCTTCGGCGTTTTGTCGTACTTTTTGGAGATTGTCCACCTTAAAGTAAAGAATCAGACCATTACCCGGCGTAATATTCCGGTTTAACATGGTGGGGTGTTCGTGTTCACCCCATTTATGCAGGCATAGCAGTACCTCGTTGTTCCCGGATTTCAAGACTGCAAATTCATCCCCTCCGTGAGCCCGGTGGCACCCGAATATAGTCTGATACCATTCTGCGCTGGCATTCACATCTTTTACGGCAATTATCGGATCAATTTTAATCATTTGCGGCATGGTATCAAATATAGGACAAAAGCCGCATTAGATATCCATCAGGAATTCCACCAGCACACGTCGGATGAAAATTGCCGTTTCAATAAACCAACTAATTGAACGAGTGAGTTTTGAAGATAGCTTTGTAGAACTCATCATTAGCCGGGTTCCTTACATAAAGCCTGGTCTTACCTTTCCCTTGAATATAGGCCGATAAGATGGTCCCGTTTTCAGCTTTTTCCTTGTGGATAACTGCCGGGTCGCCTTGGATAGTTAAACGTTCCAGGTAAATAGTATTTTCATCTTCGCTTATGTTGCCGGCATCGGACACATACGTGCCTTGATCGAAATGAATAGTCTTTTCTCCATCAGTGATGTAGCCCACATAACTGTCATATCCTTGTTCCTCTACCACATTCCACCCTGCAGGCGTTTTAATCGAAAAAAATTGCAGTTCCAGTTCATTGGATAACAAGAGCGTTTCGTCTTCTTTCTTACATCCCTGGAAAAGAACGATCAGTAAAGCAGTACAGGCGAAGGGAAGGAACTTTAGTGTAATCATGCTTACACGGATTAGTAATATATTTTAGCTGAAACGCTATATTTACCGTAAACGCTACATGCAACCCTGGCAACGCTTGCATGCAGCATAACCTTATACGCCAAACTTTAATGTATGATAATACGCTTTACTAGTTGTCCCCTTATTTTCCTTGCTTTATTGTTGGGTTTGCCTCATTCCGGGTACTGCCATTTGTTAAAAAGAAAATTTGCCGGCTCGGAACTAATCGTTCTCGATTTTTATGATCCGGGAAAACATACTGAAGTGTCCATCAGGAAGGCAAGAGAGGTTTATCCGCCGTTTCCCGGCACCCTTAATGTGAATACGGGAAGTCTGCCGCTGGAGGATGAGCTGGCAAATAAGGTATTTGCTATTTTTTTGGCTCACGAGATACGGGATCATGTGGAAAGAATTGCTTTTTTCAAGGAAATGGGCAGAATCCTGGCGCCATTTCACTGGGGATCGGTGTTTTCTGGACAGCACGGCTGATCGTTCAATTCTTTGGTTACTCACCACGGATATGGCGGGGAAAGCCTTTCGAAACGGTTATGCACGTTTTGTTTTCCGTCTTCTGGATTTATCTCAGTACGGTGTTTATTATAGTATATTTTGTATAGTATGAGCATCAAGTATATCTACGTTGCAGCATTTGTTTTCCTGTCCCAGGCGCTGTTGGCACAAATCCGCACCGCCGATTTGTACGGTACGTGGGTAGTCAGTAAGGTGACTTATAGAGACGGGAGCCCATTGCCAGATGAGCATATGCTGAAGTATATCTACCTCAAGTACAGCTTTTCGCGGCCACACAAGCTAAATACGTCGGAGGTCTACTTTGAGCAAGGGACTGGCAAGTTGTTTGAAATAAACGATCGGGCCCTGTTGATCAGGATGCCCGAAGGCGCTGTTATTAACAGCTATCATATCGTCGCGTTAAGAGATACGTTAATATTGCTGCAAAAAGGGATGAACGGTTTTGAAGACCCGGAAGCGTTGAAATTCTACTTTGTTCCTGAAGCGCTGTATCAGCGAAGTATCCCGCTGCAGGCAAGCGATATCTTTGCGATAAAAGGGCCGGATACCATTTACAGGCAGAGCCGAAAGATCTATGCAAGGTATAAAGGGCAAAGTTTCCAAAGTTATGTTTACGAGGGTATCAGCAAACAGATCGATATGGATGATCGTGTCGGGCATTTCATAGCTACCTTTACGGTGTCTAAAACGGGTTTAGCGGAAGATATAAAGATACTGGAGGGCATAGATGAGGAATACAATAGCAGATTCCTGAAAGTTTTTCATCAAGCGAAAAAAGACTGGGAACCTGCCGTACTCAATGGCCAGCCGGTTCCTGTTCAGATGTTTGTCGAAGTGACTTATTTAACTTTATATACTTCGCTACCCGCTGTAGTTTTCTCCCAAAAGGGAAATCAAGCTTATAATAATAAAAATTACGAGTTAGCCATTTATTGTTATGACAAGGCGCTTGATAATAAACCAACCGATATAGAAAACCTATACAAACGTGGCATATGCAAGCTGCTTTTGAATAATAAAGATGCTGCGTGTGACGATTGGAGGCGCGCAAAGGCATTGGGGAGTAGCCTTGCGGTAGATACAATGATTGAAAAGCATTGTCAATGAAAGCGCAGAGCCTTAATTCATCGTTTTGGTTTCCACACAACGCTATCCCGGATCATATTTTCTTTTTTAATCCTGTCCCAGTCGAACCGAATGGATATGCCCTCGATCTCCGGCAGAATGATCTTGCCATTGCTGACGGACGGTTGAACTTTAAAATAAGGGTCCATGGGTTTGAGGTAGGGGATCAGGTATTCGCACATGGCATCTTCTCCGAGCGTTGCGATGAGTTGGGCGTTCACATTCGGAAAGGAGCCGCAACTCAGCATGAGGCCATGGCTGGCGGCCAGGTAGCATACCGCTTTGAATTCGGCGATCGAAATCATGCTGTTTGCAACAGGCTGAAAGTGTCTGATTCCTGCGTTAAGCATTAAATGGAATGGATGTGCCAGTCTTTCTGATTCGCCAAAGGAGAGACACATGTTCGTGGTTTCGGTCAGGGCACTCATGCCTAATATATCAGCAGAGTGAATTGGTTCTTCAAGCCAATAAATATCAAGATCTGCGATTTGTTCGATAAAATCCCGTGCCTGGTCAACGGTTAACGCCTGGTTTAGATCTACTGCCAGTTGAATGTTATTGCCCAGCGCTATTCTAACCTTTTCGATGCGTTTTACATCCTGCTGGAGATGGCTGGCAAAATCGCCCCCCGCTTTTATCTTGATAACAGAATAGCCTTTTTCCTTGTAGCTTAAGCATTCTTCAATCAGTTCGGTGTCGGAAAGAGCCGTGCTTCCTCCGGAGGCGTATACCATGGCCCAGCTTCTTTCAGCACCAAGGTATCGGTGCAGGGGTTTGCCGGCCCGTCGGGAGGCGATATCGTAAAATACTCTGTCCAGATAGCCCAGCGCCCTTGCCGCCTCTCCCCTGAAG
Organism: Anseongella ginsenosidimutans; assembly: GCF_008033235.1. Classification (GTDB taxonomy): domain Bacteria; phylum Bacteroidota; class Bacteroidia; order Sphingobacteriales; family Sphingobacteriaceae; genus Anseongella; species Anseongella ginsenosidimutans. The sequence goes on from NZ_CP042432.1 coordinate 1,432,729, forward strand.
CCCTCGTTGCGAATACGCCAGAACATTTTTTTGTAGATATCGGGATAGGAGGAATTGTGTGATTCGAGTAATACGGGAAGAAGGTATTTTTTGAAAAAGGGAAAGCATGACACCGGATACTCGATTTCACCCGTAAACCCGCTGTCGTCCACCAACGTAAGAACAGTGGTTTCATATGAGCTAAAAGGTCCCATGGTAGAATCGTAGAAAGGTTTCGGGAATACGATGGGTTTTAATATCCTGCAACTGATCTCTTTAATGGAAAAAGTTTCACAAAGGATAGCTTCGGTATGCATGATTATATATTAAGTGTTTTATCTATGTTTTCAAGCAAAGACTGATCAAGCGGTCCTTTCCTGATATCCTTTAAGGTGGTTTGCAGTTGAATAAGACTATCGGGGCCAATGACCATTCTGTCAATGTTTTCACTGAAGGCCAGGTAGCGGTGAGCCATAGCAGGCAATGTCATGTTAGCATCCCGGGCCAGTATTTTCAGTTTGTTCGCTTTCAGGATCGTTTTCACCGGCAGCCAGGGCGGAGGGGATATGGTGTACTGTTCCAGCCGGTCTCCTAACAGCCCCATCATGAGTGGACTGCCTTCATATATTTCCAGTTTATGCTGCCTGTAGTACGGAAAATCCGTTGTTAATGCTGTTCGTTCGGCTAAATTATAGCCATTGAAATCCATCACCACCCTAAAATGGCCTTCTTCAATAACAGGGGCTAAAAAGGGCGGCGGTTTTCCACCCAGCCCAATGGCCTTGATGGTACCCTGTTCTTGACAGGCGTGTAAAATGTCCAATACGGCGTTCATTTTACCGGCCGGGAGCTGGTCCGGTTCGTGCAGGAATACGAGGTCAATGTACTCCCTGTTTAACCTTTCGAGACTCCTGCCAATGCTCGCCTTTACGGCATTCGTTCCGTAATCAGCAAGGTTCTCCTGGTTGGCAAGGCCTTTTCGTTTCCCTATTTTGGTACTTATGAAGGGAGTAGCACCCTTCCAGCGTTTCAGCGCTTTACCGACGATCACTTCCGCATCCATGTAAGCCGGCGCCGTATCCAGATGGGTAATGCCTTCTTCCAAAGCATGGAGCAGGACATCGGCCGAATGCTCCGGATCGACTTCATGCCATGCCCCTCCCAGGCTCGCTGTGCCCAGTGTAATTCGGTTTATTCCGGCCTGCCTGGTTTTCATCGGAAGTTACTTTGGGTTTTGGAATTCGTATAGCTTGTCCATCGCTACCCAGGTGCCTGCTCCGGGCAGTCCTTGCTGATAGGTAGCCATCAGTTTATTCCAGGCCTTTATTTTTTCGGTGTTCAATGCCTCGTTTGTAGCAATTTTACGGATGTCCGTGCCCCTTGGTACTTTTATGACCATGGTGACGTAGTTTTCAAACCGGTACAGCCGTATCGAGGTGTAGCCGGCTTTTCTGAAACCGGCCTCCACCTCGGGCCAGACCGTTTTATGATGCGCTATGTATTCCTGTATTTTTATCGGATCGTTAACCAGCTGTATGGCAAATACATATTCGTCGAATTGAACTGTCTCCCGCTGGCATGCGTTTGAAATAACTGCCGTCAGGCAGATGATGGTGAACTGTAGTATCCTTTTCATTGTGTGCTGTTAATTAAAAAATACATAGAGGGCGACCAGAACCAGGGCAATCAGCATCCATATTCCAATGGATCCTGCCGGGAAAATGCCGAGCTGCCGGTAAACGGTACCGAGCGGAATGAATTTCCTTTTGTCCTCTTCTTTACCGGTTATCAAAGAAACACTCACCATAAAGGCGGAGAGGAAGGCAAACAGGTAGAATGACATCAATAAGTACGGTGGAATAAATCCTTTGTACGGGAACCCGCCCAGGTCCAGTATCGCCACAACGAAACAGAGTGCAAAGCCAAAGACGAGCGTGAGATTCGCCGCTTTGGAGGTTGCTTTTTTCCAGAGTACGCCGGTCAGGAATACGACGGACATAGGCGGCGCCAGGTAACTGATGATCGACTGCAGCAGGCCAAACAGGTCCTTTTCTACTCGCTGCAGTAAAACTGCCATCAGGACAGCTAACACCGCTCCCAGCAACGTTACCCATTGTCCCAGTTTACGTTCGCTGATCTTATGCAGATGCGGATTGGTTTTTCTTTTGCAGACATCCAGGATGAATACGGTGCTTAAAGAGTTTAAACCCGAGTCGATGGTGCTGATCAGGGAAGCGAGAATGGCAATGACCGCCAATCCGAACAAGCCCGGAGGTAAGACCTCCATGGAAAGTGTTAAAAACGCCTCATCGGGATTGTTCAGATCCGGAAACAATAGGAAGCATATAATTCCCGGCATCACGAACAGAAAGGTATCCAGAATTTTGAGCCCGGCTGTAAACAGAACGCCTTTTTGTGCCTGCTGTATGCCTTTTGCGCCCAACGCCCTTTGCACAATCGTCTGATCGGTACACCAAAACCAAATGCCCAAAACCGGATATCCAAGTATCAACGCGTACCAGGGATAGGTGTCATCAGACGCCGGCAACAGCAAATGCCAGTAATGCTCGGGGGCGGATGAATACACTTGTTCAAGGCCTCCTGCGGCGCTGACGCCCAATATCAGTAAGGCTAGTGAAATGATGATCAGCAATATCATCTGGAAGGCATCCGTATATGCTACTGCTGTCAGGCCACCGGTAATGGTGAAACTCATGCTGACGATCATCAGCAAACTAACGGAAAGCCAGAGCGGCCAGTCCAGCATCTGGCTGACAATAATTCCACCGGCATAGAGGGTGCCTCCCAGCCAAAGAATGAGGATGGATACCAATGCATATATCGCCACGATATCACGGGTGGTTTGGTTAAAGCGAAAACTCAGATATTCGGGGGTCGTATGAATACGGGCATGCAGATATCGAGGGACAAAAATTTTTGACAGCATTAACAGGATGGGAAATGTCAGCCAGGAGAAGTTGCCTCCAACCAATCCGGTTGAATAAGCCAGGCTTGCAGTAGCGATCAGCATGGAAGGCGATACATTCGTGCCCCACATTGATAATCCGACGGTATGCCATTTCAGCTGACGGCCGCCCAGAAACAGGTCGCCGCCCAGCTGATTTGATCTTCTGCTTGCCCAAAAGCCGATCGCCAGTAACAATATGAGATATACGATGATTACCGAGTAATCTGAAATGCCCAGGTGATCGACGATATTCATGATGCTGCTTTTATCTTGGCGAACGGCTGCTTCCGTGCAGCTCATAGCTGGAGATCCGCTGGCCATTCCGCCATTCGTGTAACACCCAGGTGTCCTGGTCCGAGCCTTCTTTCAGGGTCCAGTTTTTTTCCGGTTTTGCAAGCAGCTTTTTGATCCAGCGGGGAAAGGCGTTCGCGGCACTGGCATCTTCCCAGGTTCTGATTACCTTAAAAATCGCTTCCTTTTGGGGGCAGCTTTCCACATCTTCCTGGCTCAGGTACAGGCTGTAGGTGGCGCCGATCCCTACCGAAATAGCCTGTATGTGTTCATACTGAGCCGCTGTGGAGGTGGCGGTTATCGGAAAATTGCTGCCCATGGTTGCCGGAAAATAGTTCGCGTACGTTACATCGCGAAGGTCCTTACCCTGGCTGGTGGCGCTCCCCCATTCACGTGTTTCGACATCGTACAGGTTTTTACCTCCCCCCACATTCCATATGCTTTGATAATGCCAGGAACCTTCCGACAGCGTGGCTCCTGTAAAGCGGATGGGAGGAATTTTATGATAGGCAGCCCGTTCGAACATTTTTCGAAAAAAACGCTTCACCGAATAGTAGCCATGGCCGTTGTTGAACAAAAATTCCAGTCCGTCAAAGTCGTAATAGCCTATGCCGTTAATATGGCATACGTCAGCATAATATTTTGCGATTTCATCCTGCAGTTCCATATTGGGTATCAACCCGTCATAACCATAGTTAATGGTTACCTGCAGTTTGTAAACGGTGTCCATGGAGAAATGGGCAGAGGGCCGGGTGCCCCAGTAGCCCCGTTTTACGTTTAAGAGCCTGTATGGTTCCTGTTCTGATACCCCGAGATAATGAATCAGCTCTTTTCCGATCTTGATCATGTTCAAATTCTCAGCATGCCCTTCCCAACTGCCAATCTCGTCCATATACTTTGGATCATCAATAATGAGGATGGTATCGGTTGGGCTGATATTGTTCATCAGCAATCGTTTTTGCTGATAACATAAACTGTCGCTGGGAACGGGGCTGGCATCCCTGGTTCCGGGTGCCAAAGAAGTGGTTATGGGAGTTCTCCCGATGGTAATTCCGTAGCGTTCCGCCATCCCGGAAAACTCCTTATGGGATTTATTCCCCGATGAGAAGTGCAATGGTTTCTTATCGAATTCTTTTCCGTCAATATAGCCGGCATTTCCGCGGTCGGGTCGTATAAAACCCTGGTCGTAGAGACTGATCGCTTTAAAGCCCAGCCTGTGGGTATAGCTGATGATGCTGTCATACAGCTGACCCCTTGTAATGGCATCAGGTACGTAGGCTGCAGGATCCTTTACCCATTTGCCGTCTATGGTTGGATAGGGAAGGCCTTCCGACAATACGATGTTCTGCACAACATCCATCAGGGCCGTACTATCGGGACTGCCCCACAAGGCGACGGATGACCCGATATAGTCGACTCCAGGTATGGGTTGCACCTCCAGGTGATTAGGGGTGTTGGCGGCCATATTGGGGATCAGGGAAAAGTAAATTTCCCTTTCCCTTGCCCTGTCCCTTGAATGGTAAGAAACGGAGATCCTTCCTTTACTGTCAACCATCGCCGTATTGCCGTACATTATCCTGTAATACGGCTCTTTATGGGCGTAAAATGCCACATCGCTGATCCCGTTTCCGCCAAGGGTGAAAACCTGTCCCTCCCGGAGGCTGTCCGGTAAAGGATACCGCACCGTATCGGGGGTGTGAATGATGTACTGAAACGGCGCCGCATCACCGATGGTTTTGGAAGTGCCCCCCAATGTGTTGTCATCAAGGGCCAGCATGCCGATCGCATAATTGACAGTTTCACTCGTGTCCCGGGCTACGCCGATGATTTCGCCGAATAAATTGGTGATATTCGTATGGATAGCTCCCCATTGAATTCCTTCAATATCTTCCCGGTTACTCAATGAAAGGAGGGTGAACTTCAGGTATTTTTTCCTGCCTTCAATGCGGACTTCGGCTACTGAATTATTTGCATAGCTAAGCGTTAAGGCGCTTTTTGATGCGTTATAAGCTGCCGACTGCGGTTCCCATAAGGTGTCCCGCCTGCTGTCGAACAAACAAAGCAGGGAAGAGGGTTTGTCTGCGGGGCTGAACTCCCGGAAAGGTTGGCTGGTGATATTTTTTATGCTGGTTATCCGGCCTTTATTGTTTATTGTAATATCCATGTAGGCCGTCCTGAAACTGGTCTGCGCCGAGGTGGTGCAGCTCATTGCAGCTATCAGAACCGCCATTAAAAACCACTTAAGTTTATGTATCGTAAAAGTCGTCATCTGTGTTATATAAGTCTTTGCCCGCAAAGTGAATAATAAGGGACCTTCAGGCCTCCATTCAAGCAGCTATTGTAACGGATCGAAGGTGCCGCCGTCCCATCCGACGGTCTGCTCCAGTTTTACGTCCTTTTGAATATAGGACTCCGGTATCCCGAAAAAATAATAGCTGTCAGGGATGTTGAAAACTTCGCCTGCTGCGGATTCGACATTAAAAACCTCCCATGTAAATTTATTCCACACGTTGTCAATATTGTCATAATTCTTCGGAGGCGTTTCACCAGCCTTGAGTGTAAACAGCAATCCCTTATGCACAACCTGCTCATTCAGAATATCAAATCTTCGCCACCTGCGCAGGTCATCCCAGCGTTTATTTTCAAAAGCAAACTCTACAAACCGCTCATTAATGTAGGCTTCCCGGATATCACTTTGGCTGCTTGCGGTGAGGCCATAATTTCCCGAAGGGCCTGCCGCTATTCCGGCACGTTCCCTGACATCTTTCAGTACCTGCATCGCTTCACCTGTTTTACCTGTTTCATTTGCGGCTTCGCCATAATTCATCAGCACTTCGGTAAACCGGATCTCGATCCAGTCGACATCGGCCTGATCGATGGCCGACGCATCAATGTCCTTGTCAACAGCTTTTAACCTGTAAAAGCCGGTATAATTATTACCATGTCCTCCGTAAAGAATCAGTTCGGAATGATCCCCCGTCGGAAGGTCGTACATCCACAAATGCGATTGCATGTTAACCAGTTCTTTTATATTGTAGCGGGTGGTTCCATTATAAGCGATATTTGCATAAAAGCGATTGTCGCGATCCTTATAAAACTGACCGTAGCCGGCGGAGGGATCAAAAGCGGATCCGTCTGTCATCGGGAAGGCATTGACCAGCTTCAGGGAGGGGCGGTCAAAGCCGACATTATCCCGCGTGGCCCATATCGGCCGCAAAAGATTTTGGTTGTGGGTATGACCCGGATTAAAATACTGGTTGACCATAATCACTTCCTTGTTTCCCTCCTGGTACCAGATATCTTCGTAGTCACCCTGAAACAACCCTTTTCCCTTCGACTCCAAAAACTCTTTGGCTGCCTTGTTGGCATCGTAGGCGGCTGTCCACCTGGACATGTCCCCGGCGGGGTTAAATTGCGGGCTGGCAAAAAACAGCAATACCCTTCCTTTGAACGCCATAGCTGTGCCTTTGTCGATCCTGCCGTAATCGCTGCCGGTCCATTCCTCCGGCAACAAGCCGGCTGCCTCGTCAAGGTCACGGGCAATCTGTGCGAAACATTCCGCGGCGTTGCTTCGGGGCACGGACAATTCTTCTTCATCCAGACTTTGAGCATGCAGCACCAGCGGCACACCGCCATAAAGTTTGGTCATTTCGAAATATGCCCAGGCCCGGAAGAACAATGCCTGCCCCTTTAAGCGGCCAAGGAACTCTCCGTCGAGCGGACTGGTTTCTATTTCCTGAAGCAAAATATTGATTTTCCTGATATTCGCATAGGGCCAGTAGTTAACGGTATTGACACTAGCCGCCCCTTTAAGGATACTCTGCATAGTAAGGCCGTCGCTATTTGGCGCCTCGTCGGATGCCCCGCCGTTGAAAGGCATGCCCGGCATAAACAGGCTATAAACATTATTGATATAAGCTTCGGCCAGCGCCTCACTGCTCCATACGTCACCAGGATTTACGGCGTTGAGGTTTTCTTTATCGAATACCTTTTCACATGAACCTGAAACAAGTCCGAGCGCAGTAAAAATTACTGCTATATAATTAGTTCGTTTCATCTTTGTATTAAATTATAAGGTTAGGCTTAAACCCAAGCTATAGCTCTTCATATTCGGATAGGAACCCGCACTGCTTAATTCTACATCATATGCCTTGAATTCGGATATGTTGAATAGATTAGTGCCTGCGGCAAATAGTTTTACTCGTTCAATCCCGATGGAACTGAGTATTTTGGCAGGTAACTCGTACCCTATATTTAAATACCTTAACCTCAAATAGTCGGCGTTTTTAAGCCAGAAGGTGGAGGTCCATTGATTTGACCCGATATTCCAGTCCGGTTTTGGCATGGAGGCATCTGTATTGTCAGGTGTCCAGTGATCTTGCCAGATGCCGTATACACGTGTCCAGCCGTAAGGCGGCTGAACGCTGAGGATCTTCTTGTAACCGCCCGCGCCCTGGAAAAAGACATCAATGCTAAAGCCCTTGAAACTGCCACCTAGTTTAATGCCATAGGTGGACGTCGGCGCGGCATAGTTGGCGATGACTTTTTGGTCCCAGCTATCAATTTTGCCATCCGGGACACCGCCTGCGCCGTTTAAATCTATATAATTAAGCTGACCCAGCTGAGGAGCCCGGCCATCGATCGTATAGCCGGCGGGCAGCGCGTCGATATCTGCCTGTGTTCTCAGGATATCGTCGTATTCATATCCTACAATGTAATTCCATGACCGGCCAATCCGGTTCTGGTAATCCCGGATGTTTTCACCCTGGGCAATTTTTACAACTTCATCCCTGGCATAGCCATAGTTGCCGCCAATATAATAGTTGAACCCGCCAATATTATTAGAATAATCCAGCTCCACTTCAAACCCGTTTGATTTCATCTCCCCATAATTCGTATTCGGCACGTCGCCGCCCACGGTAGAGGGG